>NZ_JACHGW010000001.1:0-1200000 GCF_014202505.1 Armatimonas rosea | reverse complement strand
TCCGAGACCGTGATCGCCAGAGTCGCCAGGTCCCCGAGGGGGAGGGCCACACCAGGCGTGAGGCTCGCCAGGACACCGCTCCCGCCCACGAAGTCCGCCTCAGTCACCCGCACGGGCTGCGCGAGGTCGAGCCCCTGCCGAAAGACCTCCTCGACAATGGCGATCTTGATCGAGCTGGCTGTGGGGAAGAGGGTCTCGGCCTGGTAGAGCACGCTCTCCCCCGCACAGGTCGCCGCCAGCCCGAGAGTTCCTCCCCCCAGGCTGGCCTCCAGCGCCGCAAGCTCCTTCACCTAGTGCGACTCGTCGTCGTCGAGGTTGTCCATGCGGTAGGGCGCATCGTCCTCGTCGTCGTCCGCGTCTAGGATCTCCTGTGCGGACTCGGCCTGCACCGACGATACCGGGCGGGCGCGCTCGTCGGCCCAGTTGCGCAGGTGGTCGATACTCTCCTGCATGGTCACCGAGAGCGGCACGGAGATCTTGATCGAGCGCTTCAGGTCGTCCACCGTCACCTCACGGATCGTCTCCTCGCCCGTCTTTGCGTCTTTCTTGCTATCGGCAAACGCGGAGAAGAGTGCCGAGACCACCGCCTGCTCAATCTCCGCCCCCGAGAACCCCACGGAGACCCGCCCGAGCTCCTCGGTGTTGAAGTTCTTGGGATCGCGCCCACGCTTCTTGAGGTGGATATCGAAGATCTCCTTGCGCTCCGCCTTCGACGGCAGGTCCACAAAGAAGATCTCATCGAAGCGCCCTTTTCGCAGAAGCTCCGCCGGAAGCGCCGTGACATCGTTGCTGGTCGCGATCACAAACACCGGCGCTTTCTTGTCCTGCATCCACGCCAAGAACGTCCCAAAGACACGACTGGTCGTTCCTCCATCGCTAGAGCCCGAGCTTTGCGTCCCCGAAAAGCCCTTTTCCAGCTCATCGATCCAGAGGACACAGGGGGCCACGGACTCCGCGGTCGAGATCGCCTTTCGGATGTTCTCTTCGCTCTGCCCAACAATTCCTCCGAAGATTTTACCAACATCTAGGCGTAATAAAGGTAATTTCCAGAGAGAACCAATGGCTTTAGCTGTAAGCGATTTACCACAGCCTTGCACACCGAGCAGTAAGACGCCTTTTGGCTCCGGGAGGCCGTACTGGCGCGCGGCATCGGTGAAGCTGGCGGTGCGCTGGCTCATCCACTCTTTTAGGAGGTCCATGCCTCCCACATCGGAGAAGGCCTCGCTGGCGGGATAGTACTCCAGGATTCCAGACTTGCGGATGATCTGCTCTTTCTCCGAGAGGATCACGTCGATATCGAACTTGCGCTTCTCGACCAGGGACTTGGCAAAGACATTCTCCGCCTCGTTGCTGGTGAGGCCCGATGCCGCTTTGAGGATCTGCTCGCGCTCCAGGGGAGTCAGGTTCACATCGATCTGGTTGTTGGAGCGCACGGACTGGATAATCCCCTCCAGCAGGCGGTCGATGTCTTTTGGCGTCGGGAGCTGGTAGTCCACGACCGTGATCTCTTTCTCCAGCTCGACCGGCAGTTTCAGCGTGGGCGAGAGGAGGATCAGGGTCTTAAAGCTTGTCTTGAGGGCGTAGACTAGGTCGCGGAGCTTGCGGACCACCATGTGGTCGTTCATGAAGGGGTGGAAGTCCTTGAGCAAGAAGACCGTCTGATCGGGGGCGGCGAGGACTTGATCGAGGGCGGCCAGCGGGTCGCGCGAGGCCACATTCCCCCCCAGGCCGCTGGTGATCGTCCACTGGATCAGCTTCTTACCACGCTTCTGGCAGATCTCCCGGAGCGTCTCCTCCACACGTCGCTCCTCCCAGGACACGACATAGATAATCGGGTAGCGGGCACGGATGAGTGTCTCCAGCTCCACATCAACAGGCTTGGACCAGTTCTGGGCCACGGCGTTCGTTCTCCTTGCGCAAGAAGCGCGTCCTATTATAGTCCGCCAAGGGGCGGTTGTACAATCTACTATAAACCCGCAGGGCTACCAGGGCGAAGCGGCATTTATTCTGCGGAGCTTGTACTCCTGTAGAGTGCTTCCTTCACTGGGACGTTTCTCTTCAAATCCTTCTCTCCACTATCCCTGCCGGTGCCGGTCAGGGATTTTTTTTGGGTAGACTCTCTGCCATGTTAGAGACAACGCTACGGGCTCCCGAGTTGGAGGATGACGCGGGTGTGCAGACGATCCAGCGCGCCTTGGCCAGCACCGAGGGGCTCGCGCAGCTACGAGTCGATAGGGGTAGCAAGACCGTCACGGTCCTCCACGATCCCGAGCTTCTCTCCGTGGCGGCGATCCAGACGCGCCTCGATCATGTCGGCTTTCTCACCACCGTGGCTCTCCCCTAGCGTGCCTGCTCGACGGTCTGCCCATCGGAGAAGAAGAAGAGGTCGCTAGGGCTGCGGTCGGTGCGCAGGAGGGTGGCCCCCGTGGCGGTCAGGCGCTCCAGGGTCGCGGGTGCCGGCAGCTCCCCGTCTTTATCGTCGGCGCTGATCACCACAAAGCGTGGCTGGACCTCACGGAGCAGCTCGGGGGTGGAGGCCCCAGCGTTGCCGAAGCGGGCCACCCGGAGCACATCGGCCGTGAGCTCGTAGCCGAGCCCCAAGAACGCCTGCTCCCCCGCCTCCTCCAAGCCCCCCTCCCAGAGGAAGTGGGTCTGGCCCCAGGTGAGGCGCAGGACAATCGCGTTGTTGGGCGCGACCGGGGTGCGAGAGACCAAGGGCTCGTGGGGAAAGAGAATATCGAGCCGCCCCCCGTGCCCCAGGTCGAAGGCATGCCCCGCACGGGCCACCTGCACCGGGATCTTTCGCTGGAGAAGCGCCGCACGGGTCTCACGCTGGCGCTGGTTGACCAGGGGGCCTCCCACCTCGAGCGCCGCCTTGATCGGGAACTGCGCCACCAGCTCCAACGCCCCCCCGAGGGCCTCGCTGTAGGCATAGGGCAGGACTAGTAGGTCGATCTGCTTTGCCCCCGCGGCGCGCAGCGTCTCGGCGATATGTGCCCCCGAGCCGACCGGCCCCGCCCCGATCACCAGGAAGCGGCCATCGGCGGTCTTGACCCAGGAAGCCTCGCCGTGGCCCACCTTGAGGTAGGCGACAATCAGGGCACGGGGCGGGAGCGGAGGAAGTCTTGTGGCGCCCGACGGCCGCCGGAGCGCGATGCCCAGCCCGAGCGAGAGCGCCCCTAGCAGGAGCACGAGTGCCAGCAGTCCCCAGCGGCGGTGCCGCGCCACTAGGTGCCTCGCTTCTCAGTCTCGGTGAGGTGGTAGGAGAGCACGGCAAGCTCCTGGAGGAAGGAGACATTGCGCACCACCACCCCGGCGGGCACCTTCAGCGGCGCGGGAGCAAAGTTCAGAAGCGCACGCACGCCGTTTTGGATCGCGGTGTCTGCGGCGGCCTGTGCCGCGCCCGTGGGAACTGCCAAGATCGCGATCTGCGCCTGGAGGACCTCATTGATCTCGCCGAGCTGGGAGAAGTCGATGATATCCATGCCGTGGACGCGCTTGCCGATCTTGTGGGGGTCGGTGTCAAAGAGAGCGACAATGCGGAACTTGTGCTCTTCCAGGCCGGGGTAGGCCGCGAGCGCCATCCCGAGGTTCCCCGCCCCGATCAGCAGGATGGGCTGGAGCTTGTGGATCTGGAGAATCCGCGCGATCCGCGCCTCCAGCTCCGAGACCTGGTAGCCCACGCCGGGCTTGCCAAACTCCCCAAAGTAGGAGAGGTCTTTTCGGAACTGGGCGGCACTGATGCGCGTGTGCTCCTCGATCTGTGCTGAGGAGATTGTCTGGACTCCACTTGCCCCCAGATCGACCAGACAACGCAGGTAGGTTGTCAGGCGCTCCAGAGTCGGGATCGGAACTTTAGGAAGCGATGCCGATTCTTCTGTGGGAGTTTGTACCATTGTTCACAATTATACCGTATCCGTCTCAAACTCTTCGTCGTCTTCCACTTCCTCGGCATCCCAAGCGTCTTCGTCCACGTAGTCAAACTCCGTGGTGCGGATACGGACCGTGTCGCCCTCTTGTGCCCCAAAGGTCTTGAGCTTGGTGAAGACTCCCCAGCGCTCCAGCTGGCGCTGTAGGCGACGAACCGCGTACTCGTTGCCCATGTCGGTCATGGCGACCACGCGCTCCAGTGCCTTGCCCGAGACCACCAGCACTCCTTCGTCGTCGCGGGTGATCGTAAAGTGCTTCGGGTCATCGTCGGCGCGGTTGTTATTGGTGATGTGCACCACCCCGCTCAGCTTGGGAACTTCCTTGGGAATCTCTTGCAGCTTGGTCCAGACATGCAGGATCAGGTCGCGCACGCCCTCGCCGGTCACCGCGGAGATCGGGAAGACCTCCAGCCCACGCGCCTCGAAGAACTGCCGTAGCGGCACGAGGCCCGTGCGGTCGCCCAGCACATCGATCCGGGAGAAGACCACGATCTGCGGGAGCTTGGCCAGGTCCTCGGAGAAGGCATCGAGCTCGCGGTTGATGATCCCAAAGTCCTCCAAGGGGTCGCGACCGGAGAGGCCCGAGACATCGAGCAGGTGCACGAGCAGGCGGGTGCGCTCCAGGTGCTTGAGGAACTGAATCCCTAGCCCCGCGCCCTCGCTGGCGTTCTCGATCAGCCCTGGCACATCGGCCATGACAAAGTTATGGTGGTCCGCCGCCGGCACGACCCCGAGATTGGGGACAAGTGTTGTAAACGGGTAGTCGGCGATCTTGGGGCGCGCGGCGCTCACCGCGGCGAGCAGCGTGGACTTGCCGACATTGGGAAAGCCCAGGAGCCCCACATCGGCCAGGAGCTTCAGCGAGAGCTTGACCCGCCGCTCCTCGCCCGGCTCGCCTTTCTCGGCGAACTTGGGGGTCTGGTGGACACTGGTGACAAAGTGGACATTGCCGCGTCCGCCGCGCCCACCCGCCGCCAGCACTTCTTTCTGCGGCACGTGGGAGAGATCGGCGAGCAGCTCCCCGCTCTCGGCATCGAAGACCTGGGTTCCCGGGGGGACTTTGAGCACCAGGTCGGGGCCATTCTTGCCGTACTGGCGCTTGCCCATACCGTTCTCGCCCCGCTCGGCGCGGTACTTCTTGCCGGGGCGGTAGTCCAGCAGGGTGGAGAGGTTGGAGTCCACCTCAAAGACCACGGAGCCCCCATGCCCGCCGTCGCCGCCATCAGGACCGCCACGGGGGACGTGCTTTTCGGTACGGAAGGTCAGCGCTCCGCTGCCTCCCGAGCCCGCCATCAGCCAGATCTCAACTTCATCAATAAACATGGGGTACCCCAAAGCAAAAGCCCGGCTGCCAAGCAGACCGGGCCTGAGTTTCTTTTTGAGAGAAAGCTTACGCGGTGGCGACCGCTTCCTCAACCGGAGCCACTGCGTACACCGAGATACGGCGATTCTGCTTGTGGCCTTCAAACTTCACGACACCGTCGATCTTGGCGAAGAGCGTGTAGTCGCTGCCCTGGCCAACATTCTTGCCCGGATCGAACTCGCTGCCACGCTGGCGGATCAAGATAGAACCGGCGGTGACATACTGCCCGGCGTACTCTTTGACGCCCAGGCGCTGGGCATTGGAATCGCGGCCGTTACGGGACGAACCTACCCCTTTTTTATGTGCCATTTTCTATTTCTTCCTTGCTTTTGTAAGAGCCTACGCCGCGATGGAGTCGATGCGAAGCCGGGTCTCCAGCTGGCGGTGGCCGTAGTGGCGCTGGTGGTTCTTCACCTTGATGTAGGTGATGCCATTGATCTTCTTGCCCTTGCCCTGGCTCACGATGGTCGCGGTCACTTTCGCGCCGGCGACGGTCGGAGTGCCGAATACGGGGGCGTCCCCACCGACGAAGAGAACATCGTCGATGACCACGGTGTCGCCCTCAGCGCCATCCAGCTTTTCCACAACAAGAGTATCTTTTTCTGCGACACGGTATTGTTTGCCGCCCGTTCGAATCACTGCATACATAATTTTTTGTCAACCTCTGTCAAGACAACCCTCGGAGTTTATCACGGGCGCTACACTTGCGCAAATCAAATTTTATCTGTAGGGTGGCAGGCATGAATGGAACGGAACTCATGGCCGACGGCGGCCCGGACCCTGTCGCCGCCTACCCCCACGCCCGCCGGGTCGGCAACTTTCTCTTTATCAGCGGCCTCGGCCCCCACAAGCGTGGCGAGAGAGAGCTCCCCGCCACCTTCGCCGACGAAGTCCACGGGGTCTTCTATAATCTAAAAGTCATCCTAGAAGCCGCCGGACTCGGGCTCGAAAACGTGGTCGATGTCACCGGCTTCCTCACGGATTTAGAGACCGACTTCGCCACCTACAACGCCATCTACGCCGAGTACCTCGGCCAGATTCGCCCCGCCCGCACCACGATCCAGGTCTCGGCGCTCCCGCGGGGGATCCATGTGGAGATCAAGGTGCTGGCGGTTTGCCCCGCCGATTAGAACGGCGGTGCTGGAGAGCCTCCGGCTGGGAAGGGCGTGCCGCCCATATAATTTTGTATGGCCGGAACGGCCTTTGCAGCGGAGCCTGCGACGCTCTCCAGCACCGCCGCTCCAACCGGCGGTGAACGCATATGAATAACTTTCACATCATCCTGATCGAGCCGCAGGAGAGCCTCAATATCGGCTCGGTGGCGCGGGCGATGCAGAACCTGGGGTTTGAACACCTGCATCTGGTCGCGCCGCGCGGCTACGACCGGGAGCGAGCCTGTGTCACCGCGCGGGACGCGTCGGTGCTCCTCGACACGATGACGATCCACGAGAGCTTTACCGAGGCGATTGCTCCGATGCAAGAAGTGGTCGGGCTGGCGCTGCGAAAAGGCGAGAACCCCGCGCACTATGTCAGCCTGCCCCAGTGGTCGGAGAAATTAACACAGCGCGCTGACCGCACAACCGCACTGGTCTTCGGCCCCGAGGACGACGACCTGCGCCATGAGCACCTGAATCTCTGCCGCTGGGTCGTGCGGATTCCCACCACGGCGGCCTACCCGAGCTTCAACCTCGCGCAGTCGGTCTTGCTGACGCTCTACGAGATCACGCGCAGCCTGCCGGAAAGTCTTGCGCTTGCCCCGACTCTCGCCGATGCGCCCACCGAAAACGAGTTCGTCCAGCTCGACCGGCACCTCGACGGCGTGATGGCGGCGAGCGGCTTTGTGCGCCCCGGGACGCCCGCGCCGGTTCCTGCGCTGGTCAAGTCCCTCCTGCGCCGCTGCGATCCCACGCGCCATGAGCTAAGCGTTCTGCTCGCGCTCTTTAGCCGGGTGCATAAAAACCTGCCGCCGGCCCCCTAACCCCCGTCGAACGGGGGGAATACAAGGAGCTTCTTTCCTCGTTGTCCCCCCGCCAGGCGGGGGTTAGGGGGCCGGGCCGTATCACGGTAAAATACCCCCATGAAAACCACGCGGGCTCAGGAAACGACACGGGCTCTGGGCCTGACGGTGCGCTCGGTCTTGCTGGGGCTGGGGCTGACCGTGCTCACCAACCTCTGGATTCACTACGCCGAGCTGATCATGAGCGGTGTCCAGGGCCACTCGGCGATTGCGGCGACCGCCACTCCGGTCGGGGCGGTGACCTTGATCTTTGGGGTGGCGGGGGTCAATCTGCTCCTCAAGCGCTTCCTCCCCCAGACCATGCTGACGGCAGCGGAGATGCTGATTGTCTATGTCATGGTGACGACTTCGACCGTGCTCAGCTCGTCGGGCCAGCTCCACTTTCTGGTCCCGACCATTGTCGCCTCGTTCCACTACGCCACCGATGCCAACGCCTGGGCCTCCACGTTTCATCGCTTCGTCCCGCACTGGCTGGCACAGACCAACCCGGAGGTGCTCGACGGTTTCTACAAGGGCAAGACCACGCCGCCGTGGGGGCTCTGGGGGCCACAACTACTTGTCTGGATTGGCTTTCTCCTGACCCTCACGTTTGCCACTTTCTGCCTGGTCTCACTCATGCGCCGCCAGTGGGTCGATCGCGAGAAACTTAGTTTTCCCACCGTGGCACTACCCCTCGCCCTCGTGGAAGCCGGCACCGACGATGGGAAGGGCTCGCTCTTTCGCAATAAGATCTTCTGGGCCGGCCTAGCGCTTCCCTTCGTCCTCACGCTCATCAACACCCTCGCCCTCAACGACCCCAAGTTCCCGCTGGTCTCCCTCCGCGCCGACACGGACCTGGCACAAATGCCCGCGATTGTCTCCAGCCCACCGTGGAACGCGATGGGGCGCACGCCGCTCTCGTTCTACCCGTTTGTGATCGGGGTAGCGTACTTTATTCCGGTCGAGGTGACGTTCTCCGGCTGGTTTTTCTTCCTACTCACCCGCATCGAGAACGTGGTCGGGGCGGCACTCAATATCGACGCCGGTATGACCGGGACGCAGCGCGCGACCTTTCCCTTTATCGGGCAGCAAGGTGCCGGCGCGTTTCTCGCCCTTGCGCTCGTCCCGCTCTGGCTCGCCCGTAGCTATGTCAAAGAAGTGGTGACGATGGCCTTTGGAGGCCCCAAAGGCGAGCTCGATGACACCGACGAAGCCCTGAGCTACCGTGCCGCCGCGATTGGCCTGCTGGTCTCAGTGGGCCTCATGATCGCGTTCTGTATTGTCGCCGGGATGCAGCCGCTGATCGCTGCCCTCCTGGTGATCCTAGCCCTCTGCTACATGGTCGCCGCCACCCGCATCCGCGCCGAGACCGGCAATGCCTGGCTCTTTGGCCCCGAGGTGGATGTCAACCACATGCTCACCCGCACCCTCGGCACTGGCCTGCTCACCCCTGCCGACCTCACGGTTCTCGCGTTCATGCGCCCCGTGCTGGGCAACTTCGACATGCGCTGCCTGCCCATGCCCCACCAGCTCGAAGCGCTCAAGATGGCCGATAGTGTCGGGGCCAGCCGCCGCAAGACTTTTGTCGCCATCGCAATCGCCACCGTGATTGGGCTTATCTCGTCGTTTGCCATCGCCCTCCTGCTCTGGCACGGCTACGGTGCCGAAGCAAAAACCGATGCCTGGCGTACGAGCATGGGCCGCCAGCCCTTCGACAACCTAGTCGCCCTGCTACGCAACCCCGCCGCCCCGGACCTGCGTGGCCTCGCCGCCATTGGCTTTGGCTTTGCCTTCACGGCCGGGATGATGTTCCTACGCGCCCGTTTCCTCTGGTGGCCGCTGCACCCGGTCGGCTACGCCATGGCAAACACCAACACCATGACCAGCACCTGGCTCCCGTTTCTGATCGCCTGGGGCGTCAAGATTTTGGTTCTGCGCTACGGCGGCGCGGACACCTACAAAAAATTCGCCCCGTTCTTCCTTGGCCTGATCGCCGGCGACCTGCTTGGCGGGGGCCTCACCACCGCCTGGGGCGCCCTCTCCGGCATCAATGTCTACCCCATTAACTGGTAGGAGCGGCTACTACGGCTTCTTCTGCCAGACCCGGACGTAGTCCACGACAAAGGCATCGGGGTAGAGGGTGCGGGTCATGTCGGCGGGGTTGCTGGGGTACTCCATGCTCAGGATCAGATACTCCTTGATCTGGGAGATGCCCTGGGTCACCTCGTAGAACTTCAGGCCATCCACATAAAAAACATACTTCTCCGGGGTCCACTCCAGCCCAAAGGTGTGAAAGCCCGTCCCGACTCCCTTGAGGTAGCTCTGCATCCCGCGCGTGGTCTTCTGGTTGGGGCCATACGCCCAGTGGACATTGTGGGAGACAATATCGGTGCCCAGCTTGCGGAAGCACTCCATGATGTCGATCTCCGCCCCAAAGACCGCCGGGTCCTCCCCCTTGGCGATCTCGGTGGACTGAATCCAGAACGCCGCCCACACCCCCGGCGACTTCTGCACCTGCGCCCGGCACTCGTAGTAGCCGTAGCGGGAGGAAAAAAGCCCCTCTGTCCCCACCGCGCTCCCCAGTAGCTGCTCGCCCTTCTTCTTCGCCCAGAGCCAGAGGTAGCCGTCCTTGACCTCCACCGCCTCCTCCGAGACATATGCCAGCGCTCGTGGCCCCACACCCCGCACCTTCCACTTGGTGGAATCGAGCTTGCTTCCCTCAAACTCATCCTCCCAGACCAGCGCATAACCCGCCTTCTCTGGCACAAACGGCACGGTCGAGACCGGCCCCTGCGCGGGCCGCTGGGCAAAGCTCACCGAAGCAAGCAATGTCAGCGCAATCGCTCCGAAAACTCTCATAAAATCCCCTCACTTCCTCGTGCCGCCGCACGTACCCAGACATGCCCATCCTGCTGGAGCCGCTTCTTCATTAGTTTTATCGTCGGGTTTAAAGCCAAGGCAAATCGCCGCTCCCAGTGCGGGTGCTCTGCCCATTTTTGGAGAGGATTTTGCATGTGTGCAATGGCGAGCACAGTCGCCAGGCTCGTCCCACGCTGCCCAGCAATCTTCTCTAGCACTTTCTGGCGCTCCCCCTCGGGCAAGAGCGGCTGCGGCTGGAGGGGATACGGTAGTCGTCGGTTGATGGCATCGGGGAGCGCTCCGGCACGCATCACCCAGACAAGCGAGCTATCGCGCCAGAGCCGTGTCGTAAAATCGTCGAGAAGCTCCTGCTCCCAGTCGGCGCTCGCCTCCCCCACCAGAGTCACGTGCTGGCGCGCCGCGCGGGCAATCCAGCCCACAGGATGGGAGGTGAGCGCCTCTAAAAACGTGGAAGTTGTGTTGCCATGGCGCAGGCATGTCGCAATAAAGGCGCGGTCGAGCTCATGCAGAAACTGTCCTTCTATCAGAAACAGAGGCCACGCGGGATTCAGCAGCCCCTGGTTTGGTGCCAGCGGAAAGAGTGCCGTATAGATGTCCGGCGGGCAGTTCGGACTCCCTACTAAGGTCTCAATCACTCCGGTGCGCTCGTAGCCGTGGAGCGTGTCAAGCTGACTGTAGAGCCGCTTGATCTCGTCGCTATTGAGCTCTGCTTGCTTCAGAAGTTCTCGGTCCGTGCTACGCATGAGCTTTTATACCTTAGGCAGATACAATGTCACCGAAGGCGGTAAGCAATGGAAGCGGCTTGGATTTCCAATCTTCGCAGTGCGGGTTCGACTCCCGCCCGCCTTCTTTGTCCGCCCAATGGAATTGGGCGTCAGCAGTGGCGCAAGCGCCGCGAAGCCTGTTCCAGGCTGCCTCCCTCGGCCTCGTGGAACTCGGCCACTTGTGCACCCTGTGGGCACGGCTTCGCGAAGGAAGGTAGATTGGGGAGCCCGCACCCAGAGGGTGCACGGGCTTTGTGGCGGAACGCCATTGCAGACGCCGATTTCCAATCGGCGGACGGGGAGCGGTGGCGCAATGGAAGCGCGCTTCAACGGCATTGAAGAGGTGTAGGTTCGACTCCTGCCCGCTCCGTTAAAACAAACGCCAGCTGGGATCAGCGAGACGCTGCCGGGCCACCGCACGCACCCAGCGGTTGCCGTCGTTGGCGAGGTAGCCGAGGATACTTCGGGCGCTATCTTCTGTGTCAGAATCCAATGGACTCGTGTAGTACCAGTTCTCGACATACCGTGCTTGGGGATTTAAGGCGATTCCCAGCCGCTTCCAAGGCAGAACACTCCGATAAAGCTCGCGCAGGACACTCTTTGAGGGAGTTACAGTGAGGGCAAGGAGCGGCACCAGCTCGCCGTGGGTTCGGGCATAGTGAATGAGCATCTCTTCCGATGAGGCTTTTTGGCCACTCTTGGCACTCAGTAAGTCCATTACCTCAACCCAAGGGTCTAGCCGCGTCGCTCGAAAGCTCTGGCAATGGGCAGGGGACACGACCACGGGGTGTGGCAGATAGTCTTGGAGTCGTGCGGGGAAAAATCCCTCCCGCGCCAGCCAGACAAGCCGTCCATCGCGCCGAAGCGTCCCCAGCTTCTGCAAGAGTGCCTCATCAAGGTCTCCCGACACGCTCCCCGCATAGGAGACATGCTCCGCCACCTGTGCCCGCACCTGAGCATTGGGATGCTGACAGAGTAGCTCTAAGTAGGAATAGGGAAGACTCCCCACACAAAGTTGCTCAAGAACGGGCTCTTGTGCGCCTAGAATGCCTCCCTCCAGCATAAGCAAGCACCAGGCAGGGTTCTCCGTCACTGCCTGTGGCACCGACAGCAAGAGCTGCCGAATAATCTTTGGGGGACAGTTCGGATGCCGCGCCAGTGCCTCCAGCAAGCTCGCCCCTTGTGCACCCCGACGGGGTATCTCATAGTAGAGCTGTGCCAGCGCATCACCGCTAGTAGAAAGGTTGTGGAGAGGGCCCCAGAGATTCATGCCTGACTGATAAAATACCTTGGAGGTTGTGGTGTAGAGAAACACGCCGTACTGCAATCGCGGAGATGTGGGTGCGAGTCCCGCCTTCCTCCTCTTCGCACTCTCTCAGGTACACTCTCCCCGGAAAGCGGTGGTGTTCAATGGAAGCATGCCCGATTCTCAGTCGGGAGGTACCAGTTCGACTCTGGTTCGTTTTCCAAATGCCCAGCTCAGGGAGGGAGTGGTGTGAAGGGAACCACGCCGGTTTGCAAGCCGGAGATGCGGGTTCGATTCCCGTCTCTCTCCTTTGATAAAATGCCTCTGGAAAGCGGTGGTGTAATAGAAGCACAAGGGAGCTCATAACCCCAAAGTGCAGGTGCAAATCCTGCCCGCTTTCTACGGCAGAACCCACCCGGCTCGAACCCACCCGGCCACTCGCACAGCTCGCGTCCACCCTCCCTGCGGCAGGGAAGGCTGGGGTGGGGTCAAAATAAGCGCCACTTCGGATCGGCGAGGCGTTTTTGGGCCACGGCGCGTACCCAGCGGTTGCCATCGTCGGTGAGGCGCGGGAGAGCGGAGGTGGGCAAGTGGTGGTTGAGGGCGGCTCCCAAGCGCTTGTACCAAACCGGAGCGACAGTCGCGTTGGTGAGCAAGCGCCGTGCCGCAACTTGGGCAAGGGCAAGAAAAGGCGCCAGCTCACCGTCGCTGCAGGCGAAGAAGGTTAAGATCGCATGGCGCTGGTCTCGCTCGGGGAGAGCTAGCCCGTCTTCCAGTACAAGCTGTCCAAGCCGAGCATTGTACTGCCAGCGCGGCTCCCAGTCCTCGTACGGCGGGATCCCCCGAGGAGAGCGAGGTGGGAGCGGAGTCGGTCGGATGGGATAGGGCAAGGCAGCATTGAGCGCCTCCGGCAGCGCCCCCACCCGTGCGAGCCAGACCAAGCGTCGGTCTCGATGGAGCTCGCTGGCAAGCAACTGAAGCAGCTCAGCCTCCCAGCCCGCCACGACCTCCCCTGCGAATGCCTGATGGTGACGCGCCTCCTGTGCTACTTTTCGGGCTTCGGCGTGGGTGAGAAGTTCCAAAACGGAGGCGGGGATATCGGGGCGACGGAGGAGATGGTGTAGGGTCCAGGCACTCTGGTGGGTCAGGCTCTCGGACTCCAAGAGAAGCAGCGAGAACGAAGGGTTGCTCGCCGCCAGCGCGGGATGGTGCAGAAAAAGCTCCCAGAAGAGCGTGGGCGAACAGTTGGGATGGAGAAGAATCGCTCCTGCAATAGGGCCGTCGAGGGTCCGTATCCCCTGCCAGATCTCTTCAATGCGTACCACGGGGAGGGTCGGATCTTTAAGCGCCACGAGCCTTTCGTCCATGCCCGTATTTTACGGTATAAAGAGCCGGGAGGGAGTTGCGTAACGGAAGCGCGCCGCAGAGTACCTGCGGGTGCCGGAAGCGCACCGCTTGCGTAGCGGACGTGTGGGTTCGAGTCCCGTCTCTCTCCTCGTCTTTAACAATCGGCACGTACATACGATAGAGTCTGTGGAAAGCGGTAGTGTCAAGGGAAGTAACACGACTCCACATCGAGCTGCGGGTTCGAATCCCGCCCGCTTTCCAATCCCTGAAGGTTGTGGGGGGAGTAACTCAGTAGGAAGAGGCCGGTTACGCTAAAACCGGAAGTCGGAGGTTCGAGTCCTCCCTCTCTCCACCCAATCGCCATGCCCTTTACCGATGACGAGCTAGAGACCACGCTACGCGTACTGCAAGAGATCGCCGAGGACCCGTCGGTGATGGATGCGCACGAGCGCTTCAAGGGATTGGTCGCCAAGATCCACCGCGAGGGCAAGCGGGGGCAGCGGCAGTCGCAACGAGAAACAGCGCGGGAGCAGTCGTGGGCGGCGCAGGCGCAGACGGGGCTCGTGCGCCAGCAGCAGCAAATCAACGAGCCGCGCTTGCTGGGTGAGGGCAGTGCTGTGCTGGCCAAGGCGCAGCCGTGCTACATCTGCAAGCAGTCCTACACCCAGCTCCATCATTTCTACCACCGCCTCTGCCCGACCTGCGCCGCCAAGAGCTGGGAGAAGCGCCACCAGAGTGTCGATTTGACAGGGCGTTTTGCCCTCGTGACCGGCGGGCGCATCAAGATTGGCTACCAGCTCGCCCTGCGACTACTGCGCGACGGTGCCAGCGTGACTGTCACCACCCGCTTTCCCCGCGATGCCGCCGAGCGCTTCGCCCAAGAGCCCGATGTGGCGCTCTGGCGGGAGCGGCTGACCCTGGAGGGGCTGGACCTGCGCAACCTGCCCGGTGTCGAGGCCTTCGCGGATGCCCTCAACGCCCGCCTGCCACACCTGGATATCCTGGTCAACAACGCCGCCCAGACCGTCAAGCGCCCACGCGCGTTCTACCAGGAGCTGATCGCCAAAGAGAGCGCCCCCTGGCTCTTGGAGGCGCAGAGCGGCTACACCGGAAACCTCCCCGGAGTCGAGCGCTACTTCCCCGCCGGGGAGCGGGACTACGACGGCCAGCCGCTGGACAAGCGCCCGACCAACTCCTGGGCACTGAGCCTGCATGAAGTGAGCACGCTGGAGCTCTTGGAGGTGCAGCTTGTCAATGCCACCGCGCCCTTTGTGCTCACCGGCCGCCTCAAGCCCGCCCTCCTGCGCTCGCCGCACGCACGGCGCTTTGTGGTCCAGGCATCGGCAATGGAGGGGCAGTTCAACCGCGCCAGCAAGACCGAGCGGCACCCGCACACCAACATGGCAAAGGCGGCGCTCAATATGCTGGTTCGCACGAGCGCACAGGAGTGGGCACGCGAGGGCATCTACATGAACGCGGTCGATACCGGCTGGATCACCGACGAAAACCCCTACCCGAAGGCGACCCACCTGCGCGACGATAAAAACTTCTATACGCCGCTGGACTCGGTGGACGGCATGGCGCGCCTCTACGATCCTATCGCGCAGGGCCTGACCTCCCCCGACGAGCCCCGCTTTGGGCACTTCCTCAAGGACTTTGAACCCTATGCCTGGTGATCTCGACATGCTCTCTATTTTCGAGCAGCTTCTCACCGACCTAGAGCCCCACGGCCTCTCACGAAGCCACCTCAATCCGGGACTCACCGCACCACCAGACACGCCCGTCCCTCCCGAGCTTCTGGCACTCCACCAACGCTACGACGGCATGAGCAACGAGGCGTTCTATGGCTTTCGCCTCTATGGTCTCTATCACTGGTACCCACTGGCAACTCTCATACAGCTTTATCATCACGATATCTCCCGACGTGATCTCTGCCCTGCCGATCCCGACCTACTTGAATCCCCAGTCCCGGCATCCGCACTCTTTCCCTTTCTTTATGACGACAGCTACTGCTACTGCATTGCAATGGACGGCAATAACAGAGGCAAAATCTATCACCTTGACGAAGAAGGCACGATCTCTGAGGAAGCCACTTCACTGACCGAATTCCTCCATTTGCAGAGAGAAGAGCTAAAAAATCGTAGCCATCCCCTTTTTTGATTTAGAATAGCCCCATGAAAAAGCTCCACCTGAAGCCTGGCCGTGTCGAGTTCCCTGAGCTTGTCAAGCTGAGCCCCTTTATTCTCCGCGGCCAAGTCGAGCTCGTGACCAGTTCGGGCCTTGCCTTGATCGAGGTAAAACAAGCCTTCAAAGGAAGACCGGCGCGTTATCTCCCCTTCTTCGTTGGAACAGATCGCAACCGTGTCTTTGAGCTCTCACCCGGGAGGGAGTGTCTATTTTTCCTAGAGCCCGACGAAGAGGAGCCGACGCACTACGTGGACGTGTGGTCGGGCCGTGGGGTGATGCCCGTGACGCAGCGTGGCTCAAAGCAAGCCGTTGAGATATTCACGGTGACGGTGATCCTGGACAAAAAGCTCAAGGTCCTGGAGCCCGGCCCTCAGTCCACCACCAGCTTCTTTGACTACCGAGAGATCGTCCGCGCGATACGCCGCCATACCCAACGGTAAACGCTCCCCTTTTTGCTCTACAATAGCCCCATGAAAAAGCTCCAGCGGCCCTTGGGTATCTTGGCTCTGCTTGCACTGATCACGGCGTTTGTGCTGTGGATGCAGGAGCCACCTTCACCCGTGGCGGCGAGTGCCCCCACCCATGTGTTCTCTGCAGAGCGGGCGATGGTGCACGTTCGCCAGATCGCGCGGGCACCGCACCCGCCGGGGACCCCGGAGCACGACCGGGTGCGGGACTACCTGGTGGCGGAGCTGACCAAGCTCGGCTTTCAAACGACGGTCCAAAGACGCCTCGCGCACCGGGACGAGCACGACGGGGCGCTTCGCATGGCGAGTGTCGAGAACATTGTCGCGGAGAGACCCGGCACGGCCCCGACTGGCACGCTACTCCTCGCTGCGCACTACGACTCGCACCTCAGTGGCCCCGGCGCGGGCGACGATGCCGCCGGGGTCGCAGCGCTGCTGGAGGCGATGCGGGCGCTTGGGTCGGGGGCTTCTAAAAATACCCTCCGTGTGCTCCTCACCGATGCGGAGGAGCTCGGCCTGCTCGGGGCGCAGGGCTATGTAGACAGCCTCGCGGAGAAACCCGAGACCTCCCCAACGCTTGTGCTGAACTTCGAGGCACGTGGCGGCGGTGGCCCCGTCTTCATGTTCGAGACCAGCGAGGGCAACCTGCCGCTCATCCGTGAGTTCGCTACCACCTGCCCCAGCCCCCATGCGTCGTCGCTGATGTACGCGCTCTATAAAACCCTGCCCAACGACACGGACCTGACGGTGTTTAAGAAGGCGGGGATGGCGGGCCTGAACTTCGCCTTTGTGGGGCGCTGGCAGAGCTACCACTCGGCGCTGGACACGCCCGAGAACCTGGACCAGCGCAGCCTTCAGCAGCACGGTGCCAGTGCGCTGGCCCTGAGCAAGCGCTTTCTCACCGCCGATCTGGCCGCACTGACCAAGCCCGACCAAGGTGAGGCGCTCTACTTCGATCTGCTGGGCCGGCTTGAGCTGACCTATCCCGCCAGCCTCACGTGGCCGCTCATGCTAGTTGCCATCGCACTCTTCGTCGGTCTGCTCTGGCGCAACAAAAAAGAAGCAGACGCACCAAAGGCATTCTTTACAGGCCTTGGCATGGGGCTCGGAACTCTCGTCACCGGCGCATTGATCGCCACCCTGGTGGGCTTTGCCGTTGGCCCCTTCCGCCTGTCCGTCCCCAACCGCGATCCGTACGGTGTCCGCTGGTTCGAGGCGACGCTCCTGGTGGCAACACTGGCCTTTGTCTGGCTGGAGTGGGGGCCGGTGCTGCGACGCTTTACAGGCAAGCTACTCGCACTCGGGGCGCTTTTCTGGTGGGTCGTGGCCCTCCTCGCCACCTCCGCTCTCCTCCCCGGCGCGACCTATCTCTTCCTCTGGCCGCTGGTCTTCGCGCTCGCCGCCCTCGCCCTCGACAAGCCCTGGCTCGCCGCCGTGCCACTCCTAGTGTTTCTTGCGCCCGTCTGGCATAGCCTCGCACTGCTCCTGGGCTTCGGGCTCCCGCCGTTCTTGGGTGTACTCGCCGCCTTTGGCCTGCTCCCACTCCTGCCCCTCATCCAGGAGACCACCAAGCCCCTCTTGCTCCTGCCGTCGCTGACGCTTCTCCTCGTGGGCCTGCTATGCTTTGGAGTCGGCACGCAACAGACGGGCCCACGCACCAGCGCCCTGCTCTACCGGGAAGACACCGATACGAGCAAGGCAGAGTGGGTGAGCCTGCAAAAGCCCAATGCCTGGACAAAATCCGTGCTCGGCGAGAATCCTGCGTCGACAATGCTCGACGACTTCCCCGCCTTTTCCGCACCCACACCAAGCCTCAAGCTCCCCACTCCAACCGTCACGCGCGATGGCCAAAGCATCACGATCACGCTCCCGGAACGCGCCACAGAGCTGATGCTGCGCTTCGATAGCCCCACCTCACTCGAACTGGAAGGCAAGAAGCTCCCCACGCTCACCAACCTGCGCTGGTTTGGGCCCCCAAAGACGGCGACTCTCTCCGTGGAAGGGCCGCCCGCAGGGATGCTGATCGTGGATATGGTGCTCCCTGGCTTGCCACCAAACGCTCCACCGCGCCCCGCCGGCTGGATTCCTGTGTCGGTGGACTCGGGCACGGATGTGCGCATTGTGCGACGAAGTGTGCGGCTGTGAGTTTTTTTGGCACTCCCCCCGGCCTGCGCTCGTTCCTCGCTCTGGCCGACCCCCTCTCCCTCTTTTCCTCCTTCGTCGGGAGGAGAGGGGGTGCCGAGGGACGAGGCGGGGGAGTGGCCCCCCTCTCTGATCTCCCCCTCCCTTCGCCCCTCGGAACGAGGGTTTCAGGCGAAGGGAGGGGGCTGGGGGGAGGGATGTCTGAGGGATGCTAAACATACTTTCCAACCGCCAGTAACAGCTGTCGGTAGAGAGCCTCGGACTCCCCCGCAAAAACCTCCTCATTTGTGAGGTGTACCACGGTCACTCCTCGCTCCAGGAGCCATGCCTCCCGGTGTGCGTCCCTCTGCCAGACGCCTTCTTGCTCGTGCACTCCCCCGTCCACCTCGACCGCAAGGTGAAGTGCGGGGCAGTAAAAGTCCACCACATACACACCAAGGGCACGCTGGCGCAGAAAACGGTAGCCAAAGCAACGTCGTCCGCGCAGGAGCTCCCACAGCACCCGCTCCGCATCGGTTGCCTCATGTCGCAGGCGACGAGCCACATCGCGCATGTGCCGATACCCCTGAAATCGTCCGGGTTCGTATCGCTTGTCTTCCATGCCCCTATAACGGGTGAGCATGCCAAAATCTGATAAAACCAAGAAAAATTTCTCCCGGACACTCCCCCGGACACTCCCCCGCCTCGTCCCTCGGCACCCCCTCTCCTCCCGCGGAACGCGGAAACAGAGGGAGAGGGGGTCGGCCAGAGCGAGGAACGAGCGCAGGCCGGGGGGAGTGCCAAATATGCGGGGGGAGTGCCATAATACTCACCATGAGCATACTTCTCGGGGTGGATATTGGCGGAACAAAGATCGCGGTGGGGCTGGTCGATGCGGCGACAGGCCAAGTGCTCTACAAAGCCCGCATTCCCACCGAAGCCGAAAACGGCGGCGCATCGGTCCTGGCACGTGCGATTGAGCTGGCAAAGCAAGTTCTCCCCCGTGCGGCGGGGGCCGAGGGGGCGGGGGTGACCGGAATCGGCATTGGGGCGGGGGGGCAGATCGACCCGGTCGCAGGGGTCGTGGTCAACGCCACCGAGATCCTCCCCGGCTGGAAGGGGCAGCGGCTCAAGACGGCGTTTGAGGCGGCGTTTGCACTGCCCGCCTTCGCCGACAACGATGTCAATGCGCTGGCAGTTGGGGAGAGCCGCTACGGCGCAGGGAAAGACTACCGCCACTTGATCTATCTGGGGCTAGGAACGGGGGTCGGCGGGGCGCTGGTCCACGATGGCAAGCTCGTGCATGGGCCAAGGGGCGCGGGGAGCGAGCCGGGGCACCTCGTGCTCTACCCCGATGCCCCGCCCTACGCCAATGGGACGCGCGGTTGTCTGGAGCAGTTCACCAGCGGCCCGGCGATCCTCGAGAGATTTGGTGACCCCACCCTCACCGGCCCGGAGCTGGCCGCGCTCGCCCACGCAGGCGACACCCAAGCACTTGCGTGCCTTGCCGCGGTGGGCCGTGACCTCGGCATCGGGCTGGCGACCCTCGCCAATATCTACGGCCCCGAGGCGTTTCTACTGGGCGGCGGCGTGATCGACGGCTTCGGGGAGCTCCTGCTCGCCCACGCCCGTGCGGAGCTCTTCGAGCGTGCCCTCCCCGCTGTCAAAGAAACCCCGATCCTGCGAGCCGGCCTGGGCACCGATGCACCTCTGATCGGGGCCGCTGCGCTGGCTCTTTAGACATACTTCTCGCCGCGCACCACCTCGACTGTCTCCTGGTAGGCGATCACGGCATAGCTGACAAAGTAGCGCTCCGAGAGCCAAGCAAGGATGGTCAGGGCGATCTCCGGGGCAACGATGGTCTCGATCTTGATATTGTTGCCCTCCCACTCGCTGGCGCGCACTCCCCGTGAGCCCTCTCCGCGAACCTCGGTTACGGTGTAGCCACGCGCCCCGAGGCGACGGATATCGGCCAGGAGCCGCTCTTCCAGCAAGGCCTCACTGATAATGGTAATGCGCTTTAACTCAACCAGGTTCATCCATGACCTCCGTGTAGGTACAGCGAGAGAGCCGCGTAGAGTGGGATCCCCAGTGTCAGGTTGAAGGGGAAGGTAATGCCCAGTGACATGCCCAGGTAGTAGCCCGGATTCGCATCGGGTAGGGCCACACGCACCGCAGCGGGGGCAGCAATATAGGAGGCACTCGCCGCCATGCTCCCCAGGACAGCACTCCCTCCCACCGAGAGCCCCACGGACGTTCCCAGTAGCACCCCTACACTACCGTGTAGAATCGGCCCCAGGATCGCGTAGATCCAGAGGAAACGAGACGCGGAGCGAAGGTCACGGAGGCGTCGCGCAGTGACCATGCCCAGCTCCAGCAGAAAGAGTGTCAGAGCCCCTTTGAACGGATCGAAAAAGAAGACTGTCACGGGCTTGACCCCCTCCGGGCCGCAGATCACTCCGATCAGAAGCCCCCCGACAAGAGCAAAGATACTCTTCCCGGTCAACAGGTCGCGCAGTGCCTCACGCACCCCCTCACCGTTGGCACGCCCGGTTCGGAGCCGCGCCAGGCCCAGGGCGACGATAATCGCAGGGGCTTCCAGGAGCGCGACCAGTGCCGGCAAGAACCCCTCGGGCTTGAAGCCGCCCATCGTGAGCATTGTCTGTGCCGCCGAGAATGTCACCACACTCACCGAGCCGTAGTGCGCCGCAATCGCCGCCGCATCCGTCACGCTCTGCTTCCCTAGCCGTCTTAGCAGAAAGTAAGCGAGCAGGGGCACGGTCACCCCAAGCCCCAGAGTCGCCAGTGCCGGCTTCCAGACCATCAAAAAGGGCGTGTGTACCAGCTCCTCCCCTCCCTTCAGCCCCAAGG
Organism: Armatimonas rosea; assembly: GCF_014202505.1. Classification (NCBI taxonomy): domain Bacteria; kingdom Bacillati; phylum Armatimonadota; class Armatimonadia; order Armatimonadales; family Armatimonadaceae; genus Armatimonas; species Armatimonas rosea. The sequence goes on along the minus strand of NZ_JACHGW010000001.1, from coordinate 1,178,829 downwards.
AGAAAAGCAGATAGAACGAGAGCACTGTGTAGAGCTCGGCGGGTAGCCTCAGGTCGCTCCGCAGCCAAGTCGCCAGTAGCCCCATCACAAAAGCCAGTACCATCGGCGAGGTGAGGTTCGCCCGAACCAAGTCCCAAGATTGCATCTCGGAGCACTATACCATAAATCACGAATTTTAATTCACGATTTGAAAGTTGCAAGAAAGTAGCTGCTGTACCTAGCGTGGGTTGCCGTAGAGGGCGAACCCCGCCCAGTAGAACGGGTGGAGCCGGCGCTCCAAGGCGGGGTAGGCCGGCGCGGTGAGGGTCGGAAGCCGCCCCATCGGCCCCGTACGGAGCTGGGCACCCGGTTTTGTCTCACCGCGGAGCACCGCCAGCTGCGCATCGCGCAGGGCCAGGGACTTGGTGGTGTTGCGCCGCCAGCGCCGGTAGAAGTCCACCATCAGGGCGCTCGTGATCGAGTCGCTCACGCTCCAGACGTTGGTCAGCACCGCCGCGACCCCCTTGCTCTGGGCAAGCTGCGCGATACTCTCGATCGCTCCTTGGCTACGCTCGGTGTCTTGGGCCGGTGTCTGGAAGGTCGAGAAGGTCAGCAGGCTCAGGCTAGAGAGTGGGTCCGCCGGGAGGAGCCGGAGCTGCTCCAAGGAGAGCTTCTTGCCATCGGCGAGCAGGAGGCCCCACTCGCCCTCCGGGCCGACAAGGTTGAAGGGGCTCGCCACGTGGCAGATGTCCAGCCTCTCTTTCTGCAGGTTCTCCAGCCAGCGCTCCTCTGTAAAGTCCACATTGAGCAGTGCCGGCTGCCCGAGTGCCTGCACCTCCTGGGCCACCCCCGCCAGCGGAATCGTCGTGCCCGTCCCCTCGCTCACCCCCACGGCAAGGCACCGCTCCGCGGTCACGGGCTGGAGCAGGCTGGTGGGGCTGGCCGGCGTCAACAGGCTCGTGCTCCAGCGCTCCAGAGCGTAGCGGGTGCCATCGTAGAGCGCGGCAAAGGGGATCGCCGGCAGGCTCTGGTCGAGGGTCAGGAGCAGGTGCTTTGCCGTGCTCAGTGTGTTCTCAAACGGCGCCAGGAAGAGCTCATAGAGCGCCTTCCCAGCCGGCCGCGGGTCCAGGCTCGGGGTCTGGAGGAGCCAGCGGAACTGCTGCACTAGCTTCTTCAGCTCGGCAGCCTTGATCGCGGATTTGTGCAGGGTCACGGTCTCGGGGGTCACCAGGAGCACAAAGAGGGCCTCATCGCCCACAAACGTGTAGAGCGCGACATGCCCTGGCTCCAGCGCCTTCAGCAGGGTCTGGATCGAGATCACCTCGGGGATGGCATCGACACGCTCCTGCTGGACTCCGGGCTGGCGGAACTCGTCGTTGAGCTCTTCGAGGGCCTGCAGGAAACGCTCGCGTGTCGTGGCAAAGAGCTGGGTCAGCTGGGTGTGCTGCAGGGTCTCGTCGGGCGTGCGCTTTGTCTTTTTCGCCAGCGGAGCCAGCTCGGTCGCCACTTGGGAGAGCCTCTCGCTGATCCCACTCAGGCGCGAGGTCGCCACCTGCTCGCGCTGGGTGAAGGCCAGGGTCTTAGGCTCCACGACAAGACTCTTGCGCTCGCTGGGAAAGAGGGTCAGGTACTGCTCGGTCTTGACCTGCTCCAGGACTTGCAGCGCTTCCTGGCTACGGTCCAGGGTAAACAAAGACTCCGCAAGCAGGCGAAAGGTCCCCTCGATCGTGAGCACCGGGTTCTTAGCGGTCCCCCGGTCCAGCGAGCGAATCCCCTCGGGGAGGCTCAGGTAGAGGTTGCCCGCTTGCTTGCCATAGACCAAGGCCACCGCAAGGCTCCGCTGCCCAAAGCGGGGCGACTGCCAGAGCGCAAACAGGCTCCCCAGGGTCCGCGCCTCGCCCGCCCGGTCGCCTGAGGCCTTGCGCAGGGGCAGTGCCTGGTTGTAGAACTCCAGCGCCCGCGGTAGCTCCCCCCGATCCTCGTAGAGCTTCCCGAGGTTGTTGAGGGTCCTGGCCTCGCCCGCCTGATCGCCCGTGGACCGACGCAAAGGCAGCGCCTGGTTGTAGAACTCCAGCGCCTTGGCGGGCTCGCCCAGAAACGTGGAGACCACGCCCAGGTTGTGCAGGTCCGCGGCGGCGTCTTGCTCGCGGTAGGTCTTGTCCAGCGCATAGGCGGCCTGGTAGTGGGTCAGCGCCTCTTGCCAGCGTCCCTGCCTCTGCGACTCCAGCCCCCAGGCAAAGTGGGCATCGGCCAGCCCCACCGCCAGCGCCCGCTTTTCGTCGTCGGTGAGCTTGGCCCCAAGCTCTTTCTGGGCCTTCTCCAGCGCGGAGACCGCCCCCGCGAACTTGCGCGTCGAGAGCTGCTCCGCCGAGCGGGTGAGCGCCTCCACCACGGGCTTAGCGAGCGCACTGGCGGGTGGGGTATCCTGCGCAAAGCCACGCGGACGAGCACTCAAAAAGAGGCCCACAGAGGCGATTAGCTGACGTCGGTTGAGCATGGTTGTATCGTCCATGATACCGCGTCCAACGTGCGGGCTCCCCCAAACCTGGCGCATTTTTGGTATCTTGCTTGAGGTAGAAAAAACAACGGGAGAGACAGCATGACGACCGAGAACAAAGAGGCGGCAGTAGACTTTTTCCGCTTCGTGAGTGGCATCGTCCTCAATAGATCCCTCGTGCTACTCGGGGGAATCGTGGGAGCGATGGGGCTCACGGCGCTAACGATGGCGTACCACGAGTTTCTCTGGCCCGGCATTGGGGGCGATGGTCAGTATGGAATGGTGCTTTTTCCGACCGCGACGTGGGGAGGTTTCTTCTACGGCGCTGCCTCTGCCGTGCTGTACCTGGATCGCAAGAAAAAACCGTTTCGCGTGTGTCGGACGCTCACACTGGTGGGGCTGTCCTCCAGTGGGCTCTGGGTACTTGGCTGGCTGAGTGGAGGGAGCCTCTTCTGTCTTCCTACACTTGTGGTGGGTCTTGTTCTGCTGGCCTATCTTGTGGGTCGCGAGAGGTAAACTATGTCCATGCAACAGACACCGCAGTCGGATAGGTACACGACCATTCTCTGGGTCGGGGGCTCGGAGGCCAAGCGCCCGGAGAAGTTTCCGCTCTTTGTGCAGCGCCTCAAGGAGATGGGCATCAACACCGGGATGGTCACGGGCGACGAAGACCCGACGCGCTGGGTCAAAGCCGGGATGCCCTACTATGTCGAGAATGTGGTCAACCGTGGCCTCTGCCTGAAGTTCAGCTCCCGTGTCACGGACTGGGACAAGTTCGTGACGCAGTGGGTCAAGGACGGCCGCCCCGAGGCGGCGTTTGTGCGGGACTACTGCCTCGACGATCCGGCGTGGCGGCAGGAGGCGGCCAAGAAGATGCAGGCGGCGGTGGCGGTGCACAAGGCCAACAAGCCCGCGCTCTACGATATCCGCGACGAGCTTTCGACCACGATCAGCGCCAACCCGTTTGACTACGACTTCTCCCCGCGCTCGCTAGCCGGCTTTCGGACGTGGCTCCAGACCCAATACGCGAGTGTCGCCGCGCTAAACGCACAGTGGCAGACAAGCTTCGCAACTTGGGATGCCGTGCTCCCCTTCTCCACCGACAAGATCAAGAACCGCATGGGCGGCGGCGGCCCCGAGCCCCGCGGTAAGCCCGACTGGGGCGAGGTGCAGGCCCTCAAGTTCGCCCCGGCGACAGCGCAGAAAGACCCGACCCGCTGGAACTTCTCGCCGTGGTGCGACTTTCGGACCTACATGGATATCGCCCTCACCCGCGCGCTCTCGGAGATTCGCGATGCCGCCAAGGCGACCGATCCGAGCGCAAGAGTCGGGATCGAGGGGACACAGATGCCCAGCGCCTTTGGCGGCTACGATCTGGCGCGGCTCGCCACGGCGCTAGACTGGGTGGAGCCCTATGATATCGGCAACGCGCGGGAGATATTTGGGAGCTTCATGCCCGGCAAGCCGATGCTCACGACAGTCGGGGAGGCGGACGCGCGCGCGGCCCAGCGGCGGCTCTGGCACCTCTTGCTCCAGGGCGACACCGGCTGCATTATCTGGTGGAGCGAGGACTGCCTTGACTTTAGCAAAGACGACTGGCCGCTCACCAAGCGCGCCCAAGCCCTCGCGCCGGTCTTAAAAGAGCTGCAAGGCCCCGTGGCGACACGCTTCCGCAAGGCGACACGCACCACCGACCCGATCTATATCCACTACTCCCAGCCCAGCATCCAGGTGGCGTGGCTCTTAGAATCTACCGTGGATGGCTCGACCTGGCACCGGCGCTTCTCCAGCTACGAGGCGCAGAACAACCAGCACGCCAAGGTCCGCGCCGCCTGGCTCGGGGCGCTCCATGACCTGGGCTACACCCCGCAGTTCACCGCCGACCTCGCCGCGCTCCCAGCCAACGCGACCGTGATCCTGCCGCACTCCTACGCCCTCACCGACACCGAGCGCAAGGCCCTCTCGCGCTTTAAGACGGTCCTGACGAGCGGCCCGGTCGGGGTGTTCGACGGTCACGGGAAGCTCACCGACGGCTACTCTGGCCCGATGAAAGCCTTCGCGCAGCCGCCCACTCCCGACGAGCTGGCGCGCCTGCTCCCGCCTCCCTCCGTGCAGGTACGCCCCAGCGACCATGTCCGTGTCCACCGCTACACCTCGGGTAGCGAGCGCCTCCTCGCCTTCGAGCGCGGTGTCCGCTACCAGATGAGCGAGTCGCTGCAGCAAGCGGGCGGCAACGAGGCGCTGGAGAAACCCATCGACGTGGTCGTCACGCTCGACAAGCCCGGCCTGGTCACCGACCTTGCCAGCGGCAAGTCACTAGGCCGCACTGCCACCCTGCGCTTCACGCTCGATCCCTGGAAGCCAAGCCTGTTCTCCGTGCGCTAGCCGTGCCCTAAAGAACCCCGTAAAACTACCAGAGAATAAGAGCATGTCTCTTGCTCTTTGGAATCAGATCCCGCTTGTCCTTGTGCCGATCCTGCTCGCGCTACTAACCTGGATCGTCTCACTCACGCTACGTGTGCTGGATGTCTGGCGCTGGACCAACGAGCCCCGGCGCATAAAGTTTGGGCACTTCTGAATAAATCGCCTGCTTCTGTGCTACTAAACACAGAGAGAGGCGATGCGAATGCTCCAGGCACTAAAACTAAGAACCCAGACGTCCGATGCGGCCTTTGAGAGGCTCTGGGAGGCGCAGCGGCCCCGTATCCAGCGCCTGGCGACCCGGCTCTGTGGTAACCCGGAGCTGGCCGAGGACCTAACCCAGGAGATCGGGCTCCAGGCACTCGCCGCCTACCCGACTTTCCGCCGCCAGTGCGCCCCCACGACCTTTCTCTACCGAATCGCGGTCCGCACGATCCACCGCTACCGCGACCGGCACCCCGCTGTCAGCCTCGAACCCGAGCATGCCGAGCGCCTCCCCGACCCCACCACCCTCGCGCCCCCCGACCAGAGCCTCACATTGGCCCAGGCCCTGACCACCCTCCCCGATGAGCTGCGCACCACGCTCCTGCTGCGCCTCTACGAAGGGCTCTCCTGCCGCGAGATCGCCGCCGTGCTGGAGATTCCCCTCGGCACGGTCCTCTCCCGCCTCCACACCGCCCGCGAGCGCCTGCGAAAGGAACTCACCGATGACCACGCCCTGTAAAATCGCCCCCGAGACCCTCACCGCCCTCCACGAGAGCGCCCTCCCCTGGTGGCAAGCCCTTGCTCTGAAAAGCCACACCCGGCGCTGCACAAGCTGCCAAGCGCAGCTTGCACACTGTATTGCCCTCGACACACAGCTCCGCACCCTCGCCCCGATTCCGGCGGAGCTCACACAATCTCTTGTGCAGAAACACCGCCGCCTGCTACTTGGCTCCAGCCTCGTTTTGGCCCTACTCGGAGCTGGCACGTGGCGCTTTTTCACGCCGGAGATCACTTGGGCCGACGTGGAGAGGGCGATGAAGCAAGTGGAGAGTGTCCACTGGAAACGCACCATCCGACAAGAGCGTATCGATCCCCTTCCCGTTGTGAGCGCACTGGTTCGCCTGAGCGATCGCTCTCTCAACCCACCTGCTCCGACCTTCACCTACTCCTACAGCTACCAAAAATCCCCTGCTTGGCACCAGGGAGACTACTCCGATCCCTACTTCGACTCGTCCCCACGCCCCCAGCTAGACAACTTAGACGCAGTCATAAACCGCGACTGGACCACTCTGCACCCCTTGCTCCCCGATGCGCACCAGCACCACTTCTCGCCTCCAAAAGTGCAGTGGTTCCAAGGAAAGCGTGCCCTTGTCTTCACACGAAAAATCAACCTGCCTAAAAATATGTACAACTACACGTCTTTAGGTATAGAAGAAGACACTGTCATTGTAGATCCCCAGACACGGCATATTGTCTGGAGAAACAGAGTGTTCACGAGTGCAGAGAGTAAGTCTGATTTCAAGATAAGTGACACCTGCGAAAGGATATCTTATTCACGTATCTCCAAACAGGTAATACTACAAAAAAATTTACAAACAAATGAAGCAAACATCATCAGAAACTCCATATCTGATTTTGCAAAGGCAAGAGAGTCATCAGATAGAAAAAATACGAGTTTCACCTACCAGCTCCTGCGTTCTATCCCGGCTAATAAGACCCAAGACCCCAATGCAGTCGCGTTTCTCTTTCGGGTCATCCTTGAGTTTATCGACACCAAACAACGCCAGACTGTCAAGGAGCACTACGTGCTTCGCTTTGAGCGCTCGGGCTCGGGGGAGTTTACTCTGGTGACGCGCCCTCTTCCACCGCCACAGCCGCTGCCGCTCTCCGACGCTCCCCCCGCACGATAGCGGCGGCGACCGACCACTCATACGTGAGGTCTTCTTCGGCGGCGCTGCGGTAGGTGACAATCCAGGCGTAGCGATCCTGGCCGCTGGTGTTGGGGTGCGATGCGTGCAGCGTGAGATCGTGGAAGAAGACGGCATCGCCGGGCTCGCAGGGTAGGCTGAGGGCGAGAGTCTCATCGACTGCATCTTCCGCCAGGCGGTGACCGAAGCCCTCGCCCTCCTTGGCCGTGCCATCGTGCTCGGCGAGAGACTTGTGGCTTCCGGGGAGGAGCTTGAGGCAGCCATTTTCTTTGGTCGCGGCCTCCAGCGCCACCCAGACCGAGAGCTTGTGCGCCCCTTTCCAGTAGGGCCAGTCCTGGTGCCACGGCGAGCCGTAGTCTAAATCGGCGGACTTGTAGACCACCTTATCGGAGAGGAACTCGATATCCGGCCCGAGCAGCGGCTCCAGTGCATCGAGCAGGCGCGGGTCCCGCACCGCCTCCGCAAAGACCGGACTACTGGCCGCCAGCCCCACAAAGACCCCGGCGTGGTGCCCCTTCTCCGCGACAATCTTTAGTATTTCGTCCTTGAGCGCCGCGACCTCGTCGGGGGGGAAGAGCTGCCGGACGACCACGTAGCCAAACTGCTCGTAGGTTGCTTTGAGGCCGCCGTCGGCCTCGGTGCCAATGGGTTCCATAGAGAAGAGACCTTCCTCCTCGCGCCAGGTGTTCATCGCCTCCGCGAGGTAGTGCCAGCGGACGCTCCACGAGCGAAAGTGGCGGTGGGCGTTCATCTGGGCAAAGAGCGCCTCGGCGGCAAAGGGATCAGGCGAGGCGAGCTGAAGGAGCGCAAGCCACTGGCGCGCGGCATCGGCTCCCTGCAAGAACGCCGCCTGTGCCGGGCTCTCTTGCGCCGCACGCGCCTCGAAGTACGCAAGGCAGTCCGTAGCGATAGTCAGAAACGAAGGCCCGCTGGGCATAGGGCTATTGTACGGCAAAAGTTACCGGAACCACGAGAGTTCCGGCTTAAAGGCCTACTTGCTGTCAAGGAATCGCTGGACGGGATTGCCTTGGGGAGCGTGATGCCGAATGGAGTCCGCGAACGCACTGGGGCGGGTTACTGTCATGGGAATAATCAGAGGCGTACGGCGACTCTCAGGGGACGGTGAGACCTTCAGATACGACACAAAGAGGCACTTGCCTGGAGTCGCGCTCTGGATCTCGTCCCAGCGTAAGATCTGCTTGGCTCCCCAAACCGTCGTGAGAGTGATCCCCGAGCTATCAATATGGATCGGAGAGAGTCGTGAGACAAGAAAGGCCAGTGCGACTTCCCCAAGAATCCCCCAAGCAAAGAGGGGGAATAGTGGGGGGAGTAGAGCGAGTGCCTCGGTTGCGGGCATGAGAAAAAACATACTGGCGTAGACTGCTGCCATCAACAAGAACAGAAGCAGGCAGAGAACCCGTGCGACCGTGGCGGGAGCTGTGTAGAAAACCTGCGAGGCTCGCTCTGTTTGTTTTTGTGTGTCTGTTTGTTTTCGCATGACAGACCTAAAACGCAGGAGTTCCCCCTTGGTTACGGGGGCGCAAAAAAAAGGCCCTGGGGTGAGCCAGGGCCAAGAGTAAGCGTCTCTCGTTTCGCCTACGTATCTGCGAGGAACACCCCGATCATGGCCTCACTGCCATCCCCGAGCGGGATCAGCTCGGCGCGGGTGTCCAGAGTGCCGTTGAGCAAGTTTCGCATCATCGGCTCGCGTTGGTTCTTCACAATCTTTAAGAGCTTGGTCCCCGGAGGCGCGATCACGGGGATCAGCACCTGGAGCGTGGTGGGACAGACCAGCGGCAGGTAGTCCACGGGCTCTCCCTCGGGGGTGGTGACCTGGAGGTACTCCCATGCGGCGGGCTCGGGGGCGAAGGTCTGCCACTGGCGGAGCACAGCGAGCTTCTCCCGGTCCGCGCTACAGTGGCTCCCCAGCGCGCCCACGGCAAGCAAGAGCGCCAGAGGAAGCTGGGTCAGCCGGGTCAGGGTCGCCACCGGTAGTGCGTTGAGCTCGTCGCCTGCCAGAGACTTCGCCGCCCGCAGGGCACGCAGCGCCAGCAGGAGCCAGCGGTGGTCCTTGTCCACACGGGAGAGGGCGATTGCCGCTTGGGCTCCCGCCAGAGTCGCCAGCAGGTTCTCGTCGGGGTGGAGCGGGTCGCCTAGTGAGCCATCGGGGCGGCGACGGGTACGCAGCAGGGTCGCCACCTCTTTGGCCAGGGCGATCATGCGCTCGCTCTCGTACTCTCGGGAGACCATCAGGACCCCCTCGACCAGTGCGGCGAGCTGCTGGGTCGAGGCCACATCCGGGGCGAGGGTCGCCAGCTCCATGCCCTCCTCGATATTGGCGACACTCCGCAGGGCAGCACGCAGGAAGGTCTCGTTGTTGGTGCGCCGGAAGGTCTCCACCAGGGGAATGAGTGCCTCCCCGACCGCCCAGGGCGAGACATGGGGCAGTGCCTCGCCGCCCTCGTGGAAGCGCTCGCCCTGGAGAAAGCCGTCTTTGTCCATGCGGAGCAGGAGCCACTGGGCTGCGCCAATCGCGGTGCGGGAGAGCAGCTCGGTCTGGAAGTGGGCGTGGAGGATGTGCAGCCCGGTCGCGGCCCGTGCGGTCGCGGCGGTGGAGACGGTGGGCTGGCCGTGGATATCCTCAAAGCGGCGCTCTTGCCAGTGGACATCCCAGATCGCCCCCCAGTGCGGGCTCTCCTCCGAGGTCACCTGGTAGTCGCAGACCCCACGGCCCAAGAGGCGTGCCCGCCGGCGCAGGGCATCGTCCCCGGTGAGGTAGTAGCGTCCCAGGAGCGCGGTCGCCGCGAGCGCGGCATCGGTCCCCTCGCCCGCCGCGGTCCGGTTCTCATCGAGGCAGTAGCTCAGCCGGTCCACTCCCCGCTTGCGGACGCGCCCCTCCTCCATCAGCCCCAGCGCCGCTTGGGTCGAGAGCTCCCAGAGGAACGGCTCGTGTGTCTCCGCGCGGCGCTGGCGTGTGTCGGCGACCAGCGCGGCGTGGGCGCGGAGTGCCTGATGGACATCGGCCTCGGTCTTTGCGAGCGCCAAGCGTGTCTCCCAGCCGAGGGTTGCCCCCTCCCCGCCGAGCTGTGCGTGGGTATGCACCAGCTCAATGGCATTCTCGCGCACCTCGGGAGAGACTCCCTCGGTCTTGCTCACCAGGGTGGCCACCAGTTCCTTGGACCACACCGCGAGTGCCCTCTCCTCCAGCCCGAGAGCCAGGGAAAAAACCTGCGGCTGGCCGGGAAGAAACGGGAGCCGCAGGCGGATCGTATCGGGGGTGTCGGTCAGCGGCGTCGCGGCCAGGGCGGGTGCGGTCGCTCCCACCCGCCAGGTCCAGGCCAGCGTGTCCTCACGCCCCTCGATAAAGACCAGAAAACGCAGCGCCGCCCGGGAGGCAGTCGCGGTCTTGCGCCGCCCGGCCAGCACGATCCGGTCCCGCTTCTTGCGGGAGTGCTGGTTCAGGTAGACCGGGAAGGTCTGCCCGCGCAGGGTCACCTCGGCGATCGGGCGAAACGCGGTGGTCTCAAAGACCGCGCGGATCCCCTTACCACGGAGCCAGCACAGGCGTACCCGGAACAGATCCCGGTTGTCCGGGACCAGCTCCAGCGCCGTGTGTGAGTACGGAAACCGGTAGAGGGTCTCCTGCTTCTCCGAGAGTGTGGGCGGTGTTGTCATGGCTACTAAAGTTATCGGTACTGGCCAGGAGGTGGTGCCCTGTTAAGATAACGGGATCGCTCCCCGTAAAAACGCCAGAACTTCAAGACCCCGCTTTTCAGGTTTCTCTACAGATTCAGAGCCAGATTCCCATAATCCAGTTATGTCCTCTCGTGCGAGAGGAGGAAGCTGTTTTATTTTGGAGGTTGATTGTGTCTATTCTGTCCTCGCTGTTTGGAAAAGAAGTGGTGGTCGGGCTCGATATTGGGAGCTCTATGATCAAGGCCGTACAGATCGAAGCTGTCCGCGGTGGCTTTCGTATCGTCCGGGCGGCGGAGCAGAAAACGCCTCAGGGAGCGGTACGCGATGGGATCGTCATCAGCCGTGAGCCGGTCGCAGCGGCGATCCGCCAGATGCTCCAGGCCGCCGGAATCACCGCCAACACCGCGGTGCTCTCCGTAGCTGGCCCCAGTGTGACCGTCCGCCAGATCCGTGTCCCGAAGATGAACGAGGCGACCCTCAACAAGGCCATTCGCTACGAAGCGGGCAAGTACATCAACACCAACCTAGAAGATGCCGCCCTCGCCTTTGAGATCCTTGGGCCTGCCGAGGACGACCCCACGCAGATGGATGTGATGCTCGTGGGCACCAGCCGTGAGATTGTCGACTCCCGCGTCGCGGTGGCCCAGCTCGCCGACCTGGATGCGGTCGCGGTGGATATCGAGTCCTTTGCCATCATGCGCGCCATTGTGGACCTCTCCCCGGATGACTTCGCCGACGAGAACCTGCGCGCCATTGTGGATATCGGTGCCTCGCACACCGAGGTGATCATTCTCTCCGGCCCCGACTTCGCCCTCACCCGCTCGATCCCCATCTCGGGCGATACGTTTGCCGATGCGCTGAAGAACCAGCTGCGGATCGAGGCGAGCGAGGCCGAGCTGCGCAAGATGGAGATCGACATGGGCGCTCTCATCACCGGCGAGGGAACCACCGAGTCGCTGGAGATGGCCCGCATTGTCCAGACCACGATCGACGAGCTCCTGCGGGAGATTCGCCGCTCGATCAACTACTTCCAGTCGCAGCTCACGGAGGAGGGTGTGAGCACCAACCTCTCAGAGATCCTGCTGGTGGGAGGCTCGGCCCAGATGCGCAATATCGCGGCCTACATGTCGGCCCGCCTGGGAATCTCCACCCGCCTGTGCGACCCGTTCTCCAGTGCTCGGATCGAGACCAGCCCTGAGGCAGAGGAGTGGCTCCAGGACCAAGGCCCCAGCCTGACCGCGGCGCTCGGCCTCGCGATGAAGGAGCACATGAACCCTGTCGCCGCAGGGAAGCGCTAGGCGAGGAAACAGACAACTACCATGCCAAATATCAACCTAATTTTAGAGCGCCGCCAAGAAAAACGGCGCATGGAGACCCTGAGCCGGAACCTCTTCTTCACCCTGGGAGGCTCCCTGGCGGTCTTTGTCGCGATCGGCTCCTACCTCGTGACCGAGCGCTTCACGCTCCAGGGCGATGTCGATGAGGCGGAGCGCAAGATGGAGAAGCTCAAGCCCATCCTCGCCGATATCGACCGGATCAAGAAAGAGACCGCCGACAAGCAGCCCAAGGTAGACACTCTGGAGAAGGCCCGCTACGACACCCTGCGCTGGACCATGCTCTTCCAGTCGGTCGCGGAGTCGCTGCCCAAGGATGTCTGGCTCACCAACATGGGAGCTGCCGAGGGCGATCCGCTGGTAGTGAGCCTCGCGGGCTCGGCCCCCTCGCAGAGCAAGGCGAGTGACCTGGCCCTGAACCTTAGGAAGCAAGTCCTCTTCGAGAAAGTGGAGCTCCTGAGCACCAGCCGTATCGAGGGAGCCAACCATGTGGAGAAAGACTCCCGCTTTGTCTTCCAGATCACGGCACCGATCAAGCAGGTCGTGATGCCCACGGCCGCTCCGGCGGGTCCCAACAAGACCGCCCAGAGCACCGAGACCAGCACCGGAGGAAACAGCCGTGTATAACGCCCCGATTAAGAGCGCACGGGCCTTCTCGTTCCGTCCCAGCAAGCGCACCGCCATCATCATGGGCTCCTTGGCGGGAGGCATCTTACTCATGACAGGCGGGCTCTACTTCTGGCAGACCGGCGAGATCGACCGCATTGAAAAAGATGTCGCCGCCAAGCAAGACGAAGTGCACCACGGGGAGCGTGCCGCCAAGCAGCTCGAAGTGGTTCGCCAAGACGCCGCCGCGGTCGATGGCAAGCTCCGCTTCCTAGAGCAGAATGTCTCGTCGGGGGCCTACATCCCCACCATGCTCCAGCAGATGGAGAAGCGCGCGGGCTCCTTTGGGCTTGTGGTGACCAACTCACGCCACAATATCGAGGTTCCACCGCCCCCACCGCCCCTCAGCCGCGAGGAACAAAAAGCGGGCAAGAAGCCGCCCCCGCCCCCGCCCTACAACAAAGCGCGCATCGAGATGGACCTCAACGGGACCTACGGAAATGTCGCACGCTTTATCCACAGCCTGACCCGCTTTGAGAAGATCATCGCGGTCAACTCGGTCATGGAGCAGACCAAGATGGACGCGACCAGCTCGTCGCCCTCCCTCTCCGTTCGGCTTGTCATGACCGGCTACGTCTTCCCGGACTCGGAGAATGTCGCCAATGCCCCCGTGCAGCAGCCGAAGCCCGGCTCGCTAAGTGAGCGCCGTGCGACAGAAAACCAGCTCTCCAGTCCGCCGAGTCCCCAGCCGAAATAATAGGTAGAAAACCACATGAAGCCTGTTGATAAGAAAGATATGCCCAAGCTAATCGCCCTGATTGGCTTGACGGTTTGTGCGCTGGGGTATGGCATCTACTCCCTGGTCGGGAGCACAGCAACCGCGGCTCCTCCTCCCAAGAAAGAGGAGAAGGCGGCGACATCCCCTGCCAACGGTGCCGCGCCCGGAGCGGTGGCGGCGGCCGACGACCCCATGATGCTGGGGCTCAAGCGCCTGGAGGGTCTCTCGGAGCCCGTCTTGGTGCGTGATCCCTTCACGGTCCCTGGCGCTCCCGCAGCGGGTGCACAGCCCGGCGCACCGGGCACCACTCCTGTGGCCCCTTCGGCCCCTGCCCCCCAAGCGCCGGTCAAGAACCCGCTGGAGGCCAAGCAGGACATCGCGATGGCAAATGCGGCGGCGCGGGGCAAGTCCTTGCGTGAGCTACTTGGCCTGGAGGTCAAGCCCGCACGTGGCGGCGGTGAGGATCTGACGGGCAGCTCGCCGGCTGCGCCAGGGGCTTCGAGTGTCGTCCCCATGAAGCTTCCCCCTCCCCAGCCCCCCAATATCGTGGTCACCGGCGTCCTAGTCGCCGAGAACGGGCAGGGGGAGAGTGTGGCCATTGTTCGTGTGAATGACAAGCCGCGCTGGCTCTCGATCGGAGACCGGCTAGAAGGTGGCTTTGTCGTCCGCAGTATCCGCCGAACGGATCGCGGGAGTGAACTGGAGATCGTTGATTCGAATGACAAAAGTCGCCGCTTCCCCTTCAAGGTGAACTGAGCGCAAATTTAGAGGAGTCTCTCGTGCAAACTCAAAAAAATATTTTCTCTCTTGGACTAACATCACTGGGGGTAATCGCCTCCGCAAGCCCATCTCTGGCGGCCCCGCGTGCTGTCAACGATGTCACTGAGGTGAGTGTCACCGCAGAAGAAACCGCGACCCGTATCGTCATCACGGGCTCTCAGTCCTTCACCCCTGAGGTAAAGAGCCTGGGCAAGACCGGCGTGACCACCATCACCCTCCCCGGTGTCTGGCAGGCTGGCCGTGCGGGGACACAGACCATCCAGAAAAATGGAATCGCCTTTGTCCGCTACGGCCAGTTCTCCATGCGCCCCAGCCAGCAAGTTCGGATCGTCGCCAACTACAACAGCAAGCAGCGCAAGCCGCTCAAGTACGAGCTCGTCCCCTCGGCGGACAAGACCCGCTGGGAGGTGGTTCTCTTCGCCCCGGGTGCTGAGGTCGCGGAGCTGAACTCCATGGAGGTGCGCCCGGTCGAGCTCACCCCGATCACCGCCGCCGCCCCCAAGAGTATCTCGCGGATGCAGCTGGCCCTTCAGACGGAGAAAGACCCAATCCCCGGCATCTCGGTGCGTAGCCAGCGCGCCGTGGTCTCGGTGGATACCCGGGCGCTTGCCGCCGCCGCGACCCGTGTCGCCTCCAGCACGGTCTTTGCCCCGTTCCATACACCCGCCGCTGTCTCCTACGACCTGACCACCGCGCCCCGGCTCAGCCTGGCCAATGTCCTGGCCCTGACCCCCCGCTCGCGGCCTCTGGCCACCGCCGGTGCCGCGGCTGGCGATGCCAAGCTCAAGCCCTACCCCACCCGCTCGGCAGAGCCCAAGGTCGCTGCGGTCCGACGGCCCGCGCTTCCCAAGATCGAGAAGCCGACCGTGGCAGAGCGCCCGGTGACAGTCACGGAGGCACTGGCGACTCCCGTTGCCCGCGCCGCCGAGGCCCAGCAGAAGAAGCCCATCGTGGTCAATGCCAACCCGCCCTCCCCTGCCCTCACGGCAAGCGTGGCGGCCTCGGCGGCACCCGCTACGGAGCTGAAGCCCGAGCCTAAGGCCGAGCCCAAGCCCGCCCCGGTGCAGGCCGACCCCATGGAGCGCCTGGTCTCCCTGGACTTTGTCAACTCCGAGCTCTCGGATGTGCTCAAGCTGCTCTCGGTGCAGGCCAAGGTCAACGTGGTCTCCGGTCAGAGCATCATCGGCAAGAAGGTAACCCTCTCGCTGCAGAAGATCATGCTGCGCGATGCCCTGGACTGGATCACCCGCACCTCGGGGATCTCCTACACCATGGAGGGCTCCAACACGATCATTGTCGGCAGTGGCCAGGAAGTGACCCTGCTACGCCGCACCAACAACCAGACCCCGGATGTCGTCTCGGCCAATATCTCCTTCTTCTACGCCGACTCCGAGTCGCTCAAGACCGCCCTGACCTCGTCGTTCCCCAACGTGACGATCCATATCATCAAGGCGAGCGAGGAGTCCAAGAAGAGCGACGAAGGCAAGCAGGGTGTCCCTCCCGGTGATGGCGCCAGCCTCAGGCCAACCACAGGGAGCACTCCCGAGGGCGGCACCTTCTCCTCGCTCACCAGCATCAAGCCGCGCGGTGGCTCGGTCTACGTTGTCGGAACGCGCACCGTGATCGACGAGATTCGCCGCACGATCGAGGACACCGAGAAGGGCCTGGTCGAGATCGCCCAGCGCGACTCGGACCGCAAGTCTGACCAGATGCGCAACTTTGTCAATGATGTCTATGAGGTCAAGTACGTCGATCCCAGCCAGGTCTCGCGCCTGGTGCTGGAGAGCGTCCCCAACATCATCATCCGCCCTGGGCCCTCCCAGCGCTTTATCGCCAACCCCGGCGGCCTTGGTGGTGCTCTGGGTGCCATCGGCGGTGGCGGGGCAGGCGGTGGCGGCGGCCAGATGGCCGGCGGTGGCGGTGGACAGGTAGGGGGCGGTGCGCAGGGTGGTGCCGGAGCCGCCAATGGTGCCGCCGGCGGCACGGGCACGGGCTCTGGCCTGGTCGAGTCCCGGATCCTCCTGCTCACCGGCAAGGAGCAAGATGTCAGCCGCGCCAAGGACATGCTCAAGCAGCTCGATGTCAAGATGCCACAGTTCAACTACGAGGCACGCCTGGTCGAGGTCAGCAAGGACGATCTCACGAAGCTTGGGATCAACTACGACTTTGGCCGCGCCGTACAGATCGGGGAGAACGACAACGGGGGCAATGGCTCCGTGATCAACCAGGTTGGTGGAGGACGCAAGCTTAATGGCGGCGCGATCTTCCGGACGCCCTACAGTGTCGCCAGCCAGATCGATGCTCTTGCCACTCTGGGCAAGGCCAATATCCTGGCACGCCCCAACCTCTCGGCGCTCGATGGCAACCCGGCGGTGACCTTTATCGGGGACCAGATTCCCTATGTCATCTCCCAGTCCATCAGCCCGACCGGTGGCCTCAATGTCCAGACCGGTGTGGCCAATGCGGGAATCCAGCTCCAGGTGACGGGGCGCTCCAACGGCGATGGCACCATGACCATCTATGTCCACCCGGAGATCTCCACCATCACCCAGTTTGTCGGGGGGCTGCCTCAGATCTCCCGGCGCATGGTCGATACCACCATCCGTATCAAGGATGGAGAGACAATCGCCATCGGGGGCCTGGTGCAGAAGCAGGATATCGACACCATGAAGAAGGTTCCGGGCCTGGGCGATCTGCCGGTCCTGGGACAGCTCTTCCGCTCAAACGAGCGCCGTATCAAGGAGAGCGAGGTGCTGATCTTCATCACCTGCCGCCTGTCCAAAGACTAGGGTGCCTCACGGAAAAGAGGTCAGACGTGCACGAGCGTCTGGCCTCTTTTTTTTGCGTTACTCTGCCAATAATACCTGTAGATCATGACAGCAACACAGACAAACCGAATCGGCGACTTGCTTGTTGAGAAAGGCCTCCTCACCCAAGACCAGCTCCTGGGCGCGATGGACAAGCAGAAGCAGCTGGGGGGTAAGCAGGCACTAGGCGAGATCCTCGTCTCCATGGGCCTGATCTCAGAAAAGGACCGTGTCAAAGCACTGGGCGAGCAGTGGGGCGTGGAGTACATCGACCTCACCGAGCTAATGATCCCCAGTGAGGTCACCAACCTCATCTCCCAAGAGCTCGCCCGTCGCTACAAGATGATCCCCGTCGAGCTGACCGGCAACCGGATCAAGATGGCGATGAAGAATCCTCTGGATATCTTCGCCACCGACGAGATCCGCCTGATGACGGGCAAAGAGGTGATCCCGATGATCGCGCCGGAGGACGATATCCTCTTGGCGATCAATGAGAGCTACCGGGTTGCTGCCCAGAACCTCAACAATGTCCTCCAGACCTTCCAGGCCGAGGAAGTGGAGCTGGACCGCAAGCGCCCCGAGGACCTCGCCGCCGAGGTGGACCAGGCCGAGGCCGATGCCGCCCCGATCATCCAGCTCGCCAACGCGCTGATCTCCCGCGCCATCCAAGAGAAGGCGTCGGATATCCATATCGAGCCCGGCCGCGAGTCGATCCGCATCCGCTATCGTGTCGATGGCATCCTCATGGACGGCCTGACGGTCCCTAAGAACGCCCAGAACGCCCTTACCAGCCGCTTTAAGATCATGGCGGACATGGATATCGCCGAGAAGCGCGCGCCGCAAGACGGCCGTATCTCGATGATTATCCAGGGCAAGCAGTTTGACTTCCGTGTCTCCAGCCTCCCCGCGGTCTACGGTGAGAAGATCGTGATGCGCGTCCTGGACAAGAGCAACATCAATATCGGTCTGCACCGCCTCGGGCTCCTCCCCCACACCTTTGAGATGTTTGAGTCGATGCTCATGCGCTCGTATGGCATCATCCTGGTGACCGGGCCTACGGGCTCGGGGAAGTCCACGACACTCTACTCCAGCCTGGCCAAGGTCAACTCGGGTGAGAAGAACATTATCACGATCGAGGACCCGGTCGAGTACGAGATCCCCGGCATCACTCAGGTCGGGGTGAACAACAAGGCCAACATGACCTTTGCGGCGGGCCTCAAGGCCATGCTGCGCCAGGACCCCGATATCATCATGGTTGGTGAGATGCGAGACCAAGAGACCGCCAATATCGCCATCGAGGCGGCGCTCACCGGCCACTTGGTCTTCTCCACACTCCACACCAACGATGCCCCCGGCGCGGTCGCGCGTCTGATGGACATGGGAGTCGAGCCGTTTCTCATCGCCTCCGCCACCGTGGGCGTCATGGCCCAGCGCCTCATGCGCCGTGTCTGCGATAAGTGCAAGACCACCTACGAGCCCCCCAAAGAGGCGATCAAGCGCCTGGGGATGAACCTCGATGAGATGGAGCGGAGCCGAGTCACTTTCTACCGTGGCCGTGGCTGCGAGGTCTGCAAGGGCACGGGCTACAAGGGCCGTGTCGGCTGCTACGAGCTCATGCCGGTCACCGATAAGGTCCGCGAGCTGATCCTGGCCCACGCGTCTGCCTACGCCATCCGCGAGGCGGCGATCGAGGGAGGGATGCGCTCCCTCAAAGAAGATGCCATGGAGAAGATCCTCCTGGGAATGACGACACTCGAAGAGAGCCTGCGTGTCATCTACTCCGGTTAGCCTAAAGAATCGCCTTCCAAAAGCGCACAATAGTTAATAGACGTTATGAATACACCCCCCAGTGGCGTAGCTCCGAAAAATATTCCCAGCGGTCCTATCATCGGGATAGACCTTGGTACGTCTACCTCTGCCATCGCCTTCCTCACCCCCGACGGTGAGCCCGAGCTGATCCAGGACCTCAACGGCGACACGATTGTCCCCAGCATGGTCCAGCTCCTGCCCGACGGCCAGCTGGTGGTGGGCTCGGTCGCCAAGAGCGGCGCGGTCACCTACCACGACCGGACGGCCATGGAGGTCAAGCGCCTCATGGGCACCGGCGAGACCGTCAAGCTCGGCAAGAAAGTCTTCTTCCCTGAGGAGATCGGCACTGAGATCCTCAAGCACCTCAAGCAGGCCGCCGAGGCCAAGCTCAACCGTGAGGTCAAGGATGTCGTGATCTCGGTGCCGGCACGCTTTGAGAACTCCGCCCGCGAGGCCACCCGCAAGGCCGCCGAGGCCGCTGGCCTGGAGGTCATCCGGCTGATCAACGAGCCCACCGCGGCGGCGCTCGCCTACGGCCTGGGCCATATCGCCGACCAGAGCAAGGTGTTGGTCTTCGACTTTGGCGGCGGGACGCTCGATGTGACGGTCCTAGAGATGTTTGAGGGAATCCTGGATATTCGGACGTCGGTGGGCGACGACAAGCTCGGCGGAAAAGATATCGACGAGGCCGTGATGGCGCTCCTGCGCGATAAGTTCAAGGAGACCACCGGCAAGAAGATGCCGCCCCCCTCGCGCGACCGCAAGGCCGCCCAGCGCATCAAAGAAGAGGGAGAGATCGTCAAGAAGACCCTCTCGTTCTCGGAGAGTGTCCAGGTCAACCTCCCCAATCTCGTGGGTGACCAGAGCCTGGTGTGCACGATCACCCGCGATGAGCTCGATGCCCAGCTCGAAGACATGCTCATGCGCGCCATGGCCGTGGTCAATGAAGCGCTAGCACGCGCCCGGCTGAAGTGGGACGATATCGATGTGATCCTGCCGATCGGGGGCTCCAGCCGCATCCCGATGTTCCGGCGCGCCCTGCAGTTCGCATCGGGGAAGGAGCTCTACTCGGGCGGCCTGAACCCCGATGAGGCCGTGGCTCTGGGCGCGGCGATTGCGGCGGGAATCGAGCAGGACCTCTACCAGAAGCAGCAAAAAGACATCATGATCCTGGATGTCTCCCCGCACCGGCTGGGAGTGGCCACGATCAAGCAGGTCGGCAGTGAGCAGTTCGTCGAGGACTACTTCAGCGAGCTGATCCCCAAGGACGCCAAGCTGCCCGCGATCACCAAGCGAGACTACATGACCCTCTCGGACGGCACTGGTCCCATCGCGATCCGTATCTACGAGGCGGTCACCGAGGGCAACCTCTGCCGCGAGCACCGGATGATCTCCGAGCTGGCGCTGCGTGCGCTCAATAAAGAGTCCAAGGACGAGCCTGTCCAGGTGGAGTTCCGCTACACCCTCGATGGCACCCTGGAGGTCGCCGCACGCTACATCAGTGCGCCTATGGTCCAGGTCGATGGAAAGTTCGTCCTCGATGCCCCCGGAGCCGGTGGCGCAGAGATTCCCCAGGAGGTCTGGCGCAACGCCCCCCTTGCGGGGCTGGTCTTGCCCCTGATCGAGCAGGTTGAGCGCCAGGTCAAGGAGCGCCCCGATATCGCCAGTACCCTGAATGACATGGCCGGCTTTGTCAAGCTCGCCGTGATCCAGAACGACGAGGACGAGGTCCGAAAGCGCCTGGACAAGCTCACGGACTTGCTGTTTGAGTTGACGTAACACCCTCCAGTCTAAAGCGCTCACTACCAATAATAAAAGACACGGTATGAGCGAAACAACCTACGAGACGAGCCTTTACGACACGCTGGAGGTCCCCGAGACGGCGACCCAAGACGAGATCCAGCAGGCTTACTTTCGTCTGGTTCGTCTCTGCCCACCCCAGCGTGACCCCGAGCGCTACCAGGCCCTCAACGAGGCCCGCAACACCCTGCTCGACCCCCAGCGCCGGAGCGAGTACGACCAGACCCGCAGGAGTGGCCCGCGCGTCCGCGTCCTGGTCGATCAGGCGGCTCTTGCGATCGACCGTGACCCCCAGAAAGCGCTCTCCCTGCTCAAGAGTGCGGTGATGCTCGCTCCCGACCTGCCGCGCCCGCGCCTGCTCCTGACCCAGCTCTTGATGCGCAACCGGGACTATGTCCTCGCCGAGCGCCAGTACCAGTGGCTCCTGCGGCGGACCCCCAACGACGAAGCGCTGCGCTGCAAGCTCGCCCGCTGCTACCTGTTCCAGCAAAAGCCTGCGGAGGCCGAGGCCGAGCTCAAGCGGGTCCTAGAGCTTAACGAAGCCCACTACGATGCCCAGCTGCTCCTCGCCCGCATCTACCGAAGCCAGGGGCGCACCCGTGAGCTGATCGAAGCGCTCGAAGAGGCGATCTTCATGGACCAGGAAGAGGACTTCTCGGACTTCAATGCCCTGCTCCAGCTCGTGATGGTCTATATCCAGAACGAGGACGAGAAGAACGCGGCCCTGACCGCACACCGCCTCCTGGATGTCATCCCCGCCGATAAAGTTGGGATCGCAGCCGATGCCTTTATCCGCACGGCGGAGCTCTTCCTCAACGAGGAGTACTATGTCTGGACGCGCCAGCTCTTGCTGCACCTCCAGGAGCTGCCCCTCGCCGACGAAGACCCACGCCGGGTGCGCTTTGGTGAGCTGATCCATAAGTCCGAGATCCAGCAGGAGATCGTCCGCCTGAGCAAGGACCTGCTCTGTGTGGGACCGATCCAGCAGTGCTTCCTCACCCTCTACCAGGACAAGTCGTCGGACAATATCCGCCAGTCCCGCATGAGCTCCGCCCTCGAGCGAATCCAGCGCGAGACCGAAGCCCTCCCCCGCCAGGTGCTCCAGCAGCTCGCCTACATCCGCCGGGAGTACCCGCTGATCAGTGTCGAGCAAGACGCGTTCCTGGGGACACTCTGCCAGCGAGCGCTCCACTGCCAGGCCGTTGCGGAGATGCAGACAATCGCTCGCCCCACCCACATGCCCGCGCCAAGCCCTGCCCCTGTCGCGAAAGAAGCCCGCCGCGGTGGGCTCTTTGGCCGCATCTTAAGCGCCCGCTAAACTCTTAAACGCCTGAGAAACAAGCGGGTCTCCGCGCGTGCTATAATTTCCTAGCATGAGCCAACTAACTTTAATTGAAGAAGTCCGCGCCCGCCAGATTCTGGACTCGCGCGGCAACCCCACTGTAGAAGTGGATGTCGTCCTGGAGTGTGGTGTGGTCGGACGCGCGGCCGTTCCCTCGGGAGCGTCCACCGGTGCCCACGAAGCGGTCGAGCTACGCGACGGCGATAAGTCGGTCTACCTGGGAAAAGGTGTCCTGAAGGCTGTCGCCAATGTCAACGACTCTATCTCCCCCGAGCTTGCGGGCTTTGATGCCTCCGACCAGGCGGGCCTCGATAGCCTGCTCCTGACCCTCGATGGCACCCCCAACAAGGCCAAGTTCGGTGCCAACGCCATCCTGGGTGTCTCCCTCGCCGCGGCCAAGGCCGCCGCAGAGGCACTGGAGACCCCACTGTGGCGCTACATCGGCGGAGCCAACGCCAAGCAGCTTCCCGTCCCGATGATGAACATCATCAATGGCGGCAAGCACGCCGACAACTCCGTGGACCTGCAGGAGTTCATGGTCATGCCCGTGGGCGCGACCAGCTTCTCCGAGGGCCTGCGCTGGGGTGCGGAGATCTTCCATGCGCTCAAGTCCGTGCTCAAGGGCAAGGGCTACGGCACCGCGGTCGGGGACGAGGGTGGCTACGCGCCCAACCTCAAGAGCAACCAAGAGGCGCTCGATGTGATCATGGAGGCGATCAACAAGGCCGGCTACACCCCCGGTGCCCAGATCCAGATCGCCATGGACCCCGCCACCACCGAGCTCTACGAAGAGGGCAAGGCAAATGGCCGCGAGGGCAGCTACTACTTCTGGAAGTCCAACCTCTGGAAGACCCGTGAGGAGATGGTCGCCTTCTGGGCCGATCTGGCCGCCAACTACCCGATTATCTCGATCGAGGACGGCATGTCCGAGGACGACTGGGAGGGCTGGAAGCTGCTCACCGACGCGATCGGTAAGAAGGTGCAGCTGGTCGGGGACGATCTCTTTGTCACCAACACCAAGCGCCTCGCCGATGGGATTGAGAAGGGCGTGGGCAACTCCATTCTCGTGAAGGTCAACCAGATCGGCACCCTCACCGAGACGCTTGAGGCGGTCGAGATGGCCAAGCGCGCCGGCTACACCGCGATTCTCTCCCACCGCTCCGGCGAGACCGAGGACACCACGATCGCCGATATCGCAGTCGCCACCAACTGCGGCCAGATCAAGACCGGCGCTCCCAGCCGCACGGACCGTGTCGCCAAGTACAACCAGCTCATTCGTATCGAAGAAGCCCTGGGAACGTCGGCGGTCTACCAAGGCCTCAAGAGCTTCTACAACCTCAAGTAAGTACCTCTCCTCTCCCCAACCCCTCACCTAAAGGCAAGGGACTTTCGGAAAACCCTCTCTCTGGCTCCCCCTCCTTGCCTTTAGGTGAGGAGGGGGCTGGGGGGAGGAGAAGTACCCCTTGTAACTAAATCAGTAGGTCGCGTGTCGTAGGAAGTGGAGGCACGATTCTTCAATGCGAAATGGAACACGACGCGACCTGCTGATGATGGCGATCTTGATGTTGGTTACTTGTGGGCTCTACTACTTCTACTGGCTCTACAAGACCAGCCAGGAGATGGACGAGTACACGGGCGAGCAGGGCATCCCCCCGATTGTCCACCTGCTCCTGCTGATCTTCACGGGGACGCTCTGGGGTATTGCCTGGGACATCCTGACCGCGCAGAAGATCGAGCGGATGCAACAGCTGGCCGGGATTACGTCCCGGAACAACAGCGGGCTCTACCTGGTGCTGGATATCCTCGGTGCCGGCCCGATCTACGGCCTGGGCATGGTGGTTCCGTTCCTGCAACAGAACGAGCTCAATGAGATCTACGCTCGGCGTGCTTAGGGAGTCTGTACAAAAAGGGGGTCGGGTGCTCTGGCACCCGGCCCCGTTTCTCTTGCTGGCCCTCTTTCTTGTTCCCACCCCAGGCCTGGACAACAAGTCTCTCCTGGGTCTCCCCCCTCTCTGCCCCACCAAGGCCCTCTTCCACCTTCCCTGCCCCGGTTGTGGGATGAGCCGCTCCCTGGTCTGCTGTGCCCACGGCGAGCTCGTGCGTGCCTTCTGGCTCCACCCCCTCGGCCCGGTCTTCTTTGGCCTGCTTATCGGTGCGGTCGTCCTGCGCTTCTTTCCGCGGCTCCAGCCCTCCCCAAAGCTCCTCCGCGTGAGCTCATGGGTGCTTATCGTGCTCATGCTCCTGCTCTGGGTCACGCGCCTGCTGGGCTGGCTCCCAAAGCCTCCGTAGCTAGCGGGCGAAGTTCCAGACAATGGACAGAGGCTCGCCGCAGACACCACACTCGAAAATGCCATCCTTGATGACATTGCGCTGACCGCAGCGGTCACAGCGCCGGAAGAGATAGCTTGTTGTAAAGCCACCGGGATGCACGATCCCCGCTCTATCGAGCGCGGCCTGAAGCGCCGCCCAGCACTCAGGCTCGGGGCAGTAGCCGGTGGAGAGATTGGTGGCGGCGATCAGCTCCTCGCCCGAAAAAATCAGCTCCCCCGCCGCTTGAACCTCCGCACCACGGGCACACGAGACATGCTCCGAGCGCTGGTCCGCCAGCCAGAGCATACCGTCGGCAGTGACAACAAAGGTCGCGGTGCTCCCAAAGACTCCCTTGCGCCACGCCTCTAAATCTGCGGCCGATTTTATCGGCCAGCGGGCAGTCTCTGCGAGTAGCTCCGTCGCTCCCAGGTAGCGATAGAGGCGCATCTAGGGAAGTAAAGTGCTTACCAAGACAGTGGCGTCGGCATGGGCAAGCGGGGCGATGGTCTGGGACTCGGCGAGGGTGAGGATGCGCCCATAGCCTGCTTCCGACGGGTCAAGGTGGACATGAAGGCGACGGTTGGGTAGATCAAGAACCCAGTACTCCGCGACACCTGCTCGGGCGTAGAGGCTGGCCTTGCGGGTGAGATCGTACTCTAGCGTGCTATCTGAGATTTCGACCACAAGGTGCACCTCCGTCGCTGTCGGGTGAAGCTCAAGATAGGCATCCTCAGAATCTTTCGTAATGGCAACATCAGGCTCAGGCTCATTGAAAAGATCAAGAATCAGCGGATCCTGCGCACGCACAAAGCTCTCCCCAAAGTGCTCCACCGCCCAATGATTTGTCTGGCGTGTTGCAGTGACATGTGCCGGATTTTTTGGCATCTTTCGTAGAAGCTCTCCCTCCACTAGCTCATATTGCCCATCGTCGAGCAAGCCACTATGCTGAAGAAAACGAGCTTCTTCGCGTGTCCAGAGCTTAGTTCGTGGCTTTGTCATCATGTCTCTATTCTACGGCATTTTGGGCAGCGCTGTCTCCGGCGACGATGCCCGTGGACCAGGCGGCTTGTAGGTTGTAGCCCCCGACGGGACCGGCGATATCGAGTACCTCGCCGCAGAGGTAGAGGCCCTTGATCTTTCGGCTTTCCATCGTTTTGGAATCGACTTCATCAAGCGCCACACCCCCTGCGACCACCTCGCCGCGCTCCAGTGGAACGGCACGAACGCGGCCTACTTGCCAGCCTTTAATCGTATTTGCCAGTCGATTGCGGTCTTTGGCGGTAAGCTGTGCACACCGCGTTGCGGGATCGAGCTTGGCAGATTCGAGCAAGGGCTTACGCAGGCGCTCCGGGAGCGGGGCATCGTCGATGAGGCCGAGCAGGGTCTTTTTCGGGTTCTGCTGCGCCTGGGCCAGGAGCCGCGCGGTGACTTGCTCGAAGGCCTCATCGGGGTAGAGATCGACCTCGACCGTGGAGTTCTCCGGCAGTGCCTCGGCGATCTCGCGGGAGACACCGAGTGCGGTCGGACCGGAGACACCTTTATGGGTAAAGAGCAGGTCGCCGCGCCAGTGCATGCGCTCCTTGCCCGTGCTACTGTCAGGGTTTTGCTTGCGGGCGCGGAGCACACAGTCCCGGAGCGCCACCCCACTCCAGTCGTCGGGCGGGGTGGGGTCCAGGTAGAGCGGGGCGAGCGCGGCGGTCAGCCTCACAATCGTGTGCCCTAGCTCCGCCAGCCACTTCCAGCCATCGCCCGTGCAGCCCGTGCCCGGAAACGACGAGCCCCCGACCGCGACAATCAGCCGCGTGCAGGGAAGCACCTTCTCACCAACCTGGACGCCGGTCACCACGCCGCCCTCCACGAGGATCTTCTCCACGGGGCAGTCGAGGCGCACCTTCACGCCAGCATCACGGACATGGCGCTCCAGAATCTCGACAACGTCCTTGGCATCGGTGGGCGGAACGGGGAAGATGCGGCCATCGGGGCGGGTGTAGACCTTCATCCCCTGCCCCGTGAGCAGCTCCAGAAAGTCCTCGTTGGTGAAGCGGTAGAACGACGGCTTGAGAAACCCGGCCTCATTGCTACGGAACTGGCGGCGAA
Source organism: Armatimonas rosea (assembly GCF_014202505.1). Classification (NCBI taxonomy): domain Bacteria; kingdom Bacillati; phylum Armatimonadota; class Armatimonadia; order Armatimonadales; family Armatimonadaceae; genus Armatimonas; species Armatimonas rosea. Next base: position 1,152,660 of record NZ_JACHGW010000001.1, on the reverse strand, counting down.
TCTCCTCCATCTCCCCCGCATGGGTCAGGTTGCACTTCCCGCCCCCGGAGATCAGAATCTTGGTCCCCAGCCGGCTCTTTTTCTCCAGCAGAGTCACCCGTGCGCCCCGCTGCGCCGCCCGCCACGCCGCAAGCATCCCCGCCGCCCCACCGCCCACCACAATCACCTCAGTCATACGGGCAAGTATACCGTCGGCGATAGGCAGATTACCGTACAATAGCCCCATGGAAAGCCGAAAGAACTGGGCGGGCAACCTAACCTATAGCGCGGAGTGGCTCCACAAGCCCACGAGTGTGGCGCAGGTCCAGGACCTGGTCTGTCAGTGCCAAAAACTGCGCGCCCTCGGGACGCGCCACTGTTTCAACACGATTGCGGACTGCCCCCAGGACATGCTCTCGACCGAGCGGCTCACCAAGATTCTTGGGCTGGACCGGGAGCAGCGGACGGTCACCATAGAGAGCGGGGTGCGCTACGGCGAGCTGGCGAGCTTCTTGCACGCGGAGGGCTTTGGGCTTCCCAACCTAGCATCGCTGCCCCATATCTCCGTGGCGGGCGCGGTGGCGACCGGGACCCATGGCTCAGGAGATGGCAACGGGAACCTCGCGACCTCGGTTGTCGGCATGGAGCTGGTCACGGCTAGTGGCGACAAAGTAGCCGTCTCCCGTGCGACACACGGCGCGGACTTCGACGGCATGGTGGTGCACCTGGGCGCACTCGGCGTCGTGACGCAGCTCACGCTCGCCCTCGAGCCGACCTTTGAGATCGCGCAGACCGCCTACACCCACCTCCCTGTCGCGGCGCTGCACGCCCACTTCGATGCAATCACCGGCAGCGGTTACTCCGTCAGCCTCTTCACCGACTGGCAGAGCGACTCTATCAACCAGGTCTGGGTGAAGTCCAGGACGGGCGACTTTCCCGAGACGCTCTTTGGCGCGCAAAAAGCCACCGAGGACCGCCACCCGCTTCCCGATCACTCCGCCGAGAGCTGCACACCCCAGTGCGGCATCCCCGGCCCCTGGCACGAGCGCCTGCCGCACTTCAAGCTCGCCTTCACCCCCAGCAGCGGCGCGGAGCTCCAGAGCGAGTACTTCGTGGACCGCAGAGACGCCCTCGCCGCTTTTACGGCAATCGCCGCGCTGAGAGAAAAACTCGCACCGCACCTGATGATCTCCGAGATCCGCACGATCGCCGCTGACAACCTCTGGCTGAGCCCCCACTACCAGCGCGACTCGGTCGGCTTCCACTTCACCTGGAAACAGAATATCCCCGAAGTGCTCGCTCTCCTCCCGACTATCGAGGCCGCTCTCGCCCCGTTTGCCCCGCGTCCACACTGGGGCAAGGTCTTCACGATGCGCCCCACAAACTACCCCAAGCTCCCCGAGTTCCTGCGCCTCTGCAAAGAATTCGATCCCAGCGGCAAGTTCTGGAATGCGTTTTTGGAGCAAGTGCTCGGATGAGCCACGATGCGGCTCCCTCCCGCTTGATCTTACTGGGGACGGCAGGTGGCCCGACCCCCAAAGCCAACCGGGCACCGTCGGCGTATGCGCTGGTAGTCGGCGATGAGACCTTTGTGATCGATGCGGGTAACGGGGTCGGGCAACAGCTGGCGAAGGCGAAAATTGGGATCAATAGCTTCCGGCATGTCTTTCTGACGCACCAGCACTCGGACCATAGCGCCGATATGGGGACACTGGCTCTCTTGGCGTGGGCGACCAACCCGAGCAAGCCGCTCACGCTCTGGGGGCCGCCGCCGCTCAAGGCGATGCTGAAGCACTTCCAGGCATTTGCGGCGCTGGACATCAAGACGCGGATCGCCGACGAAGGCAGGCCGCCGTTTGAGAGCTTTGTGAGCATCCGGGAGCTCACCAAGCCCGGCGAGCTACTGAGCGAGGGCGGCGTCCGGGTGCGGGCGGCGCTCAATGCCCATCCGCCGCTGAAGCACTCCTTTGCCTACCGCTTCGACACGCCCGACCGCTCGGTGGTCTTCTCCGGCGACACCACCTACAGCAAGAGTGTGGTCGAGCTTGCCACCGGTGCCGATCTCCTGGTGCACGAGATCATGCTCCCCAGCGCACTGGAGCCGCTGATCGCCAGCGAGCCCAATGCCAAGACCCTCCGGGAGCACCTGTACGCCAGCCACTCCACGCCGGAGCAAGTCGGCCGGGTCGCCACCGAGGCAGGTGTCAAGACCCTCGTCCTCTCGCACTTTGTCCCCGGCGGTGCCCCCCTCCCCGACTCGGTCTGGCACGATGCCGTCCGCCCCTACTTCTCCGGCACGATTGTCGTCGGGCGGGACTTCCTAGAGCTACCCTCCTCGCTCCAAAATAAAACCTCGTAAAATACCAGGTTTTTGACTTCCCCTAACAATTGCCTTGTGATCTACCAATTATTTACCTGCTGAGACCCCGTGGAAATAATAGGTAGATCACTTGATTCGGAAGTTATATTTTTGTTTGCTTCTCCTCGGTTTAGGACAAGCCAGCCATGCCCAGATATTTATGGATATCACCAGCCTCACCAGTGGTGGGACGGGTGTCGGTGCCTTCTCCGGGACTCTGGGAGCAGCCACGGTGACGGGGAGTATCCTGAGCTCCAACTACGCCAACTCCTTCACCTTCAACCCGACCAGTAGTGGCACCCTGGGTGCATGGGAGCTCTCCAACACCGGAGGAACCTCCCCCCAGTTTAGCTACTCCACCATCTACGCCACCGCCAAGAACAATGTCGATACGCTCGGCTACACCCTCTTCAACAACAACCCTGTGGGCACCAATAACACGGCGCGCATGAAGATCAACTTCTCCATCCCTATCAAAGATCTGGTAATCAATGTTGCCAACCTCGACAACTCGATCTGGGACTTTACCGCCAGTGGGGGAGTCACCTCGCTGACCCTACTCAAAGGCAATGGTGGCGGTGGGGATGGTCTTGGGATTAGCGGGAAGACGATCATTGACCTCGCCACAGGAGATGCGGGAATCGCCCCCTCCACCACCCCCACAACCTCAGGGACGCGCTCGGGGTATGGCTCGGTGATGATCAATGGAACCTACTCCTCCCTGACCATTGATCTGACAGCGACCCACTCTCTGGGCGGCGATGGAGGAAACTTTACCTTTACCCTCGTCCCCGAGCCGACAAGCCTGGGGCTCCTTCTGCCAGGAGCGGCGGGCCTGCTCCTTCTACGGCGACGGCGTAAAAACTAGCCGTAGCGAGGAGCCCGAATCGGGTACAGTAGCTCCATGAGTCTGCTGGAGCTTTCGGGCGTTGTCAAGAGTTTTGTCGGGGTGGAGAAGCCTGTCTTGCGCGGGGTGAACCTGCGCCTCGAGGCGGGTGAGATGGCCGCGATTGTCGGGCCGTCGGGGTCGGGCAAGAGCACGCTGCTCAATATTATCGGCACCCTGGAGTCCCCCGACAGCGGGAGTGTCCTGCTGGACGGCACCAGCCTGACGGGTCTCGACGCGCGAGCCCTGGCGCGGGTGCGCAGCCAGAAGCTCGGGATGATCTTCCAGCTCCACCACCTCTTGCCGCAGTGCACGGTTCTCGAAAACGTGCTCATCCCCACACTCGCCGAGGGCCCCGCGCAGCGTAAAGAGCCCACCGAGGCCCGCGCCAAGCGCCTGCTCGGCCGCGTGGGCCTCTCGGACCGCTTTGCGCACCGCCCCGGCCAGCTCTCCGGCGGCGAGCGCCAGCGGGTTGCGGTCGTGCGGGCACTCCTCAACGAGCCCAAGCTGCTCCTCGCCGACGAGCCCACGGGCGCGCTGGACCAAGACTCCGCAACCAACCTCACCGACCTGCTGATCGAGCTCAACAAAGAAGAAGGGGTCGCGCTCCTGGTCATCACCCACTCCCCCGAGCTCGCTTCCCGTCTAGGCAAGACCTACCGTCTCCACGAAGGAGTGCTGGTATGAACCTCCTTAAGCTCGCTCTGGCAGGACTCAAGTTCCACAAGAAAGCACACCTCGGGGTGTTTCTGGGGGCGGTGCTGGCGGCGGCGATCCTCACGGGGGCGCTTGCAGTCGGGGACTCGGTGCGCTATAGCCTGACACAGCAAGCCCTCGCGCGCATTGGAGGGATCGAGCACGCGCTCTACAACCCCGGGCGCTTCTTTCGAACGGAGCTGACGGGCGAGCTCGGTGTGGCGGCCCCGACCTCGGCAGCGATCCTCCTTCGCGGCGCGGCGGCCAATAGCGAGGGGACAGCGCGAGCGGGGCGCGTCCAAGTGGTCGGCGTGGACGAGGCGTTCTGGAAGCTAGGCGGCGCGGGCACGGTCAACATGGCTGAGGACGGTGTCGCGCTCAACGAGCGTCTGGCGAAGTTCCTCGGGGTCGATGTGGGCGATGAGGTGCTGATCCGGGTGGACAAGCCCAGCCTGCTCTCCCGCGATGCCCCGCTCTCCAAGATCGAGGACGCCACCGTGGCCCTGCGCCTGCCGGTGCGCTTTGTGATCACCGAGCAGCGCTTTGGCAACTTCAGCCTCGATGCCAACCAGATTCCGCCCTACAACGCCTTTATTCCCCGTGCGACCCTGCAAAAAGCCATCGGGCAGGAGGGCCGCGCCAACCTCCTGCTGGTCGGCTCCGGGATCGCGCCCGACTCCCTCACCCGCGCCCTCTGGGAGAAGTGGAAGCTCACCGATGCAGGCCTCAAGCTCAAGCCCGTCCCTGCCACCGGAGAGCTAGAGCTCCGCACCGACCGTGTCTTCCTCGAGCCCGAGGTCGCCAAGGCCGCCGAGACCGCGCAGCCCGGCGCCCGCCGCATCTTGACCTACTTTGTCAACCGCCTGACATTTGGGGGAAAGTCCACGCCCTACTCCACGGTCGCCGCGCTCGAAGGCGCTCCCCTGCCCGACGGCATGGGCGACGACGAAGCGCTGATCAACCAGTGGCTCGCCGATGATACCGGGGCCAAGGTGGGAGATAAAATCACGCTCACCTACTGGCTGGTCGGGCCGCTCCGCAAGCTCGAAGAGCACACCAGCGCGTTTAAAATTCGCGGCATCGTCCCCCTCTCCGGCCCCACACTCGACCCGGCGCTCATGCCCGATATCCCCGGCCTCTCCGACAAGAAAGACTGCCGCCAGTGGGAGCCGGGTGTCCCCATCGATCTCGAAAAAATCCGCGACAAAGACCAGGCCTACTGGAGCGCCTTTCGCGGCACGCCCAAGGCCTTTATCACCCTCAAGGCCGGCCAGACCATCTGGAACAACCGCTTTGGCAACCTCACCGCGATTCGCTACAAGTCCGACAGCGCAACAGTTGAGGCGTGTGTCCGCCAAGCGCTCAGCCCTGCCGCACTGGGGCTTTTCTTCCAGCCCATCCGCGAGCGCGCCCTCTCCGCCAGCGCGAACTCCATGGACTTTGGCTCGCTCTTTCTAGGCTTCAGTATCTTTCTCATCGTCGCCGCCTTGCTCCTCGCCGCCCTGCTCTTTGGCTTCGGGGTCGAGCAGCGCAGCCGCGAGGTCGGGACGCTCCTCGCCATCGGCGTGACGCCACGCCGCGTGCGGACACTGCTCCTGCTCGAAGGTGGCCTGATCGCCTCTCTCGCCAGTGTCGCCGGGGTCTTTGTCGCCACCCTCTACACCCGCGCCGTGATCGCCGGGCTGGGTAGTGTCTGGAAAGACGCCGTGGTAAGCTCGCCGCTCACCTACTACGCCAAGCCCGAGACCCTGATCGGCGGCGGCATCGGCAGCTTCCTGGTCGCGCTCCTCGTTATCTGGCTCGTCGCCCGCAAGCAAGGCCAAGCCACCGCGCAAGCGCTCTTGAGTGGCAACCGTGAAGTCCCTCTTCCTAGCGAGGGACGAGCGCCAGGGAAGAGGGAAGCCGTCTCAGCGGCAGGGAGATGGCTCCCCCTTATCCTTCCCTTCCTCGCGGTCGGCCTTGCTCTCTTTGGCATCGGCAAGCATGGCGAAGAGGCGGCAGGGATCTTCTTTACGTCGGGCGCCCTGCTTCTCATCGCCGGGATTCTGGCGGCGCGGCAGCTCTTGCAAAAGCTGGAGCGCACCGAGGGAGTGCTGAGCCTCACAAGTGTCGGGCGGCGCAATGCGGCGCGGCGGCTCTCGCGTAGCACCGGCGCGATCACGCTACTCGCCTGCGGGAGCTTTCTGGTGATCGCGGTCGGGGCCAACCGCCACGATCCTCGTGAGGCCGCCCGCGAGCGCGCCTCAGGGACGGGCGGCTTCGCCCTCTATGCCGAGGCCTCGCTACCGGTCTACCAGGACCTCAACTCCGCCGAGGGTCGCGATGCCTTCGGGCTCGACGGACAAGAAATGGCCGACGCAAAGGTCGTCCCGTTCCGCCTGCGAGAGGGCGATGAGGCAAGCTGCCTCAACCTCAACCGCGCCCAGACCCCGCGCCTGCTGGGAGTCGATCCCAAGCTCCTCGCCGAGCGCAGCGCCTTCGGGTTCAGCCAGTCGCTCGCCGATAAAAAAGCCAGCCCCTGGAGCCTGCTGGACTGGGACGACGGCACCGACACCATCCCAGTGATCGGGGACATGAACACCGTGATGTGGATGCTCCACTCCGGGGTTGGCCAGACAATCGACTACACCGACGACCGCGGCACGATCCACAAGCTCAAGGTGGTGGGGATCATCAACAACTCCGTGCTCCAGGGCAACCTCATCCTCTCCGAGCGCCACTTCACCAAGCTTTTTGCCAACCACAGCGGCTACCAGGTATTTCTTGTCGATACCCCCGAGGCAAAGACCAAGGCCCTCGCCGAGTCCCTGACGCGCGGGCTAGAAGACAACGGCCTCAGTGTCGCCACCACCCCCGAGCGCCTGGGAATGTTCAGTGCCGTCGAGAACACCTACCTCTCGATCTTTGCGATCCTCGGCGGTATGGGCCTGCTCCTGGGAAGCCTCGGCCTCGGGGTGATCGTCCTCCGCAATGTCCTAGAGCGCCAGGGCGAGCTCGCCCTGCTCCGTGCGATCGGGTTCACGAAACGCTCCCTCCACCAGCTTGTCTTCTCCGAGCACGTTATGCTCCTCTTCCTCGGCCTCGCCATCGGAGTCGCCGCCGCGCTGGTGGCCGTCCTACCGTCGCTCAAGACGCCCGGCGTCGGCGTTCCCTTCGTCAGCCTCGGACTCACCCTCCTCGGCGTCCTAGGAAGCGGCCTGCTCTGGGTCTGGCTCGCCACCACCGCAGCGCTCCGCAGCTCGCTCCTGGGAGCACTACGGAGCGAGTAAGACCATGTTACGCATTACCGAAGGCACACGCCGCACACGCGAACACATCCTTGCTGACCTAAGTATCGTTCACGCGGAAAGTATGATTATCCCTCAGGGGCATGTGGTCGAACGCCTCTCCAATGACTATGGCTACGACCTACGCCTCATCACCTTTACTGAAACGGGCTTTCTCGAACCAGACCACATCTTGATCCAGGTCAAGGCAACCGATAACCCCAAGTTTCTTGCGGATCGAAGTGCGATTGCTTTTGAGCTCGAACGAAAACACCTGTGGACATGGAGTCGTGAGCTCTCTCCCATCATCTTGATTCTCTACGATGCCTCAGAGAGCAGAGCCTACTGGCTCCAGCTCACTCGTCCCGAACTCCGTATGCTGGCTCAGACAAACCAAGCCACCTGCACCGTCCATCTTCCCACGAACCAAATCTTCGACCCAGACGCCGTTGAGACCATTCGCCAAATAAAGAATGATCTGGTAGCATTCTATGAGAGGCAAACAACCCATGGCTGAAACCCTTACCTACAACGAGTTAAGTACCCTGCTCAACGAGCTTGGGTTCGTCGCGAAGCACAGCGACGAGGCGACCGTGTATCGACATGGAAATGGTGCCCTGCTCCTCCTCCCTGATGATGCCCCTAACACCTCTCTCACTCCCGCCCAGCGCCGTAATGTCCATGACACCTTGGTTCGCTACGGCCTCCTCACGCCTCTTCAGGCGGAAGCGCAGCTGAGCCATACCCATATTGCCAGCACCGCCGCCTGAGCAATGCCGCAGTTTCTTGAGTCCATTGTCGCTGCGCCCGAGCTAAGTCGCGTCTCAGAGACACTTCGTCAGCTCGTACGTCCGACCGTGCGGCTTCATGCGACACGTGTTGAGGAAGTGGCTCTGGCACTAGGGACAAGCAAGCTCGGCGGCTATCCCGATCTGCCCGCGGCGCTGAGCTGGCCGGTCTCCCTGCACACGCAAAAGTGGTTCTCGCGTGATGTCTCCGCCAAGATCGCCCTTCCTTTTCTGGCCCAGCTTGCCTGCTCTGAGCTGAAACCCTACGATGGCTCGGGGCTTTTACCGGACGAAGGGCGGCTCTACTTTTTCTACGCCGGCTGCCAGCAAGCCACCCTCTACGACGATGACGGTGGGGCGCATGTAGAATTTATGTACGATGGCTCGTCTCTCTTTCGTGTCCTCTGGTGGCCCGATGAGTCCACGTCACTACAGCGCCAAACGCCTCCTGGCAATCTTGTCACAAATGAGGACATGGTAAATGGAGCCTACTATGCCTGTTCGCTTCAACCAGAGACGGCGTGGACACTCCCCGATGTCGAGACCTGCTGGATCGGGGAACCAGGCGACGTTCTGACTCAAAAAGAGTGGGAAATCTACTCTGAGCTATGTCATGAAGCGACCGTCTATCCCCGCCACCTGCTTCTTGGCCATAGCGACGACTCTCAGCCCTACGCCATTGAAGGCGGCTACCAACTGGTGCGCTCCGAGTTCTGGCCCGAGCTCCCTCCAGCAACCGCCTCAACAGCCGAGCAGCAAGCCAACCGTCTCTTACTCCAGATAGATGCCGCCGATGAAACGGAGATGTGGTTTGGACGTGGTGGCCCCGTTTACTTTGGCATCCGCGACGAAGATCTCAGGAACCGGGACTTCTCTAAGGTCTGGGCCACCACACAATAACCCCTACTTTCGCGGGTCGGGTTTTACCTCAAGCGGCTGCTCCCAGATGCCTCCCTCAATGGTCAGGCGGAGGGTGTATTTTCCGGGCGCGACCCAGGGGGCTTTGGACGTCGGGGTGTTCTGCCAGATCGCGTCCATGCCGAGCCCACTGGCGGGGGCATACTGACGCAGGTTCCAGACAAAGCGGTGGGAGCCTGTGGTCGCTAAGAGCGGCTGCCAAGGGCGTGCCCAGCGCGGATCGACCGTAATTTTAAGCGGGTCGAGAGTATCAGGCTTGTCGGTGCTGCTCCATTTTCGGACGACCTTGCCTTGGGAGTCGCGTACCTCGAGAATGACCTCCTTGGCCTCCAATGCGAGGTAATAGTCGATCACGACCCCATCGGGGGGGTTCTGGCCCGCGGGCTCCTCCGGGGGAAGCGGCGTGTCGGTGTTGCGGTTCCAGTCCACGAGGTAGGCAACGCTTGGGGCGTAGAGCGCAACCGGCTCACGGGAGAGCTGGCGCAGAGCGGTGATGGAGTCCAGGATCCAGAACGAGCGCCCGTGGGTCCCCACCACGAGGTCGTCGTCGTGGACCACTAAGTCGCGGATGGACGTGGCGGGCATGTTGTTGCGCAGCGGGTTCCAGTTCGCCCCGTCGTCGTCGGAGAACCAGACCATCCGCTCCGTGCCGCAGTAGAGCAGGCCCGGCTTCTTGGGGTCTTCACGGACGGTATTCACGGGGGCATCGTCGAGGAGGCCGTAGGTGATGCGCTTCCAGGTCTTGCCAAAGTTATCCGTCTTGTAGATATAGGGCTTGTTGTCGTCGCAGCGCAGGCGGTTCACGGCGGCGTAGGCGCGGCCCGGCACAAAACGGCTCGCCTCTAGCTGCGCGATCTTGCTCCACGACGAAATCTCTGGCGGGGTGACATTTGCCCAGCTCTTGCCGCCGTCCTGGGTCAGCCAGAGCAGGCCATCGTCGGTGCCGCACCAGATCACGTTGATATCGGTCGGTGAGGGCGCGACCGAATAAATAACACCCCGGCGCGGCATGGTCTTTCCCTGGTCCGAGACGGCAGCGAAGGGTGCGGGGACATCCCAGGTCTCGCGGCTCAGGTCAGGGGAGATAGCCTCCCAGGTCGTGCCGCCATCGCGGGTCTTGAGCAGGCGGTTGCTCGCCAGAAAGAGCGTGCGCGGGTCGGCCTCGGAGAAGAGCATTGGCATCGTGCGAAGATAGCGCAGGCCCTCTATCTTGGGCCGAATGCTGGTCACCTCGCCCGTTTTTTTATTGTACTTACTCCCCTTGGAACCATAGATAATGTCCGGGTTGAGCGGGTCGGCGGCGACATAGGCATACTCCTCGGCCCCCACCGGGTGCCAGTCCCGGAACGTAATCTGGCCGTCTTGTCCGCGGCTCGCAATCCCCACCGAGCCGCTCTCTTGCTGGCCGCCGTAGACCCAGTACGGGAACTGGTTGTCGGTGCTGACATGATAGAACTGCGCGGTCGGCTGGTTGTACCACGAGCTCCAGGTCTCCCCCCCGTTCACCGAGATCGTCGCGCCCTGGTCCGCCGCGAGCAGAATAATCTGGGGATTGACCGGGTTGATCCAGATCGTGTGGTAGTCGTCGCCGCCGGGTGCGCCCTTAATGCAGACAAAGGTCTTCCCACCATCCACGGACTTATAGGTCGATGTATTGGCGGCGTAGACCACATCGCGCTGCTTGGGATCGGTGCGCACCTCGGCAAAGTCGCTCCCCCGGCTCCAGAGGCGCGGCTCGCCGTTGGTGAAGACCCAGCTCTTGCCGCCGTCATCGGAGCGGTAGATCCCCCCACCCGTGGTCGCGTCCACCGTGGCATAGAGCCGCTTGGCATCGAACACCGAGAACCCGATCCGCCCAAGGCCCTGCGCGATCGTCGGCAGGCCCTTGGTAAGCGGTGTCCAGGTCGTGCCGCCATCGGTAGACTTGAACAAGCCACTGGTCGTCCCCTGCCAGACGCCATTCTCCCAGGGTGCCTGCCGCGCCGCCCAGAGCGAGCAGTAGACCGTACTCGGGTTGGTCGGATCGAGCGCGACTTCCACCGCGCCGGTGTTCTCGTCTTTGTAGAGCACCCTCTCCCAGCTCTTGCCGCCATTGAGCGTCCGAAAGAGCCCACGGGTGGTGTTGGGTCCGTACGGGTGCCCCAGCACGGCGGCGAACGCCCGGTCTGGGTTCTTCGGGTCCACGCAGAGATCGCTGATCTGCCAGCCATCTTTCAGGCCCGTGTTCACCCAGCTCTTGCCACCATCCGTGGTCTTGTAGACCCCGTCACCCACCGAGAGATCGGGGCGCTGGAGGCCCTCGCCGCTGCCCACATAGATCGTGTCGGGGCGGCTCTGGGCGATCGCGAGGCAGCCAACACTCCCGGTAGGCTGACTGTCGAAGATCGGCTTCCAAGTGTGACCGTAGTCCGTTGTCTTCCAGACTCCCCCATTATTTACCCCGATAAAGAGCACGTTGGGCTGGGAGATCACACCCTCAGCCCCAACCGTTCGTCCGCCACGAAACGGCCCGATACAGCGCCAGGTCAGGCAGTCGTAGCGTGCTGAGGCCACTTGAGCGCGGGCGGGAAAGAACGAGAAAAGAAGGAGGGCAAAAAGCGTGAGGGATTTAGCGAACATACGATATTATGACACAGGGTACACTAGAGCTATGCGAATTTTGGTGACAGGTGCGACAGGTAAGGTCGGACAAACATTCCTGAAGGCATTTCTCGCCGACCAGCGCTTTGACGGTGCGATCGTCAGGGCGTTCTGTCACAACCGCGTTGTCGAGGCAACGGAGCGGGTCGAGGTGGTGAAGGGCTCGATGTCCTCACGCGCCGATGTTGCGCGGGCGATGGAGGGCGTCACCCATGTGCTCCACCTAGCCACCTGTAAAGAGACCCCCGAAGACATCATGGATGTCGCCATCAAGGGGTTCTTCTGGCTCTTGGAGGAAGCGCGCCTCTCTCCCACCTTTCAGCAGCTCGTCCTGATCGGCGGCGATGCGGGGATGGGGCACTTTGTCTACCCGCACCCGATTCCCGTCACCGAGACCCAGCGCCACAGCGCCTACCCAGGCTGCTACGCGCTCTCAAAGGTCCTCGAAGAGGTCCTGCTGGAGCAGTACTACATCCAGTACAACCTCAATGGTTGCTGCCTACGCGCCCCTTGGATCATGGAAAAGGACGACTTCAAGTACACGCAGAGCTTCGGCGACGATGTCTTTGGTGGTCCTCGCTGGCGTGACCTGGTCGGTGCCGATGCGGCGGATGCCTACCAAGCCACTAACACCATCCCCGTCCTCTGCGATCCCGACGGCAACCCGATCAAGCGCAACTTTGTGCATGTCGATGACCTGGTGAGCGCTATCCTAGCCGCTCTCAACCATCCCAAGTCCCGTCAGCAGACCTTCAATATCTGCATGGACGAGCCCGTGGACTATGGTGTCGTCGCAGAGTACCTCAGCACAACCCGTGGCTTTCCCAGCGTCAAGCTCACCACGGAGTTTCACACCACCTGGCTCGACAATGCCAAGGCACGCTTTCTCCTAGGCTGGAAACCCGTCTACGACACCACCAAACTCATCGACGCCGCCTACGACTACCAGCGCCCCGCAGACGATCCCCGTGTGATCTGGTACCCCGGGTAGAGAGTGTCCGCTTGAGTTATCACGATGAAAATTGCAATTGCGTCTAGCGGACTAGGACACATCAAACGAGGTATTGAGACTTGGGCCGAGGACCTAGCCAAAGCACTCTTCAAGCGCCAGTGTGACGTAACCCTATTTCAAGGGGGCAGTACCTCCGATGCCTTACCTTCGTATGTCAGGTGCCTCAATACACCTTCGCGATTTAGTCAAAAGATCAGCAAAGAAGTTAGTACACTGCGCAAACGAGGTGGCTGGCGCTACGGCTTCGGCTCAGACTATCAGGCCGAGCAAACCCATTTTGCACTGAAGCTCTTGTCCCAAGTACGCCATGACTATGATCTTGTTCATGTACAGGACCCATGGCTTGCGCTCCTGATGCAAAAATTTCACCAGCTTGGCCTAAGCCGTCCGAAAGTTATCCTGGGTCATGGGACAGAAGAAAGTGTCAGTACCCTCAGACGGTATACCTATCTTCAGCACCTTGCTCCGTGTTATTTAGAGGACTGGGAAGCCCAGAGACCTAAGTCTCAAATGGCATTTGCCATACCAAATTTTGTCAATACGGAGCTCTTTAAACCTGGCGATAAAGAAGTAGCCCGCAGGATCTGGGGCTTACCCCAAGATTGCCTTGTTGTTCTGTCGATAGCAGCAATTAAATCCACACATAAGCGAGTTGATTACCTCATTCGAGAATTTCATGCATTCTCCAAGACCTATTCTCAGCCTTGCGTACTCGTCGTTGCGGGTGCTCATGAAGCAGAATCCGATGCCCTCATAAAATTAGGGAAAGAGCTATTGGGGGATCGCATTTCCTTTCTTCAAAATGTCCCACGGGAGAAAATTCCATCCCTCTATCAATCCGCGGATATTTTCGCACATGGTGCACTACACGAGATGCTCCCCATCGCGTTTCTTGAAGCAATCGCAACAGGCCTCCCGATTACCTGCAATAATACGCCAACACTAAGCTGGATAGTAGGAGACTCGGGTAAACTCGCAGATCTCTCACAGGAAGGTTCACTAAGTAAACAGCTAGCTCTCTTAGCAGATGAAAGCATAAGAAAAAAACTATCTTCTAAAGCACAAAGTCAAGCATTTAATATATTCTCAGAAGACGTAGTCACCCCACAATACATTAACATATACAATAAAATTGTAGCGGCTAAATAAAAAATGAGCACTAGGCCAAAAATCAGCGTGATCATTCCTGCCTATAATGCAGCAGAATATATTGAGAAAGCCATTAACAGTGTACTAGAGCAAACATATCCAGCTGCAGAAATCTTTGTTATCGACGATGGATCATCCGACAATACAGCAGAAGTCGTTTCCAAATATCCACCACCTGTCTATCTTCTTCGTCAAGAGAATGGTGGTCCTGCATCCGCACGAAATCACGGAGCCCGACATGCAACAGGGGATTGGCTAGCCTTTCTAGATGCAGACGACACTTGGTTGCCGGAAAAACTAGAAAAGCAAATTCCATTAACAGAAGATCCTCAAGTAGTTTTGGTACATTGCTGTAGTAAACCTATAGATTCGCCTATTACATTTGAAACTCTATGGCAATGCAACCAGATTATCAACTCAACGGTTCTAGTCCGCCGTCTTAGTTTTGAAAACGTGGGAGGGTTTAATGAAGACAGAACATTGATTGGTGTAGAAGATTACAATCTTTGGCTCAGGTTATTATCTCTCGGCAGTTTTACACAAATACCATATCTTCTTATTAACTATACACCTTCACATAATAGTTTATCATCACAAACCGAAAGATTCGTCAAAGCAGAGATCCGAAACATTGAAATAATATCGCAGATTTTACCAATCAGTAAAAACCAGATCCTCAAAAAACATGTTGATGTGCTGATGACATACGGTAAAATTTTCGTAAATATGCGCGATCAAAAAAAAGCTCGCATCCTCTTCAAATCAGCATTAGACATGCAAATTTCGGCAACCCTCATAGCTTGGTGGTTAATAACTTTCATACCAACTCATTTTTTAGATATCCGTCGCCATATCCGCACTATAAAGGCATAACACATGCTATATACCATGTACATACCCCACTAACGATATGGTTTCTCCATTAGTAATCTTTCATATATTTCTACAGTTTCATTTACCATTTTTTGACTCGTAAATTTTTCCTGAATACGCTTACGCCCTTTCTCCCCCATTGACTGACATAAAGAGGAATTTTGACCTAGAATGCAGATTTTTTCTGCCAAAGAAGCTACATTTTTTGCAGGAACAAGGAAACCTGTCTCACCATCAACAATCGTTTCAGGTATACCACCAACAGCAGAAGCCACAATTGGAAGCCCCATAGCGCCTGCTTCCAAAGTCCCAAATGGATGCGCTTCGCATAATGATGGCTGCACATAGACATCAAGCATCTCTAAGAATGCATGAGTATCTCTTACAAATCCTAAAAATATTAAACAGTCAGCCACACCCAGTCTTTGTGCCTGTTCAATAAGTTCTTCTTTCAGTGGACCAGAACCCGCTATAACAACCAATATATTGGGTATATGCAAACGTATTTTAGGAAGAGCTTCGATCAAATACATAAATCCCTTAGCCTTATCAAGACGTCCTAGGCTTCCTAAAATAAATTTATCATTTCCCGGTAATCCGAAAGCTAATCTTATTTTAGACTTCTCTCTCTCTTGTGTAAATGCATCTACATCCACACCATTATAAACCACAGATATTCGCTTTTCATACTCTTCGTTCAAACCACAACGATTAACCCAATCATTCTTCGTAGCTTCACTTACAGAGATCACATGATCAATAGAATTCATACATTGACGTTCTAAATATCGGTAATGCTTACCTTGAAAATTACCATCAAGATCATAGGTAGAATCAACATGCCAAGTCGCCACTATTCGAGGTACACCAACACGGCGCATCGCAATAGGCGCGATCTCTGCACCCGCATGATTAGTATGCAACAAATCAACAGTCTTTCTATTGAATAGTTCCTCTAGTACATATTTCTCTTTGAACATGCCGAGTGTCCATGCAACTAAATGTGGAATTTTCACCCACGACAAACGCTTACGAGTTATGGTCGCGGAGTGGTTAATCTTAGTTACTTCACCAAGAGAATCCATGATTGTGTCTGGTGTTATTAATTCGACATCAGAATCTTTTAACAATTGATGCCATGGAAAAGATTTCGTCGAAAAAAATACCGGATAATATTTATCTCGATTCAATCCATCTACTAGTTCTAGGAGATACCTTGTCGTACCTCCTAACCCCTTACTTTCATCATGAAAACCAATTATATATTTTTTTTCCATAAAAATACCAATAGCCTTCACATAAAAGAATCTATTAATTCCATTTGTTCAAAAAAAACTTCAATTAACAGCAAAAAAAACTCACAAACATAACCATTATTAGCCCATATACTTATTTAAGACTATAGTAGTATGATCATTCTCTTCCGCTATCTCGAAACCAGCAGCCACTATCAGATTATCAAAATCACTAATCTTTCGGCTATCACCATGAAATTCTATAGCTACACAACGTATATTTTTAAGCCAGCTAGTATCACGACTAAATAATTCAATCTCAGCACCTTCAATATCTATTTTCAGAACATCAACCGTTTCAAAACCAGAAAATCCGATTATATCTTCTATAGTCAAACCATCAATAGCATCAACATAACTTTCTCCTGGCAAAACCTCTCCAAACTCAAAAGAATTAGCATGCCCACCCTTATTTTTCAATATCAGATTAGTTTTCCTACCCCAAACAGCAGCGTTTATATTTTTTGCACGCCCGTTAGCAGCTAATAGCTTAAGATTTTTTTCCAGTATCAAAAAATTCTCAGTATCGGGTTCAACTGCACATATATTCGCATTCGGACAATTAATTGCAAAAAATGCTGATGCCAAACCAATATTAGCACCGAGGTCAATAACATATGAACAATTCTTTACATATTTAAAAATCCCAGCATATACTTCACCATCAAAAATCTCACATAATGTCGCAATATCAGTATCACCACCTCTAATCACGATATCTCTGATCATGTCAGACTTGAATTTAAAGGTAACATGCTCCTCATCATTGATACCATGTAAAAAACACTGCCTCAGTTTTAATATTGAGGCAAAATCAATATACTTTCTCCATTTCTTATAAAGCGAATAGTTCCAACTATTTCTCATGCTTTTTCAAATCTCCAGTCATAGTTACATATAACAACACCTTGATCTGCTCTATTAGAAAAACCTGATATATTGCCTTCAACAACATCAAGAATCCTGGCATTCTCGATTTGATCTAACAATGCCCCATCAAACATCCATAATTCAAACATAACTTGCCTACCTGGTCGTATTGGCAATTGGTAAAATCGACACTCAACTTTTTGTGTCCCTTCAATCAGATCAATTTTGACATCTTTTTCATCTGTCCAGCTTGAGATAATCCTAGTGCCAGTCAAAGTTTTAATTACAATTGCAATAGATACTCTCCCAATATTTTTTTCGCTTCAATCTCAAGTATACATCTCAGATCCTTACCACTTTCAACATATGACAATGGGATCCCCATACTATCTAGAACTTCCAGACTTTTAAAAACGGCACGTCGATCCCCTGAGCGCTGTTTATCAGTTAAAGATTTTGAATTATCGTCTGATGACAAACTTGAGAGATAACTATCAATAATTCTGTTTGACATACCATACTCTACGACTTGTCCATTTCGCATCCATAAAGCAGATCGACAAAGAGTAGGAATCATTTCCATATTGTGACTTACAAATAAAAGTGTACATCCCGACTGTGCAAGTTTTTGCATACGCTCGATGCACCGTTTCTGAAATGGCGCATCACCAACAGCAAGGACTTCATCGATAACAAGTATTTCAGGTTCCAGATAAGCCGCCACAGCAAATGCCAAGCGCAGTTGCATCCCGCTTGAAAACCGCTTAACTGGCGTATCTATGAATTTCTCTACTTCAGCAAAAGCGACTATCTCGTCAAATTTTCGTTCAATTTCTCGACGAGACATTCCTAGGATTGCACCATTCAGAAATATATTCTCTCGCCCAGTTAATTCCTGATGGAATCCCGTTCCAACTTCTAGAAGGGATGCCACGCGACCAAATAGTTCGACTTTCCCAGATGTTGGTTCTGTAATTCTAGAAAAGATCTTAAGGAGAGTGCTCTTTCCAGCACCATTGCGACCAATGATTCCGAGAGTTTCACCGGGAGCAACTTCAAAGCTGACATCCTTAAGTGCCCACAGAGTCGTAGATTCAGATTTGTCTTGGCCTGCCGTGTAACGGCGGCGGAGTGCTTGACCTGCACCTGCTATCGAGTCTCGGAGGGTGTGGTAGCGCTCTTGAGTTGCTCCTAACTGGTAGGATTTTGAGAGGTTTGTTACTCGAATCGCGGGGTTTGACATGGTCTTGAGATTCTAGATGATATCGGCAAATCGCCGTTCGACGGAGCGGAAGTAGAAAACCCCCATGAAGAAAAGTGCGATAGAGACAGCAAGGGAGATGAGGATGTTGCCCCACTCTAGGGGACGCCCTAGGAAAGAGGCACGGAAGCCGTCGATTAATCCAGCCATGGGGTTGAGTGCCTGCACCCAGCGCCATTCCTTTGGGATGATGGAGCTTGGGTAGATGACCGGAGTAATGAACATCCAGATTTGCACGAGGAAGGGCACGACATAGCGAAAATCACGGTAGGCCACGGTTAGTGCAGAGAGTAGTGTACCTACTCCCGTTGCGGCAAGCACGGTCCCAAAGAGGAATAAAGGAACCAAGAAAAGTTGGGCAGTCAGCGCGATTTTGTACCAGACCATCATGACCAACAGAACACTAAAGGAGATGGCGAGGTCCACCAGGCCAGCCCCTGCAGAAGCCAAGGGAATGATGAGCCGAGGGAAGTAGACCTTGGTAATCAGGTTCGCGCTGCCAACGACGGAGTTGCCACTATTAGCAAGCGCCGTCGAGAAGAATGTCCACGGCAGGAGCCCGGCAAAGACATAGATAGGGTAGGGAACTCCCCCGGTGCGAGTATCCATCCCTGCGAGACGGCCAAAAAGCAGGGAGAAGACAATCATTGTCATCACGGGCTGCAGGATCGCCCAGGCAGCTCCTAGGGCAGTCTGCTTGTAACGGATTTTGACATCGCGCCAGGTCAAAAAGTAGAGTAGCTCACGGTAGCGCCAGAGCTCACGGAAGGGTAGGTTTAGCCCGCTCTTGGCTTCGATAACTTGGTAGTGCTCAAGTGCTGCCCCGGTGGACTCGGTTGGGAGGGTTGGCAAGTCTTTTTGGGGGACGTCGTAGCTATTCATTCACGTGTTTACTAACAAGGTAGCATCATAGTAAATACCACACACTACCTCTCCACCAAGTGCAAGGGAGAGAGGTAGTGTGCAATATTGGTCGATGAGGCCGGGCAGCTACGGCTTCGGGTTTTCGTCGCTTTTGGGTGCAGTACCCTTGGTGGGCTTTGCCAGCGGCTTGATGTAGAGGTTCTTAAAACTTGCCACGGTATTGGGCCCGTGGCAGAGCTGGAAGGCGATCGGGCCGCTCTTGAAGCCATCGGGGTCGTCGCCTTCGGCGGTCTTGACGCCATTGAGGTAGATGGTGATGTGGGTGCCGACCATCTTGAAGTAGTAGTGGTTCCAGTCACCCTGCTTGACGAGCTGGTTCTGCAGCTCGGTCGGGAAGTCGAAGATCTTCTTTTGGCGGTGGTGCTCGTCCCAGAGGCAGCCCCAGAAGCCATCGCCCATGTCCACTTGGTAGCCCGGCACATCATCGAAGGACTTGGGCTGCACACGCGGGCAGACTCCGCTGTTGTAGCCGGTCATCTTCACATCGACATGCATCTCAAAGTCGGAGTAGTCCTGGTCGGTGAAGAGGTAGTGGTGGTGGGGCGTGTTGCCCTTCTTATCGCCGACAATCACGCCATCGACCACAGACCAGTAGCCCTTCTCCCATGTAAACCCCTTGAGGTCCTTGCCATTGAAGAGCGACTTCCAGCCTTTGGCGACCGGCTTACCGTCTTTGACCACGCCATCGGGGCCGTCTCCAAAGGCCAGCGTCCCGGTGCCGGGATAGACCGCGTTGAGCTTCACGACAGGCTTGGGTGCAGTCAGGCTCGCAGGCTTGGAGTCGGCGAGCGGGCCGATCTCGACGCCCGCTTTTTTCGCCTCGGCGGCATCGTCGAAGCCCTCAAACGTGAGGTTGTGCAGCTTGTAGTAGTCGCCGCGGTAGTTACGCTTGGGCTGCTGGCCACTGTGACAGTAGGTACACTTGACCCCCTCCTTCTGCGCAAACGGCGGCTTCGCCTGAGCGCTCGCCGCCAAGAACATCGTCAGCGGCAGCGCCGCAAGAATCGTCGTTGTTTTCATCTATACCAATGCTTTCTTGATGATAGTGCCGCCGGTGCCGGTGAGGCGCTGGTTGCGGCCGTTGAAGAGATAGGTCAGCCGGGTGTGCTCTAGGCCCATGCAGTGCAGGATAGTGGCGTGGAGGTCGTTGATGGGGTGTGGGTCTTCGCCGGTCTTGTAGCCGACCTCGTCCGAGGAGCCGACCACCGTGCCGCCTTTGATCCCGCCCCCTGCCAGCCAGACGGTCTGGACACCGGGGTTGTGATCGCGTCCTGCGCCGCCTTGTGAGATCGGCATGCGCCCAAACTCCCCTGCCCAGACAACGAGTGTGGAGTCCAAGAGGCCGCGTCGCTTGAGGTCTTGGAGCAGGCCTGCGATGGGCTTGTCGGTCGCGCCGGCGTGCTTGCCGTGGTTGCTCTCGATATTGCCATGGGCATCCCAGGTATCGTCGCCATGCCCCCCGCCTGAGTAGAGCTGGATAAAGCGCACACCGCGCTCGACCATGCGGCGCGCCAGGAGGCACTTGCGCCCAAAGTCCGCCGTCTCGGGCTTGTCCATGCCGTAGAGCGCCTTGGTCTCCTCCGTCTCTTTGGAAAAGTCCACGGCCTCGGGGGCGGCCATCTGCATCCGATAGGCCAGCTCATAGCTCTTGATACGGGCGTCTAAGTCACTATCACTGGGCCGGGCTGTGAGGTGCTCGTGGTTGAGCTGGGCGAGAAACTCCAGGTCTTGTTTTTGGTTATCGTCGCTGACTCCCTCGCCGGGCTTGAGGTCCAAGATCGGAACACCACTGGGCCGAAAGACTGTCCCCTGGTAGCTCGCGGGCATGTAGCCGCTGGCCCAGTTCGGGGCACCGCCGATCGGGCCGCCGCGGGGATCGAGCATCACCACGAAACCGGGGAGGTTCTGGTTCTCCGAGCCAAGGCCGTAGGTCGTCCAGCTGCCCAGCGACGGTGCGCCCTGGAGAATTGTCCCCGTGTTCATCTCAAAGAGGGCAGGCGCGTGGTTGTTGGAGCTGCCAAAGACCGAGCGCACGAAGCAGATATCATCCACACAGCCCCCGACATGCGGGAAGAAGTCGCTCACCTCGATACCGCTCTTGCCGTATCTTTTAAAAGGGATCGTGCTGCGCATCAGCGGCGCGTTGTTGCCACCGCCAAAGGTCTTTATCTCGCCCGCGGTGGGCAGGGCGACACTCATGGTCTTGCCGTGGTACTTATCGAGGCCGGGCTTGGGGTCAAACGTGTCCATCTGGCTGGGGCCGCCGTACATGAACAAGAAGATCACCGACTTAGCTTTGGCGGGATAGTGTGGCTTCTTGACCGTCTGTGCCTGGGCTTCCTCGGCGAGGAGTGCGCTTAGAGCAAGCGCTCCAAAACCGACTCCCGCGCGGGCGAGAAAGTCGCGGCGGGAGGTCGAGCGGGTGAAGTGTGGGCTAGTCGGCATTAGTTCGACACTCCCCCCGCATACCCCACAAGTGGGGCCCCTGCGACCCCCTCTCCCTCTTTTCCTCCTTCGTCGGGAGGAGAGGGGGTGCCGAGGGACGAGGCGGGGGAGTGGCACCACCCCCTCTGCCTCCCCCTCCCTTCGCCCCGACGAAGTCGGGTTTCAGGCGAAGGGAGGGGGCTGGGGGGAGGGATGTTATTTCTAGTCGGCATAGAGGAACTCGTTGGTATTGAACAGGATATGGCAGAGATCGGCAAGGGCGGCTTGCTCGGGGTTGGCCTTCTTCTCGGCGCGATGGAGCTCGGCTTTTTTGGCCAGAAACGCCGTGGCTTGGGCAAGCTGCGTGGGGGTTGGCTTGCGCACCAGCGCGAGACGGTAGGCGAGTGTCACTTGCGCCGCGGGGTCGCTTCCGGCGTCTTTGGCGACACGCTCGGCGAAGTGCCTTGCTTGCTCCCAGCCGAACTCACCGTTGAACATCGCCAGCGCTTGGGGCGCGATGGTGGTGGACTGGCGCTTGGGGCAGGTGTTGACCATGTCTGGGCCGTCGAAGACCTCGGTGATGGGCAGGGCGAGTGAGCGGCGCTGAAAGACATAGACTGTTCGTCGGCGCTGCTGGTCGCCCTCGGAGCTGCCCCACTTATGGGTCGAGCCGGTCGCCAGCACCTCGCCGGAGACCTTGGGATAGATACTGGGGCCGGCCATCTGTGGGTTGAGCTGCCCGGAGACGGCGAGCATGGAGTCCCGGATCGCCTCGCCCTCCAAGCGCTGCCGTCGCTGCCGCCACAGGAGCGTGTTGGCGGGATCGAGCTTGGCCGCGACAGGGTTTGTCCCCACGCTCTGCCGGTAGGTCGCGCTGGTCAGGATCGTCTTATGGAGTTTCTTGAGGCTCCAACCGTTTTGTACCAGCTCACGGGCGAGCCAGTCGAGCAGCTCTGGGTGGGTGGGCTTGGCACCATTGCGCCCAAAGTCCGACGGCGTCGCGACAATTCCCTGCCCGAAGTGGTGCTGCCACAGCCGGTTGGCGATCACACGTGCGGTCAGGGGATTCTGCGGCGAGGCGACCCAGCGTGCCAGCTCCAGCCGTGCCTTCCCCGTGGTCACTTCTTCGTCTTTGCCGCCACAGAGGCTCGTGATGTAGCCAGGCTTGACGATCTCCCCCGGCGTGGCGAGGCTCCCCCGCACCAGCACTTTATGGGTGATGGGCTTCTGGTTCTTGTCCGTGACCGCCTCCGCGACACTATCGATGGGGCCGAGCTGGCGGTTGAGCGCATCGATCTCGGCTTCGATCCCCTCTTTCTTGCGCTTGCGCTTGGGCTCCTCCATGTCGCCCTTCTCGGCGCGCTCGGCCTCTTGCTGGGCGCGTTTTGCCTTGAGCTGCTCTTGGATTTCGTTGCGGCGCGCGACTAGCTCGGGGCTATCGACCTCACCGGGCAGGCGCTCGTCGGACCAGCGCGTGTTGGCAAAGAACGCCTGGAGCTTGTAGTAGTCGCGGGCGGTGATCTTGTCGTACTTGTGGTCGTGGCAGCGCGCACAGCCCACCGTCATCCCCAGCATCACCGAGCCCACGGTATCGGTGGCATCGTTGAGGTAGTCCTGCCAGCGGCCGTCGGGGTCGCGCGAGAGCTCGTCCCAGGAGCCTAGGCGCGCAAACCCCGTGGCGATCAGCGAGTCCGCGGTTCGGTTGGGGAGCAAGTCCCCGGCGAGCTGCTCGCTCAGAAACTGGTCGTAGGGCTTGTCGGCGTTGAAGCTGCGAATCACATAGTCCCGGTAGCGCCAGGCACGGGAGCGGATATTGTCGGCCTCAAAGCCGTGTGTCTCAGCGTAGCGTACCAGGTCCAGCCAGTGCCTCCCCCAGCGCTCGCCGTAGCGCGGGTCCGCAAGGAGCCGGTCCACTAATTTTTCGTAGGCATCGGGCGCCGTGTCGGAGAGAAACGCCTCGGTCTCCTGCGGGGTCGGTGGCAGACCCACGAGGTCTAAAAATACGCGGCGCAGGAGCGTGGTCTTATCGGCGGGCGGGCTCGGAAAGAGCTTCTGCGTCTCCAGCTTCGCCAGCACAAAAGCATCGATCGGGTTCTTCACCCACTCGTCGCGCAGCACCGGGTTCTTGAGCCGTGGCAGTGTCGGGTTTGTCGGCGCGAGATAAGGCCAGCCCAGCTTTGCCTCGTCGATCTTGGCCCCCTGCGCGATCCAGCGCTCGATGGTCTGAATCTGCGCCTCTTTGAGCGGCGGCATCCCGATGGGCATCTGCGGCTGGTGCTTGCCGCGCAGGTAGCCGATCAGGGCGCTCTCGCTGGGCTTGCCGGGGACAATCACGCGCTTGCCGAACTTGCTCCCGCCGGAAAAGAGCGCGGCCTCCTCGGTGACAAAGCCCCCTTGCTTTGCGTCCTTACTATGACAGCCCGTGCAGTCGGCCTTGAGGATCGGCTCCACCTCCTCCCGGAAGCTCACCATCTTCGTGCTCTCCACCTTCTGCCCCGCCGCCCCGAGAGCAAAAAGCCCGATCAGAGGGAGTGCCGCCATAAACTTGCGCATAAACGTCATTTTACCGGTTTTGTCGGAAATCTGGCCTGGTTTGTTCACCTAGAAAGAGAAGGAAATCCCACAAAAATTCCCGAACCTGCGCCTGGATAGCCCTGGACGGTAAACCTCCGGGCTGTAGGGCCTTCGGCCGCCTCCTCGTCCCTCGTCGGTATATATTCCGCAGAAGGCATACCTAGACAAGCAGATACTATAGGGTGGTACTTAAGGAGTCCACTTTACCGTAGGAACAGCAGGGTTCCGAAGCCGGGGTGGTCGGCTTGGAAGGCGGCGCCTTCGGGGCGCAGGGACTCGGCGGCGCGGCGGGTGTAGGGGGCTTTCTTGCCAAGTCGTCCCTCGAAGTGATTGAGCGCCAGCTCGTAGATCGGGCGGAGCTTGCCGCGGCCCTCGTCGGAGATTGTCGGCCAGTCGTACTTGCCGGTCTTGTCTTTGTAGCGCTCGAAGGGGACTTCGTCGCCGAGATTGTACTTGGCGGTGTACTCAAAGCCCTTGAGCAGGCGGAAGTTACCCTCGCTGTAGAGGTCCACGCCCTGGTTCCAGGCAATCTCCGCCGCCTCCGCCAGATGCGCGATCCCGAGCTGGACGTGCTGCTGGTCCCGCCCGCTCTCTTGGCACTGGCCTGTCTCATTGATAATGTAGTGGGTCAGCCGCCCATTGCCCGCGCCGGTTTTGTAGTAGGCCACCGCCTTGTCAAAGAGCGCTTTGTCGTCGAGAAACACCCCGCAGGCGAGGAGCATCTTGATGCAGGCGGTGTCCCAGTTGCCATTGGCGAAGGTCGCGAAGCTGGTCACCACGGGAATAAAGGCGCGGCGCAGGCACTCCGCGAAGGGCTTGTGGCCCAAGAGCTCGGCGGCATTGACCAGCTTGAAGCCATAGAGCGCGGCGGCGAGCTCTTTGTCGTGGCCCGTGATGCTCTGGAGCGAGCCGCCCCACGCGTCCAAGATGGCGAGCGCTTTGTCTCTGTGCGCCTTCTCGCCCGTCAGCCACCAGAGCAGCGCATTCTGATACGCGGCGTTGGAGTCGCTGGCCAGCTCGTCGTTGCCCACGTTCTTCTTGGTCTCCCGACAGACGATCGGAAACGCGCCGCCACGAATGCGCCAGTCTTTCGACGACGCGGGGTGCTCCTTGAGTTTTTGAAGGCCCCCTTTCCAGGGCTCGTCGTTGAGACGCGTGCGAAGACGCTCTAGATCGGGCTTGGTGTGCAGGGCTCCGGGGTGGGTGAACATAGAGGTATTGTACGCGAGAACCACAAAATTATTTCCAAAATGTTTCAAAAAAAGGCGAGTCTGTGGTATTATGGCACTTCCCCTATGCAAATAGACCTACCAGATTTTGCGCTCGTTGTCCTTGTGGGCGCGAGCGGAAGCGGAAAGAGTACCTTCGCGGGCAAGCACTTCTTGCCCACGGAAGTGCTCTCGTCGGACTACTTGCGCGGGGTTGTCTGTGATGACGAGGGCAGCCTGGAGGCGACCGGCGATGCGTTCGCGGCGCTCCACTACCTGGCAGGGATTCGGCTCAAGCGGCGCAAGCTCACCGTGATCGATGCTACCAATGTCCAGGAGCACGCCCGCAAGCCCTTGCTCGCCCTGGCCCATCAGTATCATGCGGTCCCCGTGGCGATTGTCCTGGATGTCCCAGAGAAGACCTGCTACGCCCGCAACCAGGCGCGACCGAATCGGGATTTTGGCCCCCACGTGGTCCAGCGCCACAGCCGTGAGCTCAAGCGCAGCCTGAAGTTCCTCAAGAAAGAGGGCTTCCGGTATGTCTTCCACCTCGATGGCGAGGAGGCGATTGCGGCGACGGAGCTAGCCCGCGTGCCGCTCTGGACCGACCGGCGCACGGAGCACGGGCCTTTTGACTTTATCGGGGATGTGCACGGCTGCTACGACGAGCTCCAGGCGCTACTGGGCAAGCTGGGCTACGACGAAGCCGGGGGGCACCCTGAGAACCGGCGGCTGGTCTTTGTGGGCGATCTCGTGGACCGGGGCCCCAAGTCGGTCGAGGTCGCGAGTTTTGTGATGGAGGCGGTCGCGGCGGGACGGGCGCTGTGCGTCCCGGGCAACCACGACGATAAGCTCAAGCGGGCGCTTGAGGGCAAGAAGGTGACGGTCAACCACGGGCTGGAGCAGTCGCTGGAGCAGATCGATGCCCTCCCCGAGGCCGAGCGGGAGGCATTTAAGGCGCGGTTTATCGCCTTTGTGGAGAGCCTTGTCTCTCACCTCTGGCTGGAAGACGGTGCGCTCTGCGTCGCCCATGCCGGGATTCGCGAGGACTTGATCGGCCGCGCCAGCCGCGCCGTGCGGGAGTTCTGCCTCTACGGCGACCCCACGGGCGAGCGTGACGAGCGTGGCCTCCCGATCCGCCGCGACTGGGCCGCCGACTACTCCGGCAAGACGAACGTGATCTACGGCCACACCCCGATTGAGCGTGCCCAGTGGCGCGGCAACACCATCAACCTCGATACCGGCTGTGTCTTTGGTGGCCAGCTCACCGCTCTGCGCTGGCCCGAGCGCACGATTGTCGGTGTTGAGGCTAAAGCAAGCTATGCGGAGCACCCCCAACCCCTTCGCGAAGCCGAAGCAGCCAAAAGCCCCTTTCCCAGCGACGGAGGAGCGCCCGCACCCAGAGAGTACCCGGGGGTTGGGGAGAGGTTGAATCTTGCCGATTTTGTCGGGCGGCGCATCATCGAGACGCGCCTCGGGGGGAATATCACGGTCAACGACGGCAATGCGGCGGCGGCGCTGGAGGTGATCTCGCGCTTTGCGGCCCACCCGCGCTGGCTGGCCTACCTGCCGCCGACCATGAGCCCCGTCGAGACCAGCAAGACCGAGGGCTATCTGGAGCGCCCGGAAGAGGCCTGCGCCTACTTCGTGAAGAATGGCTTCACCGAGCTGATCGCCCAGGAGAAGCACATGGGCAGCCGCGCCGTGGTGGTTGTCTGTCGCGACCAAGCGGCAGCACAGAGGCGCTTTGGAGCCGAGAGTGGTGAGACGGGCGTGATCCTCACCCGCACCGGGCGGCCGTTTTTCGACACACAAGAGCAGACCGAGGCGCTCCTCTCCGAGCTGCGCGCGGCGCTCACGGAGACGGGGCTCTGGGATGAGCTGAAGACGGACTGGGTGATCCTGGACAGCGAGCTGCTCCCTTGGAATGCCAAGGCACAGGGGCTCCTGCGCGGGCAGTACGCCCCCGTGGGAGCGGCGGGGCGGGTGGCGCTCTCGACGGCGCGGGAGCTCGCGGAAAAAGCGAATCTCCCCGAGCTGGCACAGCGCTTGCAGGAGAGGGAGAGCTGTGTCGGGGCCTACCAGGAGGCCTACGGACGCTACTGCTGGAGTGTGAGCGGGTTGTCGGGAGTCAAGCTCGCGCCGTTTCAGATTCTGGCGGTCGAGGGTAGGACGCTGCTGGAGCAGGACCATCTCTGGCATATGCAGACACTTGCACGGCTCGCGGCGGTCTCGGAGCGGTTTGTGGCGACACAGTACCAGCTTGTCCAGGCCGATAACGCCGAGCAGGTGAAGGAACTCTCCGCCTGGTGGGACAAAAAAACAGAGGAAGGCATGGAAGGAATTGTGGTCAAGACACGCGAATCTATCCCGGTTCGGAACTCCGTCGCCTCTCTGCGTGTTCAACCTGCGGTAAAAGTGCGGGGACGGGAGTACTTAAGGATCATCTACGGTCCCGAGTACACCGACCCAGCCCATCTCTCCCGCCTACGTGAGCGGGGTCTCTCGGGGAAGCGCTCGCTGGCACTCCGGGAGTTCTCTCTAGGAATCGAGGGCCTGGAGCGGTTTGTCCGCCGAGAGCCCCTACGTCGGGTGCACGAGTGCGCCTTTGCGACCCTTGCGCTGGAGTCTGAACCTGTGGACCCACGCTTATAGGGAAGCCCGAAACCTAGAGGGCACGGACGACGTCTATTACAAATAGAGCCGAGGCGAACGTCCGTTTAGCGCGTTTCCTGTTAAAAACGATAGGGAACTTACGAGCGGTTTTTACCGTAAATAATAAGACATTCTTGTCCCCGCAAGTCGGGGCACGGGCCGGGGCGGTCGAGAGATCCCCCATTGGGTATAAGAAAAAAAATGACTACACTAACGCCGGATACCATAGAAGAGCAGAAACTGGATACGGCGGAGGCGCCAACGACGGCTCTCTCCGAGCCGGAGCTTGCGCAGCTCGCACCTGACGAAGAAGAGAACTTTGATCCCATGAAGGAGTTCTCTTTCACGGCATTTGTCGCCGATCGTGGGGGTGCGAACAGTGTGGCGCTCTTGACGCCGCGCCAAGAGCGCTGGCTTGCGCGCTGCGTCGAGCGTGGGGGCAAGCAGGGTGAGCGTGCTCGTGAGATCCTGGTCAACGCCAACCTACGCCTTGTCACCAGTATCGCCAAGAAGTACCAGAACCGTGGGATCGCCATGGAGGACCTGATTCAGGAAGGTACTCTGGGCCTGATCCACGCCGTGGACAAGTACGACTGGCGCCGTGGCTTCCGCTTCTCCACCTACGCCACCCACTGGATTCGCCAGGCACTGGGCCGCGCGGTCGAGAACCAGGGCCGCACGATCCGCCTGCCCTCGCACGCTATCGAGAGCCTGGGCAAGATCAAGCGCACCCGTGAGATGCTCGCCACGCGCTTCAACCGTGTCCCCACCCCCCAGGAGATCGCCCATGAGATCAGCCTGCCGGTCGATAAGGTGGAGACGCTGCTCGAGGCCGAGACGCCCGAGCCGATGAGCTTGGACGCGCCCGCGGGCGACTCGACCACGCGCCTGGGCGACCTGCTTCCCGCAGAAGACGCCACCAGCCCGTCGTCGCGCATCTTCCGCCGCGCCCTCCGCGAGGAGATCAACAAGGCACTCGACCACCTGAGCAGCCGTGAAAAAGAGGTGCTCTCCCTGCGCTACGGCCTCTCCGAGGACCAGGAGCAACCCATGACCCTGGAGCAGGTGGGCAAGGCGCTGCATCTTTCCCGGGAGCGTGCCCGCCAGATCGAGGCCGGTGCCCTGCAGAAGCTACGCCGGAGCGAGGTCGGTGGTCGCCTCCGCGATACCGTGATCGCGTAAGCAACAGAATAAAAAGAGAAGCCCGCCAGTCCGGCGGGCTTTTTTTATCTCAGTGCCCGAGCGAAGCGCTCGGTGATCTGCGCCGGGCGGGTGATCGCGCCCCCCACGATCACCGCAAATGCCCCCGCATCCAGAGCCGCACGGGCGTCCTCCGGAGAGTGAATCCGCCCCTCGGCGAAGAGCGGCACGGGGAGCTTGCGGGCCGCCAGCCGCGCGACCAGCTCCAGATCGGGGCCGGGGAACTGAGGAGAATCCGGGGTGTAGCCGGAGAGCGTCGTGGAGATCGCATCAGCGCCCGCCTCGATCGCGGCAAGTGCGGCGGCCTCGTTGTCGATATCGGCCAACACAAGGCGGCCCGTCGTGTGCTTGATCGCCTGGATCAGCTCCGCGGTCGTGCCCTCGGGGTGGGGACGAAGCGTGGCATCTATCGCGATAATCTCCGCGCCCGCCTCCGCCACGGCAACGGCCTCGCGGAGCCGTGGCGTGATGTAGACCTCGTCGAAGCCGGGTACCACGACCTTCCAGAGGCCAAACAGCGGCAGCTCAGGCACCTCAGCCTTGATCGCGGCGATATCGACCGGCGTGTTTGCGCGGATCCCAACAGCGCCACCGAGCTTTGCAGCGCGCGCGAGCTTTGCCATTATCTCCGAGCCAAACAGCGGCTCCCCCTCGAGTGCCTGGCAGGAGACGATCAGCCCGCCTTGAAGCGATTCAAAAATCTTATCCACGGCGCTATTGTATCAACTCGAACCAGCACCAGCGCCAGGTCATCGTAGAAGCGCCCCGCGGGGGCGGAGGCGAGCGTCTCCAGCGCCGTGGCAGCGTCTTCGACCGACACGGCGGTGCGAACCGCTTCCGTGATGGCGAGAGGGTCGGCGTACTTAAAGAGGCCATCGCTGGCAAGCAAGAGGGTCCCCGGCTCGGTGAGCGGGAGGGTGAAGGCGACCGGCTCGGCGGCTCCGGTTCCGAGATAGGGCTTGCGCTTCTGTGCCTCGGTGAGGGCAAAGTGGCCCGCGGCGGTGATCCACCAGGCCTCGGAGTCGCCCACCGAGGCTCCGAGGATCTTGTGCGCCGTCAGGCAGAGCGCGATCAGAGTGGTCTGTCCGGCCTCAGGATGGGCCGCGAGGGCATCGTCGAGCGCCTGCACCAGCCCACGCCAGTAGCGCGCCTCACGTCGGATCAGCGCCGCTCCCTCCAGCTCGACCGTCTCGATTGCAAGCTGGGCTGCCTCCCCGCCTCCGGGCTGGCCCCCGACTCCATCTGCAAGTGCGAGGACGAGCGCCTGTGGGGTTGCCTGGAGTACCAGCGCCCGGTCCTCAGACTCCGCTCGGTAGCTGGCCTGCCGCGTGGCGATCGTAAACACGGTTAGCGCTCAGGGCGCCCGGTCGCCTCGCTGGCACTGGCCTCGACCACCAGGGAGATGGGGGTGGGTTTCTTATCCTGGCGCGGCCCCGTGGCGGGGTCCGAGAAGCGGGCGACAACCAGCGGCTTGCCAAAGGGCACACGCCGTGTCGACTGCACCGACTCCGTCCCCACGCGCCGCCCTCCTCCCACCCGAAACGCCTTCGCTTCAAAGACCAGCTGGACCTCGCTCGGGCTCCCATGGAGCGTGCCTGCCAGCTCGCAGGCCCCGTTGCCCAGGTTTACCGCCAGTGCTTCTTTATTGGTCAGCAGCAAGGTCTTCTTCTCCAGCACCTCGCGGCGACTGCCCGGCCCCAAGCGCACCAGAAGCAGCTCAAGCTGGTAGCGCAGCGGGCGAACATCAGCCAGCTTGGCGAGCTGTGCCACGAGCTCCACCGCCTCTTTCTCCCCCTGGACCGTCAGCCGCATCTTTTTATCGTCGGGGAGGAGCACATTGATCCCCTGGGGCTTCTTCAGCTCCGCGACAAACTTTGAGGGGAGCAAGAACTGGAAGCTCACGCTGCGGATGAGGGTCTGCATGGGCTTAGAAGTCCGCGCTACCGGGGGTTCGTGGGAAGGGGATCACATCGCGGATGTTCTTCATTCCCGTGAGGTAGAGCACCAAGCGCTCTAGCCCGAGCCCAAAGCCCGCGTGGGGTGCGGAGCCGTACTTGCGCAGCTCCAGGTACCACCAGTAGGCCTCCTCGGGGAGCTCCTGCTTGCGGATCTTGTCGATCAGTACATCGTAGCGCTCCTCGCGCTGGCTCCCCCCGATAATCTCCCCAATCCGCGGCGCGAGCACGTCCATCGCCCGGACCGTTTTTTCATCGTCGTTGAGGCGCATGTAGAACGCCTTGATCTCCTTGGGGTAGTCCGTGACAATCACAGGGCGCTGGAAGACCTCGTCGGTCAGGTAGCGCTCGTGCTCGGACTGGAGATCACAGCCCCAGAAGACGGGAAACTCGAACTTGTGGCTCTTGGCGGCTTTTTCAAGCTGCTGGATCGCCTCGGTGTAAGTAACTTGGGCAAAGGTGCTCGTCGCCACTTTCTCCAGAGTCGGCAGGACATTCTCGTCGATGCGCTTAGTGAAGAACTCCAGATCGGCGGCGCAGGTATCGAGGACGTGCTGGATGACGTACTTTAGAAACGCCTCGGCGAGGGCTTTGTTGCCTTCCAGGTCACAGAAGGCCATCTCGGGCTCGATCATCCAGAACTCGGCGAGGTGGCGCGGGGTGTTGGAGTTCTCCGCTCGAAACGTCGGGCCAAAGGTGTAGCAGTTGGTGAAGGCCAGCGCAAAGATCTCCGCCTCCAGCTGCCCCGAGACCGTCAGGTGCGCTTGCTTGCCAAAGAAGTCCTCTTTGAAGTCGATGCCGCCCGCCTCGGTGCGGGGGAGGTTCTGCAGGTCTAGTGTGGTGACCCCAAACATCGCGCCCGCCCCCTCGGCATCGCTCGTGGTGATGATCGGGGTGTGGACATAGAGGAAGCCGCGCTCTTGGAAGAACTTATGGATCGCCCAGGAGACCGCGTTGCGTACCCGGAAGACTGCGCCAAAGGTGTTGGAGCGGACACGCAGGTGGGCCTGCTCGCGCAGAAACTCAAAGGTGTGGCGCTTGGGCTGCAGCGGGTAGGTGGCGGAGTCGGCGGGGCCAAGGACGGTAATCTCCTTTGCCTGAAGCTCCACGGCCTGTCCCGAGCCCGGCGAGGCGACCAGCTCTCCTGCAATCGAAAGACAGGCCCCCGTGGTCACGCCCTCAGGAACCACGCTCGGGTCGGCGACCACTTGGAGGTCTGCAAAACAGGAACCGTCGGAGAGCTGAATAAAAGAGACTCCCTTGCCAGAGCGGACGGTTTTAACCCAGCCACGGGCGACGACAGCGCTGCCGACGGGCTGGGTGAAGAGATCACGAAGATACTGCCCAGGTTCTACCATGGGCTCAGGATACCATACGACAAAGGGCGGCGAAACCGAAGTCTCGCCGCCCCTTACTTAGCTCGATAAAACCTACGGCAGGACGTGAGCGACGGCAGCGGCCGTACCGATGGAGCAGGTGGGGTCGGTGCCCAGGTTGCCGATCGTGTAGGTGCCGCTCGATGCACAGGTGGGAGTACCGCCCTTGATGTAGGTGGTGGTACCCGCGCCACAGAGCACGGACAGAGCGGGCATGGTGGAGCCCTGTGCCAGCTTGTAGTCCATGGCGTACTGCTCCTTGGCGGAGTCGATCTGCTTCAGGTTGGCAACACAAGCACGAGCACGAGCGGACTCACGAGCACGGACAAAGTTGGGGACAGCGATCGCGACCAGGATACCGATAATCAGGACAACGATCATAATTTCAACAAGCGTAAACGCGCGGCGAAGAGATTTCATTTTTTCTCCTAATGGCTCGGGGAGTGTTTCAGGGCTCCTCCGATTAGTTCTCCCACAGGACTGGGATACATAAGAATTATGGAAATCTCTACGCTTATTCTTCAGGGGGAAAAACCCAGTAATTCTTTGGGTTTTCCCACCACTTAAAAGAGCGCTAGCGCTTGCTGCGTAGCTGTCGTCCTCGCTTCACCGCCCGGGTATCCGGGTTGGTCTCGGGGTCGTAGGAGTTGCTCAGGCGGGTGGTCTGGCCCGTGCTCAAGTTCAGCCGGTAGATATCCGAGTCCACATCCCGATCGCTATCGAACATCAGGAACGCACCATCGGGGGTATAGACCGGGAAGCCATCCTCACCGCTACCACCACTGGTGAGCTGCTGCAGATCGCCCGAGCCATCGGTGCGCACCTGGAAGATCTTGAACTTGCCTCCGTCCCGATTCGACGCAAAGGCAACCCAGCGGCCATCGGGGGAGAAGCTCGGGGAGTCATCTGTCGCGACATTCTGGGTGAGCCGAACGAGATCGCCGCCGTCGGAGGCGCGGATGGAGTAGATATCCGTGTTCTCCGTCGAGGTCGGAGTGGCGGCGAAGACAAGCCGGGAGCTATCCGCGGACCATGCGGGGGTCTGCTCCGCCGCCGCGGTGTTGGTCAGCCGCTTTACCTCCCCCGTTGCCAAGATCATCACGTAGATCTCATCGTTGCCATCCCGGTTGCTCACAAACGCCACTCGGGTGCCGTCGGGGGAGTAGGCCGGATCGGCCTCAAAGCCCGCGCTCTCGGTGAGCTGCTCCAGCTGCGTGCCATCGGTGCGCATCAGAAAGAGCCGGTACTGCTTGCTGTAGGTCGCGGCCCGGTCCGACGTGAAGATAATCCACTGACGGTCCGCCGAGAGGGTCGGCTGGAAGTCGAAGGCGCTCGTGTTGGTGAGTTGCTGGACATTGGTGCCATCGCCGTTCATCCGGTAGATATCGCCATTGCGGGTGTAGACCACCCGGAAGCCCGCCGCCGGATCGCCCGACCCACCGCCACTCTCCTTCGTGGTCCCCCCACCACCGCCACAGCCCGCTAGAGCCAGTGTTGTCAGTCCTAGCAGCGCCACCGCTGCCCGCATTCGCATCTTCATTTCATCTCTCCTGTGTTGCCTAAAGTAACGTCTTCGGGCAGAAACGTGTGACAGCCGGGCCAGGCTCCCTCGCCACGCACCAAGAGAGCAGTCGAGAGCGCATCGGCCTGTGTCGCAGTGGGGGCGATTACCGCGGCCCAGGCACGGGCCCCGACCGGCCAGCCCGTGCGGGGATCGAGGACGTGGCCGTAGCGCCGCTCTCCAAAGACCGCCCACCGCCCCGACGGTGCCGAGACTCCTAGGCTCTGGTTGCTCAGGGTCAGGGTCGGTCCTCCCCCAATCTGCACCTTCCAGCCCTCTCCCAGCGCCACGACCGACGATGTCCCGCCATGCAGCAGTGCCCGTGTCACTCCGGCCTCTTCCAGGATATCGCGGGCACGGTCCAGTGCCCAGCCTTTTCCAATCGCCCCCGGGTCGAGCCGAAGCCCCTCCCGCGCGAGTGTGATCGAGTTGGTCTCGTGGTCGAGCAGGACCCCTTGCCATCCCGTCCGTGCGAGCGCCTGGGCGACGCTCTCGTCCGTGGGCTCCTCGCTGCCACGCCAGAGCGCGATCAGAGCCCCAATTGTCGGGTCAAACGCCCCCGCGGTCTGCTCGGTCAGCGCGCGGGCCTCCTCCAGAAACGCCAGGGTCGTGGGACGAACCCGCACCGGCCCCTTCCCTGCCAGTGCATTGACCGCCCAGAGCTCGCTCTCGGGGTCGTAGGCAGAGAGCTGACGCTCGACCGCCTCGATCTCCGCCAGAGCCTCCTCGCCCGCCGCGACCAAGCGCTCCTCCGAGTCGCCCTCCAGCACGAGCTCAAAGCGGCAGCGCATGGCCTCGGTCGCGAGCAGAACGGTCTTCATGGGGGGATTGTACCCCCTTCAAAGCGGTACAATACGGACACCCTTTCTCTGTTGCCTTCTTATGCCTGAGCCTCTTCTTCCCCCCATCCCCCCCTACACCAAGCAGCACCTGCCCACGGAGCGGGTGACGATCCCCATGGTCTTTCCGGTGATCAACCCCACGCGCTGGCGCTCTAGCTACAACGAGGACTGGGGCTCACACCGGCACACGGGCTGTGACCTGATCGCCCCCAAGCTCTCGCCCGTGGTCGCACCGTTCGCAGGGGTGCTGGGCTTCAAGCCCCAGACCTTTTGGATTGTCCGCGAGGATGGCTGGGGGTGCTTGGGGACGCACCTCAACGACGATACCCCGGGCACCAACGACAACAAGGCGCACTTGGATTTCATGTTCGCGCCCAATCTCGTCCCAGGGGAGCGGGTGCGGGAGGGGCAGCTGATCGGCTATGTCGGCGATAGCGGGGATGCCGATGGCCCGCACCTGCACTTTGAGCTCCACGGCCCCGAGGGCATGCGCGACCCTGCCCCGTCGCTGAAAGTGGCACGGCGGCTCCGTGCTCCCCTCCCCCTTCTCCCGCCCGAACCCAATCGCCTTGAGGGCTGCGTGCGTCGCTTCGCTGCCAAAACACGCCGCCTTACCGTCCTGCCTCTCACGGAGCCGCGCTACAAGACCCTCGTCCTGAGCGAGACAGCCCTGGCCCAGCTGGGGGGAGAGGCGGGGCTTGCCGCGCTGGAGCGCAGCCGTGTCGTGAGCCTCACGGTCGAGAAGCAGCGGGTCGAGCGCGCCACCCTCGTCCCAGCAGGCGCACGCTCTGCTACCGAGAGTGGTCAGCCGCTCGTCCGGCTCAGCGGCTCCAGCCTGAGCCCGGACGCCACCCTCACCCGCTGCGCCACCGCCGAGCTCGCCCAGTTTACCAAGCTGTCGTCGCCGCGCTGGATCCGCACGGGGAGCATGGCGCTCGGGCCGCTCCGCATGCGCGGAACCAAGCTCAAGCAGGCCGCGATCCTAGGACTCTCGGGTGCGCCTGCCAGCCTCTTTTCCCAGGAGGTTGTTCAGGAGGCCCTTCGCTACAGCGGCTTCACGCGCTTTGGCGGGGCCGTGGGCAGTGGGCGCATAATCCTCATCCTTGCCGACGGCTAGCCCTCGTGCGATAGAGAGGCATGGGGAAACACCACAAAAAGGCCGTGCGGGCAGCGTTTCGGGAGGCGGTCTTTGCCCGGGATGGCCACTGCTGCCGTGTCTGCGGGCGGAGCGATACCGCGCTGGATGCCCACCATATCTCCGACCGCACGACCCTGCCCGGCGGTGGCTATGTCAAAGAGAACGGCATCAGCCTCTGTGCTCTGTGCCACCGGCTCGCCGAGCAGCTCTGGGAGACAGGAGTTGCGGCACCGGGCTTCTCCCCCGACCAGCTCTACGCCTTGATTGGCTCGTCGTACGCACAAGCGCTCCATGCGGCAGAGAGAGCGGCAACTTAGTTGGGCCCTGCGGGTCTCTCATGGGCATGAATACGATCCATACAGGCTCACTGATTCTTCTGGGCTGTGTCGCGCTCACGGCGCTCCTGACTTTTCTGATCGCCAGCTACCTGCGGGTGTGGCGCAAGCCCCTGATCCGGTGCACCGCGACCGTCATGGAGAAGCGTACTGCCTCGATGTACCATGGGGTCGGCTGCTTTGTGACCTTTGCCTTTGAGGGCGGCCTCCAAGAGGAGCTCGCGGTGGACACGGAGATCTACTCGGCGCTCCAGGTCGGGCAGGTGGGGCCGCTCACCCGGCGGGGGACACGTGTCCTGAGCTTTGAGCCGCAGGCCCAGGCGCAGCGAAACACCAACGCTCAGCGCTGACGGAGCCAGCGCCACTCTTGGCGGACGGCCTTGAACAAGCCACGCGTTATGGTTGAGAGGGGCGAGCGGTCGGCGAAGGCGGCGGCGATCGCCCAGAGGGTGCGCGGCGAGAAGCGCGGCTCGTTGGCGATAGCGTAGATCGGCTCCCAGCCGCTTGGGGAGAACTTGGCCTTGAACGCCTCCAGCCCCCCAAAGTTATAAAAACGCTGCCCGTGTGCCCGCACCCAGCCGAGGGTAAAACGCAACCAGAGCGGGTTGTAGAGCGCGGGGTCCCAGGTGCCCGAGGAGAGCGGGACGAGGCCCATGGTCGCGTACTGGGCACCGTCGGCAGCGATGGCCCGTAGCGCCGCATCCAGCATCAGCTCCACGGTCCCATTGGGTGCCCCCCTCCCCCGCACAAACTGCTCCGTGAGCCAGCCCTGGCGTGCGGGAATGGGCGCGAGGGTGACAAACCCCAGAGGCGAGCCCCCCTGCTCCGCGACAAAGACCCGCTTGTCGGTGAGCGCCGCGAGGGTCTGGGGCTCGACCAGGAAGTGCATCGACGGCAGGGGCTTGCGGGCCAGCCACTCGCCCAGCACCCGCGCCAGTTCGGGGTGGCTCTCCGCCTCGGTCACGGGCCACTCGCGGACGGTGACCCCTTTGTTTCTAGCGCGGGAGAGCTGCGCCCGTAGCGACGGTCGCCAGTTCGGGAGCGCTTGTGGGTTCCAGACCGGCTGCGCCCCCAGCACGACCACCGAGTGCCCCGCCAGCTCCGAGAGCAGAGAGAACACCCGCCCCGCCGCCCCAAAGTAGCAGACCTGCTCCCCCGCGTGCGCAGCCTCCTGCGCAAACGCCGCCAGCACCGCCGCGAGCCGAGCTTCGTCGCAGACCGGTGCCCCCGCCACTACCCGCACCCCGGCCCTTGTGACATAGCCAATGACAGCATCGCCCTCGGGGGAGAACCAGTGCACGATCCCCGGATTCACGATCTGGTAGGCCGTGGCGTTCCAGGCGTACTGGCGGAGCAGGGAGTAGAGGCTCAAGTCCCTCCTTAGTACCCGGAACGCGGCCCCGGCGTATAGCCCGGCGGTAAAAGAAACATGCTGTCAGGAAGGTTCGGGTTGATCACCACCTGGGAGTAGGTTGTCTGCGAGATATCCTTGCCCCCGTCGCGCTCATTTCGGACACGGTAGATCAGACGATCCGGGCCAATGTAGAGCCGTGTTATCTGAGTCGGCCAGCCATTACTCCCTAGGCTCAGACCGCTCACGATATCTCCACGGACAACATCACAGGTGACCGCCCCCAGTCGCTCGGTTCCTAGGTACTTGAGATAGGCCAGCTCCTCCGAGTGGAGCTCGGGCCAGCCCTCAAGGTAGGGCAGGAGGTTCCTGAGCGTGGTGGAGCTAAAGGGGCTCTTGACATAGGTCTTCTTCAGCGTGTCTAGCTGAATATCGCGCCCCTGGTTGGAGAGCGCGATAATCCGCCTATCGGCTTGCAGGGAGCGGTAGGCGAGCGGACGCTTAAAGTCGAGGTGGCCCTGCACCTTACGCGCCGGAGTCTCTAAGAGAGTGTCCAGAGAGAGGGACTGAATCGACCTTCCTCGCTGGGCAACGGCCTCTAATAGCGTCACTGCCTTGGGATCAATAGATCTCTGTCGCATCGAGATTTTCCTTTTATAGACTTCAGACGATCCCCAAAGAAAGTGGGTTCCGGGCAGGGGTGGGCACGATACAATAAAAGCCTATGTGTGGAATTACCGGCTATGTGGGACCGCGCCCCGGCGTGCGGACAGTGATTGAGATGCTGCGGCGCCTTGAGTACCGTGGCTACGACTCCGCAGGGGTGGCGGTGGCCTCCGAGGGCGATGTCCAGATCGTCAAGGCGGCGGGCAAGCTCGCGGTACTGGAGTCGCAGCTCCAGGACCACTGGGAGACCCACGGTGCCTCGATCGCCCACACGCGCTGGGCGACCCACGGCGGCCCGACCACGCCCAATGCCCACCCGCACTTCTCCCACGACGGCAAGATCGCGCTGATCCACAATGGGATTATTGAGAACTACCAAGAGCTCCGCGCCGAGCTGCTCGCCGAGGGCTTTGTCTTTGCATCCGAGACCGACACCGAGGTCATGGTGCATCTCGTGGACCGGGCGTTCCGCAAGCTCGGGGGGATGGAGGCCGCGATCCGCGAGGCGCTGACCCTGGTGACGGGCGCGTACTCGATTGCGGTGTGCGCGTCGCACGAGCCCGAGACCCTCTACTGCGCCAAGACCGCCTCGCCGCTGATCCTCGGGCTGGGCGAGGGCGAGAACTTCCTGGCCTCCGACATTCCCGCCGTCATGCGCTACACCCGGCGCGTGGTCGTGCTCGAAGACGGCGACTTTGCCAAGCTGACCCCCGAGGGTGTGACCCTCACCAGCCTCACAGGCGCTGCCATCCACCGGGAGCCGTTTCAGGTCACCTGGGACGAGCAGACGGCGGAGAAGGGTGGCTTTCCCCACTTCATGCTCAAGGAGATCCACGAGCAGCCGCGTGCGCTGGCCGACACGCTCCGGGGCCGCCTCACGGAGAGCGACCGGGTCTTCATCCCCGAGCTCGACGGCTTCACCAAGGAGCAGCTCGCGGGCTTTACGCATATCCACATTGTCGCCTGTGGCACGGCCTACCACGCGGGCATGGTCGCCAAGCGCTTCTTTGAGAACCTGCTCCGTCGCCCGGTCGAGGTGAGTGTGGCCTCGGAGTTTCGCTACGCCGACCCGCTCGTGAGCCCCCAGACCCTCTGCTTCATCATCTCCCAGTCGGGCGAGACCGCCGATACGCTGGCCGCCCTGCGCGAGGCCAAGCGCCTTGGAGCGACCATTGTCTCAGTAGTCAATGTCGTGGGCTCGTCGATTGCCCGCGAGAGCCATGCCTGTGTCTACACCCAGGCCGGCCCCGAGATCTGTGTGGCGAGCACGAAGGCCTATGTCACCCAGCTCATGGTGCTGTATCTGATCGGCCTGCACCTCGCCGCGGTTGAGGAGCGCCTCACCGACGAAGCCCACGCCGACTTTGTCCGCGATCTCGTGGCCCTCCCGGATGCGGTGGAGAGCGTGATCGGCAACGCGCTTCTCGTGGAGGACCTCGCCGCCCAGCTCGCGGACCGCAGTGTCTTCTTCTATCTCGGGCGCGGCTACGACTTCGCGGTGGCGCTGGAGGCGGCGCTGAAGCTAAAAGAGATCAGCTACCTCCACGCCGAGGCCTATGCCGCCGGGGAGCTCAAGCACGGCCCGCTCGCGCTGATCGAGCCAGGGGTGATCGTGGTCTGCCTCGCGACCCAGCCGGCGGTCTTTGAGAAGATGCTCAGCAATATCAAGGAAGTGGCCGCACGCGGCGGGACGGTCGTGGGCGTGGTCTACGAAGGCGAGCACCGCCTCGACTCCAGCACCGACCACCTCCTCAGAATCCCCCAAGTTCGCCCCGAGCTCGCCCCCATTGTCTCGATTGTCCCCATGCAGCTCCTGGCCTACCTCATCGCCAAGCAGCGCGGCTGTGAGATCGACATGCCCCGGAACCTAGCGAAGAGCGTCACGGTCGAATAGCTATGGGTGGATTAGCGTGGACGGAAATCGTCCCGCTATGGGGCCTTCGGCCGCCTCCTCGTGCCTCGTCGGTAAAATCTGAGCGAAGCGAACGGCGGAGGCACGACGCCCCATAGCCCCACGTTTACCGTGCGGGACGGGGAGGGGAAACATGGGTGGATTAGCGACCTTGGGCATGGCGCTGGGGAGTGCGTGGGTCTCAGGGATCAATTTATACGCGACCGTGGCGACTCTGGGGCTCTTGGGACGCTTTGCCCATCTGACCCTGCCCGGCGACCTGACGATCCTCACGAGCTGGTGGGTGATCGGGGTGGCGCTCGTGCTCTACGTGGTCGAGTTTATCGCCGATAAGATTCCCGTGGTGGACCATGCCTGGGATGCGATCCACACGTTTCTGCGGGTTCCTGCCGGGGCAGTTCTCGCGGCGGGCGCCTTTGGGCACTTCGATCCGACTATCAAAACCATCGCGTTTCTGATTGGGGGGACGATTGCCCTCTCCAGCCACGGTGCCAAGGCCGCAGCGCGCCCCGCGATCAATGCAGCGCCCGGTGCGGGTGCCCTCGTGAGCCTTGCGGAAGACGGTGTCGCCATTGGCACCGCCTCCCTGGCCGCGTTCTACCCCGCCGCCGCGATTGTGGTGGTCGTGGTCGGCGTGGGCATCTCGCTGTTTCTCTTCTCGCGGATTCGCAAGGCGCTTCTGGGGCTGTTTAAGAAGCCGGGCTAACCGCGCTCCGCAGCACCCCGATGCCGTCGATCTCCACCTCGACCATGTCCCCGACCACCAGCGGCCCCACTCCCGGCGGGGTTCCTGTGGCGATCACGTCGCCGGGCTCCAGCGCAAACCAGGTCGAGAGGTAGGCGATCAGCTTGGGGATCGAGTGGATCATCTGGCCTGTGGTGCCGTCTTGCTTGGTCTCGCCGTTCACGCGCAGCTGCACTCGAATCTCGGAGGGATCGGGGAGCTCGTCGGCGGTGACCAGGTGCGGCCCAAGCGGCCCGAAGGTATCGAGGCTCTTGGCCAGAAACCACGGGTGCCCCTTGCTCTGGAGCGCCTTGGACTTCTCGCGGGCCGTCACATCGTTGAAGCAGCTATAGGCCACCACGCAGCCCATGGCCTCGCTCTCGGGGATGTTCTTGCCGCCCTTGCCCAGCACCACCAGCAGCTCGCCCTCGTAGTCCACACGCCCGATGCCGTCGGGAACCAGAATCTCCTGGTCCGGCCCGATCACGCTCTGGGATGCCTTGAGAAAGACCACGGGCTCATCGGGGACCGCGTTGCCCAGCTCCTTGGCGTGCTCAGCGTAGTTGCGGCCGATAGCGAGGATGCGATTGGGCTTGGGGATCGGCGCGTGGCGTGGTGCAAACGGCGGAAGGAGCAAGTCTTCAAGTTGCCCCGTCTCCAGCAGAACCGAGAGCGCCCGCTCCAGCCGCGTGCTGAGTGCTGCGGCCTCACACGCCGCCTCAAACGGGGTCGCCGGCGCAGGAGCCGTGTCCCCCGCCGCCGCCAGCGCCGCCACCACGGGAAGGAGCTGCTCTTCGTCGCCGTAGGTCACGGCCAGCCGATTGTCCGAAAGAAGTGCCAGTTTCATCCTTACCGCACCGTGCTCCCCGAGTCGGCCTTTTTATCGGGCTGGAGCAGGATCGCATTGCCCTCGGCATCGGTGGCGGCCAGGAGCATTCCCTTGCTCTCCACCCCGCGCATCTTGCGGGGCTTGAGGTTGTAGACCACGACAATCTGGCGGCCGACCAGCTCCTCGGGCGTGTAGGCGGTCGCGATCCCACTGACAATCTGGCGGTCTTCCTCACCAATCTTGAGCTGGAGCTTTAGCAGCTTATCGGCATCGGGCACTTTCTCCGCCGCGACAATATCGGCGACACGGAGCTCGACTTTCAGGAAGTCATCGATCGTAATCTCGTTAGACGTAGGGGCTTCAGTTTCCATAGGTTGCTTATCACTTTTCTCCCCCTTCGCCGGGTACCCTTTGGGTGCGGAGGGGGAAACGGCGCTGTCGCCGGGGGGAGGCGGAGCGAGTAGAATTTTAGTATCGACACGCGGGAAGAGCGGGGCGGGCTCGCCGGTCTTGATCCCGCCGGGCAGGGCGCCAAAGCGGGTGCTGTCTTCCCAGGTGCCACTCGTGAGCGACTCTAGGCCCAGCTGGCTCGCCACCTCCGCAGCGACCGTGGGCATGACAGGCGAGAGGAGGTAGGTCGCCAGGCGCACTCCCTCCAGCGCGTTGTAGACCGCCTCGGCGACCGCCGCTGTCTCGCCTGCCTTGGCCGCTTTCCACGGCGCTTTCTCGGCGAGGTAGACATTGACCGCGCGCAAGAGGGGCCACACCGACGAGAGCGCGCTGCCCCAGTCGAAGCGCTCCAGGGCTTTCTCGTAGGCAGCGACCGCCTCCGCCGCAACCGCGGTCAGGCCGGGATCGAGCGGGGCGCTTGCGGGGATGACACCGTCGAAGTAGGTCGCCTTGAGGATGCGGTTGAGGACATTGCCAAAGTCGTTGCCCAGATCGGCGTTCCAGCGGTTGGCCAGAAGCTCCAGCGAGAACTCGGAGTCGTCGGTGAAGCGGATATCGCGCAGGAGGTAGTAGCGCAGGGCATCTTTTGCCGTGCTCTCCGCCGCCCCACTGGCCGCAACCAGCGCATCGACCACCGCCTTGGGCTCGGGGATATTGCCCTTGGACTTGCTCCCCTTCTCCCCACCGACCGTCCACCAGCCGTGCCCGACCACGTGCTTGGGCAACGGCAGGCCGAGCCCCATCAGCATCGCGGGCCAGAAAGTGGCGTGGAAGCGGGCGTAGATCTCCTTGGCCATCAGGTGCGCATCGGCGGGCCAGAGCGTGCTCCAGTTTTCGTTGTCGGGCCAGCCGGTCTCGCTCAGGTAGTTGATCAGGGCATCGAACCAGACATAGAAGACTTTCCCCTCGTCGCCTGGCACCTCGATCCCCCAGCCCGCGTTCTTGCGCGAGATCGCAATATCCCGTAGGCCATCGTCGATCATGGCCAGCACTTCATTGCGGCGGGTCTCGGGGAGCAGAAAAGTCGGGTTGGCCGCGATATGCGCCTTGAGCCGCTCGCCGTAGGCCGAGAGCCGGAAGTAGTGGACATCTTCCTGGATGCGAATCACCTTCGCGCCGGTCTCTTTCACAATCCCGTTCTCATCGACATCGGTGTCTCGGAAGAAGGTCTCATCCGCGACCGAGTACCAGCCCTCGTAGACACCGAGGTAGATATCGCCGCTGGCCTGCAGGCGCGAGAAGATCTCCCGGACTACTTTCTTGTGGCGCTCCTCGCTGGTGCGAATGAAGCTATTGTATTTTATTCCTAGGTATTCCCAGCACTCCACATAGCGCTGGCTGACCTCGTCCACAAAGTCCTGCGGCGTCTTCCCCACTTTCGCGGCCGCATCGGCGACTTTCTGGGCGTGCTCATCGGTGCCCGTCAGGAAGTAGGCATCGTCGCCGCGCAGCTTTCGGTAGCGGGTGTGGGCATCGCACAGGAGCGTGGTCGTGGCGCTCCCCACGTGGGGAACTCCATTGACATAGTAGATCGGGGTGGTGATGTAGTAGCGTTTTTCAGGCATAGTGAACTCAGTATCGCCGCAGCGACAGCAATCCTAAAGGCTATTTTACCGCGCTTGCTCGCCGGGCCAGCGCATGGGCGGGCGCCTCGACAAAGCGGCCGTAGAGCCAGGCAAATCCCAGAGCGGCGGTGAGGGCAAGGGCACTGGCAAACGGAGGATGAAGATTGAGGAGAATCACCAGGCTCCAGCCCACCCCGATATGGGTCAGGTAGAGCGAGTAGCTCCAGGCCCCAGCCGCGACCAGCCACGCGGGAAAGGGGTACTTCTGTGCTCTGAGGAGCTCCTGCCCCAGCCAGTAGGCCGCGAGCCACGCGAAGGCATTGAGGGTGAGCCCATCGGGGACCTGCTTCCAGTGGAGTGCCGCCGCGCCCCAGCCCGCCAGCGCCAGCGCAAGCCGCACGCCCCAGAGCTCTCCCAGCTCCAGGGCAAAAAGGCGCCGCATGCTCCACTGCTCGGCCAGCCGCACGCCGAGGAGCCAGACGGGCAGGCCCAGTGCCCAGGAGAGTGTCGGGCCATAGCCGGGAATTCCCTCCCGCACGGGTGAAAAGACGAGAATCGCGAGCGCGATGGCGAGCGCCGCGCCGTAGACTATCCCCCAGCCGACCCGGCGGACAGCGAGTCGTAGCGCGGGGTAGAGCGCGTAGTAGATCAGCTCGGCCCAGAGGCTCCAGAGCGCTGCCAGGCTCAGGGAGCGCTCCTTTAGTACCAGTGCCACGGGTAGCCAGAGCGCCAGCGGCAGTACGAGCCGCAGGACCCGGCGCAGGTAGAACGCGCGCAGCTCCAGGGGGCGCTCCCCCACAAACGGCAGGTGGATACAGAACCCCGAGATGATGAAGAACACCATCACGGCGGCGGGGCCATTGAAGAAAAACATCACCAGCTGCTGGGGCAGGCTTGGGACAGCTCCCCGCTCCGCGCTGAAGAAAGGGACGCCAATATGGGAGACCACGACCACCAGAGCCGCGAGAAAACGCAGCGCATCGAGCGCTGGCAGACGTTGCATGAAAGACGGCTAGCGTCGCATCGGCAGACCACACCCCCCACCGCAGCAGGGCATGTTCAGAGCGGCACTGGTCGCACAGGCCCCGGCTCCGTCGGCGGAGACATGGGCGGCAACCATCGAGAGCAGGCGTGTCTTGGTGGGCGTGCCACAGCTCGGGCAGGGCGTGGGTTCGTCTTTTTGCGAGAGCGTTCGTAGCGTCTCAAAGCTGCGCTCACAGGGCTTACAGCGGTACTCATAGATCGGCATGGTGGTGTATTTTACCGCGCCAGGTAGTGAAATACCCGTCTCC
Organism: Armatimonas rosea; assembly: GCF_014202505.1. Taxonomy (NCBI): domain Bacteria; kingdom Bacillati; phylum Armatimonadota; class Armatimonadia; order Armatimonadales; family Armatimonadaceae; genus Armatimonas; species Armatimonas rosea. The sequence goes on along the minus strand of NZ_JACHGW010000001.1, from coordinate 1,107,687 downwards.
AAGCAGGAGCGTCCCGAGGACGTGCAAGCCCCAAAACTCAGCGCGTCCTCGGGACGCTCTCTTTTACCAGGCGGGGATTTTCAATCCCCGACAGTGTATAATCCCTGCATGAGAAAACTGCTATGCATCGGGGCATTGCTGGGGCTAGCAGCGCTTAGCTACAGCGCCCCCCCGCCCACAAAACCCACCCTGGCTTTTTCGGGCGGTGAGAAAGCTATCGCGCTCGCGGGCGCGTACGCATCGGCGCGGGTGCTGGTCGAGGAGAGCGGGCGAGATGTGAGCGGCGAGGTGGCCCTGTCGCTGGCCGATCCGAAGCTGGCGGTGCTTAGCAAGAACGGGACACTCTGGCCGCGAAAAGACGGCACGACCGTCCTCACCGCGCAGTACAAAGGGCAGAAAATTACCATTCCGGTCACCGTCACTGGGCTCACGGGGGCCAAGCCACCACGGTTTACGTCGGACGTGATCCCCGTGCTCACCCGCTACGGCTGCAACCAGGGCGGCTGTCATGGCGCGACCCAGGGCAAGGGCGGCTTCAAGCTCTCCCTCCAGGGCTACGATCCTGAGGCGGACTACGACTCCATCACCCGTGCCGCCGCGGGCCGCCGCCTGAGCCCCGCCCAGCCGGAGAACAGCCTGCTCCTACGCAAGCCGACGATGCGAGTCAGCCACAAAGGCGGCCAGCTCTTTGAGCCCGGCTCGCCGCCCTACCAGCTACTCGTGGACTGGATCGCGGCGGGGATGCCACGGCCCAAAGCCGACGAGCCCGAGGTCACGGGCCTGGAGATCGTCCCCCCGACCCGCACGCTCGCTCTCGGGCAGAAGCAGCGCTTCCGGGTCTGGGCCAACTTCGCCGACAAGGCCCGCCGCGATGTGAGCGCGGAGGCGCTGTTTAGTGTCAGCGATGGGACGGTTGCCCAGGTCTCTCCCGAGGGCGATGCCAAGATCGTGGGTAAGGGCGAGGGCGCGATCCTGATCCGCTACCAAGACCGGGTCGCAACGGCGTCCCTGCTCTCCCCGTTTTCCAAGCCACGCCCTGCGCAGCCCCAGCCCACTAACATCGACCGCCTGATCGAGAACAAGCTCGCCGCGCTTGGGCTGGATGCCTCGCCCACCTGCTCCGACTCGGACTACCTGCGCCGGGTCTCGCTGGACCTCACCGGCCTGCTCCCCACCCCCGATACCACCCGCGCCTTCCTCGCCGACACCGATCCCCAGAAGCGCAGCAAGCTCGTGGAGACCCTGCTGGCACGCCCGGAGTACGTGGACTACTGGACTCTCAAGTGGGGCGATCTCCTGCGCAGCAACCGCAATGTCCTCAACGATAAGGGGCTTATCGCGCTCAACCGCTGGATTCGCGACAGTGTGGCGGCCAACAAGCCCTGGAACACCATGGCCCGCGAGCTGCTCCTGGCGCAGGGCAGCGCCTACGACGACGGCCCGGCCAACTACTTCCGCGCCGCCGCCACCCCCGATGCCCTCACCGAGACCACGTCGCAGGTCTTTCTGGGCGTGCGGATTCAGTGCGCCCGCTGCCACAACCACCCCTATGAAAAGTGGAAGCAGGACCAGTACTACCAGTTCGCAGCGTTCTTCTCCCGTGTCAAGACGAAAAACGGCGAGGCTGCGGATGAGAAGATTGTCTACACGGTCAGCTCGGGCGAGTCGGTGAACCCGCGCACGGGCAAGACCATGGTCCCCACCGCGCTCGGTGGTGCCCCCGTCGCCAAAGAGTTCACGGGCGACCGCCGCCTCGCGTTTGCGGACTGGCTCACGGACACGAAAAACCCGTTCTTTGCCAAAGTCGTGGTCAACCGCCTCTGGAAGCACTTCCTGGGACAAGGGTTGATCGAGCCGGTCGACGATGTGCGTGTCACCAACCCGCCCACCAACCCCGTTCTCTTAGATTGGCTGGCGGCAGACTTTGTGAACCATGGCTACGACCTGAAGCACACGATGCGCACCATTCTTGCGACCCGTGCCTACCAGCGCACCGCCTTCCCCACCAAGATCAATGTCGCCGACACGCGCTACTTCTCGCACTACTTCTTCAAGCGCCTCGACGCTGAGTCCCTCCTCGATGCAGTGGGGAGCGCCACGGGCTCACCCGAGAAGTTCGGCGGCTACCCGGCCGGCATGCGCGCCGCCGAGCTCCCCGACACCACAGCGGGCTCGTACTTCCTCGATCTCTTTGGCCGCCCCGCCCGCAATATTGTCTGCCAGTGCGAGCGCCAAGACGCCCCCAACCTCGGGCAGCTTCTGCACTTCATGAACGGCAAGGGCATCAACGAGAAGCTCTCCAGCAAGACAGGCCGCATCGCCAAGCTGATCGAGGCAAAGACACCCGATACCAAGCTGGTCGAGGAGCTCTATCTCGCGTCCGTCTCGCGCCTCCCCGACCAAGGCGAGCTCTTCGATGCCGTGGTCTCCCTGCGCGAGGCCAAGGACAAGCGCCAGGAGGCTGAGGATATTCTCTGGGCACTGCTCAACTCCAAGGAGTTTTTGTTCAATCACTAACGCAGTTGAATCGCCCCGGTGAGAGCGGGGCGTCAACGAGCCTGCGGCTGGGAAGGCCTTCGGTCATAAGATATTCGGTATGGCCGAAGGCCTTTGCAGCCGAGGCACGAGGCTCGTTGACGCTCCCCTCCAACGGGAGTGATCCAAACAACAATGAGGTAAGTATGGATCGTTATCCGCTCCGGGCGGTTCCCGGCTTCTATGGCACCAAACCGGGCATTCAGATCGGCACCTATGTCAGCTCCGAGGCAAGCGACGACGACTTGCAGTTCTTGCAGCAGCTCGGGGTGGAGTGGGCGATGCTTAATATCGTCAACCCGGCGCACCATACGGCGGAGGACTATTGTCGATTCAGCGAGCGGCTGGCGAAGTACGGGGTGAAGATCTACCGGATCGGCAACCACGGGGTCCACAATGTCCCTGAGATCACGCTAAACCTGCCGGGCCGCGACCAGAAGATCGAGGAGTTCCTGGGCTTTCTGCGCAATCTCCAAAAGGCGGGGATCTTCTACCACACCTACGCCCACATGGGAAACGGCATCTGGAGCACGGGCCACACCGACGGGCGCGGGGGCGTCCAAGCGCGCGTGCTGGACATCAAGAACGCCAAGGGGCACTGGATCGAGAAGGTCTTCGAGGGCGAGCTGACCCACGGGCGGGTCTACACCGAGGACGAGCTCTGGGAGAACTACACGTACTTTATCAAGCAGGTCGTGCCGGTGGCCGAGGAGACCAAGGTCTGTATCGGCATCCACCCCGACGATCCCCCGGTCTACGCGCTCGGCGGGATTCCCCGCTGCATCTTCGGCAACGCCGCGGGCTACCAGCGGGCACTCGATATCGCAAACTCCCCCTACATCGGAGTCTGCCTCTGCGTGGGGTGCTGGCTGGAGGGTGGGACGGTCGGGATGGGGTGCGATGTAATCTCCGCGATCAAGAGCTTCGCGGCGCAGAAGAAGCTCTTTAAGGTGCACTTCCGCAATGTCAGCAACCCCATGCCCGAGCCCTGGCAGGAGACCTTCATCGACGATGGCTACCAGGATATGCACCAGGTGATGCGCGCGCTCCGGGAAGTCGAGTACGACGGTGCGATCATCCCCGACCACATCCCCCAGATGCTCGGCGGCTCCCGCACGGGCCTCGCCTACTCGATTGCCTACATGAAAGCCTTGGTGCAAGCCGTCAACAACGAGTTCGGCGGCGCAGTGTAGCCACCGGTTGAAACCGGCGTCTGCAAAGCCCGGATCCCCTCTGGGTGCGGGCTGACAAAATTCAAGCAAAACAAGAGCTACGTGGGAATAGAGTCTGCTTGGGCCTTTAAGTAATCATAGACAGCTCCTTCGTGCATCGTATAGCGACGACCGGGCGCACTGTCCTTCCAAGCCTCCGACTGGCGCACTGCGAGTACGTCCTGAAGTGCTTGCTCCCGTGTGGGCACAGGAACGGGTTGCGTGCGAAAACGCCCTTCCGTCTGACAGTACCTCAGGTATTTCAGCGGGTCTTCGGGGCTCCCCCCTAGCATATATCCCTCGCTCAAGACAAAGTAAGAGCTTCCTGAGGCAACCACGGGATAGAGAGGCCAGCGTGCTGGAGGCATCGTGAGGGTTGGGAGGCTCAGCCCGCCGTAGCGCGGCTCACGCAAAGGGTATGCCTTCTTAGGCAGGAAGAGAATCCGAAGAACCCAGCCCACGCGATCATGACGCTCAAAGCCTCGTGCGACTCGCACTTCCAAAGGTGTCTTCGGATCGAAGGCTTGGGGAGCGAGCTGGGCCAGCTCTGTTGCGGCGCGTCTCTCTCCCAGAGCCACAAAGTAATTCACTGCCTCGGCAAGGACTGCGGCGTTGTACGCTTTTTCGCAAAAGAGAGAGGGAGTACGGGAGGGTTGGGGACGTGGCATGAAGGTTCCTCTTGTCAACGGCGGGTGTACTGGTCCCGGAGCTTCGTGAGCTGCCCGGCGTGGTAGGCGTTGTGCACGAGAATACTGGCGATCCCCAGCAGGCGGCTAGTCGGGGTAACCTCTGGGGTGGGAGACTCGAAGAGCGCCTCGGCACGGAGGGCGGCGATCCCCTCGCCAAAGGCTGTAAGCGTCGACTCCACCCGCTGCTGGGTGGCCGCCCAGCTCTCCGTGGCGGTCGGGGGCCAGTCGGTGACGGTGGTATCTCTGCCCTGAAGGAAGTGTACCGCCCAGCTTGTCCAGGCCTCGATATGGAGCACGATCTCCCAGAGCGAGCGCTCGCCCGGTGCCGGGCGCCACGCCGCCTCGTCTTCGTCGATTCCCTCCAGAACGTCGCGGAGCGGCGTGATCCAGGACTCCGTCTCCACCGTGTTGCGGTGCATCAGGGAGAGCACTGCCAGAAGCTCGGTTTCGTGTTTTTCCATGGGAGCATTGTGCCTGAAGCGGAAGGCATGCGCTAGAGCGACTCAAGCACGACCACGTAGGGGTGTTGGGTGACTCGGGTCTGGAAGGAGTCGGTCTCGGGGTAGGTGCCGTTGAGAATCCCTTTCAGCGCGACAATACCAGAGCCGGTCTTAGGATAGGCGAGGACAGCCTTGAGCGTACCGCCATGCTCCACCTGCGTGCGCCCCGCAAGCGTGAGAGCCACCGTGCCAGAGAGAATCGCATAGCGGTACTTTGTATCACTCCCAGCGGGTCGGAGGGTGAGAGAGCCGCCCACCCTGTCGTTGTGGATATTAGCCCCCACCATCTCCTTCATCCCCACCGGAAAGACCTGCTCCAGCCAGACACGCAGCAGCTCCGCGGCGACCGTGCGTGGGGCGCTGGGGTGTGCGAGCGTAGCCCACTCGGCGCTGGTGAGGGCGATAGGCTGAACGATAGGGACACGGTAGGCCGGCTGTGGGTGCTCCGGCAGGCGGATGAAGAGTCGAACACCTGCAGGCACCGCCAAGGGAGTTTTGCTTGGGGGGAGACTCGGGAGTCGAACGGGGCGAAGCGGAGCGGTGTGCGGGGGGAGCTTCAGGTAGGCAATGGCGCGCTGAAGCTGATCTCGGACATAGCCCGTGGCAGCTCCGGGCTGGCGATTGAGCATCGTGCCGCCCGGAATCGCGCCCTGGATACGCCCGGTAGCATCGGCGATCACAAAATAGGTGGTCTCGCCAGGGCTATCCGCGGCAAAGAGAGCGTCACGAATCCCAGCAGGCGCTTCGCTCGGTGAGCTACCTGCCCAGGTGGTGAGGACAAAAGGCTGTAAAAGCGCGACGACCGCCGCGTCCGAGAGAGCGCCCCCTCTCGTGTAGTTGGAGTTCGATCAGCAGTGCCCCGTAAAGGTATCCCCGTGGGCATTGCGCACCGCGACAACCAGCAGGGGGCGTCTCTCTTGAAGGGCACGCTTTTGTGCCGTTGCCAGAGGGACGGTCCAGTCGAGGCGGTAGATCTCAAGGTCGGTTTCCTGAGGGCGAGCCGCCGCAAAGTCGCGGCGGAGCAACTCTATCTGAGGGTCAAGGTTCGCATTCATACCCTGCCACTCTAGCCACAGACCATGAAGACATTCTTAACTCACTCTAGGCAGTCGTTGCGGGCCACCAGTACGACTCACGAGGAGCCGTGGGCACAAAATCGAGGCGCTCCTTACCGAGGTAGTGCAGGGTCGCACGCTCTAGCAGGGAGAAGTCCTCGGGGTTCTCACGGTTGAGGTTCATGGGCTCTTTGAGCACCACGGGCGGGTTGGTCATAAAGCGCGGGCGTCGGAGGGTGTTCTGCGACGAGGCATGGAGCATAAACGGGTGCAGGATCACGAAGTCCCCCACCTCGCCGGTCAGCTCCTCGAAGCGCTGGCACTGGGCAATGAGCTCCTGGAACTTAAAGTCTCCCGGCGCGACTCCCTCGGGGTGCTCCGCGAGGAACTTAGCGACCACACGCACGGAGTCCGGGGCGATAAACGTCCCGCCGCCTTGGTGCCGCATATCGGACCAGAGGACAATGGTGAGGAGCGCCTGCTCGCGGCTATCGAGAAAGTGCCGGAAGTAGCTGCCGTCTTTGTGCCAGCCGCCCACCTCAGCGCTCGGAGGCTGCCAGGGCTGGTCGGCACCACGGTGGAAGTTGGCGACAAAGGCATCGGACCAGAGCCAAGAGTTGATGGTCGAAAAATGCGCCGACTCGATCTGCATCACCTGGGTCTCCAGCCGCTCCTCGCCCCCAATTACCTCACAGAGCGCGGCCCATGCCTTGGGCGCGAGCTCTCGCACGGGGAGCTTGTGGTGGTGGTCCATCCAGACAATGTCTTTTTTCCAGGTGCTGGGCTCGCCCGGGTCGTAGCCAAGCCGGGCAAAGCCATCGTCCACCCAGCGCCGGGCCAGCTCGGGATCGAGGCAGCCCTTGACAACAAGATAACCATTATCAAGAAAGCCCTGCACCTGCGCAGGGCTTAAGACAGAAGAGGGGTTCGCGGTGGTCATGGAAGAGAGATTGGCCAGCAAGGTCCCCCTCTCCTCCCTGAGGCTACTTCAGGGGAGCATGGACAATCAGCAGGCTGTTGGTGGTCTTTGCCACGGCCTTACCGCCGCCCAGCTGAAGGGGCACGAGGTCTTGTGGGGTCAGGGCTGTGATGACGACCTCCGTCTTAGAGCCCCAGCTGCGTAGGTTGTTCTCCGTCAGCATGGAGTAGTAGCGTCGCTCCGGCTCTAACCCGGTGGTGGAGCGCCAAGGCATCTCCGCCGACTGCACCGTGACCGTCTGTCCCGGAGCGATCGTCTCCACGCGCCCCACCATCCCGTAGCGATGCAGGGTCACACTCTCCAGCACGACCGGCGTGTTGTTGGTGATCGTCCCCGTGAGCATCCCCCGAACTTCTTTGAGGTCTGCGACAATGCCACCGCCCAGAGGAAGGTCCTTACTCTGGAAAGCGACCGAGCGCATCGCCCACTGGGGAACGCTGAACTCATCCAGGCGGGGTGGCTGCCCCGTGTTCTGCTGGGTCGCGAGGTTGACGACATCGCCGACCGTCCGGAAGAACGTGGTATCGGGGGTCGGGGCGGTCAGGCTGTAGGTGGTCCGGTGCGGCGAGTAGAGCCCGTAGCGTGCCACCGCATTGCCCGTGGTCTGGCCGGAGCCGGTCTCGATCACGGCGGCCGACGTGTAGAAGGCGGTATCGCTGCGCCCCTGACTTCCCACGACATAGGCCCCGACCGCAAACACACCGGCGAGGAGCGGGGTGGTTCCCCAGGCCCACTCGCGCTTATCCAGGCGGCGCAGGACAATGTACTGAAGAGGAACCACCGCAAAGAGATAGGCTCCCAAAAAGAGGGCGATTGTCGAGAACGGCGGGGCCTTGACATCGGAGTTCTGCAGGATCTGCGGGAAGAAGTTCTGGCTCCCCTGATTGTAGTAGTCTCCATCGCTTGCCTGTGCGGCACGAAGGGCACCGACCTGATTCCAAGAGGTTAGTAGCGGGGCAGGGTTCTCCAGCCCCACATGGCGGATGCGCCCCACTCCCAATCGCTCTACTGCTTCAACGGGGCCATCTGTCTCCGCTGGCAGAGGGATCAGTGTCCCGCCGGCATTGACCCAGCGCCGCAGGGCCGCGCTCTGCGCCTCGCTCAGGCCCAGCTCCCCCGAGAGCACCACAATCCCAAACTGGTCCAGATCGCCCGCCTGATCGGTGAGCTGGGTGGGGCTTGCCGCGACCACGGAGAGATAGTCTTCCTCCGGGAGCTGGCCACCGCGGTAGGGCTCGTCGGGGCGGCGACGAGGGCCGGCCTTGGCGAGATAACCAAGAGAGCGGTGGACACCGCGGGTCTGGCCGTTGAGCGCTTCCCACTCCGTCGGCAGGTTACCGTCTTTGGTGACCACGAGAACACGCAGCAAGTTCGTGGGCTTGACCGCAGGGTTCCATGGGATGCTCTTGTTCTCCCCGTGTGAGCCGCGCAGAGAGAGGGCAGTGGGGTACCAGCTATTGGCCGGAATGTAGATGCGCAGATCGACAGTCGCCACCGATGGGCCCGCGGGGAGCGAGACAGGCGCACGCCAGCTCTGCTGCCCCCGCTGCAAGACCACTTCACCGGTGAACGCCCCGGCATCGGCGGGATTGGTCACCGTGACCGTGACCGGCTGGTCGTAGCCTGGCATGAGGGCGGCCCCAAAGCGTGGCTTCGCGGAGAGATCGGGACCAGCGGCCAGCGCGGTGGAGACCGTCAGCAGGCTGAGACCAAGTAGGGCAGTGAGTGTCAGGCGTCGCATCACAAAAAAACTCCTGTTGTTTGTAACGTCATTATGGCGCTTTCGGTTACGGCTCCGTGGGATTTTTTTCAGCCATTGACCACGTTGCGTGGGTGTCCCGCCTGGAACGCCGCGATATTGGCCACGGTCTCTGCCAGGAGGCGCTCGCGGGCGGCCTTTGTGGCCCAGGCATGGTGCGGCGTGATCCGTGTGTTCGGCGCGCGGAGCAGGGGGTTGTCCGAGGCGGGGGGCTCGGTGGAGAGAACATCCGTGGCAAAGCCCGCCAGGTGCCCAGAGTGGAGGGCAGCGGCGACGGCGGCTTCGTCGATCACGGGGCCCCGGGCGCAGTTGACCAGGAGTGCTCCGGGCTTTAGCAGTGCAAGGGTCTCGGCGTTGATCAGGCCACGAGTCGCGGGGGTCAGCGGACACTGCAAGAGCACGATATCGGCCTGGGCAAGCGCCTGATCGAGGGGGTAGGTTCCCTCGCGCGGGGTGCGGGCCACGGGCAGAACGCGCAAGCCCAGCGCCTCGGCGATCATGGCCACCCGTCGCCCAATCGCCCCGTAGCCCACCAAGACGAGGGTCTTGCCATCGAGCTCCGTGAGCGGGGTATCGGCCCAGCTCCAGATCCCACGGGCCTGCCACTCCCCTGCTGCCACGGAGGCCGCGTGTTGCCCCACTTGATTCGTGAGCTCTAGGAGCAAGGCGATCGCGTGCTGCGCCGTGGAGGCGGTCGAGTAGCCCGCGACATTGCAGAGCGTCACCCCGGCGGCGCGCGCCGCAGCCCCATCGACCACATCGTGGCCCGTCGCCAGCACCGTGACCAGCTTGAGCTTGGGGGCAAGCGCGAGGGTCGCAGCGGTCAGCGGAACTTTATTGAGCACGACAATCTCGGCATCGGCCAGGCGCTCCGTGAGCTGATCTGGCGACGTCTTCTGGTACAAATCAAGCTCTCCAAGTGCGGAAAGAGTGTGCAAAGCAAGCCCTTCAAGTGCAGGAGCAGCATCTAATACAGTTATTTTCACGTGTTTATTATACCAATTTGCGCTTTGCACAAGATATGAGATATACTCTATTTCGGTGCAATGGGGGAGGCCCTCCCTCCAGCTAATGGGTTTAGCGACTTCTTCGGACAGCGTTCGGTTCCATGCGGAATTCTGCTCTAGATGTTGGTTGAACGAGCACTCGGGTGCGTCAGTGGTGCGCATCGTTCGTTGGTGGGGGCAATGAAGTTCCAGGAAGCACTAGTGCCGCTTCCTGTCTGGAGAGCAGATTCCATGCGGATCTATGTGGGCGGTTTGCCCTTTTCGGTGACGTCAGAAGAGCTGGCGCGCATTTTCGGTGAGTACGGCGGAGTGGATGACGCACAGGTGGTCTCGGACAAGTTTTCCGGTCAGTCCCGTGGTTTCGGCTTCGTTGAGATGGGAAGCAGTGACGAGGCCCAGCAGGCAATCGCCGCTCTCAATGGCTCCAGCTACGGCGGACGCTCCCTGACCGTCAACGAGGCTCGTCCTCGTGAAGAAGGCGGCGGCGGTGGTCGCTCTGGTGGCGGCGGTGGCTACGGCGGCGGCGGTGGTCGCTCCGGCGGCGGCGGTGGCTACGGCGGTGGCGGTGGCTACGGCGGTGGCGGCGGACGCTCCGGCGGCGGCGGTGGCTACAGCGACTACGGTGGCGGTGGACGCTCCGGTGGCGGTGGTGGCTACGGCGGCGGCGGCGGTCGCTCCGGTGGCGGTGGTCGCTCCGGCGGCGGTGGTCGCTCCGGCGGTGGCCGTGGCGGCGACTACGGTGGCGGCGGCGGTCGCTGGTAGTTCCCCTCCCCCTCTAAAACAAACACCCGGCGTACGCGCCGGGTGTTTTTCGTTTCATACGATACACTAAGTGCCGTGTTTTTGGAAAATATCCCCCTCGCCCCCCGCACCACCCTCGGAGTTGGTGGTCTAGCACGCTTCTTCGCTGCCCTGACGACTATCACCGAGGTTCACGCCGCCCTCGTCGAGGCACAGCAGCGCTCCTTACCTGTCTTTGTTCTAGGTGGAGGGAGCAACCTGGTGGTTGCGGATGCCGGCTGGCCGGGCCTCGTGCTTGCACCACAGCTCACCCACCAAGACGGGGGGATCGTTGGGGCGGGTACAGACTGGAACACCTTTGTGGACCACTGTGTCGCGCAGAATCTTGCGGGCGTGGAGTGCCTTGCGGGGATCCCCGGCACGGTCGGTGCCACCCCCATCCAGAATGTCGGGGCCTACGGCCAAGAGGTCAGCGAGACCATTGTCTCAGTGACAGCCCTCGACCGCCAGAGCCTGGAGCTGCGCACGTTCTCCAAGGCCGAGTGCCGGTTCGCCTACCGCCAGAGCCGCTTCAACACCGATGAGCTGGGCCGCTGGCTGATTGTCGAGGTGACGTTCCAGCTCCAAGAAAACGCCACCCCCGCGCTCAAGTACCGCGACTTGGTGCAGCACTTCGAGGAAGCCCCCCACCCCACCCTCGCCGAGGTCGCTGCCGCGGTGCGCCAGATTCGGGCAAAGAAGGGTATGGTGGTCGATCCCCACGACCCCGATAGCCGTAGCGCGGGCTCGTTCTTCAAAAATCCGATCCTGGAAGCCCCCTTGGTTCCCGACGATGCCCCGCGCTTCGCCCAGCCCGATGGCACGGTGAAAGTTCCCGCGGCTTGGCTCATCGAGCGCTCCGGGCTCACCCGCGGCGAGACGCTGGCCGGTGGGATGGGGCTCTCAAGTAAGCATATTCTCGCGCTGGTCAACCAGGGCGGGGCCACGAGCGCGGATGTGGTCGAGGCAGCAAAACGGGTGCAGGAGCGTGTCCACCAGCACTGGGGAGTTGTCCTGCACCCGGAGCCTATCTTTGTCGGGTTCTCGGGGAGCGAAGCGCTCCCCGAGGGCGCGACCGTTATTTCTTCAGCGCCGCCTCAATAGCCGGAGCAAGGGCCTCGCCGCGTGCGCCCACGGCTGCGATCTTGCCGTCCTTGCCGATGAGCAGCGTGAAGGGAATCGCGCGGACCCCGTAGGCCACTGCATTGGCGGACTGCCAGTACTTGCCATCGTAGATCTGGCGCCAGGGCATGTTCTTGTCCTTGATAAAGGTCTCCAGCTTGGCACGCGCCGTGTCCTGGTCCAGGGAGATGCCCAGGATCTCAAAGCCCTGGCTGTGGTACTTGGCGTAGGCGGCCTGCACATTGGGAAGCTCCGCGACACACGGGCCACACCAGGTCGCCCAGAAGTCCACGAGGAGCACCTTGCCCTTGTAGTCGGCGTAGGAGACCGGCTTTCCGGCCAGGTCCACGCCCACCAGCTTAAAGGGCTCCGCCCCCACCTTCAGGCGCTCGTCGAAGTACGCCGGTGCCTTGGGCGGGTCCATGGCCACCGCGCCCGCCGCAGGGACATAGGTAAAGGTCGCCTCCGTTGTCTCAGGCGTGGTCGTGATCTTGCTGTAGGTCTCGGTGATGCTGGGTGCTCCCCCGGCCGGGCCGATCGTCAGCCGGCGCAGGAAGTGATCCCCCTTGCCAATCGCAAACTGGTAGGCCGACTTCTGCTGGGCGTTGCCGATAACCGCCGTGATGACATCACAGGCGACCCCATCGAGTGTCTCGTCGGGCCCCTTGGTCACGGACTCGGGCTTTCCGGGGATGATCTGCTTCTCGGCCGCAGGGCTGGTCAGGAGAATCGGCAGGAGCCCGACTCCGACACCACGGCTACTGCTGAGCGCATTCACCGCCTGCTGCAGGGTATTGCCCGGCTGCTTGACGTACTTGCTGGCCTTGTCCGTGGAGCTATCACTGTAGATCGTTGTTCCATCGGCGATCACGCGCTTGACCACGGTCCCGGTCGTAACGGTGGCGGCAAGCTTCCCGGCCTTCAGCAGGGTTATCTCCGATGTTGTCGTGCCACTGGTGAGGGTCAGGGCGAGGGACGAAGCATTGCGGTAGGCCGCAGCCGTGTCCGCGATTATTTTTTGGATGGCCGCATCGGGGGCTTGTGCCACCAGGACCAGGGCAGGAACCATAGGAATCATGACGAAAAATCAACCTTTCTCTAGATACTAAGACAGTACTAGCTTCAATTGTGTGACCGCATGGGTAATTTCCTCCTCGGAGATTACCAGCGGGGGCGTAAACTCTAGAATGTCACCGTCGCCTGCTGGCAAGACAATCACGCCCCGGTGCAGGAGCTGGACCATGAGCTCGCCGGCAAACGCGCTCGTGAGCTGAATCCCCAGCATGAGCCCGCGCCCGCGGACGCCGCGAATCTTGGTCGGAAACTGGCTTTGAAGGCGCTCTAGCTGCTCGATAAAAAACGCCCCACGCTCGCGTGCCAGCCCGGGGGCAGCGAGGCGCTCTAGCTCGCCCAAAGACGCCAGCGCAGCGGCGCAGCAGAGCGGGTTTCCGAGAAACGTCGATGTGTGCAGTGCCTCACCGGTCGAGACCCCCCAGGCCGCCATGACGTCGGGCCGAGCGAGGCAGGCGGAGATCGGCAGGCCCCCGCCCAGTGCTTTGCCCACGCAGAGAATGTCCGGCACGACCCCCTCGTGCTCACAGGCAAACCAGTCGCCGGTGCGCCCCCAGCCGGTGAAGATCTCGTCGAGAATGAGCACTGCACCGCTCTTTTCACAGAGCGCCTTGAGCGACTCCAGCCAGCCCGGCGGCGGGACGACAATCCCGCCCCGCCCCTGGATCGCCTCGACCAGCACCGCCCCCACACCGTCGGGCAGTTCCGTCAGAAACTCCCCATAGGGCTTGTGCACCGCAAAGGGCGCGATCTGTCCGGCAAACGGCTCCCGAAAGTCCGCGCGCCAGGTCACCGCCAGCGCCCCAAGATTGAGCCCGTGGTAGCCCCCCGTGAACGCCACGACTCCCGGCTTGCCCGTAAAGACCCGTGCGGTCTTGAGCGCCGCCTCCACCGCATCGCCCCCCGATGTCCCCAGCAGCGCCCCGCCCAGATCGCCCGGTGTCAGTGCGCTCAGCTTCTGCGCCAGCGCCACTTTCACGCGGCTGGGGTGGACATCGCCCATGCCATGGATGAGCTTCTGCGCCTGCGCCGCAATCGCCGCCGCCACCGCCGGGTTGGTGTGCCCGACACTGGCCACCCCAAACGCCGCCGTGAGGTCGAGGTACGCTTGGCCGTCGGCATCGGTGACCGTGCAGCCGTGCGCCTCCTCCCAGAAGATCGGAAAGCTGCCATCGTCGGCGAGGAACGTCACGTTGGGAGACTCAAACTGGCGGAGCGTTGCCGCCAGAGCGCGGGATTTAGGGCCGGGGGTCATGCCTTTTGTTTTACCATCTCCCCGCGCCTTAGAGCGCCTCCTCTCTTCCCGGCGAGGCACGAGCCATGATGGGAAGAGAGGTGCCTGAGCCGTGCGAAGGCGGAGAGATGACGAAAGACAGCGGAGTACTGACCTATGGTATACCCTAGAGCATGGCACTCTGGATTGTCGATCAGCAGCCCGCACGCAACCTGGGGCTGACGGGCGAGCCGCTCGTGGACGTGATCCGCTCCTGTGGGCACGAGGTTATTGAGACACACTTCGATCCCGCCAAGGGGCACCTTGCGCCTGAGGCGATCCCCTACTTTGACTCGGGGCGGCCGCTGCTCCTCACCGGCTCTGTGGGCTTTGCGATTTGGGCGCACGCGCACTGGCCGCTTCGTCCGGGCGCGTTTCGCTCTGAGCGGCTGGAGGCGCGGCACTGGCTCCCGGCCTACGGTGCGCTGGCGCTCAACGCGGGGGCGCAGTGGGTGACCTATGGGGAGTTTCTGACGCGCCCCCGCACCGAGCCGGTGTTTCTCAAGCCCGCGGCTGGGGGGAAGCTGCTCTCGGGGCTCTTGCTGGAGCCGGGAGCGAGCCTGCAAGACGCGCACTTCTCACGCCACCGGCGCTGGCCCGAGCTTCCCGAGGAGTTTTTATTGCTCGTCGCGCCTCCCCATGAGATTTTCGGGGAGTGGCGCTTCGTGATTGTCGGCGAGCAGGTAGTCGCGGCGTCGCAGTACAAGCTGGGGGAGAGCCTGGTGCTAGAGCGCGGTGCCCCCGATGGTGCCTGGGCAGTCGCGCGAGCCGTGGCAGCGCACCCATGGCGCCCCACCGATGTCTTTGTGGTGGATATCGCCGAGACCGCGGAGGGCTACTTCGTGCTAGAGCTCAACACCTTTGGCACCGCCGGGCTCTACGCCTGCGACCCTGAGGTTATCGTGCGCGCCGTTGCCCCCTACGCGGCGGAGTAGACGCACTCTCCGGCCACATAGGTTGCTTGCACCGTGAGGCCATCGTCCACGACCACCAAATCCGCGACGCAGCCCTCAACGAGACGCCCGGTGTCGAGCCAGCCTTGCTGATCGGCGGCGTTGGTGGCGGTGACTTGGGCGATTTCTTGCCAGCCAAGGGCGCACCACGCGCGAAGATTGCGGGCGGCCTGGTCCATCAAGAGCAGCGAGCCCGCCAGCGTTCCATCGGCGAGGGTAGCCTTGCCATTGACCACGGTCACCTCATGCCCCCCGAGGCCGTAGACCCCATCGCCCTTGCCCGCGCCCTCCATCGCATCGGTGATCGCGATAAAGCGCTTCGGGCCGACCGCAGCGTAGGTCATGGCGATCACCTCGGGCGCGACATGGTGCCCATCGGCGATCACCTCGACACGGGCACGGGGATCGGTGAGGAAGACGGGAATCGGGCCAGGGTTGCGGTGGTGAATCCCGCTCATCGCGTTGAAGAGGTGGGTCGCCTGCCGCGCTCCCAGGGCCAGTGCGCGCCGAGTCTGCTCCGCCGTGATATCCGTGTGCCCCAGCGAGACCACGATCCCCGCCGCATTGCACGCCGCGATCAGCGCGTCGCCGCCGGGCTGCTCGGGCGCGAGCGTGATCTGCCGCAGCTTCCCCTGAGCCGCCGCCAGCCAGCCCGCAAACTCCGCCTCGTCGTAGGGGCGCACAAACTCCTTGGGCTGCGCACCGGGCTTGTTGGGGCTGATGTACGGCCCCTCCAAGTGAATGCCCGCCAGCAGGGGCTCGGGGGAGGCCGCCGCATTGGCAAGCGCCGCCGTGATCGCCGCGTCACTCTGGGTGATCGTCGTGGCGAGCAGGCGGGTCGTACCGTGCGCCGCGTGCGTCTTACAGATCGTCGCCAGCGCCTCCGGGGTCGCGTTCATCGTGTCCGCGCCACCGCCGCCATGAATGTGCAGGTCGATAAAGCCAGGAAGCACGGTCCGCCCGGATGGTGTCCCTGCGGTCTCGGTGATCGCCTGGATGCGCCCCGCCTCCAGCGTGAGCGTCCCGTTCTCGATCACCCGCTCGGGTGTCACGATGCGAACATTACGCAGCTCCACTAGCGGCCATCCTGGGGCATGTTGGGAGTCACCGGGTTGGGGGTTGCACTTGGCTCCGCGGTTGGTGCGGGGGTTGCCTGGGGCACGGGTGACGGCGTGGCAGTCTTCTGCTCCAGTGCCGCCTTCAGGGCCGCGAGCTCCTCGGCCTGCTGGGTGACTTTCTCCTCCAGCGCGGCCAGGCGCTTCTCGATATCGGGGCTGACTGTCGGCGCGGAGGTCGCAGTGGGCAGGATCATACCCGGCTTTTGGATCGGCACCGCACGCTGGCGCACGATCCAGTAGCTCACAGCCCCCAGCATGATCGCAGGAGCCAGAGAGACCAGGATCATGGTCAGCAGCGGCTTGTTCTGCGTTCCATCTTCCCGCGGCTCAAAGGCCTTCACCAGGCTGATCGAGAGCAGGTACAGACCGGCCATCGGGACGGCCATCATCACCATGGTGATCGGGTCGTTGGAGGGCACAAAGATCGCGGCCAGGGCAGCCAGAACCACCACGGCGTGGCGCCAGTAGGCCACCATCAGCTTGGAGGTCAGGATCCCGACACGGGCCAAGAAGAGTAGCACCACGGGGAGCTGGAAGGCGATCCCAAAGGCCAGGATGATCTTGACCGAGAGCAGCAAGTACTTTGCGGCATCTTGGAGGAGCTGGGCATCCGGGACATCTCCCAGGTAGCCCACCATCCAGTCGTAGGCTAGGGGCAGGACCGCGTAGCCCGTCCCAACACCCGCCAGAAAGAGCAGGACCGAGAACGGTGCCAGGAACTTCACCGGCTCGCGCTCCTTGGGGGTGAGGGCCGGCTTGATGAAGCCCCAGAGCTCCATGACGAGCAGAGGCAAGGCGATAGCCAGCCCCGCGATAAAGCTGACCTGAAGCTTCAGGAAGAAGGCATCCTGGACGGAATCAAACTTGATGGTCCCGGACACCCCATGCTGCACCAGCGCACGAGTCAGGGGGTCGTTGATGATCCGGTAGAGCGGCTTGAAGAAGTTGTAGGTGACCACCATTCCCACGATCAGATAGAGGAGCGAGCGGAAGATCCGCGTGCGTAGCTCTGCCAGGTGCTCGACAAGCTCCATCTGGCCATCTTCAGGGACATTTTTCTTTTTTCCGATAAGTGCCATAACAAGTTTCATTATATCGGTGAAAAAAACGCCCCTAAAATTTTACGCGGCCACGGGCTTGAAGGCGAGCTTGCTGAGCTCACGGTAGCCGATCAGCTTGATCCCCAGTGAGTCGATCAGCTCCCGGGTGCGAGGGTCGGTCATGAGCTGGTACTCGTTCCAGCGCGCCTCCCAGTTGCCCGTGATGTGCCGAATCTCCGCATCATCGAGGCTCAGGTGAACAATGAACTCCGTCACCCCGGGCTTGAGGGCACGTAGGGCATCGTAGTAGTGCTTGCGTCGCGCCTCTAACGTGCTCCCCTCGGCACCTTCTTTGAGGTAGTCCAGGAAGACAAAGTTTTGTTTTTTGAGCTGCTGGTAAGAGCCCAGCGGGTCGCGCTGGCCAAACTCGTTCTTTGCCTGAGCGATCCGCTCGGGAGTGGGGTAGAGAACCATGGGCATGAGGCCCGTCTCCCGGCCCACCTTGGTGTAGGTGGGATAGAACACCCCGGCAAAGAGGGTCCCCATGTGCGAGTCGATATGGGTGGGCTTGAGCCCAAACTCACGGGCGCGTGCGATCTGTGCCCGAATCTCTTTCTCCACCTCAGCGGCGCTGGCATGGCGCGCGGTATCGCCTTCGTCGCGGTGGATAAAGCCCTCTTTGTCGAGGAGCCCTGGGGTCTCTTTGGCGGCGGTCAGGGGCTTCCAGCGGTAGTACTTCCACTCGCTGGTGAGGGTCAAGTGGAGCCCAAAGTCTTTCTCAGGGTGCTCACGGCAGTAGGCGGCAATCTCGGGGAACCAGGGGCAGGGCACCATGATGCTGGCGCAGGTCACGACCCCACGCTCCATGGCATCGGTGGTGGCGGCATTGACCGAGTGGCACATCCCCACATCATCAGCATGGATCAGCAGCAGCCTATCCGTGGCCTTGTAGCCAAGGCGCTCGGCGAGGGTTGGTTCAAGCATATTGTTTTCCTCAATGAAAAGACCCCCCTGAGAGCTCAGGGGGGTCGGGGTTGGTTGCTTTCCGTGACTTACTTCGTGGTTGTCGCGGAGGCAGTCTTCACCACGGGGGGTGCGACCACCAGCTCAACGACCGTGGTGGAGCGGAACTTCGCGGGGACCTTGGGGGCCTCCATCTGCTGTCCGCCCTGCATGCCACCGAAGCCGCTGGCATCGCCACCGCCGCCGGGCATCATCCCACCGGGCATCATGCCGCCGCCCTTACCGCCGCCACCGGGGAAGCCGCTGCCCATCATCATGCCGCCCATGCCTTCGCCATCCAGGCCACCGCCGCCCATCATCCCGCCGCCCATGCCGCCGCCGACACCGGCCTGCGGAACCATGGCGCTGAGGATATCGGAGGGGGTATCGCCCTCGACCTCGGTGACCGTCTCGGTCTTGATGATCTTACCGGCCTTGTAGCTGAACCAGATGATCCGGTCCATCTTGATCTTAGCGCCCTGGATCTTGCCTGCGCCACCAAAGATCTGGACATTCGCCTTGGCGTTGTAGGTCTGGTGGATCTTGGCACACTGGTAGCCGCTCTCCCACTCTAGGCCCTCAAGCACGTTGGTACAAGGAACCTGAGTCGGGGTATCGAGGGTGGCCCACTCCAGGAGAATGGGAGCCATCGTGGTCCACTTCTGGCCGATCCGGCGCTTGCCCCCCAGCTCGATCATCGGTAGGGCAACATAGGCACCGGGCCGTGCTCCATTGGCGATTCCATGGTCCAGCACCTTCCCAGACGAGGCCACGGTGCGGTAGCGGGACTTGAAGTCGTAGATATCTTGCAGACGAGCCGCGCCTCCTGCGGGGGAGACAATCGTGCCATCTTGTACCTTATCGCGGATAAAGAAGTCACTGGCGTTGATGCGATCCTCGGTGGTGCGGATATAGTTGGCCTTGACTGTCTGCACCGGGATTCGGTAGGCACCGACAGGCATGTTGTCGAAGGGGTTGCTTCCACCGCCGCCGCCCATCATGCCGCCGGGCATTCCACCACCCATCATCCCGCCCGGCATCATCCCACCGGGCATTCCACTGCCACCGCCGGGCATCATTCCACCGGGCATTCCGCTACCGGACATCCCACCACCGGGCATCCCGAGGCTACCGGAGCCGCCACCGCGCCGCCCCTGCATGCCGCCGCTGCCCATCATGCCGCCGGGCATCCCGCTGCCGGACATCCCGCCGCCCTTGCCACTGCCGGGGAAGCCGCCCTCACCGCCATCGAGACCGCCGCCGCCGCCACTAAAGCCACCCTGCCCACGTCCCTGGGAGTAGTAGCCACTGCGGCGCTGGGTAACAATCGTGTTCTCGGGAGTCTTGACATCGTTGACATACTCCAGATCGGTGCGCTGCTTGTACTGGCTCTGCTCTCCCACGGCGAAGCGGTAGGCCAGCGCGATCCCATCGGCGGGCATGCGCAGGTCGCCCCGGTTATTCACGGTCAGGGTGAGGGTCTGTTTGCCCAGCTTCTTATTGCTCGCATCGTAGGCGATCAGCTCCAGCGTGTGCGGACCATCATCGACCCCATCGAAGACCTGCTGCGAGGACTCGTCCTTGACCTTGGCCTTGGTGTTCCAGAGCAGCGTGACCATCATGCCCGCCTTGTCCATCTGGATCAGGTCGGTCTCGACCTTCTGGCCCGGCGCGGGAACCATCACGCCCGCGCGGAACTTGCCATCGACTCCCAGAGAGAGGTACTTAACCCCCTCTAGGCTCATCCGCGGGATGCGAATCTTGACGGTCTCCCGTACGGTCGCCCCGTTCTGGGGCCCCGCAACCTGGAAGGGCACTTGCTGTGCCCAGGAGATCGCTGCCACACCGAGGGTGGCCAGAAGTGTGCCTAATGCCTTGCTCTGCATACTATCCTCACTCTTAGCTTTCTTTTACCGGGACCCGGGAAGCCCAGATGCTCCCCCCTGCCCTTCGATAATCTGTGTGCCCGCCGGAAGCGCAAAGAGCGCCGCCGGGATATTCCCATTGAGTTTGATATTGGAGGCCTGCATGGTCTGCATTCCCCCCGCGTTCTTGATCTCTAGCTTCACCGGAACCGTAAAGCCGGGTGTTGTCCCCAGATACACCACCGAGCCCGTGCGTGGATTGGTGTAGATATCACAAGCGATCCCCGCGACGGTCGCCTTGCCGGTCTTCTGTGCTCCTGCCAGAACCTCACTCGCCTGTGAGAAGACCGTCTTGAGGCCGTCCTCGATCTTCAGGTTCATCTTCTGAGCCGCCTTGTTGACAGGCAGGTAGAAGAATGTCCCCTTCTCATTGACCATATAGCAGACCTCACCGAGAGCCTTGTCTTTATAGTCCAGACGCGCCTTCGGGCCGCTGACCGCTACCTGAAAGACTTGTGTGTCCTTCGGGCCGCTCTTGGGTGCCATGACGGTCGTGATGGTAAACTGCGCCGTCTTCGCTAGGTTGGCCCGCGAGAGGGTCGGCTTCTTTACATCCTTTGGCTGTGGTTTCTGCATCGCTTACGCCTAGTTCGACCCCTCTCCTTGTTTTTCCTTCAATCCATGGAGCGTTCCCGGTAAATTTTGTGCGAGGGACCTTCTGGACATTTTACCCCCTTCGCGCCGGTACGCACAACGCGCCCCCAAGACACACTCCTCGCAACGGGGCTGCTGGGCGACACACACCCGCCGCCCATGCCGAATGAGATGGACATGGTACGCATAAACCTCGGTATCTTTGAGCTGACTCTGGAGCGCACCATGCGCCCTCGCCTCCCCTAGTTTTTCGTCGATCAGCCCCAGCCGGTGCGAGACCCGAAAGACATGCGTGTCCACCGGGAGCACGGGCCGCCCCAGCGAGAACATCAGCACGCACGCTGCGGTCTTGGGCCCCACCCCATGAAAGCTCGTCAGAAACGCCTTGGCTTCATCGGTGGGCGTGGTCTTGAGAAACTCCAGGTCGGTCTTGCCCGTGCGCTCGTAGATCTCCTGGAGGACCGCCTTGATCCGCGGCGCTTTAGAGTCGGCGAGCCCCCCGCAGCGGATGGCATCGGCAATGGCTTTTTCCTCGGCGAGACGCACAGTGTCCCAGCCGCCGGGAAACGCCCGCCGCAGGCTATCAAAGGCCCGCCCACTATTGATGTCCGAGGTCGCCTGGGAGAGAATAGTCTGCACCAGCGCGTCCAGCGGCTCCCCGTGTGAGCGCCACACCAGCTCCCCGTACTCATCGTCGAGCTCCGAACACACCCATCCCGCTGTCGCTTTTTTCACTTCCTGATTCTACCCGAGAACAAATCCGTCAGGGCGTGGAGGCAAGGAAGTCCAGACCCGGCTACAATAGTGTCGGAAACGGAGGCCGGGATGCATGTTTTAGTGGGTGTGGACGAGAGTGAGAGCGTGGAGGAGATCAGCGGCTGGGTGGAGAGCCTGCGCTTTGCCAACCTCACCCAGGAGTGGATGCATGTTGTCCCCTCGCAGGCGAGCACGGTCTGGAGCCTGGACCCGATTGTCGGCGCGAACCGAACCGACCAGCTCGAAGAAAGGCTCGCGGGGCGCATGCAGCGCAGCCTCACGGAGCGCGCAGAGCCCCGCGGCGAGACAGTGAAGGTGCGGGTGCGGATTGGCAATCAGGCCCGCGAGCTGCTCAACCGCGCCGATGAGACCCGCGCGGAGCTGATCGCAGTACGGGGCTCCAATAAAGGAGGGATCGCCGCGTTCTTCTTGGGTAGCGTCGCCCGCGCCCTGGTCGAGGGAGCCGAGCAGAGCGTCTTGCTCACCCGTGGCCCCATCCCACAAGAGCCGCTCAAAGTCCTGATCGCAACGGATCACTCCGAGTACATGGAGAAGGCACTGGCACGGCTGAGCCGCTGGGCCCCCCACGGGCTTGGTCAGCTCACTCTCCTACATGTCCTGCCCCCCGCCTACCGTGCCGCCACAGACCACCTCGCCCAAGAGATTGCCCATGAGGTTTATGGACGCCCCATCCAGGAGGTGGAGGAGGTCACGGCCAAGGCGGCGACCGTGCTCGGCAAGAGCCTGGGGCTCACCGAGGGTGCCATCGACAGCCGGATCGCCCGCGGCTCTATCTCCGAGGCCATCGACACCGCGCTCGCAGAGACCGGGGCCGATCTCCTGATTCTTGGTGCCAAGGGCCAGACCCTGCTGGAGCGCCTCACCCTCGGAAGTGTCTCCTTTCGCGCTGTCACCACCTGCCACAAGAGCGTCCTCGTGCTCCGGGGCTAGCCGGGCGATCTCAAGCAAACGGCCACTCTGCGGCGATAGAATAGCATCATGTTTGATGTTCTGGTGATCGGGGGCGGGCACGCGGGGTGTGAGGCGGCGCTGGCGGCGGCGCGGCTTGGCTGTAAGACGCTTCTGGTGACGGGGCGGCTGGATCGGATCGGGTGGCTGCCCTGCAACTGCTCGATTGGTGGCCCGGCCAAGGGCCATGTGGTGCGGGAAGTGGACGCGCTCGGCGGGGCGATGGGGCTGATCTCCGATGCGACTCTCACCCACATTAGGATGCTCAACACGGGAAAGGGCCCCGCGGTTCGGGCGATCCGGGCACAGGTCGATGTGGAGAAGTACCCCGCGGCGATGCAGGCCTATCTCCAAAACCAGCCCAATCTCACGCTCCGCGAGGCGATGGTCGAGGCGCTGATCGCCCCCCCCGCCCCCACCCGCGAAGCGGGACTCAAATCCGCCTTCGGCGGTGGGGGAGCCCGGCAGGTGCTGGGCGTGACGCTTTCGGACGGGACACAGCTCGCGGCCAAGACGGTTGTCGTGACCACGGGGACCTTTCTGCGCGGGCTCTGCCACCGCGGCGAGGACAAGTGGGAGGCGGGGCGCAACGATGAGGCGGCAGCCTACGGGCTCTCGGCATCGCTCTCGTCGCTGGGCTTTCCGCTCCTGCGGCTCAAGACCGGGACGACGCCCCGGATGGATAAGAACACGATCGACTTTTCCCGCACCGAGGCACAGCCCACCGAGCCGGACTGCCCATCGCTGAGCTTTCGCACGCCCAAGCGAAGCCACGACGGCCTCCTGGCGGCGTATCTCACCTGGACCAACGAGGCAACCCACAAGGTCATCCGCGAGAACCTCCACCGCTCGGCGATGTACGGCGGGCAGATCGAGGGGGTCGGGCCCCGCTACTGCCCGTCGATTGAGGACAAAGTCGTGCGCTTTGCCGACAAGGACCGCCACCAAGTCTTCCTCGAAATAGAGGGCTGGGACACGCCGCAGGTCTATGTGCAGGGCATGAGCACGAGCCTCCCCGCCGAGGTGCAGGCGGAGTTTGTCAAGACCCTCCCCGGCCTCGAAGACGCCGTGATGCTGAAGCCGGGCTACGCCGTGGAGTACGATGCCGTCCCGCCCACGGAGCTGACATCGGCGCTCATGACCAAGCGGGTCGAGGGGCTGTTCTTTGCCGGGCAGCTCAATGGGACGTCGGGCTACGAAGAGGCGGCGGGCCAGGGGCTGATCGCGGGGGCCAACGCGGCGCTCTATGTGCAGGGCCGCAAGCCGTGGAGCCTGACCCGCAGCGATGCCTACATGGGGGTCATGGTGGACGATCTGGTGACCAAGGGTGTCAACGACCCCTACCGCCTGCTCACCAGCCGCGCCGAGTTCCGCCTGACCCTACGCAACGACAACGCCGACCTGCGCCTCACCCCCATGGGCCGTGCCCTCGGGCTGGTGGGCGACGAGCAGTGGGAGCTTTTCCAGGAGCGCAAGGCACGTATCGAGCATGTCGAGAAGACCCTCACCGAGAACACGGTCGGGGGACTGGACAGCCCACGCCTGGAAGCGCTCGGCTTTGCGCCCATCACCGCGCGCCTCTCCTATCTCGACCTGCTCCGCCGCCCGGAAGTGAGCCTGGAGTCGGTCGCAAGCCTCGCCGGCCTCGACCCGACGCACTACGCCGATGGCCTAGAGCAGTGCTTCATCACCGCCCGCTACGATGCCTACATCCGCCGCGAGGAGCTACAGATCGATGTCGCCCGCCGCGCCGACCACCTCGCCCTCCCCACCGATCTGGACTACGCGCTCGTGCCATCCATCGCCAACGAAGCCCTGGAAAAATGGAGCCGCCTCCGCCCCGCCACGCTCGGACAAGCGGCAAGAATTCCCGGCATCAACCCCGCCGACATCTCTGCACTTCATATCTACTTAGTGAGCCGAAAGGCCGGCTCTTCCTAAATCCCATGCGCCCCAACGAAACCAAGTTTATGGAGCACCTCGCCTTTCGCACAGAGTTCCCTCTGGAAGAGCTTTGTGAGATTGCTCGCACTGCCCTGGAGCTCCCACCGTTCCGCTACGACAACGAAAACGAGACTGAGTGGGGAATCGCGGTGAAGGAGGGGGTTGAGTACAATCTCTCCCGCCCCTACGAAGAAGGGACCTTGCAGCACTGGGATGCGACCGTGCCGCCGGGCTGCAACTTTGGGATGACTCTCCTCATTCCTTACACAAGCGCACTCCCCCCAGAGACGGTCGCGCCTTTGGTTGCCTTTGTAGGACAGACGCTCTCCCGTTCCTTGAACACAACCGTCTGGCATCACCGTCGCTGGCTCGGAGCCGGCAGGAATGTGCCTCAGAAGACCGTTTTTCCCCCTTCGTAAAGGCCTGCGCTCCCTGCTCTATGGCAGATGTTGAGATCAGGTAGAATGGCTCGTCAGACCGAGCCCACCATGCCCCATCACGAATTTGTCGTTGCCAATGTCGCCTCTCACCGGGCGGAGCTCACGGAGCTCAATATCGAGTACCTCTCGTGGGTCTTTACAGAGATCGAGAGCCTGTTTGGGGTGCCTGTGGATGAGGTCACGGGGATGCCGGTTCGCGAGTATGTGCCCACAATAATCGACAAGGTCTGTGGCGATCCGCCGCCGCGTGGCATCTTCTATCTGGTCAAGGCCGACGGTCAGCTGGCGGGAATGGGGGGGCTTCGCTTTCTTCGTCCCGAGCTGGCGGAGGTCAAGCGCCTCTACATCCGCCCTGAGTTTCGTGGCAGGAAGCTGGGGGAGCTCACCCTCAACCGCCTGCTCGACGATGCCCGGGCGTTTGGCTACAAGCGCATCTGCCTCGACACAGGTGTCTTTATGACGTCTGCACAGCGCCTCTACGAAGCCAGTGGGTTTTCGGACTGCGCCGCCTACGAAGGTGTCGAGGTGCCCGTAGCGTTCCACAGCCGCTGGCGTTTTATGGAGCGCCCCCTCACCGAGCTAGGGTAGAATGCACCAGAGCGATGTCTGCTACGGCGGACACGTGTTTGCAGAGGAGCAACCCATGACACAACATTCCGAGACGATCGAGCGGCTTTACGCAGCCTTCGCGAGCGGCGATATCCCGACCGTACTGGCGGCCCTTGGGCCCGATACCCGCTGGACGGAAGCAGAGGGTTTTCCCTACGGCGGCACCTACATTGGCCCGGAGGCAGTCCTCCAGAATGTCTTCCTAAAGCTCGGCACTGAGTGGGATGGCTTTGCCGCCGTGTCGCACGAGCTGATCGCTGAGGGGGAGACAGTTGTGGCGCTGGGGGAGTACAGCGGGACGTACAAGGCAACCGGAAAGAGCTTCCGCGCCCCGTTTGTGCATGTCTGGAAGTTCAAGGACAGTGGCATTGCCTCCTTCACGCAGCACACAGACACGGCTGTTGTGCAAAGCGCCCTCAAGTAGCAAACAGCATGACAACACATCCCCCCGTCCCGTCGATCGCCTCAAGTGAGGCGTCTATTGGCCGCGAAGCCGTATTGCATTTTGACCTGATCTGGCGGGACCTGATGCAATCCCAGGGCTCGGTTGAGAATGAGCAGTATTTTCGGGTGATCACCGGCGAGGCGCACCCTCTGGGAAACCTCGTCATCTTGCGTGAGCCCGGTGATACTAGCGCCGTCCACGAGGCCGTCGCGCCCTTGCGAGAGCTCTCGCAACCGTCCGCGGTTCTTTTCGTCGCGGGCGTCAGTGAGGCGGTCTCGGAGGCACTGACAGCCCTGGGCTTTGCCAAGGTCTCGCCGATGCCCGCGATGGCCATCGACACCGCCTCGGTGGCCTCTACCCTGCTCCCCGACGGCTACGAGTTTCTCCGGGTGTCCTCGGTCGAAGAGGGAGTTGCCTGGACGGAGGTGGTCGCGGAGGGCTTTGGGCTCCCACGCGGGCTTGCTCGGCTTCTGTCGCCGGAAGTTCAGGGCGTACGCACAGAGCCCGATGCCGCTGTCCAGTTCTTTGGCATCCAAAACAAAGGAAAGCTGGTTGCAGCCTCCCTGCTCTATCTCGCGAACGGGCTGGCGGGCATCTACTGCGTGGCCACGCTGCCCGACGAGCGGGGCAAGGGCCTCGGGGCGCATGTCACGGCGGAGGCCCTGCGGGTCGCGAGTCGGCTCGGGTACGGTGTCGGAGTGCTCCAAGCATCGGCTGCGGGACACTCGGTCTACCAGCGCCTTGGCTTCCGCGATGTGGACTCCGTTCCCATGTTTATCCGCATGCCCAGCTAAGCGAGCAGCCTGCACAGCTTGGGGTAGAATGCACCATCCTTTTCGAGGAACACGCACATGCACACCAGACCAGTAGCGCTCACCGCTTGCGCCCTCGCGCTTTTCGCCACCGTAGGTTCGAGCACCAGCCTCGCACAGCCACGCAAGGCAACCGATAGCCTGGCGGGCGCGTGGCAGGGAAAAGTCCAGTTCACGACCGGGGCCTTTGCGACAGTCAAGGACCTGGAGTTTATGTACGCCTTCCACGCCGGCGGCACCATGAATGAGTCGTCGAACTACGATGGCGCGCCGCCCGCTCCCCCGGCCTACGGTGTCTGGCGAAAAGTCGCCCCCCGCACGTACGAAGCGAAGTACCGCTTCTTTCAGCCCAAGGCAGTCGCCTCGGCCGACGAGCTGGTAAAAGGCGGCGGCTGGGCCCCCGATGGCTACGGCATCCTGACGCAAAAGATCACGCTCTCGGCAGATGGCAACGCCTTCGACTCCAAGCTCACGCTTAAACTCTTCAACAAAGACGGCAAGGCCATCGACGGCGGCGGCGAGGCAACGGCCCATGGAAAACGAATTCACCTCTGAGCATCCCTCCCCTCAGGCCGTGATACGGGCGTTCTACAACGAAGCGCTCGTGGTCCGCAGCCCCCAGACGGCGTTCTTGCGCTTTATGGCACCTGACTTTATCGAGCACAAGCCCGATGTTGCCGAGGGCACACGCGCCAAGGCGGCTGAGTTTCTCGAAAGCATCATGGCAGAGCTACCGGATGCGACTTGGGAGATTGTCCGGACCATTGCCGAAGACAACCTTGTTGCTCTGCACGCCCGGTTCACTCCCGCACCTGGCGCCCCTATCTATGCGATTGTCGATATCTTTCGTGTCGAGCAGGGGCTTATTGTGGAGCACTGGGATGTGGTGGCGGGTCCTCCACGCGAGCAACGCAATCCAAATTCTCGCTTCTGATACCCTAGTACAATTCCCGAATGAAAAATAGCGAGTGCACCATTGAGCAGTACCGCGGCGAGAAGCTTGTACGCACCTTCACCCCGACGGGCGACCCTGCTTTCCCATGGCGTATGACGGTCAATGGCAAGAGCTACCGGAGAACCCATGGCTGGGTTCTGTCGAAGATCCTGCCGACCTTGGTCGACAGCTCTCCCATTACCACCAAGGTCATTTCCAATAATTCGAGGCAGCTCTCGCTTATCGGGGAGAAGCTCGACCAGCTCGCCGCTATTGGGGCGAGCCTTGAGCCTCTTGTGCGCTGGGCAAGGGAGCTCCAGGAGGGCTACGAGGGCTTCGATACTCTAGAGCGTGCACGCCGCTACGAAGCGGTTCAGGAGGAGCTTCACAAGGCGACCAAAGCACTTGTGGAGGCCTGCCTGCATCTTCAAGAAGAGCTCTAGACAGAACCATCTGGGTGAGTTACCCCGTGTGGACCTCGGGATAGTCGCTCTGTATCTCGTAACACCGCTCGATAAATTCTAGTAAAAATAACATCTCTAGCGAAGATAGTTATGTTACAATCCCACCACTCCCCCATTATCATCCGTAGAGTGGGACCCAGTAAGAGACACACTGAAAATTTAGAGAAGTATCGTGTCAGCCCTATCTACTTTTGTCAGCTATATCCCCCGCCTCCTGCTCCAGCGTCTTCTTCAAGATGCGGACCATACGGCTCATGCCTACTGCGATAACCAGTCGGGGGTGGTTCTCTTTGCGGATATCTCCGGGTTCACCGCGATCTCGGAGCGCCTTGCAGAGCAGGGAAGCGCCGGGGTAGAGGAGCTCAGCAGCCTGCTCAATGGCTACTTCAGCCACCTCACCCAGCTCGTGGTCGAGCATGGCGGCGATGTGGTGAAGTTCGCCGGCGATGGCCTCCTCGCCTACTGGCCCGACCAGCCGACCTCGCTCTCCCAGGCCGTGCACTGTGGCAGTCGGATCCAGGAGCACCTGCGCGACAATGCTGCACGCAACGCATCCCTGCGCCTCTCCCTGCGCATTGGCATCGGTGTGGGCGAGGTCTTTGCCGCGAGTGTTGGGGGCGAGCCAGACCACTGGGAGTTTGTCCTGGGCGGCGAGGCGGTCCAGCAGTCCTACAGCGCCCAGCGCCAGGCCGAGCCGGGCCAGGTCGTGCTGAGCCCAGAGGCCCTGAGCCAGTACCAGCCCCCGCTTGGCGTGCCCACCCCGCTCCCGGTCGAGGCACCTGCCTCCTTGGAGCGCCTTCCCGCCGCCGCCCGAGGCTATGTCCCGCGCCCGGTTCTGGCCCGCCTAGAGAGTGGCCAAGGAGAGTGGCTCGCGGAGCTACGGCGGGTGAGTGCGCTCTTTATCCATCTTCCCACCCTCGATCTCCATGCCGATTTTGCCCGTGCTCAAGCGGTCATCCAGGGTATCCAGCGGGTGCTCAGCGAGCTGGAGGGCGTGGTCACCCGGGTTGGGGTGGATGGGCAGGGAATCACGGTCCTGGCGGCCTTTGGCCTCCCCCCGCTCGCCCACGAAGACGATGCCACGCGCGCGGTGCGGGCAGCGCTGGGAGTCGCGGCACTGGCTGAGAGTGCAGGGCTTGTTGTCTCCGTCGGGGTTGCGACCGGCCCGGTGTTCTGCGGGGCCATTGGTAGCAGCCAGCGCTGTGAGTACACCATGCTCGGGGACACGATCAATGTCGCGGCGCGCATCATGGCGGCGGGGCAGGGAGTCCGGTGTGAGAGCACCACCATGGCGGCCTGTGCCCACACGCTCCGCTTCAACCCACTCGGCTCTCTCTCCATCCGTGGCCGCAGTGAGCCCGTCGTTCTGGGAGAGCCGCAGGCCTTTGAGGCCAGTGCCGCTCCGAGTCGCACGGTCTCGCTGGTCGGGCGTCATGCGGAGCAGCGGCGCTTCACCGAGCGGCTGGAGGCGGGACGGGGAGGGCTGATCCTTGTCGAGGGGGAGGCGGGCATTGGCAAGTCCTGCCTCGTGGCCCACTTTCTGGAGCAAGCGCAGGCCAAGGGAGTTCCGACCCTGCTGGGAGCCGGCGACTCCATCGGTCGCGCGACCCTCTACGGTGCCTGGCGCAGTGTCTTTACCCAGATCTTTGGCGCGGCGGCCACGGATGCCGCGGCGGTTCTTACACACCTCAGCCCAAGCCAGCAGCCGCTCGCGCCGCTCCTGGGGGTGGTCCTGCCCGTGGAGCTTCCCGACAATGCCACGACCGCCATGCTCGTGGGCCGTGACCGCTCCGAGGCAACTCTAGAGCTGCTGGTCAGCCTCCTGCGGCGCCATGCGGTCGAGCAGCACCTTCTCCTGGTCATGGAGGATGCCCACTGGTTCGACTCGGCGTCTTGGGCGCTCCTGCTCCGGGTCGTGGAGCAGCTGGAGGGCCTGCTGATCGTGGTAGACACACGCCCGCTCCTGCCCCCCTACCTCCCGGAGTACGAGGCGCTCCGTGCCCACCCCAGCACCGACTTCCTACAGCTTCAGGCCCTGAGTGGCGAGGATATCGCCCAGGTGGTGGCCGAGTGCCTGGGTGTCCACGAGCTCCCCGAGGTGGTGGTGCGGCTCATCCAGCAAAAGGCGGAGGGGCATCCCTTCTTTAGTGAGGAGCTCGCCTACGCCCTACGCGATGCGGGCATGATCCAGATCTCCCAGGGTGTCTGTCGGCTCGCCCCCGATGCCCCGAACCTCTTGGAGCTCGCCTTCCCCGACACGGTTCAAGGAGTCATCACCAGCCGTATCGACCGGCTCTCGCCCCAGCAGCAGTTTGCCATCAAGGTCGCCAGTGTGGTCGGGCGGCTCTTTACCCTACGGACGCTCAGCGCGATCTACCCTCTCTCCCAGGATGTCCCCGCGCTCCCGCACAACCTGGAGGAGCTCTCTCGGCTGGACCTGACCCCGCGGGAGCTCACGCTCCCCGAGCAGGCCTATCTCTTCAAGCATGTCCTCACCCAAGAGGTCGCCTACAGCCTGATGCTCGCCACCCAGCGCCAGCCGCTCCACCATGCGATCGCCTTGTGGTACGAGCAGACCTACGCCAGCGACCTCACCCCCCACTACTCCGTGCTGGCCTACCACTGGAACCGGGTGGTAGAGACGGGCATCCCGACTCCCGAGGCGCTGCCCAAGGCGATCCTCTATGCCCAAAAGAGCGGGGACCAGGCGCTCCGTAGCAACGCTCTACTAGAAGCCATCGGGCACTTTTCATCGGCCCTCTCTCTCCTGGCACGCCTCCCCGAGTCCGCGGAGCGCGATTCCCAGGAGCTCAGCCTCCAGGTCTCCTTGGCGATCCCTCTCACCCTCACCCGTGGCTGGGCGGCACCGGAGGTGGGGGCGGCCTACCAGCGTGCCCAGGTGCTGATCCAGCGGGTCGGAGAGGCACCTCAGCTCTTCCCCACCCTCGTGGGGGTGCTGACCTACTACCTAGTCCGTGGGCAGTACGACGATGCCCTCGCGATGGCGCAGCACAACCTTGAGGTCGCGCTTCGCCTGGGCGACCCTGAGCTCTTGCTGGAGGCGGAGCACGATCTAGGCGCGGTCCACTTCTACCGAGGTGAGATCGCCCAGGTGCGCCCCCACATGGACCAGGTCCACGCGCTCTTCGACTCCGAGCGGCACTACCACCATATCTTTCTCTACGGCAAGAACCCCGGCTGTGTCGCGCATGTGCATCTCGGGCTCACCAGCTGCCTTGAGGGCGACCTGGACCAGGCACTGCAAGAGATGCAGGCCGCCACCGCCCTGACCGAGAGCTGGCCCCACCCCTTTAGCCGCCTCTGGAGTTTCTGCGGTGAGGCGCTGGTGCGCTATGCCCGGGGAGAGACCCAGGAGCTTGCCCAGCTCGCGGGGAGTATCTGTGAGCTGGCCAACCAGAACGGCTTTCCTAACTGGCTCGCCCAGGGGTTGGTCTACCTGGGGAGCGCTCAGGTGCGCCTCGGAAGCCACGCGGAGGGTCTTGCCGCGATGCAGCAAGGGATTGGGCTCTGGGCGATGACCGGCTCGGAGCTGCTTCGGCCCTTCTTGCTGAGCCTACTGGCCGAGGGGCAGCAGCTCGCGGGGCAGCCCGATGCCGCCCGCGCCACCCTGCAAGAGGCGATTGCACAGGTCGAGCGTACCGGTGAGCGCTGGTGGGAGCCCGAGCTCTACCGCCGCCTCGGCACGCTCGCGCCTCCCGATGAGGCACAGGGCCACTACCAAAAGGCCCACGCTCTGGCCACAGCACGGGGGGTTCCCCTGCTGGTACAGCGCACGAGTGAGGTACTAAAAAGCGTATGAGTGTGACACCACAAGACCTTGCCAACCGACAGCGCCTGGTCGCGCTCCTGGATGAGGCCGCCGAGATCGAGCACATGGTGCTCTGCCAGTATCTCTATGCCGCCTTCTCGCTCAAGCGGCACCCGGAGGAGGGGGGGGTGACCTGGGCGCAGCTGGAGAAGATGCGCCAGTGGGGCAGCCACCTGATGCTGATCGCACGCCAGGAGATGGAGCACCTGGGCTTGGTGGCCAACTTACTCCTGGCACTGGGCGAGGCCCCCCACTTCCAGCGCCCCAACTTTCCGGTCTCTCCCCGGTACTACAAGCTGGCGATCCCCTCCAAGCTCGAGGGTTTTGGTGAGTCGGCTCTCTTGCGCTTTATCGATCTGGAGCGCCCCGCAGAGCTCAGCGGCGAGAACGAGAAGCTCCTGAGCAAGCTCTTTCCTGCCGTGTTGCTGACTAGCTTCACGATCGGGGCCCTCTACGACGAGATCAAGACGCTCTTTGAGCAGACCGCTCCCGAGGCGCTCTTTCTGGGCTCGCCGCGCACACAGATCACCACCAGTGAGGTGATCCCCGTGCCGATCCGGGGGATCACGCTCCCCCCCAACACCCCGCTCTACAATGTCCTCATGCGCCCGGTCACCGACCGCGACTCGGCGCTGGCGACCGTCCACCAGATTGTCACGGAGGGAGAGGGCGCGCACCACGACCAGCAGCCCTGCCACTTCACGTACTTTCTCCAGATCTTCGAGGAGCTCGTGCAAGAGAAAGAGAAAGACCCTCAGTTCGCTCCCGCACGCAATGTCGTGACCAACCCCCAGACCTCGGGGCAGGATGTGATGCCCCCCCAGCCCAACACCACTCTCATCACCAATCTGGCCACCAACGCGGTCTCGCTTCTCTTCGACGGTGCCTACGAGACCATGATGCTGATGCTCATTCGCTTCTTTGCCCACACCAGCGAGAGCACGGAGGAGCTTGCGGCACTGCAAAAGGCGGTCTTTTTCCCCATGATGACCGTGGTGATTCGCCCCCTCGGGGAGGTGCTGACACTCCTGCCTGCCACGGAAGACCTCTCGCCGGGGGCTCCCACGGCCGGCCCGACCTTTGCCACGACCCGCGCCATGCACCTGCTCCCCGACCGGGCAGCGGCCTGGGGCGTGCTCGCCCTCCAGCTGGAGGCCCTCACCCAGAGCGCGAAGATGCTCCTGTACAACTACACGTACCCCAAGCCGGTCCGGGACCGCCTGACCCTGGTCTACGAGAACCTGGCGCGCATTAGCTTTGACTTTAACAATAGTAGAAAACAAAACCCATGAGTGCTCTCTTACTGATTCAGTTCTCGGGCTGGTGCCTCCTGCGCCTCCCCACCGACCCGGACCCCTCCGATGAGCCCCGTGGGATCAGTGGGTACACGTTTGCCTTTGCCGGGGAGCCCGATCTCGATGCGATCCTCCACTTCCAGCAGCCCGAGAACTTCACGCACCGGTCGCACTGCCCTTCGATTGGGGTCAATGTCCGCAGTGCCCAGCGCTTCACATCGATTGATCAGCAGGAATCGCTTCCCGCGCTGGTGGGCGCGCCGGTCTCCCTGCTGGATCGGCCCCAGCTCCAGAACCGCAACTGGAACCTGACCCTGCCCGGCTACGAGCCGATCGTCCCCTTTCACTTTCAGATCGCGGGCCAGGAGCTCACGGTGCGCCGCGATGCTCCCCTCGACCCCAACCAGCCCGACAGGCCCCTCTGGGAGATGGACTCGGCGCTGATCCAGGCACAGGGTGCCCATGGGATGGAGTTCGAGCCGGAGACAATCGGGAGGGCGACCGGAATCTGGAACTCGCTGGCCGTCGTGCAGCAGCGCCAGGCCCTGCTCCAGAAAGACCTAGAGGCGCTCCAGGCGCATAATGGCGACCCCGTGGCAATCGCGGCGCTGGAGGGGCGCCTCTACGAGCTCAACTACGCCCTCGCCAACCCCACCGACCGCCGGGTACTCGCCCGCAACTTTGTCGAGCGCTTTGGGTTCTTTATCGGCGGCCCCACCACGATCCACGGCAACCAGCAGGACTGCCTGGGAGGGGTTATCAGCTCCGCCACCACCCCAACCCCACCCTGGCGCCTTGATTTCTGGATGGGTGCCTGGGACCCGGATGCCCTGAGCTGCTATGTCGAGGGCTCGCTCCAGATTCCGTATCTCTCTTGACGCTAAGAAAGAATTGATCCATGGCAATAAATAGTAACTCGCCTCGCACCGCCAAGACGGCACAGCTTGCACAACAGTGGCCCGATGTCCCGGACTGGGTCTTCCAAAAGCTGGGGGTCTCGCGCAAGGAGCTCACGACCTTTGCGGGCAAGCTCCACACCAACGCGACCGTCGTGCTTCCGGGCATGCCCGCCTACCCCGCCGATAGCGCCAGCGCGGGCGACAACAAGCCCCTGATCATTGCCTACTGCACGACCTTTGCCGATGTGCGCCTCTGCCTGGAGTGGGCGCGGCGGCATCGCTGGTGGGTTGCCTGCCGCGCCGGGGGGCACTCCAGCGCCGGGTACTCGGTGAGCTCGGGGATGGTGATTGATGTGAGCGGGATCGACTATGTCGCCATCGACCCGGCTCAGAAGCTCGCCCGGATCGGGGGCGGGGCGCAGTTTGGCCACATCAATGCCCAGCTCAATACCTACAAGCTCCATATCCCCGGCGGCACCTGCGACACTGTCAGTATCGGCGGCCACATGCAAGGCGGCGGCTACGGGTTCACCTCGCGTGAGTTCGGCCTCAACTGCGACTGTGTAGTCGGGGTGACCGTCATGCTCGCCAGTGGCAAGATTGTCGAGGCGGACTCGATGGTCAACCCCGATCTCTACTGGGCGGTGCGCGGCGGGACGGGCGGTAACTTCGGGATCTTGCTGGAGGCGCGCTACAAGCTCTGGGATGTCCAGCGGCTCTGGGGCTACTGCCTGAGCTGGCCGCTGGAGCAGGCCCCGGAGGCGCTGGACGTGCTCCAGAGGGAGTACATGGGGATCGGCAAGGACCAGGTCGGGTACCTGGTGGTGCTGAGCAACCTGGGCAAGGGGCCTGTCCTGCTGGTGATGGGAACCTACCACGGCACCGAGAAGGCAGGACGAGAGGCGCTTGCGCCCCTGGTCGCCGTGGGGACCCCGACCTTCCTCTTTGATAAAACCGATACCTACAACGTGCTCAACGAGGCGCTGCTGGGGGTGCTTCCCGGTGTCCCAGATGGCTCGGGGGAGCTCAAGGACTGCGGCTACCTCGGCACCGAGCTGGGGGTGACGGGCTGGAAGGCGTTCTGCGACTACTTTGCTACCTCGCCCAATACGTTTAATATCGCCGTGATCGAGCCCTACGGTGGCAAGCTCAACTCCATCCCCGTGACCGAGTGCGCCTTTATCCACCGCAAGACCTACGGCGACTTCTTTATCGACTCGTTCTTTGCCGCATCGGCCGATAGCAAGCTCAACGACAAAGACTCCGCCCGTAAGTGGATGGAGGGAGGCATGCAGGTGATGGCTCCCTACTTCAATGGCTTCCGCTACCAGAACTACCCCCAGCCGTTCTACACCGACTACCGCTGGCAGTACTGGGGAGACTCGTTCAACAGCCTACTTTTTATCAAGCAAAAGTACGACCCAGAGAACTTCTTCCACTTCCCCCAGAGCATCTCGCCCTACCCGGACACGCCCGGGATCACCCGCTCCCAGGTACCGTCGATGTTCACAGATGAAAATATTTCCTATCCTTCCTGGGACAGCTGAACCAAAACGCGGGTATAAAAATAGAAGTTGACTACAGAACAGCACTGGGATATCCGACTTCTGGGGGGGCTACGCCTCTGGCACAACGAGCGAGAGATCCGGGCGTTTCAGCACCGTAAGGCGGGAATACTCCTGGCGTACCTTGCTCTGTATAAAGACAGACCACACGACCGAGATACCCTGATCGGGATGCTCTGGCCGCAGGTGGAGCTGGAGGCGGGGCGCAACTCCCTCAATGTCGCGCTGTCACGCATCCGCCAGCGGCTGGAGGGCAAGCAGCTCCTCCGCACCGAGCGCTACCAGCTCCAGCTCGACCCGCAGGCCCTCAAGACCGATGTGGCGGAGTTTGACGGGGCCCTCCAGCGCGCCCGTAAGCTCACTCCCCAAGACCCACGCCACCGGGAGCAGCTAGAGCGTGCCCTGGCAGCCTACCAAGGCCCGCTCCTGCCCACTTTCGACGAGCCCTGGGTCCTCGGGGAGCGCCAGCGCCTGCAAGAGGCCTTCCTGGAGACACTCAACCAACTTGCCCTGCTCCAGGCGGGTGAGCGGCGCTGGGACGATGCCATTGCGAGCTGTCGCCAAGCGCTGCAGCACGATCCTCTGCGAGAAGAGACCCACCAGACCCTCTTGAGAGTCTACCAAGCGGCGGGCCGGGTGACCGCGGCACGGACCCACTTCCAGGAGCTGGAGCGCCTGCTCCGGCGGGAGCTCAATATCGCCCCCACCGAGGCGACAGTCGCCCTGCTCTCGCCAAGTGCCCTTCCCTCTCTCGTGGCACCTGTCGCTCCCGTGGCCACAGCACCCCGTCCCAGCAACCTGCCTCTGGAGCTCACCCGATTTTTTGGGCGAGAGAGCGAGCAGCAAGAGCTCCAGTTCCTCCGGGCACGCGGCAGCCGCCTCTTGACCCTGGTCGGGGTGGGCGGCATTGGCAAGACCCGGCTGGCGCGCGAGCTCGCCCGACACGCTGAGGAGCAGGGTGAGCTGGCCTACTGGGTTCCCCTCGCCGATACCCCTGCGGAGAGCCGGCTCTGGGAGGTGCTCTTGACCACCCTACGCCGACAGGGAAAGGCATCTCCGCCGCAGCTCATCGCGCCCGATGCCGATCAGGCCCAAGAGGAGGTAGTCGCGTTGCTGCTGCAAGAGCCCTGCCTGCTGGTGCTCGACAACCTGGAGCACCTCCAAGAAGAGCACCTTCAGGAGTGTGTCAAGACCCTCTTGCGCCGTGTGCGTGGCCTCTCGCTCTTGTGTACATCGCGGCGGCGGCTGGCACTGAGTGGGGAGCAGGTCTATGTGCTCGAGCCCCTCCCGCTCCCAGACTCTCTGAGCGACGAGCAGGCTTGGCTCTGTCCCAGTCTCCAGCTCCTCCAGGATCGTGTGAGCCTCCTGCGCCCGGAGCTCTCTCTCCAGGGGAGCCCCCTGGGGCCCCTCCGCCAGCTCTGCCGCCAGCTCGATGGCATCCCTCTGGCGCTGGAGATGGCTGCCGCGCGCCTCGCGACCCTCTCCCCCCGCGCCGTTGTCCAGAAGCTCACCGAGAGTATCGCAGTCTTGGTGAGTGCCCACACCGATGTCCACCCCCGGCACCTCTCGCTGGAGGCGACTTTTCTCTGGAGCTACCAGCTTCTCTCGGGGGATGCCCAGTGGTTCCTGCGCCTGCTCTCGGTCTTTCGGGGAGGGTGCACCCTGGAGGCTGCGGAGGCGATCAGTGGTAGTGCGGCTCTCCTGGGCCCTCTCACCGAGCTGGTGGATGCGTCGCTGGTCGTGCGCGAGGGCCAGGGCGAGAGTATCCGCTACCGGCTGCTCGAGAGCATCCGGCAGTTCGCCCACTCCCTCCTCAGCGACCAGGAGCGCACCACCCTCTGCCAGCAGCACGCCCACTACTTTAGCCAGGATAGCTCCAAAGAGGAGTATGAGAACCGGGTCCTGGCGCTCCAGTGGTTCCAGAGTGCTCCGCCCGATATCCCGCGTGAGCTTCGCCTCGCCGAGTCGCTATTCTTCCACTGGATGCGCCAGGGGACCCTCCAGTTCAACTTCACCACCATCGAGCGGAGCCTGGAGCGTCTCCTGGAGCTCGAGAGTATCCCCGCCACCTACAACCAGCTCCTGATCGAGATTACCCTCCACTATGCACGGACCAGTAGCTTCAAAAAAGCCTTTGCGCTGATCGATACCATCGACCGCAAGTGTGACTATAGCTACCTCTTTGTGGAGAGTAAGGCCAAGGCCTTTGCCTTCTTAGGCAATATCGAAAAATCGCTCAACTACTACACCGAGCTGGTCAAAGACAACGCTATCCCCACGTTTCGCTACATCCTCGCCTGTGTCAATATGTCGTCGCTCCACACCCGAATTGGGCAGCACGAGGAGGCGCTGGAGCTATTGCAGCGAGCCAAGCACCTCAATGCGCGTGAGGAGAAAAACCAGCGTCTTGAGGCCATTATCCTCTGCTCCCTGGGCATTGTCTACGGTCGTCTGGGTGCCCACGCTGTGGGTCTGACACACTACCAGGAGTCGACCGTGCTCTTTGAGGCGCTGGGGGATCAGCATAGTCTGCTACGGATCGGCTGGTACGAGGCAGAGCTCTACCGGCGAGCGGGCGACTGGGAGCGAGCGCTGACACTCTACCGCAGCAGTGTCCGAGATTGTCACAGCCTCGCGGAGACCGACCTACTGATCGAGGGACTGATTGGTCTTGTCTACTGCCACACCCACTCCGGTAACTCTCTACGTGCACTCATGCTCCTTGGCGGGGTTCAGGCGATCATCACCGCGACAGGCTGCCTGCGTACTCGCTCTGAACAAGAGGAGCTCGATGGGCTCGCGGAGCAGGTGCGTGCCACGTTTGTGGGCGATGCCGTGGCAGCCTTCACCATGGGGCAGGCCCTCAAGCCCGACCAAGTGGTCAAACTCGCCCTGGAGAGCGCCTAGACACAAAAGTGTAAGCCTAAGTGTAAGGCCTGTGTAAGGATCGTGTTCTATAGTGACCCTGTACTTTTACTGCCTTGGCAGTGGCACAGGTGGAGTTAGGGAGATCGTAGAAACCATCCTGTTTATCAACCAACCATGGGGAGTGGGCGCTGGAGCCTGTGCGGGCCTCCTGAAGCTGCTCCCCGCTTTTTCGCCTCCCCTTCCTCACATGCGGTAAAATCGAGCGGAGGATTTTAAGAACTATGTCTGGCCATAGTAAGTGGCATAATATTCGGCTCCGCAAAGGCAAGCAAGACGCCGTGCGCGGCAAGCTCTTTACCAAGCTGGCAAAAGAGATCATTATCGCGGCCAAGGGCGGCGGCAACCCGGACACCAATATCCGACTGCGCATGGCGGTTCAGACCGCAAAGCAGAACTCGGTGCCCGCGGACACGATCAAGCGCGCGATCCAGCGCGGAACCGGTGAGCTCGATGGCGGCAACCTGGACGAGCGCACCTTTGAGGGCTATGGCCCCGGCGGTGTCGCCATCATTGTCGAGTCGCTCACCGATAATATCAACCGCACCTACCCCGAGCTACGCAGCGCCTTCGCCAAGAACGGCGGGCGCATTGGAGACTCCGGGAGTGTCGCGTATCTCTTCGAGCGCAAGGGCATCCTAGTGATCGACCCTGGTGTCACGACCGAAGAGGTCCTGATGGAGGTCGCGATCGAGGCGGGTGCAGAAGACGTGCAGCCCAGCGAGGATGGCGGCTTTGAGGTGACAACGGCCTTTGAGGACTTCGCGACCGTCCGTGATGCCCTAGACGCCGCCAAGATCGCGACCTCGTCGGCCGATATCCAGCAGATCCCGACCACGCGTGCGGAGCTCGATGTGGCGGAGCAGAAGAAAGTCCTCAAGCTCTTGGATGCCCTGGAAGACAACGACGATGTGCAGAATGTCTACCATAACCTGGAGCTCAGCGAAGAGGCTCTCGAAGACTAGTCACACGTCAGATAAACGAAACCGAGCAGGGAAGAGCCCTTGCTCGGTTTTTATTTTCTCCAGAGAGTCTCCAGCGGCCCGTGCGGAGAGCGCCGTAGCCAGAGCATGCTCAGCGGCATGGCCACTGCCACGTAGCCTAAG
Organism: Armatimonas rosea; assembly: GCF_014202505.1. NCBI lineage: Bacteria > Bacillati > Armatimonadota > Armatimonadia > Armatimonadales > Armatimonadaceae > Armatimonas > Armatimonas rosea. The sequence continues at coordinate 1,068,082 of NZ_JACHGW010000001.1, read as the reverse complement.
AACGCGGCAAGCCCCACACGGAGCGGCCAGTCTTCATCGGGGTAGAGCAGGCGCAGGGGGGCAAAGACCAGCACGATATGCCCGACGTAGTGTGTGAGTGAGAGCCGCCCCAGCGCTGCCAGCGGGAGCGTGAAGCGCGGCAGCCCTCGGGCAGCATCCCACCAGAGGAGGCCAGCGATCAGCGCCGCCGCCGTGCTCCCGATCCGCAGGAGAAACGGCAGTGTGGTCGGCACCCAGGTGGCAGGGCCAAGACACTGCGCCAACGCGGCCAGGGGGAGGGCACAAAAAAACCAGAGCCGCGTGCGCCGCGCCGTCAGCCCCGTGCCCGCCACCGCGAGCATCCCCAAGAGCGGCAGTGCCAGCCACGGCAGGAGCGGGTAGTTACCGTCCAGCACCAGCGCCCGCAGGGTCGGCCAGCCCAGGGTGTGATCGGCAAGGTGGCTACCGTCGTCGAGCCAGTCGCTCACGATCAGCGAGGAAAAGCGTGCCTGCGCCAGCGGCGTAACTGCCAAGACCAGTGTCAGCGCGCCCCCCACGGCCCATGGTCCTCGTCGCCAGAGGCCCTGACAGAGAAGCATCATCAGCGCCAGCGGCACGAGCACCTCAGTCGGCCAGACGAGGCGGTGGAAGAGCACGCCAAACGCCGCCAGCACCAAGGCCCGACGCGCACGTGACTTTCCGGAGAGCGCCCAGGCGATCCCCGCGAGGATAAAAAACAGCGCCGCCGCCCGGCCTTCGAGGATTGTCGCGAGCTTCGAGCCCACGAAGTGCATGTAGATCATCCCCACCACCGCGATCCCACGGGCGAGGTCGAGTGCGGGAAGGCGGGTCACCTCTCCGGGAGTAACCTCTCCCCCTGCCCCCGATAACCTCTCCCCTAGCCCCTCTCCCGCACCCAGAGGGTACCCGTCGTTCCTCGCTGGGAAAGGGGAATCTAAGGGGATTTGCTCCCCTCTCTTCCCCAGCGAAGAATGAGCGTCCGCACCCAGAGGGTACCCGGGGAGGGGCTGGGGGTGGGAGAGGTTACTCACCGCGTGGGGGCTCCTTCGTAGTGCCGGTGCGGGAGTAGGTGCTCGTCCTTCATGATCACACTATGCGGCGCGACATAGGCTCCCTCCCCTGTTGTGGCGCCGTAGAGGGGGACGGTGTTGCTCCCGACAGTCGCACTGGCCCCGATTCGGACTTTATCAAGCTTTAAGACACGGTCCTCGAACGTGTGGGCTTGGAACGCCGCCGTCACCGTGGCACCGTCGCCGAGCTCGATCATGTCGGGGTCTACCACCTGAGAGAAGCCACTGCCTAGGACAACCCCTTTTCCGAGCTTCAGCCCCATGGCACGCAGGTAGAGAGTGAGGAGCGGCGTGCCCTCCAGAGCCGTGAGTGTCCCACGGGCGTAGACTCCCCAGGCGACATAGAGAAAGTCCCAGCGGCTACACCAGCACGACCAGAGCGGGTGGGTACCGGGGCGCGCGCGGCCCAGCAAGAGCCACTTGAGCGCGAGGATCAGCAAGCAGAGGGCGCTCGTGCCCGCCAGTGCCGCCAGAGGGATCGCAAGCCCGCCCGTCGCCATCGCAGAGAGGCTCTCGTAGAGCACGAGGGCGGGGACTACGGGCAGGGCGAAACGCAGGGTCTCCCAGAAAACACGATTGACATAGCGGATCGCGGAGGGACTGTGGGTGAGGCTCCGGTCGCACGCCACTATCTCGCGGTGGGGAAGCGCAAAGGGCGGGTGGCCAAACCAGGAGCTCCCCTCGTGCATAAGCTGATCGTCGGCGACCGTGCAAACACCAAGGAGGAGATTGTCGGGGAGTCGCTGGCCGCCCGCGACCACCACGTGGTTTCCCAGAAAGACATTGGTGCCGATCTGCACGCTCGCCAGGGTCACCGTGCCACGGTGGACCCGCGGACCACCGAGGTAGATGCCATCGGCGAAGAAGGTCTCCGGGCCGATCTCAATGAGCTCTGGGACGACGTCGATAATCGTGCTGATCTCGCAGCCCGCCCCGACCCGCATCCCCGCGGCACGGAGCCAGAGCGGCCAGAAGAGCGCGCCACTGAGCCACTCCCCCGCCGTATCCACGAGCCCCGCCTTGAGCCAGACCCGCAGGTAGGCCAGGCTCCAGCGCGGGAGGACGCCCTGGGAGACCCGGCCCAAGGCGCGCACGGCGAGGGCCTCCAGTGCCAGAGTGAGAGGGAGCGAGAGAGTGAGAAGTGCGGTGTAGAGCGGGAGCGCGTCCGAGGCCTTTACCCAGACCAGCGCCCCGAGGCTAAGGAGCTCCAGCGGCAGGGCCAGCACCGACCAGAGGGCGCTCTGTGCGAGCAGGAGCGCGACACTGTAGGCAAGCGGCGAGAGCGTGGGCGGGTGTTGTGTGGGCACGGGAGCAGGCGGTGTCGCTCCCGTGGGACGTGCCGGGATGCCGTCCCAGCGCTCGCCCGCGGGCACGGTCGCGCCAGCGGGCAGCGACGAGAGCGCGGTCAGAGAGGCACCCGGCTCCAGAGCTCCGCCCGGCGCGACTCCGGCACGCACCTCCAGCGTCGCGCCCTCCCCCAGCGTGATCGGGCCGAGCACCAGCTCCCGGCTCTCCAGCTCGACCAGACGCAGGGCCGCGTCCTGGCCTACCGTGACATCATCGGCGAGGGTCAGCAGGTCCCAGCCACCTTGGGTCAGGTCCACCCCGCGGTGGAGGTGCACGCGCTGCCCAATCCGCGCCCCGAGTGCCCGGAGCACCATGCACTGAAACTCCGTCCCCCCCAGCACGGGCCAGGGAATCAGCCGCGCGGTCTGGACCACGATCCAGTGCCGAAGGTAGAACGCCCCCCAGACCGGCTCGCGGCGCGGGGTGTACTTCCCGATCAGCAGGCGCTTGACCGCCACCGCGACGAGGACGGCAAGCGGCGTGTAGAGCACGAGCCCCCCCAGGAGCAGGAGTGGCGTGAGCAGGAACAGGAGCGCAACTCCCAGGCGTGCGAGGAGTGCGGGCAGGAGGCTGTAGAAAACCTCGTAGGCGGCAAACGATGCCACCGTCAGCTCCAGCAAGAGCCAGAGCCCCTGTAAGACCCCGGTCCGTAGCTCGCCGCGTGTGTCTAGGGGAGCCTGTCGCGGGCGCTGCTGCTGGGGCGGCAGCGGCGGAGTCACGCGCAGGGCGAGCGCGGCGACCGTCCTAGCCTCGTAGAGCTCGCGGACCGTGACTGAGGCAGTGGCGGGGTCGGTGCGGAGGCGGGAGATCAGCTGCGCCGCCTGAAGCGAGGTGCCCCCCAGCTCCTGGAAAAAATCGTCGGTGACCGAGACCTCGCCGGTCAGGGCCAGTGTCTGGGCAACCGCAGCGGCCAGTGCGCGCTCCCGCGCAGTCCGGGGTGCGACAAACTCCCGCTCCCCGATGGGTCGCTCCCCCCGGCTCAGCAGGGGCAGGCCCTCGCGCTTGAGCTTTCCGCCGACACTGCGCGGGAGCTCCCTCAAGACTCCAAAGAGCGCGGGCACCATGTAGCTGGGAAGGGCTTCACGGAGGGCCGCACGGAGCGCATCGAAGGTGGGAGGCGCGCTCACCTCCTCGGGGACAATAAACGCGGCGAGGTCGTTGCCTTGGACACAGCAGGCGGCCTCGCGGACGCCGGGGCAGGCGGCCAGGCAGGTCTCGATCGCCTCCAGCTCGATCCGGTAGCCACGGAGCTTCACTTGCGAGTCCATTCGCCCGTGGTAGTGAAACGCGCCGCTCGCCGGGTCGCGGTGGACGAGATCGCCCGTACGGTAGAGCCGTCCCAGAGTCGGGTGGTCGATAAACTTCTCCGCAGTGAGCTCGGGGCGCTGGTGGTAGCCCCGCGCCAGCCCGACTCCTCCCAGACAGAGCTCGCCCGCACTGCCATCGGGGACAAGGTCCAGCGCACTATCCAGCACCCAGGACTCTAGCCCCGGCACGGGCGTCCCAATCGTGATCGTCTCCCCGACTCGAACGTCGCCGCGCAGGGCTGTGACCGTGCACTCCGTGGGGCCGTAGCCATTGACCAGCCGCCGCCCTTTGGCCCATGTATCGGCGATATCGCGGGGGAGTGCCTCGCCGCCGACATAGAGCAGCTTGAGCGCGGGGAGGAGCTCGGCAGGACTCTCGCAGCCGGTGGTTCGCAGAAGCGTGGGCGGCGGACAGAGCACGGTGATGCGCTCGCGCTGCAGCCAGCCCACCAAGTCCGGCCCCAGCCGCGCCGCGTCGTCGTCCATCGCCACGACCGTCGCCCCTGAGGCGAGTGCGAGCCAGAGCTCCTCCACCGACGAGTCATAGGCGGGCGACGATCCCTGGGCCACGCGGTCGCCCGGCCCGAGCCCGAACTCCATAAGATCGGACTGCACCAGGCTGACGATACTCCGGTGCTCGATCAGAACCCCCTTGGGCTTCCCGGTCGTCCCCGAGGTGTAGATGACGTAGGCTAACCTCTCCGGGAGTAACCTCTCCCCTAGCCCCTCTCCCGGGCGTTCGTACCTCACTGGGAAAGGGGAAAGCGAATTTGGCTCCCCTCTCTTCCCCAGCGAAGAATGAGCGTCCGGGGGAGGGAGGGGCTGGGGGAGGGAGAGGTTACCTCCGGAGAGGTTAAACACGCGCACGGGAAACTCCCCGCGCGCGGCGCGGGCTTGGCCGGCCGCGTCGGTGAGGAGCAGAACGGCGGCGGAGTCGCGGAGAATCTCACGCACTTGCTCGTCGGGGAATGAGGGGTCGATACAGAGATAGGCCGCGCCCGCGCTCAAGACCGCGAGCTGGGCGACATAGAGGCGCTCGGTATCGCGGCCCAGCAGGATGGCGACAATGCACTCGCCCACCACATGGTCCTGAATCGCCGTACGAAGTGCCTCGACCTGCTCGGCCAGCGCAGCGTAGGTGAGGGTCGTCCGCTCCGGCCGGGTCGGGCCGGGGGGAATGTCGATGGCAAGGGCATCGGGCCAGGTGCGAACGGCGTGCTCGAAGAACTCAGGGAGCCAGGTAGGCGTCGTCATACTGTCCCCATTGTACGGGCTTTACGCACTATCGAGGAGACGCAGCAGGTACGGTGCCAGCCAGGGCCGAAGCGCCTCTTGCTCGGCGGCGGGAAGCCAGCGAAAGCCACGGACGACCCTTTGGCAGTGCGGGCTCCCACAGCGGCAGTCAAACGGCTCCGCCATGTCGTACTCGGTCGTGTTGTAGTTGAAGGTGAGCTCGTCCCAGGGCGCAAGGTTACGGGCCGCGTAGACCTCATCGCCGCGCAGAAACGTGCTCGGCTCGCAGTGGTGGTTCATGAAGCGCCAGAAGTAGCGGTCCAGAAACTCCTCCAGTGGGCGCTCCCCTAAGTCGATATGCGTCGTTTCGTCGAGCTGGACGGAGTAGCGTGTCGGGGTGTTTGTCCGCTCCCCCTCGATCCGAAAGAGCCGCTCCCCGGCCGTGATCGCCTCGGTTGCCCGCAGCTGAAACTGCCCCTCGTGGCGCAAGACTCCCACACGTGTCTTTTCAAGCATGGAGGCACAGTACCTGAGGGTTATGAAGAAGTCGTGAAAGGGAAGCGATGCGCTCTTTCTGTAACTTCTTAAGCACTTTGGTGTCTCACTGCGATAGAGAGGGAGAGAGTCCCCAAAGTGAGGGAGAGAGTAGGAGATCACCATGAAACGCATACCCGTCACACAACCCACCAAGCAGCTTAAAGCCCTCAAGCACCTGCCGTCGGCGCTCTTTACCAGTGCCCTCTACCGCAGCGGTGCCGGCGCCCACGCAGACCAGCGCGGGCGCTACAGCAAGCGTGAGCGGGCGAGCCACCGCGCCGACGAGCGCCGGGCACGGCTCGAGTCCTTAGGGTAGCCGTCGCCAGAGGACAGCATAGCCGGCCGCCATCCCCCCCTCGAAGACCTCCCCGACCACATTCCCTGCGCTATCGACTCCCAGCGCCGTGGAGCTCCCCACATTGAGGCGGCGGCCATCGACCGTCAGGCCCGTGAGGAGCGAGTGAAGGTCCACGACACTCTGTGGGGTGCCGCGCCAGACAAGGGCATGGCTGGCACCTCCCTCGTTTGAGAGCCCAAACCCCACCTGCCTGTCCCCCGCGAGATCTGTCACCTCAGACTCACTGAATCCCGCCGGGCTCAGGTCCACGACACTGGCTGCGGTCCCTCGCCACAGGAGCGCGTGGACGAGATTGGGAGTGCCTGTACTCAGCACTCCATAGCCTCCCTGGTACTCCCCAGAGACAGCCAGGGCCTCGCTGAGAGCAAATCCCGCAGGATTCAGATCGACAGCACTCGCCGCCGTGCCTCGCCAGAGAAGGGCATGTGGCTTGAAGGTTCCCACGGTGTACCCCACCCCCACCTGGTACTCCCCGTCCACATCGCGGGCATAGCTATCGTAGTAGCCGCTCGGGTGGAGATCGACCACACTCTCTGGCGTCCCATACCAGAGCAGGGCATGCGTCCCCGCGATCGTATTAAAGGTACCATTCCCCACCTGCGCGGTTGCGGAGAGCCCTTGTGCCTGTGTGGAGAAGAACGCCGATGAATGAAGGTCGGTGACACTGGCGGCACTGCCTCGCCAGAGAAGCGCATGGCTTCCCCCCTGTGTCGTCGAGTGGCCGTACCCCACTTGGAGCTCGCCCAGTGCGCGCGTCCCCGCGCTGGCGGAAAACCCCGACGGATGGAGATTCACCGAGGAGGTCGTGCTCCGCCAGAGCACCGCTTGCCTCGTGCTGGAAGCAAGCATCGCCGAGCCAACCTGCACGTCACCGGCTACCCCACTCGCCGTGCTGTAGAGATACCCACTCGGGTGTAAGAGAATCGCCTCGTAGCGATCCGCAGGCGCGGGGGTGGGTGTCGGTACTGGGCTTGGAGTGGGGGTGGGGGTAGGTGTCGGCGTCGGTCCAGAGCCGGGCCCACTTCCTCCACAGCCTGCGAAGGCCACAACAGTTATCAGGAGACAGAGAGAGTTTTTCAGGGAGGAGAGCGGCTTTTTCATTGGTGGGAATTCTACCATAGGCCACGACGAATACCCGGCAGGTAGAATGGAGCCGGAGGATAGAGTTTATGCTTCTTTCAGGGAAAGTGGTGCTCGTCACCGGCGGCGGGCGTGGGATCGGAGCGGCGATCTGCCGGGTGCTGGCGCGCGAGGGAGCGATTGTCGCGGTGAACTACGGCAAGAGCGCGGAAAAGGCCGAGGCGGTGGCGGCGGAGATCGGCAACGATGCCAAGGCGTACCAAGCGGATGTCACCGACGAAGCCAGTGTGAAGGCGATGATCGACGCCATTGTCGCGGACTTTGGGCGCATCGACGGGGTCATCAACAACGCGATCGCGGGCTCGCAGCCCGGCAAGCTGGGCGAGCACGGCTGGGCAGGCTACCAGAACATGCTGGACTACAATGTCAAGGCGGTCTACAACACGCTCACCGCGGCGCGGCCACACTTCAATGCCCAAGGCGGCGGACGTGTCGTCAATATCGTCACCGAGCTCTGGAACATGGCACCGGCGGGCTGGAGCATGTACACCGCGGGCAAGGGCGCGATGGTCGGGATGAGCCGCTCGCTCGCCACCGAGCTGGGGCCGGAGAACATCACGGTCAATATGGTCGCTCCCGGCTGGATGGCCGATGAGAAAGTAGATACGGAGAGCGAGGGGAGCAAGAACTTCGCCAAGTCCCTCCCATTGCGAGTACACGGGAGCGCCGAGGAGATCGGCAACGGCTGCGTCTTCTTCCTCTCGCACCTGGCCAACTATGTCACGGGGGTCTACCTGCCGGTCACCGGTGGGCGCATCACCCAGACGGGAATGTAGGAAATCATCATGCCCTCTTTCGACGATGCCCAGCAGCCGGCGCTGGCGCTTGGGCCCGGTGGCTTGGTAGCCTTGGCGATGCTCCAGCGCGGCAATATCACGGTCGCGCTCTCCAAAGACGGCGGCGCGAGCTTCTCGGAGCCCGTGGTCGCGATGGACTGTGCGGGCCAAGCACGCGGTGGGCGCCAGCGCGGCCCCCGGATCGGGATCGACGCACGGGGGACGATCACGGTCTCGGCGCCGGTTACCTTCGACGCCGAGGAGCGCAAGAAGCGCTACCCCGCGCCGGAGCTCTACTTGGTGCAGTCCCAAGACGGTGGCAAGACGTTCTCCTCGCCGCTTCGGATCAACCTGCTGGAGAAGAAAGCGCCCGAGGGGCTGCACATGCTCTCGGTCAGCGCAGACGGCGTGGCGCATCTCGCCTGGCTGGATATCTCCGCACGCTCCGGGCCGGGGCAGGACCTCAACTACGCCCGCCTGGTCAACGGGGAGCTCACCGACCGCACGACAGTCGCGCGGACGGTCTGTGAGTGCTGCGCGCCGGGGCTGGGGCTCGATAGCAAGGGAAACCCGACAATCGCCTGGCGTGAGGGCGGGCTAAAAAATAGCCGGGAGCTCTTCCTACGGCGCTCGCTCGATGGCGGAAAGCGCTTTGGGGCCGTCCAGCGCATCAATACGTCCCCCACGCTGGAGACCGGCTGCCCCATGTCGCTCCCCACCACCGTGGTCTCGGGCGATAGCCGGCGCGTGCTGGTGGCGTGGAAGCATGTCAATAAGTCCGCCCCCCATGTCTCCTGGCGCGAGGCGACGGCCCCCGCGCCGGATGCGGACCTTCAGCCCCAGCCCGGCGGCACGCAAGACCATCCCTGCCTCGCCCTGTCCGCCGATGGCACCTGGTCGGCGGTCTGGGAGGAGACCCGTAGCGGACGGCAGAGTGTCTGGTACCGCACCTCCAAGAACGGCGACCAAGGCCGGCAGCTCAGCGCCCCCAGCGACGGCCAAGCCGCCTTTCCCGTGCTGGTGGTCGGAGCGCAGACCACGGTCGCCTACGAGGCCAAGCAAGGCACGCAGCTACGGGTGTTTGTCCAGAAGCTCTAAACTGTCATGCAGCGCCAGAAACCGCAGGCCATACCTTCCGATGTTCAGGCGGTCGCCAAGGCGCTACGCAAGAAAGAAGGAGGTGCCGACGAAGCCCTACGCCTCGTCGAGCACCTCCCCGATAAAGACGCGCTAGAGCTACTGGAGAGCGCCAGGCTCGTGCGACCTCGGCGCATCAAGCCATTTTTAGTTACCGGTGCTACCTGCTGGATACTCGGGCATCTCCTGGAGTTCTACCGCATCCTTACCCACCAAAAGTGGGAGATGAGTATCCAGTTTCTGGTCTTTCTGTTAAAGGGTCTCCCCCTTCTCTGTCTAGGAATTCTTGGTCTAAACCCAGATATCTTTCAAAATAATCTCAAAGCGGCAATTGCTCACCGTGTACACAATATTTCCGATACCAATGCGCTGGATTACCTCCTGCGCTATATCGCGAAGAATCCTAAAACTCACGATTCAGGCGAAGCGTGTTGGGCCTCTGCAATGCGGCTACTCGCACGGATCTCTGATACAGAGGCAAGGGCACTCTCGCCAGAAGCTCGGATATTCTTACATCAGTTGGTGATCGGAAAAACACTCTCCCCTACCCTCGCTACTGACTACGATAAGATCGCGGCAATGCTGGCTCTAGCAGCCGTTAAAGACCAAGCCACCTATCAACTTATTCGAAGTAAGCTCACCCATCCGTCCTTACGAGAAGTGGCGCAGAGCATCTTGGAGGACTGGTAGTGTTCCAGGCGCAAGCGGTCGCACCAGAGATTCGGGTGGTGGCAAGAACACTGGCAAAGGAAGCCGGTGTCGAGGAGGCGCTTCGGCTTGTCGAAGGGCTCCCCGATAAAGACGCGCTGGAGCTACTGATTGCGGGCTCACAAGTCCACCTAAACCGCACGTCAACGATACTACTTCTACTCTGTTTGATTCTGAGCCCTCTGGCAATGCTCGCTCTGATACTTTTTCAGGTGTTGCATCTCTTGGTGCCTCAGATGATTGTAACGACCATCGTCCTCATCACGATTCTTCCCTGCCTGCTGGCCGTGATCCTCACACAGCGCTCACTGCGTCCTCGGGCGGCGAGGAATGGGGAGGAAGCGATTGCGCGCTATGCGGCCCAGGTCCAGCAAATCGACACCGTGGAGATCTTGCTTGCACTGAGCCAGCAAGACACCGCGAGCGAGCAGACCCGGCTCGCCTGCTGGAAAGCGCTCAGCAGCCTCCTCCCACGCATCCCCGATGAGCAGGCAAGGGCACTCTCGTTTGAGTCTCGGAGCTACCTTTTCACGCTGGTAAGTGGGCACAATCCTAGCTTTCCGAGCCTCTCCAGCAACGAAAAAATCCATGTCATGATCGTCCTTGCCGCCCACAAAGACACCACTACCAAAGAGTTCATCGCCGATCAGCTGGTGCGGCCTGCGCTCAAGGCCGCCGCCCAGAGCATTCTGGAGGACTGGGAGACGTGAGGGCTACTCGAAGGCGAGAAAGCGCTCTCGGAGGCCTTGGGGCGGCATCTCGCAGCTCTCTTTTTGACCAAACCACTTGTAGCGATTCTTCGCGATGATTTTGTACACAAAGTCACGTAGCGGCTTGGGGACGATCATCCCCACCCACAAAGCGGAGAACGGTGCACTCAGGCGACGGGCGATTCGTAGCGCGGCGGTGGAGCGGTCGTAGACCTTACCGTCTTCGATCAGCAGGATGGAGTTGAGGTCGGGCGCGCTCGCCCCCGCCTCGGCGAGGAGCTTCTGTCCTGTCTCGCTCTGGAGAGGCGCAAAGCGAAAGTAGCCGCTCGGGTCGTGGCGGAAGATAAAGCGCACGCTCTTGTCACAGAGGTTGCAGACACCATCAAAGAGAACAACGGCCTGAGGCATACTCCCATTCTATCGTCTACGAAGGTACTGTCAGCGAAATAGGCTCACTGTCCACATGGATTACCCTCCCGTGTTGGGTCACCAGCCGCATACGGGTGGTGATTTTCTCTCCCGGCTGCGCCTCGACGAAGGTGAGGCGAAGAGGGCAGCGGTAGCTCTGGCCCGGCAACAGAAGGCGATCCCCTCGCTGCTGAGAGTAGCCCGGTGCGGGGCGGAGCCAAACCTTGGTGTGGTGTGACATCCAGGTCTCCCAGTAACCTTCCCCAACAACCAGCGGCTCCTGAGAGATATTCTTGACCTCGCCCACCAGCTCATCTGCAGACATACCAGAGGGACGTAGGGTCACTGCCAGCGGTGCCTTCTCAAGAAGCGGAACGACTTCGCTCACACGGATGGTCAGTGGCTTGCTCTCCAAGAGGGGAGTACCCTGGTAGGTATCAAACCAGAGCTGCAGTGTCCGTGTCTCACCTGCGTCGAGGGGACGACGACGGCTCGGGCTGAGGAGTAGCAGAGGGAGGTCGCGCTCATAGCTCTCCCCTGGCTTCAGGGTACAGCGAATGAGGTGATTACTAAAGCAGTTCCAGCTTCCTGCAAAATGTACATAGGGCGTGGTCGTTGAGTAACTATCACACCAGGAGCAACTCATGTGTCTGATGGTGATCGCATCCCTGCCTTGGTTTACCACCCTGCAGCGCACCAAAGCGGTGTACGGGTCGCTCCCATCCCAGCGAAGCTCTCGTCCCGCCTTCACTAAGTGCTCCGTATAAAATGCCAGCTCCATAGCCTTCTTAGAGTGGGCTCCCTGCCCGTGCCTTCAGATGCCGCTGACGGAGCACCCACGACGAGAGCCAGGGGCCACCAAAAAGCCCGACACCATAGGAGATATTGTGCGTCACCAGATCGGCGCTGAAGCGAGCGCCCTGGTCGGCGTTGAGCACCATCGGGAGCACGTGCGGCGGCGCGGTAAAGTTCATCAGGCGGGTTATGAGAAGGCCGGTCATCGCGCAAGCGAACGTCACCAGGAGAAGTATGATGAGTGGGCGAAGCAGCTCACGGGCGGAGCGCTTGGGCCATGGCCCAACCTGGGCACAGAGAGCGAGCGGGAGCCCCAGAATCAGCCCCACCCACCAGGTCGCAACAATGCCCCAGTAGAGACCCAGCACGGTCGGAGTCCAGGGAATATTTGTCGGGGAGAAGTGGCCGACAGTGAAGTACTCCAGGCAGACCCGCGCGGTGATCTGGTCGTGGACAATGCCGTAGGCGCAGGAGAGCCCCACTGTCAGAGCGATGATTTTAAGGGCCTCACGCATACCAAACTCTACCTTAAAATCGTCTGTGTGGTTCCGTTTCCAAGGAGCGGTGTGGAGTTTATGGGCATGAACCTTCCCCATCCCTCTGAGTCCGTTGCCGAGTCCATCTGGGTCTATGTTGAGGCGGGAGGGATGTGCCGGTATGGCCGTCTCTCACGCAAGCACTACGAGGCACTCCTGAGTGGCAACTACACCGCACGCTTTCTTCCCCTTGAGGATGTCTTCTGGCTGGTGGAAGGGAAGCCCATACGTGCCACCACACGCCCCTGCGCTCCCCTGTTTCAAGGCACCTTTCAGATCGCAGCCGCCTACATCGCCACCATTGCTCAGGTCGATGACTGCACGCAGCTGTTCTTACCGACAATCTGCAGCGGCACCGAGGGTATGAGTGCTTGGGAAGCACAACAGTGTGCGGTGCCTGCTGTCGTGGAAAAACGTCGGCGCAAGGCAGCAACACTGACTAAGAGCTAGTCCAGCCGGGAGTCGAAGCCACGGACCTTGACCGGACCGCTCTTGGTCTGGACAAAGCGGTCGGGACGGTCGTGGCGAGCGAGCTCGGCCTGGAGGGTCTCTTTATCCCGGGCCTGCTCAAAGCGCTTGTTCTGCTCGCGCTCCCGGCTCCAGGCGCAGAGCTCCCAGATGCCGGCAGCGATCAGCAAGGGGACGAGCATCACGCCAAAGACACCGCGCAGGATCACCCAGAGGCAGACCAGCATGACGCTCCCCGAGAGCAGCGCGATCCGCCGCTGGCCCGTGGGACTCTCCCAGAACGCGAGCTCGGCCTGCGCCTGCTCTGAGAGCGGCGCAGGCTCCACAGGGCGACTCGGGGCGGGGCGGGTGATGAGCGACGTGCCACAACTCAGACACTGAAGATCGGTCTTGAGGTTCTTCGCCCCACAGCTCGGACAAGTGATGTGTTCCATGTCGCTTTTGACTCACCAGCCCCTGCTTGGGTTGCGCCGGGGTGTGCCAGGGGTTGAAATCCCCGGCACAAGGCAAAGAGCGTCCCGGGGACGCGGGAACCAACCGGCTCGACGCGTCCTCGGGACGCTCCCTAAAAACGCTTGCCGGGGATTTTCAATCCCCGGCACACCCCGGCGATGCCTACTCGCTGCGTAGCTTCAGCGCCTTGAGCCACTCGCGCATCTTGGCGGCGCGGGCGGCGTCTTGGTCCGGGATGGCGATCGGACGACCACGGCAGTCGAGGATCAGACCAACCTCGCCGCCTTGGACATTAAACGTGACACTCTTGCCCTTGCCTTGGCCTAGATCGAAGTTCTTGGCGGGGCGGCACTCGACGGTCGCGGTGGCACCTTGCTCCAGCGGCAGGAGCACGAGCTGGCCGAACTTGACATCGTGGGTGGTGCCATTGATCACAAACGTACAGCAGGCTTCGCCGTCTTTGGCCGTTCCCACCGGCGCGATACAGTCGGCCAGGCGGATCAGACAGTCCTTCTCAAAGACCTGGGTCGCGGCCTCGGGGAGGAGCACGGAGAGCACCCCGAGCTGGGGCATCATGAAGATCGAGTCCTTGGCCAGAGTGGTCAGGCCCTCGGGCGCGTAGGCGTCCATCATCATGATACAGGTCTGGGCAAACTCCGGCGCGTGGGCCAGCACCCCGCCCGAGCCGATAATCATGTCCAGCGAGAACATGTCCACGAGGGTCTTTCCACCCGCGGCCTGCTCAAAGATCTCGCCGATATCGCGGCTCTGCTGGACTCCGACCATCTCGCGGGCCAGGCTCTTGTGGTGCTCGAAGGCCAGGCGCAGCGCCTCGCGGGCGGCGGCCTGCTCGATCTGGAGGTCCTTGAGGTCCTGGGGGATCGTGGTCGGGCGGATCATCTTATTGCGCAGCTGGTTGCGGATGTAGGAGTCGCCCAGGTCGAAGGGCAGCCAGCGCTTGATGTTCTCCAGCCCCGCCTCGGTGAGGACATTACAGATCGAGTAGCTCATCCCCAGGTTGGCCGAGACCGTGCGGTTGTAGATCCCCTTAAAGACCGAGAAGACATCGGTGGTGGCCCCGCCGATATCGACCCCGAGGACATTGATGCTGCGCTCGCGGGCGATGGTCTCCATGATCTTGCCCACGGCCAGCGGGGTGCTCATGATGTCCGAGCTGGTCCAGGTCTTGAGCTTGGAGTAGCCGGGCGCCTGCTGCATGACGTGCTCCAAGAAGAGCTCATGGATCTCCTCACGGGCGGGCGGCAGGTTCTCTTGCGCGAGGCTGGGGCGCAGGTTATCGACAATGCGCAGATCGACCGTATCGCCCAGGGTCTCGGTGACCGCCTCGCGCATGAGCTTGCTTCCGGCAAAGATCACGGGCAGCTTCAGCCCAATTCCCAGGCGCGGCTTGGGGTCGGCAGAGCGCAGAATCTCCGCGATCTCCTGCACCTGCGGCACCACATTGCCATCGTCGGTGCCCCCGCTCATCAGGATCATGTCTGGGCGCAGGCTGCGGATGCGCTCCACTTTCTCGTAGTCCTTGCGGCCATCGTTGACCGCGAGGGTGTCCATGATAATCGCACCGGCTCCCAGCGCCGCACGCTCCGCCGACTCCGCCGACATCTCCTTGACCACCCCCGCGACCGTCATCTGCAGGCCGCCCCCCGCCGACGAGGTCGAGAGATAGAGATGGGTCTCCGAGGTGGTCGGGCGGCCGTTGGCATCGAGGAAGCTCTTGCTCGTCAGCTCCTCCAGCTCACGGACAGCATTGGCCACTCCAACCGTCACATCATCAAACGGGGCCTCGACGGTTGTGGGTGCCTCACCGCGCGCCACAAGCCGGTAGACGCCATCGGGCTGACGCTCAATTAAGATCGCCTTGGTGGTGGTCGAGCCACAGTCCGTGGCGACAATACTCTGCACAATTGCCATGATCAAGCATTATACGCGATGAAGCGCCATTTTCGTGCTCCCCCTCAATACGCCATTTAGGGGAGGTCTCGGGGAGAGGGATTTGCAATAATCGGACATGTAAGTCCAAATTTACTTGGACACGAAAGGTAAGCAATCATGAGCACTCTCTATGAGCGTCTTGGCGGAGAGGCCGCCGTGGATCTGGCGGTGGATAAGTTCTACCGGAGGGTCCTGGCAGACGATAGGATCAGCGCTTTTTTTGAGGGGGTCGATATGGAGCGGCAGGCCGCCAAGCAGAAGGCGTTCCTCACGATGGTCTTTGGGGGACCGCACCACTACACGGGGAAAGACATGCGCGACGGCCACCGGCACCTTGTCGCCCGCGGCCTCAACGACTCCCACTTCGATGCCGTGGTCGAGGACCTGGGGGCTACGCTTAAGGAGCTAGGCATCCCCGACTCCGATATCGCGGAGGTCGCCGCGCTGGCCGAGACCACCCGCAACGATGTGCTGGACCGCTAGCGAGCATGCCCACCGTCACGTTTGAAGGACGCTCCTACCCCACGGAGCCCGGTGAGACGGTGCTGACGGCGCTACTACGGCAGGGAGGGGCGATCCCCCACTCCTGCCGTAGCGGTGTCTGCCGCTCCTGCCTCGTGCGCGCCACGCAGGGCACGCCCCCCGCGAGCTCCCAGAAAGCCCTCAAAGATACCCTGAGGGCCCAGGGCTACTTTCTCAGCTGCATCGCCCAGCCCGAGAGCGAGCTGACGGTCGCGCTTCCCAGCGATGGGGTAATTGGACACACACGGGCTCAGCTCCTCGCCCGCGAGCAGCTCGCGCCGGATATCTTCCGCCTGCGCCTTCAGGCCGAGGAAGCCTTTCCTTTTATGGCCGGCCAGTTTATTACCATCCGACGCCCCGATGGCCTGCGCCGCTCCTACTCCCTCGCCGCGCCGCCTACGAGTGACGGCACGATCGAGCTGCACGTCCGCCGCCTCCCTCAGGGGCAGCTATCCGGCTGGCTCTGTGAGGCGCTGGAGCTTGGGGCATGGGTCGATCTCTTCGGCCCTGAAGGAAGCTGCTTCTATCTCCCCGACGATCCCACGCGCCCTCTCCTGCTGATCGGCACGGGCACGGGCCTCGCCCCGCTCCTGGGAATCGTCCGCGATGCCCTTGCACAAGGCCATACCGGCCCGATCCAGCTCTTCCACGGCAGCCGCCACCCGGACGGGCTCTACCTCCAAGGCGAGCTAGCGGCGCTCACCGTCACCCACCCCAACCTCACCTACACCCTCTGCACTAGCGCCACCGGCCCCCGCGCCGATGTCGCCGCCTTCGGTGCCATCCCCGATACGAGCGGCTGGCGTGTCTATCTCTGCGGCAACCCCGAGATGGTCAAGGGTGCCCAGCGCAAGGCCTTTCTCCTGGGGGCCTCCCTCGCCGAGATCTACACCGACCCCTTTGTCCGCGCCGGGTGAGGGGGTATTGGGGAGCCATCTCCCCGCGCCTTAGAGCGCTTCCCCTCTTCCCCTAATGGCTCGTCCCTCGCCGGGAAGAGGGGCACTCCAGCCAGTCCCTCTTCCCGCGACGAAGGAGCAAAAGGGGAAGAGGGAAGCCGTCTAAGCGGCAGGGAGATGGCTCTCCCCTACTCCATCACTTGCTGGAGCGCGGCGACTACTTGCGCAACGCTGGGGAGTGCGGCGTACTCTAGCACGGGGTTGTAGCCGATGTAGGTGTCTAGGCGCGCCACGAGCTGCGGGGCGGAGTAGAGGAGCTGGAAGTGCTCGGGGTTGGCGGTGACCTCGGTGATGATCGCCTGCCCGATCCCGGTCGTGCGGGCGTCCTCGTGGACAACCACGAGACGCCCGGTTCGTCCTAGCGACGCGACGATGGTCTGCATGTCCAGCGGCATCACCGAGCGCAGGTCGATCAGCTCCACAGAGAGCCCGCTCTGCTCGATCGCCTCTTCGGCGACTTCGATACAGTTGCCAAAGGTCACGAGAGTGATATCACGGCCAGGCTTGCGGACAACAGCCTTCCCCAGTGGGATGGGCTCGGCCTGAGCAGAGATCAGGGCCCGCTTACGGAAGATATGCTTGGGAAGCAAAAACAGAGTCGGGTCGTTGCTATGGATCGCGCTCCAGAGCAGCCCGGCAGCGTCCTCGGGCGTGCTGGGAACCACCACATTGAGCCCATGAACATGCGCCCAGATTCCCTCATTGCTCTCGGAGTGCCAGATGCTCCCGCCCGGCAGGTAGGCACCGTAGGGCGCGAGAATCACCATCGGGCAGCTCCACTCGCCACAGGTGCGCCAGCGCAGGTTGGCGACATTGGTTAGGAGCTGGTTGAAGGCGGGCGGGAGAAAGTCGGTGAACTGGATCTCAAAGAGCGGCTTGAAGCCGGTCGCCGCGAGTCCGACCGCGGTCCCTAAGATAGTCGCCTCGGCGAGTGGGGCGTTGAAGACCTGCGTGGGGAAAGCCGTGGTCAGCCCCTTGGTCAGCCCAAAGACACCGCCCTTGGGGTCCTCGATATCCTCA
The DNA here is from genome assembly GCF_014202505.1 of Armatimonas rosea. Lineage (NCBI taxonomy): Bacteria > Bacillati > Armatimonadota > Armatimonadia > Armatimonadales > Armatimonadaceae > Armatimonas > Armatimonas rosea. Next base: position 1,050,648 of record NZ_JACHGW010000001.1, on the reverse strand, counting down.
CCAAACAGCAGGACTTTCTCGCTCTCACGGAGGGCCTGCTTGAGGGTCTCGTTGACGGCGGCCACCATGGTCGTGGGCTCGCTGGGACGGTACGGTGAGGCGACCGGCACACTGGCGGGCCCAAAGAGGTGGGTCAGGGGCTCGGGAACCGGATCGGGCTCGAGCTCGGCGGCGCGGTAGGCCGCATCGACCTCCTGCACCAAGGCCGCCTGCTCCGCCTCCCACTCCGCCGGGGTCAGCACGCCCTCCGCGATCAGCTTCTGCGCCAGGAGCGCGAGCGGGTCGCGCGCGGCATCGATCGCCAGGTCCGCCGCGTCCCGGTAGAGCCGCTGGTCGTCGCTGCTGGTGTGCGAGCAGAGCCGGTCCAGCTCGCACCAGAGCACGGTCGGTCCCTCGCCCGCACGCGCCCGTGCCACCGCGGCGCGAAAGGCCGCGAGCAGCACAAAGGGATCGCGCGCATCGACCCGCACCAGCGCCTTCTCCCCCAGCGCTCCAATGCGGTAGGGGAAGAACTTATCGGTGGGTGTGCTGATGCCGTAGCGGTTGTCTTCGATCACAAAGACCGCGGGGAGCTTCTCTTGCAGGGCAAAGGCCACGGCCTCGTAGAACTCCCCCTGCCGTGTGGCCGCATCCCCGACCATCGCGACCGCCACTTGGTCGGTCCCGGCGAGCTTGAAGCCCCAGGCCGCGCCCGCCGCGGGGAGGCACTGCGCCGCCGTGGGGGTCGCGACCGAGAAGATATTGAGGCGACGGCTGGAGTAGTGGCCGGGCATCTGCCGCCCGCCACTGCTACTGCCCGCCTTGGCCAGATAGGCGCTCGCCAGCTCCGCCGTGGTCACGCCTCGCCCGAGGGCAACCGCACGATCCCGGTAGTAGGGAAAGAGGTAGTCATCGGGCCGCAGTCCCCAGGCAAGGACGCCCAGGGTCTCGTGCCCCGTTCCCGAGACCTGAAACCAGCCCTTGCCTTGCCGCAGGAGAATCCCCTCGCGGCGGTCTCCCTCGCGGGAGAGGAACATCAAGCGCAGCAGTGCGCGCGGGTCTGGGTCGGTAGTAGAGAGGTCGAAAAGATCGTTGTCCATAGGTTCTGTGCCAAGAGAGCGTCGGTGCTCCGACTAGCAAGTATACCCGATTCGGCCCTCAGCTTGCGGCGGCCGAGTCGGCGGGGGAAGGTAGGCTTTTCTCTAGACAGACCACCAGTACAGGAGCCAACAAGAGCAGCGCGGCAATGGTTCCGGAGTCGTTGAAGGCAATCGCTGCCCCCGCTCCCCAGAGGGCTTGCACCACACGCCCCTGGAGCTCGCTCTCCAGCCGCGCAAAGGGCTTGCGCAGCTGCCAGCCCGCGACACCGGCCACTCCCAGCGCCAGCAGAGTCGGCCCCGCGACGGTCAGGCGGGCGTTCATGGCGAGCTTGCGCAGGATAATCGCCCCCCACGCGCTCGGCCCCTTCCCCGCCGCCTGCCCAATGTGCGACTGCGCCACGCCGGGTTGCAAGCGATCCAGCCCCGCCAGCGCAACGACCACCACAAACGGTAGCACCACCCGCCACCAAGACTTCTTGCTCGGGGGGAAAAACGCGACACTCGCCGCCATCGCCCCCCCGGCATTGGCTCCGAGCATCGGCAAGCCCAAGAGAAGCGTGATCCCCGCCCCCACCCAGCCGAGCCACTTCTTCGGCACGCTCATCAGCGCCGCCCCGATCAGCAGGCCCATGTACTCGTTGCCGATCCCATAGAACCGAATCCCCGAGTCGTAGTACCCCGAGAGCGGCGAGCTTGCGACGAGACTCCAGCGAAAGAGTGTGTCGAGCACTACCAATAGAACCAGCGCGAGTAGCAGGTTCTGGAGGGCGCGTGGGTACTTGCTTGGCTGCGAGATCACCGCCAGCACCGCGGTCGCAACCACAAAAACAGCGGGCCCAGCGATGGGAAAGGCAAAGCCTGCCAAGAGAAGCGCCACCGTCCCCGCAGTTGCAACCGCCAAGGCATTCCCCGCCGCAACTTGCAGCTTTGGCCAGCGCAGAGCGGCAATGGCAAGCCCCAGCCCAAGACCCGCGAGCGCCCCCCAGATAATCAAGAGAGGAACCTTTGTCTCCTCAAGGATCTCCAGGCCCGCGCCAAAGTAGCCCATCTGTCGCAGCCCACCCCGTACGATCTCAACAGGTCGCCCTTCCCCTGTCAAGTCCGCCGCTGTCACCAGGCCCAGCGTCCGAGTTGACGGCGAGGTAACCGCGCTTCGGTCTGCGATACCCTGCCCAACCAACCGCAGGCGGCGTAGCTTTGGCAGGCCCTTCAGCGGCTCCTGCACAACCGCAAGGCGAATCTCGCCGCGCTCGGCGCGCGCGATGAGGGCTTCCAGGGGCTCCGTTGAGGGCTCAGGGAGTTTTCCGGTGGCCGTGTGGACATAGCCAAACGCACCTTTGAGCTTCAGCGCCGTCGCATCGGGCGGCGACGAGACTACGAGAGGCGGTTGTGCGTGGGCGAGAGGGGTTAGGAGGAGGAGGAGCAGCAGTAGCAACCTCCCCCGGCTCGCTAGGGCTCGCCACCCGGGTACCCTCTGGGTGCGGCTTCGCGAAGGGGGGGAATTTAGTCTGTCGCGGAGCGACTTTGAGGCCGCAGGCCAGCAGCGAAGCGAGCCGCCCACGTTCCTGTGGGCGGCGTCAGAGCGCCGCACGTGCGGCGGCCAGCGCCTCGCCCAGCTTGCTGGCATCGCGGCCTCCGGCTTGGGCGAAGTCCGGGCGGCCACCGCCGCCACCGCCGGCCGCTGTGGCCGCCGCCTTCACGAGGTTGCCACAGTGGACTCCCTTGGCGACCGCATCTTTTGTCGCCTTCGCCACAAAGACCAGCTTCTCGCCCGAGACCGCACCGAGCACCACGACGCCCGCACCGATACGCCCGACCAGCTCATCGGCCAGCTTGCTGACGTCGTCGGTCTCCACCGATGCGATCACGACCTTGTAGCCGTCTTTTTCGGTCGCTTCGGCCAGCAGCGTGTCGGCGAGCGAGCCTGCGGCAGCGGACTTGAGGGACTTTAGCTCGCTCTGGAGCTCTTTGGCATGCGCCTGAAGCCGCTCGATTGCCTCCGGAACGGAGTCCGGCTTGACCGAGAGCAGAGCGCCTGCACTTTCCAGTGTGGCGAGCTTGGCATTGAGATAGGCCAGCGCGCCCGCGCCCGTCACCGCCTCGATACGCCGAACACCCGCCGCCGCGGAGCCTTCGGAGATGATCTTGAAGAGCCCGATCTCGTTGGTGTTCTTGACATGGGTTCCGCCACAGAGCTCGACCGAGTACTTGCCCCCGACCGAGACCATGCGCACGACATCGCCGTACTTCTCCCCAAAGAGCATCATCGCGCCGCGCTCCCGGGCATCGTCCTGGCTCGTCTCGACCGTCTCCACGCCGTAGCCCGCGTAGATCGCCGCATTCACCTCGGCCTCGATACTGGCAAGCTCGTCGTCGGTGAGGGCGGCGCTGTGCGAGAAGTCGAAGCGCAGGCGGTCGGGCGCGACCAGGGAGCCCTTCTGCGCGACATGGGTTCCGAGTATGGAGCGTAGCGCTTTATGGAGCAAGTGGGTCGCCGTGTGGTTGCGCAGGATCGCCGCACGTCGCGCCGTGTCCACCTGTGCGGTCACATCAGCGTTGAGGGTGAGTGTTCCCGATGTCACCTTTCCGTGGTGGAACCAGAGCCCATCGCGCTTCTGGGTGTTGGTGACCGCAAACGACGACGAGTACACGACACCGGCACCGCGCTCCTGGTCGAAGGTAATCGTCCCCGTGTCCCCCACCTGGCCGCCGCTCTCGGCGTAGAACGGCGAGCTTGTTAGGATTAGCTCCGCCTCCTCGCCCTCAGCGAGCTCCTGAAGCGGCTTGCCACTCTGGAGAATCCCCACAAGCTGCGTCTGCTCAGAGGCCTGGGTGTAACCAACAAACTTCGTGTGCGGCAGGTTGCGCAGCAGCTCCTTGGTGCCCTCATCGGTGACCACCCAGGTCTGTTTCTCTTTGTCCTTGGACGCCTCCGAGTGAGCAACCTCAGCCGCGTCGTAGCCCGCACGGTCGAGCGTAATCCCCCGCTCCAGCGCGACCTCGGCGGTGACCTCAAAGGGCAGGCCGAAGGTCTGATAGAGGTAGTGGGCACGGGCACCGTCCAGGGTTCCCTTCGCCAGCTCGTCTTCAAGACGCCCGAGGCCATTACGGAGCGCATCGCGGAAGGTCTTCTCCTCCAGCTTCACGGCCTCCAGAATGGCTTCCTGGCGATCCACGAGCTCGGGGTAGTAGTCCTTCATGTTCTCGATCACGCCCGGAACCGCGCGGTCCATGAAGGTCTCGCTCTCAAAGCCCAGGTGCCGGATTCCCGCCACAATCGCGCGGCGCATCAGGCGGCGCAGGATGTAGCCCTGTGCGCTCGGGCCGGGCGTCACGCCATCGCCGAGGAGAAACGTGGTGGCACGCACATGGTCGGCGATCCGGCGGAAGGCGATATCGGTGGTGGAGTCGGGCGTCGACGTGTAGCTCTTGCCCGAGAGCTGCTCCATCACGGCGATCACGGGGCGCAGGAGGTCGGTCTCGAACGGGCCGGCGAGGTTGTTGATCGCCGCCGCAGTGCGCTCCAGGCCCATGCCGGTGTCGATGTTTTTCTTGGGCAGCTCAATCAGCTTGTAGTCAGCGCCCGTGCCCTGGCCGGTGAACTGCGTGAAGACATTGTTCCAGATCTCCAGCCAGCGCGTGCCTTCGCCGTCCCACTCTTGGTCAAACGGCAGGTGCGGCTGCAGGTCGAAGAAGATCTCCGAGCACGGGCCACACGGACCTTGGCTCTGCTCGACCATCGCATTGGCGGGCCAGTAGTTGGTCTTCTGCCCGAGCCGCGTGATGCGCTCGTGGGGCATGCCATTGGCGCGCCAGAAGTCGTAGGCCTCTTGGTCGTCCTGGTAGATCGTCACGCGAATCCGGCTTCGGTCCAGCTTCAGCACGTCGAAGAGAAACTCCGTGGACCAGGCGATTGCCTCTTTCTTGAAGTAGTCCCCGAAGCTGAAGTTGCCCAGCATCTCAAAGAACGTACAGTGGCTAATATCGCCAATGTCCTCGATATCCTTGGTGCGCAGACACTTCTGGCTCGTGACAATGCTACGGCGCGGCGGCGTGGCGCGGTCCTCGAAGTAGGCCTTGAACGGGACCATCCCCGCCACGGTAAACAGCAGCGTCGGATCGTCGGTGGGCAGCGGGTCGGAGGGGAGGCGCAGGGCACCCTTGCTCTCGAAAAACTCAATGTACTTCTGGCGAAGCTCTCTAGCTAGCATAACGCGTTAGTATACCGCCTCTCTCCTGCCCCCTAACCCCCGCCCGGCGGGGGATGGGGGGGAAGCAACAAACCCGACCCAGCCGGGCTGGCGCACAAAGCCCAGTGCCCGGTTGATCGAGAGCATTCCCTCGTTGTTAACCTCGTTGTCAGTGCGGATGATGGGAGCGCCGCGCTCTTTGGCGAAGGCGAGCGCACGAAGCTTCAGCGCAAGCGCGATCCCCCGACGGCGATGCGAGCGCGCAATGCCCGTGGCTCCGGTCTGAAGGTGGTTGTCGGCCTCACGTGCCCAGAGCGTGCTCAGCCCCACAAAGGAGTCGCCATCGAGTGCCAAGAAGTTCGCCTCGGGGAGGTAGCCCGCGTGCTCAAAGCGCTTGGCCCAGACCTCGTAGGGGAGCGGCGTGAAGGGCTCTGGTGAGGGAATATCGGCCTGGATAATCTGGGTGAACGCGTAGAATTTCTGGCGCACGTCGGGGTTGGTGGCCCCCAGCTCCGCCAGTGTCGTGAGACGAATCCCCTGGGAGAGCACGCGCTCCTCGGCACCGGCAAAGCGGCTGGGATCAAACGCGTCCACATCGAGCCACGACTCGGCGTAGCTCATGCCCTCAACAAAGCCCCGGTCGGTGAGGAAGCGCAGGGCGCGCTCGGTGCCCTCGACCGTGTGGGTACGGAGCACGGTGGGCTGGAGAGGTGCCAGGTCGGCGAGAACGCGGTCAAAGAGCGCCTTGCCGTAGCCCTTCCCTTGCTGCTCGGGCGCGACAAAGATATCTACCTCAAAGTGGGTGGGGTGGAAGCTGTGCGTGTCGTGGCCGCTCTGGCCAAAGCCAACAACCGCGCCACTATCGTCTTCCGCGACAAGGCGAGCAAAGTGGTGTTTTTCGTCGCGGTAATTGTCACTAAAGCGGAACTCATTCTCGGACTCCTGGAAGCCTGGGAAGTTGGCGTTGTAGATGGCGACGACGGCAGGGTAGTCGCGGGTGGGGTCAAAGGTACGAAGGGTCATATTGCCCCTATCGTACCCTTGCCCGGCTTTGCTAAAAACCTACTTGTGCGGCGCGGTGGACTTCTTGATCGCCAGTCGTGTCGCGGCCCCGGCGGCGATCCCGGTGAGGGTCGGGTGGCGCTCGGCCCAGGTGAGCTTCTGGCGCTGCTTTTTCTTGGCCGCTGCGGAGCGCTTCAGCGCCGCATGGGTGGCGATTCCCGCCGCTACTCCGGTGGCCGTGGGGTGCTTCTGGACAGTCTTCACCACCTTGCTCACGGGGTGGCTGGTCTGGGCCACGACGGGAAGTGGGGCGAGGGTGGTCAAGCAGAGAAGGGCGGCGATGGTTGGTTTCATGGTTCTTTCCTCCACAAACAGAGACACCCCACCCCCCACTCCGTTGCGCTCTATCGGAAAGTTCACAGTGCCTGGATTCTGGTATCATCCCACCATGCTCGCCTCACTGCTCGCGGTTGTGCTCCTAGCCGCTACGCCCCCCAAGGTTGCACGCCTGGAAGTGACCCCGTCGTCGGTGGCGCTGGACGGTCGCCTGGCACGGCAGCGGGTGCTCGTCACGGCGGTCCTGAGCGATGGGAGCCGCAAAGACGTGACGGGCCAGGCCAAGCTCAGCACCTGGCCACCGTCGCTGCTCCAGCTCGCAGGAAGCACGCTCATGCCGCGCACCGACGGCACGGGCGCGCTCAAGGCCGAGCTAGGCAGTGTCAGCGCCAAGATTCCGGTGGGCGTCAAGAACACCGGAGTCGCCCCCACCTACTCCTTTGTCAACGATGTGGCCCCCACCCTCGCCAAGCTGGGCTGCAGCCAAGGGACGTGCCACGGTGCGGCGTCGGGGAAGGGCGGCTTTAAGCTCTCCCTGCGCGGCTACGCCCCCGAGCAGGACTTTCTGGCGATTGTCAAGGCGCTGAGTGGCCGCCGCATCACCCGCGAGGCACCGGAGCGGAGCCTGTTTCTACGCAAGCCGCTGGGCGAGCTTCCCCATCGCGGCGGGACGGTGCTCACGAAGGGCTCCCCCGAGCACCAGCTTCTTCTCGGCTGGCTCCAGCAGGGTGCACCCGGCCCGGCTGAGAAAGAAGCGCCCCTCGCCAAGCTCGAGATCCTCCCCGGCGACCGCACGCTCCTGCCCGGCGAGACCCAGCGCCTGCTGGTCCGCGCCACCTACACCGATGGCCGCACCGAGGATGTCACCCACCGCGCCCTGTTCTCCGTCAACGATCCCGCGATCGCCTCGGTCACCGACGATGGCATGGCAAAGCAGCTCCGCTCGGGGGAGACCGCAGTGCTGGCCAAGTACCGCGACAAGCTCACGATTGTCCGCCTGAGCGCCCCGTTCCCCAACCAACTCAAAGACAGCGCCTTCACCGCCCGCACGAACTACATCGACGATGCGGTCAACACAAAGCTCAAGGCGCTCCATATCGAGCCGTCGGGCCGCTGCACCGAGAGCGAGTTTCTGCGCCGCGTCTCTATCGACCTGATCGGCACCCTCCCCACCGAGGCTGAGGCACGCGCCTTTCTCGACGACAAAGCCCCCGACAAGCGCGAGAAGCTCATCGACAGCCTGCTCTCCCGCCCGGAGTTTGGCCTGATCTGGGCGCTCAAGCTGGGGGACTTGTTCACGCTCCGCAAGGAGAACATGAGCCGCAAGTACGCCCTGCAGCTCCAGGCCTGGCTCGCGGAGCAGCTCAACGCCGATACCGGGTGGGACACGCTCGCCACCAAGATCCTCACCGCCTCGGGGCCGCTGGAAGACAATCGGGCCGGCCTCTTCTGGCTCAGCCGTGTGCCGCAGAAACCGAACCAGGGCTACTGGGTGCGCGCCACGGAGAACTCCACGGAGCTGATCGCCCAGACCTTCCTAGGCCAGCGGATCGGGTGCGCCAAGTGCCACAACCACCCGAGCGAGAAGTTCACGCAAGACGATTACTACCACTTTGCGGCGCTCTTTCACCAAGTCAGCGGCGGCGGCGAGAACGAGGACGGCATCCCCGAGCGCCTCGAGGCCAAGCACGACCCGAACCTGCGCCACCTGCGCACCAACGAGATCTCCGAGCCGCGCCCCCTCGACCGCTCCGCGCTGGTCTTCGCCAAGGACGAAGACCGGCGGGTGAAGGCAGCCGCTTGGCTCGTGGCCCAAGACGACTTCGCGCGCAACGCCGCCAACCGGCTCTGGGCGCGCTGCTTTGGACGCGGGATTGTGGAGCCGATCGACGACCTGCGCTCCACCAACCCCGCCAGCAACGAGCCGCTGCTGGCCGCCCTCGCCGCGGACCTGCGCAAGAGCAACTTCAAGCTCAAGGCCCTGCTCAAGACCATCTGCCTCTCGATCACCTACCAGCGCACCAGCACCGCCACCCCGAGTAGCCGCCTTGACACGCGCTACTTCTCGCACTACCTCCCACGTCGCCTCCCTGCCGAGGAGCTCGCCGATGCCCTCGCGCAAGTGACCCAGGTCCCCGACCGCTACCAAGGCCAGCCTGAGGGAGCGCGCGCCATCGAGGTCGCCGATGCCGAGATTCCCTCCGTGATGCTCGACACCTTTGGCCGCCCGCCGCGCATTCTCTCTGGCGAGTCCGAGCGCACCTGCGAGCCCGCCCTCGGGCAGGCACTGGCGCTGCTCAACTCCCAAGAGGTGCAGAATAAGCTCACCAGCGGCGAGGGGATTGTCAGCCAGCTGGTGAGGGCCAAGAAAACGAACGAAGAGATCCTGGACACGCTCTTTCTTGCCGCCCTCGCCCGCTACCCCAAGCCCGCCGAGCGGCTCGCGCTCGAAGCCCAGCTCACGGCTGCCAAGAACCGCGACGAAGCCCTGCAAGACGCGCTCTGGGCGCTCCTCAACAGCCCGGAGTTTCTCTTCAATCACTGATCCCGCCCGTTGGAGGGGCGGGACTGGAGAGCGTCGCAGGCTCCGCTACAAAGCCCGTGCCGGGCATACTCAGATTTATGGGAGGAACGCCCTTCGCAGCCGTAGGCTCTTCAGTCCGGCCGTTCCCATCGGCGGGATAAACGGTATAATTGACCGAAGAAGCCAATGTAGTCTGATGCTTCACAAAACAGAGCGAGCGCCATTGGTGGAATAACACAAGGTAAAGAAAATGAAGGCACCTCTTGAGTTTTTACTGGCAGGTTATACGATTGAAAAATCGACGGAAGTTCACCTACGCGATCCGAAGACAGGCTATGTCCTAGTACGAAGCGGCGACTGCGATGGCGCGCTGAAGCACCTACGGCTCTTTCCGAGTGCGGAAGAGATGTCCCGTAGCACCGATGCCGCCTGGGTGAGCGATCTCAAGTTCGAGGCAAAGCCGCTTCCCCTAGAAACAGGACGTGGAATTAGCATCGGGGATCGCCCCGAGAAGATTTTCCGGGAGATGGGCAAGCCCACCTGGCGCGGTGGTAGCACCTACATGCCCGGAGACGAAGTCTGGTCCTACCACCACCGTGTCGGAACCCCAAAGCAGGGAGTTGAGTACAAAGCCCTGTTCCGCTTCCGCCGTGGGCGAGTGGTGGCAATGGAGCTCCATAGCGAGAACTATCCCAGCTAAAAGCTAGGGAGAGAGAGAACGACGATGCTGGATGTCAATGCCGGTCGGGAGTATGCGCGCTGCGATGGGATGACGCGGTGGGATTTCGTGCGCCTTGGGGCACTCTCCGCAGTGGGGCTGAGCCTGCCAGAGCTCCTGGCGCGTGAGGCATCCGGCAGAACCGAGAAGCCACTTGCCAAGAACGTGGTCGTGGTCTATCTCGGGGGCGGGCTGACGCATCATGACTCGTTCGATCCCAAGCCCGAGGCCCCGGCGGAGATTCGTGGCAAGTACGGCACGATTGGGACCAAGCTAGCCGGGATCAAGTTCTCCGACAAGATGACCGAGCTGGCGAAGCTTACCCACCTCTACGCGCTCTGCCGGGGGCAAGTGACCGGCTCCGACCACCACGAGACCGCGACCCAGTGGATGCTCACGGGAAACTATGGCCTGATGCAGGGCGGCGACTACCCCAGCCTCGGCGCGATCTGTGCCCATGAGCTGGCTCCGCTGAGCACCCTCCCGCCCCATATCGCCATCCCGCGCAACGCCAGCTTCACCTGGGAGCTGGGGAAAGCGGCCTGGCTTGGGGAGCGCTACGAGTCGTTTAAGGCGGGCAATGTCGGCGACGGCAACTGGCAGGTGCCGAACCTCTCGCTCCTGCCCGGAGTCGCGGAGGAGCGCCTGACCCGCCGCCAGAGCATGCGCCAAGCCCTCGACAATGTCGCTAAGAAGTTCGAGTACAGCGATGCGCTCACGAGCATGGATGCGTTTCAGCAGAAGGCCGCACAGCTAGTCCTCTCCCCCGAGGCGCGCAAGGCGTTTGACCTCAAGGCCGAGTCCGACGCGACCCAAACCAAATACGGCAAGGACTTCTGGGGCCGCCAGCTCCTCCTCGCACGGCGCTTGGTGGAGGCCAACACGCGCTTTGTCTTGGTGAACCAAGGCGGCTGGGACCACCACGCCAAGATCTACGAGGGCTGCGACAGCGCCCTCCCCGCGCTGGACCGCTCCCTCGCCGCCTTCCTCTCGGACATGAGCGAGCGGGGCCTGCTGAAAGACACGCTTGTCGCCGTCTTCGGGGAGTTCGGGCGCACGAGCAAGCTCAATAAAGACGCTGGCCGCGATCACTGGGGCAACGCGGGCTGTATGCTCTTTGCCGGCGCGGGTGTCCACGGCGGCCAAGTGATTGGGGAGACCGACGAGCGCGGGGAGTACACGGTCAGCCGCCCGATTCGCCCCACGGAAGTGGCCGCGACCATCTACCACGCGCTCGGGATCGACTACGAAAAGCATCTCATCTCACCGTCGGGCCGCCCGGTCGCCATCCTCCCCGAGTGCCAGCCGGTCAAAGAGCTCTGGTCGGGGGCATGACGCAGCCGCCCCCAGCCAAAGCGATTGTCTTCAGCCGCGACGTCCTCCCGATCCTGCGCCCCAGCTGCATGGGCTGTCACTCTGGCCCCACCCCCGCCAGCGGCTACTCCATGGACACGGTCGCCAAGCTCCTCGCCGGTGGCCGGCACGGCGCTGCGGTCGTCCCCGGCAAGGGTGCCCAGAGCAATCTCCTGCGCTACTGTAACGGCGAGCTCAAGCCCAAGATGCCCCCGAGCGGCGCGCTCGATAAGGTCCAGCTCGGCACCCTCAAGCGCTGGATCGATGAGGGGGCAAAAATCGATAGCCTAGTGGCGGCGACATCCCTCCCCCAGCCCCTCCCTTCGCCTGAAACCCTCGTTCCGAGGGGCGAAGGGAGGGGAGCAAGGGGTGGGTTAGCCCCTGTCACTGCTCTCGCCTTGTCTCCCAACGGCAAGACCCTCGCGGTGGGCGGCTACCGGGTGGTGCGGCTCGTGGACCCGCTGACGGGAGAGCTGCAAAAGACGCTGACCGGATGCGCCGATCAAGTGCAGAGCCTAGCGTGGGAGGCAAGTGGGGAGCGGCTCGCGGCGGCGGGTGGGGTCCCGGGCGAGAGCGGCGAGGTAGCGATCTTTGCGCTTGCCAGCGGAAAAGTGGAGAAGACCCTCACAGGGCACACCGATGTGGTGGTCTCCGTGGCGTGGCGCAGTGGCACCGACGAAATCGCGACCGGCTCGCTCGACAAGACCACCGCGCTCTGGAATGTAGCAACGGGCCAGCGGCTTCGGCTCCTGAAAGACCACGCCGATACCGTGCTGGCCGTCGTGTATAGCCCGTCGGGGGAGTTCTTGGCAACCGCAAGCGCCGACCGCACTGCCAAGCTCTACCGCACCAAAGACGGTGTCCGGGTGGCAGCGCTCAATGCCCACCAGGATGCCATCGTCCGCCTCGCCTTCTCCCCCGATAGCAAGCGGCTCGTCACGGGCTCGGCGGACAAGACCGTGCGCATCTGGAGTGTCAAAGACGGCCCTATTGAGAACCCCGATGCCACCCAGTACGAGGCCGAAGCCCTCACCGCCTGCGCCTTCTCCCCGGACAACCAGCGCCTTTTTTGGGTCTCCGCATCGCGCAAGATCAAGGTCTTTGCGGCCAATGGGCGCGACTACCAGCTAGAGCTTGGCGATGCCACGGACTGGGTCACGAGCCTCGCCGCCACCACCGATGGCAAGACCTTGATCGCGGGGACGCTCGATGGCAAGCTCTTTCTCTGGGACCTGACAACACGAAAATTCCTGCGGAGCATCGAGAGCCGTGCAAAATAAGCCCACGCTCAAGGAGCTCACGGTCTTTGGGCTGGTGGCGGGGCAGACGACCACACTGACGCTCACCGGAGAGAACCTCACCCCGAGCGGGGTCACGGTCAAGGGCCCGCTTCAAGCCAAGCTCCTCGACACGAAACCCAACACAGCAACGGTCGAAGTAATCGTCCCCGCCGAGTGCCCGCCCGAGTCGTTCGAGCTCACGCTCGTGCATCCCAAAGACAGCCCGACCATCAAGCTGCCCGTGCTTGTCGCCGCGGTGAAGGAAGTGACGGTCAAGAAGCCCCTGAGCCGCTTCGACCAGGCGTTCTCCCTCGTGCCCGCTCCCTCACTCGCCGTCCAGACCAACCTGGACAACGACCAAGCGCATCTCTACCAGCTCCCCTTAAAGCGCGGCGAGAAACTCGAGATCACGGTCACCGGGGCACGCTCGTCCCTCTCCGACCTCGATCCCCTCGTGCGCCTGCGCGACTCCCAGCGCCGGATGCTCACGCTCGCCACGGGCCGCCTGCGCGTAGACCGCCGCCTATTCTTTACCGCCCCCACCGACGGCATGTACTTCCTCGAAATCGGAGATGCACAGCAGCGGGGCGGCCCCAGAATGCTCTATCGGCTCGTCGTGCGCCGCCTCTAGCCGGTACAATATGCGTATGCCGCAGCAGCAAGCGCTCTCCCCCGTTGCCCTCGCCCAGCGCTACGCCCAGCGACGAGAGAACCCGCTGCTCAAGCGCGCCCTGCTCCCTCTCAGCACGGTCTTGGTGATCGGACTCCTACTGCTAATCGCCCTGCCCGCTCTCCTTGGAAGTGCCCAGCCCCTGCCCCTTCTTGCCCTGATCTTCCTCATGACCTTCTGGCTCCCGATGCTCATCACCCGTGCCAACACCGAGAGACGTGAGGAGGCCGAGCTCTACGCTCAGCTGCTGGCGATTCTCAAGGACGACACGCTCCCACTGTCCCTCGTGGACCGGGTGACCCTCCTTGCCGCGCTCCCCGTATCCACACAGCCACCTCTGATCGGGCTCGCCCAGGCGCGGCTGGCGCAAAAGCTCGCCTACGCCAGCCCCACCGAGCTCGCCGCGCTCCCCCGCGCACCGCTTCATGCCTGGCTGAGAGCCCTCGAAACGCCCGACGAGCTCCGGATCGCGCTGCTCCTCGCCCTCGGGAGCCTCCAAGACCACGCCATCCGTCCCCTCGCCCAAGAGATCGCCCACCTCGCCCCCACCGAGCGCCTCCACGAAGCCGCCCTGGAGTGCCTCGCCTCCTTGGAGAGTAGCCGCTAGTGCAACAGCAACGGCAAATACCGCCCGACGCCTGGCAAACCCGCCTCGCCGAGCGCATAGCCAGCAAAGCGTGGAAAGACAGCGACCCCGTTCTGGCAAGCCTCACGCCCGAGCAAGCCGTGGAGTTTCTCCTGGCACAACAACAAGGCGACCGCCCCTTAGTCAAAAAATACTGGCGGTTTCAACTACTTGTTAAGCCGACAGTGTCCGTAGTTGGTTACGTCCTCATCTTGTTGACAATGAAGCATTTTCATATTCCGTATATTAAAGGCATTTTTCTTATCCAGCTTATCTTGGGCCTTTTTACGGAGAGCCCCTTCACCCCTAAAAAATCGCTTGCCGCGCAGCGGCGCCAGCAACGCTTAAACCTGCTCTTAGCGGAGTACCTTCCCCACTGCACCTCGCCCGAGCTGATTCCCCTCTTGCTTGAGGCCTATGTGCACGCCCCCATGTCGCAGCGGCTTTTGCTGGAGCGGGCTCTCACACGCACTCTCACGCCCCTGAGCGGGGAGGCGGTCTTTACCCTTCCCTTTGCGCTTCGTGCCCAGCTTGCGGTTATCGCGGAGGAGCCTCTGACACTGCAAGACCTGGCGATTGCGATCTGCCTCGCCCTGACATCGGCGCGGGATGGGAATATCCAGCCCGTGCTGCGGCGGATGAGCCGGGACGCGCGCTCGGTGCGCCTGCGCGAGGTGGCGGCGGAGTGCCTGCGCGAGTTTTCCGATCCTATCCCCTAACCCCCGCCAGGCAGGGGGAATTTGCGGTATAACCGATCTATGTCTGAGGCAAGCGACGAGACGCAAAAGAGTGGCAGTGGGATGCTCAAGAAGCTCCTGTGGGCGGGCGTGGCCGTGGGAACCGTGGCGATCATCAACGCGGCGATCTTCCACCGGACGCCGCCCCTGATGTACCGACAGACGGGTGGGCAGGCAAAGTGGCTGCCGCTCCCGGATGGCGATATCGCCTATGAAGTGGCGGGCGAGGGCAAACCCTTGCTGCTCCTGCACGCCATTGGCGCGGGCTGCTCGGCGTTTGAGTGGCGGCATGTCTTTGGGCCACTCTCGGAGACGCGCCAGGTCTTTGCCCCCGATCTGCTAGGCTTTGGCAAGTCCGACAAGCCCAAGATCACCTACACCGCTGAGACCTACCTAGACCTGATCGCCGACTTTATCGAGCAGGCGATTGGCCAGAAGACCGATATCATCGCCTCGTCGCTCTCGGCCGCGTTTGCAGTCGCGCTGGCGCACCGCCGCCCCGATCTGGTCGATAGGCTGATCCTGGTCTGCCCGACCGGCCTGCAGGCGCTCTCGGCCCCGCTCCAGCCCGCCGGGAAGGCGATCACAACGGCCCTCAAGCTCCCCGTGCTGGGCGCGACTCTCTACAACCTGATCACCAGCCGCCCCGGCCTGCGCCAGTACCTCAAGCTGCGGGTCTACGCATCGCCGGAGCCCGTGGACGATGCCCTGGTCACCCACTTCCACCGTGCGGCACACCAGCAAGGCGGCGACCGGGTGCTTCCCTACTTTTTGGGCGGCTACCTAAACTGCAATATCGCCGACGCCCTCGCCGCGCTCCCCGAGGCTCCAAAGCTACTCTGGGGCGCCGCCGCCAGCGAGACCCCCATCGCCCAGTCCGAGGCATTTCTCGAGGTCCGCCCCGATGCGCAGCTCGTGGTTCTCAACAACGTCGGTGGCCTGCCGCACGACGAAGCCCCGGAGGCGTTTTTGGAGATCGTGAAGGGGTGGGTTTAGCCCGCCCCCATGAACATTTAATCGCCCCCATGAACGCACCCAAGGGGTACCCGGTCTTGCTGTCGTCGCAGGCTCCGACACGAAGGCCTTCGGCCATCCCGAATTATGGCCGGAGGCCTTTGCGGCGGAACGCCCGCGGGTGCCCTCTGGGCGGCCCCCCTCCCACGGGGGCGATACAAACGGGGGCACTCATCGCCAAAACCCTCCGGTGATCGAGACAAGGTTGGTGGTGATGGCGCGGCGTCTTCCGGTGGCGAGCGTGATGATCTCCAGCGCCCCACAGCGCTGCCCACCACGCTTGTACGCCCCGATCCACTCCTCCTCAGCGGTGGCGATGTGCTTGCCATCGGGGCTGATTCCCACCAGCCGCCCTAACGAGAGAGGTTTCCAAGTGCGCTGCTTCAGATCCGCCAGAACGCAAGTGTAGTGCTCACCGTCTGACCTGCCTCCCACGGTCTCCGCGAGAAGCCAGTCTGGTTTGCCAGGAAGGGGATGCCACCAACGACGGTACGTCAGTCCCACCCTCCAATCCGGCTCCCCAAGTGGCTTAAGCATCCGTTTTTCTGGGTTTGCCGCACCGGGACGTAGATATAAAAAAGGGAACTGCCCCTGAAACTCCTGCTGGCTATCCCCGACCAAAGTGCCATCAGGGAGCCAGCTGCAGTTATAC
This sequence comes from Armatimonas rosea, assembly GCF_014202505.1. NCBI lineage: Bacteria > Bacillati > Armatimonadota > Armatimonadia > Armatimonadales > Armatimonadaceae > Armatimonas > Armatimonas rosea. The sequence continues at coordinate 1,034,468 of NZ_JACHGW010000001.1, read as the reverse complement.
AGAACCGGCGCAGGCGACTCTTTGCCCGTGGCAAGCTCTAGGATGGTCGCACGGCTCGCATAGTCCAGCAGATAGAGTCGCTTGCTATCCGGCGACCAGGCACGGTCAATCGTGTCCTCAGGGAATTCTTTCGTTTTTCCGGTCTGGCGATCATAGACCTGACTGGTGTTTGCCACAAAGCGCCCATTGGGGGAGAAGTGACCCGCGGAGAATTCCTCCAGCTCCGCACAACGCTTCAGCGTGCCGTCGCGCAGGGACAAGTGGTGAAGCACATTCTCACTCCCAAAGCGCTGCCCACGCTCCAGATAGACGCCCGTTCGATCCGCGCCCAGCCGTGTCATCAGCGCATCTTGCTTGCTATCGGTCAGCGCCTTGAGGCCCGTTCCATCGGGGCGAACCCGCCAGAGCCGGTACGGCCCCCGCGCATCTAGAGTCGCCTTCTTCGTTGTGCTGCGACGATAAAACTGCCCGGTAAAGTAAAGGTAGCTGGTGGCCCTGTCCATAGGCCATTCTACAAGAAAAAGCCCGCCCCAGAGCACGAAACTCTGGAGCGGGCTAAGGGGAGCTGGCTAGCGTCCCGTGAGCCGTCGTTTCACCCGTGCGAAGCCCTCACCGAGGTCATCGAAGACGGTGTAGACACAGGGAATCACCAGCAGGGTCAACAGCGCCGAGAGACACAGACCGCCCACCACGACGATTCCGAGCGGCTGGCGGAACTCCGAGCCACGGCCCAGTGCCAGCGCGATGGGCATCGCGCCGAGGATCTGTGCCAGCGTCGTCATCAGGATGGGCCGCAGACGGGTCGGGCCGGCCTCGCGGATGGCGTCCTCCCGGCGGTAGCCCCGCTCCCGGAGCGTGTTGGTAAAGTCCACCAGGAGAATGGCGTTCTTGGTCACCAGCCCCATCAGCATGATCACCCCGATCATGGCGATAATGCTCAGCGGCTTGCCCGTGACAATCAGCCCCAGCAGCCCCCCGACCAGCGCCTGGGGAATCGAGAGCATGATGATCAGCGGGTAGAGGAAGTTATTGAAGAGCGCCGCCATGAGCATGTAGACCAGCGTGATCGCCAGGCCCAGCGCGGTCACCATGTAGACCCCTTCCTCCGCCATCGTATTGGCCTCGCCGCCCCACTGGTACTTGGCCTTGCCAAAGTCGATGGTCTTGAGCTGCGGGTCGATCTTCTGCTGCATGTTGCCGATCACCAGCCCCGGCGCGAGATACGCGCTCACCACAAGCTGGCGCTGGCGGTTCTTGCGGTCGATCTTGGTGGGACCGCGGCCCTCCAGGGTCTTGGCCACATCGCTCACCCGAATCGGCTGGCCGTTCTTGGTCGCGATAATCACGCTCCCCACGTCCGCCACCGACCCGCGGTCGATCCGGTTGTACTGGACACGGATATCGTACTGCTCACCGTTGTCGCGGAACTTGGCATCGATATTTCCCTCGACCGCATCCCGCAGCGCCTGTGCGACCTGCTGGACCGTCAGGCCAAACTGCGCCGCACGCTCGCGGTCCAGCACCACCTGTACCTCGGGCTTGGTCGCCTTATAGCTAATATCGGGGGTCAGGATGCCCGGAGTCTTCTCCAGCACCGCACGCACCTTGCGAGCATTGACGATGTTCTCGTCCATGTTGGGCCCGACAATCTCGATCTGCACGGGAGCGGCGCTCCCATTGAAGCCCGAGACCTCGGCGGTCTTGATGTCCGCGCCAGGGATGTCCTTCACCCGCTCACGCACAATCGTGGCGATCTCCACATCGCTGCGGGTGCGCAGGTCCGAGTGGTCTTTCCAAGGCTCCAGGCGGTCCAGGGTTCCCATCGGGTCGTTGAGCGTGATACGCACCTGGCCGAAGTTGGTTCCGTTGTTGCTGGTCGAGCCAAAGCCGCCGGTTGCGGTCGAGCCCGCCGAGCTCTCGATGTACTGAATCTCCGGGATATCGTGGATCTTGGCCTCGATCTGCTTGAGTACCAGGTTGGTCGCATCCAGGCTCGCCCCGGCGGGCAGCTCGACCGTCAGTGCGACCTGTCCCTGGTCCTGGCCCGGCGCGAACCGGAAGCCCAGCGGCTTTCCGACCTGGCCGGCAAGAACCGTGACAATCACGGTCGCAATCGCCCCGATCGCCGTGGTGATCAGCGGCTCGATCGTGAAGCGCTTCTTGAGCTTGCTCACGCCCACCAGGATCGCCCCGACCACGAGCTGCAGAATCGCCAGGGGCATCGCCATCTTGATCGCACCCGCGCCGCTCCCGGCGGCGGCCATCCAGAGGACAACCAGCACCAGGGCCATGTTTCCGATAAAGATCACCGAGCCACGGTGCACCAGCGCCCAGCCCAGCGCCCGCTCGTAGGAGTTCTCCAGGCGGGTGTAGAAGCGGTTGATCGCACCAAAGAAGCCCCCGTGCGGCTCGGCGTACTCGCCCTTCTTGTACCAGCGCGATGCCAGCATCGGGGCGAGGGTGAAGCTCATCAGGAGCGAGAAGAGAGTCGCAATCGCCACGGTCAAGCCGAAGCTACGGAAGAACTGCCCGACAATTCCGCCCATAAACGCCACGGGCACAAAGACCACCACATCGACCAGGGTGATGGTCACGGCGGCCATCCCGATCTCGCTGCGGCCGTTGCGCGCGGCTTCCTCAGGTGTCTCCCCCAGCGCGAGGTGGCGGTAGATGTTCTCAATCACCACGATGGAGTCGTCCACGAGGATTCCCACCGCGAGCGAGAGCCCCAGCAGGGTCATGGAGTTGAGCGTGAACCCAATCGAGTACATCACCAGGAAGGTGGCGATAATCGAGGTCGGAATCGAGAGGGCGACAATGAGGGTCCCGCGGAAGTTGTGCAGGAAGAAGAAGACAATGGTCACCGCCAGAAATGCCCCGATCACCAGGGTCATCTCCACATCCTTCAGGTTCTCGTCGGTCTTTACCGCCTTGTCCTGGGTCGTGGTGAACTCGATATCGTCGGGGAGGAGCTTGGCCAGGGAGACCATCTGCTTGCGGACTCCCTTGACAATATCGACCGTGTTGCCCTCGCTGGTCTTCTGCACCGCGATCGAGACCGTGTCGGTGGAGTCGGGGAGGGCGCCGGGGCCTTGGCGCTGGGAGAGCAGGGCGCTCTCGGTGCGCTCGGCGACCGTGTCCTCGACCGCACCCAGGTCGCTCATGAGGATCGTCCGGTCCGCGGAGCCATTGCGCCCGGCAAAGCTCAGCCGCAGGTTGCGTAGCTCATCGGCGCTGGCAAACTCCCCGATCACCCGCACGGCGTAGTCACGGTTCCCCTCGGTGATGCGCCCCGACGGCACGTTCAGGTTCTGGGACTTGATCGCGCTCGCCACATCGGTGACCGTCAGGCCGTAGGCATCGAGGCGGTTCTTATCCAAGCGGACCTGGACCTCACGCTTGTCGCCCCCCGTGACAATCACCGACGACACCCCCGAGACCTGGCCGAGCTGGTCTTTTACCACGCGGTCGGCGAGGTCACGGACCTCTTTATTGTTGCGCCCGATCTTGGAGCGCATCGCCATGTAGAGAATGGGAGTCGAGCTGGTGTTGGCCTTCTGGATAGTCGGTGCCTCGACCTCACGCGGCAGGCGCGCTCGGACGGCATCGACCTTTCCACGCACATCGGCAGCGGCCACATCGGCGTTGGTGGAGAGCAGGAACTCAATCGCCACCACCGAGATACCCTGCTGGCTGGTGCTGGTGACGTTCTTGACGCCATTGACCGCCCCGACGGCATCTTCAATCGGCTTGGTGACCAGTGTCTCGATCTCTCCCGGCCCCGCGCCCGGATAGGCGGTCGTGACCGTCACAAAGGGGAACTCGACACGGGGGTCCTGCTCGGCGGGCATCTTGAAGAAGCCCTGCAAGCCCATCACGATCAGCGCCCCGATGAGCATCATGATCGCCACCGGTCGCTTAATGGCAAGATTTGTCAGCCACATAGTTATTTCTCCGCAGCCTGCCCCCTAACCCCCGTGGAACGGGGGGACAAATTGGAATCGGATTCCTTGTATTCCCCCCGCCAGGCGGGGGTTAGGGGGTAGGCTACCTATTTCTCCGCGATATCCGTGACCACACGGATCGCAGCCCCCTCACGGAGGGCGGTCTGGCCTACAACAATGATGGAGTCGCCCGCGCTGACCCCGCTCCGAATCTCGGCGGTCTCAGCCGTGGTCACCCCCAGCGTCACCTTGCGCTGCTCCGCGACACCCCCCTTGGCAACAAAGACCGCAAACGCGCCCTCGTCGCTCTTCACCAGCGCGTCCTTGGCGACAATCACCCCGCGGCGCTTCTCCAGCACCACACTGCCACGGGCGAACATCCCCGGGCGGAGCGAGCGGGCGGGGTTCGGGACGGCAACACGGACCACAAAGTTGCGGCTGGCCGTGCTTCCCACCGGGTAGAGCTTGGCCACCTGCCCGGCGAAGGTCTTGCCTGTCAGCGCATCGACTTTTACCTCGACCGGCATCCCCAGCTTCACCTGAGCGATCTCGGTCTCGGGGACCTGCGCCTCGAAGAAGACCGTGTCCAGCGCGACAATGGTCAGCAGCGAGCTACTGGGTCCGGCAAGCTGCCCGATCTCCGCGGCGCGCTTTGCGACAATGCCGTCGATGGGGGCGTAGATTCGGGTGTTGGCGACCTGCTGCTGGGCCGATGCCAGCCCCGCCTTTGCCTGTGCCAGCTGTGCCTGCGCGGAGCTGAGGCCCGCCTGTGCCTGTCCGAGCGCGGCCTTGGCCTGGCTCACTCCCCCCTGCGCCGCCTTGATATCGTCTTTGCGCACATCCAGGTTCTGCGTGTTGGACTTCGCCAGCCGTAGGCCAAACTCCGCACGAGCGACCGCGGTCTGGGCCTGGCGCACGGACTCGTCGCGCCCGCCGATCTGGGCCAGCTCCAGCTGGGACTTTGCCGAGTCGAGCGCGGCCTTGGCGACCCGCTCCTGATTGACATACTGATCGAGCGTGATCTGCGCGGCGGCTCCCTCGCGGACCAGGTTCTCGTAGCGCTTGCGGTCGCTGGTGGCGCGCTCGAAGTTGGCCTGCGCCTGTGCGACACTGTTCTCCGCCACGGCGACCTCCTGGGTGCGCTGGGGCTTCTTGGCGATCTCGAGCTGTGCCTTCGCCGAGGCAAGCTGCTGCTCGGCGTCTTTGACACCGGCATCGCTCTGAGTATCGGTGAGCTTGAGGTTGGTGCGGGACTGGTCGAGCTTGACAATCGCGTTCTGGTAGGATGCCTTGGCGCTCTCGATTCCGGCCTGAGCGTTCTTAATGGCGGCCTCGGCGCTCTTGATGGTCGCCTCCGACGAGCGCACCTGGGTCTCGTAGTCCGACGCGTCTTGCTGGACAACGAGCTGGCCCTTGCGGACTGCCTCGCCCTCCCGAGCGGCGATAAAGCTCACCCGCGCACTCACCTTGGCCGCCAGATCGACCGAGTCCGTGGCCGCGATCGAGCCCGTGACACTCACCGCACGCACCACCTCCTTCTCGGTCGCGGTGGCAACACGCACGGGGGTACCTACGCCTGACTTCGTGCCGGCGGTGGGGAGCTCGGTTTTGGGCTTCTCATCGGTCTTGGGCGCGCACCCGGCCAGAAGCACGAGGCTCAGGGTGGCGGCAAACAGGGGATAGTTTTTCATGATCACTCTTTTCACTCTTTCCCAAGGGCACGGTTGAGACGCGCCAGGGCGGTGAGATAGTCGTAGCGGGCATTGACGATATTGGTCTCAGACTGGGTGAGGGAGGTCTGGGCATCGTTGACCGAGAGCTGGGTATCGACCCCCTCCCGGAAACGAACCTGCGCGATTCGGTAGGCCTCGCGGGCCTGCTCGACCGCGCTCCAGGCGGTCTGGGCGCGCTCATGGGCATCGCGCACGGCGATAATGGCCTGCTGGACCTCGGCCTTGATCCCATTGTGGTACTGCTCGCGCTGGATCTCCGCGGCGCGTTGGTCGGAGCGGGCCCCCTCGGCCTGCGCCTTAGACGACCCACCATCGCTGAGAGGCAGGGTCAATCCCAGGGAGAGCGAGCCGGTGGTCTTGTCGCCGATAAAGGCGGGGTTGGGGTTGTAGTTGGTCGAGAGGGAGGCCCCCAGCGACGGCGAGAGGCCCTTGCCGTAGAGCTTGATGTTCTTCTCCGCCTTGGTGAGGGAGACCTCCGCCTGTCGCGCCTCGGGGCGGGCTACCCACGCCGCGGCGATCAGCTTGGCCTCGTCGAGTTCGGGGAGCGGGTCCTTCTCCTTCATCTCCGTGGGCGCGACCAGCTCGACCGGCGTGCTGGGGTCGACACCGAGGCTGTTGGCAAAGGCATTGCGCGAGAGCATCACCTGGTTGCGGGCCGAGATCAGGCTCTGCTGGTTGTTGGCAAGCTGGGTCTGGGCACGGAGGACATCGAACTGCGCGACCGTCCCCGCGTTGAACTGCGAACGGGCGACCCGGAGGGCCTCCTCGCTCTGCGCCACGGCGGCGGCGGAGACCTTCACCAGCGACTCAGCACGCAGGAGGCTGTAGTAGCCACTGCGGACACTGTACTTCAGGTCCATCAGCAGGCGCTGGTAGTCGAGCGCCTGCACCTCCAGCTCTAGGTCGCCCAGCTGGTTGGCGAGCTTGATCACCCCAGCCAGATCGAGGTTCTGCGTAATGCTCAGGCTCACCGACTCCTGGTTGAGGTCCGTGCCGCTGCCGAAGCCGCCCGTGGTAGTTGTCGTGGTGGTGGTGCTTGTCGTGCTCTCGGCGCGGCTGGTGGCGGCGGGAAGCTGGACAGGCTGGGTTCCAGGCGGGGTGTTTTGCAGCAGCACCGGGAAAGGATTGGTCACGCCTGCCCCCCCGCTCGCCCCGCCCCCGCCAAAGCCCGAGCCGCCGTTGAGTAGGCGGGTGTAGGTGGCACGGAGGCTGGCCTGGGGCTTGCGCGCGGAGAGAATCTGGTTGATGGTCTGCTGGGTCTTGAGGGCGCGCTCCTTGGACTGGCGCAGGCTGGGGCTCTTCTCCTGTGCGAGACGAAGGGCATCCTCAAGATTTTTAATGGGGGGGGAGGTCTGCGCCAGGGCCGGAGTGGCCAGCAGGAGCAGTCCCAGAGAGAGTCGTAGCGTGTGGTTCATGGCATTTCAGATTTTAGGATCAGCTGATCCAGGTAAGAGACAAGGAGCTGGCGGGTTTCGTTGTTGGGCGGGTTGATTCCCATGATCTCGGAGAACTTCACCCCATCCATCACAAAGCGCACCAGCTGAGCAACAGTAGGGTCGATGTCATCGTCGGCGAGCTGGCCCTGCCAGTCGCCAATCTTCTCCCGTAGGATCGAGAGGAGCTCCGGGTCGTTGGCGATCGCAGCGAGCATTCCCGCCCCGCCGCGCTCGTCCATGGCATCGGGTGTGGCGATCAGGCTCAGGAGCGCACGGGTCTTGCGTCCCGGCCCCTCGGGCTGCTTCTCGATCGCGGCGTGCCAGTCGCGCTGGTGGCAGTCCATCCAGGTGTGGAGCATCTGCCCGATCAGGGCGTTCTTCGTGGGGAAGTAGTAGAGCACCGCGCCCTTACTCACTCCGGCCTCACGGGCCACGAGGTCCAAGGTGAGCCGTGTCACTCCATCGCGCACAACAACATTATGAGCGGCGTGAAGAAGCTCTTCGAGTTTTTCTGGCTTTCGCATAGTACTTTCTGACCGTCCGGTCAGTTTTTAAAATACCGTCTGGTCAGTCAGTTTGTCAAGAGAAGACGGGGATGTTTTTACAAACACAAGCCCTCTCGGGCAGTTCCCAGGAATCCAGAGAATACGTTTCGCATCTAAAGTGGCAACTTTTTCACGAAATAAGAGTCATGTATCAAAAGGAACGATCCATGCACAGACTCACTTACTCCTTGCTCACTCTTGGGCTGTGTCTAAGCCCCGCCGTCGCAGACGATGACGACCGTCACTTCAAAGACCGGGGGAACTTCACCATCGGCCTTGGAAACTGGGGAGGCTTCAATGGAATGCGAATCGGCGCTACCTACGACCTGCTCGGAACCAAGGCCAAGCCGACAGAGCGAACGAGCCTCGGCTTCTATCTCGACAGCGGTGTCAAGACCCCCGGCTCTCTCATCCTCACCCAGACCGAGCTCATGCGCGAGCCACAGCGCGCGGTGAGCTTCCAAGGCGGTGGACTCCAGCTTGAGCGACGCCTGGGGAGCCTCTACACAAGCGCGGGCCTAGGGCGCTACTTCGTGACACACTTTATTCCCTACGAAGACACCGCCCCAGACCCCATTATCAGCGGCCTCTATTCCTGGGGCGTACGCTACACCATCGGTGTCCGGCTCGATCGCTTTCTCTTCCAGGTCAGCGCCACGCGCCTCCCTTCCCCGCCCACGGAGCGACGTGCCCGCAACACAGTCTATGCCATCGAAATCGGAGGACGCTACTAATGCTGGTCTTGACGATCGCTTTTGACATTCCTCTCTTTTGGAGGGTACACTGAGGCCGAAATGATTGTCGCAACCAAACAACTCTTCGCGCACGCGTACGGTAAGTACGCTGTCGGCGCCTACAACATCAACAACCTTGAGCAGATCATGGGCCTCTTCAAGGGCTGCATCGATAGCCAAGCCCCGTTCATCATCCAGCTCTCCAAGGGCGCTCGTAGCTACGCCAACAAGCAGATGCTCGAGGCGATGATCCGCACCGCCGAGGAGATCTTCCCCGAGGCGATCTTCGCGGTTCACCTGGATCATGGCGATGAGCAGACCTGCTACGAGTGTATCGAGTCGGGCTTCTACAGCTCCGTGATGATCGATGCCAGCCACTCCCCGTTTGAGGAGAATGTCGCCATCACCAAGCGTGTTGTCGATGCCGCTCATGCCAAGGGCATCTCGGTCGAGGCCGAGCTCGGAATGCTCGGCGGAGTCGAGGAGCATGTCCAGGTCGATGAGAAGAACGCCTGCCTGACCGATCCCGACGAGGCCCTGGAGTTTGTCAAGCAGTCCGGCTGCGACTCGCTGGCCTGTGCGATCGGCACCAGCCACGGTGCCTACAAGTTCTCCGGCGGCCAGGGCATCCACTTCGATCGCGTCAAGGCGATCCAGGACCTGCTGCCCGGCTTCCCGCTGGTCATGCACGGCTCGTCCAGCGTTCCCCAGGACGAAGTCGAGCGCATCAATGCCGCCGGCGGTGAGCTCAAGGGCGCCAAGGGAGTCGATACCGCGCAGTACCTCCCCGCCGCCAAGCTGGGTGTCTGCAAGGTCAATATCGACACCGACGGCCGCCTGGTCTGGACCCGTGTCCACCGCGAGTTCTTCAAGGAGCAGCCCGGTAACTTCGACTTCCGCACCCCGGGCAAGATCTTCATGGCCGAGTACGCCAAGTTTATCGCCAGCCGCAACGAGCTCCTGGGCTCCGCCGGCGAGCTGGAGAGCCTCCGCGAGTCCCTCAAGGGCTAAGCACACCCTCAGAGACGCCCCCTCTCGCAGTGCGGGAGGGGGTTTTATTTTTGACCTATGAGCAACACAAACATCGGGAAGCAAGCCGCCGGCGGGGTCGCCGCGGGGCTCGTGCGCGACGGCATGGTGGTCGGGATTGGAACCGGCTCGACCGTGGTGTACTTTATCGAGGCGCTGGGACGGCGCGTCCAGACCGAGGGGCTGAAGATTCGTGCCATCCCAACCTCGGAAGCGACAGTTGCACACGCGAGCCGCTGGGGAATCCCCCTCGTGCCGCTCACCCCGCAGACACGCCCGGACCTGACGATCGACGGTGCCGACGAGGCCAATCCACGGCTGGACCTCATCAAGGGCGGCGGCGGTGCGCTCCTGCGGGAGAAGCTGGTCGCAGCAGCGGCCGCAGAGTTTGTGGTAATCGCCGACTCCAGCAAGCGGGTGGAGCACCTCGGGGCGTTTCCCCTCCCCCTCGCCGTAGTGCCTTTTGCCGTCCCAACGGTCGCCGCACAGCTCAAGGACGAGTTCGAGGTCACACCGCGCCTGCGCCTCCTCGCCGATGGGGAGCCGTATATCACCGACGATGGCCTCTACATTCTGGACCTGCCCTTTGGCCTTATCAAGCGCCCCGCGATCCTGGACAAGCGCCTCAAGGTCATCACGGGTGTCGTCGAGACGGGCATCTTTATCGGCCTCGCCAAGCGCCTGCTGCTCGGGCACCCCGACGGCCGTGTCGAGAATATCTACCCGGCGGACTGAAGGCGCTTGCGCATCGCAAAGTGGGGAATCTCGGCCTCGAAGAAGCGCTCACCCTCGGTGGCAAACTCAAGCTTCTCGTAGAACCCGACCACGGGCTCTTGCGCGTGCAGGAGCGCCTCCGTAAAGCCCCGCTCGGCCAGGCTCGTGAGGACAAACGCCATCAGCGCCGCGCCCAGCCCCTCGCCACGGCGCGCCATAAGGACAGCCACCCGCCCGATCTTGGCAACCCCGTGCCCCTTGTCCACCACCCGCGCGACCGCAACAGGCTGCGCGCCCTCAAGCCCCAAAAAATGCAGCGCCATCGCATCGTCGCGGTCCTGCTCAATCTCCTCGGGCACCCCCTGCTCCTCGATAAAGACCACGCGCCGCAGCTCCCTGCAAAGCGCGAGCTCCTGCGCAGTGGTGGCAAGCCGACAGCTAAGGCTCATCGGGGGCGGGCGCGCTCCCCACGCAGGATGAGTTTTTCGGCGTTGCGGCTGATGAGCTTGGTGCCGATAAACTCTTTGTCGGCGAGCGGGTTGACCAGCACGGTGGTCAGCCCGACCCGGTTTCCGGCGACCATGTCGGTAAAGAGCTGATCGCCGATCATCACCGCCTCGTTGGGGAGGACAGCGAGCAGCTCCAGCGCCTTGAGAACCCCTGCGCGGCCGGGCTTGCCGGCGTTGCCGGGGACATGGTGGATCCCGAGGGTCTGGGCGATTCGGGCGAGGCGTGCGGGCCGGCGTGTGTTGGAGCACAGACACACCCCGATCCGCGCCGCTTTCACGGCGTCCAGCCACGCCAAGATCTCGCTGGGAATCTCATCGCCGTGCCAGGCCGCGAGCGTGTTGTCGAGGTCGGAGACAATCCCGCGGATGCCCCGCTCCTGGAGCCAGGCGAGCTCCAGGTCGCTCACCCGGCGCAGCATCCGGTCGGTCTTGAGCAGGCTCACGAGTGCCCCCCCTTCCGAATCCGGGCGATATTGGCGCGGTGCTCCTCAAAGGTCCGAGCAAAGACATGACCCTTGCCCTCGCCTTGAACGTAGAACAGATAGTCACTCTTTTCGGGGTTGAGCGCGGCACGGATCGACGGCAGTCCGGGGCTACAGATCGGGCCGGGGGGCAGACCAGCGTGGAGGTAGGTGTTGTAGGGCGAGGGGGTCTTCAGGTCGGCAAAGAGCAGGCGCGCCTTGTGCTCGGGGAGGATGTACTGGACGGTCGCATCGATCTGGAGCCGCATATTTTTTTCCAGCCGGTTGTAGATCACCCCCGCAATCTTGGGCCGGTCGTCGTCGGTCTCGGCCTCCCGCTCGATCAGCGATGCCACGATCAGCGCCTCGGGGGTGAGCTTGAGGGCCTTGGTCTGCTTCTCAAACTGCGCGTGCATCTGCGCGACAATCTCCTTGGCGGTCGTGTTCTTCGGGAAGGCGTAGGTATCGGGGAAGAGCTGCCCTTCCAGGCCATCGGCGAGCGCCAGAAACTTGGTTTCATCGGTGAGGAAGCCGCGCTCTTTCAGCCGGGCGGCGATCTTCTTAACTGTAAAGCCCTCGGGGATCGTCACCTTGACAGCGGCCACCTCGCCCTTGTGGAGCTTGAGGTAGATCGCCTCCGGGGTATCCGCGGGCGAGAAGGCATAGACACCGGGCAGGATCGTTCCCGTGGCAATTTTTTTAAAGTACGCTGCGGAGCGGATCACGTGCTTTTGCTCCAGGAGCTGCCCCACCCGGCTCACACTACTGCCGGCGGGGATGGTCAGCTCCAGAGGCGCGGCTCCGGGCTCGGCGACGGGCCTACCATCGGCACCACAGCCCTGCGTGACAAGTGCGGCAAACAATGCTGTAGCGGGGGCAACAACGGCCCAGAGAGGTCTCTTCACTGGCTCTTTAGGTAGCTTTCTAGGATTCGGACGGCGGCGGCCTGGTCGATGACAGCGTCGCGGCGCTTGCGCGAGACTCCCGCGGCGATCAGGTCGGCCTGGGCTTCTTGCGACGATAAAAACTCGTCTTGGAGGATTATCGGCAGGGCGGTGGATTCCCCAAGAGCGGCGGCGAACCTCTCGCAGTGGAGGGTCCAGTCGTTCTTGGTGCCTTGGAAGCTCAGCGGCAGCCCTATCACGATCGCCTCAGCGGCCTCGCGTTCGGCCCAAGCCAGGATCGCCGCGATATCCTCGGCGCGGGAGCGTGCCCGCGCCAGGGTTGTCCGTGGGTAGGCACCAAAGCCCAGCTCATCGGTGACCGCGATTCCAATCCGCTTGGTTCCCAGGTCTACGCCTAGCAGTCTCACTAGTGTCTGTTCTATCACAACGGAGGAACCCCTTACCAATCCCACGTGTCAGAGTAGGCAAGAGATCAGCACAGAGCGCTCTAGGCAAACACTTGGTTGACAAACAAAAAGAGAACGGATAAACTACTCCAGCGAACGAAAATTTGCTAGATTTGGTTTTCCGCCTTGCGTTGTCCCGGCGGAGTGTTGAGCCAGAAGGTGAGTGTAACTATGGTGTGGGAGAGTGGAAACGGGGGGAACTTCTGGACAGACGAGGAGAAGAAAATTCGTCTGTACGCCCGGCAGCGCGTGTTTGCTGCCCAGCAGCGACGCAACAAGCAGCTCAAGCGGCGCTTGCTCTGGGTGGGCTTGACGGTCGCCGGGGTTGCTTTAGCGGCGACGGTTGCGCGCTCGGCGGCTCCCGTGGGCGAGCGCACACACAACCGGGTCGCGGCAGTGCCTGAGCCCGCTCAGACCCAGGTCGTGACGGTCGCTCCGGGGGACTCGCTCTGGAGTATCGCCCGCCGCTACAGCCAGCCGGGCACCTCGACCATGGACAATATCGCGGTGATCTCCACGCTGAACGGGAATCTTAGCGGCCAGCTAGAGCCCGGACAGCGCCTCGTGGTACCTACCCCCTAGCCCCCCCTACGTAGGGGAATCAGAGTCGTGGGGAGGGATGCGATACAATAGCCGCGTTATGGCGAAAACCCCCTCCCCCTCTTCTCGGCGTGCCGCGCGTGAGACGGCCTTGCGTATCCTCTACATGATGGAGGTAGGCAAGACGCCGCGTGATATTGCCCAGCAAGAGACCGTGGCGGCAAACAAGTTGGAGGAAGAGGCGGCAGAGTTCAGCTGCCTCCTGGTCGATGGCACCCTTGCCCACCAGGATGCGACCGACCTTGCCATCGCACAGCACTCCACCCACTACCCCCTCAACCAACAGACCATTGTCGACCGTAATATCCTACGGATCGCCGCCACCGAGATTCTCTTTGGCCTCTCCGGTGCACCCGCAGGCGTGGTCGCCAATGAGGCGGTCGAGCTGGCAAAGAAATACTCGACCAGCGAGGCTGCCAAGTTTATCAACGGGGTGATCGGTGGGCTGATCCGTGCGACCGAAGAAAAAAACGCCCCTGAAGAGCCCTCCCTACTCGAAGAGCCCTCCCTAGAAGAATCAAAAGAAGTCGAAGAAGTCCATGTCTGAGCCCCTGATTTTAGACGGTGCCGCCACCGCAAAGGCGATTCGTGCTGAAGTGGCCGCCCGCGCCACCAAACTCAAAGAAGCCCACGGTATCACCCCCGGCCTCGCCGCTGTCCTTGCGGGCGATAACCCCGCCTCCGTCACCTATGTCTCGATGAAGCGAAAGGCCTGCGCCAAGGCCGGGATCACATCGTTTGAGCATGTCTTTGGTGCCGATGCGACCCAAGAAGAGGTCCTGGCCTGTATCCATCAGCTCAATGCCGACCCCAATGTTCATGGGATCTTAGTACAGCACCCCATGCCCAAGGGCCTAGACGAAGACGAGATCCTCGCGACCGTTGACCCGGCCAAGGATGTCGATGGGATCGGGCGGGCGAGCCTGGGCGATCTTGTTCTGGGCCACCCGAGCTTTGTCTCCTGTACCCCCCAGGGCATGATGACCCTGCTCAAGCGCTACGGTATCGACCCGGCGGGCAAGCACGCGGTCGTGATCGGGCGCTCGGTGATCCTGGGCAAGCCCATGGCGATCGCACTCCTCAACGCCAATGCCACCGTCACGATCTGCCACAGCAAGACCCAGAACCTGGCAGAGCTCACCCGCCAAGCCGATATCCTGGTCGCCGCCGTGGGCCGCCCCGAGCTGATCACCGGCGAGATGCTCAAGCCCGGTGCTGTGGTCTTAGACGCGGGCTACAACCGGGTCGAGGGCCGCGGCCACGATGTCGGCGACTGCCACTTTGAGAGCTGTGCTGCTGTCGCCAGTGCCATCACGCCCGTCCCGGGCGGTGTCGGCCCGATGACCATCGCCACTCTCTTGGAGCAGACCGTCGCCGCCGCGGAGCGCAGTGTCGGAAAATGAGCTTTGAAGCCTGGGTTGCGGTCCACACGCCCCGTGTGAACGCCGCGCTCGACCAGCTCTGTCCTGCAGATGGCTCACCGCTCCGCGAGGCGATGCGCTACTCGCTCCTGGCGGGCGGTAAGCGTCTCCGGCCCCTGCTCTGTATCGCCGCCGCGGAGGCAGTCGGAAGTGAGATCGCAGCCGTTCTCCCGGCGGCGTGCGCCTTGGAGATGATCCACACCTTCTCACTCATCCACGACGACCTGCCTGCGATGGACGACGACGACCTGCGACGGGGCCTGCCGACGTGCCATGTCCAGTACGGCGAGGCGCTCGCAATTCTTGCGGGAGATGCCCTCCAAGCCCTTGCCTTTGAGATCGCTCCGACACACGCCGTGCTGCTGGCTCGCGCTTGCTACCAGATGTGCGCCGGGCAGGCTGAGGACCTCGCCGCGGAGGGCCAGGATATCGGCCTGGAGCACCTGCAGCACATCCACTCTCGCAAGACCGGAGCGCTCCTCTGTGCGAGTGTGGTCTCCGGTGCCCTCACCGCCCCCCCCGAGGCACGGGCAGCCCTCACCCACTACGGCGAGAAGATCGGGGTTGCCTTTCAGATCGTCGACGACATTCTCGACGTGACCGGCGACGATGCCACGCTCGGCAAGCCCGCGGGCTCCGATCTCAAGCACGATAAGGCGACCTACCCCAAGCTGGTCGGGCTGGACGAGAGCAAGCGCCTTGCCCGCAGGGCCGAGCAGGAGGCGCTCGCCGCGTTGGAGCCCTTTGGTACACTCGCCGAGCCCCTGCGCGAGATCGCCCGCTACATTGTCGAGCGCAACACCTAGCCCGCTTAGAGCTGGTGGCTCTCCGGCTGGAGCGTCAGCTCACCCAGTACGAGATGCGCCGGCTGCGTGAGGGCATAGAGAATCGCGCCCGCAGCATCGCTCACAGAGAGCATCTTATCGCGCTGGACCTTCATCTCAATGGCCGGGTTGTCGTAGAACGGTGTGTCCACGCCCCCGAGATAGAGGCCCGTGACCTTGATGTTGTGCCGCCGCGAGACCTCCGCACGAAGCGCCTGCAAGAACCCTGTCAGCCCGTACTTGCTCGCGCAGTAGACACTTGCCTGGGCCATCGGTGCCTTTCCCAGAATCCCCACCACATGGAGAATGTGCCCGGATTTCTTGGGGGTCATGACCTTCACTGCCGCTTGGGAGAGGAGCATCGCGCCGTAGAGGTTCGCCGCCAAGGTCAGGGTCATCTCCTCAGGGCTGATGTTCTCCAGAGGCTTGACCAGCCCCACCCCCGCGGCATTGACCAGGATATCCAGACCACGCTCCGCAGTTGCCTCCGCGAGGAGCTTCTCGACCTGCGGCGCACGGCTCAGGTCCGCGACAATTGTCGACGGGCGCACACCTGTCTCCTGCTCCAGAGACGCTGCGAGTGCCTCCAGTTTCTCCGCGCTGCGCCCCGAGAGCGTTAAGAGCGCTCCCTCACGCGCCAGCTGGAGTGCCGTTGCCTGACCGATTCCACCCGTCGCACCGGTCAGCAGGATGGATTTCCCTAAGAGTTGTTCGTTTGTCACGATGACTTCAACCGCGCGTCTCCCTTGCCCGTTCCCAAATATAGGCTAGATTACTAATGCGGAAGTAACTAAATCTGACCTATAATCCAGAACGATGAAAGCAATGGTCTTAGGTGCAGGGATCGGTTCGCGGCTCGATCCTCTCACCCGTTCCCTCCCCAAACCCGCCGTCCCTGTTGTTGGAAAGCCCGTTATTGGGCATATCCTGGATCACCTGAAGCACTACGGGGTAACAGAGATCATGATCAATGTGCAGTACCTGGGCGAGAAGCTCATGGCGACAATTGGGGATGGCTCTGCCTACGGCGTCCACGTGACCTACTCCGTGGAAGACGAGCTCTGGGGAGATGCGGGTGGCGTGAAGCGCTGCGAGGCCTTTTTCCGGGACTCCGACGACGACACGTTCATGGTGGTCGGCGGTGACGATCTCTCGGACATGGACTTTGGGGCGATTATCGCGGAGCACAAGGCCAAGAACGCCACCGCGACCATCGGGGCCAAGCGTGTCGAGGACCCGTCGCAGTTTGGCATCGCGGTCACCGATGATAACGGCTTTATCACCCGTTTCCAGGAGAAGCCCGCTCCGGGCACAGCGTTCTCCAACCTCGCCAACACGGGTGTCTACCTCTTCAAGCAGACGGTCTTCGACACCATCCCCGCCGCGACCTTCTATGGCTTTGGCAAGGATGTCCTGCCCGCCCTCCTCGCCGCCGGGGAGCCGCTGCTCGCCGTGCCCACCGATGCGTACTGGGAGGATGTGGGCAACCTGACGATCTACCGAAAGGCCCAGCGCGACTGTCTCGACGGTAAGGTGAAGGTCGTCTTCCCTACTGGCACACGTGTCGGCGAGAACAGCTTTGTCTGCGAGGGCGCACAGGTCGAGGGCACGATCTCAGACTACACCGTGGTCGGCAAGAACGCCATCATCGAAGCGGGTGCGGTGGTGAAGAACTCTGTTCTCTGGGACGGTGCCATCGTGAAGGCGGGTACGTATCTAGAGAACTGTGTGGTCGGTAACAACGTGACGGTCGCCAGCACGCACGGCATCTTCAACGCCCAGATCGTCGAGGCCAACCGGCCCGCTTAACCAGGAATCGTGTATTCGGGCCAGTCGTCGGGGCGGTGAAAGTCGCACTCGGCGTGGTTCGAGGTCGAGGCGACATCGGGTTCCGCGTCACGGTGAGCGTCGTAGCGGCAGACGCTCACCCGGATTTTGTCACCGGGAGCCGCGTCCACCGGCACGCCCAAAAGCCCCACCCATCCCTCATCCGTGCGCCACGCCCGAGCGATAATCTCACTTGGATCGTGCTTGAGCGTGTCCCCGTCGAGCTGGCCACCACGCGCCAGCGCAATGGTCGCCCGATCCGGGAACCTCAGGTGCAAGCGAACCCCATTCGGTGTCACATGCGCCTCGGTATAGGCATCGCTGTCCGAGCGCCGCACAAACACCTCAAAGACATCGCCCATTTCCCACGTGTTCTGGTTGTCCTCGGTCGCATCGTTGAAGACATCCGCATCGGTCAGCGTCCCCAGCGCCCACACCCGCCCGTCATGCCACGCAAGCTGGGCGAACGCGGGTAAGCCAGTTGGCTCAGACTGCCAACCTTGAATCAGGGGCAAGGGCGTCGACAATGCAAACACTGCCTGCACAGCAGCCACGTCCAACAAAACAAAAGGGGCAAGCGTTTTCAGCATGCCCCTATCGTACCCAATCGCGTCGGATTTATTCCTCGGCTGCCTCGGCTCCCCCGGTTGCTCCCAGGGAGAGGGCATCGTCGGCGACTCCAGAGTTCTTGATCTCCGCCTCGATCGCATCCATCATCTCCGGGTGCTCTTCCAGGTACTTCTTGGCGTTCTCACGCCCCTGCCCGATTCGCTCCCCCTTGTAGGAGTAGAACGCACCGGACTTGGTGACCACGTTGAGCTCGGTGCCGATATCGATGATCGAGCCCGCGCGGGAGATTCCGGTTCCGAACATGATGTCGAACTCCGCCTGCTTGAAGGGCGGGGCGACTTTGTTCTTTACAACCTTCACACGGGTGCGAATCCCCACCATGTCCGTGCCGATCTTGAGGGTCTCGACACGGCGCACATCGAGGCGCACCGACGAGTAGAACTTCAGGGCACGGCCACCCGGCTGGGTCTCCGGGTTGCCAAACATCACCCCGATCTTCTCACGGAGCTGGTTGATAAAGATGGCGGCGGTGTTGGTCTTGCTCAGCGAGCCGGTGATCTTGCGCAGGGCCTGGCTCATCAGACGGGCCTGGATACCGACATGGCTATCGCCCATATCGCCCTCAATCTCGGCCTTGGGCACGAGCGCGGCGACAGAGTCCAGCACCACCAGCGCGACCGCATTGGAGCGCACCAGCGCATCGACAATCTCAAGCGCCTCTTCTCCCGTACTGGGCTGGGAGATCAGGAGCGTGTCCAAGTTCACCCCAAGCGCCTTGAAGTAGATCGGATCGACCGCGTGCTCAACATCGACATAGGCACAGATCCCACCCTGCTTCTGCGCCTGAGCGACAATATGCGCCGCCACGGTGGTCTTACCCGACGACTCCGCGCCGTAGATCTCGGTGATGCGGCCCTTGGGCACGCCTCCGACCCCGAGTGCGAGATCGAGGGCCAGTGCGCCGGTCGGAATCGACTCGATCGGCTCGATTGTCTTCTCACCCAGGCGGACAATGGTCCCCTTACCAAACTGTTTCTCGATCTGCGCAAGGGCAATATCGAGCGCCTTTTCCTTATCCATAACAAACTCCTCACCGTTGCCCCGCTATCCACGGGGGCTTCCTACGGTTAAAACGGTCCAGAGACCGCGATTCTGACAAAATCCCACGGATTTTATTTTTTGTCAGAAATTGGGCTTGAAGCTCCAGGTGCCACGCGTGTCGTACGTCGCTCCCTCCGGCCCCAAGAAACTCTCAATCAGGGTGAGGCGGCGTGCCCACTGCACGCCACACTCCGTCAGTGCCTCCGCCGCCAGCGCCGAGCGCAAGGACTCGCTCTCTTCCTTGACCCGCCCCAAGGTGATATGCGGCACGAGCCCCCCGTGCTTGGGTGCCCCCAGCGGGGTCATCCACGGCTCCACGGACTCCACCAAGAGCTTCCACTCCTCGGAGCCCTCACTGAGCCCGACCCACAAGGTCTTGAGGGGACCTTTTTTCGGGAAGTAACTCGCTCCCGTCAGCCCCACCCGGAAGTCGGCGCGGGGTGGCACGAGAAACTCACAGGCCTCGATCACGCCCGGTAGCGTTGACTCGGCGACCTCGCCCAGAAACTGAACCGTGAGGTGGAAGTTCTCCGGCTCGACCCAGCGAACCTTGGCGTCCGGCGCACGCTCCTGAAGGCGTGCCTGGAGGCTACTCAGTGCATCGGCGAGGTGGGGTTCGAGCTCTATGGCGAGAAATAAACGCATGGCAAACTACTGTTCTACTATACCCTATCTTTTCACAAACTCACGGGAAAGGGGGCAAGGCGGAAAGAAAAATAAAAAGAATTTTCAGCCGGGGATTGAAAATCCCCGGCTGCATTGCAGGGAGCATCCCGAGGACGCAGGAAGCGAAACTGTATCGTTAGGGTAGAAGCTCGGCAACCGAGATGGGGACGGTAGTGAAGAGCGGCGCGACAGTGTCGGTCTCGGTGTAGGTTTGCAGGCTACGGTATCCGCTAGGGCCAGGCTGACGGCGAACCTCGACCGTGCGCTCATTGATATTGATAATCCAGTAATCTTCTATCCCTGCCGCCGCGTAGATCGGGGCTTTAACGACTTGATCGTACTCCAACGTGGTGTCTGAGACCTCGACAACGAGAACGGCAGTGGCTGGATGGGAGTTCACAAAGGAGCGCAGTTGGCCTTGGACAACCGCAACATCAGGCTCAGGGACGCTGGTAGTGAACTTCAGCGGAAGCTGCACACGAACGCGATAGCCCTCAGGTGCAATGGCTCGACAGGCTTCTTCGACAAGTTCAATCGTACTAGAATGACGTGGCTTCTGGGGCATAATTTCTACCAGCTCTCCATCAATGAGTTCGATGCGCTGCTCAGGTGCAAAGCCGCCCAGCGCGACGACACGCTCGTAGGCTTCGACACTCCAGCGAAAAGGGGTAGGATTGGCACTCATGGTCGTATTTTATCCGATGAGCTGCTTGCGGAGCATGTCCAAGGCGGTCTGGGTGGCGCGCCAGCGCACATCGGCGCGCTGGCCGGGGAAGATGTTTTTCGTGAGCTCGGTGCCGGCGGGGCCGGCCACCGCGATATAGACCAAGCCGACGGGTTTCTCGTCGCTGCCGCCCCCCGGCCCGGCGATCCCGGTGATGCCGATTCCAAAGTCCGCCTGCCCCAGCTCGCGCACCCGCTCGGCCATGGCGCGCGCGACCTCCGGGGAGACCGCGCCCACGGCTCCGATCAGCGCCCGTGGAATGCCCAAGAGCCCGATCTTGGTCTCGTTGGCGTAGGTGACCACGCCGGTGTGAAAGACACTCGACGAGCCCGAGATCGCGGTAATGCGCTGCGCCAGCCAGCCACCCGTGCAGCTCTCGGCGGTGGCGACGGTCTTGCCCTGCGCCTCCAAGAGCCGGACAACCACTTCCTCTAAAGTCTGGTCGTCCTCGCCGTAGACGACGCTCCCCAGCCGCGCCTTGATCTCGCTCACGACTGGCGCGATCAGCGCCTCGGCGTCTTCGGCACTCGCGGCTTTTGCGGTGACGCGTAGATGTACCTCGGCGGGCTTGGCGTAGGGCGCGACACTGGGGTTGGCTCCGGCCATGAGGTCGGCGGTCTTCTCCTCGGCGACGGACTCGCCCATACCAACAATGCGCAGGGTCCGTGAGCGAATCACGCTCCCACTCGCCTGGCCCCCCGGCCCCCACAAGCGGGGGAGAAGCTCGGTGTCCACCATCGGGACGAACTCATTGGGCGGCCCCGGCAGCGCGACCACGGTCTTGCCGTCTTTCTCCACCCACAGCCCCGGCGCGGTGCCGTTGGCGTTGGGGATGGGCTTGCCGCCGGTGGGGACATCGGCCTGCAAGAAGATCGCATCGTTGGTAGTGTAGCCGCGCTTCTCAAACCACGCCGTCAGGTGCGCCACGAGCGCCGGGTCGCGCACCAGCGGGGCATCCAGCGCCGCCGCAATTGTCGCGCGGGTGAGATCGTCGCCCGTCGGCCCCAGCCCCCCGATACAGAACACGATATCCGACCGAGAGAGCGCCAGCGTCAGCGCCGCAATCGCCCGCTCCAGGTTATCCCCCACGGTCGCCCGGTTGTAGACGCTCACCCCGCACTGCGAGAGCTTCTGCGCCAGATACGCCGCGTCGGTGTCCACGATCTGCCCGAGGAGAAGCTCGGTGCCGAAGGAAATAATCTCTGCTGTCATGCGGGGATGATACCCGGATTCCCTGCACGGGTTCGCGGCAAGCCAGGATGGAAATCATCCGGCTATGGGGCCTTCGGCCGCCTCCTCGTGCCTCGTCGGTAGAACTACGCCGCAGGCGCGGCGGTGGGCACCCTCTGGGTACTGCCCCAGAGCAGGACGTTCACCGTCCAAGATTAAATTCACCCCACGCGTGGGCTTTTTCCAGGAGTGCCTGCACGCACCCGGACTTTTCTTCGTGGTAGCCGTTGAGATCACTCTGGTGCTTGGCTGCCGACATACGCTTGACTTCCTGGTAGTGGGCCGCTTCATCCGGGTGCACACGCAGGTAGTCACGCAGGAGAATGGGTTCCTTCCAGGTCGTCGAGCCATGCACGGTAAAGTGCAGGTGGTGTGTCCCCTCGTTGTAGGGCCCCTTGCAGAAGAGCCGTCGCTGAAAGATGGGGTTAATATTGGCATCCTCGTAACCCAAGCGGGCGAGAGCCGGCACAAAATCATCGACATCACTTAAGGCAAGTACGGAGACAGAGATGTCAATAATCGGTTTCGCCCCCAGCCCCGGGACGGAGGTGCTTCCGATGTGCTCGATTTGCTGGAGGATGGGCGCGAGGTGGGTGGTAAGCTGTTGGCGCTCTTGTTCATACAAAAGCGGCCACTGCGGGTCGTAGTCAGCAATGACGATAGGTTTGCTCAAGTGGTAGGACATAGCAATAAATCGGTCTCCATTTTTCTCTGTATCGCGCCACCTGGAAGAGGTACTAAAGAGCTTCAGTAGGGCATGTGCAGACGCTGCTTGAGAGCGAGAATCCCTTCGTCGTCGCGGTCTGCGGGGCAGCGGTGCCCCCCCCGCCAAGCGAGCATTCGCAGGGGAGCGGTTTCATGACGAGTCCGGGTTGAAAGCCTGCTACGAGGCGCTTTTTCCGGAGGCTCGGATCAGAAACGCGACTCCCAGCACGGCACACACACCCGCAAGAACTGTCAGCTCATTTCCGACATACCGATACGATGCCTCAAATAAGCTACTATCCCAGTTCTTCAAACCTGGTCCCATAAACAGAGCCGCCGCAACGTAGCGAGCCGCAAAGAGAAATGCTGCTATCTTGAGAAATTCCATCCCCATGTAATCAAGTTTCATCCGCTCCGCCTCCTTTACCCCGATGTTTCGTCTACCAGCTCCTGCGCTTCAGCGGTAGGCGTGGTTTCTGGATCATCATACCGCGCACTAACCGGCTCCGTGTACCAGAGCGACGGTAGACGACGGCACTCTCTCCAGCAGGTCAGCGATCTCAGGAACCAGGAGATAGTCCCCCACGAGAAGATCAATCTCTTCCAGGCCGGGAATCCATAAGTGCCTCCCTCGCACGGGCAGAGGGGGAAGCTCGTAGCTCAGGGTCAGGCTGAGCTGAAGTGCTACATCGTCACTCTCGGCAGGAACAATCTGACGTGTAAAGTTTAAGTACGGCAGCTCCTCGGTGGTGTACTGATCCTGTGTCAGGGCTCCCCCCCTCCCACGTAGGTCCGTGGGTTCGTCGAGCAGCAGCTGCCGACTATTGCCCCACTGGAAAAGTAGCCGATCCCCCTCCTCCACCCGATCCGTGCCAGCGATCCAGAAATCGGCGTAGAACGCCACGAGCTCGGGAACCACCTGTCGCCCTGTCAGCGCCTGTGCTTTCCACTCCCGAGCACGCTCCAAAAAGAGAGCAATCGCCGCTTCTTGATCGATTTTCTTTGCTACCTTCACCCTAAATCCATTATACGCCGATGCAGAGTTGGTCGCGGAGCGCGGCGGCTTGTCCGCCCCATAGCGGGACGTTTACCGTCCACGCTAGGGGGCGATATTCTACCGCTTCCAGTGCGCCTTAAGCACAGGCAGATAGAGTCCTCCGACCACGGAGCGGGCTTGGAAGCCCACTTGCTTGCCGTCGGTGGTCTCGTACCAGTCGGTGAGGGGGACGCGGGTGGGGGTCTCTTCCACCCAGAGCAGGAGCGGCTTGACAAGCGCCTCGAACTCCGGGCGGCTCCCCGCGAGAGTGGCGGTCCAGACCGTCCAGTCCAGCTTGGCGTAGGTGCGCCGGTTGTCCAGCGGCAGGCCATAGCGCATCTGGCGGCGCTGGTAGAAGGCAAGCTCGGTCCTGGCGAGCTGTGGCGGGAAGAGGTTCAGCCCCAGCAGCGTGTCCCAGACCAGGTTGTACTTCTGGCTCCAGGTCCCCGGTCGGTCAAACGCCAGGCGGAAGTGGTCGCCATCGCCGGCCAGGGTCAGCCACTTGCCCGCCATCTCTCTTGCGGCGCTCAGGAACTGTTTGCTCTCGTCCGGGCGGCCGAGCCTCTCACAGAGCTGACCCCACGCGCCAATCGCCAGGATCGCCTTGAGCGAGAGGTTTGCGTTGTGCGCCAGGTGCCCCGCAAAGTCATCGGTGCAGAGCTGGTTCTCCGGGTCGAGGCCCTTTTCTAAGAGATACTTTGCCCAGGTGGAGAGCGTCTTCTCGTGCTTCTTGGCGAAGCCGACACTGCCCTCGGCGCGGGCCAGGGCGGCGGTGAGCAGCAGCAGGTTTCCCGACTCCTCCACCGGCATCTGGTCGCGCTCGTCGCGCTCCCCGCCGCCGTAGACCTGCCCATTGGCCTTGGGGTAGGTGCCCAGGTCGTGGGGGGCGAAGGGGAACTTCCAGCGCAGCGTCTCGGCGTAGGCCACCAGCGGCTCGATCATGGCCTTGAGGAGCGCGGGGGCGTAGCGCAGGAAGAGCGGCGCCGACGGGTAGGTGACATCGACCGTCGCGATACAGCCGTTGGAGAAATTCTCCTTGGAGAAGAACACCGGCTGGCCATCGGTGCCGGCCGCGAGCTTGTGGGCGGAGATCGCCTGCCGCCACGCCAGTGCGAGGAGCTGGGCGTAGCCCGCCCCCCCGACCGCGGTCCACTCCGCCAGCATCTTCTTATCAAAGGCCGTGCAGCGCGCGATCAGGCTATCGGCGTCTTTGTGGGCCACCTGCACGAGGTCGTTGATCCCCGCCCCATTGCGCCGCCACCAGCCACGCAGACGCTTGCCTAAATGCTCCAGCGAGAACTCGTCGTCGTAGGAGACCACCCAGCGGCGCGTGACCGGGCGAGTACTGACCTTGAGCCCCGTGAAGCTCGCAGCCAGCACGGGCCAGTCCTCGCGGGCGGGGCGCGGGAAGCGGGTGTCGTCGGCGCTGGGCAGCTTGCCGTCGCGGATAAAGCCATCGCGCACCAGCGTGTCGGTGCCGATCCGGGTCTCGGCGCTCTCGCTGGAGAGCTGGGCGTAGCCCCAGTCGATCCGCAGGTTGTCGCCGGTCTTTCCCAGCACGGGCTGCTCCGCGGTTCCGATCGCCAGCACCTCGAGATTGCCGACTTTTCGCCGGGTGGCAGCCACGGGCTGCGCGACATCGTTGACACACCACTCGCCGGTGATATCCAGGTAGAGCGCCACATCATGCGGCTTGCCATCGGTGGCGACCACCTCGGCGGTGATATACGATGCCGGGCGACTCAGCACATCAAGGTCATCGGGGAGGAGCGGCGACGTGAAGGTGACGCCAAGCCGGACGCCTTGGCCCTCGAAGGTGAAGCGGGTCTGGGTGGCACTGATCGTGTAGCCGGTCTGTGGGAACGGTGCGACACTCTGCGGCCCCTGCCCGGACCAGCGATAGGCCGTGCCATCCACCCGGATCAGCCCGACCAGCGCATTGACCGCACCGGTCCAGTGGCGCGCCCAGTCGGTGTTGAGGTTGTCACCAAAGGCCCAGACCGAGAAGTACGGGTCGTGGGTGATGAGCGGGATCGCCGGGGCGCGGTGGCTGGGCTGGCTCGGGTCGCGTGGGGCGGCGGGGACATGGGGCGCGGGCTGCGGGGTGGTGCTGGCGACAACCGGCTGCGGCATGCCGTCCTGCCAGACCAGCCGGTCCAGCCGCAGCGTCCGCCCGGTTGGGTTGGAGCCGTAGCGTGGCGCGCCTTGGTCACTCCAGCCGTGGTAGAGCAGCCAGTCGTCTTTTCCGATTGTCACGACAGACTGGTGCCCCGGCCCATAGACACGGCCCGGCTCCTGCGCTAGGATCGCCCCGAATTTCTTGTACGGCCCCGCGAGGGTCTCGCTCATGGCGTGCGCCACGCAGTAGCCCGAGTCCCCCTTGCCGGTCTCAAAGCCATTGGCCGAGTAGAGCAGGTGGTACTTACCGTCGCGCTTGAGCAGAGTCGGGGCCTCGGTGACCCCTTTCTCCCAGGGCTCCGTGGGGCGCAAGAGCTCGACCGTCGGGCCGACCGTCGAGAGCCAGTTCGCCGCGAGCTTACGCAGGACGATTCGCCGCGGGTCTTCCTCGGAGTAGAGCAGATACGCCGTGCCATCGCTCTCCACAAAGACGGTCGTGTCGATCACCCCAAGCTTTTGGTTCGCATCGGGCACCACCAAAATGGCCTTGTGCTCAAAGGGCCCCGTGGGCGACTTGCTCGTGGCGATCCCGATCTCGCGCTTGCCGGTCTTGGGGTTCTGCGCCGAGTAGGTCATCCAGAGCAGGCCATCGCGCTCGATCACCTCCGGTGCCCAGAGCTGCGACTTGCTCCACGGCGGGGTGAAGCAGGTCCCCCGATGGACCCAGTGCACCAGGTCCGCCGACTCCAGCACTTGAAAGCCATTGCCGTGCTTGGCGGTCTCGGTGGCGTAGGCCCAGAACTTGCCGTGCGCACTCAGAACAAAGGGGTCGGGGGCGTCTTCCGCCCAGACGGGATTGGTGTAGGTGCGCCGATTTTCTTGTGGATTCACAGGGCTCAGTATAGGTAGGCCCGAGACTCCCCGCCATGCGTCAGACGCAGGAGTCCCTTTGAGATACCTACGCCCCTGTGTGCCGCCGCCGCCGCCGTACCAGCGCCAGCCCGCCCAGCCCCATCAGGAGCAGCGGGGTAGGCTCGGGCGCATCGGCGGCGGGAACCAGGAAGCCACGGATCTCGCCGCCCGGAAACGCAGAGGTGTAGATATTGACGTAGGCCCTGCCACCGTCCATGGCGAGGTCCAGCGCATTGAGCGAGTCGGAGACAATGGTGGAGGGGATGTTGCCTAGGTCATTGGCCGCAAGATAGCCCGCCGTGTACGATCCGCCATCGGTCAGGTCGAAGTTATGGGTGTAGCTGCCACTCTTCCCCCCCGTCGGAAAGCCCGTGAAGGGAATCGCCTCAATCGCAGTTCCCGCAAACGGAGCTGCTGTCGCCGCATGAATCTGCGCCGAGACGACCGTTCCCTGTAGCCCCGAGAACGTCACATCGACATCCAGTGTCACAAGGTCCAAGTCCAGGGTGACGGTCGCAATGCCCACCCCCGGCGAGGCATTGGCTGGCGATGACAGCGGCCCCGAGAGAATCGCGGTGTAGACCGTGGTGTGCGCCTGGCTGGCGACCCCCGTTCCACAAACCAGCACGAGCGCAAGAGCAAGACGAGACGAAAACGACATAGAGACCCTCCGCTAGCTTAATCGCAGATAAGGGAGGGGAAAGTTGGGCAGTGGCTTGTTTGCTTTGCGAGTGGTAGATGCGAAGACAGCTACGGATGAAACAACAATTTAAAAGGCTGTCGGCTGAGGTTATCCCGCTCCGGGTGGTAGTAGGCAAGCTTGTTGGGAATGACGATAATAATCGCCCCGTTAGTGAGGTCAAAATCCGACTCTGCTGCGCTGAGATTCATCACCTGACCATCTTTATCACCGTAAACAATTAAGTGGCACAGCTGCTTTGGATTCGTTTTTGCCCACTCTGCCAGAGCTTGCCCTGCTTGCGCTGCGATCTCAGCGGGCGGCGAGTCTTTGTCAAAAACAAACCGGGGATCGAGATCGTCCTCTAAAACATGGGCAAGGCGCCCCAGCACTTTAAGACGGTTCTTCTCCGAGGCAAGAAAGGACAGCCAGCGCTCTCGCTTGTCGCGGGCGATAAATGTCTTGACAAAAGTCTCTTCGATAGGGTTCATATCTCTCAGGAAACGATACCACAAAATATGACGCCCCTCTTGCCCCAGCCACGCTACTTTCCGCCTGAGAAGGGGCGCTATGTCACGACGCCCGATCTCAAGCCGCTTGGCACCGACTACGGCAACGGGCGACTCGACCAAGTCGCGTTTCAGTTCGATGAGCACACGCCGCAGTTCTTAGCCAATAAAGCGGGGCGAGTCGCGCTCACCGACAGCTTCGCGGAGCTGGAAGCGCCCGTGGTGGCGGCGCTGGGCGAGCGCCTAGCGACCGAGTGGCCGGAGCGCACGTTTACCTTCTCCGACTTCAACACGCTCTGCCAGCAGGTCTGTGAGGACATTGCGATTGTCAGGCGCACCCCCACGCGCGGCGACTGGAACGCGGCACTGCATATCTGTGCGCCCAGCCATTGGGCTCCCGAGGAGAAGCTGGGTCTAGGCTACGCCGCGACCCATGCGCCAGTGCCAGGGACAGAGAGAACACGGAGCGCGGCGGGGTCGCTGGTGGAGCTGATGGTGACCCGTGGGCCGTTTGTGCGCTTCACCTGGGGGCTCGCATTCGACAACCGCTTGGACTGCCACCCGCGCCACGGCAAGTCCCCCTTTGATGGCGAGCACCTCTGGCTTCGGGTAGAGCGCCAGGTGCTCCTGCCCCTCCCCGAGCTCGATGCGGTCGCGTTTCTGATCCGGCTACACCTCTACGATGCCAAGAGCGTGCCCGTCGCGCCGCTCCTTGCCGCACTGGAGAGCATGTCTCCTGAAGCGCGTGCCTACAAAGGCCTCACCGAGAGCTGGGAAAGTGTCTTGAGCTGGCTCCGAACCTCCGCGACCGAGACCGTCCCCACCCAGCGCGCCACTTCCTGACCACCCACAAAGAGCAAGAGCGCGGGGATCGCCAGCACCTCAAAGCGCACCGCCGCGGGCAGCTCCTCATCGACATTGAGGGTAAAGACCCGCACCAGTCCTTGCTGCTCCCGTGCCAGCGCTTCTAGCTCAGGCGCAAGCCGGCGACACGCGCTACAACGGGCGGCCCAGAACTCCACCAGAGCGGGCACGCCCGCTTCGAGCACGTCTTCGTCGAAGGCATCGCTATTGGTTGCCTCCGCCCCCCCGGGCCAGTGGGCAATAAATCCTGTCTCGTTTAGATCGTCCATAACAAAAGAAAGCCCCTCCGCCACACCGTGACGGAGGGGCTTGACCTCTCAGGCCTTACTTAGGAATGGGCATTCCCATGCTGGTGTAGGCATCCTCGATCGCCTTGATATCGTCGAGGGCGACCTTGTTCTTCGGATCGAGCGCCTTGGCCTTGCGCAGGGTCGCGAGGGCCTGCGGGTAGCGCTGGCGGGGCGGGACGGTCTGGTCGAGCATCTGGCCATGACCATACTCTGCCATCGCTTGGGCAGCGGCAGCCTTGAGCTTGGCGTCCTTGGGCTTCTTGGCGAGCGCGGCGGAGGCGGCATCGGACTTCTTCTTTAGGTCAGCAACGCTGGGGCCTTTGGGGGCCTCGGGTGCCTTGGAAGCGGGCTTCTCGCCCTCCGCAGCCTTGGGAGCGGTC
Organism: Armatimonas rosea; assembly: GCF_014202505.1. Lineage (NCBI taxonomy): Bacteria > Bacillati > Armatimonadota > Armatimonadia > Armatimonadales > Armatimonadaceae > Armatimonas > Armatimonas rosea. The sequence continues at coordinate 1,005,556 of NZ_JACHGW010000001.1, read as the reverse complement.
CAGCTCTTGGGCTTGGGCTCGGGGTCGGGGCCAACCTCGACACCGGCCTTCTTCGCCTCGGCGGCATCGTCAAAGCCCTCGAAGGTCAGGTTGTGCATCTTGTAGTAGAGCGCACGGTAGCCTAGCTTGGGCGGTGCCGGTGCGTGGCAGTAGTTACACTTCTTGCCTTCTTTTTCGGCGAACGGGGGACGGGCTTGCGCACCACTGACCATGAGGGCCAGGGCGACACCGCTCAGTGCGGCGCGAGTAGTAAAACGAATCACGATGAAAAACCTCCCAAACAGTTGTGTTTGATCTTGTTCACGTAGACGATTCGGCAACGCCAGGGTTCATTCCTGCATGAATCGCTAAAATCGTCGCCCCAACCCCAGTGTCAGCCCACTAGGATGGATCCCTTGGGTTCCTGGTCGGTAGCTGTAGCCCACCTCAAGCAGACGGCCATCGGAGGAGTCTTTGCCCGCAAAGAGCCGAAACCCTATCCCTGCATTTGTCGTGTGCCTTGCTCCCACAACCCGAGTGGCATAGAGACCACCTCCCATGCCGTAGTACCAGCCCTTCTTGGCAACCACACCGTCCTGGAGGTGCGTGGATGTCAGCCGAACCGCTCCGCCCAGCCCAATACTTGCCAGAGTCGTGTCGGCGCGGCTCCCCGTCAAGATGTCCACAAACCAGCCAAAGTTTGGCAAGTGCAGGCTAGTCACGGGGAATGTCTTGTTGTCATCGTCTCTTCCAATAAAGACATCGCCTGTCTGGAACTTGCTGTAGGTAAACCCCACCAAGGGATTTCCCGCAGCCTGCACCAGCCTGTTCTCCCCATAGAGCCCCTGGAGAGTCACCTGCTGGATCTGTGGGAGAAGAATCTTGTGCCCTTCCCGCTCGGTTCCTTCTTGAGCCCATCCCGGTGTGGTCAGTGCCAGGCAGCTCAGAGCAAGAATCATTTGTTTCATCACACTCACAGACAACGCAAGAGTATCGGTGGTTGTGACATTAGTGGTAGAATGACGCAGAATTTCACCTTAAAACCTTATGCCTTTGCCTCCCATTAGCCGACGGATTGTCGGGCAGATACTGATCGACGCCGCCTTGGTGAGCGTGGCCAATCTAGTGTCTTTTCTGCTCAAGTACGGCCCTCCCGCGCTTAGTCCCAGCGATGGGCACCTGCGGATTGTTCTGGTCACGCTCCCCGTCCTGGTAATCTTGCGGGTTTTAGCCTTTGGGATGCTTCGTCTCTACCGTATCCGCTGGCGCTACATGTCGGTGCACGACCTGAAGACAGTCGCGGGGGCGACCACACTCTCCAGCGCGATCTTCGCCGTCAGCCTGAAGCTCTGGGGCTTTGGGCAGGCATCGGCGTACTCGTGGAGCATGCAGATCATCGACTGGGTACTGACAATCTGCCTGCTCTCGGGTGTCCGGATCGCCTACCGCCTCTGGTCGGATAGGAGCCTGGAGGTGACCACTCAGCCGCGCCAGCGCGCCCTGATTGTCGGAGCGGGCGATGCGGGCGAGGCGGTCGCGCGGGAGCTCTTGCGCAGCCCGGCGCAGGGGATTGTCCCGGTGGGGTTTGTCGATGACGAGCCCAAGCGGCGGGGGGGGCGCATCCATGGGCTTCCCGTGCTGGGGACCACCCACGATATCGCCGCGCTCACCCAGAAGATCGGGGTCGAGGTGATCCTGATCGCCAGCCCCCGCACCGACGGCAAGACCTTGCGTGATATTGTCTCCCGCTGCGAGTCCGTGCCGGCGCGCCTCTGCCTGGTTCCAGGCATCCCCGACCTGATCGAGAGCAGCAGCGCCGCGGGCATCTCCCGCCTGACCTCCATCCGCGCCATCAAGATCGAGGACCTCCTCCACCGTGACCCGGTCCAGACCGACATGGCCGAGCTCTCGGGCTACCTCAGCGGCCAGCGTGTCCTGGTCACCGGGGCCGGCGGCAGCATCGGCAGCGAGCTCTGCCGCCAGATCGCTGCGCTCAACCCCGCGCGCCTCTTGCTCCTGGGACGGGGAGAGAACTCCATCTTCGAGATCCAGCAAGAGCTCATCCGTGAGTTTGGGATCGCCCCCACCGCCATTATCGCCGATGTGAAGGACCGCAACCGCATGGAGGAGGTCTTCCTCACCGAGCGCCCCACAGTGGTCTTCCATGCGGCGGCCCACAAGCATGTCCCCCTGATGGAGGCCAACCCCAGCGAGGTCGTGAGCAACAACGTGCTGGGCACCCGCAATGTCGCCGAGATCGCCGCGGGGTGCGGGGTGCGCAAGCTGGTCTATGTCTCCACCGACAAAGCGGTCAACCCTGAGAGCGTCATGGGGGCCACCAAGCGAATCGGCGAGCAGATTGTCTCCAGCCTCTCACGCCAGTACCCCGGCACCGAGTTTGCGGTCGTGCGCTTTGGCAATGTCCTGGGCTCCCGCGGCTCGGTTGTCCCGACGATGCAGAAGCAGATCGCCCGTGGCGGCCCGGTGACGGTCACCGATCCGCAGATGACCCGCTACTTCATGACCATCCCCGAGGCGGTCCAGCTCATCCTCCAGGCCGGCGCGATGGGCAAGCATGGTGAGACCTTCCTGCTGGACATGGGCGAGCCCGTGCGCATCCTCGACCTCGCCCGCGACCTGATTCGCCTCTCCGGCCTGCGCCCCGACCTCGACATCAAGATCGAGTTCACCGGGATGCGCCCCGGCGAGAAACTCAACGAGGAGCTGCTCTACGCCAGCGAGGCACGCCGCCCCACGGCCCACGCCAAGATCTCGGTCAGTGAGAGCGAGCCGCCCTCGCCGCTGCTCCTTCCCGCCGTGGACCGCCTGATCCGGCTCGCTAGCGAGGGCGAGCGCGATACCCTCCGCGACGAGATCCTCAAGGTCGCACGCGGCGATGTTCCCTACGCCGAGCCGGTCTTTGCCGGAGGAACCCCGATCCGCCGATGAGTATGGAGACGCCTCCCGCGCTCACCCAGGAGCTTGTCTCCCCCCGCGATCCTATCTACGCCCGGCTCGCCGCCGCTGCACGCGCGGGCCTGCTCCCCGGCTGGCAGCCCGTGGACTTCCTGCGCGGCGACCGCCTCTTCACCCGCCGCGAGCTAGCACAAATTTCAGCCCCCCTAACCCCCGTCCAACGGGGGGACAAAGCAGAATCCAATTCCTTCTCTCCCCCCCGTCGGACGGGGGCAGGGGGGGTAGAGAGCTTTCTTGTGGTCGGCAACGCCCCACGTGCCCTGATCGCCGCGCCGGGCTGGCAGCTTCAGGCCACCCGCGCCGGGGTCACCGCGGCAGAGCTAAGCACGCAGTGGCGGGGCTGGGAGCTCTCCGCAGGGCGCATGCCGCTGCGCTGGGGGCCGGGCTGGAGCGGGGGGATGCTCTTCTCCGACAGCGCCCCGCCCCTGGACCGAGTCAGCGTGAGCAAGCAGCTGGGCAAGTTTCGCCTCGAGCAGTTCTACGGCCAGTTCTTCGAGCCCAACGACCCCACCGCGCCACAGGACACGGCCAGCGGCACGCGACGCCACCTCGCGGGGCGGCGGCTGACCCTCCAGAGCACCGGCCCCTGGGAGCTCTCTGCGGGCGAGGCGATCAAGGCCCTGCGCCTCCCCGACCCCGCACTCGCCGCCGCCCTCCCGTGGTATGTCTACGAGCACGACTGGAGCGCGATCGGAAGCGGGCGCTGGCTGGGCCTGCCCCGCTCCGCCGCCTATAAAAACTCCGCGTGGCTCAACTACATGGCCGATCTCACCGTCGGCTACCAGCGGGGCACAGGAGTGCGCTTCTACGGCGAGTACCTCCTCGATGACATCAAGGCCCCCGCGTTTCTCGGTGGTAAGGAGACCACGCCCCAGCGCTCCGGGCTGCTGCTAGGCGCAGCGGGCGGACACGGACCGCTGGCCTGGCGCGTAGAGGCAGTCGATACCAACCGACGCACCTACCGCAGCGATGTCCTGCCCAACGAGTGGAGCCGGGGAGACTCACTGCTAGGGAGCCCCATCGGGTCCAATGCCTTCCAGCTCTTTGCCCGCACGGACTACCGTGTCCAGGAGCGGCTCTCTCTGGCGCTGGAGGCGCAGCGCGTGCGCCGCCGGGACACGACCCAGCCCGGCCCCGCAGACCTCAACCGCGTGACTCTCTTTGTCGCCACGACCCTCACCCCCCAGGCCTACGCCACCGCACGGCTGGAGCGCGACGGGGCGCGCTTGACCTTGGGATGGATGCCGTAACAGTCGCGGTCCAGGACCGCCAGGGCCGCCCGCTCGCCCACCGCTCGCTCAAGGTTCGGCTCCAGCTCTCCGGCTGGCGACAGCTCCCCGATGGCTCGACGCTCCCTTGCTTCGACCGCCTGGAGCGGCGCGGGGTCACCGATACACAAGGCAGGCTACGGGTCGCGCTAGGCTTTGACTTCGAGGGAGACTGGCGTGCGAGTCTCACCCCCGCGGAGCCCGAGCTGCTCGCCGTGCGCCAGAGCGACGCTACCCTGACGGTCTTTGAGCCGGCGGACCAGCAGCTCGCGGAGGGGACACCACTCTGGGGGCCCACACGGGGGCAGACGGGCCCGGCCGCGCTGGTGCTCATGGGCTTCGATGCGTCCAATGCCTTCACCGCGACCCAGCTCCTGCAGCTCATGGCCCCCGCCACCGACTTGCTCCGGGCGCTGGGCGGGAGTGTGGCGGTCCTGCGGTTTCCTAATACCCACCTCGCCCCCGAGCAGCTCGCCCCGCGTGCCGTTGAGGCGATTCGTGCCCTGGCGACACACGCACGGCAGCCGATCTCCGTGGTGGGGGTCAGCACGGGCGGACTGATCGGGCGGGTGGCTCTGGCGGACCGCTCGCTCCCCGTTCGTTCCCTCCTGACGTTTGACACCCCGCACCGCGGCGCGAACCTAAACCCCGAGCTCCAGGCGCTGATCCGCCGCTACGGAGGCCCCGCGATGCTCCGCCCTCTCGAGAGCCCGATCGCACAGCGGATCCTGCGCGACTACGCCTCCCAGATCCGCTGGGGCAAGCGCGGACTGGCAGCCTGGCCCGAGGAGATTGTCACGCGCCCCTGGCGCCCTCTCGCCCTCCCCCCCTGGCCACGCTGGTGCCACACCGCCGCCCTGAGCAACGGTGCCCGTCAGGGAACCCACACGGCGGGAGCCCTCCTGCGGCTCTGGCAGCCCTTTCGGAGCGACTTTGTCCAGGCGCGCCCCGCCGATCTTCAGCCTGGCTCGCTCCTCTCCGGGCTCGCCGGTTTCGCCACCTCGCTTCCCCTCGGGATCGCGGGGGCGATGATCCAGAGCCTCCCCACCTTCATCCCGACCGAGTCCGCGCTCGATGCCACTCCGGGGGAGACGCCCCCTATGGACGCCTATTTCTGCCTCCCCGACCATGCCCCTCCCCTGCTCCACGACCAGCTCAGCGAGCCCGCCGCCCACTTCCTGCTCCACCAGCTCCTGGGATAAACATTCCTGTTGGAAAAACCATAATATCTCTAGAATGACTCAGGAAACGTCGGAATGGATGCTCTGGCTTGCGGCCGCTTCGCAGAAAAGCCCGGACATCTCGTGCCTCCTCGATCCGCTGGGACGCCTGGTCTACCTCAATCCCACCACGGAGCGCCTTGTTCTCACCACGGAACTGGCACAGATGCTCTGGGCCACGACACTGGAGGAGCTCGATACCCCGACGGAGACCGCTCCTCTGAGCCACCTGGATGTCCTCAAGCAGGCCCAAGAGAGCCAGCACTGGCAGGGTTTTCTCAAGCTCCAGTACCATAGCCAGCCGGCGGTTCTTCTCACAGCGACGGTTGTCCCTCTGCTCTCCGCAAGCGACGAGGTCGCGCGCTTTCACCTGAGTGCCCAGGACATCACCCCGCTGAGCGCGGAGAGAGCCTTCCTCCCCGACCCGCAGAAGTACGGCCAGATGATGGAGCTCCTGGATGATGTCGTCAGCCTCCACGATGCCCACCTCAACACGCTCTTTGCCACTCCCGCGCTCAAGCGCCTGACAGGCTTTCCGACGCGCCAGCTGATCGGGCGCTCCGCCTTTCAGAAGATGCACCCCGACGATCAGAAAAAAGCACTTCAGGCACTCAAGTCGCTCAAACGTCGCGGAGAGACCACGGTTCGCTGGCGGCACAGTACCCGGCAGGGCGAGTGGATCTGGCTGGAGACACGAGTACGTCGCCTGGAAGACAGCTGGGCTCCGGCACGCTACCTCTGCTCCAGCCGCGATGTCAGCCCCCAGATTGTCAGCGAGGAGCGTGTCCTCTGGCGCACCCGCCACGATATTCTTACCGAGCTCTCCAACCGGAGCTACTTCCAGGAGCAGGTCCGCGATGCGATCACCACTCTCCCGGATGGCCAGCTCCTCGCCACTCTCTTTCTGGACCTCGATGGCTTCAAGCGCATCAACGACTCCCTGGGCCATGAGACCGGCGACTCGCTCCTGCGGATTGTCGCCCAGCGCCTGCGGGACACGCTCCGCGGCAACGATGTGATCGGGCGCATGGGCGGCGATGAGTTCACGATCCTGCTCAATCCCATCCACTCCCGCGAGGAGATCGAGGTGCTGGTGCGACGCCTGCTCGCAGCGGTGGCACGGCCCGTGACAATTCAAGGCCAGGAGCTCTTTGTCTCGACAAGCATTGGGATCAGCACCTACCCCGACGATGGCGCAGATGCGGAGACGCTCATCCGGCACGCGGATGTCGCGATGTACCAGGCCAAGAAGGTGGGCAACACCTTCCGCTACTTCACCCACGCCATGAACAACGATGCGCAAGAGCGGCTCCGGCAAGAGCGTTGCCTGCGCCGCGCTCTGGAGCTGGGGGAGTTTGAGATGCACTACCAGCCGCAGACCAACCCAAAGACCGGGGCCGTGGACTACATGGAGGCGCTCCTGCGCTGGAACCGGCCCAAGGACGAGTCCCCGATCAGCCCGGCACGCTTTATCGCGGTCGCGGAGGAGTGTGGCCTGATCGAGCCGCTGGGCTCTTGGATCCTGCAGAATGTCTGTGAGCAAGCGGCCACCTGGCTCCGTGAGTTCGGCTTCTGCCCGATTGTGGCGGTCAATGTCTCGACTCTCCAGCTGACCCAGCCGTGGTTCCTGCGGCGTGTGGAGCAGACCCTGGAGGCGACCGGCCTGCCCGCACACCAGCTAGAGGTCGAGATCACCGAGTCTGCCCTTTTGGACCGCAAGGCCGTGGCCCTGCGCACCCTCGACGGCCTCCACCACCTGGGCACCCGCCTCGCCGTGGACGACTTCGGCACCGGGTACTCGTCGCTCTCGTACTTGCGGGACCTGCCGCTGGACTGCCTCAAGATCGATGCGACCTTCCTGGTAGATATGCTCAACGCCCCCCAGACCCAGGCGATCATCCGCGCCATTATCGAGCTCTCCCACGCCCTGAACCTTGAGGTCGTGGCCGAGGGGGTGGAGTACGAGGAGCAGCGCCGCCTCCTCGCGGAGCTGGGCTGTGATCGTATCCAGGGCTTCCTCGTCTCCCCGGCGGTTCCCGCCCACGAGGTGCCCGCCCTGCTGGCGCGGCTCAACCCGCAGGTGCAAGAGCTACCAGAAGCAAAAGAGGCCCTCGCGGCCTAGCCGCGAGAGCCTCCGTGTGATCTCTCTTCTCTACTTTAGATTCTGCTGAGGAGCTCGGCGCGCTTCTTGTCATACTCCGCCTGCGAGATCGCTCCCTGCTTGAGCAGCTCGTGCATCATCGCCAGCTTCTCGACTGTCTCCGAGACATTGTCCCGTGGCTCGTCGGCGCTGGCGCTCGCGGCCTTGGCTGCGGTCTTGCCCGCGGCAGGCTCCGCCACCTCGGCGTCTTTTCCGCCCGGCAGCTTGACGGTCTTGAGCTTGAGGTGGAGCGTGTTGGTAAACGACTCTTTCAGCGCCTCGATCCCCGGGTCGCGCCCCTGGCGGCAGGCCTTGAAATAGTTCTTGAGCGAGTCGCCGGCGGCCCAGGCCACGGCGGCGGTCAGGGGTGCCTGAATGGCGACCGAGACCAAGTACCCGGCTCCCGGAATAAACTTGGCGATCTTGCTGGCCGCGTACGCCGCGCCGTAGGTCGCCCCCAGCACCGCGCCGGTCGTGGAGGCGATCGCCCAGCCCATCTGTCGCGCCCGCTTGGCCGAGACCAGCACCTGGTAGACTCCCGCAAGCTCCGTGGCCATCTTCGAGAAGGTCGCGGTCACCACGGCAACATCGACGAGCGGCAGGACGGTCGCCGCCGCAGAGACAGTGGTGTACGTGATGACAATGGCATTGGCCTTGCGGTCTAGCTCATCCCAGTCGGGCTCCATGTAGCTCATATCTTCGTTCCTCATCGGGGGCCACGGGGTCGGGCCCCGCTTTTTGTCTTCTTCCTCGGTACCGAGGGCTTCCTTGACCTTTTTCTTGGCCTGGTTGCCCAGCATTTTAGCAAGGGAGAGAATGTTGTCGCTATCCGGCATAGTGGTTGTTATCCTACCCTCATAGACAGAGAAACGGTATGCTAAGTTGCATGTCAAGAGTCGTGATGCGCCAGGAGTGGCGCGAGCTACTGTTTCTCCACTGGGAGGTCTCCCCCGATGCGGTGCAGGCTCGCCTTCCCCCAGGCCTGACAGTCGATACCTTTGCGGGCAAGACCTATCTCGGGCTGGTGCCCTTTACCATGCGCAATGTCCGGCCCGTCTGGTCGCCCCCCGTTCCCTGGCTCTCGCACTTTCACGAGACCAATGTCCGAGTCTATGTTCGGGACAACGCGGGGCGCGCAGGAGTCTATTTTTTTAGCCTGGAGGCCGCCAACCCGATCGCGGTCGAGCTGGCGCGTGGGCTCTTCAAGCTCCCCTACCACTGGGCCAAGATGCGCCTCCAGCACGACGGTTCCCAGATTCACTACGCCACGGAGCGCCTCACTCACCCACCCCGCCCCGCCCACTGCCGCCTGCGCTACGCCCCCGAGCCCGGCACCGTGCTCGCTCCCGCCGCCCCCCAGACCCTGGAGCACTTTCTCGTGGAGCGCTACCTGCTCTTTAGTATCGCGGGCAGCACCCTCTACTCCGGCCGGGTCGCCCACCCACCCTACCAGTTCCAGCCCGCGGTCTACGCCGAGCTTAGCCAGAACCTCACCCACGCCGCAGGCTTTCCGCTAGAGACGCCGCCGCTCCTGGCGCACTACTCCCCGGGGGTAGAGGTGGAGGTCTTTGGCCTGGAGCGGGTGCCAGACTCCCCTCGCTAGAAACCAGGAGGTTATAATAGCACCATGTCAACGATTGTCGTGGTCCGTAAGGGCGAACAGGCCGCTATCGCCGCCGATACGCTTACCAAGTGGGGCAGCCAGAAAGAGACCGCCGACTACGTGGTCAACCACCAGAAAATTGTCCCCGTGGGCAAGGGCTTTGTCGCCTACTGTGGCCCCTCCAGCGCGCGCCACATGCTCAAGAACTACTTTGGCAGCCTCAAGACCGCGCCTAAGTTCACCGACCCCGACGATATCTACGCGACCTGGCTGATGCTCCACCATGCCTGCAAAGAGCGCTACTTCCTCAACCCCAACGAGGACGACTCCAACGCCGTGGAGTCGACGCGCTTTGACTCCTTGATCGCCAGTCCCCACGGCATCTTTGGGGTAGACTCCGACCGGCTGGTGCAGGCCTTCACGCGCTTCTACGCCTACGGGAGCGGCTCGCAGTACGCCATGGGCGCCCTCTGGGCGCTCTACGACGACCCGTCGCTGACGGCAGAGGACCTCGCGAACAAGGCGATTGCGGCCTCAGCGGAGTTCAATGACAGCACCGGGCTCCCGGCAGTCTGTTATAAAGTGGAGCTAGTATGAAGACAACACTAGAAAAAACAACAAGCGGCTGGCAGCTCAAGCGCGAGGGCAAGCCCTACTTTATCCGCGGGGCGGCAGGTGCTCACCTGCTGGAGGACCTGGTCGCGGCAGGCGGAAACTCGATCCGCACCTGGGGCGCCGATGAAGCGGGCGGGATGCTCGATAAGTGCCAGCGCCTCGGGCTGAGTGTCACCGTGGGGATCTGGCTGGGCCACAAAGAGCATGGCTTCCGCTACACCGATCCCAAGGCAGTCGCGGGACAGCTGGAGGCGGTCTACGGCCATGTCGCCCGCTACAAAGACCACCCCGCGCTGCTCTGCTGGGCACTGGGCAATGAGATGGAGGTCGGCCTCGACGATACCGAGAGCGAGGCGATGTGGAAGCACCTGGAGCAGGCCGCGCAGTCTGTCCATAAGGCCGACCCCGACCACCCGGTCATGACCGTAGTCGCCGAGATCAGCGATAAGAAGATCGCCCAGCTCAAGCAGCTCGCGCCCTCGATCGATATCCTGGGGATCAACTCCTACGGCGGTGCCCCCAGCCTGCCCGAGCGCCTTAGAAAAGCGGGCTGGACCAAGCCCTATGTCCTCACGGAGTTTGGGCCGCTGGGCCCCTGGGAGGTCGGCAAGACCGAGTGGGGCGCCCCCCGCGAGGAGAGCAGCACCCAGAAGGCCCGGCGCTACGCCGAGAGCTACGCCCGCGCGGTCGCGGGGCAGGCGAGCTGCCTGGGGAGCTACGTGTTCCATTGGGATGATAAAGTTGAGGGGACCGTGACCTGGTTTGGGATGTTTCTCCCGAAAACAAGTGAGAAGCTCGCCTCGGTGGATGTGCTGACTCAGGCGTGGACCGGCAAGCCCGTTGCCAAGCCCTGCCCGGAGCTGGTGAGCCTGACCAGCACCGCCGAGGGCAAGACGGTCGCGCCTGGTGCCACGGTCTCTGCGACAGTCGCCGTGCGTGCGAGCGGGCCGGTGCGGGTGCGCTGGGAGTTACGCCGCGAGAACAATGCCTGGCTCACCGAGCTTCCGGGAGAGGCCGGCAAGCCCTTCACCCTCGCTGCTCCCACCGAACCAGGAGCCTACCGCCTCTTTGTCTATGTCCGCGATAGCCACGGCGGCGCGGCGACCGCCAACGTTCCGTTTCAGGTGAAGTAGCATGCCGGTCACGATTGCCGCGGTCGGGGATATCATGCTGGGGAGCGACTGGCCGTCGCCCCGGCTCCCGCAAAAGAACATCCTCCTGCCTGCTGCCGCGCTGCTTCGGGCCGCCGATATCGCCTTTGGCAACCTGGAGGGGCCGCTCTGCGACGGTGGCACGGTCACCCCGGCAAAGGCGAACGCGGCCCATAGCTTCGCCTTTCGCACCCCGACACGCTACGGCAAGTGGCTCCAAGAGGCCGGCTTTGAGGTGCTGTCCGTCGCTAACAACCATGCAGGCGACTTCCAGGCCACGGGCCGCACCCAGACACTCCAGACCCTCAAGCGCCTCAAAATCGCAGCGGCGGGCGCGAGTGGCACGGCCGTGCTGGTCAAGGAAGTGGCCTTTCTAGGCTTTGCGACCAACCCCATCTCGCCCAACCTCAACGATATCGCGACCGCACGACGGCTCGTGGCCGCAGCACGCGCCCAGAGCTCGCGGGTCGTGGTCTCGTTTCATGGCGGCGCGGAGGGAGCGGCACACCAGCATGTCCCCCGCGGCACCGAGGGGTTCTTCGCCGAGGCCCGCGGCGACCTGCGGCGCTTTGCCCACGCCGTGATCGAGGCGGGCGCCTCGCTGGTGATCGGGCACGGGCCGCATGTCCTGCGGGGAATGGAGCTCTACAAGGGGCACCTGATCGCCTACTCGCTGGGGAACTTTGCCACCTACGGGCGGATGAACCTACGCGGTCCCTGCGGGGTCTCCGCCGTCCTTCAGGTCACCCTGGATGAGGAGGGGAGGTTTGTGCGCGGCCAGCTCCATCCCCTGCTCCAGCGCTCCCCTGGCGGCCCACTCCCCGACCCCAAGAAGCAGGCCCTCACCCTCGTAAGGGCGCTCTCCCAGGCGGATTTTGGCAAGAGCGCCCCTAAGCTTGGCCCCGACGGCCAGCTGACTACTTAAGCACGGGGGGATCCAGCTCCCCCCCACGGGGTGCCTCGGGCCTCGGCGCGCTCTTCTCGATACCGTCGCTGAAGCCCTTCACAAAGCCCCCGAGCGCCTCCCCCAGAGCGCGCCCGGTCTTCTCTGCGCCCTTGCTCAGCCCTTCCAGCCCCTTGGCCAGCTCCCCAAACGCCGCGCCGAGTGCCTCGCCCACGATGCGCTCGGGGTGCTCAAAGTCCAGGGTCAGCTCCGGGCCACCGTCGGTGTGGAGCCGTAGCGCCCAGACACGCCACTCTTTCTCTTCTCGTCGTAGCAGCAGGCTCCCCGTCGTGGGCTTGGAGTCGCGACTGGTCAGCGTGACCGGCACCTCCGCGGTATCGTCTTTTACGGTCGCCTCGCCCAGGGTGAAGCCGCCGCTCTCGGATTTCTTGTCCTTGAGCAGGGTCGCGATATTGGGGCGGGCAGCCACGGTGGCCACGGCCTGCGCCGCGCTGGCATCGCCTCGGTTCATCGCAGAGAGAAAGGTTCGTGCGGCCTCTCGGGCACGCGACGAGTCGCTGGCACAGCCACAGGTAAGCGAGCACATCAGAGCAACTGTAGGAAAAAGTAAGACACGCATTGCAGAAACCTCCGCAAGATCGGACACAAAACGGGGAAAAGGGTTGCATATGGGTATTTTTTTGGAACTTGGCCGCGCATAATTACGGTATACTTCCGAGGATATTGTTATGCGACCTGTAATTCCGATCTCTCTTGTCTTGACCGCCGCAACTGCCGGCGGCATCCTCGTGCACAAGACCCAAGCGGCCCAGCAGCAACCCCTCTTCACCGAGGCGGAGCGCAAGGCCCTGGTCTCTTTCTGGAACGCGCCAGGGCGCTATAGTGTCGAGGTAAGCTCCCCCACACCGGGCAAGCCGGGGCCGTGGGCCGTGCGCCTCACCCCCGAGGGCTCGACCTGGTTCCTGGCCTACCAGCGCGCGGTCACCGGTGGCAAGAAGATCCCCCCCAGCCAGACCGCCAAGGGCGGAGTCACCGAGTGGGAGAGCTGGATCGACTCCAAGATCGCCTGGGATAAGTTTCAGGCACAGCGCCTCGCCGATGCCGCCAATGGTGCCAACCAGACCACGGTTGCCTCCAGCGGCACCACGCCCGTCCGCCAGCAGCCCACTCCTCCACCGTATCCGGGCCTCGCGCCCGCCGGGCTGATCGCGGCTGCGGGGAACCCGCCCGCCGCGTTCCACAATGCGACTGTCCCGCTGCAGTACACGGTGCGCTTCGATGAAAACGACGAGCCCTATGTCTACCGCGACAATGTCCGCTTTGACAAAGACCGCTTCGCCTACTACCGCTTCGCCAAGGGCGTGGTCTCCTACGGCAAGCGGGTCAAGGATATCCCCGAGGCCGAGCTTTCGATTCTCTTCAAAGAGGCGGGCTTCTCCCCCAGCGAGCGCAAGTGCTTCGCGCAGGTGAGCGCTCTGGAGGGCGGCTTCGAGACCACCCAGACCTACGACACCGGCTATGTCTCGGTGGGCTTTATCCAGTTTGTGACCATGGCCGACGGAAGCGGCGAGCAGGATATCTGCAAGGCGCTGGCGCTGGAGAAGAAAGAGAACCCGGCCGCCTTCCAGCAAGACTTCCGCCAGTTTGGCCTCGATATCCAGACCGACAAGACCCTCACCGTGGTCGACCCCGTCACGGGGGTGGAGCTGCAAGGAAAAGACGCGGTCAATAAGATCATCGAGGACAAGCGCCTCACCGCGATCTGGCAGCGGGCAGGGCGCCGGAGCGCGGCCTTCCGTGTAGCACAGATCAAGCAGGCAAAGGCGTCGTACTGGCCCGAGAACGACCCGATCACGGTCACCCTCACCGACGGCACAAAGCTCACCGGGACCGTGGGCGATGTGGTGCAGAGCGAGGCGGGCCTGGCGACTCTCCTCGACCGCAAGATCAACACGGGCAATATCCGCCCCTTTGTCGATGTGGTTGCCAAGGTCATGACCGAGAACAAGCTCAAGACCCTCGCGGAGGCTGCCAAGTACGAGAAGCCCATTGTCGCGGAGCTCACCTACCGCCGCAGCTTCTTGGAGGAGCCCAGCCTGAGCCAGCCCCCCGCACCGCCCACTCCCAAGCCGATCCAGACCGCGCACGCCAGCCACTTCTCTCTCTTTGGGTGGTTCAAGGACCTCCTCCACCTCTAAGCGCGGACGAAGTCGGATAGAATGGGAACATGAAGCTCAAGCACCCGTTCTCGGCGCTCTCGCACGGCATCGGGGCCCTGCTAGGAGTGGCTGCTCTGGTGCTTCTACTGGTCTGGTCCAAGGGTGAGCCCTGGCGCGCGACCGCGTTCTCGATCTACGGCGCGACCCTCATCCTGCTCTTCACCGGCAGTGCCCTCTACCACAGCCTGCCGGTCTCGGAGAAGGCGGAAGACGTCCTCTACGGGCTCGACCGCACGGGAATCTACCTGCTGATCGCGGGGACCTACACCCCACTGTGCCTGCTCCCTCTACGGGGTGGCTGGGGCTGGACTCTCTTTGGGATTATCTGGGGCCTGGCGATCACCGGAATCATCGTGGACTGGGTCACCAAGCGCAAGGCCCCCCACTGGGTCCAGGGCATGCTCTTTCTGCTGATGGGCTGGGTCTTTCTCATCGCGATCGTCCCCATGGTCAAGCTCATGACGGTCGCGCAGCTCGGGTGGCTCCTCGCAGGGGGGCTGATCTACTCGGTCGGGGCCGCGATCTGCGTGAAGTACCCTCTCCCTAAACCAGGCCGCGTCTTCCACTACCACGACCTCTGGCATGTCCTGGTACTCGCCGCAAGCGCTTGCCACTTTGTCTTTATGAGCCTTCTCTAGCTCTGGGCCGCTTAAGCCCTGCCCTATCGGGTAAGCTAGAGGCATGACAGAGCAAGAGTTTCTCACGGCGGCGACCACAGGCGATGAGGCAGTCGCGCTGGCAGCCCTCGCGGCCAATCCCGCCCTCGCCAATACCCACGGCCCCGATGGCACGCCGGCCGCGCTGCTGGCGCTCTACCACGGGCGAAAGGCACTCGCAGAGACACTCGGGGAGCTGCGCCATGAGACCCTCTCGATCTTTGAGGCCGCAGCACTGGGGCGTATCCGCGATGTCGCCGTGCTCCTCCAGCTCCACCGGGACCGCGCCCTGGAGGTATCATCGGATGGCTACACCGCCCTGCACCTGGCGGCCTTCTTTGGGCACCACTACTGTGTCCGCCTCTTACTCGACGAGCACGCCAATCCCAATGCTGTCAGCCAGAACGCGATGCAGGTCACCCCGCTCCACTCCGCTGTGGCCGGTAAAGACGAAGCCGCGGTCGAGGCGGTGGTGGCGGCGCTCCTCAATGCCAAGGCTGATCCCAATGCGATCCAAGCAGGGGGCTTCACGCCGCTCCAAGCCGCCCAGCAAAACGGCTACGCGCGGGTGGAGAGACTGCTCCGTGCCAAGGGTGCCCTGTGAGATGCAAAAGGGAATGAGCATTATCGAGGTAACCAGCCCGGACCTGGAGCTTGCGCTGACACTCCCCGAGAAATACGACCCTGCCCGCGCCTGGCCCCTCCAGACCGAGGGCCGGAGCACACAGGCGCTCGTGCTGAGCGCCGCACCCAAGTTTCTGGAGAAGGCCCTCGCTTGGACCAAGGCACGCTACCCGGTCGCGCTGGCCGACGGTGAGAAGCCGCAAGAGACAGCACTCACGGTGGAGGTCGAGGGGCTGCGCAGTGCCAAGGGCCAGCTGATCTACTCGGTCTTCGCCGGCCCCGACGGCTTCCCCGACAAGGGGGAGAAAGCGCTCACCAGCGGTACGTGCGCCCTAACCGACGATAAATCGGCGCGGTTTGTGGTGCCCAAGCTGGCTCCAGGAGTCTATGCCGTGACACTCTTCCACGATGAGAACAGCAACGGTAAGCTCGATACCAAGACCTTTGGGATTCCCAAGGAGGGCTTTGGCTTCTCCAACGATCCCAAGATCCGCATGGGGCCGCCGCGGTTTAAAGACACTGCGTTCGCGATCACCGGTGCCGGCCCCGAGCGGCTACTTTTTATCAAGGTGGTACACCTATGAGCCCCCTCTCCCTGGGTCGTCTCTCGGTTGCCTGGACACCGGCAAATGGCCTCCGTGTCACCCTAGACGGTGTCCCCGTGATCCGGCGCTCCACGCTCTACCTGGTCAAGGCCGGCTGGAGCGGGGTGCTCTTCAACCCCACCACGGTCCGCTGGAGCGAGACGGGCTGGCACAAGACCGGTGAGAGCTGGCAGGCCGAGGTGAGTGCCGAGAACGAGAGCGCTGCGGTCGCCCTAGAGTGGCTAGTCACGGAAAACGCTGTTACGACCACTCTGCGCTACCGCCTGAAGTCCGATATCCCCGCGGAGCTAGAATGGGCGGCGGGCTATGTCAATGCGAACCTGCTGGAGGGCGCTCCCCTCAGCGGCGACACCCGCCTGGCAACCGTCCCCCTCACGCCGCTCACCGGCTCCCAGGACGAGCGCCGCCTCGGGCCGCCGTTTCGCAAGCTCGCCTTCGAGACCAAGCTCGGACAGGTGGCCTTTGGCTGGCACAGCACCCAAAAATCCGAGCTACCGGTCTGCTTCGATGCACGCAAGGAGCCCTTCGAGTGGGCCCAAGCCGCCCCGATCTTCTGGCTCGGCCTGGGCTCCCCTCCCCGCCCGGTGCGTTTCGCCGACGGCGAACAGGCCGCGACCTTCACCATCACATTTGCCCCTCTTCCCAGCGACGAAGGAGCTATTAGGGGAAGAGGGGAGGCGAGGAACGAGCCGGGGAGATGGCCGCGAAGCGGGGCTAGGGGCCAAAAAGATGCCTTCGTCCCGCAAGCCGCCAAGACCCCGCTGGTGATCCCCACCCCCAAGAAGCTCACGGTCACCGGCCCGCCCGTGCGCCTGACAGACAAGACCAAGATCGAAGTCCTCGGCCCCGGTGCGGAGCGCGCGATTGCATTGTTATCTTCCTCCCCCGGCTCGCTGGGGCTCGCCACCCCCTCCAGCTCCGCGAAGGGGGGCGCTGCGAAGGGGGGGAGTAGGCCGGAGTCGTACACGGTCTCGGTGCGCAAAGATCGCATCCAGCTCGTAGGCAGCGATACGGCCGGGACACTCTGGGCGGCGCAGACCTTGCTCCAGCTCCTCGATAGCGATGAGCGCGGGCAAGTCATTCACTCGGTCGAGATCGAGGACTGGCCGACCCTGGGCTTTCGCGGCGTGCACTTGTTCCACGGGCAGAACGCGCTCCCGTTTCAGAAAAAGCTCATTGAGCGTCTCTACTCGCCCTTTAAGCTCAACCACCTGGTGATCCAGTGCGAGCAGCTCAAGTGGGAGAGCGACCCGTCGGTGGCCCCGAGCTGGGGCGGCACGAAGGCGGCGGTCAAGGAGGAGATTGCCTTTGCCAAGGCGCACGGGATCACGCTGACCCCGCTGGTGCAGAGCTACGGCCACATGGAGTGGCTCTTCAACAAGCCGCAGAACCGGGCCTTCGCCGAGGACCCGGAGCTGCCCTACGCGGTCAATATCTCCAACCCCGCCGCGGTAGGCTACCTGGAGCGGCTGGTCGCGGAGGCAGATGATTTGTTCGGGGCCCCGGCGTTTCATGCGGGCCTCGATGAAGTGACCATGCGCGGGCGCTTTCCGTACCGCTCCGCCCCCCGCACCTTCTCCGAGCTCTTTGTGAGCAATGCCAAGCACTGGCAGGCCTTCCATAAAAAACGCGGCAAGGAAATGTGGATGTGGGCCGACATGGCGCTGCACCCGTCGGAGGTGGCCCCGTGCTTTGGCACCGCTCCCAGTGCCGCCGATGCCAAGGCGGTTCGCGACGGCCTCCCCAAAGACATTGTCTTGTTTGACTGGCAGTACGGAGCGCATCAGACGTTTCCGTCGCTGAAGAAGCTCCGCGACGCCGGGTTCTCGCGGCTCGTGGCCTGCACCTGGTTCAATCCGGGCAATGTCTCGGGGTTCGCCAAGGCGGCCGCAGAGGTCGGCGCGTGGGGCGGCCTGCAGACCACCTGGTGCGGCTACGAGTCCAAGGCCGAGGTACTCGATGGCCCGGAGCGGCGGCAGTTTGTGGCGATGGTACTGGCCGCAGAGCACTTCTGGAACGGCGGCGCAACCAAGCCCCGTTGGGATGCCGGCGAGGTCTTCACGCGCCTCTGGGGCGAGAAGCAAACCCAGCCCACCAAGCCACGCCCCGGCGCGGTGGCGCAGCTCCCCGGCAAGGCACGCGAGGCGCGCCTGAGCGATGGGGTCCTCTACCGTCTCGCCCCCACCCTGCTCGCCGGAAAGCTCACCGAGCCCGCACCGCTCTCCCTCACACTGGAGCTTCACGGCACGACCGAGCTGCGGCTGATTATCGCAGCGACCCATAAAACCGAGCGGGGGACAGTCGTCGGAACCGTGACCGTCAAGGGAAAAGAGACGGCGCTGGTCTACGGGGTGAATCTCTCCACCAGCGACGATCCCAGTGCGCTCTCGGACCCGAGCGCACGCACGGTCGCGCCGGGGCTGCGGAGCCTGACGATCCCCAGCGGCGGCACGATAACGATCACTAGCGCCAACGGAGAGTCTGGGCTGCTCGTCCACGCCGCGACAGGGTTGGTATAATCGCCCCATGCTTTGCGAGAAATTCGATAACCCCGGTAAGGTGAGCTTTACCACGATCCCCACCAAGAGCGACGGTGGCATGACCGAGGCGCAGGCCCTGGAGCGCTTTGCCAAGCAGGCGGTTGAGCTAGGAAAGCTCCAGGAGCTGCTCTCAGCGGCGGGGACACATGCGCTCCTGGTCGTGCTCCAGGGCCGGGACGCGTCGGGGAAAGACGGTGCGATCAAGAGCGTGGCCGGCGCGATGAACCCCGGCGGGACTCGGGTTGCGTCGTTTAAAGTCCCCACCCCCGAGGAGCGCGCCCACGACTTCCTCTGGCGCATCCACAAGCAGACCCCCGGAAAGGGCGAGGTGGTCTTCTTCAACCGCAGCCACTACGAGGACATCCTGGTCGTCCGGGTGCACGAGCTGGCCCCCAAAGCGGTCTGGGAGAAGCGCTACGACGATATCAATAGCTTTGAAAATCTACTCGTAGATAACAATGTGATTGTGGTGAAGTTCTTCCTCCACGTGAGCAAAGACGAGCAAGAGCGGCGGCTTTTGGAGCGCGAGGCCAACCCGGACAAGGCCTGGAAGCTCAATCCCAGTGACTGGACCGAGCGCAACTTCTGGGACAACTACAGCGCGGCCTACGACGATGTCCTAGAGCGCTGCTCGACCAAAGACGCCCCTTGGTACGTCATCCCCGCCGACAACAAGTGGTTCCGCAATGTCGCCATGGCCGAGGTGCTGATCGAGACCCTCAAGCCCTACAAAGCCGAGTGGAAGGCCGCGCTGGCAAAGCTCGGGGCGGAGCAAAAAGTGGCGCTCGACAAGGCCCGCGCTACGGCAGGGTGAGCTACGGCGACAAGTGAGGCCCATGCCAGCCACCGATCACCGCCCCCGTCTCAATATCCACGTAGACAGAATAGATGGAATGTTTTGCTCCGTAGAACAACCGGCTCTCGTCGTACGGGACAGGATACACCACAATCCAGGCAACACGGGAAAACTCCTCACTGGGATCGGTACTGATGTGTCTGGTCTTGTCTCCCTTCCAGTTCGCTTCGTCCCAGAAAGCGCTCGGCTGCACCACACGCTTATTTTTGGTCACCTCCTGCAGTGACGTCGGGGAAAGCTGGAGGGAGCACCTGCGAATGCACGCATCGGCGATGGCAACTGCCTGCGCGGCAGAGATACGCTCCACGAAACTTTTTGGGGCGGGAGTATAATTCGGACGCTCAATGCGTAGCACCTGCCCCTGCCCACTGATCCGAAGCCATGCCCCTTGGGAAGAAAAACGCACTCCCTGTGCCACACGAGGCAAGTCAGCGCCCCATCCAGGCCGCTCCTCATCGTGTCTGGCACTCAAGTCAGAGATGTCGGGATACTCCGCTGACCAGCCCAGTTTTTGGACAAGCTCCCCGATGCGCTTGCGAGCCATCGCTTCTGGCAGAAAAGGCTCATGCTTGACAAGCTCTCTGTCATTTGGCCCGATTCGAATGAGGCTCAGAAGCAGGTCTTCCCGAAGCTCCATCCGGAGACTACCCTCAGGATCGCTGAAACGCAGATGCCAGAACTCCTCGTATTTTTTATTGCAGAGTCTACTCCCCACGTTTTTTGCGGAAAGAAGACTTCTTCTGTCCAGCTCAAGTTTCTGAAGATAGCTCTCCGCTATTTTTTGCGCCTGTCGTGTATCCATATCCAAGAAGACCCCTCAATCTGCACCATGCTTCACTCAGTTACTCTTACGGCGGCTCTGATCGAAGGCGACTGCGCCGATAATCAGCAGGCCGATGTAGATCTTCTGGTCGAAGGCGGGGACCCCGAGCAGGTTGAAGCCATTGCGTAGGACCGCGATCAGGAGCGCTCCGAGCAGGGTTCCTGAGACCCGGCCCTCGCCGCCCGCCAGGCTCGCGCCCCCGACCACGACCGCGGTGACCACATCGAGCTCGTAGCCATCGCCGCCAGTGGGGTTGCCCGAGCTCAGGCGCGCAGACTCGACCAGACCAGCAAGTCCGGCAAGGGCACCGCCGATCGCATAGACTGCGAGCTGGACTTTCTCGACGGGGACCCCCGAGACACGCGCGGCCTCCGGGTTGGAGCCGATAGCGTAGACATAGCGTCCCAGCTTGGTGTAGTGCAGGATAAAGGCCACCAGCCCCGCCACGAGAAGCACCAGGATCAGCGGCATGGGAATGTGCTGCACGGTCCCCGAGGCCAACTGGTTGAACTGCTCCGGGGTGCCGTCGACAGTCACGCCATTGGCCGCACGGAGCGCCACGCCGCGCACGACGAGCAGCATCCCGAGGCTCGCAATAAAGGCGGGGACCTTGAGCTTGGTGACGATCAGCCCGACCAGGCCCCCCGAGAGTGCCCCGGTCGCGATCCCCGAGAGAACCCCGACAGCCACCGACTGGCCGGACTTCACCATCAAGTACGATGCGATCACGCCCGAGAGCGCGACCACGCTTCCCACAGAGAGATCGATCCCCCCGATAATGATCACCAGGGTCGCCCCCATGCCAATCAGGAGCAAGTAGGCGTACTGCCCCGTGATCCCGTAGAGGTTATCGACCGTCAAGAACGACTGGTGGCCAGTCACGGCGGGGACACGAAAGGTGAAGAAGATACAGAGCAAGAGTAGGGAAACGGCGGGCAGGAGGCGCTTGGCAAGTGTCATAGGGCGATATCTTTTCCGGTCATCATGTAGTGCAGAACGCGGTCAGGGGTGGCATCGGGGCGGGCGAGATTGGCGACAAGGCGGCCTTGGAAGAGCACCAGGACGCGGTCGCTCATCCCCAGAAGCTCGGGGAGCTCGGAGGAGACTAGCACAATGGTCGCACCACCCTGGGTGAGGAGGTTCATCTGCTCGTAGATCTCGACCTTGCTGCCCACATCGACCCCGCGCGTCGGCTCGTCAAAGAGCAAGACCGACGACCCCGCGTGGAGCCAGCGCCCGAGGACACCTTTTTGCTGATTGCCCCCGGAGAGGGTCCCAATCAGGGTCTCGGTGCTGGAGGTCTTGATCCGCAGGCGCTCGATCTCGGTCTTGGTGGCGGCCTTGTCCGGCCCGTGCGAGAGCCACGGCCCCGGCGCGATCTTCTCTAGCCCCGCCAGGGTGACGTTGTGGCGCACGGGCAGCCCCAGCGCCAGCCCCGTGCGCTTGCGGTCCTCGGTGAGCATCCCGACTCCGGCTTTGATCGCGGCACGTGGGCCTTTGTTGAGGGGAAGTGGCTTGCCATCGACCAAGACACTCCCGCTCATGTGGCGCAGGCCAAAGATCGCCTCGAGGAGCTCCGTGCGGCCCGCGCCCATCAGCCCCGCGATCCCGACCACCTCACCGGCACGTGTCGCGAACTCCACACCATCTAAGTTGACCTTCAGCCGCTCCGCGCCGGGCTCGCCGGCCACGCGCGGGTAGAAGTCCGAGAGCTCCCGCCCGACCATCGCGCGCACCACCGTGGACGTGTCCGTCTCCGAGATCGCGGCCTCGTAGACCTTCAGGCCATCGCGCAAGACCACCACCCGGTCACAGAGCTCAAAGCACTCGGGCAGGCGGTGGCTGACAAAGACCATCCCGATCCCGCGCTCTCGTAGTGCCTTCAGGGTGGTGAAGAGCTCCTCGATCTCTTTCTCGCCCAGCGACGAGGTCGGCTCATCGAGAAGAAGCAGCTTTGCTTCCTCGGAGAGCGCCTTGCAGATCTCGACTGCCTGCCGCTGCGCCGGACCGAGTGTCCCGACCAGCGCATCCGGGTTGAGGTCAAAGCCATGGTGGGTAAGGAGTGCCTGCGCCTTCTCGCGCATCGCCTTGTGGTCCAGCAGGCCACTCTTCATCGGCTCCGCGCCCAGATAGATATTCGCCGCCACACTCAGGTGCGGTGCCAGGTTGAGCTCCTGGTAGACCGTCCGGATTCCCAGGGCACGCGCCTTCGCCGGAGAGTCCAGCACCACCGGCTCGCCAAACCAGCGCACCTCGCCCGCCGTGGGGGTGTGCACCCCCGTGATGGCCTTGAGCAGGGTGGACTTGCCCGCCCCATTCTCCCCGAGCAGCGCGACAATCTCGCCGGGGCGGACCTCAAAGTCCACTCCCTTGAGCGCTTTGACCTCCGTCCCAAAGGACTTCTCGATCCCACGCATCGTCAAGATCGGCTCACCCGCTGACATTGCCTTGTTAGATGACATCAAGCCTGAGATTCGGCAGAAGAACGGGGAAAACCTCTTTCGCCACCACTCCCGTGGCGTAGTTTGTCAATCTCTAGGGTTCCCTGACAGAGAGTGATAAACGAGCCTGCAAGCGCAAAGCAAGCCTCAGGCTCCCAGCCAAGGTTGCCGGCATGCGCACAGACAATCGGATACTCACCGTCTACCGCAGGGCTTCGCAGGTCAAAGAGATAGAACGTCCCGCTGCCATTGAAGGCAAAAGGTAAGGCATAGGGCATGTACTCCGGCAAACAGTAGGAGAGCAAGATAGGCCGCAGGTCATGGGTGGGGAAGAACTGGAACCAGCGCTCCCCCGTGCGGAACTCGCCGCCATTAGACCACTGAAGCAAGGAGAGATAGGCAGGCGGCAGAGGTCGCTGAGGAAGAGGCCAAAGCACGGGATCAAGAGGCTCCCACGAGGCATAGAGCGGATCTGTTTCAAAAAATGGATTGCTCTGGCTCGCACGTATCTCCGCGAGCTCTTGAGCGGTAAGGGGCTGCCCGATCTCTTCGAGAAATGCCTCACACACGTCGTCGGTCGCGCCCGGCATAGGGTACGCCTCATCAAAAACCTCAGGCCAGCGTATCATTATGCTCAAGTTTAGCACAGTAGAGCGGGCTTCAGCCTGCTTGCCGCACCAGCGGGCCGCTTTAGCCGCCCGTTTCAAAACGCCGTAAAATGCATCCCATGAAACGCCCGCAAGACATCCAGCGCACCGCGCGGGAGATTGTACTGCCCGACGGTCGCCGTGTCTCGACGCTCTACAAAGACGACTTCCCTGGCGGTGAGGGGCCAGTCTTGCTTACCGCGCGGAGTGTGTGGTGGGGGACGCGGGACATGGTCTTTCGCGCCGACCTGGCCACGGGCAAGCGCGAGGTGTATCTTCCCTGGGCCGGGGGCAAGGGCATCGTGCAGGCGCTGGAGCAGACGGGGGATGCGGTCCAAGTGCGCACCGACTCCCGCGCGGCGAAGATTCGCCCGGAGAGTACCACGTTCGATGGCTACGTCCGCCTGCGGCTCGGCGACGACCAGCTTATCCCGCCGCCGGGAGTCTGCCAAAAGCTCGCGCGCACGGTCGAGGAGTGGCTGGGGGTTCCCTATCTCTACGGCGGCGATACCAAGAGCGGCTGCGACTGCTCGGGGTTTGTGGGGGCGATGCTGCGCGTGGCGGGCAAGAGTGTCCCACGGACATCGGGGGCGATCGCGCAGGCGGGCAAGCCGGTGCTCGGAGAGCTACGCTTTGGCGATGTGGTATGCACGCCGGGCCATGTCGCGCTCTACCTGGGCAGTGGCTGGCAAGCCGAGGCCCCGCAGATGGGCGATGTCGTCAAGAAAACCACGATCTGGCACCGGGCCAGTGCAACTGCTCGGCGGTTTCTGGGCACTTAAAAAGTATGAAAACGATTCGTCGCATTGGTGTGATCTCACTGGGAATTTTCTTAGCAATCGGAAGTACGGCTACCTACCAGTATGTTCAGGAAATTCAGCAAAGCCAAGTAGCCTGGGACTGGCACTGGAAAGCCTGGAAACTCCAACAGAAGCGACATTGGGTTGAAGCAGAACAGGCATGGAAAATGGCACTTCGCTATGAGAAGCCTCAAAGACAAGGACATATATACCTGGAGCTTGCCAAAATTTATCAAAAACAAAAGCAGAACCAGAGCGCGATAGATCACTACCAAAAAGCACTCTCCTACGACCTTGGACGTGAGCAGTGCGCCGATGCACACTTGCAACTTGGTGATCTATTAAACACACAGGACTCAGTTGCTACTGCCCTGCCACACTGGCAAGAGGCTGCCCGACTCACACCTGTAGGCATGCCCTTGATGGCAGCAGGCTATATGGTTCACAAGGAAGCAGAAGCAAGGCTAAAAACAAAAAACCTCCCGCATCGTCGGTGACGCGGGAGGCCGTCCGCCGCTGGGAGGGAGGCTACGTTTCCGGGCGTAGCCGTGCGAGCGGACGCTGGTCCGGGCAACGGAGGGTTGCGTGCTGCCCGTGGTGGTTGCCGAAGCGGTAGTTGCGGTCGTTGCCTTTCTGGAGGCGGCGCTCCAGCTTCCCCGCCGCGCGGGAGAGAGCAGCGTAGAGATCCTCCCCGTGGGCCTCGCTCCGCAGGTCCAGCCCCTCCGCCCAGACCCGGATATCGACCTGGTGCTCCTGGCGGCCCAGCGTGAGGGTGATATGGCCGTGGCGGATCGCGGGAAACTGCCTGCCTAGGCGCTGGAGGACAAGCTCGGCGTGCTGCCGAAGGACATCGGAGACGACCAGGTGACGACCTTGTACTTGAATGTTCATCAGTATCCTTTCTCTAAGCAAAAGACCCTCGCCAGAGGGTGCTCTGGTGAAGGTCTTGCAAATCTGGTGAGAAAGGAGGGCTCCGGCTCGCACTGCGAGCGTCCTGACGAAACTCTCCCCGGCTAGCCGAGCCGGTCGCTACTCCCCTTCGTTAGTAATCAATACCAAGAAACGCAATTGCACGTTCCCTGTTTCCTGAATTATTTTTC
Organism: Armatimonas rosea; assembly: GCF_014202505.1. Lineage (NCBI taxonomy): Bacteria > Bacillati > Armatimonadota > Armatimonadia > Armatimonadales > Armatimonadaceae > Armatimonas > Armatimonas rosea. The sequence goes on along the minus strand of NZ_JACHGW010000001.1, from coordinate 980,389 downwards.
TTAAAATCGCTGGATGAGCCCTGCACTCAGATAGTCTAGCCGGGCGAAGTTGTAGACCCGCTCGTTATCGGCGCCGCCTTCGAGGGTTCGCACGCCTACGGTGAGATCGGTCTTGGGCGAGAGCGTGTGCGCCAAGAAAAGCCCGACATCGAAGGCGCGGCCCTGTGGTGCGGCCAGCCCGTCGGCGTCCAGCAGTAGCTTCCAGCGCTCGCTGAGCCGCCGCTCGCCGCTGAGATAGACCAGTGGGACAATCCCTAGGTTGTACGACGAGGCGTAGGTGCTCCCCTGGCGCAGGGCGATCTTTGCATCGCGCACCTTGAGGGTCCCGCCCACACGCCAGGTCTCGCGCTCGCTCTGGCGCACCGTGGACCAGTAGCTCACGCGGTAGGAGTTGAACATATAGCTCCCTGTGGTGGGCGTATTGGCCGAGAAGGTTGTCTCCTGAAAGCGCACCGGCGCGGCAAACTGCCCCGTCCCTGAGTAGCCCAGCGGCGCGAGCATCAGGCGCAGGCCATGGTTGGCATTGAGCGGGTGGAGCACGGTCACACGGCCGTAGCCGAAGCTTCCCTTGCCCTGGAGGTCGCGCAGGGAGAAGGTCGTGCCCGTGTCGCCAAAGATCCGGGCGGTGTTGTAGGGCTGGCGGACACTGCCAAGCTCCAGGTGGACGGTAGTTACTTGCGGGGGGATATCCATGCTCTCCCTAACGCCCTCAGGGCCGCGCAGGTTCCGTGAAATAGGCCATTTGGCCCATGACTGGCCCTAGGGAGCGTGGTACCACAAAACACCATGCTACGCAGCCACGAAGACGACGAACTCAACGCACGCCAGAACGCCACCACGGAGCGCTCTGCCGCCGCGATGCTCGATAAAGAGACCGAGCGGACGCTCTACACGCTCTACAAAGACCACTTCGCCCGCGCCGACGCGGAGCGGCTGTGGAACCCCTGGGGCTCGCTGGACTGGACAGTGGAGACGCCGGCACCCAGCGCCGCTCTCGTGGATGCCGTGCTGGCGCTCTGGCGGGATGCGACCCTGCTCCCCGACTACGCCGCCCTCAACCAGAACCTGCTCCGTGCCAGCCGGGGCCGCGCTTGGTTCTGGACCCACTGGAGCTACGAGGAGAGCAAGCACCTGGTCGCGCTGCAAGAGTGGCTCACCCGCAAGGGCGGCTGGAGCGAGGAGGCACTCGCTACCGCTGCCGACGACCTGCTCGCCCGCTACCGGTGGGAGCCCCCGTGCGACGAAGCAACCTGCGTCTGTGTGGATGCCCTGCTCTACGAGCTGCACCAGCTAGAGAGACTCGAAGCCCTCGTGGCGCAGGCCACCGACGAAGGCGAGACCACGCTTGCCACACTGGCGGGCTACCTCATCGCCGACGACCAAGCGCAGCGGGACTACCTCGCGGAGGCACTGCGGGTGATTGGCAAGCGCTACCCCGAGCGCCTCACCGAGGCCCTTCAGACAGTCGCCACCAGCCACGAGGCCCCGGAGCTCGTCGCTGAGCTCCAGGCCTACCTCGGCTAGGGTTCCCTACTGCCCCTGGGCAAGCGCGAAGCCGGGGATTCCGTCGAACTCGTAGAGGTTCTCGGTCTTGATGAAGTCCAGGCTGGCCATGTCGATTCCTGCCAGGAGCGCCAGGACATCGCCGTGGCAGATCAGCTTGGTTCCCTTTGCCACAAACCGGCAGCGCCAGTGGTCGGTGCAGAAGGTCTCGGGGAGGCCGCCGGGCCAGACCTTCACGCCCCGGTTGGTGATCAGCGCGAGCTTCAGCCGGGGCGCACCGAGCTTCTGGAGCCGCAGTGCCAGCTCCTCCGGACAGGTGCCGCGCCAGTGCAGAAAGACATCCACTCCGACCAGGTCCTTGTGGGCTCTAGGACGAGGCAGGGTAGGAGCGACTGCTGTGGGCTCGTCGGAGACAAGTGCCTCGGTGTAGCAGGCCGAGGGCAAGAGAGTCGGCACCTGACCCAGCCGGGCAATCACCGCATCGGCGAAGGCCTGCGTCCCGACGCACGCCTTGCTGGTCTCGGGGCGGAAGATATCGGCGGTGTGGATCCCCTCTTCCAGTGTTTTTAGCCACGCATTGTGAACCAGTGTCGCCGTATCGGGCAGGTTGAGGTGCACGAGCATCTGGACCGCGGCTTGGAGCAGTCCCGAAGGGTTGGCGAGGTCTTGGCCGGCGATATCGGGGGCGCTGCCGTGGATCGCCTCAAAGAGCGCCCCGTGCTCCCCGATATTGGCCGAGCCCGCCAGCCCCACCGACCCTGCCACCTGGGCCGCGATATCGGAGATAATGTCGCCGTAGAGGTTACTGGTGACGATCACATCGAAGCGCTCGGGAGTATCGGCGATCCGGGCTGCACCGATATCGATAATCATGTGCTCGGTCTGGATATCGAGGTACTCCAGAGAGACCTCCTCAAAGACCTGACGGAAGAGCCCATCGGTGAGCTTCATGATGTTGTCTTTGGTCATGCAGGTCACCTTGGAGCGGTTGTTCTTGCGAGCGTACTCAAAGGCGTAGCGGACAATCTTCTCGCAGCCCGGGCGGCTGATGAGCTTGAGGCACTGCACCACATCGTCGGTCTGCCGGTGCTCGATCCCCGCGTAGAGGTCCTCTTCGTTCTCGCGGATGATCACCAGGTCCAGGTTCGGGTGCTTGGTGGCCACAAACGGGGCATAGGCGACACAGGGCCGCACATTGGCATAGAGCCCCAGAGACTTGCGCAGGGTCACATTGACGCTTTTATAGCCCCCGCCTTGGGGAGTGGTCAGCGGTGCCTTCAGGAGCACCTTGGTCTCGCGAAGGGTCGCCCACGCCTCGGGTGCGATCCCTGAGCTCTGCCCCGCCTCGTAGACCGCCTTGCCCAGCTCCACGGGTCGCCACGTCAGGGGTGCCTTGGCGGCGGCAAGAATGCGCTGCACCGCTCCCATGATCTCCGGCCCAATCCCATCGCCACTCGCACAAGCCACTGCGTACTGTTCCATGATAAACCTCCGGTGACTACATTATCACGAAATTATTTACACGACAATATTTTCATAAATATTTTTTCACGACTACGTTATAATAGAACTCAAATGGCTGTTGAAACGGGCTGGACCTACCTAACCAACCACACCCATGTCTTGATCTGCCTTGCTCAAGACAGTGAGATGCGCCTGCGTGATGTCGCCGAAAAAGTGGGCATTACCGAGCGGGCGGTGCAACGTATCGTCGCGGAACTTGAGGAAGCCGGCGCGCTCACCCGTGTGCGCGACGGGCGGCGCAACCACTACGAGGTGCACAGCGATGCCCACCTGCGCCACCCCATCGAGGCGCACCGCACGATCCGTGAGCTGATCGCCCTCGCCGAGAAGAGCTAGCGCGCCTAGAGCGGGGTCACCGCGCTCAGGAGAACACGGTACTCGTCATCGGCCAGGGCCTTGCTTGGATCGACATAGAGGCTCGTGGGCCAGCCCTGAGGGGCGAAGCTCACGGTGAGCGTATCGGGCTTGCCTTTTTGCGCAGACTCCACCGCATCGAGCGCTTTCTCTACCGTGCCGTAGGCGGCCAGGTACTCAGGAGCATTGGTCGCGACACCGTCGCGGACCGTGATGGTCACCGGGCGCGTGTACTCCTCCGGGCAGAAGCAGATCTTCTGCACCGTAACGCTGTAGGAGCGCAGCCCCTGCGCACGCCAGCTCGCCCGCGCCTGGTCAAGGTCAGACACCGCCGTTCCGCCGCCACACCCCGCCAGCACCAGCAACACGAGTAAAATCGTTCGTTTTCCCATCTCACCTTCTCAGACCGCAACCGACGACAAGAGCTTTAGTCTACCGTCTCTACCAGTGAAGCGGTAAAAGAAGCCGCGCGGGAACTCTTGTCCACGGAGGGTGGTTAAGGTATCCTGAGCCAACACACTTGCATTGGAGTTTTCCTATGATCGCTTCCCGACGGCGCTTTTGTGCGCTTCTCTCTCTTAGCCTTGTCTTTGCGGGCTGCTCGCAGCAAGAGGCCCCTAAAGAGGCGGCCACCAACACTCCCGCTGCCACAACCGGGGGCGGGGCAACTCTGGACAAGCTGACGATCGGGCTCATCACCCCCGGTAAGATCAACGACAAGGGCTGGAGCCAGCTCGCCAATGATAGTGTCGAGAAGATCAAGGGCGAGATCGCCGGCACGGAGACAGTCCCTGCCATCGAGGACCCAGGCCAAGCCAATGTCGCCGGCGCCGCGCGCGATCTGGCAAAGAAGGGCTGCAACCTGATCTTCTTCCACGCCTCGGAGTACGACGATGCCGCCGCAACCGTGGCCAAGGAGTTCCCCAAGACCTACTTCGTGGTAGTCGGGGGCCGCACGACCGCTCCCAACCTCACCCCCATTCAGTTCAAGGCGGGCGAGGCAACCTACCTGGCCGGGATGCTGGCGGGTGGGATGACCAAGACCGGAAAAGTGGCCTGTGTGGGCGGAAGCGAGATTCCGATTGTCAAAGAGGCGTTTGCATCGTTTGAGAAGGGCGTGAAGGCCGCCAAGGCCGACGCCGAGGTCAAGATTGTCTTCACGGGCAGCGGCGACGATATCGCCAAGGCCAAGCAGCAGACCCAGGCCCTCCTCGATGGCGGGGTCGATGTCGTGCACCACAACGCCAACGCGGCCGGTCAGGGAGTCGCGCAGGCGGTCACCGACAAGGCCGATGCGATGTTTATCGGGGCCAACGCTCCCCAAGACGACCTTGCCACGCCTAAAAACCTGGGCTCGTTTCTCGTCGATGCACAGGCGGCCTACTTGCTCGCCGCCAAAGCCGTCAAAGAGGGCAAGGCGACCGGCGCGTTTAGCTACGGTCTGAAGGATAAAGTGGTCGGCCTGCACTACAACGACAAGTTCGCTGGCAAGGTCCCCGATGAGCTAAAGGCCAAGATCGCCGCCGCCGAGGCGGATATTGTCGCCGGTAAGGTCACGCCGTAGTGGAAAACCCGCCCCCCCCGCCCCCGTCCGACGGGGGAGCCTTTTCCTCTGTCGAACGGGGGCTAGGGGGGGACAATCTCTTAGAGGCCCGCGCCCTCACCCGCCGCTTTGGCAGCTTCACCGCGCTCGACTCGGTCGACTTCGACCTGCGTGCGGGAGAGATCCATGCCGTGCTGGGGGAGAATGGCGCGGGCAAGTCCACCCTGATGAATATCCTCTCGGGCCTCCTGCGCCCGAGTGCAGGGGAGCTACTCCTAGAGGGCACTCCCACCCGCTTCGCCTCCCCCGCCGATGCCACCGCGCAGGGGATCGGCATGGTCCACCAGCACTTCTTGCTCGTCCCCCCGCTCTCGGTCGCGGAGAACCTCCTGCTCTCCGCCGATAAGGGCAAGGGCGGCCCCCTCTCCTGGCCGATGAAGAGCGTCCTCGCCGAGGCACAAGAGCTGGCGCAGCGGCTCGGCTGGACAATTCCCTGGGACGCGCCTGCGGGGAGCTTGCCCGTCGGGACCCAGCAGCGGATCGAGATCCTCAAGGCCCTGCGTGGCCAGACCCGTGTCCTGATCTTCGACGAGCCCACCGCCGTCCTCACCCCCACCGAGACCCCCGAGCTCTTCGCCACCCTGCGCCAGCTCGCCGCCGAGGGGAAAGGGATTGTCTTTATCTCCCACAAGCTCGATGAAGTTCTCGCCCTCTCGGAGCGCGTGACAGTCCTGCGGCGCGGAAAAGTCGTGGAGCGCCTCGTCACCGCCGAGTGCGATGCAGGAATGCTGGCCGAGGCGATGGTGGGGAGTCAGCCGGTGCCATCTCCGCAGGCCATCTCCCCCGGGCCATCTCCCCGGCTCGTTCCTCGCCTCCCCTCTTCCCTAGATCGCTCGTCCCTCGCTAGGAAGAGGGGCATTCCAGACAGTCCCTCTTCCCGCGACGAAGGAGCAATAGGGGAAGAGGGAAGCCGTCTCAGCGGCAGGGAGATGGCGCGAAGCGGCGGCAGGGAGCTGGAAGTCAAAGAGATCCCCCTCACCGTCCACAACCTCACCCTCGGCAAGCTCAACGCGATCTCATTTACGGTCGCGCCGGGCGAGATTCTGGGCTTTGCGGGCGTCGATGGCAACGGCCAGACCGAGCTTGCCGACTGCCTCTCCGGGATGGCAAGGCCCCCCCAGGGCGAGATTCGGGTCGGTGGTCAGCCGCTGGTACCCACTCCCACCGCCGTGCGCGATGCCCGGATCGGGGTGATTCCCGCAGATCGCCAGAAGCGTGGCCTCGCGCTGGAGCTGACCATCACCGAGAACCTGACGCTGGGTGTCCAAGATAGCCCAGAGTTTAGAAAAAGCGTCTTTCTCAAAGCCAAGGCGCTCCGTGCCCGCGCCGAGCAGCTCATCCAGCGCTTTGATATCCGTGCCGAGGGCCCCGACGCAAAGGCGAGCAGCCTCTCGGGGGGCAACCAGCAGAAGGTTGTGATCGCGCGTGCGCTGGCGGGCGAGCCGAAGATCGTTGTCGCGGTCAACCCCACCCGTGGCCTCGATGTGGGCGCGATCTCTTATGTCCACAAGGCCCTGCGCGAGGCACAGGCAAGCGGCGCGGCCATTGTCTTGATCTCCACGGAGCTCGACGAAGTCCTTACCCTCTCGGACCGAGTCGCGGTCCTCTTCGACGGCAAGCTGATGGGCATTGTCTCCCCCGAGACTCCGCGCGAGGACCTAGGCCGGCTGATGGGAGGCGCACGGTGAAGCTCATTGCATGTATCTTCGGGGGCTTGCTACTCTTAGCCGCTGTCATCTTAGCCGCCAAAGCCTCCCCCCTTGCCGTGGCGGCGGCGCTGGCACGCGGGGCGTTTGGCTCCAAAGATAGCCTCGCCAACACGCTCCTCCAGACCACGCCGCTCCTGCTCACCGGGCTTGGGGTCGGGCTGGCGTTTAAGGGCAAGCTGTTTAATATCGGGGCCGAGGGGCAGTTCCTGCTCGGGGCGGTCTTTGCGATCTGGGCGGGGACACAGAAGCTCCCTGCGCCCCTCCTCCTGCCTGTCGCGCTTGCAGCCGGCGCTCTGGGCGGGGCGCTCTGGGCGGGGCTGGCGGCGGCGCTCAAGCTCTGGCGTGGGGTCCAAGAGGTGCTCTCGACCCTCCTGCTCAACTTTGTCGCCATCCAGCTGGTCGCCTGGATGGTGCGTGGCCCCTTGCAAGAGGCGGTCAAGCAGTACCCCCAGTCCGACAAGCTCGCGATCCCGGGGCGGCTCGCCTTTCTTTGGCCGGGGACACAGCTCCACCAGGGTTTTCTCTTAGCGCTCGTGCTCGCAGTCGTGGCCTGGGCCTACCTTGCCAAGACCGCCTCGGGGTTTGCGCTGCGTGCGGTCGGGGCGGGGGCGGAGGCGGCAGCGGCAGCGGGAATCTCCGTGGCCAAGACCACCTGGCTCACTTTTCTGCTCTCGGGCGCGCTCTCGGGCCTGGCGGGCGCGATCCAGATCTGCGGGGTCACCTACTTCCTCGCCGACCCGTACTCCAAGGGCTACGGCTACACCGCCATCGCGGTTGCCCTGCTGGCCAACTTATCCCCACTCTGGACCATCGTCACTGCGCTGTTCTTCGGTGCCCTCACCGCCGGTGCCACCGAGGTCCAAAGCGCCGGGGTCTCATCAGTCGTGATCCAGGTGCTCCAAGCGGTCACCCTCTTTACCGTGCTGGCCTATAGCTGGCTAAAGGAGCGTGGGAAGTGAGCCGAACCACCCACCCCCTACCCCCCGCCCGGCGGGGGGAAAACAAGGAATCCGATTCGGCTTTGTCCCCCCGCCCGGGTACCCCGCGAAGCGAGGGTGGTGGGGTTAGGGGGCGAACATGATCCCCTTTCTCCTCCAGACCCTCACCTTCGCGACACCGGTTCTTCTCGCGGCACTGGGTGCCGTCTTCGCTGAGCGGGCGGGTGTGGTCAATATCGGGCTAGAGGGCCTGCTCCTCGTGGGGGCGCTCGTGGCGGTGCTGGTCTCGGCAGCGACGGGCCAGCCCTACCTCGGGGTCTTGGTGGCAGCGCTGGTCGCGGCGGCGCTGGCGGGAGTCTTTGCGGTCTTTGCCATTGGGATGAAGCGCGACCAGGTGATCGTGGGCACGACCATCAACTTCCTGGCGCTGGGCGGGACGGGAGTCTTCTACCGGGCGATCAAGAGCACCGGCGAGGTCAAGACGCTCCCTGTGCTCTTTGGCGATGGCTCTACCGCGATACACGGGGTCACCCTGCTTGGCCTTCTCCTGATTCCTCTCGCGCAGTGGCTCCTCTACCGCACTCGGCTCGGAGTGATGGTGCGCTCGGCGGGCGAGAAGCCCCAGGCAGTGGCGGCGGCGGGAGTCTTTGTCAACCGCCTACGCACCGTCACGATCTTGGCGACCGGCGCACTCTGCGGTATTGGCGGGGCGGCGCTCTCGATTGGGATCGGCAACACGTTTACCGAGGAGATGACCAGTGGGCGCGGCTTTATCGCGCTGGCGGTCGTGGTCTTTGGGCGCTGGAATCCCTTGGGTGTCCTCACGGCCGCGCTGCTCTTCGCCGCCGCCGATGTCTGGCAGACGCGGCTCCAAGCCGACGGCAAGCTTCATATCCCCTACCCGATCTTCTTGGCCCTCCCGTATGTCCTGACGCTTCTGGCCCTCGCCATTCGGGGTGCCAAGGTCAAGCCCCCCGCCCACCTCGGCGAGCCCTTCGAGCAAGGCTAGGGCAAGCGGCGGGAGTAGAGCCAGCTCCCCAAGGCGCAGAGCCCAAAGAAAGCCGTTGGGAACGTGTAGAGAAACGGGGTTCCTTTGGCGCTCATCTTTGCGCCGTCCACCTGTGAGCCGATCACAAAGAGCACCGCAAGCACCCCGCAGACCGTGGCGACCTCTTCCCACTCCTCCTGGCTACGGTAGTGAAACATGGCTCAGACCTCCGGGTTGAAGATAGGGGCGAGCTCCAAGACAAGACCAGGAAGCTCGGGGGAGCAATCTAGGGTTGCGGGGTCGTCTAGCTCGCTCACGTCGGTGTTGGGGCGGTAGACGTAGACTTTCTTCGTGCTTGGGTCGAGGAGAAGCGCGAGGGCGACACCTGCGGTGAGGTACTCCTGCATCTTGGTTTTTAGGGGTGGGAGGCGGTCGCTGTCGGAGCGGAGCTCGATCACAAACTCAGGCGCGACGGGGAGAAACCTCTCGCGCTGCGTCTCGGGGATAGCGTCGAGTCGGGCTTTGCTCACCCAGGCCGCATCGGGCGCTCGCATTGCGCCGTTGGGAAGCTCAAAGCCTGTGTTGGAGTCAAAGACATAGCCCAGGCGGCTCTGGCGGTTCCAGGCCATGAGCTGATAGTTCAGCTCCGAGTTACGATTTCCGGTTCTGCCTCCGGTGGGCATGGTGACACAGAGTCTCCCTTCAGGGTTTCGCTCCAGGCCGAGCGGCCGGTTCTCCTGGCAGACTCTGAAAAACTGGTCACGGTCGGTGGGATCGAAGCCGGCGGGCAGACGCAGCTCGTACTCGCCGAAGAGAAAGATCGGCGGGGCCAGCTCTTTTTCCTTTGGTTGCACAGGTCCACTCATCGTCGGCACTCCTTGCCAAAATTATATCGCGTGGCCTTGGGAACTTTCCTTTTTGAATTTACGTCTTTGTTCTCAGAAGATACTTGACAGCAACACACTCAAGTGATATAACCACGACGGCAATAATTCTTCTCAGAGGAACTGAAACACTATGGCAAAGACAGTAGGAATTGACCTGGGGACCACCAACTCGGTTGTGGCGGTGATGGAGGGCGGCGAGCCCACTGTGATCGTCAACTCCGAGGGCGCTCGCACGACGCCGTCGGTGGTGGGTTTTAACAAGACGGGCGATCAGCTGGTGGGTGTCCCCGCCAAGCGCCAGTCGGTCGTCAACCCCGACCGCACCATCGTCTCCATCAAGCGGCACATGGGCACCAGCCACCGCACCACGATCGATGGCAAGGGCTACTCCCCCGAGGAGATCTCGGCGAAGATCCTGCAGAAGCTCAAGGCCGATGCCGAGGCCTACCTGGGTGAGCCGGTCACTGCGGCCGTGATCACGGTTCCTGCCTACTTCAACGATGCCCAGCGCCAGGCGACCAAGAACGCCGGGGAGATCGCGGGCATGAAGGTCCTGCGCATCATCAACGAGCCCACCGCCGCAGCACTGGCCTACGGCCTCGACAAGCAGGCCAACGAGACCATCCTGGTCTACGACCTGGGTGGCGGAACCTTCGATGTGTCTATCCTGGAAGTGGGCGACGGCGTCTTTGAGGTCAAGTCCACCAGTGGCGATACCCGCCTGGGTGGCGACGACTTCGATGCCTGTATCGAGGACTGGCTTGCCGCAGAGTTCCAAAAAGAGCAGGGAATCGACCTGAAAAAGGACAAGCAAGCCCGCCAGCGACTGCGTGAGGCCGCGGAGAAGGCCAAGATCGAGCTCTCCAGTGTGGTCACCACCAATATCAACCTGCCCTTTATCACCGCCGATGCCGAAGGCCCCAAGCACCTGGACCTGACCCTCACCCGTGCCAAGTTCGACGATCTCACCAAGAGCCTCGTGGACCGCACGACCAAGAGTGTTCAGCAGGCGCTCAGCGATGCCAAGCTCAAGATCGAGGATATCGACGAGGTGATCATGGTGGGCGGCTCGACCCGTATCCCCGCGATCCAGGACCTGGTGCGCTCGCTGACCAACAAGGAGCCCAACCGCTCGGTGAACCCCGACGAAGTCGTGGCCGTGGGCGCGGCGATCCAGGCCGGTGTGCTGGGCGGCGAGGTCAAGGATGTTGTCCTGCTCGATGTCACCCCGCTCTCGCTGGGAATCGAGACCCTGGGCGGCGTGATGACCAAGCTGATCGACCGCAACACGACCATCCCCACCCGCAAGTCCGAGATCTTCTCGACAGCGGCCGATGGCCAGACCGATGTCCATGTCAAGGTCTACCAGGGTGAGCGTGAGATCGCGGCACACAACAAGATGCTGGGCGACTTCCAGCTCTCCGGGCTGCCCCCGGCTCCGCGTGGCGTGCCAAAGATCGAGGTCACCTTCGATATCGACGCCAACGGAATCCTGAATGTCTCCGCCAAGGACCAGGGCACGGGCCGCGAGCAGCGCATCACGGTGAGTGGCTCGTCGAACCTGAACAAGGACGAAGTGGATCGCATGGTCAAGGAGGCCGCGGCCAACGCCGAGGCCGACCGCAAGGCCAAAGAGGCCGCCGAGCGCCGCAACAAGGCCGACCAGCTGATCTACGCCACCGAGCGCACGCTGACCGACCTGGGCGACAAGGCAACCCCGAGCGAGAAAGAAGACCTGGAGGCCAAGATCGCCGCGGTGCGCCAGGCAGCCGAAGGCGACGACGAGGACCGGTTCAATACCGCCCTCAACGAGCTCCAGACCGCAAGCTACGGCATGAGCGAGCGCCTCTACCAGCAGGCCGCCGCCAACGCCGAGCCCGGCCCCGATGCGCCTGTCGATCCCGACAAGACCCAGATGGGTGGCGACGACGTGATCGACGCGGAGTTTAAAGAGACCCCCTAACCCCCGCCGAGCGGGGGGACAATAAGGAAACGACCTTGTATTCCCCCCGTTCCACGGGGGCTAGGAGGCAGGCGGAGAGAAAAAGAGATCACCTCACACACACAAAAAAACACAGTTTGGTTTGAGTTAAGGAGAAAAATAAAATGAGTATCGTTCGCTACGACAACCCAGCGCGCACGCTGGACAAGCTGTTCTACTTCGACCCCTTCACCGAGTTCGCCCGCGCCTTTGGGCAGCCCGCGACCAGCACCCCCGCTCCCAGCCCGTGGAGCCCCGCGGTCGATGTGGCGGAGACCGAGGACGCCATCACGCTCCATGTTGAGCTGCCTGGTATGAAGCTTGAGGAGCTCGATATCGAGCTCACCGGCGACACGCTCACGCTCCGGGGCGAGCGCCAGCGGGTGAAGGAAGAGCAGAAAGACAACTTCGTGCGGGTCGAGCGCAGCTACGGCCGCTTCCAGCGCAGCTTCACGCTCGCCACCCCGATCCAGCACGACAAGGTTAGTGCCGCCTACCGGGACGGCATCTTAGAGATCACGCTCCCCAAGTCGGAGGAGACCAAGCCGCGCAAGATCGCCGTCACGGCGGAGGCGTAGCCGACAACGCCCCCCGTGCGGTGCGCGGGGGGCAAAAAAATGCCTCGCACTTGACAGTAGTGCACTAAGGTGGATTGAGTATGGGACCGAGCTATAAAGACTACTACGCCACACTGGGCGTCCCCAAGACCGCGACCGAGAAAGAGATCAAGGCCGCTTACCGCAAGCTCGCCCGCAAGCACCACCCCGATGTCAACCCCGGCAACAAAGGCGCAGAGGATAAGTTCAAGGAGATCAGCGAGGCCCACGAGGTCTTGGGCGATGCTGAGAAGCGCAAGAAGTACGACCAGTACGGCGAGCAGTGGAAGGCCTACTCCCAAGGGGGCTTCCCCAGTGGTGGCCCCGGCCCTGGCGCAGGGGGCTTCCCCGGCGGGCAGCGTGTCGACTTCGGCGGAGCCTTCCCCGGCGACCTCTCCGACCTCTTCTCCACCCTCTTTGCGGAGCAGTTCCGCCAGGGCGGCGCTCCGGGTGCAGGGGGACAGCGGGGCCGCACCGTCAACTTTGGCGGAGGCGATCCCTTTGCCTCCCAGCAACCTGCCAGCCGCGACCTCGAGTCCGAGCTTCGTCTCACCCTTGAGGAGATCTACCACGGCGGCACCAAGGGAGTCTCGATCCAGGTGCCTACGGGGCGCTACGACCTCGACCGTGGGGGGCGGAGCACCGAGCTACGCCGGGTGGATGTCAAGGTTCCCGCCGGGGTCAACGAGGGGCAGAAGATTCGTCTTGCGGGCCAAGGGGTCAACGGCGGCGATGTCCTGCTCACGGTGCGCCTGCTGGCTCACAGCACCTTTGAGCGCAAGGGCGATGATCTGATTGTCGATGTCCCGGTTCCCTACACCACCGCGGCACTGGGCGGCGAGATGAAGGTCCCCACGATCGAGGGCAAGACCCTCACGGTCAAGCTCCCCGCCGGCACCCAGAGCGGCCAGCAGCTCCGCCTCACCGGCAAGGGCATGCCCAAGCTGAAAGAAGGCGGCCACGGCGATCTCTACGCCCGCATCAAGATCACGGTTCCCAAGGTGCTGTCGGAGCGGGAGCGGACACTCCTGACAGAGCTGGCGGGGGGTGCCTCGTGAGACGCTCCGACGAGCCGCTCTACACGATCTCGATCGCGGCGCGCCTCGTGCGGATCGAGAAGCCGGAAGAGCCCGCCATCCACCCACAGACCCTCCGCATGTACGAGCGCTTGGGGCTGGTCACCCCCGAGCGCGTCGGCAAGAACCGCCTCTACTCGGAGAAAGATATCGACCGCGTTCGCCAGATCCAGCGCCTCACCCAGGAGATGGGGGTCAACTTAGCGGGAGTCGAAGTCATCCTCGGACTTCTAGAGCAAATCGAGGAGCTGCAAGCAGAAGTCGAGCGGCTACAAAAGGCCGCCACAACCTCCGGGTCCTAAACTGCCCGGCATGGGGGCAATGAGATGTTGGAGAACTACACAGAGCGGGCAAAAGATGCCATCGCGGCGAGCCAGGATATCCTGCGCCGCTACAAACAAAACCAGCTCGATACCGAGCATATTCTGCTGGCACTTCTGGAGCAAGACGACGGCCTCACGGGGCAGATTCTCACCCGGATCGGGGCCGATGAGCGCGGGATCGTCCGGCGCGTCGAGGAGGAGCTCGCGCGGCTCCCCAAGACCTTTGCCAGCGAGCGCTCGGCGTCGGACCAGATCTTCATCACCCCCCGCGCCAAGCGCACCCTCGACTACGCCGAGAGCGAGTCCAGCCGCCTCAAGGATAAGTTTGTGGGGGTCGAGCACCTCTTGCTGGGCGTGCTCAAGACCGACGACTCCCCCGCCGCGCGGATTCTGGCGTCGTCACATGTCGACGAGGAGCGCATCTACCGCGCTCTCCAGCAGATTCGGGGCAACCAGCGCGCCGACTCGGAGAACCCCGAGGGCAAGTACCAGATGCTCCAGAAGTTCTCGCGCGATCTCACGGCACTGGCACGCGAGGGCAAGCTCGACCCGGTGGTGGGGCGCGACGACGAAGTGCGGCGGGTGATCCAGATTCTCTCGCGGCGCACCAAGAACAACCCCGTGCTGATCGGCGAGCCGGGCGTGGGCAAGACCGCCATTGTCGAGGGGCTCGCCCAGATGATTATCGCGGGCTCGGTCCCGGAGAACCTGCGCGGCCGCCAGCTCCTCTCGCTCGACCTGGGCGCGATGGTGGCGGGGAGCAAGTTCCGCGGCGAGTTCGAGGAGCGCCTCAAGGGGGTCATGGACGAGATCAAGAAGGCCGCAGGGCAAGTGGTGGTCTTTATCGATGAGCTCCATACCGTTGTTGGGGCTGGGGCGGCGGAGGGCGCGATGGACGCCAGCAACCTGCTCAAGCCCGCGCTGGCCCGCGGCGAGCTCCAGTGTGTCGGGGCGACCACGCTGGATGAGTACCGCAAGAATATCGAGAAAGACGCCGCCTTAGAGCGCCGCTTCCAGCCCGTGCTGGTGGGCGAGCCGACGGTCGAGGACACGATCGGGATTCTCAAGGGCCTGCGCGAGCGCTACGAGAAGCACCACCGGGTCAAGATCACCGACAAGGCGATCGAGGCCGCGGCGCAGCTCTCCGCCCGCTATGTCACCGAGCGCTTTCTCCCCGACAAGGCAATCGACCTGATCGACGAGGCCGGAGCCGCGGTGCGAATGGATGTCTCCGAGATGCCCGAGGGCCTGCGGGAGCAAGAAGAGGACCTGGAGCGCCTGGTCGCCGAGGGGCTGGCCGCCGCCGAGGCCCGCGACTACGCCCGTGCCGCCACCCTCCAGAAAGAGGAGCAGGCCCTGCGCGAGGAGTACCTCAAGGCCCGCGCCGAGTGGGAGCGCACCACGGGCCACGATGCGATTGTCGATGAGAGCGATATCGCCCGAATTGTGGCCCGCATGACCGGGGTTCCTGTCAGCCGCATGTTCGAGGGCGAGGCGTCCAAGCTCCTCCAGCTCGAGACGACGCTCCACGACCGGGTGATCGGGCAGGACCGGGCCATCGCCGCCGTGAGCGAAGCCATCCGCCGCAGCCGCGCCGGCCTCTCCGATCCGCGTCGCCCGATCGGCTCGTTTCTCTTCCTCGGCCCGACCGGCGTGGGCAAGACCGAGCTGGCAAAAGCGCTCGCGGGGTTTCTCTTCGACGATGAGGCGGCACTGGTGCGGATCGACATGTCCGAGTACATGGAGAAGCACGCAGTCGCGCGGCTGATCGGGGCGCCTCCCGGGTATGTGGGCTACGAAGAGGGCGGGCAGCTCACCGAGGCGGTGCGCCGCCGCCCCTATCGGGTGATCCTGCTCGACGAGATCGAGAAAGCCCACCCCGAGGTCTTCAATGTCCTGCTCCAATTACTCGACGACGGGCGCCTCACCGACGGCCAGGGGCGGGTGGTGAACTTCAAGAACACGGTCGTGCTGATGACCTCTAACATTGGTGCGGTGCAGATTCAGGAAGCCGCCGCCGCCGGGCGCGACCCGGAGCCCGTGGCCCTCGCCGAGGTACGCAGCTACCTGCGGCCCGAGCTGCTCAACCGGATCGACGAAGTGATTGTCTTCCATGCTCTGACACGTGGGCAGATTGGCCAGATTGTCGAGCTGCTCCTGCGGCGCACGGAGAAAGCCCTCGCCGACCGCCAGCTACGGCTCAAGGTCACCGACTCCGCCAAGGCGCTCCTCGCCGAGCAGGGCTACGACCCACTCTACGGCGCCCGCCCCCTGCGCCGGACGATCCAGCGCCTACTCGAAAACCCGCTCAGCTCCGCCATTCTCCGTGGGGAGTTCAGCGAGGGCGACACGATTACCGCGGATACCGACGGCAGCGGTGGGCTGAATCTATCCAGAGCTTAAAGAACAAGGAACATCCCGAGGACGCACGTAGAGCTATAGGGCCTTCGCGCGTCCTCGGGACGCTCTTTTGGGGAGACGGGTATTTCAATGCCCGTCAGGGAGAGTGACGGGATTTGAACCCGCGATTACCTGAGCCACAGTCAGGCGCGTTTACCCCTTCGCCACACCCTCCACAAGTCTCCCTGGTCGGACTCGAACCGACACATTCACACGCTCTCGACGTGCGCCCTCTACCAAATTGGGGTACAGGGAGAAAAATGCCCCGAGTCGGATTCGAACCGACACCGTTCACTGTCTTAAGCAGCGTGTCTCTACCCATTGGACGCAACCGGGGCACGAACCAAAAGCCGGAGGCGGGATTCGAACCCGCGATACGCACAAGGCGCAGCAGCTTTGCAGGCTGCCGTCTTGAACCACTCGACCACTCCGGCAAACTCTTTCGTTCTCTCTTTTTTGACTTGCAGGCCCGGCCTCGAACCGGGAAATCTCCTGCTTCAAAGGCAGGCATGTTGCCCATTACACCACCTGCAACCATCCCAGACCGCCGGTTGAACCCGGCGTCTGCAGTGGCACTGCAAACGCCTAATTTCATTGGGCGTAGATGCCCCCCATGGGATTCGAACCCACACTGACATGGTCCTAAGCCATGCGCCTCTACCAATTGGGCTAAAGGGGCCTATTTTCCGTTTTCCAAGCTCGTGGACCTGGAGTCGAACCAGGACTTTTCTGTTCCAGAAACAGACGTGTTGCCGATTACACCATCCACGAATATTCTCCCCTCCCGGGGGGAACGGAGAGCAGCGGACTCGAACCGCACGCAGAGTTTTCGCCCTGCGCCCACTCGTTAGCACCGAGGTCCCAGCCCCTGCTAGGTTTACTCTCCCAAAACCCTTCGCTTGCGAGGGGTGGCGAGCCCCAGCGAGCCGGGGTTCACACGGAAGGCGGAGGAGTCGAACCCCCAGCTTTCGCCTGAGCTGTTTTCAAGACAGCCTGTGCACCTTGCACATTCACCTTCCTTAGCTTGCAAAACTTGCAATTAAACACCTTTGGCAGGAGTTGAACCCGCAACCGTTGGCTTCGTAGGCCACTGCTCTATCCAATTGAGCTACAAAGGCAAACCCAAAACTCTCCCGGAGGGACTCGAACCCCCGACATCCGGTTTAACAGACCGGCGCTCTACCAGCTGAGCTACAGAAGATTACATCTCATATATATTCGCCATACGAACGAACTTAGTCTGGCAATTCTTCGTTTCATCAATACGCAGAACTCCCATACGAATTCCGACATCATTAACAGGAACAAGATATATTTTCTCATTCTCAAAACAATAAACACCAAAAAAATCTACTTCTCCTTTATAATCTCGGCTCCCACCATTTCTGTGTGAATATGTGCTACATGTCTTAAATTTAACTACTCCATTTTTGAGCCTTCCACTTTTACATTGTATTTTTGAAAATATGCCATCTCTTTCTGTCACGAGATCATAACGACAGTTGTCTCCAAAAGGTATTAGCACGTTCATACCTTTCTTAATAAATGCTGCCATTATCATAGCTACCGAACGATCACCTTTAGCCTTTGTATCCATGCTAGCATTATAGCAAACATTCGTTTTCAAACCAACTCTACCAGCTGAGCTACAAGAGATTAACCGCGCCTGACGGGAATCGAACCCGCCTCTTCAGAGCGACAGTCTGAGATGTTGACCGCTACACCACAGGCGCAAAACACAAAACACACATAGCCCCGGCGGGACTTGAACCCGTCACCAACGGCGTGAAAGACCGCTATCCTGACCTTTAGACCACGGGGCCACAAAAGAAAAAGCCCCCTGCGCTTGCTTGCGCCGGGGGCCGTTTCGTCTGGGCTTGAGAGACTTGAGCTAGCTTGCTCGTTCTCCCTCGCTGGTCCAAACCGACTCCCGCAGGGCGCAGAGGCGCGAATCCTCACTCTGATTGCGCAGGCAATTCAAGTTGCGCTGGCAATCACAGGAGAGACTCAGATGCAGTTGTCGATTCTGTAAGATCATGGTGCCTTCCTTATAGCCGGGTCAAAGCCACTTGCTAAAGAGCCTTGGAAAGTTTTTTTCCGCGAAGTTTCTGGACAAGAGCAAGTGTCCCCAAAGACAGCCCAATCTCGGCGACCAGGAAAGTGACATTGCTTTGCACCACGGCGTACTTTATCGCTTCAGAAATCCCGTTGGGTGTCGGTGCCACGAGCATGAAGAGTGTCCCCAGAAGGGTAAGCCCCGTCGAGATTACCAGGGCATTCAGGATGCCGCGTCGCGCGGCACGAGGGTGCCAGAGCGCCGCACAGAGGGTTGCTCCCACCACCCCCACCAGAGCGGGCACCAGCCAGTTCGACTGGAGCGCCATACTACCTTGGAAGCTGATACTCTTCATGGGGAGAAAGACACGCAGTAGGGTGGGGACGAAGCTGACTAGGGCGATCCAGATCAGGGTCACCTGCCAGACCGGGGCTAGACGAATCGGAGTTTGAGGCTGGAGCGTGCACTCTTGGCCCACGGCACGGACCGCGCGCTGCTGCGCCTCGGCCTCGCTGGCTCCCAGCTCACGCTCGGCGAGGGTAAGGGCCTCCAGCCGTGACGCGATACGCTCCCGAAGGCTCTGGCGCTCGGGCATGGGCAGGTGGCTCCACTCGGAGTCAAGCTCGGTTAAGAAACGCTGGGTTAAGGTGCTCATGCAAGTATCCTCCGTCGTCGTAGTGCATAGCGGAGCTCCTGGAGAGCCCCTGAGGTTAGAAAGGCAAAGACAATCCCCTGTGGGGCAATTGCGTTCCCCACAGCTCCTAGTTGCAGCCAGAACCGAAGCAGGTTTATGAGAAAGAGAAGGAGGTAGACAGCACTCAGCAGCAACAAGGGACGTAGCGTGTTTCCTGGTACCAAGCGCCGTAAGACCACACCCGCAATGAGGTTGGCAACGATGCCCGATCCTAAGATAATCTCGGCCATGTACTGGTGTAAGTTCGTAAAGGTCAGCAGCATCCCAAAGGGCGTCCAGATCACGTTCTGGACTGCGGAGAAGATCGCCGCCACCCCGGCAGCGTGCCAGAGGTTCTGTTTTCTCACAGCACGACTAAGCTCCCGTGCCACGGTCTTGACATCGCCAAACTGCGCGACCGCACGCACCTGGGACTCTAGCTCCTCATGGCCGAGCTCTCGGTAGGACTCGGTGAGGCCTTCCAGGTGGGCGCGGGCTTCGTCGATTTGCTCCAAGCGCTCGTGAATCGGCAGGGGCTTCAGGCCCTTTCCGAGCTCGTCTAGGTAGATCTCAAGCGGGCTGTTCATTGGTTTTCCCTCCTACAATCGCACCAAACGCGGCGGCGTACTTCTGCCAGGCCGCGACTCGCTGTGCACACTCCGCACGTCCTGTCTCCGTGAGGCGGTAGACCTTACGCGCCGGCCCCGAGACCGGGTGCTCCCACAGACTCTCGATAAACGTGTCGCTCTCTAGCTGACGTAGCGCGGGGTAGAGAGTGCCCTCCCGCGCTGTCAGCATCCCCTCGCTGCGGGCCTCGATAGACCGCGCGATGGCGTACCCATGACGGGGACCATCCGCCAGCACCGCGAGGATCAGGGTCGGCAGGTCGTTTTTTGGTAGCTCTCGGCTCATGTTTCGAATATACATCGAAATTAGAGGTATGTCAATATCGTCTCTAGATTTCTTTATTAAGCTGTAACCCTATGCGACGAACTTTTATCTTCAGGGAGAATGGCACAGAGACAAAAACAGCGTCCGCGTCAAGGCACGCTCGACATCGGGCTTCGGATCGTCGCGGCGCTGGACTTTCTCCTGGGCGTGCCGCTGGCGATCTGGGCTCTGGCCGGACTGGCTCAGGAACCCGCTCCCCGAGATCTGAATGGACTGCTTTTCGGGGTGCTTGCCGGAGTTTTCGTGCTGGCGCTCAACGGGGCGGGCCTCTGTGTGCTCTTGCGGCAACGTCGGCTGGCGCGGACGCTCCAGTGGCTGGTTGCTCTCCTCACGCTCGCTTACGTTGCCCTGGTGGTACTCATGAGCCTTAGTAACCCGTCTGGCTCAGTTCCTCTTCCAATTCTCTTGGGAGCAGCGTTCGCCACAGCGCTTCTGGTGTCGCTCGCGGTGCTTCTCCAGCGGTTCGGGGAGGATTAGCAGTGCGTGCTGTCGAAGGGGAGGGCATGGAATTTAATCGTATTCAAGGGGCTAACAACCGGATCGTGCTGGGGCTGATCGGCTGTGGCGGCATGGGCGCGGCCAATATGCGCAACCTGATGGGCAAAGACGGCGTGGAGGTGGCGGCGCTCTGCGATGTGGACACGTCGCGCATGGGCGGCGATATCGCGGATGTGGAGAAGAAGTACGGGCGCAAGCCAGAGATTTTTCGGGACTACCGCAAGATGCTGGAGCGCAAGGATATCGACGCGATTATCGTCGGGACGCCCGACCACTGGCACGCGCTGAACCTGATCCATACGGTCGAGGCGGGCAAGGACGCCTACTGCGAGAAGCCGATCTCCCACAACTTGGTCGAGGCGCGGACCATGGCCAAGGCGGTCGCCCACCACAAGAAGATCGTGCAGGTCGGGACCTGGCAGCGCAGCGGGAAAGAGTTCACCGATGCGATTTCTTTCGTGCGCAACAACAAGCTAGGGAGCAAGATCGTCCTGGTGCGGGCGTGGCGCACCGATGGCTCCCAAGTGGGCAATGATAAACCGTCGGCGCCCCCGGCGACCCTAGACTACGACATGTGGATCGGCCCCGCTGCGATGACCCCTTACGCCCCTAACCATGTCCACGGCAACTGGCGCTGGTTCCTCAACACCGGCACGGGCATGACCGGCGACTGGGGGGTCCACATGCTGGATATCGCGCTGCTGGGGATGAGCGCCACCAACCAGGACCTGGTGATGCCCCACTCCGTGAGCGCCTACGGCGGCAAGCTCGCCTTCCCCACCGATGGCCGCACCGCCCCCGATACGGTCGAGGCGATCTTCCACTTCAAGAACCCGGACTTTATCATGACCTGGTCCACCGGCCGCGACTACCCCGACAAGCCCGACTGCGGGGTCGAGTTTGTGGCCGCCGATGGTAAGTTTGTCCGGGTCTGGCGCGGCGGCTGGTCGGTGCACGCCCCCAACGGCGAGCTGATCCCCAAAGAGGGCTCCCCCGCGGTCAACGACCACTGGCAGAACTGGCTCGATGGCGTCCGCACCCGCACCCAGACCCGCTCCAGCCTCGCGTCGATGGCCCAGACCACCGCGGTCTGCCACCTCGCCAATATCGCGTATCTGTGCGGCGAGACCGTCCACTTTGACAAAACCAAGATGGATCTCGTGGGCAACACCGGGCGCAATACCACATCGTACTGGCGCGAGTACCGCAAGCCCTGGAAGCTCCCCACCTACAAGTAGCCCAATGCAACAACAGCAGCACCGGGAACCGCAACAGAGCCGCCCGCGCTGGCGGCTCCATGCCGGGGAGTGGGTGATCCTGCTCCTCAATGCCCTCTTGGCAGGCTTCGCGGGCTGGCTTAGTAGGGCCATTACCCTTAGTCCTGACCTCCCCCTAGAACCTCGTCAGCGGCTAGGAAACTCTCTTGCAATAGGCTCGCTCTGGCTGATTGCGCTGGGAGCGGGGCTGACCTGCCTTCTTCTGCTGCTGCGTCAGAAACGCCTCGCGGCTTGGTTTCAGTGGTTTGTTGCGGCAGGATTTGCCGTCGTTGCAGGAGCATACGTGTTTTTTGCAAGCCGCCACCAACCACTCTTGTATCTATTGCCTAGTCTAGGTGCCCTACTCTTACTCACCACCCTCTTTGCTCTCTCTGGACGGTTTCTGCAAAAACGACGCGACGACAACTAAACTATGCAAACCCAACAAGTGCCCAAACAATACCGCCGCCGCTGGCGAATGAGTGCTGGGGAGTGGGTGATCCTGCTTCTGAATACCCTGGCCGCAGGTACCAGTGCCTCCCTAGGTCTGTTCACTCTTTTATGGGGCTCCTTGGTAGACCCCATGCGGCACACGAGCACGGGGGTTTATCTGATCGCAGGCTCTCTCTTTCTGGTTGCGCTGGCGGCCGGCGTGACGGCTCTTCTGCTCCTGCTACGCCAGACACGGCCCGCGGCGTGGTTTCAGTGGCTAGTCTGTCTCGGGGTTTTCGCTCTCGCGGTGGTGACTTGGCCCCAGTGGAGTAAACAGAATATGCTTGGGAACCTTGTGGACCTTGGAGCTCTTCTTCTGGTACTGCTCTTGTTTGTCTTCTCAGGGCGCTTTCTTCGAGCCGTTGACAACGAGGAATGAGGAGCTCCCTCGGTGCTTTTGCCAGAG
Source organism: Armatimonas rosea (assembly GCF_014202505.1). Lineage (NCBI taxonomy): Bacteria > Bacillati > Armatimonadota > Armatimonadia > Armatimonadales > Armatimonadaceae > Armatimonas > Armatimonas rosea. The sequence continues at coordinate 958,175 of NZ_JACHGW010000001.1, read as the reverse complement.
GAGCAGGATCAGCAGCAGTGTTGGGGACATCAGCAGGCCCACGAGCCGTAGGAACGCGTCCTGGAAGCTCAGCACAAACACAAGAAGCGCCACGACCGTGAGCACCACGGTCGCGGTGAAGGAGCGAAGCGCCGCCAGGAGAAGCCAGACCCCCAGCACGCCCACAAGGACGATCACCGCGACCATCCACCAGGTTGTCTGTAGGTGGATGATGCTCCCGGGATCGGGGATGCTGGTCAGGAAGGCGGCGACAGTCGCCCCAAACCCACACAGAAGCCCCCACCAGCTCGCAAGGACGCGCGTGAGTGTGGCCGCCAGGTATTTCATAGGATTTCCTCTATCTCCCTGCATTGTAACATGCTACTTTTTACGCCCCCTGCGCACGACGAGAGCGCCGTGTGCAGGGGGTGTGGTTCTCCTAGCTAAAGTAGGCAATCTGGACGTAGCCATTGCCACCGGGCTGGTTGCTGGCGCCGCCCACTCCCACTCCCGCAAGGTACTCGGGGTCGGAGGTGCCCCCGGGTAGGACTCCTACTGTCGTTGTGCCATCATTGCCACTCTTGCCATCGATTGTGGAGGCCGTCGCGAGTGGGTAGGCAATCGTGGAGCCGCCCCCACCGCCGCCGGGGTTGTTATCTTTCCCGCCAGCAGCCCCTCCGTAGTAGCCCGCGCCCCCACCGCCGCTAGAGACCGTTCCGTTTCCAATGGCATTGCCTCCCTGGAGAAAGCTACCGGCACTTCCTCCCAGCGCTCCACCACCCGCGCCTCCTCCGGCGGTTCGGGTTCCTCCCGCTCCCCCAGCACCACTACTCCCATGACCGGGGAGCCCATCGATCGCACCGCCACCACCGCCGCCCCAAGACAGGGCTCCACCGCCGCCTGCTCCTGCCACCACGATCTCCTCCGCAGAGCCAAAGGGAGCACGAAGCAGTGCCGTCCGTCCCCCACCACCGCCCGACACGCCCGGAGAGCCCTGGCTACTCCCTCCCAATCCAAAGGCAGCTGAGGTTGTCGAGCCTGCTGTAGCCACCTGCCCTCCCTGTCCCACGAGAATCTTGAGGGTCTCACCGGGAGTCACGGCAAGGCGCCCGGCGACATACGATCCCGCGCCGCCGTTGTGCCCCCCGCCGGCTCCCCACAGCTTGACATAGAGATTGACGACACCGGCAGGCACCACAAACTCCTGTAGGCTCCCCGTGTAGCCAAAGTTATTTTTGATCAGTACGGGTGAGGCGGGAGTGGGAGTCGGTGTTGGTGTTGGTGTCGGGCTGGGTGTCGGTGTGGGGCTTGGCGTGGGCGTTGCACCGGGGAGCGGGGTTGGGCTGGGGCTAGGAGTGGGGGTTGCCTCGGTCGAAGCCCCCCCGCCCCCACAGCCCTCCAAGACTCCCAGCGCGGTCGTGAGCGAGAGCGCTAGAGCCGTTAAGAAGCCACCTCGGCTCAGGCGGGTTTTGGGTGTGGGTACAGATGTCTGGTTCATGCGAGTGTTCCTGGGGAAGGTCCCCTGGCCCCCTCAAACGAGGATGACCAGGGTTCCTTGGATGGTCAGAAGAAGGGGGTTATCCTTCGTCGGCATTGCTTACTGGCTCACCTTGAAGCGCCCCACATCACCGGTGCGCAGCAGGCCGATCAGCTCGTAGTTGCCCAAGATACTGGTCGGGTTGGTGCGAACCGCGGGCAGGAGCAGGCCTGTGGTCTTGAGGCTGGTGAAGACGCTATTGCCAGCCAGGTTCTCCCCGAGCAGCTCGATCGTGTGGCTTCCGTCGGCGTTGGCCTCCGGGTTGATCGTCCCCACCACCGCGTACTTCACCGAGCCATCGCCGGTCACAAACGAGACATTGCCGGTGAACTCGCTGGGTGGGTTGAGCTCGCTGGGAGGATCGGCAGCGGGAACATCGTGCTCGAAGACCAGGCGGCCGGTGAAGTTACTGGCGCTGACAAAGGCACCAAAGCACGGGCCGGGGGGAAGGAGCCCGGTGCCCGCAGTGCTCCCAATCAGGATGGGGCCTCCCGTGACTGTCTTGTAGGAGCGCAGCAGGCTGACGCGGCCGGTGTCGTTGTGCATGCCGGGGACATTGGTGATGTAGTAGTTGCCGGTCAGCGAGTAGGTTCCGCCCTGCGCCCCGACCGTGCCATGGATGCGAAAACCCGCGTAGGGGATTCCTAGCCCTTGCAAGTCCACCACACCGGTGGGAGTACAGGCGATGCTTACCGGGACACTCTGCCCTAGGATCACGAGCTTACCGGTGCTGGGATTGGGGCTATTGACAAAGAGGGCGATATTGCTGCTGCCCCCTCCGACGGTACTGACCCGAATCCCGGTCCACTGCGACCCCGCGACAAAGGGGTTGGCAGCGTGTGCAAAAGCGGTGCAGGAGAGGAGCGCGGCGGCTCCCAGAAGCGAACGAAGTAGAGTTGTTTTCATGGTGATTTTCTTTCTTTCGTCTTTGTTTGTAGACAGCACCATCCTACGCCTCGACCCAAGACGGAATCGTGGACAGTGCTGGGGGTGTTGCGTGGACGAAAGAAAAGCAAAGCCCTCCTGTAGACAGAGTGCTTACAGGAGGGCTCCTTGAGAGACAGGCTAGAGCAGGGCGATTCGTCGCGCCCACTCGGGATAGGTAGCGTCCACTTTATACTCCAAGAACTTCTCCAGTAGCTTGCCGGTGGTCGCATCGTAGCGCTCTACGGTCCCAACACCGTGCTTTGCACGCGAGCGCAGGATGAGCTGCGTCCCCTTCTCCCAGAAATGCCACTCCTCGATAAAGTACTTCTCTCCGCTGAGCTTGAGTACACACTTTCCCTCTTTAAACGAGCAGAGCCGTGACCCCGCAAAGTAGTAGTTATTCGCCGAGTCATTAAAGTGCACCCCTGTGAGTAGCCCCACGAGTTTCTTATCCGGGCTGATCTTTGGCTCTGTCCCAATCGAGTCGTTACCCTTACAGGTACCATCCGCGATCACGGTAACCGTCTTTCCACTCTGGTACTTAATTGTCACATTTCCATGCTCTTTTTTCTCCGTACAGGTAGAAAACTTACATTCAACGTCTTTGAAAGACACCAAAACTACAGAATCAGTACGCCCTCTCTCATTGGCACTAACGGAAATAGCAAACATCAACGAAATACACAAAAACAAACTATATCTTCTCATCGTTCAAGAATCCCCATTTTAAATACTGAGTAGCATAAACCACACCAGTACTTTTTAGTGTCAAACTTCATTCAAAAAGTTACACCTAATATAAATCACAAAATATACACACATAAACAAAATATCAAAACTTAAATCAATATTATTAATCAATAAATAAACTAATCACACAGAAAATATCAAAACACATATCATTCTATTAAATAATTAAATTTTATCACTCAATACAAATAGATCTTCTGCAAAGTTATTATTTTTTTCATGGAGTCGTGGCCCGCATGAGGACCACCCCTTACCTAGGTTGACAGTGCTCCCATCATGAGATAAAATATCCCTTGCGCCCGTGGCCCGGCCCCGTTCTTCGGCGGCTGGGCTTTGTGCTGTTTCATAAAAAACGACTATGTTCGAGGCTCTCGCAGAAAAACTACAGAACGCCTTTGCCAAGCTACGGGGCAACCAAAAGCTCACGGAAGCGGATGTCGATGCCGCACTCCGTGAGGTGCGCATGGCCCTACTTGAGGCCGATGTCAACTTCAAGGTGGTCAAGAACTTTATCGCGCGGGTCAAAGAGCGCGCGATGGGTGAGAATATCCTTGAGGGTCTGCAGCCGGCGCACATGGTCATCAAGTTTGTCCATGAGGAGATGATCGCCACCCTCTCCGGCACCGATGCCGAGGGCAAGCCGCTCACCGAGGCGATTCCCCTCGCGATGGCGAGCAAGCCCCCCACGGTTCTCATGCTCTGTGGGCTCCAGGGCGCGGGAAAAACCACGCTAGCGGGGAAGCTGGCGGCGCACCTGAAGAAGCTGGGGCGACAGCCACTCCTGGCCGCGTGTGACCTGCAGCGCCCCGCGGCGGTCAAGCAGCTCGAGGTGGTCGGTGGGCAGGTGAAGGTTCCGGTCTTCTCCCAGACCACGGGCAAGACTCCGGTTCAAGTGGCGACCGAGGCCGTGGAGTTTGCCAAACAAAACCGCTTGGATGTGGTGATTCTCGATACGGCCGGCCGCCTGCATGTGGATGAGGCGCTCATGGAGGAGCTCCAGGCGATCCAGGCCCAGACCCAGCCCGATGAGATTCTGCTGGTCCTCGATGCCATGACGGGCCAAGATGCGGTCAATGTGGCGACTCAGTTTAACGACGCTTTAAGTGTCGGCGGGTTTGTTCTGACCAAAGTGGACGGCGATGCGCGGGGTGGCGCGGCGATCTCGGTGCGGGCCGTGGTGGGCAAGCCGATCAAGCTCGTGGGGATCGGGGAGAAGATGGACGCGCTGGAGGTCTTCCACCCCGAGCGCATGGCAAGCCGCATCCTAGGGATGGGCGATGTCCTCACCCTGATCGAAAAGGCCGAGGCGGCAGTCGATGAGAAGCAGGCCGCCGAGATGGAGAAAAAGCTCCGGGGCGGCAAGTTTGACTTCGAGGACTTCCTCTCCATGCAGCAGCAGATGAAGCGCTTGGGGCCGCTGGAGCAGCTCTTCAAGCTCCTGCCGGGCGTGGGGACGCAGCTCAAGGATGTCGACTGGTCGGTGCCGGAGAAAGAGATGGCGAAGGTGGAGGCGATCATTCGCTCCATGACCGCCAAGGAGCGTCGCAGTCCCGAGCTCATCAATGGCTCGCGGCGAAAGCGAATCGCGACAGGAGCAGGAGTGAGTGTTCAGGAGATCAACCAGCTCCTCAATCAGTTCGAGCAGATGCGGCGTATGATGCGCGCCATGTCCAGCGGAAAAGGAATGCCCGGGATGCCACCCATGCCGGGGATGCGGGGGATGGGCCAGCAGCCGGGCGCGCCCTCGAAAAAGAAAAAAGACGGTGGTTCGAGCGGCGGTGGCCGTTTCAAGCTACCTTTTCGGTAAAATATCAAAGGAACTATAATCAACAATGGTCAAGATTCGTCTGCGCCGGGATGGCGCCAAGAAGAAACCGTTTTATCACGTCGTCGCCGCCGATGTGCGGCGCGCCCGTGATGGACGCTTTATCGAGGAACTGGGGTACTACAACCCCATGGTTGCTGCGGATAAGGAGCCCATCATGGAACTAAAGGAGGAGCGGCTACGCTATTGGCTTAGCGTGGGCGCACTGCCGACCGACAAAGTGGCAGCAATCCTCCGCAAACAGGGGATCCTACCCTCCGCTTAGAGAGGGACGACCCAAAACCGCCGGAAAGCAGGATAAAAGTACAATCAGTGAAGCAGACAGTCGAATATCTGGTTAAGGCGCTGGTGGATTCCCCGGACGACGTTCAAGTGGACGAGATTCCGGGCGAGGAAGCCACGACCTACGAAGTGCGCGTTGCCGCAGATGACCTGGGTAAGGTGATCGGAAAGCAGGGGCGAATTGCCAATGCCCTGCGTACTATCGTCAAAGCAGTCGCAATGAAAGATAAGCGCAAGGTCTACGTCGAAATCGTCGCTTGACGAAATTGACGCTAGATTGAAGCGCACCGAACACGCGAGGGGCTGTGATGGAAAGCGACAAACTCGTTTTAGTCGGAGAAATCACTGCCCCCTTCGGTATGAAGGGGGAGGTTAAGCTTCTCCCGTATCTGGATGAACCGACTTCGCTGGTGGGCAAGACCTTCTTGCTCCACGGTCAGCCAAGCCGTATTGAGAGTATTCGACTGCACCAGGGAACCGTCCTGGTTCACTTTGAGGGGAAAGACCGCACCGCCGCAGAGTCTCTGCGCGGCATCCAGCTCTTTCTTCCGAAATCCGAGCTTCCCTCCCTCCCGGAAGGGGCCTACTACGACTGGCAGCTCAAGGGCCTTGCGGTCGTGACGGAGTCCGGGAAGGACCTGGGGGTACTGGAGACGATCCTGTACAACCCCGCGGCAAACGATGTGTATGAGACGAGCCTTGCGCTGATTCCTGCCCACGCGCAGTTCGTGCTCTCTGTAGACCTGGAAGCAGGCCGGATGGTTGTCTCGGATGACCCTGGCCTCCTGAAGTAGCGCATGCGGGTCGAGGTAGTGACGCTCTTTCCCGAGCTGATCGAGCAGGCGACAAGCCACTCGATTGTCGGGCGGGCACAGGCAAGCGGCTCCCTCGAGCTCCACTGCATCAACCCACGCGACTTCACCTCGGATCGCCACCGAACGGTCGATGACTACCCCTTCGGAGGGGGTGCGGGCATGGTGATGAAGCCCGAGCCCGTTGTGGCGGCGATTGAGGCGGCCACGGGAGGAGACCCCACCATCCCCGTGCTGCTGACCGCGCCCGACGGCGAGCCCTTCACCCAGGCACTGGCCCAGGAGCTTGCCTCCCTGCCGCGCCTGGTGTTTGTCTGTGGGCACTACGAGGGGATCGACGAGCGGGTGCGCGATGGCTGGATCACCCGGGCGGTCTCGATCGGGGACTACGTGCTCACCGGCGGCGAGCTAGCCGCTCTGGTGATGCTGGATGCGACCGTGCGGCTCTTGCCCGGAGTGCTTGGGAATGAGTCGTCGGCGCACGAAGAGAGTTTTGAGGGGGGCGTGCTGGAGTATCCGCACTACACCCGACCGGCGGTCTTTCGCGAGCGAGGCATCCCGGAGGTCTTGACCTCGGGACACCACGCCAATGTCGCGAAGTGGCGTCGCACGCAAGCGCTGGTGCGCACCCGTGCACGCCGCCCCGACCTCTGGGAAAAGCTGCTGCCTCTGAGCAAGGCGGACCAGAAGCTTCTGGCCGCCCACGATGCCCAGCAGGCACAAGACGAGGCCACGGCCTCGAACAACGAGGCTACGGCCTCAGCACGGGCAGAGCAGTCTGTCCGGGTGGACGAACCTGTGTCCAATCCGGTGTGAGCCTTCTCACAACCGCGAAGAGACCGCCAGGGGACGCCTCCAAAGAAACTAAATTTGTTTGGGAGACGTAAAAGATGAGTAAAGTGAACGCAACCGCGATTCGCGATATCGAAGAGGCACAGAAGAAAGCCGATGTGCCTGCATTCCGTGGCGGCGACAGTGTCCGTGTCCACGTGAAGGTTATCGAGGGTGGCAAAGAGCGTATTCAGATCTTCGAGGGTGTTGCCCTCAGCCGCCATGGTGCCGGCATCCGCGATACCGTCCTGGTGCGCAAGGTTGCTAGCAATGGTGTCGGGGTGGAGCGTACCTTCCTGGTGCACTCGCCGCGTATCGAGAAGATCGAAGTCACTCGCCGGGCTGCTGTCCGCCGCGCCAAGCTGTACTACCTGCGTGGCCTGGTCGGTAAGGCAACCCGCCTGAAGGAAGACCGCAACGGTCGCTTCAGCCGCAGCAACTAAACATCATGGATTCCCCCACTTGTGGGGGCTAGGGGGCTAAACGATGGTGGAGACTTGGACGGAGCGCATCGCGAATCTTTCCTTGCCCACCATCGTCTTGTTTCTGGCGGGGTTAACTGTCGCGCGGCTGGTGCTTCGCGCGCTCAAGCATAGCTTCTTTCTCTTCTTTGCCGAGCTCACCGAGTCGGCGATGCTGGCGGTGGCGCTGGTCTTCCTGCTTCTGCGTCCCTTTGTGCTCCAGACCTACCACATCCCCAGCCCGTCGATGCACCCGACCCTGATCGAGGGCGACCACCTCGTGGTCAACAAGCTCCTCTACCGCCTGCGTGCCCCCCGCCGCGGTGAGATCGTGGTCTTTAAGGCCCCCCCCGATGCCGACCGTAGCGAGCCCGAGTACATCAAGCGCCTGATCGGCCTGCCCGGCGATACGATTGAGGTCCAGGGCGGCTATGTCGAGGTGGGCGGGATCCACTACAGCCACGCCGAGATCCGCGGCATCCTGGGCCTACCCGACACCGACGAGCCGGGTGCTCCGCCGGCTCCCTCGCTCCACCTGACCCGCAAGGGAATCTCCGTGGGAGCGCAGACCATCAGCCCGGAGGAGTTCGCGATCCGGGTGGACCGTCGTGGCGCGCCGGTCGAGATCCAGCCCGGCAAGCTCCTCCGCAACGGCGAGACCTTGCTGGAGGACTATATCGCCGAGGACCCGGAGTACGAGTTCCCCCCCTACACGGTTCCTCCGGGAAGCTACTTTGTCCTGGGAGACAACCGCAACCAGTCCCACGACTCCCACGAGTGGTACGAGCTCAAGCAGGACCGGATTATCGGGCGCGCCGAGGGAATCTTCTGGCCCCTCCCCCGCATCCGGCGGACACGCTAGGCTTGTCTATGGAGAACTTTGAGGCCAGCGCTCGTAGTGAGGGCAAGCGCATTCTCTGTGGGATCGACGAGGTTGGGCGGGGCTGCCTTGCCGGGCCGGTGCTCGCAGCCGCCGTGGTCCTCCCTGAGGGATTCGACCCAACCGGGATCGGCGACTCCAAGAAGCTGACCGCCAAGCAGCGCGAGCGTGCCTACGAGCGCATTGTCGCCGAGGCACTGAGCTGGGGGATCGGGCAGTGCGACGCGGAGGAGATCGACAGGATCAATATCCTGCGCGCCACGCATGAGGCCATGCGCCGCGCCCTCGCCGCGCTCTCGGTCTCCCCCGACCGGGTCTTTGTCGATGGCCTGCCCGTCCCCAACCTCCACCCCGACTGCCTCAACCTGATCGGCGGCGACTCCCGCTGCGTCTCCATTGGCGCGGCCTCAATTCTGGCAAAAGTGACTCGTGATCGGCTCCTGATCGAGTATGATACACGCTGGCCGGAGTACGGCTTTGCCGGACACAAGGGCTACGGCGCCGCGAGCCATCTCGCCGCCCTCGACAAACACGGCCCCTGCCCGATCCACCGCCGCACGTTTGGCCCGGTCGCCCAGCAGGCATTTCGGTTCTAAAATCACATGAAGCAAAACCACTCTAGAAGGCGTCTAAACAGATAATGACTCGCTCTAACCTCGTCCTGGGACTCGCCCTCGCCACTGTCGCCGCCCCGGCTCTTGCCCAGCGCTCGCCCTATAAAAACCTGGTCAACCAGCCCTTTGCCACGATCTCCAACGGCCCGCAATCGTCGGTGGTGCTGGATGTCCCTGTCGGGAAAGACATTCCCACCGCGGTGGAGACCCGCCTGCGCAAGGAGTGGACAGCCCGAAGCCGCTCGCTCTCGGCGGGGCTGGCAAAGCAAAAGGGCCGCGCCGTGTTTCCGGTCTCGACCCTGGTCACCGTGCGCCAGAGCGGCCGCATTGTCAAGCTGCCCGTGACCCGTGCCTTTGGCGATGGGCAGCTCACCTTTACCTTTGAGAACTTCAACGGGGCCAGTATCGCCAGCGCCAGCGGCAGCGCGATTGTGGTGGAGGACTTCCTCAAGGACTTTATCAACAATGTCTACCCCCGCCTGGTCGCGCTCTACGGCAAGCCCGCCTTTAGCGGCGAGGTCAAGATTCGCTCCGTGGGGTTCTTCAACACCGGCACCGCCACCGATGTCCAGCGCCTCGCCTTTGGCGCTTACTCACCATCGGAGAACCGCATCTACCTGCCGCTCTACCAGAGTGTCGACTCCATCGCGCACGCCCTCCTGCTGAACCTGGTCCATGCCTTCCATGGCCCCCTTGCCTTCCAGTACGATGCCTGGGAGCAGGGCTTTGCCCGCGCCGCCGCGACCGTGATCGCCCGCGACCCCGCGCTGGGCTTCGCCGATCCCACGGCCAATAGCCTCTACACCCTCCTACCCTACTACGATATTCTCAACCAGCCCGCACTGGGAAATAGCACCTTCTTCCCACCGTCGCAGGCGAACCTGCTGATCGACGGCGAGATCACGATCGCCAAGATGCTCCAGGTGCGCATGGGCATGAGCGGAGCGGCCTGGCTCAAGTGCTATATCGAGGACACGAGCTTTTTTAAGAATGTCAATGCCGCCTACTACGCCGCTGCCGACACCCAGGGCACCGCGCTGGCGGGCAATGTCCCCGCGCTCAAGAACATCGTCGCCGGGGCGCTCCCCACGGTCGAGGGGCTACCCTTTGCGGACTGGTTCCGCCAGCAGTATGTCCTGGATACCAGTGTCACCACCGGCCCCAAGCTCTACGCCTTTGTGCTGCCGTCGCAGCCCAGCGCCGCCAACAACGAGCAGTCGGCCCTGATCGCCCTGGTCTACTACCGCACCAAGACCGACGGCGACGAAGAGCTCCTCACCGGGCGCGCCTACGCCACCTACCTCAACTCTGATAACACGCGTATCGGGCTGGGCAGTGGCTCGGAGCAGGCGCAGATCGAGCAGGGCGAGGGTTTTTTGACCACCCTGGCCTTCCCCAACCAGGGCTTCGACGATGGCCGGCTGGTGGCGGACTTCTCGGTGGGCGGGCTGACCGCACGCACCTACCTCGCCCAGGGAATCAACGGGGATCTGATCTCCACCCTGACCGGCGGCCTCGATGGCAGTGTCGCGGTGAACCAGACCACGGTCCTGGCACCGATTGCGACACGTAACCAGAGCGGCAACAACGTGGTCCGGCGCGGCTTTGGGGTGACTCTCGGGGCGCAGCTCGGTGAGCTAGCCCGGACCCAGGTGACCATCACCAGCGGCCCGACCATCCAGAGCTTCCGCCGCAACACGGGCGATGGGATCAACTACGTTATCCTGCGACCCGCTGGCTCGGGCGGCGGGGTGACCACCCTCAGCCATACCTTTGCCTTCGGGGCTCTGAACCTGGTGAGCTTCCCGCTCCGCCCGCTGGAGCCCACGGTCGAGGGCGCGTTGGGACGCCCGGCGACCGACTTTCTCCTGGCAAACTGGGACCCGATCACCCGCACCTACGCCGCGGTCGCGCCGGGCACTCCCAGCACGGGCCTGCTCGATCCGGGACGGGGGTACTTTGTGAAGTTTGTGGGGACGCCGGGCGGGCCGACCAACACCAGTGTCAGCCTGACGGGGGTCGCGCCCGCCACCGATGTGGACTACACCGTCCACCTCGCCTACGGCTGGAACCTGATTGGGACGCCCTTCTCCCAGGACCTCGACCTGAGCAAGACCCTGGTCAAGTACCTGGAGAACGATGCGATCGCCTTCTCCGCGGCCACGGGCACCGATGTGAACACCGCGCCTTTTGGGGCACTGGTCGCCGATCAGGTCTGGGCGCTCAACCCCGACACGGGGGCCTACAGCGCGACCAACGCGCTCTCGTCGGACTGGCGTGGCTACTGGCTCCGGGTCTACGCGCCGCAGGGGGTGAGCCTCCTGATCCCCGGCCCCGATACCCCCACCCGTGCGGTCAAGACCCGTGCGCTCGTGCCGCTCGCAGGCCGGAAGCCCGACTGGGCGGTCGCGCTACGGGCGAGCCAGGGAGCCCGCACCTCCACCGTGACCCTGGGCTCCGCGCCCGGCACGAGCCGCAGCTTCGATCCTGGCTGGGATGTCGAGGCACCACCCGATATTGTCCCCGGTGTCACCCTCGGGGTGGTGAGCGAGACGAATGCCACGGCCGGGGGACGAGTCGCGGCGGACTTCCGCAGCGGCACCGATACCCAGCGCGGCACCTGGAGCCTCGCCCTAACCGCGGCGCAGTCCGGCCCCGTGACCCTGACCTGGAGCGGACTGGAGTCGCTTCCCAAGACCACCCAGCTCACCCTGCGCGATGAGACCACCGGGCAGCGCATCCCCCTCGCCAGCCGCTCTGGCTGGAGCGTGAGTGTCCAGGCCGGGCAGACCCGCAAGCTCCAGCTCATCGCCGACGCGGGCCGGAGCCAGCCCCTGAGCATCACCGGTCTGGTCACTCGTCCCACGGGCCGTGCCAGTGGCGGCGGCGTCCGCGTGGAGTACAACCTCACCGCCGATGCCGATGTGCTGGCCGAGGTGACCACGCTCACCGGCAAGAGCGTGCGACGGCTCGCGACGGGCCGGGGCCGTGCCACCGAGCGCCAGAGCATCCTCTGGAACGGCCTCACCGACAGTGGCCAGTCGCTGCCTGCGGGTAGCTACCTCCTCACCCTGACCGCTCGCACCGACGACGGCCAGAGCACACGCGTGACCCGCCCCGTTCAGGTACTTCGATAACTATGACACGACGAAATTTTCTGGCGCTCAGCGCCCTGGCATCTCTCGCGGCAGGCTGTGGCGGCGGCGGGGGTAACGATAACAACGCGGCGCAGGTCAAGGGGATTGTCTACGACTCCCTCCAGTCCGATCTCCCCTTGGAGGGGGTGACGGTCACGATCGGCACCGCCTCGGCCGTGACCACCGCACGCGCTCAGGCGAGCTCCACCAACCTCGTGGGCTCGTTCCGGATCACCGGCGCGGTGATCGGAGCCAGCACAGCCACGATCACCGTCCCCGGCAAACCCGCGCAGACCGTCGCGTTTCAGCCATCGCTTGCCGCGGGCACCAACCCCGATCTTGCCCTCTACATCAATATCGGGCAGGTGCGGGGGCGCGTGCTCGACGAAACCGGTAAGCCCGTGAAGAACGCCTTTGTGGTGGTCAATACCGCTCAAGGGAGCATCAGCGGCTTTAGCAACACCGATGGCACCTTCTTAATTGATCTCGTCCCCGATGGCCCTGCGGAGCTCTCCGCCGGCTCGGGGAGCAAGATCGCCACCAAGAACCTCACGGTTGCCTTTGGGATCAATGAAGCAGGCGATCTGACACTCCAGGTCGATCCCAACCCCAATCCTCCCGCGCCCCTCAAGACCATCTCCGGGAAGGTGACCTCGGCGCTCGACAGTAGCGCCATCCCCAACGCGCCGGTCTTTCTGCTACGCGACAGCATCCAGCTAGAGACCATCAACACCGATACCGCGGGCAACTACTTCTTCATTGTCCCCGCGGGCACCTACGCGGTCCAGGCAGTTCCCGGTGGCTATGTCAGCGAGACCAAGCCCGCGGTGCTGGCCAATCCCAACAACCCGCTGACGGTCAACTTCAACCTTACCCCGCGCTAAGCCAGAGATCGAGGGCGGTAAAGAGAAGCAAGCCCGACGAGACCGCGATATTGACATTGAAGAAGGCGATATTGAGCCGCTTCAGGTCCGTGGGCGAGATCAGCGCGTGCTCGGCGGCGATCAGGGCGGCGGCGAGGGCCACTCCGGTGAAGTACCAGCCGTGCAGCCCTGCCAGCCGCCCCAGCGCGAGCAGGAGGACGATCATCAGGGCGTGACTGGCTCGCCCAATCGCCAGCGCGGTGCGTGCCCCGAAGCGCACGGGTAGCGAGTGCAGCCCCGCTCCCCGGTCAAACTCAGCGTCCTGAAGCGCGTAGATCGTGTCAAAGCCCACCAGCCAGCAGACCACCGCCGCCCCCAGCGCCAGAGGGACCAGGGTCAGGTCGCCGCGCACCGCCACCCACGCCCCCACGGGCGCAACTGCCAGCGCGAGCCCTAAAAATGCGTGGCACCAGTGGGTGAAGCGCTTGGTGTAGGAGTAGAGAAAGACAACCCCCAGCGCCACCGGGGAGAGCGCCAGCGCCAGCGGGTTGAGCTGCCAGGCCGCGACCACGAGCAAGAGCGAGGTCAGCGCGGTAAAGCCCTTCACAAACCCCACCGAGACCAGTCCCGCGGGGAGAGCGCGGCTCGCCGTGCGCGGGTTCTTCGCATCGTAGTCCCGGTCCACCAGGCGATTAAAGGCCATCGCGGCAGAGCGTGCGCCCACCATCGCCACCAGGATCCAGAAGAGCGTCCGGCCGTCGGGGAGGCCCCGTGCCGCCAGGAGCGCCCCCATCAAGGCAAAGGGGAGGGCAAAGAGTGTGTGCTCGATCTTGATCATCTCTAGGACGATCCGCAGCTTTCCCATACCCTCATTCTATCGTCTAGAGTATCAGCAGGGCAGGAGTTTTAGGGACAAACGCGAATCTAGGGCTGTGCCAGAATCGCTCTCGCTTCGCTTTTTCGGGCCACCGCAGGTCAGTGTCCAAGGAGAGCCGCTTCCGCGCCTGCGCTCCCGAAAGGGACTGCAGCTCCTCGCACTCCTCGCACTGCGCAATGGAGCCGCGGTCGAGCGTGACTTTCTCATTGGCACCCTCTGGCCTGAGAGCGATGGCCCCGCCGGCCAAGAGAGCCTCCGCAAGACCCTGGGCGATCTCCGCACCGCCTTGGGCAGCGAGTCAGAGCGCCTGAGCACCCCGCGCCGGGGCACCCTCCAGCTCTCTCTCGCGGGAGAGGTCTTCTGCGATACGGTCGCCTTTGACGCTGCCATTACCCGCTGGGAAAAGTCGGGGGACCTCGTGCAGGCGGAGTGGGCCGCGAGTCTCTACCGAGGGCCGTTCTTGGAGGGCTCCCCCGAGGACTGGGTCCTGCGTGAGCGCCAGCTTCGGGAAGAAAATGCACAAGCCGTCTTAGAGCTCCTAGCACGCCGGGCGCTGGAGAGCGGCGACACCACGCGGGCACTGGCACTGGGGCGGCGGGCAGAGAAGATCGACCCGCTCCGGGAGTCGGTCCAGCGCCTCCTCTACCAGGCCCTCACCGACGGGGGCGACTACCCGGCTGCTCTGCGGGCTTTCCGTGACTTCCGTGTCCGCCTGCACGAGGCCACCCATCTCGGCCCGGACCCACAGACCCTGAGCCTCCTGCAGACCCTGGCGAGCACCCCTCGCCGCCTCCCACAGCCCGCACTGGCGCACAGCGAGGTGAGCACCGCACCGACCACCTCCGCGGGCCTGCGGCACTTCCCCCACTTCTTCACCCCCCTCCGAGGCCGCGCCCCGGAGCAGGCGCGGCTCAAGGAGCTCCTGCAGAGCGCTCCGCTCACCACGCTCGTGGGGATGGGGGGGATCGGCAAGACCCGGCTCGCGGTCGCCGCGACACAGGGCTGGCCCTCGGCTGTCTTTGTGGACCTGACTCCCCTGCCGCGCACCGCACCGCCCGAGGCGGTCTTGGAGGCACTCTTTCGTGCGGTGGGCGTGGCGGGTGCAGATGCCCTGACCCGTCTCCAAGAGCGGGTCCAGGAGTCGGAGCTCTTGCTGGTTCTCGACAACGGGGAGCCCGTCTTGGCGAGCCTCCGCAATGCGCTGGCCCAGCTACTCCAGCCCAGCCAGCGCGCCCGGTTTTTGGTCACTAGCCGAGAGCCCCTGCGCCTGCGCGGGGAGCGGGTGCTGCGCCTAGAGCCCCTGGATAGCACGGAGGCGCAAGCCCTCTTTTACGAGCGCGCCGAGGCAGTCGGAGTCACGCTACGCACCGACGAGTCCGAGACCATCGCGGCGATCTGCCAGCGGCTTGCCGGGCTCCCGCTCGCCATCGAGCTCGCTGCGGCACGGGTCGCGCTGCTCTCGCCCGCACAGCTCCTCGAGCGCCTTGCCGTCCCCCTGCGCCTTCTCTCTGGCGCGGACCTAGACCTCCCCGAGCGCCAGCGCTCCCTCCGGGCTGTCCTTGAGGACTCGTGTACCCTGCTGGAGCCCCAGGAGCGTGCCGGGCTGGAGGCTCTCTCCGTCTTTGTGGGGCCCTTTCGCCTCGACGATGCCGAGGCGGTGCTGGAGCCCGGCCACGAGTGCCTCGATATCCTCGAGGCGCTGCACCACGCCTCGCTGCTCGTCGCCCGCCAGACCGGCTGGACCTTTCTTCAGCCCGTGCGTGACTTTGCCTCCGAGGGTCTGGCAAGTGCGCCAAGCCGCGAGAGGGCAGCCCGGATTCGTCATGCCCAGTACCAGGCCCGCCTCGCCGAGGAGGCCCTCCGACAGATCCACCAAGGGATTCCCGCCGCCGAGCGCCGCCTCTGGGAGTGCGCCGAGGACCGTGCCGCCGCGTTTGCCTGGGCCGAGAGCGCCGGGGAGACCGAGCTCGCCGCCCACCTCGCCTGGAGCCATGCTGCCTACCTCCACGATGCCCGCCGGCACCGGGAAGCCGAGGGGTTGCTCAAGCGCGGCCTCACCCTCACCCAAAACCCCACCCTCCAGCAAGACCTTGGCGAGGCAGTCGCCTGGCTTCAGCTGGAGCTGGGCGCGATCGACCGCGCACAGGAGTGGCTCGTGAAGGCGACGACTCTCGCCCCGCCCACCAGCTCACTTCTGCATCTCACCAGCCTCTTGGCCTTCTTTCAGGGACGAAACACCGAGGCGCGCACGCCGCTCTGGACAGCCTTTGAGCTCGCCCTCTCTCAGGAAAATCCCCTCGGGGGGGTACAGCTTCTCCAGAGCTATGTCAACCGGGTTCGCCGCAGCGCCGACCCCGCTCTCCTAGCGGCTCTCCCGGAAGAGCTGGAGGGCGCTCAGCGGCGCATCGAAGAGCTACGCAGTAAAGAGCCCGCACGCCCCACCACCCTCAAGGCCCTGGCTTTTCTCCATCAGCTCCAGGGGGACCCTCAAAATGCCGTGCTCCTCTTTGAGCGTGCCATCGCCCTCTACGAAGACCAGAGCCAGCCCGAGAGTGTCGCGGATGCGCGGCTCCAGCTTGCGCGAATTCTCTTTCGAACCGACCAGCCGGAGGCGGCAGAGGCAGCGATTCTGGCGGCGGCGCAGGGTCACCGGAGCCTGGGCAACGAAGAGGCGGCGCGGCAAGTGCTTGTCAATGGGCTCTGCTTTGCCAAGTTTACACGCTGGTTTGGGCAGGCTCTACGTCTCCGTGCCGCCCTCGCTCCCGAGCTGGAGATCCTCGACCCTACCTACCGAGCACGCACCACGCTCTTCGAGGGCTGTGTTTTAATGCGCCAGGATACCCCCGAGGAGGCGCGTGCCTGCTTGCTCGATGCCGCAGCACGCTTCCGCTGGCTGGGCGACCCCCAGACCGAGACCGTCCTAAGACGGCTCGCCGCTTGGACCTATATCGACGAGGGCGATCTGGAGCGGGCGGAGGCAGAGGCACGGCGGCTCTTGGGCAAGGAGAGCACGCTCTATCAGGAGGAAAATGAGCAGCGCGGGGTCTTTCTCGCCGAGTGCCTGCGCCGTCGCGGTAGGCAGGAGGACGCCTTTGCCGTGCTCGCCCCCCTCGTGACCATCCCCGAGGCGCGCCTGAGCCGAGGGCTATGTTGGCTCGCGCAGGGCCAGCTCTCCCTAGCAGAGCGAGAGTTCCAGACCATCTGCACCCTGGGCGAGACAGCGGTCTCTATCGAGTGGTTCGCCTACGCCTCCCTTGGGCTTGCGCAGCTCGCACAGGAACAGGGCCACGCCAGCACCGCTCGGCGGGGCTACGAGGCCGTGCTCGCCCGTGCCCGGCGTGCGGAGGACCGTGTGGGAGAGAAGCTGGCACGCACCGCACAAGAGCGGCTGGAGCCCAAAAAATAATCACCGACCAAAAAAGTCGGGAACTATCACGAAAAAATTGTCGTATATTTAATCCGATGCTACTTGCTCTTGTGACGGCTGCCCAGCCCCCAACTCTCTCCCTCGATCAGTTTCTCGCGCAGGTGGAGCAGCGCTTTCCCAAGCTCATCGGCGCGGAGGCGGAGCGCCTCGCGGTCTCGGCGAAGCGCCAGGCCAAGGAAGGGGCGTTCGATCCCCAGCTCAGCCTTGGCACGGAGTCGCTGCGCTACAACAGTGCGTCGTCGCGCGGGAAGGCCGCTGCGGGTGCCAGCAACGAGCTCGGTGTCGAGGTGGCGACTCCCTACGGCCTGAAGCTGGCGGCGGGCCGAACCTGGAACGCGGGCTCCGTGAAGTCCCCCAGCTCGGCGACCGGCAGCGACGGTAGCTACTTTCTCTATGCGCGCTACCCGCTGGCGCGGGGCGGTGGGATCAACGAGAAGGCGGCGGGCCTCTCCCAGGCACGCCTCGCCGAGCCCGCCGCGACCGTGAGTGTCGCCGGACTCCGCCAGAGCACGCTCCTGGAGGCCGCCCAGGCCTACTTCGACTGGGCAGGCGCGGTGCAGAAGCTCCAGGTCGCCCAGAAGCTCCTCGATGTTGGGGTGTTCCGCGCCACCGGGCTCAAGAAGGAGCTGGAGAAGGGCCTCCAAGCCGCGATCACGATCACCGAGGCGGAGGCGGAGGTCGAGCGGCGGCGCGCCAACCAGATCAAGGCCCAGCGCGATGTGGAGAAAGCGGCGCTCAAGCTGAGCAAGTTCGCCTGGGACGGCTCCGATCCCCGCAGCCTGGCTCCCACGGCTCTTGAGCTCCCCACGCCCCTTGCGCCCCAAGCCCTCCCCGAGGCGCTCGCCCGTGCCCAGGAGCAGCGCCCCGAGCTCAAGCTGGTCGCCCTACAGACCGAGAGCGTCCGTATCGACGGCCGCCTGGCCCAGAACGACCTGAAACCATCGGTGGATCTTGTCTTCTCCCCTGGCACGGACCTCGGCGACAAGGGCGTGGGCGGGACGTATAAGTTCGGGGTCACCGCCTCGATCCCGCTCTACCAAAACGATGCGAAAGGCCGCCGGGAAGAGGCGCGGCAGAAAGAGCAAAAGCTCACCCGTGAGGCCGAGCTGCTCCAGCGGACGATCGAGCTCGAGGTCCGCGATGCCACCAGCGCCCTCCAGCGTGCCCATGAGCGCTTTGTCGCGGCCCAGGAGCGGTACGAAAAAACCAAGAAGGTCGAAGAGGGCGAGCTCAAGCTCTTTCAGGCGGGCCTTGGGACGCTCTTTCTGGTCAACCAGCGTGAGCAAGCAACCGCGGAGGCCGCGAGCCTCGTGATCGATATCCAGGTCGAGTACGCCCAGGCACAAGCCGCTTTCCGCGCCGCGCAGATGGGATTTTAAGATATGGCAAGCTCCCACCACCACCACCCCACCCCCACCGCACGCCTGCTCACCCTCCTCAGCGAGGACAAGAGCGACCTGGGCGTCCTCTGTGTCTACACCGTTGTCACCGGCCTCCTCGGGCTGGCGATGCCCCTGGCGGTCCAGTCGCTGGTCAACTCCGTGGCGGCCAGTACGGTCCAGCCGCTGGTCGTGCTCTCGCTCCTGGTGCTACTAGGTCTGCTCGCGGCGGGCTGGCTCTCGCTCTTGCAGCTCTCGCTGGTCGAGACGCTCCAGCAGCGGCTCTTTGCCCGCTCGGCCCTGAAGATCGCACGCAACCTGATCCACAGCACATCGCGCGCCCTCTACGGCACCTACGCCCCCGAGCTGGCCAACCGCTTCTTCGATATCCTGACGATCCAAAAATCGCTGGCGAAGATCCTCCTCGACGGCCTCGCGGCGGCGCTTCAGGCCGTGGTGGGGCTGATCATCCTGGCCTTCTACGACAAGAGCGGCCTGCTGCTGGGCTTTGATGTCTTGGTCTTGCTGACGGTGGGGTTTGTGATCTTCCCGCTGGGGATCAACGGGCTCCGCACGAGCCTGGCAGAGTCGGCGGAGAAGTACCACCTGGCGGGCTGGCTGGAGGAGCTGGCGCGCTGCCAGCGAAGCTTCAAGCTCCACAGCAACCCCGATTTCCTGCTCTCTCACGCTGAAAACCATGTCTCGGCCTGGCTTCGGGAGCGACGTCGGCACTTTGCGGTGACCTTCCGGCAAGAGGCGGGAAGCCAGCTCTTCTCGGCGCTGGCCACGGCGGGGGTGCTGGCCATCGGGGGCTACCTGGTGGTGCAGCGCGAGCTCACCCTGGGGCAGCTGATCGCCGCACAGCTCATTGTCGCCAATATTGTCAAGGCCACCGACAAGCTCCTGCGCCAGGCCGAGACCCTCTACGACTTGCTCACGGGCCTCGATAAGACCGGCTACCTCACCGACCTGGAGACCGAGCGCGAGGGCGGGCACGAGATTCCCTCCTCCGCAACCGGCGGCGCACAGGTGGTCCTGCGTGATGTGCACTTTACCTACCCCGGTGGCCGTGAGGTGCTATCCGGGCTCAACCTGAGCCTGGAGCCCGGTGAGCGTATCAGCCTGGTCGGGGCGAGCGGGGCGGGCAAGTCCACCCTCGCGGCGCTCCTCGGCGGGCTAGAGGAACCCTCGTTCGGCCTGCTGGAGATCAATGGGGTCGAGCTTCGGGGGGCATCGCTGAGCCGACTGCGTGAGCTGGTGAACGTGATGTCCGACGAAGACGCGATCTTCGAGGGGACGATCGAGGAGAACATTCGGATGGGGCGGCCCGGCATCTCGGCGGAGCAGGTGCGCTGGGCGATCGAGCTGGCGCAGTGCACCACGGAGATCGCCGCGCTCCCTGAGGGCCTCCAGACACGGCTCGTCCCCGGCGGTGGCAACCTCTCCCGCGGCCAGGCGCAGCGCCTGCTGATCGCCCGTGCCATTGTGGACAGGCCCGAGCTGCTCATCTTCGACGAGGCCTTCACGGGACTGGATGAGAACACCACGCTCGCGATTCTCGATGGCCTCTTTGCCCCCGAGAACCCCTGGACCATTATCGACATCTCCCACGAGGGGCCCGTGGTGACTCGCGCTAGCACGGTCTACGTTCTTGCAGAGGGCAAGATTGTGGAGAGCGGGAGCCCGCAGGCGCTCGCCGCGACACCCAGCAGTGAGTTCGCCCGTCTCTTCCCTCTGCTCAGCCGCATGCTACAAGGAGCCTCGCGATGACCGCTTCGTCTTCTCACTCGCAGCAGGAGCTTGCCCAGCGCACCAAGCGCCTAGTGCCCACCCGGCCCGGTAAGCGCCGCATTGTTGTCACTCTGCTGGTGACCATCACCCTGCTCGCGGCGGTACTCAAGCTCACGCCCTTCCAGCAGACCGTGATCGGCAATGGAAAAGTGGGGGTCTTCACTGTCATGGACCGCCCCCAGACCATCGATGCCCAGATCGGAGGGCGGCTGGTGCTGTGGAAGGTGCAGGAGGGGCAGACCGTCCAGAAAGGCCAGCTCCTCGCCGAGATCGAGGACACGGAGTCCCGGTTTCTCTCCCAGCGGCGCACGGCACTCCTAGACCAGCAGCTCGCGGCCCAGCGCCTGCGCAAGGCCGAGGGCGAGCGCCGGATCGCGGAGATCGAGGCGCAGCTCGGATCACTGGAGAGCTCACGTGGGGCGCAGATCCCCGCGGCGTCGGAGCGCCAAGGGCAGGCCAGAAACCGCCTCGCGGTCGCCCGGCAGAATGTGATCGTCGCCCAGAAAGCCCTGGATGCCACCAAGCAGGTCGCGACAAAACAAGCCGAGCAACGGATCGCACAGGCAACCCAGCGTGTCGCGCAGGCCAAAGACCGCCTGCGCCAGGCCGAGCAGACGGTCGAGGCCGATAAGGTCTCCGTCGATGTCAACCGCATCCAGCGCGACCGCCTCGCGGACCTGCTCAAAGACGGCCTGCGCTCCCAGCGGGAGTTCGAGCTCGCCGACCAAGCCTTTGTGGCGGCCGAGGTGAAGCTCAAGCAGTCCAAGCTCGCGGTGGAGATCGCCCAGAAAGAGATTCTTAATGCGGAGGCTGACCTGAAGTTTGCCAAGGCCACCGGCATCCAGGCCGATATCGACGTGCAGCGCGCCACCGCACAGGTTGTCTCCGCCCGGGAGACACTCGCCTCGGCGCAGCGCGATGTGACGGTCTTTGGCTTTGAGCAGTCCCGCGTGGACGCGGACACGTCGGCGACCCTCTCCCGCGAGCGTGCCAACCTCCAGCAGGTCAAGGAGAGCCTCGCCGCAATCAGCGACAGTATCGCCAAGGCGGAGCTGGAGCGGGAAAACATGCAGGCGCGTGTCGCTCAGCAGAAGATCTACGCCCCGATGACCGGCCGCGTCTCCCGCATCGGTAAGACCGTCGGGCCGGGACAGACCGTCAAGAAAGACGATGAGCTCTTGGAGATTGTGCCGGAGACGCAAGACCAAGCGGTCGAGCTGGTGCTCACCGGCTTCGATGCGCCGCTGGTGACAGTCGGGCGCAAGGCGCGGCTCCAGTTCAATGGCTTCCCCGCCGTGCAGATTCAGGGCTTCCCCCAGGCAGCAGTCGGAACCTTTGCGGGTGTCGTGACCAACATGGACCCCACCGACGATGGCTCGGGACGCGTACGGGTCTGGATTCAGCCGGACACCGAGGCCATCGCAGCGGGCAAAGAATCCCCCTGGCCGTCGTCGGCGCGGCTACGCCCCGGGATCGACACCATTGGCTGGGTCCAGCTCGATACCGTCCCGCTCTGGTACGAGCTCTGGCGGCAGTTCAATGCCTTCCCCGCCAACTACACCGATGCCGCCAAGCCCTCCGGGGGCAAGGATGGTAAAGACGGCAAGGACAAGAAAGCCGCCAAGCCCTTCAAGGACGGCGACATCAAGGTTCCGAAGCGCTAGACCGGGGGTTGTGCCGGGGATTTCCAATCCCCGGCAAGAGATAAAGAGCGCCCCGAGGGCGCGGAAATGGCTTGTGCTCTGCGCGTCCCCGGGACGCTCCCCATCTGCCTAGACGGGTATTTTCAATGCCCGCCTACTGCCGTGGACGGAGTGCGCTTGACCAAGTAGACCATCGCGCCCATCACTTGGCCGGTCTTTACACCCGCATGGCACGAAACGCAGGTCTCTTTCTCCGCCTTCACCGGGCGTAGAAAAACCTGCCACTCTCCCTGCTGCGTGTCGATCTTCGCGCCACGCTCTAGCCGCCCGACCGTGGGTAAGATGCGCTCCGTGTAGGGCGTCAGGCTCTCGTCCTTGTGGGCAATGTAATCCTGGTTGTCGCGCCAGATCGGCTCGTAGTCCGGGGTCTTTGCGGAAACGGACTTGGCGGTGAAGCGACTGAGCTGGTAGCCCGTGTGAACAAACCCAAGACGGTACTCACAGCCCAGGGCCGCGACTTGTGCCAGGATGCGCTTCTCGGCCTCGCTCTCCGGCTCGATCCTTCCCATGTGGCCGTGCCCCTTGATCCGAGGCGCGAGCCGGCTCATCCCAAAGTCTTTGCCATTGGTGACCTGAAAGCGCGGCTGAACCAGCGAGTCCAGGAGCTCTGCGGTCTCCCGCTCTGGGTTGGTCTTTGACTCATCGTGGCTGCGGCTCCCCTGTAGCGCCAGCGCTCCCAGCACCAGCGCCAGTGTCCCCGCCACCATCCAAGAAACTCGCATCTTGCTAACCTCCTGCCACTAAGATACCCAAGTGCGGTATTGGCTTCAAATCCGGGTACAACCAAGGCGCAATGCATCTGTACTGGGAAGCCGAAGAGGACTACGACGACACGCTCAAGACTGGTCTGCGCGCCGCGCTGGCGCACACGCCGCGGGAGCACTTGGCACGCCTCACGGGTATCTACGCCTACGACTACGACCCCGCCGGGGAGCGGCTGGGGGTCTACATCCGCGATCACCGGGGGATTCGCATCGAGCTGTATCTCCAGGCCCACCTGCGCCTCATCGCCAACTCCCCGCACTACGCCCGCGCCTCGGAGGAGCTGATTGTTCGCGCCGCGATCCTCCAGCTCGCCCACACGCTCTTCCACGAGGTTGGGCACCACCTGACACTCACCCTCAACCCACGCAAGAAGCCCTCGAAAAAACGCGCCGCAGTCACTGAGACTCTGGAGACTTGGGCCGAGGAGTACGCCAAGAAGCGCCTGGAGAAGTTTATCGCCGCCCAGAGCCCGCCCGAAGCTCCCACGGGATAGCCCTCGACGGTATATACCGAGCGAAGCGAGGCGGCGGAGGTACGACGCCCTATAGCCGCACGTTTACCGTGCAGGACGTTCGAGCCCCGCTAGCCGAACGGTGAGGGAGCAAGGGGGGGGGCAAGTGCGATACAATCTTGTCCATGTGGCAACGATTCACCGAGCGCGCGCGCCGCGTGGTTTTCTTCGCACAGGAAGAAGCAGGGCGCCTGGGCGAGAACTATGTTTCGACGGAGCATCTTCTGCTCGGTCTGGTCAAGGAGAATGACAGCGTCGCCGCTCGCATTCTCGATCGGATCGGGGTCTCTCTAGGCCGGATTCGCGCCGAGATCGAGCGTCAAGTGGCACGCGGCGATGGGCGTATGGGGCCGGAGATGCAGCTGACCCCAAGAGCCAAGCGGGTGATCGACCTAGCCTACGACGAAGCCCGGCAGCTGGGCAACAACTACATCGGCACAGAGCACCTGCTCCTCGGGCTGATCCGCGAGGGCGAGGGTCTGGCGGGTCGTGTCCTGGGGAAGCTGGGAGTCGATCTGGAGCGCACCCGCCGCGAGGTGCGCCTGCTCCAGGACCAGGAGCCCGGTCAGCCCGTGGCCGCCGGCCGTGGCGCGCCCAGCAAGGACCAGCGCTCCCGCACCCCCACCCTGGATGAGTTTGGCCGCGACCTGACCGACTACGCCCGCAACGACAAGCTCGACCCGGTCGTGGGGCGCGCCGAGGAGATCGAGCGGGTCATTCAGATCCTCTCCCGTCGCACCAAGAACAACCCCGTGCTGGTCGGAATGCCCGGCGTCGGCAAGACCGCGATCGCCGAGGGGCTCGCCACCCGGATCGTGATGCAGGACATCCCCGAGATGCTCAAGGACAAGCGCCTGATCTCGCTCGATCTTGCCGGCCTAGTCGCGGGCACCAAGTACCGCGGCGAGTTTGAAGAGCGCATGAAGCGGGTGATGGACGAGGTCCGCAAGGCCAATGGCGAGATCATTCTCTTTATCGACGAGCTCCACACCGTGGTTGGTGCGGGTGCCGCCGAGGGCGCGATCGATGCCAGCAATATCATGAAGCCCGCCCTCTCCCGCGGCGAGCTCCAGTGTATCGGCGCGACCACGCTGGATGAGTACCGCAAGTACATCGAGAAGGACGCCGCCCTCGCGCGACGCTTCCAGATGGTGAAGGTGGACGAGCCTAGTGTGGAGGAGGCAGTCGAGATCCTCAAGGGCCTGCGCCACCGCTACGAGGAGCACCACAAGGTCGAGATCAAGGACACCGCACTGGAGGCCGCCTGCCGCCTCGCGGACCGCTACATCACCGACCGGCACCTCCCCGACAAGGCAATCGACCTGATCGACGAGGCATCGTCCAAGGTCCGCCTGAAGGCCGCCACGGCTCCGCAGCCCCTGCGCGAGGCCAAGGCCGAGCTGATCCAGGTGGAGAAAGAGCTGGGACGCCTCCCCGACGAAGGCGACTTCGACCGGGTGAACTTCCTCGAGGACCAGCAGAACTACCTCACCCAGCGCATCAACGACCTGCAAGCCCGCTGGGACGCCGAGCGCGAGGGGCTGGAGCTGGTGGTCGATGACGACGATATCGCCCAAGTGGTCTTTGCCTGGACCGGTATCCCCGTCAACCGCTTGGTCGAGACCGAGACCCAGAAGCTCCTCCAGATGGAAGAGGCGCTGGGCAAGCGCGTCATCAGCCAGAAAGAGGCCATTATCGCGGTCAGCAAGGCGATCCGCCGCGCCCGCTCCGGCCTGAAAGACCCCAAGCGCCCCATCGGCTCGTTCCTCTTCCTCGGCCCCACCGGGGTGGGAAAGACCGAGCTGGCACGCGCCCTGGCAGCGTTCTTGTTCCAGAAAGAAGAGAACCTGATCCGAATCGACATGTCCGAGTACATGGAGCGCTTCGCGGTCAGCCGCCTGGTCGGGGCCCCTCCTGGCTACGTCGGCTACGACGAAGGCGGGCAGCTCACCGAGGCGGTGCGGCGCAACCCCTACGCCGTGGTGCTCCTCGATGAGGTCGAGAAGGCACACCCCGAGGTCTTCAACCTGCTGCTGCAAGTGATGGAAGACGGCCGCCTGACCGACTCGCAGGGCCGCGTGGTGGACTTTAAGAACACCGTGCTGATCATGACGAGCAACATCGGCGCGCACATCATCCACCGCGAGCCGCAGATCGGGCTCCGGGGCAGCAACAAGCCCAAGGACGAGACCGAGCGCGACTACACGGGCATGAAGAACAAGGTCATGGACGAGGTCAAGCGTGCGTTCCGACCGGAGTTTGTCAACCGAATCGATGAGACCATTGTCTTCCATGCTCTGACCGCGCAGAACATCCGCCAGATTGTCGATCTGATGCTGGGCAGCGTGCGCAAGCAGCTGGAGCAGCACGATCTTGTCCTAGAGGTCTCCGACCCCGTGATGGACAAGCTCGCCGCGGATGGCTTCGACCCGACCTACGGTGCCCGTCCGCTCCGCCGCTCGGTGCAGCGCCTGATCGAGGATCCGCTGGCCGAAGAGGTGCTCCTAGGCCGCTTCAGCGCCGGCGATATTGTCCTGGCCGAGCTGGACGGCGAGGGCGACGACTCCGTGGTGATCTTCCGCAAGAAGGAGCTCGAGGACACGCTCCGCGAGATCGGCGAGGAGTCCACCCCCGCCGCAATCGCCGCCGCCCCCGGAACCCTGGGCGAGCTCCCCGCTCCGCCCCCCACCGAGGAGTAGATCGCTCCCATGAACGGGAGCGTCTAGCTGTCGTCGCAGGCTCCGACACGAAGGGCGCTACGCGCCCCTATGGGCGCAGCCCTTTGTGTCCGAGGCACGAGGACAGCTAGACGCCCCCCTCCAACGGGGGCGATAAAATTACGTTCATGCCGTTCTTAATCGCCATCGTTCAGCCCGCAGAGAGCTATCTCGCCCTTCTCAAGCGCATTGAGCAGCTTGCCGTGGCAGGCAAGCTCGATGCCGCCGCGAGCGAGGCGAGAAAAGCGATTTCACTCCAGCCCAGCGCGCCCGAGGGCCACTACTGGCTGGGGCGTCTCGCACTCAAGCAGGGCAAGACCGACGAAGCGCGGGCGAGCCTGACCAAGGCCAGCACGCTCCAGCCCACCCCCGCACTGGCAAAGACGATTCAAGAGCTCCTGGGCAAGCTCCCCGCGGAGCCCAAGCGGGCAGTAGCAAAGCCCGCACCGCCGCCGGCTCCCCTCACCTTAGCTGCCTACAAGGCGCAGATGGTCAGTATTCCTGCCGGGAGCTTTCTGATGGGGAGCGCCGATACCGCACCCGACCGCAAGCCTGTGCACAAGGTGACCCTCTCAGCCTTTAAGCTGGGGCGCACACCGGTGACCGTCGGGATGTTTCAGGAGTTCTGCACCGCCACCAACCGCAAGATGCCCGAGCCTCCCGCCTGGGGCTGGATCCCCGACCACCCGATGGTGAACGTGAGCTGGGACGAGGCCAAGGCGCTGGCGGACTGGGCGAAGCTGCGCCTCCCCACCGAGGCCGAGTGGGAGTACGCCGCGCAGGGCGGACAGGCCAGCCCGATCTTTCCCTGGGGCGATACCTACGACGACTCCCTGGCCTGGTCGAGCATGAGGGAGCAGCGCGATAAGACTGCCCCCGTCAGCCGCACCGAGCATGTCTTTGTCAATGCCTACGGGCTCGCGGACATGGCAGGCAATGTCTTCCAGTGGTGCGCGGACTGGTACGGCGCGGACTACTACGCCAGCTCGCCCGAGGAGAACCCGCAAGGCCCCGCTACCGGCAAAGACCGCATCCTCCGAGGCGCATCGTGGTACAGCTACACCACAAGCACATCGCACCGTGTCGCGGGACGCGCCTGGAGCTACCCCGGCAAGGGCGGCGACTCCGATGGGTTCCGGCTCGCGCAATGAAAGTCGCTGTCGTTGGTATCGGGGCCGTGGGGAGCGCCGCGTGCCGGTTTCTTGCGGAGGCGGGCCACACCGTGGTCGGGTTCGAGCGCTTTACGATAGGGCATGGCATGGGCTCGTCGCACGGGGAGTCTCGGATCATCCGCTACGCCTACCCCGAGGCGCACTACACCCAGCTCATGGGACAGGCCTACCCGCTCTGGGACGCGCTGGAGCAAGCGGCGGGCGAGGAGCTCTTTGTGCGCTGTGGGGGGCTCTTCTTCGCGCCCAAAAACCACCCCGAGCTCACTAGCATGCAGCAGGCACTCGCGGTCAATGGGGTGGCGCACCAGCTCCTCAGCGCCGCTGAGGTCGCCGAGCGCTACCCGGCGCTGGTGCTTGCCGAGGGCGAGCAGGCGATCTGGCAGAGCGATGCGGGCTTCCTGCGCGCGGGCGCGGTCGTGCGGGCGCAGGCACGACTGGCACGGGCCGCCGGAGCGGAGCTGCGCGAGAACATCGTTATCGAGAGCCTAGAGGAGCTAGAGAGCTTCGACCACGTGATTGTCTGTGCGGGGGCCTGGACCAACACGCTCTTCCCTGAGTCGCCGCTCCCGCTGACCGTGACACGCCAGCAGGTGACCTATCTGTCGGGAGAGCTCACTGGCTATCCCGTCTGGATCGACGCCGAGAGCTACTGGTACGGCTTCCCCAGCGATGGGCGCATCGCGGGCGTGAAGCTTGCCCGCCATATCCCGCAGGTCCCCTTCGCTCCCGACCAGCCCGATCGCCCCACCCTCACCAGCGACGATGACGCGGCGCGCGCCTATGCGGCCACACGCTTCCCGAGCCTCGGCCCGGAGGTGACGCACCATGCATCGTGTCTGTACACCAACACCCCCGATGAGAGCTTTGTCTTTGACCATCCTCGGCCCAAGACCACGCGCGTCTCGGCGTGCTCGGGGCATGGCTTTAAGTTCTCCATCCTCATGGGGCGCCTCGCCGCCGACTCCGCCACAAAATAAAACGCCGGGGTAGCGCGTGCTACCCCGGCGTCTTGGGGGTCTCTACCCCTTACCTTCGATCTTATCTTTCTCTGCGGTCGAGAGGTTTGCCGGGGCCGCCTGCCCCATTCCGGGATTGGCACCTGCCGCCGGATTAGCCACGGGAGCCGTGGACGCCACCGGCTTGGGCTCCTCTTTCTGGCACCCAGCACTCAAGACACCAAGAACGACTAGACAGATCAGCGCAATTACTTTCATCGTAGCTCCTTTTGCAGATTACCAGCCCGAACAAGCGTAGCCGAGAGAGATGGCCGAGTTGCCCTTGTTGTCACGCTCGTTCTGCTTGGCGGCGAAGTACTTCGCCCACGCACAGCGCTGCGACCCGGCGACAACACCCGTGTAGGAGGTGCTGGGGGGAGTCGGGTGGGGGAACATGATCTCGGCCTTGAACCACTTAGCGTGGCCGTCGCAGAAGACATAGTTGGAGCCCTCGTTGTGACGGTAGGCGGCGTCGGTATCGCCCTTGGTGGCGCTCCCCCCCGCGATAAAGCGGTAGTAGTAGCCATTGCCAACTCCCGAGGCGGGCAGGGAGTAGTACGTGTAGTTGAACCGGGTACGGCCGTCGGGGCCACCGTCGGTGACAAAGACCGTGTCCGAGGGCTTGGGCATCTCCGACTCATTCAGGTAGCGGTAGCTGTAGGGGCTGGTGGAGTCGGTGTCGTAGATGAAGCCGGAGCTGACACTGTAGCTACGCTGGCTGTTGGTGTAGGGCGACGACGGGCAGTGCCAGACGCCTCCACGGTCGGGGGATGTGGTCGGGGTACCGCCAGGGTTGCCACTCTTGACATAGGGCAGGAGCTTGGCGTCCCAGTAGCGATCCGCCGTATCGGACCCGAGCGGGGTGATGGCATAGGCGACACTGTACCAGTACTCGGACCAAGTCGGGAAGCCACCGTCGTAGTCCTGCGAGTACATCATGAGGGCAACGCCCATCTGCTTCTGGTTGGATAGGCAGCTGATCGCACGTGCTTTCTCACGTGCCTGGGCAAAAACAGGGAAAAGGATTGCAGCAAGGATCGCGATGATCGCAATCACCACGAGGAGCTCGATCAGCGTAAACGCAGACCGACGTGTCGTAGAAACCATGAAAAAAACCTCCAAATAATTAAACGAAGGATAACCTACCCCAAAGGGAATAGGGATATTATACCTTCCCCCCAATATTTGTCCCAGAGCAAAAAAATCGCCCGAAGCGCCATGGCGCTTCGGGCGATTTTTCATCTAACTACTTGCCGTTGTCTGACTTATCCATCCGACCATCGGTCAAGGGCTGATTCGCTCCCGGAGGAGCACCGGGTGCCGCCTGTACGGGCGCAGCGGCACCGGCACCTGTCGGGGGCGCCTTATCGGTCGTAGCTTCGGGTTTTGGCGAGCAGCCCGCCAGCGCCAGAAGGCCAATCGCCAGAAGTATGAGTGTCTTCATAAAAGCTCCTATGGGCTACAGGGGAAGCCCGCCGCGGTCGCCTGAGCTGCCCAGTAGGTTCGCTCTCCCGCCTTAGCCGCGAAGTACTTCGCGTGGGCACAGTTGGCCTGGGGGCGTGCCGTGGCGTAGGCCGTGCTTGGGGGAGTAGGATGTGGGTACATCATGTCGCCCTTGCCATACTTCGCGTGGCCGTCGCAGTAGACATAGTTGGCCCCTTCCTGGTGACGCCATGGGGAGTCTCGGGTAGGCTGGATCTTCGCCACATACTTCTCGTAGTAGCCCTGGAAGTCGTAGGTGCGTCCTAGACGTCCCGAAGAGCCGGAGTCACCGACAAAGACCGTGGAAGCTGGTGCCTCGATCTCCGACAAGGACGGGCAGCGGTACAAGAAAGGACTGGTCGGATCGGTGTCGTAGGTTAGCCCCATGCTATACCCGTAGCTGCGAACACCAATGCTGGGGTTCTCTGCATCAGGACAGTGCCAGACCCCCCCACGATTCGGGGCAGAGAGATTGCCCGGATCGCCGCTCTTGACATAGGGCAGAAGCAGTGCATCCCAGTACAGGTTCACGGAGTCGGGGAACTTTGCTCCCGTTGGTGCAGGGTTGTAGTAAGCAAACCAGTAGAGCGACCAAGTCGGCATGACCTCGTCGTAGTCCTGCGCGTACATCATCGCCGCCGTCCCCATCTGCTTCATGTTGGACAGACAGGCGATCGCACGTGCCTTACCACGTGCCTGAGCAAAGACAGGGAAAAGAATTGCAGCAAGAATCGCAATGATCGCGATCACCACGAGGAGCTCGATGAGGGTGAATGCGGATCTGTTCGAACGATTATTCATTTGAAAAACCTCCAGAAAACGGAATAAAGACATACCCAAACGCTAACCAACACTGAATGCTAGACGATGCACCAGTATACCCTTTCTGAATTGGTTTTCAAACAAGCACATCTAGCCTCGTATTTTCCACAAAAAATACGAGGCTGAGCTGCACCGGGTATAGGCTACCTCTAAAGGAGATAGCTTATGAAAAAGACCGTACCAAAGTTAAAGATTTAAAAACCGTATTAAGCACCTTTCATCTCAACGTAAGAACACAAATCTAAAATTATTTATACTGAGCATCAAAGTGCAATAGATTCCGGTTCAACTGACCAGCGGTTCGGCGTGCATTGATCGCGGCGGCAGTCCATGGTGTCACAGAAATAGCCCCCGCACGAAAAGACTTGACATGTCCATCGATAAAGCCATAGTTTGCAAGCCCGAAGTGTGTCCCCATAGCGAGCTGAACCGCACGTGTTTTATAGGTACCAGACGTTAAAATCCTTGGATAGCGTGC
Source organism: Armatimonas rosea (assembly GCF_014202505.1). Lineage (NCBI taxonomy): Bacteria > Bacillati > Armatimonadota > Armatimonadia > Armatimonadales > Armatimonadaceae > Armatimonas > Armatimonas rosea. The sequence goes on along the minus strand of NZ_JACHGW010000001.1, from coordinate 927,158 downwards.
AAAAGAATCCCAGGTAACGACATCCGTGTTGTTCCAGCGCCACCAAGGCCCACCGTTGACATGGCTACGTGTTGTCCAGAACTCATACATGGAGGCAGTATCCGCGGGTGCCCCGATTGCAGAGAGGGTGAGCGAGTCGGCAAAGTTTGTGCTCCCACAGACCTCAGGATAGCGCGCGTGCAGCCCGTAGGTACTGTCTGTCTCAAAGCCCGGCTGGTAGTGGGTCCAAGCGTAGCTCACAGCCCCGCCGGTGGGCATCCCCCCATTCCAGCGCTCAATGGGGTCGCTGGGGCACTTGTAGATCTCGCCATTCTTCACGTAGGGCAGCAACATGTCGGTGATGTTGTAGAAGTCTTTGGTCGTGTTGGGGATACCCGGCACACAGACATTCACCAGCCGTGGGAGCATCTCATCGTAGTCCTGTGCATACATGATCTCGGCCGTGAGGAGCTGCTTCATATTCGAGAGGCAAGCGGTCGAGCGTGCACGCTCCCGTGCCTGGGCAAAGACGGGGAAGAGAATCGCGGCGAGGATGGCAATAATAGCGATCACCACAAGAAGCTCAATAAGCGTGAAAAGCCGCTGTCGGCACCGACGGGACACCATTTTAGTTCCTTCTTTCTGGCAAGGCTCACAGCCTCGCCCAACTAAGAAACACTAGGAGAGAAAAAGGAGTTCCCATTTACGTGCTTTATTTTTCACGATTTTAAATTCATAATTCACCCCTGCCTACGCACCAGCTCCAGCACGGTCTCGCCAAACTTGGCAGCCTTCCCCGGCCCGATTCCCGCGATCTCTAGGAGCTCAAACTCATTGGCGGGCTTGCGCGCGGCGATCCCCTCCAGCACCTTATCCGCGAAGATGACATACGGCGGGACCGCCTGCTCGCTGGCAAGCTCTTTGCGCCAGGCCTTGAGCGCCGCAAGAAGCCCCGGATCCGCGCTCTCGCTGGAGGCTTGGGCTTGTACCACCGACGGTGCCCGCCACTCGATATCCAGCTCCCCCGACTGAAGCGCCTCTAGCCCGCTCTCCGTGAGGTAGAGCCGCCGGTACTCGTCTTCTTCATCGCGGCGCAGGTAGCTCTGCTCGATCAGTGCCTCGATCAGGCGCTCGACATCGGCTTTCTTCCAGCCCTCCAGTGCGCCAAATGCGCCCGTCCGGTTTGGCTTCACCGGCGCATCGGGCGTCCCCCGCAGCGCCTTCATCAGCCCCGCCTTACCGAGTTGAAACGGGTAGTAGCCGCTCGCCAGGTCGTGGAGCAGGCGCAGGGCGTCGATGGGCATCCCTCCAGACATCCCTCCCCCTGCCCCTCCCTTCGCTCTATTTCCGACTTCGTCGGGACGAAGGGAGGGGAGCTTACCCTCTCTCGTCCCGCGGAACGCGGATTCAGAGCGAGAGGGGGTCGGCGAAGCCGGGGGGAGTGCACACACATCGCACATGCCGCAGGTGCGGCGGGGCCAGCGATCGCCGAAGTAGCGGGCGATCTGGGCGTGGCGGCACTTGGGCTCATCGCCGTAGGCCTTCATCGCAGCGGCCCGGTAGGCGGCGGCCTCGGCGCGCTCTTTGAGGCGCTCGTCGAGCCGGGCCTTGGTGTCCTCAGGCGGTGGGAGCAGCTCCAGGCAGAGATCGCGGGGGGCGGCGCGGTAGGTGAGGTAGCCCGCCTCCTGCAGGCGCAGGACCTCGTGCTCCAGGTCGGCGAGGTGGAGGCCTGCCGCCTCGGCCTGGGCGACCGGATCGCTCCCCGCGGAGAGGAGCAAGTCGGCCAAGGGGTCGGCCTCGTCGCTGAGGAGCTCACTATAGAGGTGCATCGCGCGGGGCAAGTCGGCGTGGCGGGCGAGCAGCCCCAGCTCCTCCAGGACGGGCAAGGCGCTACGCACCAAGCCGTCGTCGCCGCCCACCTCGCTGACCAGCGCCTCGAAGCGCACGGGCGCACATCGCCGCCGCCCGAGAACACTGCGCACGGCCCGGTAGACACTCTGCACCCGCTCCGCCGTGAGCGCGTCCTCGTTGAGCCGCCGGGTCGCCGCCGCCATGTCCGAGCTGGTGTAGAGCATGACGCAGCGCGACGGTTTCCCGTCACGCCCGGCACGCCCCGCCTCCTGGTAGTAGTTCTCCAGGGTCCGCGACGGGTTAAAGTGCAGCAGAAACCGAATGTCGGACTTATCGACCCCCATCCCAAAGGCGACAGTCGCGGCCATGACCCGCACCTCGCCGCTCATAAAACGATCCTGCGCCGCCGCCCGCTCCACGGGCTCCAGGCCCGCATGGTAAAACCCCGCCGCCACTCCCTGCCGCTTGAGCATGCGCGAGATATCCTCACATCTATCCCGCGACGACGCATAGACCAGCCCGACTCCCTCGAACTGCTGGCAGATCTCCACGGTGGCAAAAAGCTTCTCGTCGTTGCTCTTCACGCGCCGCGCCTCCAAAAACAAATTCTCCCGCCAGGTCGGCTTCAAAATAACCTTGAGCTTGCGCCCCAGCTGTTGCTCGATATCGCGCTGGACATCGGGCGGCGCCGTGGCCGTGACCGCGAGCACGGAGCGCGGGTTGAGCTCCTGCACCGCCCGCCCCACCGCACGGTAATCGGGCCGAAAATCATGCCCCCACTGGCTGATACAGTGCGCCTCGTCGATCACCACCAGCGAGACACCCGCCTCGCGGAGCGCGTGTAGAAACGGCGGCTGCCGGAGCCGCTCGGGCGCCGCGTAGATCAGTTTCAGCTGCCCGGACTTGAGCTGCGCCAGCCGCTTGCCCAGCTCCGACGAGTCCAGCGAGGAGTTGATCAGCGCGACCCGGCCTTGGAGCGCCTCCGGGAGGCTCTCGACCTGGTCCTTCATCAGCGCAATCAGCGGCGAGAGAATGAGAGTCGCGCCCGGCAAGAGCAGCCCCGGTAGCTGGTAGGTCACCGACTTCCCCCCGCCCGTGGGCAAGACCGCCAGCGTGTCCACCCCCGCCACCGCCGCCTCCACGATCTCCCGCTGCCCCTCGCGGAAATCCTCGTGCCCGAAAAACTCTTTTAATGCTGTCTGTAGATCGTCCATGTATGTTGTGTGGCGTTATTTCCAGGACGGTGAACGTCCGGCTATGGGGCGCTTCGCGCCGCGCCTTCGGCGAGATAATCGGTGGTGATAGGGATGTATTCCCAATTATCCCACACGTCGTTATCGGCGTGGTGCTGTTTTTGGTTGGTGATGTAGCTGACGACCGGCCCCACTCCGTCTTGCCCGACGCTAAAAACACCATAGCCATGAAGATGCACATGGTCGGGCATCCCATTGATCGCCGCGACCCGACACCCAAGCTCGCGCACCTTGGCTTCCATCATTCGGTACAAACGTCGCTCGATCTCCGGGGTCACAAAGGGCAGACGATCCCGCGTCGCCCAGACAAAATGTAAAAAGATATGCCGCTCACAGCTGGACATGAGTTTCCTCCGCCCCTATAACGGTCACACTACCCGCGTTCTTACAAAATGCGGAAATTTTATTTTTGCATGCCATTCATGCCCGGGATGGAAATCATCCGGCTATGGGGCGTCGTGCCTCCGCCGCGCCTTCGGCGGATAAATCTTGTACCGACGAGGAACGAGGAGGCGGCCGAAGGCCCCATAGCCGGACGTTTACCGTCCGGGAACAAAACGCCCCAGCAATATTTTATTTTTGCCACTCGCCGACAAGGGTTTGTTCGATGCCGAGGTTTTGTAGGATGCGCGCGACCACGGTGTCTACCAGGTCTTCGATGGTCTTGGGTTCGTGGTAGAAGGCGGGGCTGGCGGGGAGGATGGTCGCGCCGGCCTCAGCGAGCTGGGTCATGTTTCGCAGATGGATCAGGTTCCAGGGCATCTCGCGAGGGACCAAGATCAGCTTGCGGCCTTCTTTGAGGCAGACATCGGCGGCGCGGGTGGTGAGATCGTCGCTGATGCCGTTTGCGATACGCCCGGCGGTGCCCATCGAGCACGGCACAATCACCATGCCGTCGTGGCGGAAGCTCCCCGAGGCGGGCGGGGTGAAGAAGTTGCGCTTCTCGCAGAGCGTGATCTTCGGGTCGCAGAGGTAGGCATCCAGCTCGCGATTCAGCTCGGTCTTGAGCACGGCGGCGGCGTTCGACGAGAGCATTAAGTAGAGCTCGTCGTAGTGGCGCACCGCCTGCATCAGGAAGCGCTGAGCGTAGAGCGCACCGCTGGCTCCGGTGATGGCGACCACGAGGCGCTTGCTCACTCGCTCTCTTCTCCATCGACCAGCTCACGGATCACCCCCGTGGGCTCGGGGAGGCGGCCTAGGCAGGTTTCGAGCACACGGCGCTCAAGCTCGGGGAGGAGGGTGAGGGCCTCTTCCGGGGACGCAAGCCGGCGCCCGACCACGCTATCGGCGGGATCGTGGTGCGGCTCATCGGAGAGCTCCGCGACCTGGCCGGAGACCCAGAGCAGGTAGGTGGGATGGACCCGGTAGACCCGGCCGGGGACACGGTTGAGAAACTCGATCCGGGTGGCCGCAATGGGCTTGTAGCCCGGGGCGAGGCGGGTGCGCACCTCCTCCCAGAGCTCGCGCTGGAGCGCCTGGTCCTGGGTCTCGCCACCCTCTAGTCGTCCACCGGGGAAGGTAAAGGTGCCGTCTTTGTTCTCCGCCAGGACCAGCTTTCCATCGGGCAAGAGCGCCACCGCATGGATCGAGCGCACCCGCTCCTGGTCGTCCACGATGCTCGGCAAGCCGGTGATGAGCCGGACGCGCTGGTGCTCGCCCCAGATCGCCTCTTCCACGCGCCAGGCTCCGGGCGGTAGACCCGTGTTTCGTTTTCTTGCCATGATCCTCTCAGTTTACCCGCAGATTAAGAAAGTTGTAACGCGGGCTGTAACACCCAGGGGCTACGCTGGTGCCAAGAAAGGTTTCTCCACTATGAAAATCACTCGCCTTCAAATGCAGCGCCTGATCACCACGGGCGGTCTGCTCGTTCTCACCGCGGGGCTGATGGTCGCCCCCGGCTGTAGCGCAGGCACCGTCACCCCTGCCAGTGTCTTTGCTAGCCGTAGCTTTATCTCCGAGGAGATCGTCCTTGCCGATGGCTCCCGGATGACTCTGAACCTAGGTACCAACGCCTACAGAAACGCGACGGGCGGCTTTGTCAGCACCCGAAAGGCCACGCGCGCCTCCCGCGTGGAGTGGCCCATCACGATCCCCCTGTCAGGTGTGACCCTCTCGGGGACCTTTGACCCCGACACAGGCGAAGTGAACCTCAGTGGAGTCTACACCGGAACGGGTGGCCCCTTCGATGTCCATGTCACCGGCAACTTACCTGCCGACAATAGCTACGGCACACTGACAGTGGCTCTCTCGGATGGACGGATCTTCAACGTCCCGGTGCGACGCTCGGACTCGCCGGTGGTACTTCCCTCCCCCGGAACCACGCCGACACCCGCCCCGACTCCGAGTCCCACTCCCACCCCCACACCAAGCCCCACCCCACCGCCGACCAACGGGACACTGACGGTCACCAACCGAACCGGCAACTTTCCCGCAGGGCCACTCGCCCTTGGGAAACTGGGGGGCCAGCGGGGCGGAGATACCTACATCAACTTCACCATGGGACAGGGCTCCTACAGCACCTACCCCAATACTCTTATCGAGTTTAACTTGATCGACTCCAGCACCCCCAGCGTTCCCTTCCGTGCCGGAGACATCTTCAATAACTTAGGGACGACGGCAACCAACTATCCCGTCCGGCTTAATATCAGCCGGCAGCTCGGGCTCAACAGCGCCCTCTACTTTAAGCCTGCCAGCGGGACCCTCCGAATCACGGCGATCACGAGTACCTCGATCACGGTCTCTCTGGAGAATGTCGTTGTGGTGGCAAGCGGAGCCTATCCCACCGACACGCCCAACTCGGGTGGGGCGACCCTCAACGGGACACTGACCGCCAACTTCTAGAGCCCAAGCTGCCCCCAGAGCTGATCCACCCGCTTCTTGACCGCCTCATCCATCTCGATGACCGGTGGCCAGGGGCGGGTGAAACCTTCTTCGGGCCACTTTTGGGTGGCGTCGATCCCCATCTTCGAGCCAAAGCCCATCGCGCGGCTGGCGTGGTCCAGCACATCGATCGGGCCGCGGGTAAAGAGCGTGTCGCGCTCGGGGTCGATATTGTTGGTGGTCACCCAGAGCACCTCTTTGAGGTTCTGCACGTCCACCCACTCATCGACCACGATAATCACCTTCGTGAACATCATCTGCCCCAGGCCCCAGATCGCGTTCATCACTTTCTGCGCATGGCCGGGGTAGCGCTTCTTGATCTTGACGATGCAGAGGTTATGGAAGCACGCCTCGGGCGGGAGGTTGTAGTCGATGATCTCGGGCACAAAGAGCCGCACCAGGGGCAGAAACAGCCGCTCGGTCGCCTTCCCCAGCCACTCGTCCTCGATGGGCGGCCGGCCCACGATGGTGGCGGGGTAGACAGGATTTTTCCGGTGCGTGATCGCCGTCACGTGGAAGACCGGGTACTCGTCTTCGAGGGTGTAGAAGCCCGTGTGGTCGCCAAAGGGCCCCTCCGTGCGCCGCTCATTTGCCGGGACATAGCCCTCCAGGACGATCTCCGCATCGGCGGGGACCTCGAGATCCTGGGTCTTGCACCGCACCAAGTCCACGGGCTTCTTGCGCAGAAAGCCCGCGAAGACCATCTCATCGATCATGTCCGGCAGCGGGGCCGTGGCGGCGTAGGTCAGTGCGGGATCGCCGCCCAGGGCCACCGCGACTGGGATATTGCGTCCCTGGGCCTCGTACTCCCCGTGGTGGCGGTTGCCGACTTTATGGCGCTGCCAGTGCATCCCGCAGGTCGTCTCGTCGTAGACCTGCACCCGGTACATCCCCACATTGCGCTTACCATCGACACTCTTGGTGAAGACCAGCGGGAGGGTGATAAAGCGGCCCCCATCGAGCGGCCAGCACTTCAGGATCGGCAGCTCCGAGAGCTTGACCTGCTCACCGGTCTTGACCACTTCCTGGCACTGCCCATGGCTCACAATCCGCGGCGCGGTGTTCTTGGCCAGCTCCCCGATCTGGGGCAGAAGCGCAGCCTTGGCCAGCAGGCCATTGGGCATGGTGGTCGGGAGCTTGGTCCAGTCCTCGATCTCCTTGGCGATCTCCTCGATATCCCCCACTCCCAGCGCCATACTCATGCGCTTGCGGGTCGCGAAGACCCCGATCGCGAGGGGGACACTGCTGCCCTTGGGGTTCTCAAAGAGCAGTGCCGGCCCGCCCGAGCGCACCACCCGATCCGCGATCTCCGTGATCTCCAGCACCGGATCCACGGGTGTCTTGATCCGCTTAAGCTCGCCCTCTTTTTCTAGTTTTTCCAGAAACTCCCGAAACCCTGCGTAGGCCATCTGTCTTCACTCCGTACTATTTTTCACAAAGTATAACCCAAGTGTACCCAATAGGTTCCGGGGACGGTAAAATAGTTGTTTGAAGGATGACTGAGCGTCACGAGGTTGAAGCGGCACTGTGGGAGGAGTTCCACCGGCTCAATGAGGCACACTTTGCAGGAGCCCTGCAGCTAAGTGAGCTTGTGGTCTCGACACGCAAGAAGTACGGCGGCTACTGCCAGCCCCACAAGCGGCGGATCGTGGTCTCCTGGCAGGCGTTTCTGGACCACGGCTTCGACGAGACCCTGATCACCTTTCGCCATGAGGTGGCGCACCTGATCCATCCCAACCACTCGGCGGCGTTCTGGGCGCTGGCGGAGAAGCTGGGCTGCCCCCCGGACCGCAAGAAAGCCCTGCCCCCCAAGGACCGCAGCGCCGGCTGGTGGCGCTACATCTACGAGTGCCCCGCCTGTAGCACCCGCATCTACCGCCGCAAGCGCCTCACCCGGAGTTCCTGCGCCCGCTGCGACCGGAAGTTCAATCCGCAGTTCTTGCTCAAACAGATCAGCTGATCCCGCCCGTGGGAATCGCCCCCGTTGGAGGGGGGCGTCAACGAGCCTACGGCTGGGAAGGCCTTCGGCCATAGGGCTCTCTGATGGCCGAAGGCCTTTGCGGCGGAGCTTGCGACGCCCGTTGACGCCCCGCTCTAACCGGGGCGAGAAGAAAACAAAACCATGACTCTACAACTCTGCATCTCCCCCTGCCCCAACGATGTGTATATCTTCGCCGGGATTCTGCTGGGGCATGTCGCGCACCCCGAGCTGACCTTTGAGACGACCTACCTCGATGTCCAGGCCGCCAACGAGGCCGCCGCAACCGAGCAGTTCGACATTATCAAGGTCAGCTACGCCGCCTACCCCGCGCTAAAGACGGCCTACGAGCTCCTCCCCTGCGGCGGCGCACTCGGGCGGGGCTGCGGGCCGCTCCTGCTCAAGAACGGCGATGCTCCCTTCGATCCCACGCAGACCGTCCTCGCTCCCGGTGCACAGACGACCGCTAACTTCCTGCTAGACTTCTGGCTCAACAATCCCCCCCTTCGCGAAGCCGGAGGGGGTCGGCGTCTCGGCGCCGGGGGGAGGCAATACCTCCCCTTTGACACCCTTTACGAGGAGCTCCGAACGGTTCCCGGTGCGCAAGGCGTGGTGATTCATGAGAAGCGCTTCACCTACGAGGCCGATGGGCTGACCCTGATCCAGGACCTCGGGGAGTTCTGGGAGGCACAGACCGGCTATGCCATCCCGCTCGGGGCGATCCTGTGCCGTCGTGCCCTCGGGCTTGCCGATCCGGTGGCGGCGCTGATCCGCGAGAGCCTCACCTGGGCAGACTCCCACCGTGAGCAGGCCCTTGCCCTCTGCCGTGAGCACGCACAAGACCTCACCGACGGCGTGATCGAGGCGCATATCGGGCTCTATGTCAATGCGTACTCCTACGACCTGGGGAGCGAGGGCAACGCGGCGGTCGATTATTTTACTTCCAATTGGAACTAATTTTAAGCGCCGCTTGTTATTTTCTTCAGAGGAACAACAAACCATGCTAACGATTCGACGATCCCACGAGCGCGGCCATGCCAACCGGGGCTGGCTGGATGCCTACCACTCCTTCTCGTTCAATACCTACTACGACCCCACCAACATGGGCTTCGGCCCCCTGCGGGTCATCAACGAGGACAAGTTCGGTCCCGGCCGCGGCTTTGGAATGCACCCCCACGAGGACATGGAGATCGTGACCTATGTCCTCTCTGGCTCCCTGGCCCACGAGGACAACACCGGCGGCAAGGGTGTCCTCAAGCCCGGCGATATCCAGCGCATGAGCGCCGGAACCGGGGTCTACCACAGTGAGTACAATGCCTCCCCCACCGAGTGGCTGCATCTCTTCCAGATCTGGATCGAGCCCAACGTGCGTGGCGCGGCACCCCGCTACGGCGAGAGCCATCTCCCGGAGAGCGCAAAGCGCGGCAAGTGGGCGGTCGTGGTCTCGGGGACGGGGCGCGACGGCGCGATGCACATCCACCAAGACGCCGAGCTGCTGACCACGCTGCTAGAGCCTGGTGAGGAGCGCAGCCACACGCTCGCCGACGGACGCCGCGCCTATGTGCATATTGTGACGGGTGAGGTAAGTGTCAACGGGGAGGTGCTCAAGGCCGGGGATGCCGCGCGGATCGAGGACGAGACCCAGCTCGCGCTGGTCGCCAGCGCCGCCAGCGAGGTGCTGCTCTTCGACCTGCCGTAACTTCGGTATAATGCCCTATGCCAACCCACTTTGAGGGTCCGGACGACCAAAGACGGGCACTAAATACCTACATCAAGCTCATGCGCGCCGCCGAGTCAGTCGCGCGGCGCGCCCTGGTGGTGGTTCACGACTCCGGCCTGACCGAGGGACAGTTCGGGGTCCTGGAGGCACTCCACCACCTCGGGCCGCTGAAGCTCTCCGAGCTCGCCCGCAAGCACCTAAGAAGCCCCAACAACCTCACCGTCATCGTGGACAACCTAGAGAAGCTTGAGCTGGTGCGCCGTCAGCGCTGCGAGAGCGATCGCCGGATTGTCTATGTCCACCTGACCGAGGCCGGAGAAGCACGGATCGCGGAGCTCTTCCCCCGCCACGCCGCCGCGGTCGCACAGGAGCTGGCGCTCCTGACCCCCGACGAGCAAGCAACCCTGGATGCGCTCCTGCGCCGCCTAGGAAAAGGCCAGCCGAGCACTCCCTAGAGACGGGTATAATGCCCGCATGAACCGTCGTTATTTCCTCGCGCTGGGGCTCTCGCTCACCGGCGCACTCCTCACGAGCTGCGATAACAAAAAGGCCGACACACCCTCGGAGACGGGGTCGAAGCCTGCCGACGCTCCCGCGGGCGCAGGCAAGAAGATCAAGGCCGGCTTGGTCACCGACACGGGCGGGGTCGGCGATAAGTCCTTCAATGCCCAGGCGTGGACCGGGCTCCAGAAGGCCCAGAAAGAGCTGGGGGCCGATGTCAAGTATGTCGAGTCGAAGCAGAACGCGGACTATGTCGCCAACCTCACCAAGTTCGCCCAGGCCAAGTACGATGTGGTCTTCGCGGTCGGCTTTCTGATGCAAGATGCCCTGCGCGAGGTCGCTGGGAAGTTCCCCGAGACCAAGTTCGCCATTATCGACGGCGACGCCCCCGCGCTCCCCAACTGTGTGGCCTACAAGTTCCGCGAGGAGGAGGGCTCGTTTCTCGCGGGTGCCCTGGCGGCATCGGTGAGCAAGAGCAAGGTGCTGGGCTTTATCGGGGGGATGGAGATGCCCCTGATCAAGAAGTTCGAGTACGGCTACCAGGCGGGTGCCTACACCATCAACCCCGAGATCCAGACCCGGGTCGCCTATGTCGGCGACTTCAACGACTCTCAAAAAGGCATGGAGCTCGCGACCTCCCAGATGGGCATGCAGGCCGATATTGTCTACCACGCCGCGGGCAAGGCAGGGATCGGGGTGATCAAGGCCGCGCAGACCAAGGGCGAGGGCTTCTACGCCATCGGGGTGGACAAGGACCAGGACGACGAAGCCCCAGGCCGTGTGCTGACCTCCATGGTCAAGCGGGTCGATGTGGCGGTCTTTGAGGTCTGCAAGAAAGTCTCCGAGGGCAAGTTCGAGAGCGGCGAGGTCGTGCTGGGCCTCAAAGAGGACGGTGTCGGTCTCTCGGAGATGAAGCACACCAAGGACAAGATCCCTGCGGAGGTGCTCGCCAAGATCGAGGACCTCAAGAAGCAGATCATCGACGGCAAGCTCCACCCGCCCTACACCGGCGAGGCATACGCGGAGTTTACCAAGCCCAAGAGCTAGGATATCCCCCGCTCAGCACGGATGGTTAGGGGGCCGGGAGCGGTAGCTTCACGCCCTGGTTGGCAAGCTTGTCGGCCAGGGCGTTTTGTTCGCGCCGGACGTGCACCACCTTCGCCTTGTCGAACTTGGCCAGCAGGCGCTTGGCCTCGGCAAAGAGCGGCTGTAAGTCGGGGGACTTCACCCCATAGAGCCCCGCGATCTGCTTGGCCATCAGCTCCGAGTCGGTGCGCACCTCGACCTCACTCGCCCCTTTGAGCAGCGCTTCGTGCAGCCCCCGCAGTAGCGCGGTGTACTCCGCGGCGTTGTTGGTCGTGTCGGGGAGGCGCTCCGCGAGGGTGTGAAACGGCTCCGCCTCACCGTCGCGCCAGAACGCGACACCAATCCCGGCGGTTCCGGGGTTGCCCTTGCTCGCCCCGTCGGTATGTAAGATCATCTTCATGCGGGGCATTGTATCGCGTTAAAACACCAGGGCCTCGAAGGCTTGGGCGTAGAGCCAGTGGCCAAAGTCGTTGGGGTGGTTGATATTGTTGCCCAAGAGCGATGGCTGGTCCTTGCGCTTTAGCACCTGCTCCCAGGTGGAGAACACATCGACATAGGCCACGCCCGCCTCGCTCGCCGCCTGCTTGGTCGCCGCGGCAAACAGGGCCATGCGGTGGGTCCCGTAGTGCCAGTCGTCGTTGGGGGGAAACGCGGAGAAGAGCGCGACATTGGCCCCCTTTCGCTCCTGAATGAGCTTGCTCAAGGTCACCAGGTTCTTCTGAAAGACCTCGGGCTCCGCGCTGCCCCGGTTGTGGTCGTTCATCCCAAAGCCCACCAGCACCAAGTCCGGCTTCTCGCAGGTCCCCAGCGTGGTCACGGGCCGTAGCGACTCGGGCTTCTTGTCGAACCAGTCGATCCCCTGCCGCGACGAGTACCCGGAGAGCGAGAGATCCTCGACCGTGACTGCAGCCTTGGGAAACTTCTTACCAAGAGACGCCGCCCAGCGCCACTGGAAGCGCAGCGCCTGCTCCGATGCCTCCCCCCCCGCCGTGATGCTATCGCCGTAGCTGACGATATTAAACGGCCCGCCTGCCTGGAGCTTTGTCGTCACCGCACGGAGCGCGCGGCTCTGGTCGTTGCGCCGCGCCCACGGGGTTCGCTCCGGGGTCTTGTAGTCCACCCAGACAAACCAGGGATGGTTCGTGAACCCCGGAAACTTGGTATGATCGAAGTCTTTTTGCCCAAAGAGCGGGTTGGTGGCAAAGTCCGGGATGCGCGAGCCCGGCGTGCGCGCCAGGGTCCCTTGGGCATAGTCCACGAGATAGTCCTGCCCCTCGATATACCCCACCGAGCCGGGCTTCTCGGCCAGAAACGTACTGCGCACCACGACACTCCCCTTCGTGATGCGCCCAAAACAAAACTTCCCCGGCTCCGTGCGTGTCAGCACAAAGCTCTCTCCGTGAACGTCCATAATTCTCTTTCGCTCACACAACGATTTTTGCCCGGACAACGAGAAGCCCCGGACAACGAGTGTCCGGGCCTCGGTCTAAAAGCCTAGTTCGCCCAGCGTGGGTCGCTGCTGTTTCCGGCAGCGGCGACCAGCAGGGTGACATTGGCACCGTCGGGGTCCATCCGAAAGAGCTGGTAGCCGTCGGTGCGGGCACTCATGTAGACAATATACCTGCCATCAGGCGAGAACGACGGGTTGTAGTCCTGGAAGGTGTTGTTGGTCAGGCGCTTGGCCCCGCTACCGTCGGTGTTCATCTGGTAGAGCTGGTAGCTTCCCGTGCGGCTACTCTCAAAGACAATCTTCTTGCCATCGGGTGAGAACGACGGGTTCTTGTTCGCGCCCGCGCTGGCGGTCAGTGCGGTCAGCCCCGTGCCATCGGTGCGAATCGCGAAGAGCTGCGCGCTCTCCCCCTCGCCGCGGGCAAAGACCACGCTCTTGCCGTCGGGCGCGAACGTCGGGTTGAAGTCCCGCTGCGTGCCGTCCTTGGTGAGCCGTGTCACCCCGCTACCGTCGGCGTTCATCACATAGAGCTGGGGTGCGCCCTCAGTATCGCGGTTGCTCTCAAAGACGATCTTCTTCCCATCCGCCGAGAATGCCGGCCCCGAGTCCGCCCAGCGCCCACTGGTCAGCCGGGTCGCGCCCGTGCCATCGCTGTTCATGACATAGAGCTGCCCATCGGCACCATCGCGGGTGCTGGCAAAGACAATCTTCTTCCCATCCGCCGAGAACGACGGCCGGTAGTCGTGCCAGTTGCCATTGGTCAGGCGCGTGACGGTCTTACCATCGGCGCTGGCCAGGTAGAGCTGGTAGCGTCCACTGAGGCTATTGACAAAGACCACCTGGCCCGTGAGCGTGCTGCTCGATCCGGTGCCATCGGAGCCATTCCAGAGCCCCCCGATCCCGGGCTGGATACCACTCCCACAGCCCGAAAAAAATGCCGTCCCAAGGGCGGCAAGAAAAAGATATTTAGTAAATTGCCTGCGCTTCACTGTGTTGTTACCTTAAGTATTCCTATATTCAGGGAAGGTATTCACAAGAAACATACCGTGGAGCGCAGGCGCGGCAAAGCCTGTTAAAAGTACCGAGAGGGAGCGAGCAGTCTAGAGATGAATAGTCACCTCAACCGTCATTCCTTGGAACCGGTTTTCAAAGGCTTGGGCTGTTGTGGAGTCTCCCCCGGAGCCTGAGATCATGATATAGACCTCGTTTCCGACTCGGGAGACCTCGGGCATTGTCAGATAGATGTTGCCTAGTGTCCCCCCCCAGCCATACGAGAGGTCCCACTCCGGCAGATTATCCAAAGGCTCCGCTCCCAGCGAGAGGTCTCTGTTCTCGCTCGCCGTGTAGGCATGGATGCGGTAGGACTTCGCATTGGCCATGCGGGGGACGACCACATAGGCATTCACTTGGTAGAGGCCGGGGAAGGACGCAGGATCGTTGCGGGCCCAGCTCAGGATCTTGTAGCGCCCTGGCACGACCACGACATTACTGCCGACCGTGACCTTGCTGGTAGCCTTCCCCAGGGAGCGGGTTCCCAAGAGCGCCTCGACCGTGACTGTGTCGGCACCTTCTGCGGAGGCGTGGGCGCGGTAGGTTGCGCTCTGCCCCTCCACCGCAATCCCCGTGCCCCCGTCGGGGGAGCCCAGGAGCTCACCGGCGTTGCGTGTGGTCAGCCACTTGTAGGTCAGGGTCTCGCCGGAGCTGAGCGGCCGCATTCCCTTCAGCTGCGCGCTCAGGGCGACTGTCTCGCTGTTCTTGAGCGTGGCGGTGCTGGGCGTCACGCTCAGCTCGGTGACATAGACCTTTGCCTCCGCGGTGCCCAGGACCTGGCTGTCCTTGCTGCCCGGCCCCTTGAGGGTCACCTCGACGGTCACTGTGTCTGTCTCACCCGCCGGCCCCTCGGCGTGGTAGCTCACGCTATCGGCAGTCGTGGCGGCGATAAGCTTTCCGTTGCCCTGAACCCCATCGACCAGCCGTCCCGAGTTGCAGCTCCACTTGTACATAAACGACTGTCCCTCGCCCGGCTTGGCGTCTTTTAGGTTCGCCTTGAGGGAGGCGATTAGGTCGCCGTGGGGGACGATCGCCTCGGTGGGGGTTAGCCCAACCGTGAAGTTATTGACCTCCATGTCCCAGAACTCAAGCTTCTTACTAATGGTGGAGTCGAGGATCACACGGCCACGGTTGGCAGAGTCCAGGAGCTTGTCTGTCTCCTCCAGGATTGCCAGGAGCCGCCCGACTCCAGGAACCACGGTGCCATTGATATTGATCCCCTCGGTGACATTCTTCACGAAGAGCTCCGGGCCATTGCCGCTGAGCTGCTTGACCAAAAACTGCATCGTCGCCCCGACAACCTTCTGGAAGCTCCCCGAGGTCGCCCCGGTTGCCGGATCGATGGTCATGGACTTCACCAGGAGCGTGAAGACCTCCATGGGCTTCCTTCGTCCTGCAGCCACCAGCTCTATCTGCCCAGGGAGCACCTCGCGAACGGCCTTCAGGAGGTCCTCGGTCAGCCCTTTGATGAGGTCCTTATTGCCTGCCAGCTTCCCGGCCACAAAGCTCAGGACAAAGGGAGCAAGAATATCCTCAAAGAACAGGCGGAGGTAGAGGTTCTTTAGGTTGACTCCCTCGATATACTCGCGCTGTGCCGGCAGGAGCTCCGCCAGGTGCTCTTCGTTGCCGGGGACACTCCCCGGCATGAGAACATAGGCACGGTACTTGGTCTTGAGCGCGCCACTTGGGTTGACCTTCAGCGGCACCACGTCCGATGCCGAGCTAAAGAAGCCCGCATCGATCGAGCCATCATCGAAGGTCTTGTTGCTGTAGTAGGCCTCGATCCAGCCGGAGATCGTGTTGGAAAAGCTGTCGTAGGACTTGGGGACAGGAATCTCCGCCGTGGTGAGCTGCAGAGGGAGAAGGGGCGCAGCCAGCTGATCGACGGGGTTGTTTTTACTGTCCGTGTAGCCGATCTGGTTGACCACGAGCACCGCGCGGCGCAGGTACTTATTGGTTGCAAAGACCGAGTTGGGTTCCTTGGACTGGGCGACCTCTACCCCGCTGCGGAGGCCCGGTGTCTGGATGATCACGCCACGTGTGGCCGCACTCACCGCAGGCAGGAGGCTCTCGGCCTCGGTGGCAACCAAGCCCAGTAGGCTGGTCGTGTCCCCGCTCAGGCGCTTGGGGTTTGCAGCCAGGAAGCTCGCGACCGCCGGTCCAAGGCGCAGCCGCACCGAGTCGCTGGCGGCGATAATCGCGCGGACTCTCTCCTGAATCTCGGCAGGCAGGAGGTAGCCCGCCAGTGCATAGTAGAGAAGCACCTCCGCCGTGCTCGCCGCGGAGAGCGCCGTCTGCGTGCCGGAGAGCCAGCCGTAGTAGAGGATCGCGCCGCTTGCCTCGGTCACGAATCCGAGGGTCGTCTCTGCCTGAATGACCTGAACACTGGCCGCCCCACTGGCCGCTGGGCTCTCGCTCCCAAACGCGGTCGCAACCTGGAGCGCCGTGTAGGTGGGCAGTGTTCCGATGAGGCTCCCATGGTCCACGGTCGCGGCCATGCGCCCCAGGGTGAGAGAGCCTGTCGTCCCGCCACCGCCGCCACGGATGGGGCCAAAGCCGAGGTTCCAGCCCCCTCCGCAGCCCTGCAAGAGCGTGGTCAGCGGAAGCGCCGCAGTAAGCCGGAGAAAGTTTCGTCGTTGCATGTTTTCATGAGCCTTTCAAGATGTGAATGCAAGCAGAGTAGCCTCGCCGTGTTAGCCCAGCGTTAGAGTTAGACTGCTCCCTTCGTCTAGTTGCGGATCAGCGCCTGGAATTTCCGTGCGGCCTTGAGGGCTTCGAGGCGCTGTTTCTGCTGAAAATCATCCAGGTGCGACGGCACGTCGATCTCCCCAATGATCTTGGCGGCGTTGTCGAGCCGGCCTTGCAGCAGCGTCTGGCTGATACTCCACGAGCCCCACATGGCCTTCATCTCCGGCAGGCGCTTGACGTAGCTCTCGGGCGGGGCCATGACCACGGAGTAGAAGTACGAGCCCGATAGCGCGTCGGTGGCGACAACCGTGAAGAGCCCAAACGCCTCCAGGGGCTTGCCTTGGTAGACAAAGCTGTAGCGCATCAGTGCGGAGCGTCCGAGCGGAAACCAAGGCGCGGGCTCGACCCCCTTGAGCTTGAGCTTGCTGAGCAGCCCCGCCTTTTGAAGGAGCGCTGTCGCCTCGATCATCGCGAGCACGGGATCGTCGAGGTGGACCCGCGGCACCTCGGGGTTGACACCGGGTGTCAGGGTCCGCTGGTCGTAGTTATGGGCAAAGACAAAGCGGTACTGCCCCAGCTGCATGGCCGCACCGCCTGGCCCGGAGAGAAGCGCCGCCCCCGCCCCGCCGTCGTCGAGCTTCCAACCCGGCGCAACCCCGATCTGGCCGCTCCCATCGGGGAATTTCTGCGTGGTGAGCTTGGGAGCGGGCGCTTGGTAGTTCTTCATTACTTAGCTCCGTCGGCGGCGCGCCAGGACCAAGGTGCCCCCAAGCGTAAGAAAGAGAAGCGTAGTCGGCTCGGGTGCGGAGCTTCCTGCGGCGGCCGTGCGTCCATTCTGGTTAAAGAGAGCAACACCCGGCGCACTGGTGTCTTCCATGGTCCACGACGGAATGAGATCGCCGTTGCTGTCCCGCAGGTCGATGCTCTCTAGGGTGTAGGTGCTGGAGAAGTTGGCAAAGGCACTAAACGACTGCCCCACACGGCCCGCAGTGTCGGTGTCCTGCACCTCGATATAGGCGCTGGACCAGTAGAACAGATCGATGGGGGTGTTGAGGGTGGTCGGGAGGACGTAGCTATAGTTCCCGGGGCCGTAGGCGAGCAGGTGCCCCGGAGCGTTGTAGAGATCGTTGATCCCCGAGCCGGGGTAGCTGCCCGCGAGAAAGTCCAGGCGGCTGGTGGCCGTGCCGTAGGGCGCACTCGCGGTGCCGGTCACCTTCCAGTTAAAAGTCGCCTCAGCGGGCGTGACGGGCGCGAAGAACTGAACTTGGGTGTGCGAGCCCTGCCCTGCGATGGTGTAGTAGCCCTGGTGCTGGATATTGGAGATGCTCAGCGACGTGTCGTTCTTGGCGGCGAAGAAGCCCGCGTAGTTCGAGTTTGCCGTGTAGGTAATGGTCGCCCCATCGCGCACCAGGGTTGTTCCCATGTGGTAGCTGCCCGGTATCGGAAGATCGTCCCCGTCGATATCTTCAAAAGGCCCGTCAAAGACACCGTTGGGCGTGGTGTCGCGGGCAAAGCCTAACAAGTGCCGAAAGAGGGGGACGTAGGGATCAACGGTCTGTGCCTGAGCGATGGCCCCGAAGGTAAGAATCATCGCAAGGGTAAGAATAGGTCTCTGCAGTCGCATGGTTTATCGGTCCTTTTCTGCACCGCCTCTGTGTGCGGATGGAGGCAGGATAGACCGCTCGCGTTAGCCCCGCGTTAGAGTTAGCGACTCTGCAACTCTAATGCGCGATCTTGGGGGAGATTTTTCCCGCCACCAGCTCGTCCCAGGTGCGCGGTGCGACAAGCGTCTCCAGAGACAGGGAGTGCGCGAGCCGTAGCTGGCACTCGTAGGTCTCCTCGTCCAAGAGAGTGAGATAGTGCTCTCGTAGCGCGTGCTCATCGACCCCTAGGTTGGCCGAGTAGCCCATGCGCTCCCGCAGGTGGCAGAACGCGCCATAGAGCAGAGCCGCGCGCTCTGGAGAGCCCGACACCAGCTCGGTGCTACTCTCGTACCAGAACGCGTACATCAGGAGTGCCAGGGTTCCGTGCTTCAGCGCCCAGTGCTGACACGCCTTGAGGTGCTGGTAGCTCTCCGCCGTGCGTCCTTGGTTGAAGAGGGAGAGAGCGAGCCCCATGTGGAGAATGGAGTGGAAGCGCGAGTGCGGCCCGATCAGTCGCAGGGCCTCTTGGTTGACGGCCTCCGCCTCGGCCAAGAGCGCAGCAGCTCTCTGGGGATCGCTCTGGAGAAGCATAATGCCGCAGGGGTTGGTGGCACGGTTTACCAAGAACAAGGCGCGCACCAAGACCAGGGGGTTGTCCAGAGTACGTGCCAGCTCGAGCGCCTCCCGCTGAATCTGGCGTGCTTTTTCATAGCGCCCCGCTTGGTTGGCGACATAGCCTAGGTTCATGCGTGCCTCACTCTCCCAGCGCCGCAGCCCCCGTGCCTGTGCCTGCGTCAGCATCTCCGTCGCGAGGCGTGCGACTTCGTCGTTGCGCCCCAAGTCGTTGTAGAGCATCAGAGTGCGGTTGAGTGCCTCGAAGCGTTGCTCGGGCTCGGGGATGCACTGCCAGCTTGCCGCAATGCGCTCGGCGTACCCGATAGCACGGCGGTGGTGCCCCCGAACAAAGGCGAAGGCCAGAAACCCCGTCAGGCCGTCCCAGAACGCGTGTCTGTCCTGCAAGTGCTCCCAGCCATAGTCGAGTGCCAGGGCAAGGTTCTCCAGCTCAGGCTCCAGCGGATCGAAGAAGCGCACATCGTCTTCGTTCACTTGTGCGGCGAGGGCGAAAAAGTAGCTCGCGTGGCGCTCGGCGAGGCGCTCTTTTTCGGTGCAGCGCTCCGCGGCGAAGAGGCGCAGGGTCTCCAAGAAACCAAAGCGCATCGTCCCCGAGAGCTCGTCCTCACGCAGGGTGATCAGGGAGTGGTGGGTCAGCTCCTCCAGAAAGAGCTCGGTCTGGGGGCAGCCGGTGATCGCCTCCGCGGCCTCACTGGTCCAGCCGCCTTGGAAGACCGAGAGAGCGGCAAAGAACGCCTGAAGTGCAGGGTCGAGCGCCGCGACACTACTCTCGACCACAGCGCGGAGGGAGCGGTGGCGCTCGGGGAGGCCGCGCTGGGTGGTCGCCAGTGTCAGGAGGCTCTCGTCGAGGGCGGCGGCAAGCTGGGTGGGGGTCTGGGTGCGGGTGCGGGCGGCGGCGAGCTCCAGCGCGAGCGGCATCCCCTCAAGCTTCTGGCAGATCGCAATCAGCGCGGGGGTGTGGCGTGGGGTAAGGACAAAGTCAGGACGGACCTGACGCGCACGGTCACAGAAGAGCGCAACCGAGGGAAACTCCAGGAGGCGCTCCGGGGTTGCGTGGGCGCTGGGCAGCTCCAGTGGCTCTAGTGTCAGCACCCGCTCCCCGAGAATCCCGAGGGGCTGACGACTAGTGGCTAGGATGCGTAGCTCAGGGGCCTTTTCCAGCAGGGTCACGGTGAGCGCTGCCACCTCACTGGCGAGGTGCTCCGCATTGTCCAGGATCAGGAGGAGCTCCCCACGGTGGGTCAGCAGTGTCCCCAGCGCCGCGAGGGGGTCTCCCTCCCCTTGTGTGCTGGCTCCTAGCGCACGCAGAACAAACTCCCCCAGCCGGGCTTCCTCGGTGAGGTCTGCCAGCGGGACAAAGACACTAGGGAGCGCGAGGCGGCGCGCGGTCTCGACCGCGAGGCGGCTCTTGCCCATGCCGCCCAATCCTACAAGAGTGACCAAGCGCTCCTCGGTGAGGGCGTGTGTGAGCCGCTCCTGCTCCGTGGCGCGCCCAAAGAAGCGTGTCAGGGCGACCGGCAAGCGGCGCTCCACGGGAGTCGTCACCTCGGGAGTGGCGAGAGGAGCTGGTACGACCTGCGGAAGGCTCGTCCGTAGTGCCTCCAGCCGCTCCCGCTCCATGAGAATCCACTCGTCGTAGAAGCCCGGGAGGAGCGCGCCACAGGCCAGCTGCGCGGCCTCGGCGGGATTGCCCTGCTTGAGCGCTTTCTCAAAGGCCGCGACATCGCACCAGACACTCTCGCTGCGCAGCCGCACGTAGCCCGCGCGGGTCGCATCGAGAACCGAGCCGGGCGCCATGCCGGGAAGCTCGAGCTGGTGGCGCAGCGAGGTCAGCGAGACACGGAGGCGATTCGCCGTGACCTGCGGGTCTTCGTCAGGCCAGAGCGCCTCGGCGAGCTCCTCGCGCGGGCAGTCTCGTCCTAGGTGCAGGCACAGGTAGGCCAGGAGCGCCGCCACCCGCTGAGAGCGAAAGCGCCGCACCTCGCTACCCTCGGGGGTCAAGAGCCGGGGGCCATCAAAGAGTGCGATCCGCCAGACAGGTTCCACAGCTCTTGATTCCACGCAAGAGCTGTGCCTTCCTGCAAACGACGACGCTTAGTAGTGAGCCACTGCCTTGCTGATTTCAAAGGAAGCATTACTCGCGTTCAAGCTATCCACAGCCTGCTGACGTGTTTTGAAGAACAAGTTCGGCCCCCAGTGCTGGGTTGGCCCCATGGCGACAATGGTATCCTCGAGCCGATAGAAGATCTGGTAATTCTTTGTCATTCCTGGAAAGGTAAAGCCAGACTCCCAGGTCTTGTCGATACCAAAGGTCGTTGTGTCGACACCCGAAGCAGTGGCCGCGACATCTTTTGCCTGGATGCGCCATGTGGTTGTCGCACCACTGGCGATGCTCACGCTATAGGACTGGGCCGCCGGATCGATCTTGAAGGTCGCACACTTGACCACGAGTCCTGCGGTCGCCGTGCTTCCCGTCGCGTCAAAGAAGACTCCCTGAATGACAGGCAGCACCTTATCTTGCGGCTTACCCACCGCAACGGAGGCCGTCCTCTTGAGGCGTATGCTCGTTCCGGCGAGGGCAACCTCAAACGTGACAGTGTCTGTCCCCTCTTTGGCCACATCGGCGCGGTAGGTCACACGGGTAGTCCCTTCCACAGGAACCGAGAGGCCACCGTCCGGGGACCCGAGGAGCTCGCCTGCGTTTCTGGTCGTCAGCCAGCGGTACTCCAGTGTCTCCCCTGCCTTCAGAGGACGCAACCCCGCGAGGTTGCCCGTCAAGGCAACCGTCTCCTGGTTCTTCAGGGTTGTGGTCGCGGGAGTCACCGTGAGCCCCACCACATTGACCTTTGCCTCGGCGGTTCCCAGCACCAGGCTGTCCTTACTGCCCGGCCCTCGGAGAGTTACCTGAACCGTGACGGTATCCGTCTCCCCGACAGCTCCCTCGGCGTGGTAGCTGACGCTCGCTGCCGTGCTGGCTTCGATCCGCTTTCCATTGCCTTGGAGCCCGTCGGTGAGGCGTCCAGAGCTGCAGCTCCAGGTGTAGGAAAAGAACTGCCCCTCCCCTGCCTTGGCATCACGCAGGTTTACTTTAAGCTCCACAACCCCATCGCCTTGCACCACGACCGACTCCGCAGGTGTGAGCTCGACTTTGAAGTTATCAACCTCTATGTCCCAGAACTCGAGCTTCTTGCTGATGGTCGAGTCCACAAACAGGCGACTTCGGTTGACAGAGTCCAGGAGCTTGTCGGTCGCCTCCAGCATCGCCACAAGCCGCCCGACTCCAGGAACAATGGTGCCATTGATATTGATCCCCTCGGTGACATTCTTCGCAAAGAGCTCGGGACCATTGCCTGTAAGCTGCTTGAACAGAAACTGCATCGTGGTCCCGACAATCTTCTGGAAGCTCCCCGAGGTCGCCCCGGTTGCCGGGTCGATCGTCATAGACTTCACCAGCACGATAAAGACATCCAGAGGCTTCCTTCTCCCGCCAGCCACTAGCTCCAGCTGTCCGGGGAGCACCTCACGGACCGCCTTGAGGAGCTCCTCCGTCAGTCCCTTGATCAGCTCCTTATCGCCTGCCAGCTTCCCGGCCACGAAGCTTAGCACAAAGGGGGCGAGGAGGTCTTCAAAGAACAGACGGAGGTAGAGGTTCTTCAGGTTGACTCCCTCGACATACTCACGCTGTGCAGGCAAGAGCTCCGCCAGGTGCTCTTCGTTGCCGGGGACACTCCCTGGCATCAGGACATAGGCACGGTACTTTGTCCTAAGCGCTCCGTCGGGGTTGACCTTCAGCCCTACCACATCCGATGCCGAGCTAAAGAAGCCCGCATCGATCGAGCCATCATCGAAGGTCTTATTACTGTAGTAGGCCTCGATCCAGCCCGAGATCGTGTTGGCAAAGCTATCGTAGGACTTGGGGACAGGAATCTCGGAGAGGCTGAGCTGTAGGGGGACACGCGGCGCTACCAGCTGATCAATGGGAACATTTTTGCTATCCGTGTAGCCGATCTGGTTGACCACCAGCATCGCGCGGCGCAGGTACTTATTCTGTGCAAAAACGGCATTAGGCTCCTTGGACTGAGCGACTTCAACACCACTGCGGAGGCCCGGTGTCTGGATGATCACGCCACGTGTGGCCGCACTCACCGCAGGCAGGAGGCTCTCCGCCTCGGTGGCAACCAAGCCCAGTAGGCTGGTCGTGTCCCCGCTCAGGCGCTTGGGGTTTGCAGCCAGGAAGCTCGCGACCGCCGGTCCAATGCGCAGCCGCACCGAGTCGCTGGCGGCGATAATCGCGCGGACTCTCTCCTGAATCTCGGCAGGCAGGAGGTAGCCCGCCAGTGCATAGTAGAGAAGCACCTCCGCCGTGCTCGCCGCGGAGAGCGCCGTCTGCGTGCCGGAGAGCCAGCCGTAGTAGAGGATCGCGCCGCTTGCCTCGGTCACGAATCCGAGGGTCGTCTCTGCCTGAATGACCTGAACACTGGCCGCCCCACTGGCCGCTGGGCTCTCGCTCCCAAACGCGGTCGCAACCTGGAGCGCCGTGTAGGTGGGCAGTGTTCCGATGAGGCTCCCATGGTCCACAGTCGCAGCCATGCGCCCCAGGGTGAGAGAGCCTGTCGTCCCGCCACCGCCGCCACGGATGGGGCCAAAGCCGAGGTTCCAGCCCCCACCACAGCCGCTTGCGAGTGCGGTTACCGGGGCGGCAAGTGCCAGTTGTAGAAATCGTCGTCGTTGCATCGGAAAAACTCCTCCTGGCTCAAACTTTAGCGGGGAGGCATTAGCCCAGCGTTAGAGTTAGCAGGTTTTTTGCCCTTCTGCCTTGAAAAGAGCTCTCATGGACTACCGTATCTTAGGCAAGACCGGGCTCTCGGTCTCGGCGCTGGGCTTTGGAGCCGCACCGCTCGGGGGGCCGTATGGGCCGATCACGCAAGCCGATGCGACACGCACGGTGCGGCTAGCGCTCGACTTAGGCGTGAACTTCTTCGACACGAGCCCGTGGTACCAGGCATCGGAGGATGTCTTGGGCGAGGCGCTGGTGGGAGTGGCGCGGGAGAGCTATGTCCTCTGCACCAAGCTAGGGCGCTACCCCAGCGCAGAGAGACCCAGCGGCGAGTTCGACTTCTCCGCCGCCCGCGTTCATCAGAGCATCGACAACAGCCTGCGCCGCCTCAAGACCGACCAGCTCGATATCGCGCTCTGCCACGATATTGAGTTCGCGGATAACTTCCAGCAAGTGATCGACGAGACCCTTCCGGCGCTGCGGGAGTGTGTCGCGGCGGGGAAGGTGCGCTTTGTGGGGGTCAGTGGCCTGCCGCTGGCGATCTACCCCAGGGTGCTGGACCAGACACCGCTGGATGTTATTCTTAGCTACTGCCATACCTCCCTTAACGACGATAGCCTTTGGGACTTAATCCCGTATCTTGAGGAGAAATCGGTCGGGGTGATCGGGGCGTCCCCGCTGGCGATGGGCCTGCTCTCCGACACGGGGCCGCAGCCCTGGCACCCCGCCCCTGAGGCGCTCCGGCTCGCCTGTCTGGAGGCGCTCGCCTGGTGCAAGGCCCATGGAGTCTCGCTCGCCGAGCAAGCCGTGGCCTGGACCCTGCAAAACGCGCCGGTCGCCACCGTGCTTGTCGGGATGAGCTCCGAGGCACAGGTCCGCCAGAATGTCGCCACCGTGGGAACTTCCCCCGACCCCGAAGCGATAAAAGCCATACAGGAAATCCTCGCTCCCGTTCACCGCCTTACCTGGCCCAGTGGAAACGTCACGCTATGAAAAAACTTGTTGTCACTCTCGCGCTGAGCCTGCTCGGCGCCACTGCCTTTGCCCAGCCTCTCAGCCCCGAGGCCAAGACCCGCACCCTGGAGACCCTCCAGCAGGCGATCGCCCGGCGCGCCTTTGTGCCCGGAGTCGACTTCAGCAAGCTCCCCGATGCCCTGGAAAAACGCCGCGCCGAGCTCGACAAGGCCGAGGACATGCGCGCGTTCTCCAACACGGTCAACCAGGTGCTCCGCGACTTTGGGATCAGCCATATCCGCCTCTTCACCCCGGCGGCGGCCCAGCAGCGGCGCACCGGACAGGCGATCGGCTTTGGGCTCGGCATGGCACCCGCCCCCGATGGTCTGGCGGTCTCCACCCTCGCGCCGGGGAGCCACGCAGCCGGTGTCGGGCTTGCGATCGGTGATGTGATCACGGAGGTGGAGGGAAAGCCCGCGGGCAACAACCCCACCAGTGTCGACCAAGACGGCCGCGAGACGAGCCTGATTACGGTCAAGCGCAAGGCCGATGGCGCACAGAAGCATGTCATGCTCCTGCGCAAGCCCTACTCCACCATTCGCAAGCCCACCCTCACCTGGCCCGCACCCGGTGTGGCCCGCTTCACCCTCCCCAGCTTCACCAATGGCTACAGCCAGCCCGAGGTGGACGCGCTCTTTGCCGAAGTCGCCAAGGCGAAGGCAAAGGCGCTGATTGTCGATCTGCGCAACAACGGCGGGGGGCTGGTCAACAACTCCGCGCACCTGCTCTCGCTCCTCCTACCCCCCGGAACCCCGACCGGCTGTAGTGTCACGCGCCAGATGGTGGCGGAGTACAAGGAGAAGACCGGCAAGGAGAGTAGCGACCCCATTGAGGTGGCAAAGTGGAAGGGTCCGGACCGCAAGACCACCCTGCGCAAGCTCCCGCCCTACCAAGGCAAGGTGGTCGTGCTCATCAACCGTGGCTCGGCTAGCGCCAGCGAGATTGTCTCGTCGGTGCTGCGTGAGGAGCGCAAGTCCCTCGTGATCGGGCAGCCGTCGGCGGGCGCGGTGCTGACGTCGATCTTCGCGCCGCTGCCCACCGGCTTTGAGGTCCAGCTCCCCCTCTCGGACTACATCACCCCCAAGGGCGTGCGCCTGGAGAAGAACCCGATCAAGCCCGATGTCGAGGTCGCCAACGCCCTCCCCGCCAAAGAAGAGGCCAGCGACCCCTGTGTGCTAGCCGCTCTCAAGGCACTAACAAAATAAAACCACCTCTTGCGCGTCCACGGGACGCTCTCTTCCTTGTGCCGGGGATTTCTAATCCCCGGCACTCGGGTATACTCCCGCCATGGCGGAGAGTGTCTGTCTTCTAAGCTACTTTCTCGGCAACGGCGAGACCGGGGCGTATCTGGCGGTCAGTGACGACGGCTGGGGCTTCTCGCCGCTGGTCGAGCCCAATGTCCCCGTGATCGTCCCCACCGTCGGCCCGGACAAGCTCATGCGCGATCCCTGCCTGGCGCAAGGCCCCGACGGCCTCTGGCACCTGGTCTGGACCACGGGCTGGTGGGACCGCCATGTCGGCTACGCCACGTCGCCCGACCTGCTCCACTGGAGCGCACAGCGCACGCTTCCCGTGATGGCACACGAGCCCGATGCCCTCAATGCCTGGGCCCCCGAGCTGGTCTACGAGCCGCAGGGCCAGCGCTGGGTGCTCTACTGGTCCACGACTATCCCGGGACGCTTCCCCGAGACCGATCCCCAGGCTGGCCCCGATGCCAGTGCCTCCGGCAAGCCGCTCAACCACCGCTTCTACTTCTGTGAGAGCCACGACAACGGCGCGACCTGGTCGGAGACAAAGCTGCTCTGGGACCCGGGATTTAACTGTATCGATGCCACGATTGTGCCGGATGGCACGAGCTGGCTGCTGATCGGCAAGGACGAGACCCGGGTCCCACAGGCACACAAGTGGCTCTTCGTCGCACGCGGCACCAGCGCCACGGGGCCCTTTGAGAGAATCGCCCCCCGCATCACAGGCGACTACTGGGCAGAAGGCCCCACTGCCCTGAAAATCGAGAACACCTGGCGTCTCTACTTCGACCGCTACCAAGAGGACACCTGGGGCGCGGCGGAGTCCGACGACGCCGTGCACTGGCACGAGGCGAGTGAGAGGCTCCAGATGGTTCCTGGTGCCCGTCACGGCATGGTGGTCAAGACAACGCGCTCCCTTGTGAACACACTCCGAAAGGCACTCCTATGAGCTACCCCCACCCCAAAGGCTATGTCTGCGCCCGCGCCAGCCAGCCGATCGTGATCGACGGCGACCTGACCAAGCCGGTCTGGCAGGCCGCGCCCTGGAGCGATGATTTTCTCGACATCGAGGGCGAGAGCAAGCCCGCCCCCCGCTTCCGTACCCGCGTCAAGATGCTCTGGGACGAGAATTATTTCTATATCGCCGCCGAGCTGGAGGAGCCCGATATCTGGGCGACGCTCACCGAGCACGACTCCGTGATCTTCTACGACAACGACTTCGAGGTCTTCCTCGACCCCGACGGCGACAACCACGACTACGGCGAGTTCGAGATGAACGCCCTCAACACCACTTGGGACCTGCGCCTGCCCAAGCCGTACCGGGATGGGGGGCCCGCGCTCAATGAGTGGGAGATCGAGGGCATCAAGACCGCAGTCAAGGTCATCGGCACCCTCAACGATGCCCGCGACCGCGACCACGGCTGGACCTTGGAGCTGGCGCTTCCCTGGAGCGGGCTCAAGACCCTGCAAGGCGGAGGCTGCCCCACGCTCGGGCAGCAGTGGCGGGTGAACTTCTCGCGGGTTGAGTGGGATATCGAGCCTGTGGATAACTTCGACTACCCTGTGGATAACTCCCTCCCGCCTGTGGATAACTCCGGGAAGATCCCCGCACCCTACCAGAAGATCCCCAGCACCCCCGAGCACAACTGGGTCTGGAGCCCGCAGTGGGCCATCGACATGCACCGCCCCGAGTTCTGGGGCTATGTCCAGTTCGAGGCATCCCCTGAGGCCCCCTTCCGCCCCGACCCGGACTGGGACGACCGCTGCCACCTCATGGAGCTCTACCGCGCCGAAAAACGCCCCGAAGGCTGGAGCGCCACGCGCGGCAACCTCATCGTCACCCACGACTCCCGGATTCGCCCCACCGGTTGAAAACCGGCGTCTGCAGTGGCTTCGTTCCTCAGCCGCAAAGCCCGGGTACCCTCTGGGTGCGGGCTACCGAACCTATCCCCCAGCCCGGCACGGGCTTCGCGGCCGAAGGCCACTGCAGACGCCGATTTCCAATCGGCGGCAAAAAGCGCCTCTTGACAAGCGACAGAATCGCCGATATTCTAAATGTGAACACGTTCAATTTTAGGAATCAGGGAGTTTGTGATGCTTGCCGAGAAAGTGATCCTCTACGACGATAGCTGCCCGCTGTGCCAGCTCTACACCGAGGGCTTTGTGCGCCTGGGGGTGCTTCCCCGGGCGGGGCGGGTGGCGTTTGGACAGGCTCCCGTGCAGTGCCCCGAGGTCTTTGAGACGCTGGACGTCGCGCGGGGCCGGGTGGCGATTCCCCTGATCGACCGCACGACCGGCGAGATTGCCTACGGGCTCGATGCGCTCTTTCTGCTGATCGGGCACCAAGCGACATGGCTCCGGCCCGCCCTGCGCCAGCGCGGGCTCAAGGCGGCGATCTGGCCCTTGT
Source organism: Armatimonas rosea (assembly GCF_014202505.1). Lineage (NCBI taxonomy): Bacteria > Bacillati > Armatimonadota > Armatimonadia > Armatimonadales > Armatimonadaceae > Armatimonas > Armatimonas rosea. The sequence continues at coordinate 899,001 of NZ_JACHGW010000001.1, read as the reverse complement.
ACCGTCTGCTCTCCTACAACCGCCGCCAGATCGCCGGGTGCCAGCCGCCCGTCACTCCCTTCGACTGCCGACCCGAGCGGCACCTGGGCTGGCGGAGCGCCTGGCTCGGAATCGCGCTGCTGGGCTGGCTGGCAGGAGTCGCGGCGCACGCGCTGGCTCCGGTTCTCGTTGTGGCGGCACTTCAGCTAGTGGGCGGGATCTTTGCGGCGCGGCGCGGCTGGGACGCGCTGGGCTCGTTTGCCACCAACTGCCTGGTCTTTGCGCTCCTACTGGCAGTCTTGCCGCTGGCTTGGTGGCCGCTGGCGCTCGCCATCACCCTACTAGACTTGCACCGCCGCGCATGGGTTTTTCGTCTATAATGGCCCCATGAAACGTCTAGAGACAATCACCCAGGAGCCGATCTACACCGAGGCGACCTTCCCCGAGTGCCATGCATCGACGGTGGCGCTGTGCGGCAAGACCCTGGTGGCGGCCTGGTTTGGCGGGACGCACGAGAAGCACCCCGATGTCGGGATCTGGCTCTCGCGCCGTGAGGGCAGCAAGTGGAGCGCGCCGGTGCGAGTCGCCAAGATTGATGAGACCGCGCACTGGAACCCGGTGCTGTTCTACGGCCCCGACAAGACACTTCACCTCTGGTTCAAGACCGGAGCCACCATCCCCCACTGGAAGACCTTCACCATGACGTCGCGCGACTCCGGCAAGACCTGGAGCGCGGCGCGTGAGCTGGTCCCCGGCGACGATACCGGGGGGCGGGGGCCGGTGAAGAACAAGCCGATCCTACTGGCCGATGGGACCCTACTGGCGGGGGCATCAAGCGAGCAAGGCACCTGGGAGGCCTTCTTCGATCGGTCGTCGGACAACGGCAAGACCTGGCAGCGCACACCCAACCTGGATCGGACGGCGCTGGGCGAGAAACACGGGATTATTCAGGCGACGATGTGGGAGTCCGCGCCCGGCAAGCTCCACGCGCTCTTGCGCTCGTCGTGCGGCTACTGCCCCCGCACGGACTCCGACGACAACGGGCGCACCTGGAAGCCGGTCTACGACTCCAAGCTCCCCAACAACAACAGCGGGATCGACCTCGCGCGCCTCCCCGATGGCACGCTGGCGCTGGCGCACAACCCCGTGGTCGGAAACTGGGCCGCACGCACCCCGCTACGGATCGCGCTCTCGTTTGACAACGGTGTCACCTGGCCCAGCTTTGTCGATATCGAGACCGAGCCGAAAATGGAGTTCTCCTACCCCGCGATCATCCCCGTCGGCAAGAACGAGCTCGCGGTCACCTACACCTGGAAGCGCAAGCAGATCCACTTCTGGCACGGCAAGCTCGTCTAGCGGAGCGGCGCACCACTGATATCCAGATCGGGCTTGGTGGTCCAGCGGGCCTTCCAGCCGGGCTTCTCGATCTTGGTGCGGAGCAGGATCGTATTGTCTAGGTCCAGATCGCGGCTCCAGATAAACTTTGCCCCCTCGAAGTTGTAGTCGTAGTAGGGCTTCTTGGGATTGACCCGCTCGTTGGTGAACTCTGTGGCACTCTCCCACTTACTGTCATCGAAGCTCGGCAGAAACCAGCCGGCGGGAATCGGCTCGTTCTTCACGGGCGGGCCGGAGAAGATGGTCTTCACCTTCCACTTCGCATCGGTCACCGTGCCGTCGCTGAACTTTAGCACGAAGCCCCCATCGCCGACATGGTCGCCGTACTCAAAGCCCGTCTTCGGATCGGCGTTGTCCTTGGCAATAATCGCGATCGTCATGGGGTACTCCGGCAGGATATTGACATTGACCACGTTGTGCGGCAGAAAGTCGATGGGATCGACCGCCACGAGCTTGCCATTGATGTACATCGCAAACCAGTTGTCGGCGTAGATATTGGCCTGGATGATATCGGACATCTCGGGCTTGACGATGCCGGGCTGGCCGCCACGGCGCGGCGGCTGGGCCACGGCAAGAGCGGCGGCACCGATCAGGGCACCAATCAGATAGGGAGCAAACTTTTTCATGGGTTCTGCGACTGCCTTTCGTAGGAGACATTGAGCACGGACGTGGCGAGGATCTTGCCCTTCATCGCGGTCAGCAGCGCCTCGCGGGTGACACCACGGGTCGCCTCGGGCTTGACTTCTTCGGAGAGGGCGTAGAGCGTGAGAATGTACCACTTCTTCCCCGGCCCCTGGGAGCACGGCGGGGTGTACTGCGCACGGCGGTTGACCGTATTGACCCCACGCGCCCCGATCACCGTGTCGTTCTGTGGGATGGCCTTGGTGGCGACCGGGATGTTGTAGACCACCCAGTAGACATGCGGCTCCTCGGTCTCGCCGGGGGGATAGTGGTGCATCACGACAGCGAATGCCTTGGTTCCGGCGGGCGCGTTCTTCCAGGCCACCGGCGGCGAGGCGCTCGCCCCGTCGCAGGTGTAGTCCACAGGCAGGCTCCCGCCGTTCACCACCACAGGGCTCGTCAGCTGAAAGTCGCCCGGCTTTGCCGGAACAATGGTCGGGGCCGCCGAGTCGCGGCGCCCGCCGCCGCCACCACGCTGGCCACCGCCTTGACCGCGCCCACCACTGCCACCTTGACCGCCACGCGGGCGCGTCGGGTAGTTGATCGTCACCACCTTGCCCTCGGGGTTGATGTAGTCAAACGTGTAGCTCCCATCGGTCTCCAAGCGGTAGTTGATCTTGCAGGTGAGGCCCTGAATCACGTAGGTCAGCGCGTAGCTGCCGGGCTTGGGCTGGGAGAACGCCGTGATCTTGGCACCGGGGAGCGGTGGGGTATCGGGGCGGACACTCTGGGCGCGCGGCTGGGGATCGACCTGACCGTCAATTTCCGTCACCTCGCCGTGGAAGCCGCCGTTGAGGTAGGGATAGGTCTTGGTGGCGTGGTAGTGGTAGCCCAAGCCGGAAGTCTCGTGGCCATTGAAGGAGTCGAGCTTGCCCACGGGCTTGCCCCCCGGCTCCAGCAGACCGTAGAGCGGGTAGCCGTCCAGCGCGTAGCCGATGGGCTTGTCCGGCCCGACTGTCTTCTGCAGGCTCACCGGCGCGATATGGTAGTGGTAGTCGTCGGCGCGGCCACAGTGCCCCCCGAACTCATCGAGCTCCCCGATCAGAAACGAGTCCGCTCCCCGGTTGTTGAGGGCATTGAAGATCGGAATCCCATTGGCCGCCAGCGCGATCGCCCCCCGGAAGAAGTGGGTCTTTGCCGAGAGCGGGTTGGCGGCAGGGACGGGCCTCAGCGGGACACGCCAGGCGTTGTTGCCCGTGTAGCTCTGGGGCATCGGGACTTGTTGCTGCCAGCTCGTGATCCCCACCATCATCGGGTGGCTGGGAATCCCATCGGACTCCACGTAGAGATAGCGCTCGTCCCAGCGGGTCTTGACCTTGGGGGCAAAGGCATCAAAGGCCGCTGCTGCCACAGGCTTCGCACTCGTACTCTGCGGCCGCGGCTCCCCCACCTCGGCAAAGAGGCTGGCATTGAGCTGCTGAATCCGCGCCGCGATCCCCTCCGCATAGCGCTTCTCATCGGGGGCGAGCTGGGCCAGCGGGATCGCCTGCAGCCCCGTGGCGCTCTGCACATAGACACTGCCCTGGCGCACGTGGGAGAACGCACCGGTGACACTCCGTCCCGTCGCCTGGTTGTGCCAGCTCCGCTGCGTGGCCGGGCTGAGGTCGTGGCCGCCGGGGTGGGCCTGAGCGCCCCTGCCCAGCACGCAACAAACCAGCAAGAGCAATAGTGGGTTGATTCGTCTCATGACGACTATGAAACAAGGAATTTATGAAGGGCGCATGAAGGCAAAGCGCCGATTTTTCCGCCTAGCGCGCCAGCCGGGCGAGCTCCGCCCCGGTCGCGGCGGCGATCACGCTCTCCGGCGTGGCGTCTTGGCGGCTGAGCTCACAGACCAGGTTTCCCTCGCGCATCACCATCACCCGGTCGGCGAGGGCGAGGATCTCGGGGAGGTCCGACGAGATCAGCAGGACCCCGATTCCCTCACGGGTGAGCTTCTGAATCTCCTCATGGATCAGCGCCTTGGCCCCCACATCCACGCCGCGGGTGGGCTCATCCAGGATCAGAACTTTTGGGTTGGTGGCGAGCCACTTGGACAGGACCACCTTCTGCTGGTTCCCCCCAGACAGCTCCGCGAGGCTCTGCTCGACACTCTGGCAGCGCACGGCGAAGCTCTCGCGCCAGGTCTGGGCCAGCTCGCGCTCCTTGCTGGGCGTGAGCCAGGGGCCCTTCAGGCTAGCGAGGCTATTGTTCTGCCAGATACTCCAGGGCAAGAGCGCACCTTGTTGCTGCCGGTCCTCGGGCACCAGTGCGATTCCCTGCTTCATGGCATCCTCGGGGCAGGTAATCCGAACCGGCTTCCCTTCGAGGCGAATCTCCCCGGAGTCGAGCGGGAGCAGGCCAAAGAGCGCCCGTGCCACCTCGGTGCGGCCCGCGCCCACCAGCCCTGCCAGCCCGACAATCTCCCCAGAGTAGACCGCCAGCGAGATATTCTTAAACTTCTTGCGCCGTGTCAGGTTCCGTGCCTCCAGAAGTAGCGGGCCTTGTAGGTGCACGGTCCGCGCCCCCGACTCGCTGAGCTCGCGCCCGACCATTCTCTGGAGGGTCTCCTGCACCGTGGTCTGGCCGATGGGGCGGTCCGCATCGACCACCTTCCCATCGCGGAGCACCGTGATACGCTCACAGAGCGAGAAGACCTCCTCGGTGCGGTGGCCGATAAAGGCGAGTGCGCAGCCCTCTGCCTTAAGCCGCGCGATAATCTCCGCCAGGCGTGCCACCTCGCCGGGTGTCAGCGAGGCTGTGGTCTCGTCGAAGATCAGCACCTTTGCATTGAGCGAGAGCGCCGCCGCCAGCTCGATCATCTGCCGGTCCGCCACCGAGAGACCGCGCACGGGTGCCTTAGGGTCGAGCGCGACTCCCAGCGTGTCCAGGAGGCGCTTGGCTTCGTCGTTCATGCTCTTCCAGCTCACCAGGCCCTTGCTGCCCGGCTGGCGCCCGATAAAGATATTCTCCGCGACCGTCAGATCGGGAAAGGTCTGCGGCTCCTGCGGGATCAGCGCGACCCCGTGCGCCGCCGCCTCGCGTGTCCCGGCGAAGTGCACCTGCTTGCCGCCTAGCTCTAGGTGCCCCACGGTCGGAGCATGCACCCCGGCAAAGACCTTGGCCAGGGTGGACTTGCCCGCCCCGTTCTCCCCCACCAGCGCATGCATCTCGCCGGCGTACAAGGCCACCGACGCCCCCTCCAGCACGGTGACACCGCCAAAGGCCTTGCTCACGCCCACACTACGAATGACTATCTCGCTCATCACTACGCCCCATTATACGATGTCTTGTATAATTGCTCCTAACAGAGGAGTTTATGATTATGGGACTGATGGAGCGGCGAAAGATCAAGGAGCTTCGGGAGACAACACTGCCAGAGCGCGTCCAAGAAATTGAGGAGATCTGCGGCAAGGCGGTTCCTTATGATGTCGATTGGGAGAGCTTGGCCGATGACCTAGAGGGGCTCAACTTCCTGGACAACCTCTCGTGTCACCGGCTGAACATGGCACTCCGGACGATCTGCCTTGACGAGCTGGGTAAAGAAGCCGTGCGCGAGGGGCTGACCCTCATTAAGCTCAAGAATGTCAAAGACAAAGCGCAGATGCAGATGACCTTCGAGGGGGGCGTGCTTGAGATGCACTGCGCCTACGCCCTACAGACCGACGGCATGTTCCGAGACAGCGACATCTGCACGCTACTTTTGGCAAAGCTGTAGAGACGACTGCCTCTCAATACTTGTCTATGATGCACAACAGGAGGTAATAACTCAATGGATACGCTAAATCTCTATCGAGAGAAAATCAAGGAAGCGCTTCTTGCGTATTCCCAAGAGAGTGTCCCGCAGGCCGATGTGGAAGTAGAGACAATCCTCGATACGCAAAATGACCACTACCAGCTCATGACGGTAGGCTGGCGTGGTGAGCAGCGCATTCACGGCACCGTTCTGCATTTAGACATTCGTGGGGGAAAGATATGGATTCAGCACGATGGTACTGAAGAAGGAATCGCCCACCGCTTGGTAGCTGCAGGCGTTCCTAAGAGTGACATCGTGCTGGGATTTTAATCCCCGTTCAAGCGCCAGTTCACCGAGTTCGCTGTCGGCTAGGGTAGCTTCACCGTGAACGTGTAGGTGCCGCTGGTGAGGCTCTCGGTCTTTCCGGGGAGCTCTAGGCGAGCCGTGGTGTTGGCGGGGATGGTCACGTTGACCGTGGCGCTGTTGCCGCTCTTTTTCCAGCTGGCGGAGACACGTCCGCGGATCGAGTCGTAGCTGGCGCTGGCGTGGTTGAGGACGGTGTTAAAGCGCGGCTTGATCACCAGCTTCTTCCAGCCGGGGCCGTCGGTGTCGATCCCCACCAGGCCCGTGGTGAGCCACTCGCTGACACAGCCGAGCCAGTAGTGGTTGAAGCTGTTCATCCCCGGGTTCTGGAAGCCTTTCTCGGGAGTCCAGCCATCCCAGCGCTCCCACATCGTGGTCGAGCCGAGCTTGACTTGGTACAGCCAGGAGGGGTAGTCGTCGTTGAGGACAAGCTGGTTAGCCAGATCGGTGCGGCCGACCCCATCCAGGGCGAAGAGCAGGACGGGAGTCCCGATAAAGCCGGTGGCGAGGTGGTTCTTCTTGGCGGCCAGCAAGCCTTCGAGCTGCTTCTGCGCCCCGGCCCGCTTCTCCTTGGGGAGCAGGTCCCAGCCCAGCGCCAGCGCGTAGAAGGTCTGCGATGCCTTGCCCTTGTCGGTGACACTGCCATCTGCGCCGACAAACTTCTCGTTGAAGGCGGCCCTCACTTTCTCGGCGAGGGCGCGGTAGGCCTTGGCCTCGTCGGGCTTGCTGATGGCATCGGCCATGGTCGCCATGAGCTTGGCGCAGTAGAAGTAGTAGGCCGTCCCGTGCACCGCGGACTGCTGCGGTGCATCGAGGAGCAGCCAGTCGCCGTAGGCCCCAACCTGACGGATGCCCTCGGGGGCGACCTTGTTCAGGTGCTCCATGTAGCGGGTCAGCCCGGCCCAGTGGTCACGGATCGCCTGTGTGTCGCCGAACATCTCGTACATCCGGTAGGTCACCACCACCCCGGAGTCCTCCCACGCCGCGTTGCCCCGGCCCACCATCGAGAGATAGGGCGCGACATCGGGCAAAGCGCCATCGGCGCCTTGGCCGTCCTCGATCAGATCGACCAGCCACTTGGTGAAGAACGCCGCCGTGTCGCGGTTGAGCATCGCGGTCTTGGCGAAGACCTGGGCATCGCCAGTCCAGCCCGCCCGCTCGTCGCGCTGGGGACAGTCCGTGGGCACATCGAGCGCGTTGCCGATAAAGCCCCAGTCGATATTGTCGGTGAGCTTGTTCAGGAGCTTGTTGTCCGAGTCGAACGTCAGCGTGTCGGCCATCTGCGAGTGCACGGCGATCCCCACCACGTTCTTGGGCGCGGGCGCGGTGTCCAGGCCCGTGATCTCGACATACTGGAAGCCATGGAAGGTGAACTTGGGCTCCAGAGTCTGGGTGCCGCCCTTGAGGATATACGTGTCCGTGGCCTTGGCGGCGCGTAGGTTGGTGAAGTAGGCCGTGCCATCGGGGTTGAGGCGCTCGGCGTGGCGCACGGTGACGGTCTGGCCCGGCTTGCCCGTGACCGTGATCCGTGCCCAGCCGGTGAGGTTCTGCCCCAGGTTGTAGATAAAGGTCCCCTTCTTAGGCTCCGTGCGCGTGGTCGCGGCGATCGCGGCGGCGGGGCGGATCGGCTCGCCAGGGTGCGCCTCGACCACGATGGGCAGGTTGGCAAGGGTCTGCACCGGCTTCCAGTCTGTGGCGGTCTTGCGGGTGTCCACCTCCTCGCCCATGAGCATGTCCGATGTCAGGATCTGCCCGTAGGCCCACTGCCAGTCCTGGCCCGTGCCGATCGTCGCCTTGGTGCCATCGACATACTCGATATTGAGCTGGAGCTTGAGGCGCGGGTCGCCGTCGTAGTAGCGCCGCCGCCCTGTGAAGGCCAGGTAGCTCGCGTACCAGCCATCCCCAAGCTGTGCCTGGAGCTGGTTGGGCCCCACCGTCAGCTGCTTGGTCACATCGTAGGCCAGATAGTGTACCCGCTTCTTGTACTCCGTCCACCCCGGCGAGAAGACATCGTCGCTGACCGGCTTGCCATTGAGCCCCAGCTCATAGACCCCGAGGGCGGTGGCGTAGAGCAGCGCGCGCTTGACCGGCTTCTCCACACGGAACGTGTTGCGGAAGTGCGGCGGCGGGGTCATGGCGTTGTTGCCGCTCCCTCCCGCCTCGGCCTTGCCCCAGGGTGCCATCCCCGCCGGCCCAAGAATCTTCACCGGCTCCCAGGCACGCCGCGCGACACTGCCCTCCCAGCTCTTGCCGGTTGGGTACTCTTTTCCATTGACCACGAGCTTGGCGATCAGCCCCGCGGGGTTGGGGGCATCCCCCTCGTTGGTGACCGTCACCACCACCGTGTTCGCGCCCGCCACCAATAAATCTTTGAGATCGTAGGTGTTGTAGAACTTCCAGTCGCTGCCCTTGGCCGTAGCGAGGTTCTTGCCGTTCACCGCGACCGTGTAGCTATTGTCCGCCGTCAGTGCGATCCGTGCGCTCGCTCCGGCGGGGGCATCGAACTGGACACGGAAGCTGCGCTTGCCCACGGGCGGGGTCTCCGGGTCGCTCGCCAGCCAGATCCAGCTGGCACCGTCGAGCGTGAGCGGCGGCAGGGCATTTGCTGGCTTGGGGAGGGCGGCTTGAATCCACTGCGCCTTCCAGTCATTTGTGCCCAGCCCCTTGGTCCAGTGTGCGGTCGTGCTGACACTGGTCTTGCCCTTGGCATCCCAGACCTTCACCTGCCAGAACGCCTGCTGCCCGCTCTCCAGCGCCTGCCCACCGTAGGGAATCTGGATGGTCTCGTCGGAGGCCACTTTCCCCGTGTCCCAGAGATCGGCCTTGCCCGGCGCGGTGCCCACCATGATCTGGTAGGCGGTCTGCTTCTGGCCTTTTTCCTTACTCTCGACGATCCACGAGAGGCGGGGCTTGGCAAGATCGATGGCGAGCGGGTTGGTCTTGTACTCACAGCGCAGGCGGCCGACCGTGAGCGCGGCCTGGGCGGGAGCAACCAGCGCTGCCAGCGTGGCAGCGGCGAAGAGGGTGTGACGGGTCATGGGGGGATTATACCTGCCGCGGCTAGAAACCGGCGGTCTTGGTTGTCCAGCAGAGGCCACCCAGTACCCCAACAACGCCCGCAAGCAAGTAGAAGATGCTCCCGTACGAGCCCGTGCGCTGGTAGACCTCGGCGAGGAGCACGGGACCAAGGGCGGAGGCGAGAACCGTCAGGAGCTGCGCGGCCCCCTGGATTTTTCCGAGGTGTGCGCGCCCGAAGGCGTGCGCCCAGAACGAGAAGAACAGCACCATCACAAAGCCCCCCGCCACACCGAGCAAGACCGAGATTCCTAGCACCAACCCCATCGAGCGTGCCAGCGGGAGCGCGGCCAGCCCGACGGTCAGCAGGAGCATGGCGATTGCCATCAGGCGGTTGAGGGGCAGCTTGGTCGCGAGAAACCCACCGAGAAAGTTGCCCACCAGCCCCGTCAGCGCCGTGATCGCCAGGGTCGTGTGGTAGACATTGGCGGCAAACCCTAGCTCTTTTAGGACCGACTCATTAAAGAGCCCAATCCCCGACGCGATCAGCCCATAGAGCGCACTGGAGAGCCCCATCACCCAGAACGCGGGGGTGCGCAGGGCCTCCGCAAGAGTCGCACCGCCGACCGGGAGGGGGCTCTCCTGGGCATCGTGCTCGACCGGGGCGCGGCGGACAAGCAGCAGTGCCAATGGGGCCAGCACGAGCACTAGCGCCCACCCAATCCCCGACCAAGCCACCCGCCAGCCACTCTTCTCGATCACCGCCCCAACTCCGGGAAAGGCGGCCATGAACCCAATTGTCATCACCACCGTATAGGTCGCCATCGCCTTCTCTAGGCCCGTCGTGAACCACTGCCCCACCATCGCCAGGCTCACCACCGAGAGTGCGCTCTGCCCAAGCCCACGAATCAAAACCAGAAAGACAAAGAGCAGCGCCACTTGCGTGGACTGGCCCATCGCGATCACGGTCGCCCCTAAGAGCAGCGCAAGCGCCGTGAGCACCGCGCGGCTCCCGAGCTTGTCGAGCAGTGTCCCGATCCCGAGACAAAACAGCGAGCCGATTAGAGTCGCCCAGAGGTTGAGGTTGGCGTAGGCGACGCGCTCCAGTCCAAAGTCCTTGAGCAGAGGCTCGGTGATCAGCCCCAGCCCCTGAGTCCGCCCTGGCAGGGTCCCCACCATCGCCAGAGCCGCCACCCACAAGACAATCCAACCATAAAAGAAGCGCCGCATGGGCCATTGTACCGATATAATTCCCGCATGGAAGCAACGTGGCAGATCGGGGCGTTTGTGCGCCCTTGGGGAAAGTTTTCGTTCGACGAGGCGCTGGCAGGAGTCGCCGCTGCGGGCTACTCGGTAGTCGGGCTGCTGGGTGGGGTGGCGGATATCTCGCTGGCCCTCGATGGCATGGACACGGCGGCGATACTTGCACGACTGGCGGCGCACGGGCTGACCGCGAACCTGGCGTGCCTGCACGTGGACCACAGCGGCAGTGAAGCCGAAGCCTTTGCAAGTATCTCGCGTCAGGTAGAGAGCGCGCAGGCACTGGGCGTGCGCTATTTAATGACCTTTGGCGCCGACCACGAGCCGCAGTTCGCCCGCTGGTACGCCGCCACCCGCTCTGCCGCGCAGCAGGCCGAGCCGCACGGAATCCAGGTGGTCTTCAAGCCCCACGGCGGGTGCACCGCCGCAGCCGAGGAGATCGAGCGCTGCTTTGACCAGATCGCCCACCCCAATGTCGGGCTCTGGTACGATGCGGGCAATATTATCCACTACACCGGAAAAGCCCCTGTCGTGGAGGCGCGGCGTGTCGCGGCGCGCACCACGGGCCTCTGCGCCAAGGACTGCGCGACCCTACGAGGCGAGGTCATGCTAGAGTTTGGCGAGGGAGCCGTGGACTTCCCTGCGGTCTTTGCGGCGCTCAACGAGGGCGGCTTTTCCGGCCCCGTGATGGTGGAGTGCTGCCGCACGGGAACGTGGGAGGAGACAACCGCAAGTGCGCGGCGCAACCGGGAGTTTCTGGAGGCACTGCGCACGTGACAATCACCCAAGTCTCGGTGCGGGATGCCCGCTTCCCGCTCTCCGGCGGCGCGGGGACCGACTCGCTCCACACCAACCCCGTCTATAGCTACGCCACCGCGCTGCTTCAGACCGACACCGGAGCCACGGGTACGGGCCTGGCCTTCACGCTGGGCGGCGGCAATGAGCTGGTCTGCCAGGCAATCCAGCTCCTCGCAGAGCCGCTGGTCGGGCTAGAGACCGAGGAGCTGATGGCGCAGCTGGGGACACTCCAGCGCCGGCTCGCGGACCACCCGCAGCTACGCTGGCTCGGGCCACACAAGGGGGTGGTGCAGCTCGCGCTCGCCGCGCTCAACAACGCCTGCTGGGACCTCTGGGCCAAGGCGCACGGTGTCCCGCTCTGGAAGCTCCTCCTCGACCTCTCGCCCGAGGCGCTCCTGGCGACACTCGACCTCAGCTATGTCGATGATGCCCTCACGCCTGCGCAGGCTCTGGAGCTGCTACGCCAGCCGCGCTCCCAGACCCACTTCCTCACCGACGGCTACCCCGGCTACGATACGTCGGCGGGCTGGCTGGGCTACGACGACACCAAGCTCGCCGAGAACATCAAGAAGAGCCTGGGGGCGGGCTTCACCGCGCTCAAGCTAAAAGTGGGCTCCGATGACTTTACCCGCGACCTGCGCCGCGCCACTCTCGTGCGGGAGGCAATCGGGGATGCGGGGAGCCTGATGTGCGACGCCAACCAAAAGTGGAGCCTCCCCGAGGCCGAGGCGGCGTGCCGAGCGCTGGCTCCCCTCAAGCCGCTCTGGATCGAGGAGCCCACCCACCCCGACGATCTCCTGGCGCACCAGCGGCTCAATACCGAGGTTGTCCCCGGTCGGATCGCCGCGGGGGAGCACTTCCCCAACCGCATTGTCTTTAAGAACTACCTCCAGGCCGGTGCGCTCGCCTATGTCCAGGCCGATGCCGTGCGCCTAGCCGGGGTGAGTGAGTTCCTGGCCGTCAGCTTGCTTGCCAAGAAGTTCGGCAAGCCGATCGTCCCGCATGTCGGGGACATGGGCCAGCTCCACCAGCACCTCGTGCTCTTCAATGCGATCGTGCTGGGCCAGGAGCCTGTCTTTTTGGAGCACATCCCGCACCTAAAGCCCCACTTTGTCCACCCCGCGCAGGTGGAGAACGGGGTCTACAAGACGCCACAAGAGCCCGGCGCGAGCTGCGACCTACGGTAGCGGCACGGTGTTCTGGGGGGCTCCGTTGAGAAAGGCACGGATATTGTCGGCGGTGGTCTGGCGGATGCGCCCGACACTCCCAACCGTGTGGTAGGCCACGTGCGGGGTGAGGAGCAGGTTGGGGTAGCGCTCCAGCAGGGGCGGTGCCAGCTCCGCGATACGCTCTTCGTCCTCCAGAACATCCAGGGCCGCTCCCGCAAGCTGGCCGGAGTCGAGGGCCTGTAGGACTGCCGCAAGCGCGACCACGCTGCCTCGGGCGGTGTTGATCAGGACCGCGCCCCGTGGGAGCCGCGCGAGCTCCGCAGCGCCGATCAGGTGGTAGGTCTGGGGTGTCAAGGGCGTGTGCAGGGTCAGCACATCGGCGCGGGTGAGGAGCTCGTCCAGCCCGACATAGGTAAAGCCAATGCGCTCGGCTTCGTCGGGGAGGGGCGCGATATCGTGGGCGAGGACCGTCATCCCAAACCCCACCCCGATCTTGGCCGCGCACCGCCCGATCCGCCCCGCTCCGACCACCCCCAGGGTCAGCCCAAAGAGGTCCAGCCCCCGTAGGCCACCGAAAGGAAACCGCCCCGCGTCGGCGTCTTTGAGGACCGTGTGTAGGTGGCGCTTGAGTGTCAGCAAGAGGCCGAAGGCAAACTCGGCCACGGTGTGGTCGCCGTAGTGGGGAACATTGCAGACCGTGATCCCGCGCGCGCGCGCCGCCGCCAGGTCGATGTGCTCAAAGCCGGTCGAGCGGGTCGCGATCAGCCGCACGCCGGGCAGGCTATCGAGCAGCTCGAGGGTGACCAGGTCCCGGCTGGTCACACAGAGCACCGGGGCATCGGGAGCGAGGGTCGGGGCCACGTCGTGCTCAGGGAGGAGCCGCACCATGTGGTCGTACTCCTCTTCCAAGTCCGAGTAGGCGGCGGTGACGATTATTTTCATGGTACGATTTTCCCGGCATGCGTCTGATTCTCCTCCTGCTGGGCCATCTCTGGTCGCTGCCCAACACCGTCATCGGGCTCTTCTTCGGGCTGGGAGGGCGGCTCTCGTGGGACAGAGAGAACCGCGTGTTCCTCATCGACGGTGGCTGGGTCGCGGCGAGCTTTGGGCGGCGGTACTTTTCCGGGATGTGTATCGGCGATGTGGTGATCTGCTCACAGAAACTCTCCGACAATATCTACCGTCACGAGCTGGTACACGCGCTCCAAGGCCGCCTTCTTGGGCCGCTGTACCTGCCCCTGACTCTCCTGGGCTACGCCTGGGGCTACATCGTCTTCCCCAAGAACGGGCACGATGCGAGCCCTCTCGAAGTCTGGGCGGATCGGGCATCCGGAAATGCGGCAAGCAATGCGTACCTCAATAACAGAATATAGCTTGCGGTTGTCTCTTGTGTCAGGCAAAATAAACAAATTCGAGGGGGGCTGAGACTTATGGTTGTCTGTCGTCATTGTGGCACAGCAAATCAACCGGGGCAGGTGAACTGTATCAAGTGCTTGAGGGACTTGATCGATCCCAGCATGATTGGCAAGATTCCGTGTGTCAACCATGCAAACCGCGAGGCCACCACGAGCTGCAATAGCTGTGGCTCGCGGCTGTGTGATCGCTGTGCGTACTTACTGGGAGAGCTGGAGTTCTGTGAGAGCTGCGCGCCCGAGGGGGCTATCTCCCGTGAGCATGACGAAGACTACGAAGCCATTCCTGTGGTGCATGTCGAGGATGCCGAGGTCGGGCGTCCCGCGATGAGCTCTCGGGTGCTCTCGTTCCTGGTCGATACCCTGGTAGCAGCCCTCTTTGGCATCGGTCTGGCGGCACTCCTGGCGATGTTTGCGGGGGGAGTCGGGCACAAGACAACCTACCAGTTCGTGCGTGATACCCACCGGATGCACTTCTGGATCTACTGGCCCGTCTACTTTCTTGCCACCCTGACCTACCATACCCTCACGGTCGGCATCACCGGCCAGACCTTCGGCAAGTACATCGCGGGGATCATTGTCCTCAACCCCGACGGCACGGTCGTCACCACCAGGCAGGCCCTGATCCGAGCTCTGGGCCAAGTGATCTCGCTCCTGCCGCTGGGGCTGGGTTTTGCCCACGCCTTCCGCAGCGACGACGGCGACACGTGGCACGATAAAATGTCTGGGACGATGACGTTCCGTTATCAGGATACAACCTAAGCACTCAGGAGATTAAGATGGCCGACGAGACAACTGCAGAGTTCGACACCGAGACAATTGCCCAGGGCTGGGCACAGCTCGCGGACCGTCGGCCCACCCACCAGACGGAGCTCGCCTTCGCGGCTCGTACCGATATCGGGCGGGTCCGTGAGAACAACGAGGACAAGTACGACTTCTTCACCCCCGACGATGCCCCGACCCTGGCGCTCCGGGGACGGCTCTGGGCGATCGCCGATGGCATGGGAGGGCACAGCGCCGGGCAGATCGCCTCCGAGGCCGGCCTCAAGTGCCTCATCCGCTCCTACTTCGCCGAGCCGGTCGAGGGCAGTGTCGCCGATGCGCTCCAGCAGTCGCTGGCCGATGCCAACTTTCTGATCTCCCAGGCCGCCATCAAGCTAGGCGCTAAGAACGGCATGGGAACTACCATGGTGGCCGCTGTCGTCTTAAACGATATGCTCACCATCGCCCATGTCGGAGACTCGCGTGCCTACCTGCTGCGCGAGGGCGAGCGGATTCGTCAGCTCACCATCGACCACTCCTGGGTGGAGGAGCAGGTGCGGCGGGGGGCACTCAGCCGCGCCGAGGCCGAGGCATCGCCCTACCGCAATATCATCACCCGCTCGATTGGGATGGGGCCGGGCCTCACCGCCGATATCTACACCGAGCGCCTCTTCCCCGACGACACGATCTTGCTAGCGACGGACGGAGTCACGGGGTACTTAGGCGAGGACGCCCTCGCGGCGCTGGTGGGGACCAAGAGCCTCTCCAAGGCCGCTCTGGATATTATCGATGCCGCCAACGATGCGGGAGGCAAGGACAACAGTACTGTCTTGCTACTTCGGGTTTCTTCCATCACTCCTTTAGAACCGGAGGGCTAGGTCATGCAGCTGGGACGCTACAAAATCGTTCGAGAGATTGCGCGCTCCAATGATATTGTCTACGAGGCGCAGGATCCCCAGGTAGGGCGGCGGGTCGCGGTGAAAGAGCTCGCGCTCGCCCCCGATGCCGCGGGTGCCGCACGGGTCGACCGGATCGAGCGCTTCTACCGCGAGGCGCGCGCCGCCGGTCAGCTCTCGCACCCCAATATCGTCACGATCCATGAAGTCGGGGAAGACGCCGGGCGGTACTTTATCGCGATGGAGTACCTGGAGGGCCAGACCCTGCGCCAGCGCCTCACCGCCGCCGGCCCCCTGCCCCTCACCGAGGTCGTGCGTATCGGAATCGCCCTCGCCGATGCCCTCGACTTTGCCCACCGCGCGGGGATTGTCCACCGAGACCTCAAGCCCGACAATGTCCATCTCCTGCCCAATAACCACGTCAAGCTCACCGACTTTGGGATCGCCCGGATTCTCTCCGAGTCCGCACTGACAGTTGCCGGGCAGATCTTTGGCACCCCCAGCTACATGTCCCCCGAGCAGATTAAGGGCCTGCCGATCGATGCCCGCTCGGATATCTTTGCGCTGGGCATCCTGCTCTGGGAGATGACCGCGGGCCGCAAGCCCTTCACCGGCGACTCGGTGGTGACCATCACCTACCATATCTGCAACGACCCGACGCCCCCCGTGCCCGGTGCGACTCCCGCGCTGGAGGCCGTGATCCAGCGCGCCACGCAGAAAGACCCCAACGCCCGCTTCTACAGCGCCCACGAGCTCCGCGAGGCGCTGGAGGCCGTGGCGCAGAGCCGCACCGGAGTCTTTGCCGCGGCCAACCGCACGAGCCTGCCCCCCCAGCCCCCGCCGGGCGGGGGAGCTTTCCCCGCCCCAATCTCCGCCGCCGATTTTGGAGCCCCCGCCCCCAGTACCCCGCCCCTCAGCAATGCGACTGTCCAGTACGGTGCCGCCACGCAGCTCGGGGCCGCGCCGCTGGCTCCGGTCGCGGTTCCCGTCGGCGGTGCCATGGCGCAGGGCCTTGCCCCGATTCCGGTCCAGACCCGCGGGAGCTATGCCTGGCTCTGGGGAGCGCTCGGGGGAGCCGCGCTGGTCATTATCGGCTTCCTCCTGGCCAAGACCATGGTCGCCCCACCTGCCCCCTCGGGCGGTGGCTTCACGGCCGCTCCCGCCCCCGCCAGCGGCGGCACCCAGACCGCCACCAAAGACCCGCTGGACCAGTTTATCGACGGTGCGATCAGCAAGAAGCTGGGCGGCGGCGGGATGGTGCCCACCTCGGGCAATAACAGCACCGCTGCCGCCCCCGCCCCGCCCCGGCAGGCGTCGGAGCAGGAGCTTCGGGAGGCGAACCAGGCGATCCAGACCGGGCAGCAGCTCCTGAGCCAAAACCGCTACAACGAGGCGGCGCAGCAGTTCTACTTCGCCAAGGAGCGTGCCGTCGGCACCGATGTCGGGGCGCAGGCACAGCGCCTCTACGACGATGCCAGTGGGCGGAGCGATCTCTTTGGCGGCGCGATCAAGAGAGGCGAATAAGATGCAGTGGGCCTGCCCTCAGTGTGGCAATCTTCTAAAAAAAGGCGAGAGTGTCTGCCGCCACTGTGGCGCGGCCCTCGCGCTCCCGCCCGCGCTCCAAGCACAGTGGGAGGCGTCGGCGCGGAGCACCTCGCGGACGGTCGGCTGGGTCTTGGCCGTGGTCCTGATCGGGGGAGTCGTGATCGGCGGCGGGCTGGCCCTGAACCGAGCCTTTAAAAACGCCAGCTCCCAGATGGGCTACGCCACCGGGATCGACGACTACAACAAAGCGGCGGCGCTCTACGCCGCCAAGGACTACGAGCGGGCCGCCAGCGCCTTTGAGCGGATCGTCCAGAACAAGGCCAACACCGACGATGTCCTCAAGAAATCCACCGAGGGGGCGTGCTGGAGCTACCGCGAGCTCGGACACCTCGCGCAGAACCGCAACGACCTGCCCGCCGCGCTCCGCTGGTACAAGAAAGCCCTGGATGTGAAGCCCGATGATGCCCCGGCAAAGGCGGAGTACGATGCGGTGGCCCGTATCCTGGACAGCGACGCCCCCGCCGGCCCATCGAATGTCGCCCCGCCCGCGGACCGCATCACCCAGTTCCCCAAGCGGGCCGCGCCGGGGACGCCCCAGATCAAAGCCTCGGACTTTGAGAGCGCCAACTCCCGCAGCTCTCAAGAGGCGCAGAGCCTGCTGACCCAGGCCAACGATGCCTACCGCTCGGGTAACACCAGCCTGGCCCTCAAGCTCTGGAGCCAGGTGGTCGGCAAGTCCCCCGGCTCCGCCGCCGCCACCGAGGCCCAGGGCTACATCACCCAGTACGCCCGGGAGCACAACCCCTTCGACCAGGGGGGCTAGTTGCTCACGCTTGCGCGCCTCACCCTCAAAGAAGCCCTGCGCCGTCGTGCGGGGTGGCTCGCCCTGCTCGTGGCGGTTCTCGTCGCGGCGGGCGGCTTTGTCCCGCTAACCGGGCGCCTCTTGCTCCTCCCCCGCGACCAGGCCGACCGCATCTTCGTGGGGCTCTATGTCTTTCTGGGCACCGATATCCTCAAGTTCTTCGGGGCGGTCTTTGGGATCGCGCTGGCCTCCGGCGCGATCTCGTCGGAGGTGGACCGGGGGGTGCTCAGCACGATCCTGCCCAAGCCGCTCACGCGAACCGCGGTCTACGCCGGCAAGTGGCTGGGGATTCTTGGGTTTGTGCTCGGGAGCCTGCTGGTCTGGGCGCTGGTGCTCTTCGTGGTTGCCACGCTCCGCGACCCGGCCCACTCGCACCGCAATCTCTTTGCCGCGCTCCCCTGCCTGGCGCTCTATCCCATTGTCTTTACGAGCCTCGCGCTCTGCTTCTCGACCTTCAGCGCCTTTCCGCTCGCGGCGGGGCTCTCGGTGATGGCGGCGGGGATCGGGTGGGCCGAGGGGCTCCTGCGCTTCTTGGAGCGCACGTTTGCGATCCAGGCGCTGGGGGTCTTTGCGAGCACGGCGAGCTACGCCATGCCGATCGGACGGATGGCACGCTGGACCACCAAGCAGCTCGGCCCGTTCCCGACGCTCGATGGCAAGACCATCTCCTTGAGTAGCCCTTTTCCGGGCCAAGAGCCGGTGCCCGTTGATTTTGGGTATATCGCGGGCTACGTCATACTGGTTTTCCTGGTGGGTGCCGTTGTTTTTGGCAGACGCGATTTGTGAAATAGGGTACAATCTTGCGTTATGAAAGTTGTAATCGTTGGCTGTGGTCGCGTCGGCTCCACCCTGGCACGCCTTCTCGCAGACCGTCACGATGTCCGTGTCGTGGACCGTACCTCCGAGTCCTTTCGGCGCCTCGGGAGTAAGTTCCAGGGCCAGAAGATTGTCGGACCGGGAACGGACATGGATGTCTTAAAGCGTGCGGGGATCGAGGGGGCGGACGCCTTTATCAGTGTGACGGATGGTGACAACCGTAACATCATGGCCGCCCAGATCGCCAAGCGCATCTTCAACGTGCCCCAGGTCTTCACCCGTATCTACGACCCCTCGCGGGCCGCGGTCTACGCCGAGATGGGAATCCAGACCCTCTGCACCACCGCCACCGCCGCCGGGCTCTTCTGCGACCTCGTGGAGGGCCGTCGCCCCGATAGCTTCATGGACCAGCTCACCAGCTATCTCGATGCCGCTCAGAAAGTGTAGTTTTTGCGATGTACGTGATTGTGATTGGTGGCGGCAATGTCGGCTACTACCTGACCAAGGACTTGGTTGCGGCGGGCCACGAGGTGTTGCTCCTGGAGAAAGACCGTGCGCGTGCCCAGCGCCTCGCGGAGGATCTGGGTGAGGTCGTGCAGCAGGGCGATGGCTGTGAGGCCCGGATCATGGCGGAGATGGGCTTCGCCCGTGCCGATGTGATTGTCGCGGCGACCGGCGAGGACGAAGACAACCTGATTGTCTGCCAGATGGCCAAGCAGCGCTTTGGGATCACGCGGACGATCTCCCGTGTGAACTCTCCGGCCAACGAGGCCCTCTTTGCCCAGCTGGGAATCGACACGACCGTCTCCGCGACCCGCCTGATCTTCAACCTGATCGAGCAGGAGATCGAGGTGGACCACCTGATCCCCGTGGCGGCCCTCGCCCGTGGTCATCTGGAGATTGTCTCGATCGAGCTCTCGGAGCAGTCCCCGGTGGTCGGGCGCGCGATTGGCGAGATCTCGCTTCCCGGCGAGGCGCACATTATCGCGATCCTGCGCGGCGACAAGGGGCTCCTGCCCTCGCCCAACGCCATCCTCCAGACGGGGGATACCGTCCTCACGCTGGTACAGCAGGACCAGGAGCCCGCTCTCCACGGGGTCTTCTCCGCCTAACCCCCTGGGCTCAGAATCGTGTGCTCAGGGAGTGGGCGATTGTCCGGGCGGCCTCGTGGGCGCTGGGCTCGCTGACCAGTGCCAGTAGCTGGGTCGCCAGGACTCCCGCGGGAACTCCGTAGGGCAGGGCGAGGGTGAGGGTAGACGCAAAGGCCTCCAAGGCAGCCGCAGCCCCCGCAGGCGCGTTGCGTAGCAGCAGGAGCACCTCCCCCGGCTTGCCATCGTCGTAGAGCCCCACGATCACCAGGCCCTCACAGCCGCCTGCCTTGAGGGTCAGGGTCAGGCTCTGGCGCTCCTCAGGCAGGGCACGCGGCCCGGCAGGAGCCGTCGCCGCAACCACGACGGGAGCAGGCGCAACCACAACGGGAGCGGGCGGGGCGGGTGCTGGGACAACCACGGGCGCGGGTGCGGGCGCAGGCTCGACATCTACCACGGCTGCGACGGCCTCAACCTCGACCTCGAGCGGGGGCTCTGGAGATTGCAGTACCTCGGCCACCGCCACCTCGGGCTCATCGGCGAACGGATCGGTGAGGGCGATTTCGGGCTTGGGAGCCGGGGCAGTTCGGGCGGAACGCCCGTTCTTGGGAGCGGCAACAGAGGGCGCTTCTTCCTCAAATAGCTGGCTAGACATAGGGCGATTATAAGCGGCAAACAGGAGTTTTGTCAACTCTTCTTATAGGCAAACGTTTGGCGTTTTGTTTGCCTTTAAAATACTATATGTTTGCCCGTAAGTTTACCGAGAAATAGCGTTGACAGCCCCATATGTGGGTCGTATAATCTACCTCGTCCACTACATGTAGCGTCCCCACCGCACCCGGACGCAACCCCTGCCGAGGCAAACGGAGGGGTATCAGAAAGAGTCAGTCAGAGGCATGCAGACCACCTACACCCTTGGGGGTAAGACCTTCCTTCTCGATGAGGAAAAAGCAGAGGCAGCACTCGCGGCCAAGCGCGTGATCAACGGTCGTGAGACCATGACCTTCAACCTGCTCCCGCTGCGCTACCAGTGGGCCTACAACCTCTACCAGAAGATGAAGGCCAACCACTGGGAGCCCGAGGACATCCCCATGCAGCGCGATGCCGAGCAGTGGCGCAGCGACTCCGCGCTCAGTGATATCGACCGCTGGATCGTCCGCATGGGAATCGGGTACTTCTCCGCAGCCGAGGGCATTGTCGGGGACAATATCCAGCACGTGGTCCGCGAGCTGGTCACCGCCTCCGAGCTGAAGCTGGTGCTGGGCCGCCACGCCCACGAAGAGAATATCCACGCCGACTCGCTGCTCTATATGATCTCGTCGCTAGGCATCGACCCCCACGAGTGCGAGGCGATGTTCGATGATATCGAGACGATCCGCAAGAAAAACGAGTTTGTGACGCGTGTCTCCCGCTCCCTCCGCCGCGACCTGGATCTTACCCAGCTGGAGAACAAGCAGCTGCTCGCCAAGAACATCTTTGTCTTTGGGCAGTGCATGGAGGGCACGCAGTTCTACGGCCTCTTTGGGATGATTCTCTCGCTCTACCGCCAGGGCAAGCTCACCGGGATCGGGACGATGTTCCGCTACACGCTCCGCGATGAGTCCAACCATATCGAGGTCTTCCGCAACCTCTTTTTAGGGCTGATCGAGGAGAACCCCGATATCTGGACCCCCGCGTTCCAGCAAGAGCTCTCGGACCTAATGGAAGAAGCCATCACGCTGGAGAAGGCCTTCATCCGAGACTGCCTCCCGGTCGCCGGCCTCGGGCTCTCGTCGGAGGAGTTCGAGCAGTACATCGACTTTATCGCGGACCGCCGCCTAGAGAGTGTCGGGCTGAACCCGCTGAACCAAGGAATCACCAACCCCCTGCCCTGGCTCGCCGAGCTCATGGACATCAAGAAGGAGCAAAACTTCTTCGAGGGCCGGGTCACCGAGTACCAGAAATCCTCGTCGCTCGGACAAGTGGACGACGACGAGCTGTAAACATCAAAGCCCGCCCCATGGAATGGGGCGTCTGCAATGGCGTTCCGCCGCAAAGCCCGTTCCGGGCTGGGAGATTTAGGAGCCCGGAACGGGCTTTGCAACCGTAGGCTACTGTAGACGCCGATTTCAATCGGCGGCAATATATTTAGGAACATGCAATCATGACAATCAATCTGCCGGAAATCTTGCGCGATCTTGAGATCAAGCGCGCGGCGCTGCTGCCTGAGGACGAGAAGCCTCACTTTGACGGACGCGAGGCCGTCCACGACCTGATGGGTCTGCCAGAGCTGGAAGTGCAGCTGGTGGGCAAGGATCAGGAGCGGACCTTTGCACCAGAGATGGCGGCGCAGATTGTCGGGGATGCGCTGGTGACCTTCCACTTTGCCCGTGGGCAGCAGGAGGTCAACACCGACGAGAACCGGGTGTTTGTGCGCGATACTACCGTCCGCGTGGTGGAGAAGCTCTCCCGGCTGGGCGAGAACGGGCGCGGCGCACGCCTCAGCGACTACGACCTCTCCGTGCTGGTCGAGGCGGCCCTGATCGAGAAGGGGGCCTACGAGATCGCCAAGGCGCTGGTGATGCAGCGCACGACCATGCCGACCTCCCAGAACACGATCCCCGCCGAGCAGATGCGCCTGATCCGCCGCAACGGCCAGGTGGTGCCCTGGAACCAGGACAAGATTGAGGTCGCGGTCCGCAAGGCGTTTCTGTCGATGAAGATGGAGTCCGATGCCGCGCCGCAGATCACGGCCCGTGTGAGCGAGCGCGCCCGTGGCCTGGGGATGACCTACATTCCGATCGAGACCGTGCAGGACCTGGTGCAAGAGGAGCTCGTGCTGGGCGGCTACATGAAGGTCGCCGAGGACTACATCCTCTACCGCGCCAAGCGCATGATGCTCCGCGCCTCGGAAGTGAGCCAGAGCAATGCTCCCGACCCGCAGTTCGCGCTCATCCCGGTCACCGAAGACGATGGCACGAGCAACTTCTGGGACGGTGAGGACCTGCGAAAGCGCATTCAGTTCGCATCGATCGGGCTGGACCTGTGCCTGAGCGCCGGGGAGATCGAGGCCGAGCTGCGCCGCTCCATCCGCGCCGATATCCGCCGCGAGGACCTCAACAAGACCATTGTCCTGAATGCCAAGATGCTGATGGAGCGCGATGCGGACTTCTCCTTCTTTGCGGGCCGCATCCTGCTGACCTACATCTACGAAGAGACCCTGACCTGGGATATTGTCCGCGATGGGATCGCCGGGCTCAAAGAGGCCCACAAGAAGGCGTTCAAGGCGTACTTGGACTACGGCGTGCAGATCGAGCGCCTCTCGCCCAATATCCTGAGCTACGATATCGACCGGCTCGCCAATGCGCTGGACCCCACTGCGGACCTAGACTTCGACTACCTCGGCCTCCAGACCCTCTACGACCGCTACCTCATCACCGACAAGACCGGCAAGCGCCCTCGCCGCCTGGAGGCGCCGCAGTTCTTCTGGATGCGTGTCGCCATGGGGCTGTTCTACGCCGACGCACAAAACAAAGAGGAGCATGCGCTCGAGCTCTACACGATGTACAAGAGCCGCCGCTTCTGCTCGTCGACCCCGACACTCTTCAACTC
This sequence comes from Armatimonas rosea, assembly GCF_014202505.1. Lineage (NCBI taxonomy): Bacteria > Bacillati > Armatimonadota > Armatimonadia > Armatimonadales > Armatimonadaceae > Armatimonas > Armatimonas rosea. Next base: position 875,654 of record NZ_JACHGW010000001.1, on the reverse strand, counting down.
GGGGACGCTGCATAGCCAGCTGAGCTCCTGCTATCTCTACAAGGTAGATGACAGTATCGAGTCGATCATGATCCGTGGGATCGCGGAGAACGCGTTTCTCTCCAAGTGGGCCGGTGGTCTCGGGGGCTCGTGGACCGCGGTGCGCGGCACGGGCAGCCATATCAAGGGCACCAACGGCGAGTCCCAGGGGGTCATTCCCTTCCTGAAGATGCACAACGACCAGCTGGTCGCGGTGAACCAGGGCGGCAAGCGGGCGGGCTCGGGCTGTGCCTATCTTGAGGTCTGGCACAACGATATCTTCGACTTCCTGGAGCTGCGCAAGAACACGGGCGATGAGCGCCGCCGCACGCACGACATGAACACGGCCAACTGGATTCCCGACCTGTTCATGAAGCGCATGGAGGCCCGCGAGATGTGGACCCTGTTCCGCAGCTCCGATGTCCCCGACCTGCACGATCTCTTCGGTGCCGCGTTTGAGAAGCGCTACGCCGAGTACGAAAAAATGGCCGACGAGGGCAAGATCAATGGGCGCAAGGTCGAGGCGATCGAGCTCTGGAAGGCCATGCTCAAGCTGATCTTCGAGACCGGTCACCCCTGGATTACCTTCAAGGACCCATGTAATGTCCGCTCGCCCCAGGACCATGTGGGCGTGATCCACAGCAGCAACCTCTGCACCGAGATCACTCTCAACACCGGCCCCGAGGAGACCGCGGTCTGTAACCTGGGCTCGGTGATCCTGGACAACCACCTGACCCCGAGCGGCGAGATCGACCACGTGAAGCTGCGCGAGACGATCCAGATCGCGGTGCGGGCGCTGGACAATGTGATCGACATCAACTACTACCCCACCAAGCCCGCGGAGACATCGAACAAGCGCCACCGCCCGGTGGGGATGGGGGTCATGGGGCTCCAGTACGCGCTCTACAAGAAGGACATCCCGTTCGCATCGCAAGAGGCGGTGGAGTTCAACGACGAGTTCATGGAGGCGGTGGCCTACTACGCCTATGAGGCATCGAGCGACCTAGCCGCCGAGCGTGGCTCGTACTCGACCTTTGCGGGCAGCAAGTGGGACCGTGGCCTGCTTCCCGCCGATACGGTCGAGCTGCTAGAAAAAGAGCGCGGGGTCGAGATCAAGGTCGCCCGTGGCGGCAAGCTGGACTGGGCAAGCCTGCGCGAGAAGATCAAGACGCAGGGAATGCGCAACTCCAATGTCCTGGCAATCGCCCCGACCGCGACGATCGCCAATATCATGGGGACATCGCCCTGTATCGAGCCGATGTACAAGAACCTGTTTGTGAAGTCCAACCTCTCCGGCGACTTTGTGGTGCTGAACTCGTTCCTCGTGAAGGACCTGAAGGCGGCAGGGCTCTGGAACACAGAGATTGTCGATCAGATCAAGTACTTCGACGGCGACCTGCACAATATCGCGGAGATTCCGCAGGCGATCAAGGAGAAGTACCTGACGGCCTTCCAGATCCCCTACGAGTTCCTGATCGATGCGGGCGCTCGGCGGCAGAAGTGGATCGACCAGAGCCAGTCGCTCAACCTCTTCTTGGGCACCCCGGACATGAAGGCCCTCAGCCACATGTACCGCTACGCCTGGCACGCGGGCCTCAAGACCACCTACTACCTCCGCACGCTCGGGGCCAGCAATATCGAGAAGGCGACTGTCTCCCTCAAGATGCGCGAGACGCCCGCCGCGACCGAAGCGCCCGTCAAGAAGGTCTTCACCGACGCTGAGAAAGCCGCCTGCTCCATCGAGGCGATGCGCAACGGCGAAGAGTGCGAGGCGTGCCAGTAGGGCATCCGGGAGCATCCCTCCCCCTGCCCCCTCCCTTCGCCTGAAACCCAACTTCGTTGGGGCGAAAGGAGGGGGATAAGAAACGGAGGCCGGGGGCGCTTGCCCCTGGCCTTTTTGTTTTGCTCCCCTGCCTGGTACAATCCCGTATGGCGGTTTTTGACATTGTCCCGCAGAAGGGAATCGGTCCCGTGCGCCTAGGCATGTCACGTGAGGAGAGCCGAGTCGCGCTTGCAGAGTACGGTGCGCCGCTCAGCTACCAGCGCTCCGACGACGAACCCGCTTCGGATTTCTATGGAGCCCTCTGCCTTCGGGTGGACTTCGACACCAACGGTAAAGCTGCCTTTCTAGAGGCCAGCCCTGTCGTGGGAAATCCCTTCTTACTTCACAACGTAGATATCTTTGCAACCCCCATGGACGATCTGGCGGAGGCAATTGCCGCCTACACGCCGATAGACGAAGACGACCCCGAGTACGGCTATACGTATCACTTTCCCAGCTGGGGGCTCACCCTCTGGCGCTCCGTGCTACCGGACGACTCCGACGACGGCAACGGCACTTTCGCCGAGAGCATAGCACTACGGCTACCAACGATATCATGAACGAGAGTCTAGTCCACCAAATCCAAACATATCAGGGAATCTTCCAGGTCCAGACGGTTAAAGTTCTTCAAGAGTTTGGAATCCCAGCAACAATCGAGGTGCTAGCGAAATCCCTTCGCATCGCGGATTCGTGGGAGACACTCTCTAGTACCTGTTGCTTCCTCCGTGACTCCTTCATGCAACCGTGGGAGGGACGAGACGACTTCCGGGCAGCGCTGGAGGTGAGTGCAGTCCCCACTACCATGCACGAGCAACTACTTCATGGGCCACCATGGATGCGAGGGGAGCTTGTTTACACTATGAAGATCGGCTTAGAAGGAAACAAGCAAGCACTTCGGGAGGCGTTTTTCCAATTCCGCGACACCGATCCTCTCCTCATGCCCCCTCTGCTATGTGAGGCAGGCTGGACACGGGCAGTAAAAGACTCGGATTTCCAATGGAAGCTACTGGAAAGCCCCAGCTATCTCAGCCGCTGGTCGGTTGCTGCGTGCGTTCCCAGTCCAGGGGTTCTAGAGAAAATGGCAGAGGATACGCACCCACGGGTTCGTCGGGAGGCGCTCTATCTTCTGGAATCGGAGTGGCTTAATACCTATGCCAGGCAGCTTCCTCGCTCGGAGAGCAAACGAAAACGTCGGGAGATTGAAGCATTTCGTCCGCTCACATTTTTCGATCTATCCACACGTTTTTGGAAATATATGCACGAAAAGAATCTGTCCTACTACACCGTCGAGGAACTCTCTGCCTTCGAGCAATCCCCCGCCTAAGAACACAAAGGCCTGAGGTAGTCGCTTCCGGCCCAAAATAAAAACCCTCTAAATAGCCCCTTCAGAAGCCAAATATGACTTTGGACTAAACTCCAAAGGAACATCACACAATGCCGCTTCTGCGTAAACGTACTCATTTCTTGCTTATCAACAGCCTTCTTGCTCTTACCCTAGCAAGTACCTCTGCCTCGGCTCAAACCACCCTTACTATCAATGCCACTGTCCGCGACTTTATTGATAGTAAGGGAACAGCGGTCAGTGGTTACAATGCACACTCAGACTTTGAGAACCTGCTCGGAGATGACCGCAATATGGTCAGTACCACCCTCGGAGGCGATAGTAAGCCTGTCTACCTTGGAGCTCCCACCACGGCAACAACACATGGGGCAGCCTTGTTCAACATGTGGTACAACGACACCCCTACCTACAACCAAACCACCACCATTCCTCTTACTCTAACGGAGACAGGGGTGGGCACGGGGGTATTCCAGTACACCAACGCGAACTACTTTCCTATCGACAATACGCTCCTAGGCAACCAAGGCAGAGTGCACAACTACGGGTTTACCACCGAGATTCATGCCCTCTTCACCTACCGCACAGGGCAATCGTTTGCTTTCTCCAACGCCGATGACGATGTCTGGCTGTTTATCAATAACCAGCGTGTCATCGATCTCGGAGGGGTTCATGCGGCCCAGAGCGCCACAGTGAACCTCGATACCCTGGCGGCAACACTCGGGCTCAGTGATGGACAAACCTATAACCTGGATATCTTCCAGGCAGAGCGCCATACTACCCAGTCGAACTTCAGCTTTTCAACCACAATTGCCAGCCTCGTCTCCAACCCTGCCTTTAGCAGTGCGCCAGAGCCAGGAACACTGGCACTACTCAGCCTAGGGCTTATCGCTGTGCCGCTGGGCCGGCGGCGACCGTGGGGAGAAGCTGGAAGGTAAGCTCGACGGGGTAGAAGACGCCTCCGAAGGGGCTGGTAGTGAACTGGAGCTCGCCCTTGGGGCCGACCGTCGCTTCGCAGAAGGTCGCACGGGAGTAGGCCTCGTAGATCTCGGACTGGATCAGGTCGCCGCCGAGCATCCCCACCAGCCCGGCCTTGCCGCCGCGCGGGATAAAGCCAATCCGCACCTTGCGCCCCTCGGGGGCAGCGATCTTGAAGGCATAGATCATCCCGTAGGAGCCATCACGCAGGCGGGCCTTGTTGGTATCGCGCTCCGGCATCCCGATCCGGTAGCTATGGCGCGGCGAGTCGCCGTTGAGCGGCACCTCGACCTCACAGCGCGGGGAGTCGAGGACCATCGTCCGCATCCGGGGCGCGTCCCACTTATCGTGCTTGTAGTAGATTCGCAGGCGCAGGTTCTTGTCCGGCTTGATCGTCATCATCCCCGATGCCACCTGCTGGTGGGCGAGCTTGTAGGTGAAGCGGGCGACCCCTTTATCGGCGACAATCGCCTTCTCCGGGGCACGCAGGTAGCGCGCCATGGCTTGTCGGCCCACGGTGGGCGGGTCGCTGGTCGGGTCGGCGAGGCCCTGCTTCGACGTGAAGCTAAAGCCTTCGTCGGTCAGGCTCTTGAGCTGCACCACGAAGTCGCCCGTGTCGTTGCTGGAGTTTCGAAAGTGGTAGAAGATCGTGTAGCTCTGCCCCGCGAGCAGGCGTGCATCGGCGTAGGTTCCCGCATCCCGAATCCGCTCGGGCTCATTGCAGTAGATCAGCTTGTCCTGCGCCTGCGCCCCCACCGCTACCAGTAGGCAAGCCAGCGCACCCAGCCATCTCAGAAACCTCGTCATCCACATACTCCTCGCTCCATGGGACAGTAAACCGCAAGAACGATGTTCCCTTTACACCAAATCCTGACAAAGCTACGGGGTTTCCCCGAAAAACCCCGACTTTTGCTAGGTTATTTTATCAGAGCCATGAGGAACCGCGCCGTGTGCTCCGCGCCGCGCAGGAGGTCCGAGACCCGCAGGTTCTCGTTGGGGGCATGGACCCGTGCGCCGGGGTAGCCACAGCCAATCGTGGCGATCGGCTGCCCAAGGCCCACCGCAAAGGGATGTACCGGCCCGGTGACCGGCGAGAGCGGGACAATGCTAGCAGGCGTCCCATAGACCGCCTCGGCGGTCTGAGCGGCGAGCTGGATCAGAGGATGGTCCGGCGAGACACGCCCTGGCCGCTGCCCGCCCAGATAGACCACCTCGATATCGGAGAAGCCTTGGTCGGCGAGGTAGGCACACAGGCTCTGGTGCACGACCTCGGGGTCCATGTCCGGGACGAGGCGGAAGTCCAGCTTGGCGGTGGCCTCGGCGGGGAGGACGGTCTTGACGCCCGCGCCCTGGTAGCCACTCCAGAGGCCGTTGATCGTACAGCTCGGCTCGAAGATCGCGCGGCGGTGCAGCTCCGTGCCAGTCGCCTCCCCGAGAAAGTGCGCGACCCCAAACTCCGCCCTCAGGTCGGCCTCCAGCTCGGGCGAGAGCTGCGCGAGGAGATCCAGGTCGGCGGGGGTGGCGGGCAGCGCTAAGTCGTAGTGCCCGGGGATCTGGATGCGCTCATCGGGACCCTTGAGGCTCGCCAGCGCGTGCACCAGCCGCCAGGCCGCGTTGGGGAGAATGGTCCCCCCCACCCCGCTGTGGGCATCGTGGGCGATTGTCTTGGCGCGGAGCTCAAAGGTCGCGATCCCACGCAGGCCACAGATCAGCTCCGGCTGCCCCGCGGCATTTACTCCCCCAAACTCCCAGAGCGTGACATCAGCGGCGAGGAGCGCGCGATGCCGCTCGATCCAGTCCACGAGGTGCACACTGGCTACCTCTTCCTCGCCCTCGACCAGCACCTTCACATTGACCGGTAGCGTGCCGCCATGGAGCGTCTTCAGGGCATCCAGCGCCAGCAAGCGGCAGGCGATATGCCCCTTGTCGTCGGAGCTCCCCCGCCCGTAGAGAAAGTCGCCGTCGCGCCGGAGGATCCACGGATCGCTCTCCCAGAGCGCAAAGGGCTCGGCGGGCTGGACATCGTAGTGGTTGTAGAAGAGCACGGTCGGGGCCTCCACCCCCGCGCTCCGGTCCTCGGCATAGACCACGGTCGGGCCACCGTCGGTGGGGACGAGCTGCGCCGTGAGGCCACGCTTGCGGTAGAGCTCGGCCACCTTCTCCGCACAGAGAGTCATCGGTGAGTCGGGCTTGGCCGCGACCGAGGGAATGGCGACCAGCTCCGCCAGCTCGTCTAGAACCGTCGGAAGGGCAGCAGCGAGCGCTTGGGAGAGTGTCTCAGGCATCTTTCTTCCTCCGGCAGGCATCGGAGCAGTAGCGGACGCTCTCCCAGTCACGCTCCCACTTCTTGCGCCAGGTGAACGCACGCTGGCAGGTGGGGCAGACCTTCGTGGGGAGGTTGTGGGGATTTCGGCAGGGAGACGCGGCCTTAGGCGCTTGGGTCTTCATTGCCTGAGTTTACCCCGTGGGGGCGCATCAGGGCGCGCTGTGCCTCCGCGATGCGGCGCAGCAGGTTCGAGGTCATCTCCTCGGAGACCTCGTCTGTCTCAGGGGCACACAGGAGCAGGTTCAGCAGCGCATCCGCCTCGTGCGGGTTGAGCTGAAGTGCAATGTGGCACGGTTTTTCTGGCTTATCGTTTTGCATGTCCCCAAACCTTTGTCGGTTTAGACCAAGCTTTTGTTCGGCAGGTAGCTCCCACTGTGGTAAATCTCACACAAAACACTAAAAATCTATATACCGCCTCCTACTCTACCGGCAAAACGTTGGCAAAGTGTCGCCACTGCCTCGGGGAGGCGAAGCGGGTATACTCTGGTCTATGGCGCAGGTGAGACTAACAACGCCGGTAGACGAAGCGAGCATCCGGCAGCTCAAGGCAGGCGACGAGGTTTTAATCTCGGGGCGGATTTTTACGGGTCGTGATGCGGTCCACAAGTACTTGGCCAGCGGCGGTGCCCTCCCCGAGGGTGTGGACTTCAGCGGCGGGATTATCTACCACTGCGGCCCGGTCGTGGTCGAGGGCGAAGAAGGCGGCAAGAAGACGTATCGGATCACGGCGGCGGGCCCGACCACGTCGATCCGTGAGGAGCCCTACCAGGCCGACTTGATCGCCAAGTACGGCCTGCGCGGCGTGATTGGCAAGGGCGGAATGGGCCTCAAGACCCTCGGTGCCTGCCAGAGCGAGGGCGCGGTCTACCTGCACGCGGTCGGTGGCGCGGCCCAGGTCTACGCGGAGTGCATCTTAGGGGTCGAGGATGTCTACTTCAAAGAGGAGTTCGGCTCCCCCGAGGCGATCTGGGTGCTCCAGGTCAAAGACTTCCCCTGCATCGTCACCATGGACTCCCACGGCGGCTCGCTCCACGAGGAAGTCCAAGCGAGCTCGCTGGATAAGCTCAAAGCCGCGCTGGGGTAGAGCGTCCGCGTTTTAGATCGCCCCCGTGGGAGGGGGGCGTCTTGCTGTCCTCGTGCCTCGGACACAAAGGCCTCCGGCCATACCGAATTATGGGCGCGTAGCGTCCTTCGTGTCGGAGCCTGCGACGACAGTTAGACGCCCCCCTACAACGGGGGCGATCTAAATGCGGCGATTAATCCCAGATCGGGCGGCCGTTGCGCACCCACTTGGTCAGCTCGCTCAGGCGGCTCTGCTCCTCAGGTTTAAGGCGGTAGCCCGCCGCGCCCAAGCTGTCTTTGAGCTGCTCCGGGTTGTTGGCCCCGATGATCGGCGAGGTCACGACAGGGTTGGTCAGTAGCCACGCCAGCGCGGTCTGTGCGACTGTCTTGCCGTTGTCGTTGCCGATCTGCTCCAGGGCATCGATCACGGCCCAGCCGCGCTCGTTGCCGTAGCGATTTAGTGCGCCATCGGCGCGGACGCTATTGGGCTTCTCGGAGCCTGCACGGTACTTGCCCGTCAGAAAGCCCCCCGCGAGAGGCGAGTAGGGAATCACGCCCAGGCCATAGTGCTTGCACAGCGGCATCGCCTCGTACTCGAAGAGCTGGCGGTCCATCAGGTTGTACTCGGGCTGGTAGCTATCAAAGCGCGGGTAGCTGCGCTTGTCGGAGTGCCAGAGCGCCTCCATCAGCCGCCACGCGGGGTAGTTGCTCGCCCCGATATAGCGGACTTTCCCCTGCTCCACCAGAGTCTGCATCGCCGCCAGAGTTTCTTCAATGGGCGTGTTGAGGTCCACCCAGTGGCACTGGTAGAGATCGAGATAGTCGGTCTGGAGGCGGCGGAGCGACTCCTCACAGCACTGGATCACCCGCTTGCGTGAGAGTCCCTCGCCGTTGGGGCCGGGGGTCATGCGCCCACGGACCTTGCTCGCCAGGATCACCTTCTCCCGGTTGCCACGGGCCGCAAACCAGCGCCCCATGATCTCCTCAGTCTTGCCGCCGTAGCTCGCATCACCCGCCCAAGTCGTGTAGATATCGGCGGTATCCAGGAAGGTCCCGCCCGCCTCCACATAGGCATCCATCACCGCATGCGACGTTGGCTCGTCGGTTGACCAGCCAAACTGCATGGTCCCTAAACACAGCTCCGAGACAAAGAGGCCCGTCCGGCCCAGCTTACGATATTCCATAGCGCTCAGTGTACCTGGAAAAATTCTTGGCGCTGCCGATGATTAATTCGGCACCAAGCGTATCTAAGAGTAGGAGAGAGCTGTCTCTCTATATAAGGAGATCCAAAATGCGTATACCCAAGTCAGTGTTGTTTTATTTGAGCGTCCCCTGTGTCGCCGCCGGATTGACCCGCTACCTGCAGCCCCCCGCCGACCCCACCTTGCCGCCCCTCCGACGCCAGGTCGCGCGGGTGAGCCCCCTCACCCGTGAGCAGCGGCTGCTTCAGACGATCCGGGGCTACCGTGCCCAGGCCCATGTCTATGCCAATGTCCTGCACCGCCCCCAGGCCGCCCAGGTGTGCCTGGAGCAGGCAGAGCGCCTAGAGCGCGAGCACAAGCTCACGGTGCGCCCCACCAGCGAGTAACAGTTTAATGGCTGCGAAGGCAGCCGTAGCCCTCTCAAGCCCGGACACTCGTTGTGCGGGCTTTTCGTTGTCCGGGTTTACCTCGTTGTCCGGGTTTCTTCAAAGTATAATGCCCCTATGCGACTCGAAGCCCAGTGGCGGATCGACTCCCCACCCAACTCAAAAGGCTATGCCCTCGCGCTCCTGCCCAAAAACGCGACACTGCCCACACTCGACGATCCCGCAGAGCCGAACCTTCCGGGTGTCTTTGCGCTGGGTTTCGACCTCTTCAACCCGCCGCCCCCGCCCGGAGCCAGCCAGCGCGAGATCTACTTTGGGCCGCTGGGCAATATCGAGAACCACCCCCAGCGCGAGGTCTCGCTCCACCACAACGGGCGTGAGCTGGCCAACCGCCTCGCGCCTCGCCCCCTGAGCGAGCCGCTCTCGCTCGTGCTCGAAGAGGTGGTAGGGGGGATTGAGCTCACCCTCACGGTCGGGCCAGACGCCCTCTACGAGCGCTACTTTATCCCCGATGTCGAGATAATCGGGCTCCAGCCCACACTCCTGGGCGCCGACAACGCGGTGCTGGTGAGCCGGCGGGTGGGCGCGCCCCTGCGCCGGAGCAAGCCCGTGCGTGTCGCGGCCTTCACCAAGGCCCTCAACGATGCCCAGCACCATAAAGTCAAGAGCACCGTCGCCTTCCCGGACTCGGTCGCGGGGATCGGGCGGGTGGTCTGCACGCTCATCCTGGAGAACACCCCCAAGGGGATCGACCCGTGGGACCGCCTCGCCCAGCTCTTCCTCACCGACGAGTCCGGGGAGCGCTACGAGCTCCTGCGCTGGATCACCCCCTACCGAAAGGCCTGGCAGTGGCGGGTCGATCTCACGGACTTCCTGCCCCTGCTACGCGGCAAGCAGACGTTGGAGCTCGCCTGTGAGACCTACTCCGAGGGCTGGCTGGTCTCGATTGACTTTGACTTCTATCCCGGAGCCATCGCCCGTGAGCCCTATAAAGTGGTCAAGCTCTGGAACGGCGTGGCCAAGATCGGGCTCGCCGACGATCCCATTGAGAGATTTCTGGTTCCCCAGACCGTCCCGCTGGACCGCGAGACCACGGGAGCGGCGTTCTACTCGATTGTTACGGGGCACGGCGGCTCGCCCAATGCGCTCAATGCGGGGGAGTTCCACCCGCTCTGGCGCAAGCTCCACTGCGATGGCCGGACGTTCACCAACCGGCTCTGGAAAGAGGATGTCTACCTCAATCCCTGTCGCCCCCAGGGCGGCACCTGGAAGTTCTCCCGCGCCGGCTGGGCACCCGGCGATGTGGTCGCGCCGTGGATCGTCGATCTGACCTCCGCCGTCGCTCCGGGCAAGTCCCTGCGCCTCGCCTACGAGCTCCAGCCCTACTCCAACCCCACCCCCGAGAAAGGCTTCCCCGCCAACCACACCTTCGCCAGCTACCTCATTCTCTACCGAAAACCCTAACCTCAGGGGACGAGCTTGCGAAAGGCGCGTGGGTTGTGGCCAAAGGCTTTCTTGAAGCGCAGGGAGAAGTGGATCGGGCTGGCGAAGCCCACCTCCTCGGCGATGGCGGCGATGGGGCGCGTGGTGAGCTGGAGCAGCTGCGCGGCGCGGGCGAGGCGCTCCCGCTCCAGAAACTGCCCCGGCGTGATCCCGACTTCGTCCTTGAAGCGGTGCGAGAGCCGTGAGACCGAGAGCCCCGTGGACGCGGCAACCTCGGTGAGGGTGAGGGGCTGCGCCAGGTTCTCGATCAGGTAGGCCATCGCGGCCGCGACCCGGGAGTCGTGGCGCTGGGCCGAGGGCAGGGCCGCCGCGCAGTGGAGCAGAGCCTCCTCCAGGCCGTGCATCGCCCACGCGGCGCGGTGCGGTGCCGCGCTCCGTGCGCGGGTGTCCATGAGGCGCAGAGCACTCTCCACGAGCGCATTCTGCTCACTGGTCAGAGCAAGGTGCAGGATTCCGGGAGCCGGCTCGGGCCAGGTGAGCCACTCCAGCCAGTGCGGCCGCGGCTGAAAGTGTGCCCAGACCAGCTCCCAGTGGGACGCCCCCCGCGCCGTGCCGTAGTCGTGGCGTGTGCCCGGACGGATCAGCACCAGCTCGCCCGGCTCGACCCGCACCTCGCCGCGGGCATGGCCCACGCGGCCGCAGCCCGTGAGCGTGAGCATCAGGAGGTAGTCCTGTGTCCCTCGCGCACGCCAGGTCGTGTAGCGCGAGTCGCCCTGCAAAACGCCGGTGACAATCGGAGCCGCGCTGGGAGTATAGTCATCGCGGCGACTAGCAGAATATTTTAAGTTTTCAGCCATGCTCTCCCTTTTCTCTAAAAAATTCTAGCCGTATCTTATCACTATGGAAAACCTAGCTGTATGGGCGGAGGCATTTCACCGCGATGGGTTTGTGGTGGTGCCGGGCCTCTTCTCTCCCGACGATGTGGAGAGCATCAAGACGACGTTTATGGCGCAGAACGCCGACGGCCCGGTGGAGGGGCTCTCGGAGATTCGGCGGGGGGGTAAGGACGGCTACTCGGAGAGCGACCCACTGGCGTTCTATCCCCGGATGATGCACCCCCACAAGCACACGGATAAGCTGGTGGGGCCGCTCTCGATGCGCTACATGCTGGATAGCCGGGTGGAGGAGTTTCTGCACCTGCTGATGGACGAAGAGCCGGTCGCGGCGCAGAGCATGTTCTACTTCAAGCCCGCCGGAGCGCGCGGCCAGGACCTGCACCAAGACAACTACTACCTCCGTGTCGCCCCGGATACGTGCTACGCCGCGTGGACCGCAATCGACGATGTGGACCAGGAAAACGGGGGGATGGTCGCGGTTCCCGGCTCACACACGCTCCCGGTGCTCTGCCCCACCCCCGCCGACAAGACCCTCTTCTTCACCGACCAGCATGTCGATATCCCCGAGGGGATGGAGGCGGTTCCGATCAATATGAAGGCGGGCGACACGCTCTTTTTCAATGGCTCGGTGATCCATGGCTCCTACCCCAACACCAGCAAGGACCGGTTTCGGCGCGCCTTTATCTGCCACTATGTCCCCAAGGCCTCCGCAGAGCTCTCGCACTACTACAACTGCCTCGACTTCGACGGTAACCCGGTCGGCTTCCCGGAGTCCACGATGGGCGGCCCCTGCGGTGGGACGTGGATGGAGGTTAAAGGCCCGCACTAAGCCGACGGACGACCGCGGCGGCGGTGGGGAGCTCGTGCATGCGCGAGAGCCCCTCGCCGGCGTAGAGGCTGGGCGTGTCGGGGAGCGTGGCGGTCGGTAGGCGACGGCGCGGGGAGCAGGGCCACTGCCCCACAAGGCGCGTGTCGAGCTCGAGCTGGTGGCTCTGGGCACGAAGAAGGCGGTACTTGTGGACGCGCGGGGCCAAGGCCTCCTCGGTGAGAAGGAAGCGCGTCCCTAGAAGTGCGGCATCGGCCCCACGTGCGAGAGCCGCCTGAACATCACTGCGGGTCGCCAGCCCCCCTCCCGCCACCAGCGGAAACGCAGGGCCGACACTCGTGCGGACACGGGGAATAAAATCATCAAGGGTATGGGGGCTCCGAACCTGGCCACCGGCCTCGGTTCCCTGAAGAACCAGCCCATCGGCCCCGTGGTGGAGCGCCTCCTCGACCTGGCCATCGGTGCCCACCTGCCAGAGCGCAACACCGCCACCGGCGTGAATCCGGCGGATCAGGCGTGGTCCGTTCCACCAGAAGACCTGGAAGTGGCGAAACCCCTGCTCCAGACAGAGCTCCAGCACTTGCTCCTTCTCCCACTCCGCGGTAAAAGCAAGCAGAACCGGACGGTGCGTGAGTGTCCGCAGTCGCGCGAGACGCACTCGGGTCACCTCGACCGACGGAGCACAGAAGGTAAGCGTCCCCAGCCCCCCCGCACGTGAGACCGCTGCCGCAAGCCGTGGCCCATCACAGACTCCCAGTGGAGCCTGGACAATCGGAGCCACGAGGGGCAGTCGCAGAGAGCTCATCTCCCTCAATATACGGCACTTCCCTTGCCCTCTGCACCCCACGCCTTCCCCGTCCCAATAAATTTTCTGGGGGGCATGAAGGAACATCGCAGAGGAATGGTCAATCTATAGTGAGTAGAGCGGGTTGCAAAGAGGCCCGGCTTTCGGCTATACTCTCTACTGTCATTTTGGCTGGCCTATCGGTGCGGCCTGGAGGATGGGAATGATCTTTGGCAAGAGCCATCGCTACGCGGTTGTCCTAGCGCTCAGTGCGCTCCTGATAGTGCCGTTGGTAGGTTGTGGTGGGGGTGATGGTGGCGATCCACCAGCAAGCCCAACACCCGACCCAAGCAAGCTCGCGGTTCTTACGGGGCGAGTGGTTGACTCCTACAACGGAGATCAGTCCGTCGCGGGTGCGGTTGTCTCCTTCAATGGAGTTAATACTGCCTCCGATGTGAACGGTAACTTCAGCCTGAAAGCTCCTGCAACGGGCGGGACTCTCTACGCAACCGTCGTGGGGCCGAGTAATAACTTCTACAACAGCGCCACTGTCAATGGTGTCGCAGTCAATGTTGTCAGTCCCGGTATCGCAGTGGGAGCAACCGCTGAGGGGCAGACACGTAATCTAGGTGTCATCAAGCTCTTCAGCAAGGATGGCCCACCACCACCGCCGCCGCTTGACTAGCGACGAGCACTACACCGACAGACTCCCGGCCTTTGTGTCGGGAGTTGTTCTTTCGGAACCATGAGTGAGCGAGTACAGCGCCTCCTGCTAGTCCTGGTAGCCCTCCTGCTCACCCTGGGCACGGGCCTCGCCCTGCGCCGAGCCCAGCAGAGCGGTGCCCTCAACCTCGCGGCCGCGATCGCACCGCCCCCCAGCGCCAATGTCTCCGTGCGCTTCCGCGGGGTCCAGGTCACCGGCTACGAAAACGCGCAGCGCGCCTGGGTCCTGGCCGCGACCGTTATCGACACGGAGCGGGACCGGCGCACCATGCGCTTCCCCGAGGGCCTCAAGGTCACCCTCCTCGACCAGAACCAGCCCGCCGCCCAGCTCAGCGCCCCTGATGCCGTCTTCACCGACCAGACCAAGCTCGATTTCCCGCGCGGCCTAGAGACGACTCTCCTGCAGAAAGGCAAGCCCCGCGCGACCCTCTCCGCCCCCACCGCGACCTTTGATACCAAGGCAAAGGTCTTTCTCGCCACTGGCTCGATCCAGGTCATCGTCCTCCCCCCCGACAAGCCCACCCGCGGCGAGCTCCCCGCCTCGCTCGGCAAGCTCACGATCCGCAGCAGCCACCTGCGCTACGAAGTCGGCTCGAAAGTGGTTACCTGCGACGGTGAGATTAAGCTCTTGACAGAGAAGAATGATGAAGTCTATGGACGTGATCTCACTCTAAATGTTGAAACACATGAGTTCTCCCTGACGGAGTTTCGGGGGCGAATCCGTGCCCGTAAAGATGAAATTGATACCCTATGAAAGCCTATCCCAGCCTGGTTTTTACTGTCGCCTGTGCTCTAACCACAGCAGGTCTTTTCGCTCAAACCAAGCCCCCAGCTTCAAGCACAAAGCCCACAGGCCAAACCCCAAAACCTCCGGCCAATAAACCTGCTGGAGTCGCCCCCGTGCTGTTGCCCAAAACACCTCCCACAGCTCCCAAGCAAGTACAGATTACTCCACCGGCGACTCCTCCTGAGCCCGAAAATAGTCAGGACCCGGACTACTACCCCTATGGCAAGCTCATGACCTGGAGATCGACCCCCCAAGGAGAACTCTGGACCCTCAAGGGCGATGCCCAGCTCTCCCACAAAGATGTCAAATTTGTCTCCGATACAGTCCTCTACAATGAGAAAACAAGGATTGCCAGCGCCCCCGGCAAGCTCAGAATCGAAGATACACAGAACACGCTCAACAGTAATAGTGGAGTCGCCTATTATAAAAACGAGCTACGCTACGCCGACCTGACGGGCGATGTCAAGATTGTGGCGCGGCCCAAGCAGGACAACCCCAAGGCCACGGTCAACTCCCCCCGCAAGGACTTCAAGAGCCCCGTGACCATCACCTGCGACAAGCTGCGCTACTGGTGGAAGCAAAAACACGGCTTCACCGACACCAATGTCAAGATCACCTTCAAGCACAAAGAGAAAAACTGGACCATCACCGGCAGCAGCCTGGAGTACTTCGGTACCGAGGAGCACGTGATCATCAAGGGCAACGTGGTCGCGGTGAGTGACAAGGGCGATCAGATCCTGGGCGACCTCGCCGATGCCATCCTCAAAGAGGGCGCCGAGACCCTGGACTTCTCCCCGGTCAAGCTGGGCACGAAGATCAAGGGCGAGAAAGACGACGGAGACGGCCTGCCGTGAAGACCTTAACGGGGCAGGGCTTTGGAACGGGCCATGCGATGGGCCGTGCCGCCCGGCTCGATCTTGCAGGGGGACGCGCCACCCTCGATGAGACCCTGCTGGTCGAGCTGGACCGCTGGCGACGGCGCGAGGATGTCCCGATGGGCCTGGTGCTGGTCGCGGAGGACCCGGCCACGGCCCTCTTGCTGCCCCTGCCACAAGGCGCAGCCCTCAATGGAGTGATCTCCGAGCGGCTCCCCACACGTCCGCCACAGCTCCCCGAAGGGGTCGTCCTGATCGCGGGAGTGGACGAGGCCCTGCTCGCGGTGGGCGAGGGCGAGCTCCTGCTCCTGGAGCCCGAACGGGGCCGCGTGACGGTCGAGCCCAGCGCCTTTGAGGTCGCCCGGCTCCAGGCAAAGCACCAGCCGCGTGTCCTCCTGGATGAGCAGAACTTCCCCGCCTTCACCACCGAGGGGGTCGCCATCGCGGTCTGGGGCCACGCCACGAGCCTCGCGGAGGCCGAGGCCGCGATGGCAGCGGGTGCCGACGGCCTACTGCTCACCGACGGGCCTTGGGAAGAAGAGGCGCTCTGGGCAGCGCAGGCACTGGTGGGCGGAGGGGACTTAGCCCTAGCCCTGCCCTTTGAGAGTCTCGATCCCGAGGGAGTTGTGCGGCTGGCGGCACGCTCGCGCCTGCGCTGGTGCCTCCACCCCGACGAGCTCCCGCTCTCTCTGGAGACCCTGCGCACCGAGCTACGCGAGCTTGTCGAGGAGCTTCAAGAGGAAAACCAGCGCGCCGAGCTCCCACGCCTTGCCTCGCTGGCCGGGGAGCTCCCGGGCTTTGAGGAGACCATCAGCCTCACGGGGGACTTCGACGCCCCCAACCCTGAGACGCCCCCCTGGGAGCAAGTGCCGCTTCGAGTGCGCGTGGAGTGGGTCTTTGGGCAGCTTCTGGGACTAGAGGAGCTTCTAGAGCGTGGGGTCGCCGGGGTGATTGTCGTACCCGAGGGAGTCGCGCCGGTCAAAGAGCAGATTCGTCACTGGGGCTAGCGGCTCACGCGGCCCGGCGGCGCTCCCGCCAGAGACGATCCAGTGCCTCTTGGGCGGTTGTCGCGGCCCAGCCCGTGGAGCGGGCTAAGTAGGTCTTCAGGGGAGCCTCCGCCGTGTGACCAAAGCCCACCACAGCCTCCAGAGCCGCGTGGCGCACGGTCGCATCGCTCTCCCCGAGCAAGTTTAGGAGCGCTCGTAGGCCCTCGCTTCCTCCCATGAGGGCAAGCGCCTCGATCGCGACCAGCCGGAGCTCGGTGCTGGGATCGTGGAGCAGGGCCAAGACCACGGCCTGCCCCACGGGGTCGTTGAGTTTTCCGAGGGCCAGAATCGCGGCACGCCGGACATCGGGGGCACCTGCCTGTGCCAGCGGGGTGAGGGAGAAGATCGCGCGGGCATCCCCGATCTCGCCCAAGGCCCATGCCGCCGCGCTGCGGACGCCCTCACTGCTATCCTGTAGCGCCCCCAAGAGCGACTCGACGGCAAGCCGGTCCCCCAGCTGCCCCAGCGCGGTCGCCGCCGCCCAGCGCACCTGGTCATCGTCGTCGAGGAGCACGTCCAAGAGCTCAGGAACCGCCTGGAGCGCCCGGAGCTCGCCTAGGGCCGCCGCCGCTCGCCAGCGTGACTCTGCATCGGGGTCTAGGAGACACTCCTTGAGGATCGCCACACTTCCAAAGACACGCAGCGCCCCCAGCGCCTCGATCGCGGCCCGGCGGCGTGTGACCTGCTTGCCCCGCGCCGCCGCAAAGAGAGCCGGGTAGGCCGCCTTCTCCGCCACACGCAGGCCAGCCAGCGCGGACTGACGCACCAGGTCACTCTTGTGGGTAAGCGCTCCCAGAAGCTCGTCGGCCGCGAACGCCCCCATGTGCCCCAGTGCCTCGGCCGCCGCACGGCGCACCCGGAAGTCCGGGGCGGCGAGCTGCTGAACCAGGTGCCGCACCAGAGCCGGCTCCTGCCGCTCTCCCAGAAGCTCCGCAACCTGCACCCGCTCCTGCCACTCCGGGGAGCCGAGTCGCGCCAAGAGTGCTGTCGTCTCCGGATCAAACGAGACTGCCTCCGCTTCTTTACGTCGAGGTTTCGGAAGCTCCCTGAGAGCCGAGTCATTCATTCTAGGCAGATTATTGGCACGCCGAAGACGGATATAGAGATCATTATCTTGTCGTAAGCGCCTGGAGTGCCTCCGCCCAGCGGCGGTGGGTGGAGTAGCGCAAGATTCCCAGGCGATGGGGGGAGCGCTCCGCCCAGCCAAAGTCCTCCGTGAGGCCCAGCGTGTAGCCCGCCGCCTGCGCCGCCGCCGCGACCCGTGCGTCCCACTTCCCCGACGGATACGTGACATAGCGCGGCGTGGTTCCTAGGTGCTTTGCCATCGAGGCCTTCGAGAGCGCAAACTCCTTGGCCAGCTTCGTATCGGGAAAGGTCCGCAGGTCCGGGGGGTGCGAGTGGGTCTGCGAGACGATGGTCGCGCTGCTCTGTGCCAGCTCCTTGAGGGCCGCCCAGTCGTTGTGCATCTTGCCGGTCCTGACACCCACAAACGCGGTGTGTGCCGAGACCACAAAGGGCCAGCCGCGGCGCTTCAGCTCAGGCAGAGCAAGGTCAAAGATTCCCTGCGTGTTATCATCGAAGCAGAGTACGACACTCTTGGGCGGGGGTGGGCTCTGCCCCGTGGTGAGCCAGGCCTCGACTTGGGGCAGCGCGATAGGATGCACCTTCGCCTTCTCCAGCGCCCTAAGCTGCGCCTGAAACTCCGCAAGAGTCGTGTCAAACCAGACAAGCTTCTCGCGGGGGACGATATCGTGCCAGACCAGAAACAGGGTGCGCGGCGCTCTTCGGGCGCTTGGGTGGACCACAGGAAGGCTCATAGGGCGATTTTACCGGGTAAACTCCCCTCATGGACACCTCCCTCTTCTCCCCTCTCCCGCTTGGCGGCGACTTTCCCGCGCTCCCCAACCGTGTCGTGATGGGCCCGATGACCCTCAACCAAGCCTCGGAGTCGGGGCACATCACCGACTGGATCGTGGACTGGTACGAGCGACGGGCGGCGGGGGGGACGGGCACGCTGATCGGGGCGGCGGTCTTTGTCTCCCAGGGCGGGCGCGGCTGGGCAAATGCGGTCGGAATCGCCGACGATAGCTACACCGACGGCTGGCGGCGCTGTGTCGACGTGGCCCATGCCCACGGCGCGCTCTTTGGGACACAGCTCTTTCACGGCGGCGCGGCCAGCTCGAACAAGCTCCTGGGCCAGCAGCCCGTCAGCGCCTCGGACTGGACACGCGAGGGCTTCGATCCCGCGCGGGCGCTCACAGAAGGCGAGATCGAGCAGATTATCGACGACTTTGCCGCGGGTGCCCGTCGCTCGATCGAGGCCGGCTGCGACTTTCTGGAGCTCCACGGCGCGCACGGCTATCTTCTCCATCAGTTCTGGCGACAGGATGTCAACAAGCGCACCGACAAGTGGGGCGACCCGCTGGCCTTTCCCGTCGCCGTGACCCAGGCCGTGCGGGCGGCGATCGGCCCGCAGATCCCGCTCCTCTACCGCTTCTCCATTCATGCCGATGCCCCCGATGCGCCCAATGCCCCGGTCACGCCTGAGAGCCTGCAAGCGTTTCTGGTCGCCCTGGAGGCCGCAGGAGTGGATGCGTGGGACATCTCCTGCTGGCGCGAGTCCCGGCGTGGCTACTTCGGCACCGAGACCCTGCTCTCGGACTGGGTACGGCAGTTTTCGAGCAAGCCCCGGATCGTCGCGGGCAATATCCTCACGCCCCAAGAAGCCACGGACTACATCAATGAGGGACATGCGGAAGCGGTCGCGCTGGCCCGCGCCTTGATTGTCGATTCCCAGTGGGCCAACAAGGCCCAAAAGGGCGAGCTCCCCCGGCCCGTCCTCGACGATAGCTGGCGGGTGATCAACCAGGGCACGGACCCCGGCGCATGACTGGGATTCAGTCGGGGGTACTGGCGTTTGTTCTCTGGGGGCTCGTGCCGCTCTTCTGGAAGCAGCTCAATGGACACAATCCCTGGGAGCTCGTCGCGCACCGGGCGGCGTGGTCGTTTCCCCTGCTCCTGGGCGTGGTGCTCTCCCAGCGGCGCGGCCAGGAGTTTCTCCGCGCGCTCCGCAATCCCAAGCTCTGGGGCACGACTCTCTTGCTCACGGCCAACTGGCTGCTCTACATCTGGCTGACCATCAACGGGCGCTTTGTCGAGGCGAGCTTGGGCTATTTTATTGTGCCGCTCCTCAATACGTTGCTAGGGGTTGCCTTTCTGGGCGAGCAGCTCCGGCCCCTGCAAAAAGTCTCGATCGCACTGGCGGGGGTGGCGCTGCTCTTCCCACTCCTGGGTGACCTGCGGGTCTTTCCCTGGGCGGCGCTCCTGATCGCGGGGCTCTGGAGCTTCTATGGCTTTGTCCGCAAGGGCGTGGGGGTCGAGGGGACGGTCGCGCTGGCGGCGGAGACCGCGGTGGCCTTTCCCTTTGCCCTCGGCTTTCTGCTCGTTCGGCACGCCGCGCTGGGAAGCCCGCGCGAGGCGCTCCTGCTGATCGGCACGGGCCCGGTGACGGTCGCGCCGCTCCTGCTCTTTGGCCACGCCGTGCCCCGCGTCCCGCTCAGCACGCTCGGGCTCTTGCAGTATCTAGGGCCGACCATCACGTTTATCTGCGGCCAGCTGATCGCCCCCGAGCCGATTCCCTGGCACCGCGCCGCGCTCCTGGGAACCGTCTGGCTGGCGATTATCGTCTATATCTTTGACTCGATCAAGAACCGCCCGACACGATAGCCCATGAACCCACTTCTTGCCCTTACCTTGCTCTGTCTCTCCACACCACAGGAGACCACAAAGACCCCACCCCAGCGCGTCAGCACAAAGCGCCCTGCCGCCCAGACCAAGACCGTGGTCGGGGTGATCACGGCGCTGGATGCCACCAAGAACACCCTCACCCTCCAGCCGGACAATGGGACGGCCGCTCTCTCGGTGACGATCGCACCCGACGCCGCCTTTACCAAGAAAAACGAGCTCGCCAAGTTCACGGACTTCAAGCCCGACGACCATGTCTCGGCGCGGCTCTCGATCCGCCCGGACCGGCCCGCGGAGGGCGTGCTGAGGGCCATGAAAGACGCCGACACCGCCGCGGAGACCAAGAAGACTGCCACAGCGATCTACACCGGCACGGTCGTCACGTCGTCGCTGACCAACCTCGATGCGAAGGACAAAGACGGCAAGACAACCCGCTTCCGCATCTCCGAAAAGACGAGCTTTCTCAAGGGCGGCAAGCCCGCCAAGCCCACCGACTTTGCACTTGACAACCCTGTCGCCGTGATCGCCCGGTCGTCGGCTAGTGGCAACCTGCTCGCCAGCATCGTCGCCGACTCCGCCAGCGCCGCCGAGCAGGCCAAGAACGATGCCCTCTCCACCTGGACCGGACAGGTCACCGAGAAGAAAGACGGCCTCATCACCCTCAAGCGCGACGATGGCGCGGTCCGCACGCTCCAGATCGCCAGCACCTCGGCAGAGCTCTTCGAGAAGCTCACGGTTGGCCGCCGTGCCCACCTGCACCTTGTCAAGGGCGAGCCCGACAAAGACGGCCACCGCACCACCGATAGGTTCACCAACGCCCGGTAGTTATTTCGGGCCTTTCTGCCTCTTTGCGCAACTATTCCTCGTTATAATGGGTCAGTTCGCTCAAGGAGGCAGGATGCATGATCCCCTACCGCGCTAAGAATCCGCCCGAGAGATTTCCCTACGCCACGATCGGCCTGATCGTTATCAACTCACTGATCTTTTTTTGCACCAGCCAGTACGCTATCGTGATTCGTGAGGGCGTTGTCCACGACTGGGCGCTCTCCCACAACACGTTCTCGCCCGTCCGCATGGTCAGCTCCATGTTCCTCCACGGGAGCCTGATGCACCTGCTGGGCAACATGCTCTTTCTCTGGCTCTTTGGGGCGGCGGTCGAGGGCCGCTTGGGGATTGGCAAGTACCTCCTGGTCTACCTACTCTGCGGCCTTGCGGGCGATGGCCTGCACGAGGTCATGGTCGGCCTCTTCCAGCCCGAGCGCTTCAGCCTGGGAGCATCGGGGGCGATCATGGGGCTAGCGGGGGCCTATCTCTACCTCTTTCCCTTTGCCCGTATCTGCATCTTCTGGGGCTGGAACTACTGGCGCTTCGCGGCGGGCCTCGGCTGGACATCGGAGTGGCAGGCGCAGTGGGTGATTCTCTACTACCTCGGCTTCGATATCCTCAATGGCTTCCTCACCACCACGGTTGGGATGGCGAGCGGCGTGGCCAACTTCGCCCATATCGGCGGGGCGGGGGCGGGCTTTCTGCTGGTGCTCGCCCTCCGTGAGCGCCGCGACACCCACGAGGCATCGGAGGCCCAGGCCCTGCGCTCGGAGTACGGCGGCGACTACCACGGTCTGCCCCTCCAGGACCTCGAAGCCCTCGTCCAGCGCGAGCCGGATAATCTGGATCTAGTGACCACCTTCTGCCATAAAGCGCTCTTTGGCCCCCTCGGCAACACCGCACCGCTTGCTCGCTCGCTCTTTTTGGAAAAGGCCGATAAGCTTGTCCAAGAGGGCGATCCTGACACCGTCACCCGCCTCGCCCTCCTGCTCGCAGCAGGCCCCGGTGAGGTCCCCACGGGCATTCTGCTGCGCCTCGCGGCCCGCCAGGAGCGCGAGGGCGACTTTGGCCAGGCGGAACAGCTCCTGCGCCGTGTCCTGTCGTTTGGCGATAGCGGCCCCGATGCCGAGATGGTCTGGGCGCGCCTCGCCCGCCTGACCGAGCAGAGCATGGGCGACAAGGCCCGCGCCGTCCAGCTCTACACCGAGCAGCTGATCCGCTTCCCCAACGGTGCCCAGTCCACCTACGCCCGCACCGCCCTCCAGCGCCTCGGAAGCCCCCTGCCTCCCGCGGGAGCCATGCCCACTCCCCAGGCACCCAGCACAAAACCCACAGGGGCTCCCGCACCAGAAGTTGCACCAAACACCATGCCCACACTCCAAGCCCCCCGCCGCAAGCCCGAGGCTGAGGGCGATACGCCCAAGCCTGGCTACAACGACGAAGGCAAGAGCGCAGAGGCGAGCGGGCTACGGCCTATCGGAGGATAGAAACACATGAAACCAACCTGCCCTAAATGTAGATCAGAGCGCTGGATGACCCAGGTCCATGTCGGAGGACGGCTGGAGGCCTGGGGAAATCCCTCAGAGATCTTTGCCAAGAGTGCCTCAACCTTTACCGCCAATATGTGCGCCGACTGCGGATTTACCGAGTTCTATGCCAAAAAGCCCACGGCTGTCTGGGAAGGCTGGAGCAAGCAGAAACGCTGAGGCCTCTTTCTGCACCCGACCGGTAATGCCACCCGGCCCAGACGCGATACAATAGCATCATGCCTGAGTATGTTGTCGCAGTCGGGATGGAGTGCCATGCCGAGCTTCTGACAAAGTCCAAGATGTTCTGTGGGTGTGAGAACGCCTTTGGAGGAGAGCCCAACACCCGCTGCTGTCCGATCTGCCTGGGGCTGCCGGGGACGCTTCCTGTCTTCAACAAGCAAGCGGTCGAGCATGTGGTGCGCACCGCCCTCGCGCTCAACTGCGAGATCTCCATGCGGACCATCTTCCACCGCAAGAACTACTTCTACCCCGACCTCCCCAAGGGCTACCAGGTGAGCCAGTACGGCAACACGCCGATTGGGATCAATGGGTATCTGGAGATCGAAGAGGCCGACGGCACGCTCAAGAAGATTCACATCACCCGTGTGCACCTAGAGGAAGACACGGGCAAGTCGCTCCATGTCGATGGGCTGGGCTACTCCGTGATGGACTACAACCGCGCCGGCGTGCCGCTGATGGAGATCGTCACCGACTTCCCCCCCGATGTCGAGAGCAGCGAGGAGGCACGTCTCTACGCCGAGACCCTACGCTCGATCCTGCTCTACCTAGGGGTCAGCGATGGCAAGATGGAGCAGGGCTCGCTCCGTGTCGAGCCCAACCCGTCGGTCCGCGAGAAGGGCAGCGAGGTCTACGGAACCAAAACAGAGCTCAAGAACCTCAACTCCTTTAAGTTTGTGCAGCAGGGAGTCGAGTACGAGGCCAAGCGCCAGATCGCCGCGATTGAGAAAGGCGAGGCCGTGCTCCAGGCCACCTACGGCTGGGACTCCGAGAAGGGCGAGACCGTCCTGCAGCGCATCAAAGAGAGCGAGCAGGAGTACCGCTACTTCCCCGAGCCGGACCTCATTCCCATCGAGTTTCTGGAGGAGTACATCGAGAGCCTGCGCGCCAGCCTCCCCGAGCTTCCGATCGCCCGTAAGCGCCGCTTTATCGAGCAGTACGGCCTCCCTGCCACCGATGCGACACAGCTCGTGGGCGAGCGTGCGACGGCAGACTTCTTCGAGGCCGCGGCCCAGAACGCCGACCCCAAGCAGGTCGCAAACTGGATGCTGGGCGACCTCACCCGCCTCGCCAACGCCGCCGGCCAAGCCGTCCATGCCACCCCCGTCACCGTGGAGCACCTTGTGGGCCTGGTGAGTGCCATTGCCAAGGGGACGATCACCGGCAAGATCGCCAAAGAGCTGATTGATTCCATGCATGCCGAGGGCAAGAGTGTGGAACAACTCATTCAGGAGCGTGGCATCAAGGTGGTCGATGCGGGTGCAGTCCGTGGAATTGTCCAGGCAGTCCTCGCCGCCAACCCCGATATTGTCGCCAAGATCAAGGCGGGCAACGACAAGAGCAAGGGCTTCTTGGTGGGCCAGGTCATGAAAGAAGCCAAGGGCCAGGCACGGCCCGATGATGTAAACCGGTTGTTAGAAGAGGAGCTCGCAAAGCTCTGAAGTTTGGGCAAAATAGTCCTAAAAACGGGAACCATTTTACCCATTTTTACTGTTTAATAGAGTGGGTGGCGCAAGCTGCCCATTTTAACGCAGACGGAAGTTAAGGCAAAGTCTAGCATGTCCAGGATGGGAAGTCTCCCTCTCAAGGATCACCCGGTTTTCTCCACGATGAACCGTGGCCGAGCAACCTCTCTACCCGACTCAAATCGGGAGTTCTCCTCACCTCTCTCCGAAGAGGAAGATGAGTTCACCGCCCCCACTCTGACGTTCTCGGACGACCTCGACGAGGAAAAAGAGAGTGCCAGTGCGCTAGATGCTCGTGAGCACGAACAACAGCTCCGCCGCTACCTGGGCCACTCGCGCTCCTCACGGCTCCTGACCGCCTTAGAGGAAGTGAGCCTTGCTCGGCGTGTTGCGCGGGGTGATCAGCAGGCCAAGGACATGCTCATTGAGTCAAACCTACGCCTCGTGATCTCGGTGGCGCGACGCTACTCGGTGCCGGGGGTTGCCCTCGCAGACCTCATCCAGGAAGGGACCATCGGCCTGATCCGCGCGGTTGAAAAATTCGACCCAGACCGTGGCTTCCGCTTCTCCACCTACGCCACCTGGTGGATTCGCCGCTCTATCGCCCGTGCCGTGATCAACCAAGGGCGCACCATCCGCATCCCGGTCTATGTCGCCGACATGATCCACAAGGTCTCTCGCACGGCAGGAACTCTGCGGCAAGAGCTCGCCCGTGAGCCCAGCCTAGAGGAGATCGCCGCAGCCGTCTCCATGGCCCCAGAGCGAGTCGATGAGATCCTGCGGGCGGCGGCAGAGCCCCTCTCTCTGGAAGCTCCCATCGGGGACCGTGAGTCGTCGCAGCTGGGTGATTTTCTCCAGGCCCAATCCACCCCCACTCCGTCCGATGTGGCGATGAACCTGATCCGCCGCGAGGAGCTTGAGGGCGTACTGTCTCAGCTCTCTGACCGCGAGCGTGAGGTGCTGTCGCTGCGCTTCGGACTGGAAGGCGATGCGCCATGCACCCTTGAAGAGGTCGGGCAGCAGCTCCACGTGACACGCGAGCGGGTGCGCCAGATCGAGCTCCGGGCGATCAAGAAGCTTCGCCGTCTTGGCCCGCAAGAGAAGTTCTAAGCGCTCTAGAAGCTAAGTCCCGTCAGGTCCACTTGGAAACGGCGGGCACTGGTGGAGTAGTAGAGGGCAACCTCGCGCCCGTTGACCATTCGAATCAGCGCATACTCCCAGTCGCGGTAGCCTGTACCCGAAAACTGGGTGTCACTCAAGCGAATCCGTCCGTACCAAGGGCCATTGAGCTGTGTCTTGGCCTCGGTAAACAGGGTACTCTGCGACGTATCAATCCCTCGTGAGCCACTCAGCGAGAAGTTCCATTTCTCGTCTTGGTTGAGGTAAGTCGTCGCCGTCAGCCGCTGTCGTCCCTGCCGCTGGCTTGTCGTCACCCCGCCTGTTGCCCCCCCCGTGGTACTCGTTCCCGCCGTGGGGACAAACAATGGTGGGGTCTGGAAGAAGTCGTAGCTCAGCTGGGCGAAGCCTAAGTTTTGCTTGCGCCACTTCACCGGTTGGGCAAGCGCTGTCGTGGTCTGGACCGAGACCCCTGACTGACCAATTCCCGTGGTCTCGGGCGCAGCCTTCACCCAGGTATAACCGAGCACCGCAGACTGAGTCAGCGTAGTTCGTGGATTGAGCTTGATTGGTGTCGCAAAGAGCCGGGTTCCTAGATTGTCGGTCTGAACCCCTGGGCGAGCAGACGTTCCTCCAAAGAAGCGCTGGTCGGTGTGCGCCCCTGTCAGGGTATAGTTCACCCCCGATTTTGGCCGCAGAAGCTTCGGATACGACTCCGCCGTGGTCTGGGTCCGCCAGTCGCCACTCGCGGGCGCAGTGATCCCCGAGACAGTATCGGTGATGCCTCGATACCGGTTGAGCGCAGCGCTCACATTGACCCGAAATGTCGGGAAGTTATGACCGATCTGGGTCGAGCCAAAGAGATCCTTACCCCCCACAAGATCCATAAAGACATTGGCATCTGTCTTGGTATCCAGTTTCTGGTTGTGCTGCAAGCGTAGCCCACGGTTCGCATTGGCGAGGTTGAGCACTTGGACTTGTCCCTCAATCGCTCCCTGGCTGTTGTAGGTCTGCTCTAGGTCCACGGTCCAGCCTTGTCGCTGGGAGTAGACCGATGAACCAAAGGGCGCTCCCCTGCGCAGGAACACGGTTCCGACGCCACGAGGCTGGACATTGTAGTAGTACGGCAGGTTCAGCCACATCCCGCTTGCCCCAACTCCAACCAGCTGCTCCCTGTAGAGCGACTGCTGGCGCAACGTCATGATGTGATAGGGAGTTGAGTAGGCCTTCTGCCCATCCAAGTAGAACGTGGCCTTACGGAACTGAACCAAGCCATCGTTATTGATCCCAATCGCCTGGGCGGAGATGACAAGGGAGGCATCTCCAAGGTCAACAAACTGCCAAGCGGGGGTATCGCTGGGAGGCAGAGGCTGCTCCACAAGCCCACGGCGAAGCTCAACACGCCCCGACGCGGTCTCCCCAATTCCGGTTTGTTGGATCAGATCAAAGGCAAGGCGATGAAAGCGCTTTCGCTGCTTCCCGATCTCCAGCACCACATTCCCCTCAGCGTAGAGACGTGTCACACCTAGCTTGTACTGAAGGTGGTCCGCAGTGATGACGATATCGCCGTAGGTAGCACGGGCGTCATGATTTTTCCCAAGAACATCGAAGATACGGGTGCGTTGATCCAGCAACGCTAAGGAGGTATAAGCGCTCCCCGAGAAACGAAGCCAGGGATTGACGAGCTCGGTGACCTGAGCATCGTTGCTGAAGGTCACCTGGGTACGTGCGGGCACGGCTCCCCCCGCCTCAAGGTTGGCTGTGATGGTTGCAATGCCAGGCTGGTCGGCAGCCGTGAGCGTAACCCGCGCGATTCCTCCCCGTGTCTCCGCCAGCAGAGTATCGAGGCGTCCCTGTGTCGTGGAGAACTGAACGCGGGTTCCGTCGGCCACGGGCGAGCCCCGGTCATCAAAGACACGTGCGGTGATGATACTGGTAGCGCGACCATCCGCACGAAGCGTCGTGCGCTCGGGCTGAAGCTCAACAGCGATCAGAGGGTTGGGGTGAGCAAGGGCTAAGACAGGGAGAAGAAGGTTATAATCCACAGTTGATTTAGAATAAAAAAACGCCCCGCTACTTCAATGGTGCAGCGGGGCGTTTCAGCGTCAGCTTAGCGTGTTGAGAGGTACAAAACACCAAGAAGCACACCGAAGATCGTCGTGACCTTCTTTTCGTTAGAGCGGGGTTTTGTTGTCTTGGTTGGCTTTGCCTTAGCTACGGTCGCAACCTTCGCCAGCTGTGGGAAGAGATTAGTCACTCCCTGCTGAGCTCCCGTATCTGCCGCACGAGCGGTCGCAGACCCTTCTTGCCGAGCCTTGGCAACATCAGCGGGTGCGATACCCTGCTGTCCATTGGCAAAGGTGCCGAGGGCTTTTCCCGCGGCCGTGTTGTAGCGTGAGAGCGAGAGGTTGAACTTCGCCGTACGTGTCGCGGCATCGAAGGAGTAGTCATCGACAAAGATCGTGACATACTCGCTGGCCCCTACAACCTCAGCAAAGCGCTGTGCCTTACGAGTATCGTCGCCTGGACCTGCATCGATGTCCTTCTCTGTGAGAATCTTATCGCTTTCGTTCAGAGCGCGTTGCACGCTGGGAAGACGCTTGTTATAGACAACCGCCGTGATCCCAACTTTTGCCAGCTGAGTACGCACAGACTCAGTCACAATCTCTTCGACAAGCTTTGTGCTCTCATTCCGATTACCATCTACGACTGCAGGGAAGAGCAGCACACTGTTAGTCTGTGCCTGGGCTTTACCTGGCAAGACCGCCATGCCTGCGATGAGCAGGAGTCCCCCTGTAAGAAGTGCGCGACGCGTCGTTTTCGGGCTCATCATAGGTTTGCTCGAATGTCCTTCCATTTCACTGTCCTTCCGGGGGCTCCCAGCACCCCCGGAGGCAATTTTAGCGCGTTACCGTCACAGGCAACGTCCGTGTGTCAGAGTCACCACTGTCGTTTGTTACCCGGACCTTGAGGATGTAGCTACCCGCAGGAACAGGTGCCCCACTCTGGCTACGGCCGTTCCAGGAAAGCTTGGCCACTCCATTCGTAGAGGCGCGGCTTCCGGCGGCAAGCACAGAGATCGGCGAGCCCGAGACCGTAGTGAGCGTAGCATCGATCGCAACATTGTCCTGGGTCATGCCAAGGAGGTAGGCATAGCTACTACCAGCCGCACGGCTCCCACCACCCGTAGAAACCAAGCGGGTAATTGCCAGCGGTCGGGTCACATCAGCGACTGCCGTTAGGACGAAGCGGCTGACCGCTCCCTTCCGGACGTTGACCTTCAGTGCGGAGGTGTTTCGCAGGTTTGTCGTCTGTCCCGTCTGCTGATCGGTGATGGTTAACCGCATACGCTTCGGAACACTATTCAAACCAGAGAGCATCACATTGACAGGGCCGTCTTCGCTGCTCGTCAGCTCAAGGTTCCAAGTTGCCTTATTGCTAGGATTCTTAAGAACCTGGGCGTAGCGGCTATTGCCATTTGCAATCTCCATCCGAACATACTTCTGCTGCTCGAAGACAGGAGGCTTAGGCATATTTCCGCGATTATCCGCAGTATTGGGAGACATTCCAATGCGAGTCGCACGATCCATCGTCCCGTCGGCGCGCCGTGCAATGATGTCCAGCGTCCAATTAGAGGTAGAGGAATCCTTGACCACACGGGTAGCGGGCTCAGGAGTAGAGCTAACAGGATCCGGCAGAACCACCGCATCACGCTGTGTCGGCGTAGCGAACAGGACGCTAACCCGAGTGTTGACGTAGATCCAGTATCCCTGCCAGGGCTTCAGTGGAGCGGTCAGATCCTCGAAGAAGGCGTACCCACCTTGACTCGGGTCGAAGTAGAAGACTCCACCCTTGATGACGTTATTACGAACAGCTTCACCAAACGAGATCGAGCTCAGCGACGGATTGCCCTCAAGAGGAACAACACGCAGATAGTTTAGCGGGATATCGTAGACGTAAGGGTTCGCAATCATGTTCCAGCCCTTGTCCAGAATTCTCTGGAGCGGAACAGGAAGCGTGTTTCCGGTAGGTGCCTGAAGGGACTCAGGTGCTGCTCCCTTGATGTAGAGCAGGCGCTTTCCAGCGCTACCCTGGCTCGGACGATAGAAGTACGCAACACCAGGCTCGATCTTAGTTTCCTTGATGTAGCGCCCTGCTCCCGTATCCGAGAGGGGATCAGGCATCCAGCGGTAAAGGATAACCGGCTCATCAATCGGGCGGCTCAAGGAGTTAATGACGGTATCAGGATCGCCATTATTGGAAAGGCTCGCATCAAACTGGAACGGGAAGCCCACCATCTGGAACGTCCCCGACTGCAGCTCAACCAGAGGAGTTGCAGGGATCGTAATCGTGCGGCCAATCGATCGGGAGAGCGGGTTTGGCCGAGCCACACCCACAGCGACCTGATAGGTAACGGGTCCAAAGACCTCACCTGTAGGCTCAACCAACCAGGAAGCAACTCCGTCTTGATCACCGATCAGCTCACCAGCTTTACCAGCGGCACTTCCAATCGGAGTAACCAGCTTCGTGGTTACATCACGAAGTCCTGTAGTAGGATCAATCGCAAAGCGAAGTCCAGGGGGCAAGGTTAGGCTTGCAGAGACACCACTGAGCGGCACGTCTGCGTCAGGCAGGCGCTGCTTCTGGCTGTAAACGCTCGCGTAGATACGGAACTTGTTATCTACCCCCGTCACAATCACGTTGCCATTTGCATCGGTGCCTGTTGTGGGAGCACCAATAAACTTGGACGCGACATCAACGAGCGTAGCAGACGTATTGCCTGCAACACCCGCAAGGGTAGCGGCACCAGGGTAGTACGAAAGTGCAGTCGGGGACTCGGTTCCAACAACGAGATCATCCGCAATCAGGTCGTTAGTTCCACCCTCGCCCACATACGCTACAACCACACGGCGTCCACCTGCAGGGATCACGTAACCCTGAGGAGTATTCCCATAGTAGACCGCTGTTGCCAGACCAGTCTCAAAGGTGGGAACGCGTATGCCTTGTGCACGTGGCAGGTACTGACCAGCTGGCGTTGCTGTCCCAGGTGCCAACTCCACAGCATCGGCAATATAGACCGACAGTGGCAGGGTAACATCACTTAAGCCACGGAAGGTCTGGCGATTGTCAAACCCGGGATCAGTCGAGGTATCTGCCCGGCGCGCATAGATATCAAGCGCATCAGGGATTGGCGGAACGACGGCACCCGGAGTAGAAGGATCATTTCCCAGCACCACCGGACGGGGGCTTATCCCGCGATCGGAGTTGACAAAGTAGAAGTTATTTGCAGCGCGCTGGTTTGTCGTCCAGCGAAGTCCGACCGTGTGAGCCTGAGTATCGGTGTTCACAATGGTCCATTCAAACCGCGCTGTGCTTCGCAAGAGGCGAATCCGCTGCTCAAGGTAGAGACTGCCGTTTGCACCCAAGTTGTAGCTACCAATTAGAAGTGGGCGATCTGCAGCACTTCCAGGAAGACCATCGGTCAGTCGGAAGGTTGGGGACAATCGAACCTGATTTGTATCAAAGCCGACATTGACCTGAGTCGCACCATCGACTAGTGCACGGAGATAGGCGGGGTAGTCTTGATACGTTCCCTCTGTCCCACCAACCGTACTAGTCTGACCTGCACCCCATCCAAACGGGAACTGTGCGTCATCGAACACGCCTAGCGCGGAAGTAGCGGGATCCTTCGTTACACCACCAAGCAACGCCTGATCGTTGTCCTGAGTCAAACGAAGGTTACCTGCAATAGTCCCTAAAGAGATTCGACCAGCGACATCACCTGTGACATGGGGAGGAATCGGAGGAACCCATGCCCCTGTCCACCCAACCGTCACCAAAATATACTCATTGTAGATATAGGCATACCAAGGTGTCGTACTAGATGGTCCCCAAGGAAAGCTTGAGCCCAGAGTGAGACCTGGCAGAGGAACAGAGATAACCCCTCCTTGAGTATCTGCCAGCGCAGACCGGGTCGTGCCAGACAGAGCCATCATCAGGCCCAGAGCGACAGCAGGTAACCGAAAGGCTCCTGGTACGTGCTTCTTTAATTCTTGTTTCCGAAGAGCGAAAATCGCCATCGAACAACCTCTCTTTTGCTTCTTCAGCGTCTCTAGGGTGCGGAGAGCTATCTCCGCACCCTTGATCGGATTTACTTTAGGATCTGAACCATTCGCTGCATATTCTGCTGCTGACCATCGGCTGTCTTGGCGCTAACCTTAACAACATAGGGACCTGCAGGAACAACGGCACCATCTTTTCCGCGACCATCCCAGTAGAGGGAGACCTCAGTACCAGGCTGTACGCGACCAGAGCTCGCTAGTGTGCGAATCTCTCGGCCAGACGTTGTCACAATACTTACCTGAGTATCTGCCTCAAGGTTAGTATTAAAGCGAACCGTCAGCCCTGCAGCAGCACGGGTCGTCGAGCCGGTTTTTAGGTTCCGGATCGCGAGAACACCGCTAGTCTGCGGCAGCATCTTGATCACAAAACGATGTACCGTGCCTGCATCACCAGACTGGTAGACATAGCTCGATCGGCTTGCCATGGGGATCACAGCGCCTGTTTGCACATCCGTTAGCACTAGGCGAGCGTTACGTGGTGCGGTACGGATACCGTCCCAGGATAGTACCACCTTTGCATTGGGGCGCACAGACTGGACCGTTGCGACCCACTCTTCTTGAGTAACTGCGTTGCCATTTAGAGGACGCATGTCATAGGCAAGTGCTCGGCTTTTACCGTTAGCTCCCTTGCTGAGGAGAGTCACATAGACATCCGATGCACCCGCAGGTGGCTTCGGAAGATCTGCCAAATCCTCACCATCGGCAGCTCCGGGGCGCTGACCAATATAGTTTTGGCCATCAACACCATTGCCAACACTTGCAATTAAGCGTGCCTGCCATCCACCTTGCTGCCCTGCATTGCTAAGCGTACTACGTGTCGCAATGCTTGCTGTGGGCACGGGAGGAACGTTAAACTGACAGTCTCGATAGACACGCACCCAGTAAGCATTGAACGGCTCAAGCTGACCGCCAGGTGCAACGGAGTAGACATAATCGCCATTTGCAAAGCCAATCAGTGCAGGAGAAACAATCCCTGCTTTGACAGCTTCCGCAATGGAGTAGCTTACACCATCAGCCCGAACAGTGACCACACTCCAGTCCACCGGGTAAGTGAACGGGGCTCCAATCATGTTCCAGCCACCACCCGAGGCATAGGCCTTGATGCCAACAGAGTTCTCTGCGACGGGGCTTACACCAGTAATCTGACCCGGGTAAGGCAACAGTGTTGTATTCACCGTCCCTGCACGATCTAGGTCCAACCAATATCCCAGCCCAATAGGAGCAATGGAGACAGAAGGAGCTGTCGTATCGTACACAACGACCGTGGAGTCTAGCTGATCGGCAGAGGCGAACCGGGCTGCGTTCTTCAGGTTGAAGGGATCAGCAGAGCGAAAGCGCGCATAGTCATCATCACTAGGCATTCGAATCGGGTTGTAACGGGACAGACCAAACACAGTTGCTTGTCCAAGCACCGCAGCCTCTGGAGTCAAGTTAGAGCCTGCAGGGCGCGTTGCAATTCCTGCCTTGAAGGGCATCGCAAACATCGTGCGACCAGCACTAAGTTGCTTCTCGACAATGGTGATGAACTGCACTTGCTCCAGTGTCTGTACAATCCCCGCCGTATTTCGTAGGTTCAATCGTGCAACGATACGATACTGGCCAGGTGAGAGATTAATCGGGGAGTAGGTTCCATCTGTGTTTCGAGCAGGTACTCGGATCCCAGTTGACTGAGAAGGACGCGTTCCCACGGCAGGCAAGGGTGGGATTTCAATCTTTCCAGCCTGACCAAGAACACCGCGACCACCAACAAACGATCTGACGATACTAGGGGTTCGCCCTACAGTCTGTACCTCGACACTCAGATCGCTCTCCAGCGACCAAAAGCCCGTTGTACCTGCAGGAGGACCACTCTGGTAGATTCGATCAGCACGGTTTATCGTCAGGGAGATTCCAGTCGAACCAAAATACGAGATACCACGGTCTCCCCCGCCCTCCAGGGTAATACCTGGGGTATAGGGATAGAGCGCAGAGTAAACGTCTAAGACACCAGGACCATACCGCTTTGGGTTTACCCCATCCGCTGCTTGCGAAGCACCATCAGAAAGCGCTTGGTAAACAGTATCAGCAGGAACTCCAGCCGCAATCAAAAGTGCGGATGCTCCTGCAACATGTGGACATGCCATCGATGTCCCGTTAGAGGGAGCGTAGCTTGGATTGGAGAAGTCAAAGGATCCGGCCACCGGAGCAGTCGACCAGATAGCACCCGGCCCTGCAACGCTAAAATCATCTCCGCCCGGAGCTCCGATTTTCTGAGGATTACCGCCATAGTTGGAATATGATGACAATACCTTCGTCGGACCAATCGCCGTGACTTTTATAACCCCGTCAATATCAGCCGGCCAAGCTTTTGTTTGAGGGTTATCGTTATCGTTAGAATCGTTACCAGCTGCAACTACAACAACGATCCCTGCTTTCAAAGCATTATTAACTGCATCAATTTCGATCTGAGCAGCAGATGCTCCGGCATAGCCTAAACTCATGTTGATAACACGAGCGCCTTGCGTAACAGAGTAATTGATGGCACTGGCAACAGTCGCAGATGAAGCGCCAAGTCCGCCCCCAGGAAAAACTTTAGCGTTGATCAACTTGATATTGACGCCTTGGCGATTCCATCCGGCGATTCCAGTCACGCCAGTCCCGTTACTTGTCGTTGCAGCTATCGTACCGGCCACATGAGTACCGTGGCCATCAACATCCAAACCAGGATTAGTTGCCCCTGAGAAATCTTGTTGCGCAACAACCTTTGAAACACCTAGAGAATCTTTAAATTCGGGATGGTTTGCGTCTATACCAGAGTCAATAACCGCGACTAGAGTTGGTTGGCCATCACCGAACTGGATGTTCCAAGCCTCTGGCATTCGGATCATCTCCATATGCCACTTCTGGCTTGAGTACAGTGGGTCATTTGGAAGAAGACGAGCACCAGGAGGCTGTTGTGCCCGGCTCAGAGCAGACTTCCCCCCCTTTAGATCACGCTTAGTATCCTGCATGTACTGCATCCAGTTGGGATCAGCACTCACACCAGGCACTTGTCGAAGCGCAGTAACAGCAGTGAGCAAATCGGCTTTAGGCGCTTCTTCTGAGAGCTGGAGATTTCGCCCCCGAACCCCAAAGACCCAGTAATGGTCACAGTATGCTACAGGCCCAATTACATCACAATTGACTTGTGCGGCGAGCGTAGCAGGGTTCATGTTATCAGGAACCTTAACTACAATCTCCCCGGGTTTAGCCTTCGGCGTCTGTGCAAGGGCTGCGGGAACCGCAACACCTAGCAACGTCGCAGCTGCCAAACTGAAAATGGCTCGAAGTTTAATTTGCCTCATCGTTGTTCTCAGGAGTCACGCACAAGTCGGGCTAAACCGCTAGCCGAAACCCCACTACCAAATCTCGATCGGTCTGTAATGAGGGGTGCGGCAGAACCGCACCCCTTTCCCTCTTTTGCGACTACGGTGCCGCAGGCGGAACACTAATCTTAGCAAAGGACGTCAGTTCCTGTGAGTAGATGTAGTTGTCCCCATTCGCTGTATCCCGTCCCATGGGTCCAGGCGTATCTAGTGAGCTTCGTGCACCAACACGATAGTAGACACGACTTCCGGCCTTGAGCGAAGCAAAGTCTGTGCTCAGGTCGTAGGACTCCGTCCGAGTCACAGCTCCCAACGTAAAGTTCGCAAAGAACGGTCCCTTTTGCACCTTTGTCTTGAAGTCAGGTGTTGAAGAGAACTCCGCCACGTACTCGTTCGCACCAGGGACCGTCTGATACGTAACCGTCACGCGCTGCATGTTCTGGTCAGAAACCGGTCCGGTCACCGCAGGACGAGACAAGGGAGTCACGGGCCCACTGCGTGCTTCCAGTGCAGACTCACGGAAGAGGGTGGTCGAGTTGTTGTTGTTCCCACCAGCAGTCGTACCACCGGCGGTCGTACCACCACCACCACCGATACCACCACCGATGCCGCCGCCGATACCACCACCGATACCGCCGCCGATACCACCACCGATACCACCACCGGAGGTAGTTGACTGCTGAGAAAGATCAGGAGCCTGGACAGCACGGTAAAGCACACTAATCTCGTAGCGGTGCGTTACACCAACAGACATTGGGACAACTGTCGAGCTCAAAGTCTTCAGTGATGTACCAAAGCCAATCTGATTACTAGTGTTTCCACCAGCGGTCGTACCACCAGCAGTCGTACCACCAGCGGTCGTGCCGCCAGCAGTTGTGCCACCAGCGGTCGTGCCAGCGGTCGTACCACCAGCAGTCGTGCCACCAGCGGTCGTCTGAGTTAGCGTAAAGGTCACATCGCTACCGTAGTCAACGACGTTATAGTTTTGGGTGCCCTGGCGAATCGGATCGTCAACAAAACGAGTTTGTGTCCGGCTAACAGCAGCGATTAGGATACCGTCGCGCCAGATATGATACTCAATAATGTTCCCACCAGGAATGTCTTGAGCAGCCTGCCAACGAAGCTCGACACGAGCAGCCGAAGGATCAAGCGATGCAGAGACGGAGCCATCCGCATAAGCACGAGCAACGACTCCAACAACACCAGCGCCTTGGTTGCTACTGCGCGTACTAAACAAGAATCCTGCGAGAAGAACGGCTCCCACAACACCAATCACAGTACTGAGCGCACTCTTCTGGTTCTTCTGCCGTGGGCGATACGTTCCGATATCAGGAATCACGTTGGACTTAATCTGCCCATCCGAAGATACCGTCACCCCTGGAATTTTCACGATTGCGCGTGCATGATCCTCAGGACGAATCCCCTTACTCGCTTCCGTAACACTAGCAACGGAGGTCGTTGACTGGACCGAAGTAACGCGAATCTTACCAACCTGCTCGCGACCACGGGTTACAATCATCTCCAGACCAGAGGAGATACCATCACGGCTTCCACGGTTTAGGAAGATACTGTCATTGGTCGTGTTTAGAACAGTCGCTTCAGGCAAACTGAACGAGCTCATCGTCCGAACTGCAAGGAATGCAGCGTTCGAAATCGCTTGCCCAATCTGGGTCTGGCGATCTGGCTCAATGCCTGCAGGAGGCGCAGGAGAGATACCTGTCTCCACAGCTCCATTGATAAACTCACCCGAGACAACATCCGTCAAGCGAACACTGAGGGTCACTTTAACACGGTTGTCAACACTGGTTGTGTTAACGATGTCGCCCGTAAGGACATAGTCCACACCCAGGGACCGCCCTAGCCGCTGAATACCGATATTATTAAACGGCGCACTCAACCCTTGCTTCTGAATCTCTTGATTAAGAACCGTGCGCGGCGTAATTTCGTAGCGACCGGTATTCGTCATCTCCAGAGCTACGGCATCCGTCGCAGTCCGGCCATCAATCTGAGTTGCCCCAACACCTGACAAAACTCCAAAGTCAATCGCTGCCACTGAAGGGATTCGAGTGGTCTGCGCTTTCGCTGCCTTTGGCATCGCCAGAATGAGCAGAGGCAACAGAAGCGCTGTTACCAGCGACCAGCTGATGCGCCGCCCTAAGCTCCCAAGCACCAAGTTTCTCAACGCGTTTTTCCTCCGTCCATTGTCGTAGCCAGCCTCTCTTTCAACGAGCAAACTGGTCGCTCGATCATGGTTCGCATTGTACCCCGCACGTATTGTTACTATTCTTCGACAGAGATTGCCTGGATTCCTTCTCTTGTCAAGAGATGAATCCAGGCAATCTCTCTTGATCTAGCGGACGCTTCCAAACGGCACTTCGCGCCGAACAGTCGCCCCCGTTATATCCTTCGCTGTGATGACTAGGCGGTAAGCCCCAGCAGGGAGATTAGCCCCTTGGGCATCACGCCCGTCCCAAACGATGCTTGTCTCACCCACACCCGATGCTCGGGTCTGGATGCGGCGCATCGTGCGACCGCTAAAGGCCTGGACTTCAAACTCTACATCTGCGTCTTGTGTAGACGAGAAGCTCAGGCGATAGCTTGTTCCAAGCTGACCACGGCTGTTTGCCGCAACCCGCAAGTTGTTGATTGCCAATAGGCGAGTCCTCGCAGGAGCAACCTCAATCTGGAAGCGGTGAGGCTGGTTGGCAATCGCTTGGTAGCTAAAGGCAGCCGCAGCTCGCATCGCATACCGCTTGTTGGTCTCTTTATCGATCAGGACAGGGATGACGTCCTTCGGCAGTTGACCAGCATTTGGCGCAAAGAGAGTTGCCTTGCCCGTCACTGTTGACTCAACAGTGAAGTTCCATGTCTTAGTACCTGGTGTTGCAGCCTGGATTAGGTCTGCAAAGCCAGCCGCACGACCGGTTTCATTGGTCCCATCAATAGAGAGATAGACACCAGGAACATCCCGTACCCGTGAGGGCTTTTCCGTATCCTGATTATCGTAACTATCCTTGGCGCTAGGAGATACTCCAATGGCGTTGTCAGTGTCCATATAGGTACCTAGCTTCACGCCTAGCTGCATCTTCCAGTCCGTCACACTGCGGCTCACGATCGAGCGTGTGGTAACCGCATCACGCTGAGCACGAGTTACAGGCGTCTTAGCAGTGCTCACCGCTCTCGACGACGGGTAGGTAAGGATTAGCTTAATGGGCTGATTCGTCAGGTTGCGGAACCAGTATCCAAACCACGGCTTGAGGACATTTGCCTGGTAGTACTGGGATCCGTTGTTAGACCCAGAGTAGCCAAATAGGACTCCGCGAACCTTGCCTTGGCGTACAGCCTCCGTCATGCTAAGCACTGCCGCACCTTCTTCCTGAATCTGTCCCTGAGCAAACAGGTCGAGATCGGGAGCAGGTGTGTTGGGGCTGGTCGGATTCACGAAGGGGTGTCCGATCAGGTTCCAACCGGGTGCGAGCGTAATGGTAAAGGTTGTACCAGGAAGAGCAGTCCCAACTTGGGTCACGGATACAGGCGAGTTGAACCTCACGAAGTACCCCTTACCAACCTGGATCTGTAGGTCTGGGTTGACGTTGTACTCCGTCCCCGTCCAGTCCGCGACATTGAAGAGATTGTAGACAGCTTGATCCTTTGCAGTATTGGCTGTCCCGTCACCGTCGTTGTCGCCAGTGGCGGAGATCCCGAAGATACCGCGTGTTGTGATCGCAGACGGACCGCTGTAGCTGTAGAGGCCGGGTGTGGAGATCAGCTGAACCCCATCACTGTAGACCTTTGCAGGTTGCATGCGGAAGTTATACGACTGACGCTCCGTCGCCGACGTTACGGTAAGGCGCGGCAGAGGTGTCGGATCGGTTGTCAAACCGACCTTGTCGCCAATAACTTCGTA
Source organism: Armatimonas rosea (assembly GCF_014202505.1). NCBI lineage: Bacteria > Bacillati > Armatimonadota > Armatimonadia > Armatimonadales > Armatimonadaceae > Armatimonas > Armatimonas rosea. The sequence goes on along the minus strand of NZ_JACHGW010000001.1, from coordinate 836,851 downwards.
GAGCCCTGGTGAGAGAGTGGTCTTAAAGTTATAGGTGTACCCCGTCGCATCACTTGTCAGAGTCGGTGTGGTGACCACTGTCTTGGCCGGCGTCGAGCTCACGATCCCATTCTGCACGATGTAGAACCGAATCGTCACACCTGCTTCTAACGCATCGCCTGTTACCTTACGAACCGTTCCGGAGACGGAACCGTCAGGCAACGGAGTCAAGCGGAATACAGGGAGAACGAGGTCACCCGTTCCACCCACCACCACCTTCGTAAAGGAGACGGTGTTGTATCCAAGCGCTGACGCAGTGATCGTGTAGGTAGATGCAGGCAGCTTGTCCAACGAACCCGCGACGGTCAGCAAGGTGTAGTTCCCCGCAGCATCCGTCTTGGCCGATGCAATCGTCGCCCCTGTCGTTTCATCGACAGCAGTCACAAAGGCATTTGCCAGAGGACTATTGGTGGTCGAGTCGAGGACAGTTCCTGTCACCTTCTGAGATTGACCACCAAGAAGGAAGTCCATCTGCGAGGTTTGGTCCTCAACGACGATCAAGCGCCACCGCTCCGGTTGTCCAGTAATGGGTCGGTTCTGAATCAGGGTACCGGATCCAAGCACCACACCCGACTGGGGCTGCTTACCGACCAAAAGATCTGTGAGTTCTGCACGGTACGCAGGGTTGACAACCGTCTTGAGGGTGCCATCCGTGTTGTACTGTGGGCGGCCCGCGGAATCCAAGTCAGGTTTCGTGGGGCTATTGACCAGGATCTCGTAGCCATCATCCCAGATCAGAAGGTCACGGATCAGGTATGCCCCTGGCCGACGACCGTCTGTTCCATCGGAAGAGATGGCACTCGCGATATTCATGGTCCCGTCCGCATTTACGCGGCGAGCCTGCACTTCAACACCACCAATACCCGTCTTACCGTCCAGTGCGAAGACACCTCCCTCAGTGAGAGGAGCAGAGGGCTTTCGAATATTGGAGAGCTGGCCAGGGTTAGCGCGCTTCAGCTGGAGCGATACCTTCGTATCGTTTGCAGCTTGGACTAGATAACCCGTTCCATGCTGGGTGTAGAACCCTTGTCGGTACCCAGAGAGGTTGTAGCGACCAATCGGCAGCCCTTGGATGATAAAGTTACCACTTGCATCCGTAAGAGCAGTTCCAACCGCAACATTACTTCCCTGAGTGGCACGAACCAGAGCGTCAGCAACCGGCGAGCCGTTGTCGTCGATAATGCGTCCCGAGATCGTGCCCGTACGGTTCGACAGAAGGAAGTTCGTCATGATCTCAGCACGGCGAGCACGGTTGAAGAGAACCGTATTGCTTCCTACTGTCTGTGGATACCAGTCGTTTCCGAGGCTCTCGAAACCAAAGGAAGCATAGTAGACACGACCACCGTTTGCGGTTGTACTGGAGATAAGGGCACCAGCACCGTTGTTGAAGTTGTACTCAAGCGTCGCTCCTGTGAGGGGGCTGATCGAGTCAATGTAGGCAGTGGTAGAGTCACTTGTCCGACCACCATCTCCCGGGCCAGTACCTGTATTGAAACGGGCACTGAGCGGTGCAGAGCGTGGTGCGCTGTAGACCCAGTTGTTTCCGTCGAAGGTACCGTAGAGGTGCTGGTCTGCTGGCCAAGCGTCATTGTTGAGCGTTGTAGTCCCAACCGCAACGATTGACTCCGCCCCGCTCCCACCACTATCCGAGACATACTGAGCCTTCAGTGTTCCACTGTAGAAAGCGTTGCTCTGGCCATTACCTGCGAGAGCAAAACCGATGTCCATACCGGAGACGAACAGAGCTCCACCATTATTAACGTAGTTGGTAAGGCGCTCTTGGGTCTTCAGGTCAGCGAGGCTACCTGCTCCCATAAAGACGTTACCAATAAAGGGAGATGCCCAGACGATGAGACGCTTCTTAACGCGAACCGTCCGCTCACTCTTCTCACCCGCCACGACGTCTGCCGGCGAAGGCGCGGCGTAGGGCAGATAAGCATCCATGAGCTCCTGTGGAACGGGCCCACGGCAGAGCGTACGCCAGATGGTGTAGCGCCCCGTGTTCGGCAGAGCGTACGTCTCACCATTGGTCTCGATGACCGGCGAGAAGTCGATCTGGCTATCCGTGTAGGAACCCACTCCAAGTGGATGGATCACACCAGGGTTGATCGCAACCCCATTGAGATAACGTCCACCGAAGCGCCCTGTCAGCTGCAACGGCCCAGCCTGAGACCAGGAGCGAAGAGTCGTTGAGCCAGGCGCAGGAGGTGCAACAGGATTGACCTCTTGCGGGTAGCGGGTCATGACAGGGTCCGTGTAGTAGGACTCTGCCCCGAACGAGACGGGTTGCGCGTTGTCGGGGTTTCCTGCGATCTCACCCGGACGGGCAATGAAGAACTTCTGCCCCAGAGTATTGTCAGAGACAAAGAGCGTATCAACATCGGGTGAGTTGGGAATAGCAGCCGTGGAGAATCCCCAGACATTGTCGTAGATGATCCAGTTGCGTGAGCCACCACCGTAGGGGTTAGTAGCATTGTCATACGCAATGACATCTATGATCCAGTCCGAAGCCTCCGCAGGCATGCGCCACTTCGCTCCGTAAAGCACACCACCACGACCGTCGGCGGGCTTTATGGGGTCACCATTAATGTCGACAAGCGGCTGGAGACGTAACCAAGCGTTCGGACGACCACCGTTACCATCTAGAGGAGGATTAGCAGCACCCGTAAAGGCAAACCTGTCGTTTGTTGCCGGAGTGTAGATAGGCCCACCCGAGTTGCGGTGATTGAAGTAGGTCACTCCATCGAGGCCAACCACTTGTGCCTCGTACTCGACGCCGACACGGTTGGAGCCATCCGCAGACATCCAGGGTAGTACCTGAGGCGGGCTGCCCTCCCACAGAACGTAGTGGGTACCCGTGTACTCTTTGTGCTCAACCCCAAGGCCACCTTGGGCAAGAGACTGGTACTTTGAGTTCGGGTTCTTGAACTGAAGCCAGACGGACTGAACACCCGACTCGCGGTCATCCATACGAACCGTGAAGAAGGCTTCTTGTCCGGGATAGAGCGGGCTGTCACTTGCACGACTGCGCGATGAAACGTCCGCATCGAAGGGCTGCGGCCGAGTATCGCCAGGCCGAACGGGGTTGATGTGAACGATCTCGCCCGAGCTCGTGCTGGTGTCGAAGCGAATCAGCGTAGGTGCACTCACATCCAGAACGGTTGCAAGGCAGATGTCGCTGTAGTTTGACGGGGTCGGGGAGGCCGGTGTCCGGAACCCTTCACCGAAGTTACCCGACTGAAGGCTTCCAACACGGTTGGACTGAAACGCGACCCGAGTGGCATTGATGAACGGAGACCATGTGGGGTACTGATCATCAAAGATGTAGCCGGGATCAGCCGTGTCGATCTGCTTGGCAGCTTGCGCCCCTGTGTTGGGACCCGACTCAACTAGCAGGTTGCCTGTTGTGGTTGCCGTCGCCGTCGCCTGCACCGCATAGATATCGTGGGTGTTACCACCTGCGGTGTATGCAGTCGGGGCCCCAGGAATATTGGGCTGACGGGTCGAGGCAAAAGCAATGTAGTACGCTGCGCCCGTCGTGTTAGTGTAGAGGTTACTTCGGGACGCAGAGAAGGAGGGCTGAACATCGTCGGAGTCCGGCGCACCCGCATACCGGTTGGTGAACTGAGTCACGGTCCCGTTGGCAACGCTCATCACGAAGATATTGCGCTTACCGCTACCATTGACCCCGGTCGCAACCGCGATGTTCTCGCCACCGACGTTTACATCCGTGGCAGGAACTCCACCACCAACATAAATATTACCGGCGACGGTAGGCTGAGCGGTAGAGTCGAAGGCAACGTACCGGCCATCAGGCGAGATACTTGGGTTTCGCTCATCGGCAGCCCCACCCGTTACCTGCGTAAAGCGGCGGGAGACGATGTTCACCGTGTAGAGGTGGTAGTTCGTATCACCCTGCAGTAGCCCCGAGAACAAGAGATCGGTTGTCCCAATCCAGCAAGCCCGTCCAACAGTGACGAACTTCTTGCCGCGGAAAGTCTGGGGATCGCCCGTCAAGTTGAGGAGGTTACTGTTCCCCCCCGGACCAATGTCAATAGTGTTTCCTGGCGAGGGCGTCACCGCGACGTACAGCTGCCATGTCTTGAGGGGATCTGTGAGAACACGGTTGTCCACAGACTTGACAAATGCCAGGCGGCCACCCGACTTATCCGGAGTGGGCCACCAGTGATCTGCCAGCGACTCTTTAGTGAGGGCGACACTGACTCCCGCTCCGTTTTGTTGTGGGTTATTGACCACGCTCGAAGCGATTCGATGGAGCTGGTAGTGGCTCGAGGCATCGGTCCCCGAGTTTTTAGCAAAGTAGATCGTCAGTTCATCGTCGGTCCAGTAAGGCATGCGCTCATCGGTTGTCTCCGAGAAAGTCGCATCCACCACTTTTTCCTGGACATTCGATCCGTTGGGACCACCGATCTGTACACGTGTGGGATTCTTAGTCCCGCCGTTGGTTTGAGCGCCCGTCGCATTCAACTCGCGAGCAGTCACGCTCGGCGAGAGAAAACGGTTATCGCCAACGCCCGAAAACGCGCGTAACGGAACCGTGTATTTACCCAGGCTCGGCGTTTGCCGTTCCCTGCGCTGCGCGTTCGCCACAGCTGTTATCCCGACCAGCGCGGTCATAAAAACAGCAAGTGCGGCATATCGCCGTGATGTAGGCACGAACTTCAAAGTGGGGTCAACCTCCTCGATTAGCCCGTTCCGCAGCCCGTATCGGACCACGACAGACAGCATCCGGGCAAGCACAGACGACAGCATGACCATTGCCGCGTCCCGCCAGTAAAGAGCGTGAGCTTACCCAGACTCCCGCTCCCGCAATGTCGCTTGTGGCCTGCACACCCGGTACCTAGTTGGACCCCTGGATAGCCAGAGATTGTTTCAGTTGTGCAGACACTGCAGAGAGACACGCGCGGATTATAACATAGCGCTGGGAAGCAAGGCAAGCCCTAAAAAACCTACCCACCATCCCATGCCTCTCTAGCACACTACCGATTCGACATCTTCCTCATGTTCTCCTCCTCCTGCCACTCTTCCCAGGTTTTTCTTTTTTGTTCCCGGTAGTCGTTCCAGACGGAGGCGGCTGCCTCGGGATAGCGAGAGACAGCCTCAATAGGACAGGGCAGCCAGCTCGTCTGACCAAAGAGTCGACAGATGGTCGGACGGGCCGGATAGACCGAGCACTGCTGGCGCTCCCTATCACGGAAGCGACAGTACGTGACCGTCACGTCCACCCCAAGCTCCTCGGAACCGGGCCAGGGGATTGTCTTCTCCTGCGCGGCGATACGAGCAAGCTCCTCGGCAGGCTGTGTGGCAAGAAAGGCGGACACGTCCTCCCACTCCTGCTGAGTAACCCCAAAACCCGCGATGCAGCGGGTCCCACAGTGATCACAGCCATCACAGACCTCTAGCTCCATCTCTGTCTCTAGGGCCTGGCGGCGTCTTAGGAATCGCTCCCAGCTCGCCTGGGAGTCGTGTGTCTCCTCCGCCATCTTGAGCAGCTCTGTCACCGCTGGGGTATCCTCCTGTTCAGACCGAGTCTAGAGCTCGCTTGTGAAGAAGTCATGAATAGCCCGCATTGTAACACGTCTATCTGGCGCCTCCCGACTGGCCTGCAAGAGATACCTCTCGACGACTGGGAGCAAGAAGCGCGCCAGCTCGGTATCCCCGAGGCCACCCTGGAGCGCTCCCGCGAGCGTGACCAGCGCTCGCGCCTGGTTCTATGCGACTCCGCCCTCTTGGTAACCCTACGGCTCTGGAGCGGCCTGACCGGAACCGATGCCGACGATCTGGAGGACGTCACCCGGGAGTGGGATCTTTTTATTGGAGCCGACATCGTGCTTCTCCACACCGATCCTCCCCTCCCTGTCTTGCCGCCAAGCGTCCAAACCCCCAGCCAGCTCCTCTTTACGCTCCTCGACGAGTGTATCGATCTCTGCTACCCGGCAATGGACCGCCTCGATGAGCAGATCGATGCCTTGGAGCTCGCGGCCTACGATCCTTTGGGCATGGTCGATATTGGCCCCGCGCTCCGTCTCAAAAAACAGCTTCTTCTCTTGCGCCAGACAGTCGCACCGCTCCGTGATCTGGTGAACCAGCTCCTTCGTCTCCAGCACCGTGTCTTGGATTCTCAGCTGACGCCGCAGCTTCAGGATATCTTCGACCGCTGCCTGCGCCTGACTGAGCAGATCGACCTCCACCGCGATATTCTCTCGGGGGTCTTGGAGGCGATCATGGCCCAGACCAGCAACCGGCTCAACCAGCAGATGAAGCGGCTCACGGCGATTGCGGCGCTGGCGCTCCCGATCACCGCGATCACGGGATTTTTCGGGATGAATATCGGCCACTTCGAGCAGGCACCGTCGTGGAGCCTGTGGGCCGCGATGGGAGTGATGGGGCTGGCCAGCGGTACGGCGCTGGTCTACTTCCGCCGCCGGGGCTACTGGTAGCCTAGTGGCCGCGCTCGATATAGGCGTAGATACGGCGGTAGAGAGTATTGACCAGGTGCGCGATCGCGGCCTCGGTATCTCCCGCCCAGTCCATCCGGACATAGTCACGGAAGGGATGCTCTGTCTCTCCAACCCGGTAGGTGGCGAGCTCCTTGGGTAGCTTGAAAGCCGCCCCTGTCGCCTCGTTGACAGCACTGACCTGTGCCTCAAACCAGTGTGAGCGGGCCAGAGCCCCCTCATCGTAGGAAACCGAGACGATCCAATCGTCGGTTCCACTTACCGTTGTATAGCGTCGCTTCAGCCTTGCCATCGCCGCCGATTGTAGCATGCTCACCCCCCTTTGTGCAACTAAGCTTGACGCGTGGGGGTGAGACCCTTATAATGAGCCCAATGCAAAACCTCGTACGAATGGCGGTCCTGGCTACCGTGCTACTGATAGGAGCGAGCGCACCTGTCCGGGCACAGCTCAACCCAACCGCTAACTCGGTGGCGGAGACAATTCCCCTACGCATCAAGCTCGGGGTTCTGCGCCCCAGTGGTAGTGACACCCGAGCACTCTCTGGTTCACAGGTGCCAGGGGGGATGGTTGACCTGAGCAGCTCGCGCTCAGAGACAGACCGCACCCTCACCGTAGGCTACTTTACGGGGAGCACTGCGGGAAAATCGTTCCGGGTTGCCCCGCTACTGGTAACAAAAACCAGCAGCGCTAGTAGCTCCGGGACATCAGGCATGACGGGCTTCTTCACCTCGGAGGGGTTCGGTGCCTACTTCGTGGACGCGGCGGGCTCTGGTTTCAAAGCACGCTTCGGGGGGTACATAGGGGCTGGTCTGCGGCTCACGGGTGGGCTTTTCGTCGAGGCCCAGTATCACTATGTCAGCGGCAGCGTCAATGGCGCGTCGCCCAATGGGATCGCCCTGTTTATCGGTCGGCGAAACTAAGTTAAAAATAAAATTACGAACCAATCTGGTTTAGGAGGCTTGTATTGAAGAACCTTCTCCGTGTGGCGACGATCTGTGGTCTGTCGCTCTTGACCTTCGGTGGGAGCGCACAGGCGCAAACACGTAGCAAGTACGAAGTAAATGCATCGGCGATCAAGCTGGGTTTCTACAGCCCAGGTAGTGGCCAGGCACGCTCAGGGGGTGGGACCCATATCCTGAGCATTGAAGGTGACACGGTGGTACAGCATGTACCCGAGCGCAACGAGACCAGCGTCCTGAGCGTTGGCTACATCGAGCGCGATAACCTTCGCATCATCCCTATCACGCTGAGCCAGCTCACCCACGATGCCAAGCGTACCTCCAGCTACGACTACTACTACGGCTACGGCCTTGGTATCTACTCCGCGCGTCTGAACCTGGGCGGCACCGAGACCACCAGTGGTGCAACCAAGACTCTGATCGGTGCACACTTCGTCCTCGGGCTGAACCTGACCGAGACGACCTTCCTAGAGACACGCTACCTGTACCCTGCCAAGTACGACGATAAGTTCATTGGTGGACTTCAGGTGATGTACGGCATCCGCCTGTAGGCTCTCGCCTTCACGGTCGGCACCCCGCTTGGGCTCACTCAGGCGGGGTGTCTGTTTTTTGGTCCGCCACAACGGGCAGCAGCAGAGTCGCCGCCGCCAGCACCCCCGAGTCGTTGAGGGCCAAGGCGAGGAGCGCGACCAAGAGCTCGTTTTTCTTTTTTTTGCGCCAAGCCAGCCCCCCTGTGCTGATCAGCAGGAGCATCCAGGGGCTTCGCACCAGCAAGTAGCCGCTCATCGCCAGCTTGCGCACCGCCAGCTCCGCGAGCCCTCCGCCGCCTTTTGTCACGGCCTGTCCCAGGTGGGAGCGCACCTGTGGCGCGCGGCTCGCCTCCCAGCGCACCACCCCTCCCACCAAGAGCAGCGCCAGAACCGCCACCCCGAGCCGGGTCTTCCGCGTGGGAGCAGCGAGCACAACCGCGGCCAGCGCAGCAAGAAAGCATCCATTGTTGGCCCCGAGGGTCGGCAGGCCAATCGCCAGCGCCACCGCAAGAAGCGCCGGGAGCTCAAAGCCCGCGGCCAGCGCACAGCCCATCAGCAGCCCCGCGCCCTCGTTGCCGATCCCGTAGAAGCGCGCCGCCTCCGCCAGTGAGTAGGAGAAGCTGTTGTACTCAAGAAGCGGCACGCCCAGGGTCGCGCCCGCCCAGAGCACCAGAGCGATCACAAAGGCAATTTTCTTAACTGTCAGCTTCCAGACCGCCAGCGCAACCGTCGCGAGAAAGAGCACGATCAGCTCAAGTCCAATAAACGGATAGAGCGGTGCTCCTAGCAAGGGGGTAAGGAGCATTGCCAGCGGCATAGCCAGAACAAGCCGCCCCAAGCGCTCCCACTTTTTCCACGCCGCCAGCAGTAGCAACGGTGTCAGGAGCCAGGGAACCACCACCAGCCCGCTCGCGCCTTGCTGCTTCCAGAGCTCTCTTTGCCGCTCTAAGTTCAGAGACTTCCCCGGGAGTAGAACCGCGGGACGGCCCGCACCAAATGGCTCTCCTAGCGCGGTGGCAGCAATATCTGTGGCGGCGATCAGGCCCGGGCGAAAGCGCACCGATGGCGAGGTGAGTAGGCCCTCGGGCACGTCCTTGCCCAGTAGCACTACTTCACGAAACTTCCACCCATCTCCAATGACTGCCCCATGATCTCCTTCGGTCATCAACCCAACCACGAGAAGCCGCTCCCCCGCAGGCAGGGCAGCGATCCGATCTTTGAGCTGCGGGCCGGGGGGGCTGGTGTAGAGGCGCTCCAAGGGGATTCGGGGAGCGTCGGGGGGAAGCGGGCTACGGCTCCCGGTTGCCAGCACCTCAAGCAGCCCCCATTTCTCTCCCACGCGGCCTGCTTTACTTGGGTAGAGCGCTCTTGCCCCTTTTCGTAGACCTTCGGAGTAAAACCTCCCCTGCCAGTCTTTGATGTACAGATTTCCAACATAGACAACCGATGTCTTTGCCGGTGGGAGTGGGGTTACTTTCGGGGGCAAGGAGCGGGTGTAGCCGAAAACGAGGGTTGCGACGAGCATCAGCCAGCCGAGGATTTTCTTCATCGGAGGAGCCTCGCGTAGACTTTTCGCGTCTCGGTGCGCATTGCAGCCTCGGTGAAGCGCTCGGTGACCCGCTGGCGGGCGTAGGTGCCCATTGCCGCAGCGCGCGCGGGGTCGTCGAGCAGGAGCTGGATGCCGACTCGAAGCGCCGCGGGATCGTCTGCGGGGACCGTCAAACCCACTGAGGCATCGGGGAGGAGCTCGGGGATTCCTCCCACGGCAGAGGCGACAATGGGCTTACCCGCCGCCATCGCCTCTAGCACGGCCAGACCGAGCCCTTCGGAGCGCGACGGCTGACAGTAGATATCGGCAGCTGCTAGCAAGAGAGGGATATCGTCACGTATTCCCAGGAGCGTTGCCCCGGTGAGCGCCGCCCGCTCGGGGCCATCGCCGGCGATATAGGCACCGGGCCAGGCTTCACAGAGGACATCCAAGCCTTTTTCTTTGGAGAGCCGCGCGACGCTCAGAATAATTTTTTGCTCCTGCGGCCAGCCCAAGCGGGCACGGGCGTCGGCCTTTGTCGGCAAGCCGGAGAACTTCTCGGTAGCGATGCCGTTGTAGATCACGTGACAGGGAACGGGCGCGGTCTTGGCCACCGCCTCCGAGACCGCGATCACGGCTTGGGCTTGCTTTAGGAGTGCCAGCGCGGGGGTCTTAGGGGCGAGGTTGTGTAGGGTCACCACCAGCGGGAGCCGGGAGACTCTTGCGGCGAGCACATAGAGCGGCAGGCGCTTGAGGCCATGGCCATGGAGCACCTGCGCCCCCACCGAGCGCGCCCAGCGTCCCGCCGCCCAGCCCCCCATGAGCTGCGCCTTGAGGCCATCGCTCTCGGGGAGGGGGAAGTGGCCGGAGAGTGCAGCGAGCTCACGCGGGGGTGCGGCGAGAAGCGCCTCGGTCTCGGGGTCGTGCAGGAGGGAGCGCACCTGCTGGAGCATTCCTCCTTGGGCAGGCCGCAGGAGATGCGCGACTCGGATCAATCCTCAACCTCGGCGGCATCGAGATCCTCGGCGACAATCCCCTGGTAGAGCTGGCGCATCACGGGCCGGATCGCGTCCCAGCCAAAGCCGCGCCGCTGTAGAAACGCCGAGAGCTTCGCCTGGGCCTCACGGCTTCGGTCTTTGGGCGGGTCGCCCACCCGCTTGACCGCCACACTCAAACAAGCCGTGCGCTCGTCGTCGTCGGTGCGGCTCTCCAGCGCCTCGGCGGAGTCGAGCCCCTTTCGGTTGAGCTCCTGGCGCAGGAGGTACTTGCCCCGGGTCTTGCCGCGCGATGCCACCCAGCGCTCGGCGAGGGCGGCATCATCGAGGTAGCCCCAGCCGCGGAGCCGCTCCAGGGCCGCAAGAATCGTCTCCTCGTCGGCCCCTTTTTTGGTCAGCCGGTCGCCCAGCTCTTTCTCACTGCGCGGCTGCTGGCCCAGGAGCCAGACACAGTAGTTGGCGGCCTCAGATTCGGTCATACCGCTATTTTACGGCGCTCTGGAGCTTACTGCCGCGCGAGCCAGTCGTCGCGGAGTGCCTCGCCCAGCCAGGCATCGTGCCAGCGCCCTAAGTGCCAGCGCTCGTGGCGCGCGACCCCGACCGTCTGGTAGCCTGCCTTCTCCAGCGCCCGGCGGCTGGCGGTGTTCTCGGTGTAGACCAGGGTCTTGAGCTTCTCCAGCCCGAGGGTTCCAAAGGCATAGTCCGTGCGCAGGGCGACAATCTCGCTGGCGTAGCCCTTCCCCCACTCCTCTTTAGCCCCGATAAGATTGCCCGTCACCGCGCTCCGGTTCTGCCAGTCGAGCTGATGGAGGCCGGTGGTGCCGATCACCTTCTCATTCTCCTTGAGCTGTGCGGCCCAGACAACCTCCGTGCTACTGCGCCCCACTTTCTCCAGCCACTCTTTCTCAAAGTCCAGGGTCGGGGGATAGGCGAGGCTCAGGTAGCGCGTGACCTCCGTATCGGCGAACCAGGCGCAGAAGAGCGGGGCGAGCTCGGGGGTCAGGGGGACAAGCCGCACACGCTCGCCCTCTAGGATAGGACCAAACATAGACATTCCTCTTTCGTTCAGACAGGGTTAACGGCTCTATCGCCAGGCAGAAAGAGAGTGCTAAAGATGGTGGAGCATGACAATCAGCTCCCCCGAGCCCACCTGCACGGTGATCGTGCTCTCCACAACCTGGTTCAGTGTGCCATCGCGGTGGCCCGGAGCGAGCCAGTCATCGGTGAGGGGCCAGCGCAGGCCGGTTGTGGTGACTCCCTCCACGCGTCCAAAGGCCAGCAGGGAGAGAGTCCGGCCCACCAGTTCGGGGCCAGTGCAGTGCCATTGCCCCTGAATCGCCTCGTAGCGCGCGGTCTCGTCGATTAACTGGACCCGTGTGTGTTTTCCGTGCTTAAGGAGTGTCGAGAAGACCGAGTAGCTATGGTCCAGCCGCCCCCCGGTCGCGCCAAAGACCGTGAGTTCCGTCGCCCCATGCTCCGCGATCACGTAGGCCAGTGCCTTATCGAGGTCGGTGTAGTCCTGGTCGGGGGTAGGGACAAGCTGCACCCCTGCGGCGCGAAGCGCCTGACACTCTTGCTCGGAGAGGGAGTCCCCATCGCCCGTGACAAGATGCGGGAGGAGGCTGTAGCGAGACAGAGTCCGCGCACCGCCGTCCACCCCGACCAGCAAGTCCGCCGACTGTGCCACCTCTAAAAGGAGCGCTGCAGCCGAATCGGAGAAGGGCGCGTTGGCACAGAGAAGAGCGTGCATGCTGTGTAGTTTACCGTCTCTTGGCCCACGTAAGGTGGTACAATCGCCAGAGACAATGGACGAAGCCGAGCGCCAAGCCCTCCGGGCCAAATACGAAAAACCTGCGCTCGCCCTGCCGGAGCTTCCCTGGCTTCGCTCCCCCCAAGTCGGCCTCTGGGTAGCGTGCGTGGCGATCTTCCTGGGCTATGTGATCTCCCTGAAGATCCCGCTCCAGCGCTGCGACGATTTCTTCAAGATCATTGGGGGCTGGTCGATTGCACAGGGCAAGGGCTACTGTGATATCTCCCGCCCCGATGCTCCCCTTCTCACCAAGTACCCCCCCTTTGCGTCGGTGCTGATGGCCCCCTTCATGGGACTTGTCGGAGATTTTCTGCGGCCCTTGCGCTTGCTCTCCATGTTCTCCTACCTGGCGAGCCTCCCTCTGCTCTACCGCCTCCTGCTCCCCCGCACCGGGCACCGCCTGGCGCTCCTGCTCCTGCTGGTCTCTGGGCTAAACCCTATCGTGCTCCGCATCCTGAACCTCGAGGGCAACGGGGGGATCATGACCCTACTGATTCTGGGGAGTATCTCTGTACTAGAGCGAAAGCCCACCCACTGGCCTTGGTGGAAGCAGGCCGTGATCCTTAGCCTGCTCCTCACCGGCTTTTTCTACTGTCACAGGATGGGAATAGTGCTCAGCCTTGGGGTGGTGCTCTACCTTGCTCTTGTCGTGCGGCAGTGGCGAACAGCCGCTCTGGTCGGAGTCCTCACGTTTGCCTGCTGCTTTCCCTGGCTCTGGCGCAGCCACCAGGCCACGGGCAACTGGATCAGCCGGGAGTACGAGGCGGAGATCGATGGCCGCATCGAGGGAGACAGCTCGCTCGGGGGGCACCTCTTGGCCGAGCTACGGAACCTGCCGGGGCTGATGGGCTACCATCTTTTTCCCTGGTCGCGTGCCAGCGGGGGGGCTCCCTGGCCCTTTCTGCAGCAGCTCGGCCTCACCTGGGTGGCTACCCTCTCGGAGTGGCTGGTCTCCACTCTGCTGGTGGTGGGCTGGGTGCGGTGCCTGCGTGAGAAGAAGCACCACTTTGTCGATCTCTATCTTGCGCTCCACACGGCGATGCTGCTGGTGTTTTTCATCAATATCGCCTACTACCTCCAGTACCTCCCTTGGCTCTACTTCTATGTGGCAGTAGGGGCGAGGACCGTGCTCCGCGGGCTCTGGCAGCGCGCTGCCTGGCCGGGCTACCTGGCGATCCTGCTGATCCTGCTCGCCAAAGACGCCAAGGCGTTCTGGCTCATGCCCGGAAGCCTGACGGACTACGACCAACGCTGGCGCTGGGTTGCCAAGCTCGTCCCCGAGCGAGAGGCGGTCTACTACCTGGGGCTGGAGAACTACGCGTTTTCGCAGCTACGCTACTTCGACACAGGGCGACGGATGGCAGTGGGCGTGACCGAGGCGGAGCTGACAGCGCTCCTGAGCGATCCCAAGCAGGCGGCTCGCTGGGTCTGTCTTCCCAAGACCGCGCCGCAGAACACGGCCCTTCAAGCGGCGGGCTGGCAGCCCGTGGTCGCGGAGCCCGACTCGGTCGTCCCCAGCGCTCAGCAGCTGGCAGGCCTCGAGCTCAGTGCCGCCCAGAAGACCTTTATCGCCAGTATCGCCCCCCCGCAGGTGCTCTGGCACCGTCCGTGAGAGAGAGTCCCATGCAGAACTTGAATGCCATTGTCTCCCAGGCGCGCGGTGCGCTGGAGGCGACCTACCAGTCCCGTGAGCGTGCCCTCGCCCATGGCCGCGCACTCACCCGCACCTGCGCCAACGCCATCCGCGCGATGCACCGGGGCGAGCTCTCTGAGGCGCGTCTGGCCGTGGCGGGCGCACAGGCCGAGGCGGTCGAGGTCGCGGCGGCGCTGGCCGACTACCCGGAGCTGCTCTACGCGGGCTATGTCCAGGATGCACACAAAGAACTGGCCGAGGCGGCGTGCCTGCTGGCGCTGATCGAGGGAGTGGACCTTCCCACGCCCGAGTCGCTGGGGATCGAGGCCGCCGCCTACCTCAACGGTCTTGCGGAGGCAGCCTCGGAGGGGCGCCGCCATGCGCTCGATGCGCTCCGCAAGGGGGAGCACACCCGCGCAGAGACGATGCTCACGGCCATGGACGAGATCCTCTCGGCGCTTGCGACCGTGGACTTCCCCGATGCGGTCACCAGTGGCCTGCGGCGCACCTGCGATGCCCTACGTGCCGTGGTCGAGCGCACCCGCGGTGATGTGACCATGGCGATGGTGCAGGACCGCCTGATGCGCTCACTCGACTCCCGCTAGCACACTCTCCACCACCGCGATCCCGGCCCAGAGGACGTCTTCGGGGGTATTCAGCGGGGGGATGAGCCGGATCACCGCGCAGTCGGCGTGGGGATCGCCGAGCTTGGCGCCACAGGTAAGTACCAGTAAGTCACGCTCGCGGCAGGCATCTTTCACCCGCTCCAGCCGGGCGTAGTCCGGGGCGCCATCGGGGGTGCGGAGCTCGATTCCCAGCATGAAGCCATTGCCACGGACATCGACAACCCCGTGCGTGCCGACCCGCTTGCCCAGCCGCGCCTTGACCTCCGCACCGAGGCGTGCCGCCCGCGCGACCAGCCCCTCACGCTCCATCAGGCGCACCGCCGCCAGCCCCGCGGCACACGAGACGGGGTTGCCTCCAAAAGTGGTGCCGTGCTCGCCGGGTGTCCAGCGTGCCAGCAGCTCCGCACGTGCCGCGATCCCCGCCAGCGGCATCCCACCGCCCACGGCCTTTCCAAAGACAACAATATCCGGGACCACTCCGAGGTGCTCGAAGGCAAACCAGCGGCCCGTGCGGCCCATTCCCGCCTGAATCTCATCGGCGATCAGCAGGGCACCGTACTGGTCGCAGAGCTCCCGCAGGCGCCTCCCAGACTCGGGCGTGCGCGGGACATAGCCGCCCTCGCCCTGCTGCGCCTCGAAGAACACCGCCGCGATATCGTCGCCATGGGTAGTAAAGAGCGCCTCCAGCCCGACACTACAGCAGCTCGGGGAGTCCATCGTGCAGCCGGCGCAGCGCGGCGCGGGGGCGTGGAGAATATGCTGTCGGAGCGGCGTTAGGAACGGCTCCAGGCTCTGCCAGTGCAGGCTCTTGGAGCGCGACAGCGCCGAGCAGAGCATGGTTCGCCCATGGAACGCCCCCACAAATGCCACGAGCTTCTTGCGTCCCGTGACCTTCAGCGCCAGCTTCGCCGCGGCATCGTTGCTCTCAGAGCCGGAGTTCATGAAGACAAAGGCGGCGTTCTCCACCCCGGCATCAGCGAGCTTGCCGCGCAGAAAGTCCGCAAGCTCCAGCTGCGGCGCGTGGCGCATGGTGTCCGATGTATGGAGCACCTGCGCGGCCTGCTCCTGGATCGCCGCCACAATTGCCGGGTGGCAGTGGCCGCAGGCATGCACCGCGATCCCCCCCGTGAAGTCGATAAACTCTCGCCCGCTCAGCGTCGTGACATTGCTTCCTTCCGTCTGACCGGCGACTTCGTCGGTCTCAAACCCCAGAACCTCCGCCAGCAACCCTGCCTGGTTGAGCTCTAGGATGTGTGTCTTATCCATTGATTTTTCCTTTCCGTCCCCCCCGGTTAGAGCGGGGGGGCTGGAGAGCGCCGCGCTGCGAAGGCCGTTCCGGCCATACCCAATTATTATGCCCGGCACGATTATTATGCCCGGCACGGGCTTTCCAGCCGAAGGCTCTCCAGTCCGGCCGTTCTCATCGGCCGGAGCCCAAAACGCTGATCTAGACGTCGATCTGGGCGCGGACCAGCTCGCTGCCCTCGGCGTAGTTGATGTAGGCGGCTTTCCACTCGGTGCACCAGTCCATCGCCATCCAGCCCGCCTCGCGGTGGCCGTTGCCGGTATTCTTGACGCCCCCAAACGGGAGCTGGATCTCCGCGCCGCTGGTAGGCAGGTTGATGTAGACAATCCCGCTCTCCAGCTCGTCGAGGGCCCGCATCCCACGCCGCAGGTTTGCCGTGTAGAGCGAGAGCGAGAGGCCATAGCCGGTGCCATTGGCGATCGCAAGGGCTTCGTCGAGGCCATCGACCGTGATGATTCCCGTGACAGGGCCGAAGATCTCCTCCTGGGCGATTCGCATTGGCGGGCGCATGTTGTCGAAGATTGTCGGGGCGTAGAAGCAGCCCTTGTCCAGCGGCGCGTCGGTGAGGGGCGTCCCACCGGTGAGCACGGTTGCGCCCTCGGCTTGACCAATCGCGACATAGCCCTGGATGCGCTCCAGCTGCGTGCGGTTCACCACGGGGCCGATCTGTGCGGCTGGGTCGGCCCCGGGGGCCATGCGGAGCTTGCCCGTCTCTTCGACCAAACGCGCGGTGAAGTGCGCCTTGATCTTGCTATCGACGATCAGGCGGCTGGCGGCGGTGCAGCGCTGGCCGGCGGTGCCAAAGGCGCTCCAGAGGCAGCCCTTGATCGCAAGCTCGATATCGGCATCGTCGAGCACCACGATCGCGTTCTTGCCGCCCAGCTCGCAGCTCACCCGCTTCATGAGCTGCCCACAGCGCCCGGCGATCTGCTTGCCCACAGAAGTGGAGCCCGTAAAGGAGATGGTCGCGACCCCCTCCGCCTCCACAAGCGCCGCGCCCGCTTCCTCGCCATAGCCGGTCACCAAGTTGACCACGCCCGCGGGAATCCCCGCATCGGCGAGGAGCTGGACAAGGAGCACGGCCATTCCGGGCGTGTCCTCGGCGGGCTTCCAGACCACGGTATTACCTGCCAGGAGCGCGGGGAACATCTTCCAGGTTGGCACGGCGATGGGAAAGTTCCACGGGGTGATCAGCCCAACCACGCCCACGGGAACCCGGCGGGCGGAGCAGTGGATATCGGGGCGCTCGGAGGGGACCACACTGCCGTTGGGGAGTCGCCCGAACGCGGCCATGTAGTGGGCCATGTCGATCGCCTCTTGGACATCGCCGCGTGCCTCGACCAGTACCTTGCCCATCTCATCGACCATGGCCTGGGAGAAGAGCTCCTTGCGCTCCTCTAGCAAGCGCCCCACTTTGGTCAGAAGCGCTCCCCGTGCGGGAGCGGGGGTCTTGCGCCAGGTAGGGTAGGCCGCCTTGGCCGCCGCCACCGCCGCCGCGACATCGCGCTGGTCGGAGCGGGCATAGACTCCGAGAGTCTGGTCCGTGTTGGCCGGGTTGGTGGATGCAAATGTCGCGCCGCCTTGGCTCGCCACCCACTCGCCGTTGATGAAGTTGGTTTTTCCGTCGGTCATGAACGGATTGTACCCACCCCCTAACCCCCGTCCGACGGGGGGACATCAAGGAAATATAAATTTCCCACAGATCCCCCCCGCCGGGCGGGGGATGGGGGGCAAGTTATTTCAGCGGGGCGCGGGTGAACTTGGCATCGCCCATGGGGGTGCTGATGCTCATGCCGGTGACCTTGCCGTCTTTGTCGCGGGTGATCTTCACGGTGAAGCCATCAGGCAGCCCCTCACCCGTCAGCTCGTCCTTGTCCGAGAGCTTCCCCTCGATAGTGGGGTTACCGTCGGCCTCGATCATCAGCTTGCCGTCCTTGACACGCATGGTGACCGTGGGGAGACCCGGCGTGTCGCTGGTGTAGACTCCCTCTAGTGCCTTCAGGCGGGCGGCGGGATCGGCGGCATCGGCCTTCTTCTCAGGCTCGGCTTTCTTCTCGGCGGCCGGGGGCTTGGGGAAGGTCGTGCGCTTGAAGCTGAGCTTGCCCACGGGGGTCTCGGCGACCAGGTGGGTGACCTTGCCGTCTTTGTCGCGGGTGAACTTGGACGTAATCCCCTCGGGCGCGTGGGTCGAGACGACATTGTCCATCTTGTCGAGCGTGAAGTCGATCTCCGGCTGCCCCTCGACAATGATGAAGAGCTTGCCTTCCTTGACAACGACCTCAAGCCCCGGAACCGGGCTGGCGCTGTCCTCGGCCTCGTACTTGCCCAGCACATCGGGGAGCTCGGTCTTGGGCGCCTCGGCACCGGGCGGCTTGGGGAAGGTCTTGCGGGTGAAGTTCAGCTTGCCCTGCGCGGTCTCGACCACGCTACCGGTCACCTTGCCGTCTTTGTCGCGGACGAGCTTCATCGACGTCACATCGGGGATCTCTGGCGTGGTCTTGATGCTGTCGTCCTTGCCGAGCTTCACCTCAAGATCGGGCTGGCCCTCGGTTTTCAGGAGCAGCTTGCCCTTCTCAAAGACCATCTCGCCCTTGATGCGCATTCCCTGGATCTCATCGGACTCGTAGACCCCCAGCACATCGGGGACATCGGCCTTCTTGGCCTCTTCCTTGGGAGCGGGCTTGGCTGCTTTGGGCTCCTCGACACGCTTGAGCTCGCCGCCGCCCATGGGGGTATCGACCTTCAGCCCCGTGATCTTCTTGTCCTTATCGCGCACCAGGGTGAAGTTGAAGCCCTCCGGCAGCCCCTCCGCGATCAGCTGGTCCTTGTCGTTGAGCTTGACATTGATCTCGGGGAAGCCCTCTGCCGCCATGATGAGCTGTGCCCCCTGGGCCTTGATCACAATGGTGGGGACTCCAGGGGCCTCTGCCTTGTAGGTTCCCAGGGCCGCTTTCTGCTGGGCGCTGAGCTCTTGCAGAAACGACGTTGACACGGCGGCGGGACGAGCCTCGCGGGCCATGGTCCCGGAGGTGAGGGCGGCGATCAGCCCTGCTGCGAAAAAGAGACGCTTCATTGTTTGGTTGCTCCTAGAAGCCCGCGACCGACAGCGCAGGCTTTTCTACGCTGTATGATACCAAAAACCTCTCTCAGGTTACCGCAAAAACGGGTTAAGGTTTCGTGGCACTCAGGAGCTGCACCGCCACCTTGCTGCGTGCCTCCATGCCCTTGAGCGTCGTGCGGGCGAGCTCGGGAGCCCAGTCCAGCGCCACCTGGTAGACTTTCTGCGCTTGCTCGGGCTGGCCCACCTGCTCGTAGAGGAAGGCGTAGTTGCAGAGCATGGTGACATAGTGGCGGCGGGTGTAGTCCCCATCGACCTCGGTGGCCGTGGCGGCGACGGGAAGCTCGGGGAGGTCGATAGTCTCCCAGGCGGCCTTGCTCTGGGCGATCACGTCGGTCATGGCCGGGGGGCTCGCCAGAGGAACCAGCACCAGGATCACCCCACGGGGCACGGGGATGTAGTGGGTGCGGAGCCACTCCAGCTCCAGCGACTCCCCGAGCTGTGCAGCGTTCTGGGCCGAGGTCCCAAAGTAGGTCGAGGCCAGGGGACGCCCCTCCAGCGATGCCCCTCCCCTCTGGGCGAGCTGCTCCGGGTCCAGAACCGTGACATCGGGCCGGAGCTTTAGAATCTGGTGGACATAGCGCAGCGAGTAGGTGTCTTCGTCGCCCTGGCAGAGCAAGACCGAGCCCGGCGCGCAGGCCAATAGCTTCTGCACCGCCAGCTGCCGAATCCCGGTGGCTGCGTGGAGGTTGCAGGCCGGAAAGCTCAGTGTCAAGCCGAACGCAGGGAGAACAAAGCACGCTCCCAGAGCCAGGATACGGGGTCGCTGCCGGCGCTCCAGGGCCTGCTCGACCTGCCCCAGAGCCACCCCCACCAGCACGACCACAAGCGCGAGCGGCACCAGGTAGTAGGAGGCGATGTCCTCGATGGTGTAGCAGAGGCAGTACCCGGCCATGGCCAGGCCCATGAGCACCAGCCCCGCGAGAGTCCCTGGCTGTCGGCGGCCCAGTGCCACTCCCCCCAGAGCCGTCAGCACCCAGAGCGGCCCAAACCCATTCTCCGCAAAGATCGCCCCCGCCAGCGTGAGCGGCTTCTGAAGCGCACTCCAAGTCGTGGGAGGAGCCAGGAAGATTCGGTAGCTCTGCCCCGTGACATGTGCCCAGAAGGCCTCGGGGCTCCCTAGCTTTCCCCAGAGGATGGTGTAGAGAGGAAGCCCACTGAGCACCAGCAAGCCGATTCCCACCAGCAGACGCCGCGCTAGCCCCGACACCTGCCAGAGGCGCGCCCCACAGAGAACCAGTAAGCCCGGCACCAGGAGCGCGACTGTCAGGTGGTGGGCAAGCCCCAGCCCGACCGAGAAGCACGCCAGAAAGAGCGCGCGCTCGTCGCCGGTGGCACGGAAGCGGAGGCACTGCCAGATCGCCAGGAGCACGAGAAAGAGATGCAGGCTATAGACCTCCACCCGATTGCACTGGCTCCAAAAAGTCAGGCTCCCCCCGAAAAACGCCGCTGCCCCCAGCGCCGCACGCACCGGCACGTCCAGAGCGCGGAGCACCCGGTAGAGGCAGGCGACCGCCGCCGCCCCCCCGAGCGCCACCAGCACCCCTATCCGAAAGGCCGGCTCCCCAAAGGGCACCAGCACCAGAAACAGCTTCCCGAGGAGGGTGAAGAGAGGATAGCCCGGAGGATGGATCACCCCCTGCCCCCAGATCGCCGCGATAATCTCCCCCGAGTCGCCGCGGAAGACCGTGGGACAGAGGGTCGCCAGATAGAGGGCCCAAAACGCCAAGCCGAGCGCAAGCATCGTGCGGCTATCCGAGGAAATTTTAGAGAGCATCCTGGTAGAAATGTCGGGCAGTTTGTCTTTTCTCTGGAGGTGGCGGTACAGTGGGCACATGAAGATCGAATCGCTCTCTCTCTGGCCCGGCAAGCTGCCCGGCGGCGCCCCCCTGGTCACCGGCCCCGAGGCCGATACGTCCAAGCCCGGTGTCGGGATGACCGGCGGCAAGCCCGTGATCCGGCTCGGCAATGTCAGCCAGCCCGAGCTGCATGTCTACCTGCCGTCGGGGAAGCGCACGGGCACCGGGGTCGTGATCTGCCCCGGCGGCGGCTACAACATCCTGGCCTGGAACCTCGAGGGCACCGAGATCGCCGAGTGGCTCAATAAGCAAGGGATTGCCGCGTTTGTGCTGAAGTACCGCGTCCCCACCGGCTCGCTCAAGCCCAACTGGGAGGGACCGACCATGGACGCCCAGCGTGCGCTTCGTCTGGTGCGTGCCAACGCGCAAAAGTGGGGCGTTACCCCCGACAAGCTCGGCATCCTCGGCTTCTCTGCGGGCGGCAAGACCGCCGGTATGGCCGCCTTGCAGAATGGAAAATCGCTCTACGACGACCAAGACGACACGGACAAGCTCTCGTGTCGCCCGGACTTTGCGGTGCTGGTCTACCCCGCGTACTTCTGCGACAACAACCTCCAGCTCCAGCCCGAGTACGCCGCGATGGTGACCAAAGACCTGCCCCCGTTCTTCTTCGCCCACGCCGCCGACGATGGCGTGACGTGCCAGAGCAGTGTCCAGCTCTTCACCGCGCTCCGAAAAGTGAGTGTCCCCGCAGAGCTCCATATCTGGGAGTCCGGCGGGCATGGCTACGGCATGCGTCCCCAGAAAGATAAGCCCATCCCCACCGCCTGGCCCAAGCGCTGCGAGGAGTGGCTGAAGGCACGGGGGCTGGTGTAGGTCGCGTTTTAGATCGCCCCCGTTTCGTATCGCCCCGGTTAGAGCGGGGCGTCTTGCTGTCGTCGCAAGCTCCGACACGAAGGCCTTCGGCCATACCGAATTATGGGCGCAGCCCTTTGTGTCCGAGGCACGAGGATAGCAAGACCGGGTACCCCTTGGGTGCGTTCATGGGAGCGATGAAAACGGCGCGACCTACACCCGCGCCTTGACGGTCTCCTGCCCCCAGCGCTGGGGGTTGGCGTAGTCCACCGTTCCATTGGCATCGGTCTTGTAGCCACAGCGGGCGATCAGAGTGTCGGCGCTAGCGAAGTCATCGCCGGTCTCTTTGAGGCGGGCGGCGAGCTTTTTCTCCAGCTCCGCCTGCACGCCCTTGAGCGCCGGGTCGTTGGCGCGATTCGTAAGCTGATACGGGTCTTCCCGGTTATCGTAGAGGAGCCAGGGGCCGCTGAGGTCACGGACATAGGTGTAGCGCACCGTGCGAATCCCCCGGTACTCCCGCCCGCCATTCCTGCGGAGCCACTCCCCAAACGGTACCGCACAGAGAATCAGCGCCGCGTCGTCGTCCCAGGTCCGTTTGCCCTGGACCACGGCGGCGAGGTTGCGGCCCTCCACGGTCGCGGGAACGGGCAGGCCGCAGAGGCCGAGCAGGGTTGGCATGAGGTCGGGGGTTCCGATGGGTCCCTCGATCGTGCGGGCTTTCCCACCGGGCAGGCGGATCAGCAGCGGCACCCGGATCGACTCGTCCCAAGGCTTCTGCTTCTTGAGCATCCCGTGCGAGTGCAGCATGTCGCCGTGATCCGACGTGTACACAAAGACCGTGTTCTCTAGCTGCCCGCTGGCCTTGAGGGCCGCGAGGAGCTTACCCACGCACTGGTCCAGCGCCGCGATATGGGCGTAGTAGCCCGCGTAGGTCTTCTGGGCATCGGCGCGGCTGGCGTCGGGGACATTGGGCCGCAGGCTCAGGGTCTTGGCATCGTAGGTCTTAAGAAGCTCCTCGGGGCACATTCTATACGGATCGTGCGGCGGCCCAAACGACAGACAGAGCAGAAACGGCTTGTCCTTGGGGCGGCTCTGTAAATACGCAAGCGCTTCGTCGGTCTGGGCGTAGGCATCGTAGCCGGGCCAGGTACGCTTTTGGGTCTCGTCGCCGGCGAAGTACTCCGAGTGGAGGTAGTTGTGGGTGCACTCTAAAACGCGCCAGTGGTCAAAGCCCTGGCGGCGCTCTTTCGGGATCCGCTGGCTACGCCCCGTGCCGTCGAGGTGCCACTTCCCGATCCACGCCGTGTCGTAGCCCGCCTGCCCAAACGCCTCCGCCAGCGATGTGGCCTTGTGGTTGAGCCGCAGGTCGTTTAAGAAAAGCCCGTGGGTCAGCGGGTACTGGCCCGTCAGAAAGCTCGCACGCCACGGCGAGCACACCGGCATGGTCGCGATCGCGTGGGTGAAGTGCACACTCTCCCGCGCAAGGGCATCCAGGTGCGGGGTCGCCACCTCTTTATTGCCCGTGTAGCCATGGTCGCACCAGCGCCACTGATCGGAGAAGACAAAAACAACATTCTTCATGGTCGCAAGACAATCCCTTCGATGCGATTCTGCACCAGAAACGGCTGCGCCAGCATCAGGCGCCGCGCGGCCTTGAGCGCCTCAGGTGTGGTCTCAATCCAGAGCACGCGGTAGCCCAGAGCCGCAATTCTCAGGGCCTCGGCGCTTCCCAGAGCCTCCACCAGAGGCGGGTTGGTCGGGTCGGTGAGGGGGGGCAGCATCTTGGCGGATTATACAGCATAGACTCTCTCTAAAATTACCCCTAAGTTCTACCAGCAATTCCTCCGACCATTAGCATGTTAAAGGATACGTTCTATGGCAAATGTTAGAACCTGCCTTGAAGAAGTGATGCGATTGCAGGGAGTGACCGGCGCTGTGCTGGTGGATCTCAAGAGTGGCAAGATGCTAGGAATTGCGGGGGACACCCCGAGCCTGGATATCGAGGCCGCGGCGAATACGGATCTTATGAAGGCCAAGTTCAGAGTACTCTCCTCTCTCGACACTAAAGAGACCATCGAGGACATTGTGATCACGCTCGGTCAGCGCTGCCAGCTTCTGCGCTGTATCGGGGGAGCACAGGGCCTGATGATCTACCTCAACATGCAGCGCCAACAGGCTAACCTCCTGGAAGCGCGCCAGAAGCTCAGCCAGCTTGAGGCGGAGCTCGTGATCTAAGAATGAAATTTTCTCAAATGAACCCGATTGTGCGAAAGGTGTGTGCCACGAATGGCTGACGTGTCTGGAATCATTGGTATGGGTGCAGGCTTAGCATGCGGCATCGGTGGCCTGATGAGTTACCTCAAAGGGAAGCAACTGATGGCCGAGGCTGCCAAGAAGTCCTCATCCGACAAGAAGTCCTCCCGCAGTAGTGAGTCGGAGGCGAAGCTAAAAGAGGTCGAGCAGCAGCTCGCCGCGAAAGAGACCAGCTTCCGCAAGGAGCTCGATGAGACCGCGCGCCGCCTGAAAGAGGCGGAGCAGCGTGCGGAGGGACTCACCAAGGACCTGGCCACCCAGGTTGCTCGTGTGGGAACTCTGGAAGGCGGCCAGAAGGCCCTTGAGGAGCAGCGCGCCCAGTGGGACGCCGAGAAGGCCAGCCTCAGCAGCGCCCTCGCCGCGGCACAGGCAAGCCTGGAGACCGCATCGGCATCGGGCGCAAGCACCGAGGAGCTCACCGCCCTCAAGAGCCAGCTCGACGAGACCCGCAGCCAGCTCAAGGATGTCGAGGCCAAGGCAGCCGATGCCGAAGCCCAGCTCCTGAAGTCGGAAGAGCGCGCCGAACAGCGCCTCAATAAGCTCACCCAGATGTCCGAGAAGGTCGCCTATGAGCTCAAGCAGACCAAGGAGGCCCTCGCCGCCGCCGAGGCCGCCAAGGGAAGCGCCGCTCCGGCGTCCACCCCGCTCGCAGGCTCCGATATCTTCCTCAACGCCCTCGTGGAGTCGTCGCACGATGCGGTCTGTGTGATCAATGAGCAAGGCAAGGTCATCACCTGGAACCGCGCCGCCGAGGCCATCTACGGCTACGGTCAGGCCGAGGCTCTGGACCTAGAGGCCGGCCTGCTGGTCGCCCACGATAGCCGCGAGAGCTTCAAGAAGGCAGTCGATCGCCTCGAAGACGCCAACAAGCCGCGCACACTCGATATCTACGGTGTCCGCAAAGACGGCAGCGCGTTCCCCATCGAGGTTGTCCTGGCAAGCTGGAAGGACGAAGCCACGGGCGAGAAGCGCTGCGTCGTGGTCACCCACGATGTCTCCGAGCGCCGCCAAGCCGAGGCCATGCGCCGCGACAAAGAGGCCGCCGAGGAGGCCAACCGCGCCAAGAGCCAGTTCCTGGCCAACATGAGCCACGAGCTCCGCACCCCGCTCAACGCGATCATCGGCTTCTCCGAGATCCTCCACGACCGCACCTTTGGCGAGCTCACCCCCAAGCAGGAGCGCTATGTCGGCAATATCCTGTCGTCGGGGCGCCACCTCCTGCAGCTCATCAACGACATTCTCGATCTCTCCAAGATCGAGGCCGGTCGCGTCCAGCTCGACTACGCCGCCTTCTCCCCGCTGACCGCCGTGCGAACGGTGGACAACCTGGTCAAGGCGCTTCTCCAGAAGAAGAACATCACTCTGGAGGTGGAGGGCGGCACCACCCTGCCCCCGCTGATCGCCGACCAGGCCAAGTTCAAGCAGGTGCTCTACAACCTGATCTCCAACGCGATCAAGTTCACCCCGGAGAACGGGAAAGTCACGGTCGTGCTGGCAACCGCCGGCAACGGCAGCTTCCTCCAGGTGGATGTCAAGGACACCGGGATCGGGATCAAGAAAGAGGACCAGGACCGCATCTTCCGCGAGTTCGAGCAGGTCGATAACTCCTACTCCCGCCAGCAGCAGGGCACGGGCCTTGGTCTGGCACTGGTGAAGAAGTTTATCGAGATGCACGGCGGCCGCATCTGGGTCAGCTCCGAGGGCGAGGGCCAGGGAAGCACCTTTAGCTTCACGGTTCCCTTCGGCCCCGAGGACAACGGCCCCGGCCGCGGCACCAAGACCGAGCGGACAACCACCGCACCCGCCAGCGCTCCCAAGTCCATGGCGCTCGTGATCGACAGCGATGCCTCCGCGGCAGAGCTGCTCACCCACCACCTGCAAGAGGGCGGCTACGATGTGGCCCGCGCCAATAGCGGAAAGGATGCCCTCTCCCTCGCCCAAGAGCTCAAGCCGGCCATCATCACGCTGGAGGTCGAGCTCAATGGGGAAGATGGCTGGGAGCTTCTCAGCCAGCTCAAGGCCGAGGCCAGCCTCAAGGCAACGCCTGTGGTGGTAGTCTCGGTGACAAAAGAGCGCAACCGCGCTCTCCAGCTGGGCGCCGCAGAGTTCGTGGTGAAGCCCGTGGAGGCCGAGAGCCTCCTGCGAACCTTCACCGATGTCCGCGAGATCAGTGCCGTTCGGATCGCCTCTGAGCAGGAAACCGAAGAAGCGAGCCCCGCCCCCCCCACCGCCGCCCCCACGCGCCGTGGTCGGAGTGAGCGTGCTGCTGCGTAGTCCCTGCCAATCTCTGGCCCGACGATACGAGACGGAGAAAGATCGTGTCTGAAAAGAAAATACTGGTTGTCGAAGACAATCCAGTGAACATGGAGCTGGTAACCGACCTCCTGGAAGTAGCAGGGTTCTCTTTTGAGATGGCTATGACCGCAGAGGAAGGCATTCGGCTCGCGGAGGCGGGGCTCCCCGACCTAATCCTGATGGACATTCAGTTGCCCGGAATGGACGGTCTGGAGGCTACCAGCATCCTCAAGAAGAATCCGAAGACCAAGCATATTGCTATTGTTGCCCTCACCGCTCATGCGATGAAAGGCGATGAGGAGCGGGCGCTGGCAGTGGGCTGTATTGGCTACATCACGAAGCCGATCAACACCCGCTCCTTCCCCCGCATGGTTCAAGAGTTTGCGGAGTCCCTCGCGGAAGCCCCCGTCCTGCTGGACGAGCCTCTGCTGGACACCCCACTCCTGACTACCGAGACGCTCGTGGAGATGCCGGCGATCACGCTGATGGCCGACGATACTCCGCTGACGCTGGCTGCCGAGGGCGACGACTCGCTCTTGACACTGGCCCAGGACGACGAGCAGCCGGTGGTTCTGGAGCTGGTCAGCGAGCCGATGTCCCCCATCGTCCTGGATATCGAGGAGCCCGTCACACGCCCCACTCTGGAGCTGGTGAAGACTCCTATCGTGCCGGCAACTCCTGTCGCTCCGCCACCGGTGGAGCAACCGATCAGCGGCAAGCGCCGCAAGCGTGGCCTGAGCTTTGCGACGGCTGCCAACAGCAGTGCACGCCTGATGGTGGTGGACGACGACGAGATCAATCGCGAGATGCTCTCGGCGATGCTCCGCACCCTGGGCTACGACTCCGAGCTGGTGAGCAGCGGCCCCGAGGCGCTGGAGAAACTCGATGCCAGCTACGACATGATCCTGCTGGACTACATGATGCCCGGCATGGACGGAGTCGAGGTCTGCAAGCGAATCCGCGAGGAGTCGCGCTTCAACGATATCCCAATCGTGATGGTCACTGCTCTCTCCGGCAAAGAGGATCGCCTCCGCGCCGTCGAAGCAGGAGCCAACGACTGGATCTGCAAACCGGTAGACCGCACGGAGCTGCAAGTCCGTGTCGCCTCGCTCCTGAAGATGAAGCGGGCACAGGACGATCTCAAGAAGCACCAGCGCAACCTGGAGGAGACGGTTCGCAGCCGTACCGCCGACCTGCGCCACGCCATGGAAGAGGTCAAGCAGTCCCAGGAGGCCGCACGCCGCTCCGCACTCGATGCAATGCAGCGCATGGCCTACACCGCGGAGTTCCGCGAGGGACCGACCGCCGCCGCCCACATCCGGGCGGTCGGGCAGTACAGCATGGTGATCGCCAAGGCGATGGGCCTGGACGAAGACGCGGCCGAGATGCTGCTCTACGCCAGCCAAGTCCATGACATCGGCCTGCTCGCCATCGAGGATAGCATCGTCAATAAGAAGGGCGAGCGCGACGAGTACGAGGAATCGGTCTACCGTCAGCACGCGATCCTGGGAGCACGCCTGCTCTCCGGGTCACCGTCGGAGCTCCTGCGCTCCGCCGAGCTGATCGCCCTCTCCCACCACGAGCGCTGGGACGGTCGGGGCTACCCGCAGGCACTGGAAGGGGACGAGATCCCCCTCTATGGCCGGATCGTAGCCATCGCCGACGCGTTCGATCAATGGACCAGCTACAACCACAAAAAGCGCTCCCTCACCAATGAGGATGCGAAGAAGAAGCTTAAAGAGGAGTCCGGGAAAGCCTTCGATCCCAAGATCGTGGACGCCGCCCTCAAGGCCTTCGACGAGATTGTGGAGTGGCAGCGCCGCTTCCGCCGCGCGGAGGAGCCGCCAGACGATTTGCCCGTCAGCGCGATCTCCTACGCAGTTTGAGAGAAAATAATAGATCACATCTCCCCCGCCGGACCTCTCCGGCGGGGATTTTTCTTTTTAGCCGGGACGGAGATCGTCCGGCTATGGGGCGTCGTGCCTCCGCCGCGCTCCGCGACCAACCCTACACCGTCACGATCTCGGACAAGCAACAGGCCTGCCAAGAGCTAAACGCCCTCCTAGAAGACCTCGCCAAGACCCGCCGCACCATCCAACGCGCCGCCAACGCCAGTGGCCCTACCACAAAGTAGCCACCCGCCCCATCCGCGCCGAGTTCGGGCTTCCCAAAACAAGACCGTTTAAAGTATAAAGAATCTGCACTGTCATGAATATCTATAGCGTACTGAAAGAGTCAGGATGGGACGATGGACGAAAAATAGAAATCGCTCCTTTTGAGGAGATTTTCCGAAATCGGAAGTTCCTGTTTTTTGATTACCATAAAACTATTTTTGAATCATTTGGAGGGTTAAATATACTTGCAAGTAAAATGGATATAGACGGGCAGATACGAATTGATTTTAGATTAAAGTCTTATATGTCCGCAGAATTTACTTTTTTGGAAAACTTCAAAACGAACATTGTATCATTTATGGATAGTATATCAGGACATAACAACTCACCATTATGCTTGTTAAATTATGAATGGACCGATGATGAAGTGTATGGATCAGATGAAATTTATATTAATGCTGACGGTATAGTTTCTTCTTTTTCAAATATCGGAGTTTTTAAATTTGGTAAATTTGACGAATTTATTTTTAAAATACTTAATCAATTAGACCCAGAAACGATTCTTAGCGAAGATGAATTAGATGCTATATTTCCAAATACGGGTGAAGAATCTGAAGCTAGTGGAATGACAGAGGAAGAGTTGCGAAAAGCAATCCTTGAAAGTGATCCTCACCGCTTTCGATAACGGGGCGGCGAAGCCAGGGGAGAAATTCCGCTCAGTTTTGTGGAGCGACTGTGGCCGGAAGGGCGGCGAGGAGGTCGTTCCAGGTCTTGACCTTGAAAATCTGCCCGATGAGCCCCTTCAGCACTTCTGTATCCTCTATCGCCTCCACCTGCTTCACTTGTTCAGAAGTCGGGACGCCCAAGTTCTGCTTACCCAGATCAAGAACGAGGCTGCGGCTGTTTTCCCGAGCCCCCCGTGCAATAATGTCCTGGTAGGTCGTGGACTGCTCCAGAATATTTTGACTCAAGATCATTTCGATAAACTCCTTGGGGTAGCGAAGCCCCATCAAAACATAGGTCGCTGTTCGAGGGTTTGGGCATGGAGCTACTCCGAAAACTCGTGCTCATCGTCGAGCAGGCTGTCTAAGTCCCGTGCGCCGTGGAGGATGCGGATGAGATAGAGATTGTGGTCGTCGTAGTGGTAGAAGATCAGGATTTTCTCGTAGCCCTTGATGCGCCAGCGCCGCAGGTCAGGAACCGCAAGGCTCCCGGCAGGAGCACCTACTCCCGGCTGATCCGCGAGAAAAGCAAAGGTCTGCACGGCGGCCTTATAGAGCTTTTGTCCTGCAGTATCGGAGACTTCGCGTTTGTAAAACGCTACTTGCTGGGATAAATCTTCGATGGCACGCTGACGCGCAACGACAGTCAGGCTCACCGCTCCATCTCGCCTGATTCTTTGCCAAAGAGCTTCGTTTCTAGCTCCGCCCAAAACTCAGGCGTGGTGACAACGGCTTCGGAAGCCAGCCCTTCAGCGATCAGTGCCTCGAACTTCTGTTGGGCTTTGTATTGCTGTCGCTCCCGAACGAGATCACGAAAGTACTCGCTCGCGGTCTGATACCCCCCCTCCACAAGCTCTTCCTCAACAAACGTCCGCATCGTGTCGGGAAGGGAGATATTCATGGTTGCCATTGCTCTTGCTCCTGAGTAGATTTTATCGCCTTTGGCAAAATTTGCCAAAACAAGATCGCGGTACAATGATCTCCGTGGAATACATCAAGATTAAACGGGCGCTGCTCTCCGTCTCCGACAAGACCGGAATCGTCGAGCTGGCGCAGGCGCTGGCGGCACGTGGGGTGGAGCTGGTCTCTACCGGCGGGACGGCAAAGGCGCTCAAGGACGCAGGACTGGCGGTACGCGCCATCGACGAGCTGACGGGCTTTCCCGAGATGCTGGAGGGGCGGGTCAAGACCCTGCACCCCAATGTCCATGGCGGGATTCTCGCGGACCGGGACAAGCCGGAGCACCTGGCGACTATCGCGGAGCATGGGATTGGGCCGATTGACCTCGTGGTCGTGAACCTCTACCCCTTTGCCAAGACCATCGCCAAGCCCGATGTGACCCTGGAAGACGCGATTGAGAACATCGATATCGGTGGCCCCGCGATGGTGCGCTCCGCCGCCAAGAACCACCAGGGCGTCGCGATTGTGGTCGATCCCACCGACTACGCCCAGCTCCTGTCCGAGAACGACGGCGACGGCGTGAGCCTGACCCTGCGGCGCAAGCTGATGGCCAAGGCCTACGCCCACACCGCGGCCTACGACTCCCTGATCGCCAGCTACTTCGAGAAGCAGTTTGTCGAGCCGGAGGCGATTCTGCCCACCACACTGCGCCTGAGCTTTGAGAAAGTCCAGGATCTACGCTACGGCGAGAACCCGCACCAAGTAGCCGGATTCTACAAAAGCTCCCCCATTCATGGGGGCGGGGGGGGCACGGAAGCCTGCATCGGCAACGCCACCCGCCGCGACGATTCGGGGAAAGAAGTCAGCTTCAACAACCTCTACGACCTCGACGGCGCGCTGGAGCTGGTCAAAGAGTTCCCCGATGCCCCGACTGCGGCGATCATCAAGCACGCCAACCCCTGTGGCTGCGCTCAAGGCGAGACCATCGCCGAGGCGTTTGTGCGTGCCCGTGAGGCCGACACGATCAGCGCCTTTGGTGGGATTCTCGCCATCAACCAGAAATTTGACCTCGCGCTGGCGGAGCAGATTGTCGGGCTGAACAACTTCCTGGAGTGCATTGTGGCGCCGGACTACGACGAGGCGGCGATCAAGAAAGTGGTCGGGGGCAAGAAGTGGGGCGCGAACCTGCGACTGCTGCAAGTGGAGGGGATCGCGGGGCCGGGCAAGGACGGCTACCTGCTGAAGCAAGTGGTCGGAGGTATGCTGGTCTCCACCCGCGACTACCGCCCCCTCAGCGAGAGCGAGCTGACGGTCAAGTCCGAGCGCCAGCCCACCGCCGATGAGCTCTCCGAGCTGCTCTTTGCTTGGCGCTGTGTCAAGCACATCAAGAGCAACGCGATTGTGATGACCAAGGGCCGCGCGATCCGTGGAGTTGGGGCGGGGCAGATGAACCGTGTCCGCTCCGTGCGCCTCGCGGTCGAGCAGGCCGGCGAGCATGGCCCCGGCTCCGTGCTGGCCAGCGATGCCTTCTTCCCCTTCCCCGACGGCCCCGAGGTCGCAGCGAAGGCAGGAGTGACGGCGATCATCCAGCCCGGTGGCTCGGTGAAGGACGATGAGACGATCGCGCTGTGCAACCAGTACAACATCGCCCTTGTCTTCACCGGCGTCCGGCACTTCCGGCACTAGGGCATCCATCCCCGGTTTACATCCATCCCCCTGCCCCCTTCCTTCGCCTGAAACCCTCGTTCCGAGGGGCGAAGGAAGGGGGTTCTTTTTTATGCGCTGAGGGCTGCTTCGGCTTCGTCGGTCCAGAACTGGCCGTCGCGGAGCTTTTCGTAGACAGCGGGGCGGACGGTTTTCAGATCAGGGAGTGCGGTGAGCGGGAGGTTCTCCACATGCGGGTAGATCACGGTCTTGCCCGAGAAGCGGCTGTTCTTCACGGCGGCGAGGCCCTCCGCGAAGGTTTCGAGGCCGCCAATCGCCGCGAGGGAGTCGCCGGTTGCCAGCGTCCCCGCTTCGAGTTTTTCTTTCACGGCGTACATATCCGCGATACTCGAGCCCGAGGTGCCGACAATCCGTACGTTCTTAAAGCAGATATCGGAGACGTCGATTGTGGCGGTGGTGCCGCGTGCGACCCCGGCAAAGACATTGAGCACACCGTTCTCCGCCAGATGCGGGAAGCTCTGCTCGATGGCCTCGATACTAGGCACCATCACCACAATATCGTCGAAGCCGTCGGGCGCGATTGCCTTCAGGTCGGGCTCGGGGCCGGTGCGGACATTGCAGAGGATCAGCTCCACGCCGCGCTCCTTGGCGAGCGCCCCAAACCGATCTGCGACCGCTTGGAGGCGGGCATCGTGACGGTCGGTGATGAGCAGGAGGCGCGGCGGCTCGGGGAGGGAGAGGGCGCGCTGTGCGTGCATCATCCCCATCGGCCCGGCGGCCCCGATAAACCAGGAGACGCCGCCGCCTAAAATCTCATTGCGCTGGTTCTCCTTGGGGCCGATATAGGCGTGGCCATCGTAGTGGATGCGTCCCACATCGACCGCCACGGGGCGCGCCAGCGGTGTCTCCACCCGCACATAGACCGTCCCGTTCTTCGCCAGCTTCTTGCACGCCGCCTCGAAGACCTCGGGGGCGGGTGCATCGCCGTTGATGTAGATGTCATCGTAGCCCTTGCCGTGCGGTGGGTCGGGCACCACCCCGTTCTGGACAATGCTCCGCCGCCCCGCGGGATCGTCGGCGAGGCGCACCTTGAGATTGGTTGGGATCAGGAGATAGTCGCCATCCGCGGTGGGTGCCGTCCGGTGCTTCCAGCGGTACGAGGCCTCCACGCAAGCCCAGGGCTCCACCAGCGCGCCCTCGGCATCGTTGGAGCTCTCGTCGAGGGGCAGTAAATAGCAGCCCTCGTCGCCGTCGAGCAGCTCCTTGCCGATCAGCCCGTACTGGCTCATCCCGCCGGTGATCGCGTAGCCGTAGGCCAGGTTGGTGCCCTTGTAGTAGACATCGGCCTGGACAATAAAGCGCTGCCCCACAGCGAAGCGATCCGTGCGCCTCTCACCCACGGCCACCACGGTCAGAGTCACCTCGTGGCCCATCACCACGGGGTTGTTCGCCAGATCGCGGCCCGTGAGGCGTGGGTGCTCGCCGCCGAGGTTGATGATCTTGATATCGGAGAAGCAGATGCCACACGCATCGTGGCGCATGAGAATCTCATCGGGGCCGGGCGGCACCAGCGGCACCGTTTCGAGCCGGACACTCTCCAGCCCCGCGCCATAGAGATGCCAGCGCTTGTAGGAAGTCGGTAGGTTCACAGGCTATTGTACCCCTCACGAAAGTCTTCCCAGACAACGAGAACACCCGGACAACCGAGAACACCCGGACAACGAGTGTCCGGGCTTAAGAGGGCGACGGGCACCTTCGTGCCCAACAGATTCGGTTGGCTCCGCAGGGAGCCGTCGCCCTTTCAAGCCCAAGGACTTGTTCCTAGGGCATCACTTCATGGCTGATGCCATCGTGGTGTCCACTGTTGATTTCGTGCAGGGTGTGCTCGTGATCCAGAGCACTCTGGTAGTGGATGGTCTGAATCGTGGCCTCGCTGAGGATGCTGGCGGTGCCCCAGAGTGCGCCTTTGCGAATGTCGAGGCGGCGACCTTTGAGCATCTGGTAGGTAACCGAGATAGCCTCGATCAGAAACGCAAGACGGGACAGGCCAATGAGGACCACAACCCCCAGCACAATCCAACCGTAGAGCGGCATCGGCGGCTCCTCCTACGGCATTTTATCAGGACGCGCCCGCCGCCAGAGCCGATTGTGAGGGACTCGGGCTATACTGGAGGTCATGCAGTCGCATCCTGGAATCTACCAAGTCACCGAGACCCTCCAGCAGGGAAAGCCGCCGGTTCGCACGATCCTCTACTACCAAGGGACGCGGGGGCGCACCCAGCAGGGGGCACTGATCACGCTCTTTCTCCAAGACAAGATCTACCAGCTCCGCCCCACGGAGAAGATCTACCGCTCTATCGCTGTGGCGCAGCTTCGGCCTGGCCAAGCGCCCGAGTACAGCAACGCCAAGGTCCAGGCCTCGTCGCGCAAGGGCGGCCAGCGCAAGACCATCGCGGGAGAGAAAGCGCAGAGCTGGCTAATCCAGAGCACGGCGCTTCTCGACATGAAGGCCCTCGCGCAGAAGGCACCCACGGAGGCAGAGCGGCGTCAGTTCCCCAAGTTCCTCACCGTGAAGATGTCGGTGGAGAACTGGCTCTCGGAAAGAGACACGCTCGCCCCGAGTGTCCAGTACGCCACCGCGGCACTGGCGGGCTCCCAGAACCCCATGGGGCAGATGATGCAGCCCTTGCTCAGTGCCGCCTCCAAGCAACACGGCATCCCCCTGACCACGACCCTCCGTGTCACCTTCGCCACGACTCCCCCGCAGAAAAACGCGCTCAACGGGACCGTGGTCGTGACAACACGGACGCTTCGTCTGGAGCACAAGTCCCTCCCCGACTCCCTCTTTGCGGTCCCCCCTGACTACAAGGAAGTTCCCTGGGACAAGTGGCAGTGAGCCGCCTCGGATGAGTAGGCTGTCCCCAGCGCGCCTCTGGGTTGGGGTGCTTGTCTTGCTGCTGGGGCTCTTTCTCTGGCACAACACCGACGACCACACCTACCAGAAGGAGCTCCGGGGAATCTACGCCCTCGCGCTCACCACGACCTCAGCGCAGGACTACCGCGCGGCCTTCGACGAGCACCAGCTTCGGCGTGGCTACCACAAGGCTCCCGAGCTCTGGCGCGACGGGGCCGCCTGGTGGCACGGGACCTGGATCCA
Organism: Armatimonas rosea; assembly: GCF_014202505.1. Lineage (NCBI taxonomy): Bacteria > Bacillati > Armatimonadota > Armatimonadia > Armatimonadales > Armatimonadaceae > Armatimonas > Armatimonas rosea. Next base: position 802,007 of record NZ_JACHGW010000001.1, on the reverse strand, counting down.
CCAGGGGACGCGCTACTTTCGCCCGCTGAGCTCGTACCTGCACTGGTTCCACTGCTGGAGCTGGGAGCACGGGGGCAGCGGCGGGTTCCTCTGGCTGGGGGTCGTGCTCTATGTCCCGGCGGCGGTGCTCATGGCCCTCCTCGCCCGGCGCTTTGTCCAGAGCCCTGTCTACGTCGCCCTCGCGGCCCCAATTCTCGTGTTCGGCGCGGACCTGAGCGGCTGGCGGACCTACTGGCTCGCGTGGTTTCCCGGCCAGCCCCAGTTCGTGCTCGTGGCCTTTATGGCGGCGAGCCTGCTGAGCTTCGACCTCTGGCTGGAGCGGGGCAAGACGCGCTCTCTCCTGAGCACGGTGCTCTTTCTGTGCCTGGCATGCCTGACCAAGGAGCACGGCTACATCCTGCCCGCACAGCTCGCCGTGCTGGCCCTACTGCGCCCCGGCTCCGCATCGTGGCGAGCGCGGGCGGGCACTGTAGGGCTGTTCTTTGGGCTCATTGGGCTCCTCTACACCTACCGCAGCAGGGTTCTCCCCGATGCCGATGAGCCGCATCTTCGTCCCTGGCGGCTCCTGCGCGGGGCGCTCTCCCACTCGCACTGGGAGCTGCGCCTCCCTCTCCAGAACGAGATCTACGACATTCCCTTGTGCGCCCTGTGCCTTTTCGGGCTCTTTTTCGTCGTACGCTGGCTCCGACAACAGACATTTGTGCAGGCGTGGCAGACTCAGACGCTAGGCCGGATTGGCTTGGTTCTCGCGCTGGTTGTTGGCGTGGGGCTCTGCCTGCTCCCTGGCTCGTGCGGCGTGGCGCTGCTGGACCCGAACCAGTCGGTGGGCGTCCAGCTCAAGCTCCTCGGGCTGCTCTTCCACTACAGCCAGCTCTACCTGACCGTTCGCTACAGCCGCAAGCACGGGACTCTCTGCCCTTGGCTCCTCTTGGTGCTGAGCAACTACCCCGTCGGTGCCTCGTTTGGCTGGCACTACGACATCACCGGCTGGCAGTTTCAGCTCCCCTACGCCGCCGTGCTCCTGCAGGTTCTCTGGCTCGACGTGCTTCAGCCCCGCATTTTAGCACGGGGTCCCTCCTGAGCGACAGAGGCGGTATACTTTGGGGATACAACTATGAGCGACGCTGTAATTGACGAAAATAGCGGGGGGCGCTACCCCTTCCGCGAGATTGAGAAGAAGTGGCAGGCCCGCTGGGCTGAGGCGAAGGTGCACAAGGCCACACAAGACACGAGCAAGCAGAAGTACTACGTGCTTGTCATGTTCCCCTACCCGTCGGGCTCCGGCCTACATGTCGGGCACTGCAAGAACTACGTCCCCGGCGATGTCGTGGCCCGCTTCAAGGCGATGCAGGGCTTCAATGTCCTCAACCCGATGGGCTGGGACGCCTTCGGGCAGCCCGCCGAACAAGACGCCATCAAGCGGGGCGTCAACCCGCGCACCGTGGTGCCGACCCTAGCCGAAGTTTACAAGAAGCAGCTCAATATCCTCGGGGTCAGCTACGACTGGGACCGCGAGATCAACTCCACCGACCCGAGCTACTACCGCTGGAACCAGTGGATCTTCCTAAAACTCTACGAGAAGGGCCTGGCGTACCGCGATGCCGCCCCCGTGAACTGGTGTGTCAATGAGAGCACGGTCCTGGCCAACGAGGAAGTGGTCGATGGCAAGTGCTGGCGCTGTGACGGCCCCGTGGTCAAGAAGCCTCTGCCGCAGTGGAAGCTGCGGATCACCAGCTACGCCGATCGCCTGCTAGCGGGTCTCGATAGCATCGACTGGGCCGAGGGCTTAAAAACCCAGCAACGCGACTGGATCGGCCGTAGCGAGGGCGCCGAGGTGGACTTCAAGCTGGCTCCCCCGTCGGACGGGGGCGGGGGGGGCATAACCGTCTTCACGACCCGCCCCGACACGCTCTGGGGCGCGACTTTTATGGTGCTCTCCCCCGAGCATCCGCTGGTCGCGGAGATTACGACGGATGCCCAAAAAGCCGCGGTCGAGGCCTACGCCGCCGACGCTGCCAAGAAGTCCGATGAAGACCGAACGGCAGAGGGCAAGGAGAAGACCGGGGTCTTCACTGGAGCCTACGCAGTCAACCCCGTCAATGGCGCGCAGATTCCTATCTGGATCGCCGACTATGTCCTAACCGGCTACGGCACCGGCGCGATCATGGCGGTCCCTGCCCACGACCAGCGCGACTTCGAGTTCGCCCGCAAGTTCGACCTGCCGATTGTTCTGGTCTACGCCGAGGCCGACACGCCCACCGAGAGCGAGCTGACCGAGGCCTTTGCCAGCGGCGGCGTTTTTCGAGAGTCTCTAGGCTCGCCGTTCTCAGGCGAGGCACAAGACAAGAGTGTGATCGTCCCCAAGGTCGTCAAGTGGATCGAGGAAAACGGCTACGGGCGCGGCAAGATTCAGTACCGGCTGCGCGACTGGCTGCTCTCCCGCCAGCGCTACTGGGGCACTCCGATTCCGATGGTGCACTGCCCGAGCTGTGGGATTGTCCCCGTTCCCGAAGACCAGCTCCCGGTGGTCCTGCCCGACTGCGAGAACTACAAGCCCGGCCCCGACGGCCGCTCGCCGCTCTCGACCATCCCGGAGTTTGTCCAGACCACCTGCCCGAGCTGTGGCGGCCCCGCCGAGCGCGAGACCGATACCATGGCCGGCTCCGTGGACTCGTCGTGGTACTTCCTGCGCTTCGCCGACCCGCACAACGCGGCCGCCGCGTGGGACAAGGCAATCGCCGACTACTGGATGCCGATCGACATGTATATCGGCGGGCGTGAGCACGCGGTCGGGCACCTGCTCTACTGCCGCTTCTTCACCAAGTTCTTCCAGGACCTGGGGCTGATCTCGGTCGATGAGCCTGCGGCCGCGCTGCGCAACCAGGGAATGCTCAACGCCTTCACGCCCGTGCTCTCGGGGACCGATAAGTCCATCAAGCCCGGCGAGTTTGTGAGCTACCCACGCGACGAGTGGATCGCGCAGTACAATGCCAACAAGGCCCCCATCCCGGCGGAGCGCATTATCGAGGTGGACGGCCAGCAGAAGATCGAGCCTATCGAGGTCGAGTTCGCCTGGCTGAAGATGAGCAAGTCCAAGCAGACCGCCGTGACGCCCGATGAGATGGCAGACAAATACGGCGCGGACTCGCTCCGCACGCTGATTCTCTTTGAAGCGCCCTTCGAGGATACGATCCAGTGGTCCGAGGAGCGCATGAACGGCCCGTACCGCTTCTTGTCGCGAGTCTGGGACACGGTGAGCGGGATTGTCTCCGCGCCGCCTGCACCGGGGACGCCCGAGGCGATCTCGACCGTGCTGAGCGGCGATCTCCCCGACACCTGGGCCCCCATGCCCGACACCGAGGTAAAGGCGCTGCGCCGCAAGCTGCATCAGACTATCGCGAAGGTGACGGTCGATATCGAGAGCTTCCGCTTCAACACGGTGGTCTCGGCCCTGATGATCCTCCACGATGCCCTGCGCAAGTTCTGCAACGCGGGTGGGGTCGCGCACCCGGCGGCACGGGAAGCGGCGGAGGGGCTGACCCTCCTGCTCGCCCCGCTCGCCCCGCACCTCGCCGATGAGCTCTGGGAGAAGCTCGGTGGCCAAGGCTACCTCTACCAGACCCAATGGCCCGTCAGTGACCCGTCGCTGGCCGCCGACGACGAAGTGACGGTCGTGGTGCAGGTCAATGGCAAGGTCCGCGAGAAGCTCCTGCTCCCCGCCGGGCTGGACAACGACACGCTCCAAGCCACCGCGCTCGACTGCGAGAAAGTCCGCGCGGACCTGGAGGGCAAGACCATCCGCAAGGTGATTGTCGTCCCCGGCAAGCTCGTCAATATCGTCGCGAATTAGGTTGGTCGATGATCGGCGGGGATTGAAAATCCCCGCCTAGGCCGCCTTCGGCGAAGCGCCCCGAGGGCGCGTGGGTTCTCCCGCGAGCGTGGGGACTTATTTCTCGACCTGACAGCTCTCCTGCGGGAAAATCAGGAGATAGCCCGTATTGCGCACCTCGGGAACATTGTGGCACCACCAAACGGCCGCTGCCGGGCTCTGTTTCACCAAGGCCTCAATCGCCTCGGCACCGGGGACGGCGTAGGCTTGCTCTGTGAGGTTCTCCGCCTTTCGTGAGAGAACGCCGAAAGCGGACACTGCTATCGGCTTGGCATTGGTACGCCGCAAAGGAATCTTGACTCCAACCCAGGCTTCCCGCATCTTCGCAGGAGCCTCACCCGGCGGGGTGGAGACGATCTTCAGTACCCCAACCTGCTCTAAGGCTTTCGCTTGCGCAATGAGGATCCCCCCCAGGGTAACTCCCGCAAGAGCTAGGACCGTGAAGAAAACAGCGGTACCATTTATGGGTAGCTCTCCTCCCCTCCCCTGTCCCGAGATCTCTCCTGTGTCGCCGCCGATTGCCACCGTGCTGGCAGCCCCCATTCCTGCAGCACTTGCTCCCGCGCTGGCACCAGCACCGCCTCCCGCAAATCCACCGTACTGCGCCTGGCAGGGGAGGGAGAGAAAAGACAGGAGAAGAACGGGCAAAAAGGTTTTCATCTGGACACGACTCCACAACGTAATAGCGAGTAGACGTCCAGGGACGGGCACCGGTTACGCTGCGTAACAGCAGCAATGACAATAAAATTCCTCGCGATCTCTGGGAGCCTGCGCGCCATGTCGTCGAATACGGCGCTCCTTGGGGCGGCGCAACGCTTCAGGCGTTAGTCCGAGCTGCCCAGATGGAGCAACCAAACCCCTGACGAGCTCACCAACGCAAAATCTTCCCAGTGGCACTCATAAAATATTGGTGGGTCGGTGAGGACTTGGTGTAGGGCTACATCGCCCAGAGCAACTTCGATGGTTTCCCACAAGCGATCCAGGATAAACTCCCGTTTGTGGGCATCTGTGATGGGTGGGGAGTGGTACTCCTGCCAGAACCACTTGGCCCAGCTCTCCCGAAGCTGACTTGGAGTGCAGGGCTCGGTTCGGATATTCCAGGCAGACGCGGGTTGTTTGGGGCTGAGCGAGGTGGAAAGCGACGAGAAATACTGCTCCAGAGCTTCGGCAAGATTGGCCGCAGGAGGAAGCAGAGTGAGCTCATAGGTAGGCTGGCAATCCGGCCCGCTGCTCAGAAGCGCCATCAGCTCCAGCATTCCCTGCAGCCGAGCCAGCGCCCGTTTTGGTGTCTCGTCCATCGTGGCTCAGTGTAGCACTTTCTTTTTCGGACCCGCACGGCGATAGAGCCAGCATGGACCTTCTCTTTCCCTGCGACTACGACGATCTCACGACACCCGACCCGGACTTTGCGGTTGAGGTGAGGGCGGCGCGGGCGGCGGGGTTTGTCTGCCACTTCTTTGACTTCAATGCGCTCCGTGCCGGGGAGCCATACCGACTGCCCCAAGGCGAGGGGCCGCTTCTCTACCGGGGCTGGATGCTCTCAGACACGGAGTACGTGGGGTTCTACACCCGACTCGTGGCGCGAGGCTGGGAGCCGATCACGCCGCCCGCCGCCTACGACGAAGCCCACTACTTGCCGCTGGCCTACCCCAACCTGATCGGGGAGACACCGCGCACGAAGTGGATTTTGGGGCGCGACGAGGCCGAGGCGTGGGCGCTCTACGCGGCGGAGTTCCGCACCAAAGACGCCATCCTCAAGGACTGGGTGAAGTCGGCGAAGTACCGGTGGCGCGAGGCGTGTTTCCTGCCCGCCGGGACGGAGCGGGAGCGCTTTGCGGAGATCTTCGCGAACTTTCTGACGGAGCGGAGCACGCTCTTTGAGAAAGGCGTCGTCTTGCGAGAGTTCCACCCGTTCCGCGTGCTCCACAAAGACCTGCGCGGGATGCCGCTCCACGAGGAGTACCGGCTGTTCTTCTGGGACGGTGCGCTGCTCTTGCTCCCACAGCTCACGCTCCTCCCCGGCCCGGAGGAGCAGCTCCCACGCTGGACGGCGCTCGCGCAGCGCTTTGGCACCCGCTTTCTCTCCCTCGATGTAGCCCGCGATCTTGCCGGCGACTGGTGGGTGGTGGAGACCGGCGACGGGCAGGTGGCGGGGCTCCCCGGCAGCATCCCGCCCGATGCGTTCTACCGGGCGCTTCGGTTGGTCGGGGGTTGAAAGCCCCCGCCTAGGCCGCCTTCGGCGAAGCGCCCCGAGGGCGCGGCGAAGGTTTTAAGGCACGTGTTATTAACCCTTCGCCCCTCGGAACGAGGGTTTCAGGCGAAGGGTGGCCGAGTGGTGCGAGGCCGGGATGCCTACGCCACCGAGAACTCGGCGATGGCGGGGGGGGCGTCGCTGGCGAGGATGTGGATACGGATGGCTTGGGCGAGTGTCGGGGGAACTTCTTCCACAAGCAGAGCGCCGATCTTTTCCCCCGCAAAGAGCGTCCGCCATTGGCCATCGTCGGTGAGGCGGTACTCGACCGCAAAGAGCTGAATCTGCTCGCCCTTGGCCTCGGAGAGGGTGATGCGCTGCACCTCCTGCATGCTCGGGAGAGTGAGCTGGAGCCAGCCGCGCGGCTCGGCGCTCTGCCAGAAGGTCTCCAGGTCGCTATCGCCCGCCAGGCTGGGGTCGTGGCCCGGCGCGGCGGTGGAGGCGGTCAGCGGGAAGAGGGGCAGGGCCGCCTCCAGCACGATCGGCGCGGGCGAGGGGGCTGTCTCCTCCTCCACCGCGGCCTGAGGCTCGGGGGAGACCTCGGGGATATCGGCGGCGGCGTCCGACGCCTTCGCGGCATCGGCCTCTGCCTGGGCCTTGTCGGAGACCTTCTTGGCGACAGCAAAGACCAGCGGGGTCAGGATCAGCGGGATAAACGGTAGCGGCATGGGTTCTCTCCTAGGTTTCTGGTGTCATTGTAGCGCATCCCGCACACTCGTGTAACGACGACGTAACGACAGCGCGGTAGAGTGCAGGCCATGGAACCAAGACAAGTCTCTCGCCCGGTGCAACAGCTGGGCGGGCTCTTTATCGCCGCAGTGGGTGCGTTTCTCACCTGGCAGGTCTGGCAAGTGGCGCACACGGGGAAGTACTTTCTGTCGGTCGGAACCACCGGCCCCGCGTTTGTCGTCATGGGCCTCGCCCTCATCGCCTTCCCCGACTCCCGCACCGAGCGGCGCGAGCGCGGCGAGTCACTCGTCGGCCTCGAAGGCTGGGCACTCCTCACACCCCGCTGGCGTGTCGTCACCGTGATGGGGATCGTCCTCACGGTCGGCTACTTTTTCTACCTAACCGGCGGTCTCTGACGCTACAATAGCGGCATCCTCATGGCACTCTATGAAAATGTCCGCGACTGGCTCCTGACACCCGGTGATCCCGGCCCGCTTCCCGTCACCAAGTTCGCCGGTGTACCCTGGTGGCCCAAGGGAACCCCGCGCCCCGTCTGCCCAGAAGGCCACACGATGGGCTTTGTCGCGCAAGTTCGCCTCGCCGATGTTCCTGGCTGGGAGTCCGATCCTGGCCTGCTCTCTTTTCACTACTGCTACGAGTGCATGTGGTACGGGGACATGGCCTTTGGCTGGGGCGACACAGAGAGTAAGAGCTACGCGGTCACGATCCTCTATCCCACAGAGCAAGACGGAATCGACGACCTCGGTAGCATCGGTGCCACCGACCACAAGCCCTATGCCGTGGCTTTCTACGACTACTCCCTTCCCGTTCTACGACGAGAACACGACGAAGTCTGGTACGCGACGCTGGCAGAGGACGACCCGGAAGATGCAGAGGCAGCACGGGAGCGTGCCGAAGAGGAAATACAGAACTTTGCCCTGCGAGAGCACTACGGCCTTGTGCATTCAGGGGAGCTTCCTTCACCAGGCCTCCTTCCTGACACCAGAGACGAAGGGGTCTATCGCGCAGATTGGTCAGAGTTCACACCAGGCTCGGGCAACCGCTCACGGCTCGGTGGGCCGCCCAACTGGATGCAGAGTGCCAAGTTCCCCATCAATGCCACAGGTGAACCACTCCTCTTTGTGGCACAGCTAGATTGGGTGATGGCAAACCACAGCTTCTATCTCTTTGCCTCACCCTCAGACTACTCTGTGCGTACCGGAGAGATGGTTTTCCAGAGCACCTAACCAGGATGAGCGGGGTGGACAGGCCCGCCTCCAGCGCTAGTAGTAGTAGCCGACGATTCCCTCTCCACGCGACGCGGCAAACTCGCACCAGGCTAGGATCGCGGCCAGCTCTTCGGACTTGTTCTCCACAGCGCGGAGAGGGGCGATGCTCGCCGCCGCGGCAGCGGCTTTCCAGTGCCCATAGACCGGAAAGTCATCGGGAGCAGGGGCATCGATCGGCCGCTCAAAAAGGAGGGAGTCCATCTCCACCACCGCCCCCGCAGCTCTCAGCTGCTCCCCGATCTCCTCACGGAGCCAATCAAACTTGCAGGTGTAGAAGAGACTGTTGTCCAGCGTTTTTGCGTAAAACTCGACAAGATACTCAAAGGCATAGCTATAGACAAAGCCGGGAAGTGTCTTCTCACCTCCCATAATCAGGTGCCGAATACCCTCAAAGATCGAAGGCTCCCCCCGCTCGTTGGAGAGATCGAGATCGTTGTTGCGCTGGATTATCTGCTGTCGGAACCGCCCACTGATGCTCCGCCGCACCGTGTCGTTGCCAGAGCCACACAGCGCCAAAATCTTGTCTAAGTCCACGGAGTGAACCATTAAGCCGTATCCCATACGACGAGGATAGGGCACGTCGGCAGTCACCTCCAGTATGAATTTTCAAAGATCGAGCTTCTGCCGAAACCCTGCGATGCGGTGGAAGGTGAGATAGTTGGCGTCGTGGTTGTTGTGTGCCCCGCCGTGCTCATCGTCGTAGGCCGTGCGGCAGGCGGCGATGATGTCGTCGCCGTCGAAGAGACACTCGACATACTGAAAGCCGTGGTGGACCGTGTCCGGGTGGGAAAGTATGACCGAGCGCACCTCCCAGTCGCGCAGGTTGGCGGAGCAGGTGAGGGCGAGGGTGTTGCGAATCTTGCCGGGGTCGGGCGCGCGGTACTTCTCGTCCACGATGCTTGCCAGGCTCCAGTAGCGCTTGCTCTTCGCATCCCAGCGAATGGCGAACTTCTTCGCGCCGCCGGGAAAGGGAAAAAAGCCCGTCGTAGGGTCGAAGCTGGCGGTCTTGCCATCGGGGGAGATACGCACCCAAGCTGCTTTTTCATCGGGGGACTTGGTCTGAACCCGCAGAATGTCCACCAGCGAGCCGTCGGGCGCGACCACCACATTGCCCTCCAGCCACGCGCCCATGTCGCCGCCGTTCCAGGTGCGCTCGCTCGGGAGGAAGTTGGTCGCGCTCCAGTTTTTGGGATCCATCAGGTCGGCATTCACCGGCACAGAGAGGACCCCGGCGCGGTAGTTGATGCCCCAAGCCTGCGGCGGGTTGCGCCACTCAAACGCCCGCCAGAGCCGCCCCTTGTGCTCGACAATCGGTACGGGAGCGCAGTGGTACTCGCCCTCGCTGCGTAAGACCACACTGCTCCAGCTCACGCCGCTGTCGGTGGACTTATGGAGCACGATATTTCCATGATGCCGGTCCGTGCCCAGGAGATACAGTGCTTTTTTATGGACAAAGAGGTTCGACCAGAACGCGCCGTCGATACGTGCGACCTTCTCCCAGCTCTTGCCCTTGTCACGTGAGTGGAAGACATGGCTCACTGCCCGTGTGTGCTCGGTGCTCTTGGGGCCGAACTCATCGTGACTGGCGACATAGGTGCCATCGGGGAGGACGGCGAGGCCGGGCGAGCCGATGTAGACTCCCGTGCTCGCGGGAACATGGTCGATAACAACCCCGGGAACCGTGCTCATCTCTGGCTCGCTTTCTTTGCCGCAATCACGAGGAGCACTGCGGCCACGACATAGGCGAGCGCCCCCAGGCCAATGGCGTTGCTCATGTTCTCGATCTCCGTACCTGCCCCATTCTTCGACGCCCAGCCGATAAACAGCGGCCCAAGCGCCCCTCCGCCCCAGCCGACCGTGTTCATGATCCCCGCCGCCGTCCCTCGTGCCCGCGGCTCGATACTGTCATACAGCGACGCAAAGATCCCCGAGTCGTAGAGGCCCTTGCAGAGCCCGAAGGCGGTCATGGCCCCGATGACCAGCGGCGTGGTGGTGGCGTGGCCGATCCCCCAGACAAACCCCGCCCCCAGCAGCAAGCCTGCTGCCTGCACAAGAATCCGGCCCCCACGCCGCTTCTGCGAGAGCCGGTCGGCCATCAACCCAGCCAGCGGGACACTCACGGCGCTGGCGAGATGGATAAACGCCGCGCCCGAGAGCCCGGCGGCGGCGAGCTTGAAGCCAAACTTCTCCACGAGAAAGGTCGGGGTCCAGGTCAGGAAGATAGTCGCCACAAAGTTCGCGCCCAGAAACGCCAGCATGAGCAAGGGAACCACGGGCGTTCGAAAGATCGCACGTAGTGTCTCCCCCAGCGGGAGCGCGACCTCGGGAGCCACTTCGTTCGGATTGCGCTCGCTCTCACCTCGTTTTGGCTCACGCAGGAGCTTGTAGAGCACGAGCGCCAGCACGAGACCGAGGCCGCCAAAGAGATAGAACCCTGAGCGCCAGCCGAAGCGCTCGGCCAGCGCGGCCCCGATCCAGCTTCCCAGCACGGTTCCCGCGTAGACACTCGACTGGTGCGCCGCCATCGCGCGGGAGCGGGTGGTCTTGTCGTGGTAGTCACTAACCAGGGACATCGACGCGGGGAAGTAAAACGTCTCCCCAAAGCCCTCCAGCGCGCGGACGGTCACAAAGTGCCAGAGCTTGCCGCACCAGCCGGTCGTGACGGTCACAAAGCTCCAGAAGACGCAGCCGCCCAGAATGAGATCTTTCCGCCGCACCCGATCCCCAATAAAGCCCGCCAGGGGTGCCCCCGCCGCGTAGACCCACATAAACGCCGACCCGATCAGCCCAAGCTGGAGCTTGTCAAAGCCAAACTCTTTCTGGAGCACCGGGAAGACGGCGGAGATGGCTTGACGGTCGGCGTAGTTGAAGAAGCAGATGAACCACAGCATCACCACGACGTGCCACTTGTAATTTCGGCTCATACTGTGCTTGTTCGGCACGAGGGCGCGGGATTCCTACACGCCGCCGGCACGGTCTCGGGTGGCACTCACCCAGGACACATACACTCCCCCCGGCCTCCGCTCGTTCCTCGCTCTGGCCGACCCCCTCTCCCTCTTTTCCTCCTTCGTCGGGAGGAGAGGGGGTGCCGAGGGACGAGGCGGGGGAGTGCCCCCTCGGACTCCCCCTCCCTTCGTCCCCGCGAAGCGGGAAACAGAGCGAAGGGAGGGGGCCGGGGGGAGGGATGCCGGGAGGGATGTAAACCTGGGGAGGGATGCCGGAGGAATCTCTACACCACACAAATCTGGTTGCTACCGCCGCTGTGCCTCAGGAAGGCGATTTGCTTGCCATCGGGGGAGAAGACACAGGCAAGCGCTAGGGGCGCGTCGCTAGTGCGCTTGGTCAGGCGGCGTAGCTTTCCTGTCTCAGTATCAATCGTCACCACGCTCCCATCGGCGGTGGCGGCGATGCGGGAGCCGTCGGGGTGCCAGGTGAAGGCGGAGACGACGGGGAACGGGTTGCGGGTGAGCTGCCGGAGCGCGCCGGTGCTCGGGGAGACGAGCCAGAGCTGGACAATGCCTGCGTCATCGGCCATGAGAAAGGCGAGCTGGGAGCCATCGGGTGACGAGCGCACCCAGTGGCGCGGTGCCAGCGTGACCCCGGTTTTCGTGTGGGTCAGCCGTCGCTGGGTCGGGCGCTGCGTCTCCAAGCCCTCGGCCAGAAAGACCTCAACTTTTCCGTCGGCGAGCTCTCCTAGAAACGCCAGGGTACGCGAGCTTCCTACCCAGCCCTCTTCAAAAGCGCGGCGGAGCTCGTCGGTGCCGGGCTTGGGACTAGGGGTGCTCTTGGTCGCCAGAAACGAGAAGTGGGTGCCGTCGTGGTTGCGTAGGTGGGTCTTGGGGACGCTCACTGCCTTGGGAAAGCACACGCCCACCTCGCGCACACCGCTATTCTCCAGCGCATCGTTGTAGGTATAGCTCAGCCAGTCGCCCCTCGGGTGCCAGACATGGACGTGCGAGCCGCCGCGGAGCGCACCAGGTGTTCCGGGCGGTGTCAGGTCGCGTGCATCCAGCGGCAGTGCGGCGAGCGTGTCGGTGTTGACCACCACTCCCTGCCGGTGCGAGACGCCGTAGCTCCAGTCGGGGGTGGGGTTCTCCGGGCCATGGATAAAGACGATCTTATTCTCGCTGGGATGGTGTGTCACCACCCCGACCTGCGCCCCGTTCTTCGCCTCAAAGAGCCGCTGCACCTCACCGGTCTTGACCCGGACGCGCTCGATCACGCCCCCATCAAACACCGAGCCATCGCGGTCCGAGCGCACATCGTAGACCAGCCACTCCGAGTCGGGCGACCAGACATTGATATTGGTGAGAATCCGCCCTCCGGGCCCGTGGGTAACCTGTTGCTCTGGCATGGCAGGATTGTACCGGGGATTGGAAATCCCCGGCACAGGGAAAGAGCGTCCCGAGGACGCGCCGAGCCCCTGGTTCCTGCGTCCCCGGGACGCTCCTTCTCCCTCATGCCGGGTAATTTATTGCCCGGAGGGAATGCCCGGGTACAATACCCCCATGGACCCGCGATTTATCAACCGCCTCAAGGACATTGTCGGGGAGGACGGTATCCGGCTCGCCGATGCGCAGCGCGAGGCCTATGCCTCCGATGCCTACACGCTTGCCAAAGCCCGGCCCGGCGTGATTGTACTCCCGCGCCTCACCGACCAAGTGGCCGCGATTGCCCGACTCTGCAAGGACTTCGGTGTCCCCATGGTGCCGCGTGGTGCTGGCACCGGGCTGGCGGGCGGCGCGATGGCGCGGGAAGATGCCGTCTTGCTGTGCCTCTCGCGGATGAATGCGATCCTCTCCGTCGACCTGCCCAACCGCCGCATCCGGGCGCAGGCGGGCGCGGTCAATGCCTACCTGAGCAAGGCGGTCGCCGCCGACGGCTACCAGTACGCCCCAGATCCGTCGTCGCAGGGGGCGAGCACGATCGGGGGAAATATCGCCAACAACGCAGGCGGGCCGCACACGCTCAAGTACGGCGTGACGGTCAACCATATCCTCGCTGTGCAAGTGGTTCTCCCCGATGGTCAGGTAATGGAGATCGACAGCGACGAGCACGGCTACGACCTCCTGGGAGTTCTGGTAGGCTCGGAGGGGACCTTGGGAATCATCACCGAGGCCACCGTGAAGCTCGTCCCCAACCCCGAGGCCGTGCGGACGCTTCTGGTGGTCTGTGACTCCGTGCTGACCGCCACCAACCTGATCTCCGCCATTATCGCCGAGGGGATTGTCCCAGCGGCGCTGGAGATGATCGACCAGACCATCTTGCGTGTCGTGGAGGAGACCTACAAGCTCGGCCTGCCGATTGATGCGGGCGCGGTCTTGCTAGTTGAGGTCGATGGCCCGGAGATCGGGATCGAGGCGCAGGCGACGCGGGTCGAGGCGCTCTGCAAGGCGGGGGGCGCGCTCCGTGTGGAGACCGCCAAAGACCCGGCCGAGCGGGCGAAGCTCTGGACCGCGCGCAAGAAGGCCGTGGGCTGCCTGGGGCGCCTGGCACCATCGCACGCCACACAAGACGGAGTCGTGCCGCGCACCAAGCTCCCCGAGATCCTCAAGGCAATCGAGGAGATCGCCACCAAGCACCACCTACGGATCGCCAATGTCTTCCACGCCGGTGATGGCAACCTCCACCCCGTGGTGCTCTTCGATGAGCGCGACCCGGAGGAGGTCAAGCATGTCCTCGCAGCGGGCGGCGATATCCTGCGTGCCTGTATCAATGTCGGAGGCGCACTGACCGGCGAGCATGGGATCGGCCTGGAGAAGCAAGAGTTCCTCGGAATGATGTTCAGCGACGACGACATCGACACGATGCTGCGCCTGCGCTCGGTCTTCAACCCCGATGAGCTACTCAACCCTGGTAAGCTCTTTCCGGTGGGAGGCAACTGCTGCCCGCACCTACCCCGCGCCGATGAGGCGCACCTCAAGGGAATCGCCGCCAAGGCGGCGGGGATTTAGGTTGCTACGATATGAGTCACCCCCGTTTTGTATCGCCCCCGTTGGAGGGGGGCGTCTTACTGTCCTCGTGCCTCGGACACAAAGGGCTTCGCCCATAATTCGGTATGGCCGAAGGCCTTCGTGTCGCGTAGCGATAGCGAGACGCCCCCGTTCATGGGGGCGATCATAATGAGCATACTCCTAGGCTACTACCCAGACTGGGTCGAGGCGCTGCCGCCGGCGAAAGTGCCGTACGAGCGCTACACCCACCTCACCCATGCCTTTGCGCTCTTTGGCAAGAACGGCACGCTCAAGACGCCCGAAGCCGCCGCGGAGCTCTGCCGCCGGGCACGGGCGGCGAAGGTAGTCCCCCTCCTGGCGGTCGGCGGCGCGGAGAGCGGGCCGGCGTACCTGAAGGCTCCGACAGACACGCTCGTGGCGCAGATTGTCGCGATCGTGCAGAAAAACGGCTACGCCGGCGTGGATATCGACTGGGAGTTCCCCGATGCGCCCGGTGCGCCACAGAAGCTGGTCGCACTGGCCCAGAGCCTACGCAAGCACCTCCCCCAGGCCCTGCTTACCGCCGCGGTGCCCGGCTCCGCGTGGAATGGGAAGCACTACGATGCCGCCGCGCTCCTGCCCGTGCTGGACTTTGTTACTATCATGGCCTACGACTTCGCCGGCCCCTGGAGCGCCGAGTCCGGGCACAACGCCCCTTACAGCTTCTGCGAATCCGCCATTGCCTACTGGCGCGGGCGCGGCTGGCCCGCCGAGAAGCTCCTTCTGGGGCTACCCAGCTACGGGCGCGGCTTCAAGACCCGCACGTTTGGCCAGAAGCCGACCGGAAAGTCGCCGCATGAGTACACGGGCTACACCGAGATTGCAAAACTGACCGCCAAGGGCTGGAAGAAGCTCCGCGACCCCAAAGAGCAGGTTCCCTATCTGGTCTCCCCCCAAGGCGATGAGCTGATCTCCTACGACGACCCCGAGTCGATTGGGCGCAAGGCGGCACTGGCGAAGAGATCCGGCCTCGCGGGGTGCTTCTTCTGGGAGATCACCCAGGACGATGGCACGCTGGCGGCGGCGGCGCGGGCGAACGCCTAGCTCCGCACCTTGGAGAGCAGCCCACAGACCACAAGCAGCACCGCGCTCAGTGCCACGATCATCGCGCCCGGCGAGAAGTCCCAGATAAACGAGAGATAGAGCCCCAGCGGGATAGGGATCGCCCCGAGCACCGCCGCCAGCGTGAAGGTATGGCTGATGCGCTTGGTCAGGAGCAAGGCGCTCACGGCGGGGATCACCAGGGTGCCAAAGGTCAGCAGAATCCCCACCGCGTGGATCGAGAAGGCGATCGCGATCCCGATACTGAGGGTAAGCAGGGTCTCCCAGAGCCGCGTGTTGTAGCCCGCCGCCTGCGCCGTGTCTGGGTCGAAGGAGACAAAGAGGAGCTCCTTGGCAAAGAGCCGGTGCAGGACAAAGACCACCGCCAGCGCCCCGATCGTCAGGAGCGTGTCCGCCTGGGTGACCGTGATGATATTGCCCGAGAGCAGGTCCAGAAGCTGGGTCTCGCCCCGTGGGTTTTTCGCCAGCAAGAGAATCGTCACCGCCGATGCCAGGACGTAGCCCAGCCCGATCACGGTGTCCTGGCGCACCTTTCGAGGCGACCAGCGCAGCGAGAGCAGGAACACCCCCACCAGCATCATCCCAATCGAGCCCAAGAGCGGTGCCAGCCCGAGCAAGAGCCCCAGTGCGACCCCCGCCGACGAGAACTGCGCCAGCGCCATCCCCACAAAGACCACGCGCCGCAGGACCACAAAGACCCCCAGGTAGGCCCCAATTAGCCCCACCGCGACCCCGGCGACCAGGGCGCGCTGCATGAAGTCCAGCCCGAACACTTTTGCGACCGACGCGTGCTTGAGCTCCTCGGGGAGGGCTTCGTCGTGCTCCGCTGCCGGGGTGTCCGTGGTCATAGTGGCAGCCATGGGGGCCGGTGTGGCGCTTGTGGTCTCGGGAGCGGTTGCCTCGGGCGGCGGGGGCGGGGGGGCCTGCGCACGGACACACACCGGCATCAGCGCAAGACTCGCAAGAAAAAAGACTCCGCCGAAGGCGCGGCGCGAAGCGCCCCATAGCCGGACTATCTCCGTCCTGGAACTATACATTTTCACAGTACCAGCCTCCGACCTTCCACCTCAAGGATCTTGAAGTCGTAGTGAAAGAGCCCACGCAGGGTGTCGGGCTGGACAATCTCCTCGACGGGGCCGATCTGGAAGTGGGCTCCTCCCAAGATCGCAACAGTCTGGGCGTGGTTGGCGACAATATTGAGGCTGTGCGAGACCAGCACGACCAGCAAGCGGCTCTCGTGGTGAATCCGCTCGATCAGCTCCATGGTCGCGGACTCAGCGGCGATATCCATCGCGCTCGTGGGCTCATCCAGGACCAGCACATCGGGCTCGGAGACCAGCGCACGGGCCATCAAGACACGCTGCTTTTGCCCACCGGAGAGCTCCCGAAACAGGCGCGTGCTCAGGTGCGGCAGCCCTACCTGCTCCAGGGCCCTCTCAGCGCGCGCACGGTCGTCGCTGCCGGGTGTCTTGAGCAGCCCCGCGCGGCGGTAGCGGCCCATCAGGACAATCTCCAGAACCGTGATCGGGAAGAGATCGTCGGTGGTCTGTGCCTGCGGGACATAGCCAAAGGTCAGCGGACGGTGGTGGGTCACCTTGCCCGCGGTCGGGGGGAGAATCCCCAGAATGCCCTTGAGGAGCGTGGTCTTGCCCGCGCCATTGGGCCCGACAATCCCCAGGTAGCCGCCCTCACTCAGCCCAAAGGTAAGCGAGGGCAGCACGACACGCCGCCCGTAGCCGAGCGTGGCATCGTCAAACGTAATCAGCGGCGTGTTCTCCATACCCCTAGCGCAGGGCCTTCGCGAAGCCGTTGACAATGGCATCGAGGTACTCGAAGTAGGTGCGGGTTCCCAGGCCGCCCACGGAGTAGGGCACGACCGCCACTTTCCCGCCGGCCTCGCGAGCGATCAGGTCGGCGTACTTGGTGGAGTAGATCGAGCCCATGACCACGGCGCGCACCTTGCTGGCCTTCATGCGCTGGATGAGGTCGGTGACATGCCCGCCCGATGGTGGAATCCCCGGCTTGGGCTCCAAGAAGCCGAACTGATTGAGCCCAAAGCGGGTCGCAAAGTAGACCCACTCGTCGTGGTAGGCGACAAAGCCCTGGCCCTTGAAGGGCGCAAGGGTCTTCTCCCAGCCCGCCAGCCGCGCCGTGATCTCGTCGGTGAAGCGCTTGTAGTTGGCGTTGTAGGTGTTGCCGTGCGCCTTGTCCACCGCAAGGAGCGCCAGCAAGATCTCGTAGGCGACCACGACAGCGTCCTTGGGATCGAACCAGAAGTGCGGGTTGCCCGCGGCGTGGACATCGCCCGACGCGCCATTGATGCCGCCAGTGGGGACCTCCAGCTTGCGGACCCGCGCCGAGGCATCGACATAGCCGGGAGCGCCACGCTGGACCTTGGCGTTGCGCGACGAGCCCAGGAGCGCGTCGGCCCACATGTCCAGGTCCATCCCACAGCGCACGAAGAGATCGGCGCGGGCGACCTTGACCACATCGCTGGGCTTGGCATCGACCTGGTGGTAGTTGGTCTCGGGCTTGGCCAGCGAGGTCACACTGGCGAGGGTTCCGACCAGCTCGCGGGTGATCGCGGCGAGCTCGGGGGTGGTGGTGATGATTTCCATGTTGTTTTTACTCCAAACCATGCGTGTGCGGGCCGACTCCCCAGACCCACTGAAGACGAAGCTCGTTGAAGCCTTTTTGACCGGGGCGGTCGCCGTGGGTGGCTTGCAGGCGCAGGTAGGTCTGCTCGGTGAGCTGGTGGGTCTGGATCAGCGAAAAAGACTTCTCCCGTCCAAACGACCACGGCGAGCCGCTATCGTCGTAGCGCAGCCCAATCGAGTGCAGGGGTCCTTGGCGCTTGTCCACCGAGATGTAGTAGCCCTCGGCGCGGCGCGGGACAAAACTTCCGCCTTTTTGTTCATGGGAGAGCCACTCACTGCGCACCAGCACCCGCTGGCTATCGAGCGCGGTGGTGCGGTAGGTCAGGTCCAGCCCATGAAGCGTGGTCTGTGGAGAGCCTCCTCCCGCATAGCCGATTCCCTTGCCTTGGGCATCCGAGGCCCCCAGCTCCAGGTCGCCGCCACGGAGACGATGCGACATCCAGAGCCGTAAAGTTCCAAACGTATCCCGAAAGCCTGCGCCGCTTGTTGGACCGGGGCCATCGGCGGCAGTATCCTCCACGGGCGTGGGCTGGCCCCAGTAGCCCGCATCGAGCTGGAGGAAGAACTTGGTGGGAAACAGATACGAGAGATACCCCCCATCGCCCGTCAGGCTCTCGTCGGCGACCAGGTTCTTGAGCACGGTGGGCGGCTCGATATAGGCCCAGGAGTGCGGGTGGAGCTGGTTTACCCGGCCAAAGGGTGCCTTGCGCCGCCCGACGGTCGCGGAGAGCGGGAGCTTGCCGACGTGCAGGTCTTGCACCGTCACATAGCCCTCCTCGACCACGGCCTCGCCGTTGCCAAAGACGATAAACGCGTCCTGCTTGATGCCCGGATAGACAAAGCTCTGGACCGCCAGCTCGCCGGAGTCGAAGAGAAACTTATTGCGGTCGGTGTTGGTCTTGTCGCTGGTGAAGAGGCCCTTCACCATGCTGATAAACGAGATATCCGGCAGTAGTAAATAACGGTTATTGCTACTCGCAGACTGTGCTGCAGTCGGGGCCGCGACCGCATCGGGCGGGGGCGGCGGAGGGGTCTGCGCCAAGGCAGGGACGGCCAGTAGTGCGGCCGCAAGGGTTGTGAGCCACTTCATGCGTATCTTTCCTGAGATGTGCGTTATCGGTGACAGTGCCCCAGAAACGAGGCGTGCCACAAGAGAAAGCGAGGGTCTCAGGCGACAGGGGGAGCACGTGGGGGCGCGTGGCGCACACTACGGGCAGCGAGCACCGTACGCCACGGCAGGAAGGGAGCCTCACACGATGCGCTCAGGCGGCGTGAGGCTTGAAGAACGGGATAGGCAAGGGTCGCCGATGACGACGAGAGCACACAGAGCGCACAGAGATCCTTGGTCTGGATCGCGTTGTAGTCTGTGTGACGTGTCGGGGCGTGGTGTCGGGCGTGGCGCTCTGCGACAAAGCTAGGACGGTGCTCCCGGTAGTGACCGATCTGGGTAAAGACCTGGAGCGCCAACAGAACGACCGCGAAGAAGCGGCCCAGAGCTCTCTGTCGTCGTCGCAGGGTTCCCAGCATACGCTTTTCAGCATACCATACATTGAAGTTTGCCAGAGCGAGTGGGATCTGACTGTCCATGTTGCTACCCCTCTTCCTTCTCGCCCTCCCATCGACGTTCTCGGTGCGGACACTACACCTGAAAAACCTCTCACCGTCGCAGGCCGTCACGCATCTGAATACCTCGCGCTTCGCCCAGTCTCTGGAGCAGCTCATCCCCGATGAGCAGAAGAATACCCTGGTGGTGAGTGGCCCCACCCCCGCTGTCGATAGTGTGGCCCAAGTAGTTACCTGGCTCGATATCCCCAACCCCGAGCTAGAGTTTCAGGTGACGATTCAAGAGAGCAAGAGCACCTCGCTGGAGAGACAGCTCCAGGTGAGCAACAACGCCCTAGGCTTGCTCACTGTCACGAATAAAGACCGCCGCTACCAGGTCGAGCTCCTTCCCCATCTCAACTCTGACAAGAGCCTCTCCGTTCTCATCACCACCCGTGAGCTACATCCCTCGGATAGACGCAAGCAGTGGAAGCGCATCTCGGGGATCGGGATGACGATGTTTCGGCGCGTCTCTCTTGACCAGACGGTCGAGCTACACGCCCCAACCCTGTTCGTGGGCAAGGGAGCCGCCACCCCCTATCTCCCGATCCGTATCACGCCGCGCCTGAAAAAATAAGCGGGGATTGTGCCGGGGATTGGAAATCCCCGGCACAGGGAAAGAGCGTCCCGAGGACGCGTAGAGCACCAAAGTTCCTGCGTCCCCGGGACGCTCCTTCTTCCTCATGCCGGGTAATTTATTGCCCGGACTCAAATAAAAGTGCGCCGCTTGGTATCTTCTATAGCTGTGGAGGCAATGCTGAGTCAGCCGGTAGAGCAGAGTGAGTCGCAAGCAAGGTGCGAGCGGGCCTTTGCGCGGCTCTGGGAGGTGGAGCGCCCTCGGCTCTGGCGGCTTGCGGTGCGGGTCGCGGGTAGCGTGGATGCCGCCGACGATCTGGTGCAAGAAGTCGGGCTCCGCGCGGCGCAGGCGTTTCCGAGCCTCCGGCGGCTGGAGTCGGGGCCGGCGTGGCTGACCAAGCTGACGGTCCATACCGCGCTCCGCTGGCGCCAGCGCCGCCGTGAGCTGGAGCTCTTAGACAGCACACTTCTCTCCCCCGAGCGCGGCCCCGAGGAGCAGACTCTCCAGCGCGATAGCGCCGCCCGCACCCGCGCCGCCATCGACACCCTCCCCGAGACCCTCCGCACTCCCTTGATCCTCCAGTACTGGGAGGGCCTCTCCTGCCGCGAGATCGCCGAGACCCTGGAGCTGCCCCTGGGCACCCTCCTCTCGCGCCTCTTCGCCGCCCGCAAGCGCCTCCGAAAAGAGCTACACGATGAACTTCTTTAGCCGAGAGCGCCGCCTCTCCCACTTAATCCGCACGGCAGACCCACTCGGGGGCACGGAGGCTCCCGCCTCGCGCCCTCGCCCCCAAGTCGCCTGGCTCGCCCTGCCTGTCGCGGCCCTAGCGTTGGTGTGTTTTGGGCTGATGCCAAGCCAAAAAGCCCAGACCACCGCGGAGAAATGGAAAAACACCTTGAGAGAATCAGAGATCACCACGGCACAATCGAAGAGCACCACGGGAAAATTAAAGATCGTCTTTGAAAAACCTAAAAACGTCCTTGAAAAATTAGAGAGCACCACCGGAAAATCCCGGCGCACCCTGAAGAAATCGGAGCGAGCCGTAAAAAAACGAAAGCGCGTGCTTGAAAAATCGCGGCGCGCCCCCGAAAAACGCGAGCGCATCCTGGAAAAACCAGAAAACACCCTCAAAGAAAGCCCCGAGTCCGGGGAGCTGATCGTGGTCGCGGTGCGCCCCATCACCCCCGACGAGCTGCGCCAGGAGCTACAAACGCCATGAGAACCCACGATGATAAACCTCGACGGAGATCGTCGGGCTATGGGGCGAGCAAGTCGCCGCCTCGCTTCGCTCGGAATTCTCTTGTACCGACGAGGAATGCGGGACGTTTACCGTCCACGCTTCTTGCCGCGCTCCTCCTCACCCCAGCACTGGCATGGGCACAGCAACCGACGGAGCTCGCTTCACCCCTTGCCAACGGCGTCCAGACCGTCTACCCAGAGAGTGTCACAGTGCCCCGTGCGCTCCGGGAGAAGCTGGAGGCCTACAAGATCGTCCTCCCTGAGGCCCGCCCAGGCTCCAGCGTAGTTAGCTTTGGCCAAGTGGTTAGCAAGAACAAGCTCCCCAAGCTTCTCTACGACAAAGCGCTCTTTGCCTTTGGGATTGACCTTGGGACGATGATGTCGGACCCCCAGCTTCAAGTGCCCCACGCCATTCAACGAGCCGTTATCTCGTATGGCCCCACTGTTCAGCCCCTTCCTGATTTCCTAGACCAGATCGCGCGCAGCGCCAAGGTAGGCTGGACAGCGCGGGAGGAGAATGGGGAGGTGGTGGTGCAGTTTGTCCGGCTTAAATCGACGCTTGCGCCAGAATCGTTTTGGACAGACTGGCAATGGCTCGACAACATCCCCGACAATCCTGCGCTCTACCCTGAGAGCGTGACCGTCTCTGAGGCGCTTCGCAAGCGCCTGGAGGGAGTTCGGGTCAATGTGAACCTCGTGGATCGCAATGGGGTCGGGGCGCTGACCAGCCTGCTCGATGTGCGCGTCGACCACCAGTTCGACCCCGCGCTCAAGCTCGATATCAGCAAGGGACGCCCCAACCTCAACCTATTCCTGTTCGATATTCAGTACCTCCAGCAGCGCGATCCCGAGTGGCTCTATCCGGGGCTTCGGCTCCAGAAAGTGACCATCAAGGCCAATGGGGTCGCGCTCCCGACCGCGCTGGACATGCTCACCCAGTCGCTGGGGGTGGGCTGGACCGCCGAGGTGCAGGGCGAGCGCGTGCTCGTGCGGATCGTCCGCCTGCGTAGCACGCCCAGCCCCGTCAAGACCCTGCGCAGCTCGCTCGACACGATTCATGCCGCTGTCGAGCAGCTCCCCCAAGAGCCCAACCCGCTCCAGCGCAGCACCCCCAGTGCCGCGCTCAAAGAGATGGTCTCGCTGGAGCTAGAGAGTGGGAATATCCGTGCTGCGCTGGAGGCGCTCTTGCGGACCACGGGGCGCCGCTTCGAGCTCTCGCCGGATGCCAGCACGCTCAAGCGCTCGTTTCGCTTCGAGAGTGTCAGCCTCTCTAGCGCGCTGGACCTGGTCTGCGAGAGCTACAATACGGTCTGGAGCCTGGAGCGCGACAGCAAGGGAGTCGCGTTTCTCTCCATCCGCAAGCGCGGCGAGGCCCCACCGGTAAAATAGCCACAGAAAGAAAGAAAATGCGCAAACAAGAGACCCGTGTTCTGAAGTTCAAGTACCGTCCGCCAGTCGAGTTTCTGCTCCTCCTCACCGACCCGGGCTCCTCGCCGCGCCAGGCCGTCCCTGCACCGCAGAAACCCGCGCGCACACTCCTGCCCCCCGGACTGAGCAGCCTCTCCCCCGACAATGTGAAGCAGGAGCTGACCGTGGTTGGGGAGCCGGGTGCGCTTGCGGAGCTGGAGGCGCTCCAGCGGCTCCTGGATGTGAAGAGTAAAGAGCTCACCGTGACCCTGACCGTCGGCGCGAGTCAGGCAACGGCCCAGACCCTCAACAACGAACCCGTTCGTTTGAGTGTGGTGACCGGCGGTAAGCCCTACACGCTGGAGGCGACACCGCACCTCAACGGCGATGGGAGCATCTCCTTTGCGGTGCGAATCTTCGCGGTGGAGGACTTGGTTATCATCAACTGGGGAGCGGCGAAGGAGCGCTCGACAACGGCGGCAGATGGCTCGGGAATCACGACCTTCCGACGGGTAAAGGCAGGCGAGGCGCTGGCCTTTAAGTGGGGGGCGGAGGCGGTCTCGCTGTCGGGGAGCTTGCTGCCGGTATAATGGCTGCATGACAGAACTTCCCCGTGGCGTCGCCATCGCCCATATCTGGACGCCTGCGTCCGAGCCGCTCACCCCTGCCGAGCTGGCCTACTTCCTGACCGAGCGTGGGTTCGTGCCCGGGGTCGCTGATGAGACGGGGACGATCCACGCGGACACAGGGCTGGCGGAGGCGCGCTTTGTGATCTCGGGCGCGGCCTGGAGCTTTATCAGCCTCTCGTCGTCGAAGGGCAACGGCTGCACGGTGACCGTGCTCCAGCCCGACGAGGCCCCGATGCCGGATGACTACCTGCTCAAGCGTGCGGTCCGCCGCCCTCGGCTGGTCTACCGCGTGATCGCCGGCGGCCCCAGCAACTCCGACCGAAACCTCTGTGAGAACCTGGCAGAGGCGCTCCTGGTGGCCCAGAACGGCGCGGTGCAGATCGCAGGCCGGGGCACCAAGGGCAACAAGCCTGCCAACTACACCAACCCGTGGATCGGCGAGATCAAGCACTAGCGCTAGCGGGACTGCTGGCGCTGGCGGGGTGCCGCTCGGCTCCGGGGACGCTCCGTGTGACCTTTCTGGACGTGGGACAGGGCGACTCGACCGTGATCGAGGCCCCCTCAGGCAAAGTAGTCCTGATCGACGGTGGCGGGGCACCGGGGCGCGATCCGCGCGACGGCAACGAGCCGGGGAGCCGGGTTGTCGTGCCGTTTCTGCGGAGCCGTGGCATCTCGACAATTGATCTCCTGATAGCCACCCACCCCGACGACGACCACGTGCAGGGGCTGCTGGCGGTCACGGAGCGACTGAGCGTGCGCGCTGTCTTGGACTCGGGAATTCCCAGTGCGCCGGGCAGCTCGCTTGCTCTCCTGCGTGCCGCCTGGAAGGCCCGTGGGGTGCGTGTTCACCAAGCTCAGCGCGGCCAGACCTTCGACCTCGGGAGCGGCGCACGCCTAGAGATCCTACACCCTGCCCCGCCCTTTCTCCACGGCACCCGTAGCGATGACAACAACAACGCCATTGTCGCGCGGCTGGTCTACGGCAAGGCCCGCGTGCTCTTTATGGCCGATGCGGAGACGGAGGCGGAGGAAAGCCTGCTCCAAGCCCACCTCGAGCTCGCGGCAGATATTCTCAAGGTGGGTCACCACGGTGCCAGGACCTCCACAACGCCTGCGTTTCTGCAGCGTGTCGCGCCACAGGCCGCCATAATCTCCTGTGGGCGTCAAAATCGCTTCGGGCACCCGCACTCTGAGACACTTACACGGCTTAAGAACCCGCAAATCCAGCTCTTTCGCACCGATCAGCAGGGGGCAATCGCTCTGGAAAGCGACGGAGAGCAGCTCCATATAGTGCCTCGGATAGGTCTTTAATCCTTTCTTCAGAAATGACCGTCAAAATAAGTACTGGAGGTTTTTTCTAATGGTTAAGACGATGCGAGTGGTTGTCGCGTTAGCGGCACTAACAGTACTGAGTGCATCCGCCTTTGCTCAGGGCGGTGGTGCGGGCGGCGGTCGCCAGGGTGGCGGCTTTGGTGGATTCGGCGGCGGACAGTTTGGGCGTCCCGGAGCCAATGGCGAGCTCACGACCGTGCAGATTCCTCTGGCGACTCTCACCACGGTTGCCAAGCTTACCCCCGAGCAGGCCAGCAAGGTCAAGGCGATGCAGGACAAGCTCGATGAGCAGCGCAAGGCTATGCGTCCCCAGGGCGGCTTCGGCGGTGGCGGCAATGGCGGCGGCTTCGACCGTGAGGCCATGCAGCAGATGATGGAAGAGATGCGCGCCAAGCAGGAGCAGCTCCGCAACGACGAGACCAAGGCCAGCAAGGCGATCGATGCCATGCTCAGCGCCGACCAGAGCGCCTCGCTGAAGGCTGCCCTCCCCGGTCTGAAGGCAGCGGCTTCGTTCGGGCTTCTGGAGGTCTACTCCGAGCTGAACCTGACCGATGCCCAGGTTGCCGTGCTGACCAAGGCTGCCAAGGAGCGCCAGGCCCGCATGCAGGGTGGTGGTCGTCGCGGCGGCGGCAACTAAGCCCCCTCACGAACCCGATTACGCCCCGGTCAGCCCAGTGCTGGCCGGGGTTTTTCTGTCTGTATCTGGCACTGCTGGAGTAGCGTGCGGGTCTGGCGTGTCGCAAGGAGCTCGTGCCAGCCGCTAGGCTTGACCAGCTTGACTCCGGGAACGATCCCATCGTGTGCCAGGTCCGCCAGTGCGTCCTCCAGGCTCGTCAGGAACTCCGAGAGCCGCTTCTCGGGCATGGGGATCGCGGCGAGCTCCAGGAGCCGGGGGAGCGAGAGCGTGGTCTCATCGGGGTGGTTGCCCGCGTGCCAGGCGAGGCAGAAGCCCAGCAAGATCTGGTACTTTTGGCGCACCGGGTGGTAGCCCAGCAGGCGCGGTGCGACCTGAGCGACACTCTCCTGCATCCAGCTATGCGCCTCCTGCCCGAGGTGGTAGCGGAAGCGCACAATGCTCTGCTCGCCGCCGTCTTGGCCCGCCTCCAGTGCCTCCAGCGAGAGGAGCCGGCCCAGCGCCATCCCCGCTCCGCCCGTGACATGTGGCACCGTGATACGGCTCAGGAGATAGAGATCCCGCCCCTTTGCCAGGACATCGTCGCGGTGGTACCCCCCCTTGGGTGTCGCCTTCTTCCCCTGAAAGCGCAGCAGGTCCGAGGCGGCCAGTGTCAGGTAGGTCTCGTGGGGCTGCCCGCCGAGGCGCTCCATCCAGAGGCTCGCCAGTGCCATGAAGGTCTGTGCGGCGGCGGGGCCGGAGCGCGCGATCTGCCGAATCGCCTGCTCGGGGCCAAAGCCTAGGACCTCGTCAAACTCCACCCGCACCTGTGCCGCACTGCTCACCTGCGCCACCAGCGCCCGCCCTGCGGGATCGGTCTGCCAGAGGTTGGGGGCGAAGAGCGCGGCCAGGGCATCGCGTGCGGGGAGCGCATTGGGCAGGAGCACGGCATCGGGGGGCTTGAGGCCCAGGCGCGGCGCGGTCGGTGTTTTTTCCTGCGCCAGCTCCCAGCGCTTGCGTGCCTCAACCCAGCGGGTGAGTGCCTGGGTCACCTCAGGGGGCAGGGCGTTCTGGTCCTCTCCGCCCGTGAGGCTGCTATAGAACGCCGCAAAGGCATCTTGTGCCGCCGCCTCGGCCGCGAGTGCTTCTTCTTTCAGCTTGTCTACCATCCCAGAGCTCCTCGGAGGGCATCGAGCTGGCCGTCTACGTAGGCACGCGCGGTGCGCTGCTGCTCGGCATTGAGTACGGGCGTTTCGGTATCGTGGAGGGTGTCGGGCTGGGGTAGACCCGCGCAGGCCAGCGCCACCAGGCTCCAGAGCCGCTCGACGGTCGCGATATTGTAGCCCCCGCCTCCTGTGACCACAACCGGGATTTCCTTGCCGAGCTCCAGGAGCCGCTCCACTGCTTTCATCCAGGTGCGGGAGGTCACTTGCAGGTGCGCCAGCGGGTCGGCGAAGTGGGCATCGGCCCCAAGCTGGAGGACAAGTGCCTGTGGCTGGAAGCGGGCAAAGACCTCGGGGACCACCTGCTCAAAGCCATGCCACCAGACCTCGTCTCCGGTGTAGGGCGCGTAGGGGACATTGATCGCCGAGCCGTGTGCCACCTCCCCGCCGGTCTCCTCCGGCCAGCCCGTTCCCGGAAAGAGCCAGCGTCCCGCCTCGTGGAGCGAGAGCGTCCAGACCCGGGGATCGTCCCAGTGGCACACCTGAACGCCGTCGCCATGGTGCACATCGATATCCACATAGAGCACCCGCTCCAGCCCCGCATCTAAGAAAGTCGTGATCGCCAGCGCCAGGTCGTTGAAGACACAGAAGCCATAGGCCTTCCACGGATGGGCGTGGTGCAGGCCGCCGGCGACATTGAAGGCAACCTCCACCTCGCCTGAGAGCACGAGCTTTGCGGCATCGACGCTGCCTCCCGCGTAGAGCTTCGACGCCTCCCACATCCCGGGGAAGGCGGGCGTGTCCCCCGGCCCCAGCCCAAAGCGCCGCAGGTCCAGGCCGTGGTGAGGGACACTCGCGCGCTGGACATGGCTCAGGTACTCCGCAGTATGCACCCGTCCCAGGAGCGCTTCCTCAACCGATGTCGGCGCGAGGCGGGTGATGCCCCTCCCGCCCCCCTGCAGGGGGGAGCTAAAAGCACCCAGGCTCGCCAGTTTTTGATCCACGAGCTGCAGGCGGCGCTGCTGAAGCGGGTGCTTCCCCCCCAGATCGTAGGCCAGGAAGTCGTCGGTGTAGAGAAAGGCAGTGTGGCGGCTCATAGGATTATTATGCCCGAAGACTGGTTCTTCGGGTCACTTCCTCAAGATTGCAAGCCCCCCGTTGCTGGTGAGGCGAACCAGGCCGACACTGTCGTACTCCAGGGTGGCGGTCAGGTTCTCGGGGAGCGTGAGCTGGTAGCTGCGGGTCTTTTTTGGGGTATCGGGGAGGCGCTGTAGGGTGCCATCGAGGGCGAGCTCTTCCCCGGTGAAGAGCGGAAGCAGGAGCACGGGGCGCTTTTGCCCAACGGCTAGGCCCGCCACCGGCTCGGGGAGGAGGAGGGAGGCCAGAAAGAGTGTCGTGCCGTCGGCAGGCGGGCGGACAAAGTGGGGCGGCAGGTTGGGGTAGGCATAGCGCAGCTCGCCGCTCTCCCACTCCGCGCTCAGGGTCTCCGGGGTGAGCTTGCTAGTGAAGCGGCGCAGGCGGTACTCAAAGTCCAGCTCGGCGATGAAGCGCGGGGACGGCTTGCCCGGAAGGGTCTCGGTGAGGGTCCAGCCCTCGCTCCCCTGCTCGGCACGCAAGAGAGTGCCCTCTACTGTGGGAAGGACATAGGCGGGCTGGCCTTTCTCGTGGGTAAGGGTATTGGTGGCGAGGAGACGTGGGAGAAGGTCGCTCTTGAGGACCTCCCCCTCCGTGCCTAGCCAGAGGGTCCCCCGCTCACGCTCCTTGGGGTAGCCGAGCCCCACGGTGCGGTAGCGAAAGCGGCGCGCCAAGACCTCGGTATCGCGGAGCTTGAGCGGCTCACTGCGCTCCTCGGTGAGGAAGAGAGTACCAACAAAGAGGCCCGGCTTGTCGTCCTCACGCGCCAGGGCAAGCGCCTGCTCCCCCCCACCCAACTTGAGCAGTCGCCCCAGGCTGAACCAGAGCGCTGCCTCGGGGTAGAGGAGCTTGCAGCTCTTGGGCAGGGGGAATGTCCCACGAAACCCGCTCCGCTGGAGCTGGTAGGAGCCATCGAGCGCCTGGCTCGCCTCCACGCTCTCGGGGGCCTCGCCACTCGGCCAGCGCAGGCGTCCTTTCCCCTGGTCGGGCGTGCCGTCTTTTTGGAGCCGACCGGTAAAATCCAGAGTCGGGTCGGTGGGGCGCGTGGGGGTTCCCAGGAGGCGCAGGACGCTCCCTCCCTGAATCAGCTCGGCTGTGAGGGTAAGTCGCTCGGGAAGGCGCGCTTGGGCACTGGGGCGGAACCAGCGACGGGGTAGTGTGAGCAAAAAGAGAGGATCGGTCGCTTGTAAGAGGTTCATGTAAGGCATTTCTCTAAGGCTACCGCCAAAACCTGCCGATATAGAGTACATGCGTCCTTTTGAGCACCATCGAACCGATTTTCAGCAGACTGTCTACACCCTACGGCATATCGAGACCGGAGAGTTTGTCTGTCTGCGTCAAAGTGGCGACGAGTACCTTGCAGCCTTCACCGACGGCGACTCGGCGATCCGGTTCCGGGCCGAGCTTCACCTCATTGAGTTCGTGGACATCAGCCCCATGCGCCTGGGCAGTGTCCCCTTCGACCACTACTACCTCGACGGCGAGCTCACCACGCGCTCGCTCCTCGCAACCTCCCACTAGGGCCTGTACGAACGCCGCCAGTTTCTCAGAGTCGAGCTGGCCGTCGGTACGGACACCCGAGCATAGATCGACCCCGAACGGTTGGACAGTCCGCACGGCCTCGCCGATATTGTCGGGGCGCAGGCCGCCCGCCAGGAAGACTGGACACGCCACAGTGGCACAGATCGCCGCGCTCACCTCCCAGTCGTGGACGCGCCCCGTCCCCCCGAGCACCTTCACAGTCAGCGCTGGGTTCCCTGAGTCGAGGAGGAGGGCATCGGCCACATCGGCAAACTCCTGGGCCTCCGCCAGAGACTCCGGCCCCGTCACATGAATCACCTGCACCAGCTTGACACCTGGCAGCGCCGTCCGTAGCGCCGCGTAGTGCTCCTGCTCCACCCGGTCTGTCAGCTGGATTGTCGTAGTATGGCACTGTTGCCACTGCGCCACAATCCCCTCGGGCTGGGTCTCGGAGGTCAGCAAGAAAGTCGCGATGGGCGGAGGAGTCGCTGCTGCGATCTGGGCGATGGTCTCCAGCGGAATCGGCCCCGGCCCCGACGGCATCGGCCCCACCAGCCCCAGCGCATCTGCACCGTAGGAAATCGCTCGCCGCGCTTCGTCCACGCTGGCAATGCAGCAGACTTTTAAACGAGTACGCATGGATCGTATTGTATAGTACGGTTATGCAGACAGTGATTCTCCACGGTGGCGGGATGACAGCTCCCGAGACAACCAAGCGGCTGATCGCGTGCGCGGGCGGCCCGGCAGCAGGCATTGTGGTCTTGGCGCACACCGGCGAGGATGTCGCGGGAAAGGCCAAGCGCTCAGCGGACTGGCTCCGGGAAAACGGTGCGCAAGACGTCCAAGCTCCCGTCGGTGTCTCTGAGGCCCTTGCCGCCCTAGAGAGAGCCACGGGTGTCTGGATTCCCGGCGGCGATCAGAATGTCTTATTGGCAACCTTCGCTGGCACCGGTCTAGCCATGCGCCTGAGCACTAAGAGAGTCATCGGGGGAACCAGCGCGGGTGCTGCCCTGATGAGCGGCCTCATGCCCACGGGTGAGGGCGACAGCAAGACCATGCGCAAGGGCAGTGTCGCGGTCAAGCCCGGACTAGGCGCCCTCCCCAGTGCCATCGTCGATACCCACTTCTTTGTCCGCCAGCGCACCCAGCGGCTGATCAACATGGTTCTCTCCAGCCCCTCCCCCGTCCTAGGAATCGGGGTGGACGAGAACGCGTGGTGCGAGGTCTCCCCTGAGGGCGTTCTTGTCGTGCGAGCGGGCCAGGTCGCACTGATTGAGGCACAGCGCCTTCCCCCCAATGCCCCCCTGCTAGCGGGCAATATCAAGATAAAAATCCTCGGTCTCGGTCAGTCACAGAACCTGAGCCAGCCGCTTGTGGTGTGAGAAATCCCGCATTCCTGCCATAATCAAAGGCATGAGCAAAGCAAAAACCTACTCCGCGACTCTGATACCCGGTGATGGGATCGGGCCGGAGGTGACCGATGCCGCCTTGGAAATCCTTGCGGCGGCGGGTGTCTCGTTTTCCTGGGACCGACAAGAGGCCGGTGCCGATATCATCCCACGCTTCGGGACACCGCTCCCCGAGAGTGTCGTCAACTCGATTGTCAAGAACCATATCGCCCTCAAAGGCCCCATCGGCACCCCCGTGGGCGGCGGGTTTCCGTCGGTGAATGTCGCGCTCCGCAAGCGCCTGGGGCTCTACGCCAATGTGCGCCCCGCCAAGAGCATTCCGGGGGTGAAGACCCCCTTTCCTGGCATTGATATTGTCGTGATCCGGGAGAACAGCGAGGACCTCTACGCCGGAATCGAGCATGTCGTGGTTCCCGGCGTGGTCGAGAGCCTCAAGATCATCACCGAGCAGGCCAGCACGCGGATCGCCAAGTTCGCCTTTGAGTACGCCCGTAGCCATGGGCGTAAGAAAGTCAGTGCGGTGCACAAGGCCAATATCATGAAGCTCTCCGATGGCCTTTTTCTGGACTGCTGCCGCCGCGTGGCGAGAGACTACTCCGAGATCGAGTACCAGGAGGTGATTGTCGATAACTGCTGCATGCAGCTTGTCACGCGCCCCCAGCAGTTCGATGTGATGGTGATGGAGAACCTCTACGGCGATATCATCAGCGATCTGGTCAGCGGGCTAGTGGGCGGCCTCGGGGTCACCGGCTCGGCCAATATCGGAGTCGATGCGATTGTCTATGAGGCCGTCCACGGCACCGCCCCCGATATCGCTGGCAAGGGCCTCGCCAACCCAACCGCGGTCGTGATGTCGTCGGTGCTGATGCTCCGGCAGCTGGGGGAGCTTGAGGCGGCGGATCGGATTGAGAAGGCGCTCTTTACGGTCTTTGAGGAAGGCAAGCATGTCACCAAGGACCTGGGCGGGAGCGCGGGCACGGCGGAGTTTGTGAAGGCGGTGATCGGAGGGTTGTAAGATGCGCTGGATTCTGGCTTTGTGGTGCGTCTTTTTGCTCGCGCTGGGTGCCCGTGCCGAGGGCAGTTTTCGGGTAACGGTGCGCGATCTCTGGACACAGCGCCCTCTGCCGGGAGCGATTCTGGTCATGAAGGCGGCCAAGGGCGAGGAAGACGATATCCAGTGGACGGCCAATGCCGAGGGCGTGATCGACTGTCCCTTTGGGGTGCGCACAGGCGAGCGTGACTGCACTGTGCGGGGACTTATCGACGGTATCGCCTACCGACCCGAGCGGATGAAGCTTCTCATTGCAGACGACGAAACCACGGAGCGGGAGATCTTTCTCGTTCCCATGAAGCCCATCATTTTCACGCCGTGTTGCAAGAGGGCACCTAAAACGGTGGGAGAGATCCACTTTACGGTCGTGGATGCGGTGACAAAACGCCCCCTCGAAGGTGCCGTTGTTATTCTTGAGACCGACGACAGCCTACGCGAGGAAGAGATCTACGAGCGGCACACGGTCGATAGAGCCAACGCACTGGGGCGCGCCTGGTTCGGGCGCGAGGCAGGAACCTACCGCTATGCCGTCGTGGGCTTTGTCAATGGCACGTTCTACAAGCGGCAGTACGGCGAGGTGACGATCCTACCGAGCAAAGAGACACAACAGACGATTGAGCTTCAGCCAGTCAGAGAATAACTCGCTGTATACTAGGCGTGGCGCTCGGCCCGCGCCGCCCCCCTCCTTTGGGAAAGTACCTACCGTGCAGGGCTCCTGGTTCACATCAAACCCAAGGATTGAGCAAGTCGCATAAGGAGGGGTTGCGAGAGACGCTCAGCACTGGAGGTTTGTATGACACTCTCTGCCCCGATTCCGGTCCTCAAGCAGCAGGCCAAGGCCCTCGCCCGCGACCAAAACATCCCACTCCACCAAGCGCTGGACCAGATCGCCCAGCGCGAAGGGTTTGCCGCGTGGAGCCTGCTCTCCGCCAAGACAGCATCGAAGAGCAACGCCCTCACGCTCCTAGAGCAGCTACGCCCGGGGGAGCTGGTCCTGCTGGGGTCGCGCCGGGGGCAAGGCAAGACGCGCCTCAGTATCGAGCTGGCTCTCCTGCTCATGCAGCGCGGCGGCCGTGCAGCATTCTTCACTCTTGACTTCACCCCCGCCGAGGTCGCGGCCTGCTTCACGGCGCTGGGTGCGGAGCAGGCCCGCTTCGCGGATCGGTTTCTCGTGGACGACTCCGACCAGATCTGTGCGGACTATATTGTCGCCCGGCTTGCCTCCGAGCCGCCGCAGAGCCTGGTGATCGTGGACTACCTCCAGGTGCTGGACCTCAAGCGCGAGAACCCTCCTCTGATGCACCAGGTTCCGCAGCTCAAGCGCCTCGCCCAAGAGTGCCACTGTATCGTCCTGTGCCTCTCTCAGATCGAGCGCCGCTACGACCCGGCGGCGCAGCCCCTGCCGGGGGTTGAGAATATCCGCTTGCCCAACCCTCTCGACCTTGGCCTCTTTGATCGACTCTGCTTCCTCAACGAGGGACGGCTGGAGTGCGGGCATTAGAGCCGGGCATTGGAAATACCCGGCAGGGGGAAAGGAGCGTCCCGGGGACGCAGGAACGCTGTGCTCTGTGCGTCCTCGGGACGCTCCCAAAAACGTCAGCCGGGTATTTCCAATGCCCGGCTTCATCGCACAAGATTTTAGCAAAAGGCATCACTCTTGCGATAAAGTGTTACCATGACGCAAATAACCTATCTCAAGGGCGATGCCACCGTCCCGCAAGCCGCAGGGGCCAAGATTGTCTGCCACTGCTGCAACGATCTCGGAGCCTGGGGCAAGGGGTTTGTGCGGGCGCTCTCCCGGCGCTGGCAGGAGCCCGAGCGGGCCTACCGTAAGTGGCACGCGGAGCGCGCCCACAACGACTTTGGCCTCGGGGCGGTACAGTTTGTGGAGGTAAAGCCCGGCGAGCTCTGGGTGGCGAATCTGATCGGGCAGAGGGGTATCAAGACCGGCAGTAAGGGCGTCCCCATCCGCTACGACGCGCTCTCCGAGGGACTAGAAAAAGTGGCGGAGAAGGCCCTGGAGCGCGGTGCCTCGATCCACCTGCCGCGCATTGGCTGTGGCCTCGCAGGCGGCGACTGGAGCCGGGTCGAGCCGCTCCTGCAAAAAGTGCTCTGCACAAAAGACATCGCGGTCACGGTCTATGATTTTTAGCCGGGCAATGTTGGCGGGCATTGGAAATACCCGCCTGCGGCTGAGGGAGCGTCCCGGGGACGCGCAGAGCCCTAAAGCTCCTGCGTCCCCGGGACGCTCCTTTCCCCCTGCCGGGTAATTTATTGCCCGGATGTCATGCGATAGAATAACCCCATGCCAAAGATTGCCTGGATGAGATCCTACGAGGCCGCGGTCAAG
This sequence comes from Armatimonas rosea, assembly GCF_014202505.1. Lineage (NCBI taxonomy): Bacteria > Bacillati > Armatimonadota > Armatimonadia > Armatimonadales > Armatimonadaceae > Armatimonas > Armatimonas rosea. The sequence goes on along the minus strand of NZ_JACHGW010000001.1, from coordinate 768,170 downwards.
AGTGCCCGTGCCAGCAAGAAGCTCTTGTTGGTGGACTTCTACACCGACTGGTGAGGGTACTGTAAGAAGCTGGAGGCCGAGGTCTATCCTGATCCCAAGGTTGTCCAGTTCTGTGGCCAGTTGGTCGCAGTCAAGGTAAACGCCGAGTACGAAGGGCGTGCGCTCGCCAAGAAGTACGGAGTCACGGGCTTCCCCACCGTGCTCTATCTAGACGCGGAGGGGGGCGAGTGGGGCCGCATGCCGGGCTTTCTGCCCGCGCAAGGCTTTATCACGGTCGGGAGCGAGGCACTCAAGACCTACAAAGAGCAGCCCGCTCTGGAGGCCAAGCTCAAGCGCACCCCGGGCGATCTCGCTCTGGCGACCGACCTGGCGCAGCGCTTCGCGGACCAGGGCAACGAGCCCAAGGCGCTTTGGGTGGCAGGGCTTGTGGCGAAGGCTCCGCAGAGTGGCAAGTGTGCCGCGGCCTACAACGCGCTCGGCTCGCTCTACATCCGCAAGCAGAGTGCCACCAAGGCGCGTGCCTGGCTCCAGAAAGCCCTCACGGTGGCGACCGAGGGACGAGACAAGGCCTACGCGCACTTTGGGCTCGCGTTTTGCTTCATGGGCGAGCGCAATGCCAAGGGGACGCGGGCAGAGCTCAACGCCGCGCTCAAGACTCCCGGCTGTCCCGAGCGCATCCAGCAGAACGCCCGAAAGCTCCTGGAACAGATCCCTCCGTAGGCCGTTATGATATAATTTGAGTTCCCTCTCAGCGCGGAAGGGAGTGCGTGCTCTGTCGCCGCGTTCGTCGTTGTTTGTTAACATAAACGTGAGAGAGAGACAGGTACGAGAGAGTGGACAAGCGAGTGGCTGCGGGGTTGTACGACCCAGCGTTTGAGCATGATGCGTGTGGCGTGGGTTTTGTAGCACACATCAAAGGCAAACGCTCGCATGAGCTTGTCCAGACAGGCCTGACCATCCTCGACAACCTGGTTCACCGCGGTGCAACCGGCTGCGACCCTGAGACCGGCGATGGCGCAGGCATTCTGCTCCAGATCCCGGATCGCTTTCTGCGGGAGAGTGTCAGCTTCGCGCTTCCTGTCGCAGGCGAGTACGGGGTCGGGGTGGCGTTTCTTCCCCAGGAGCGCGATGCCCGCCAGCAGTGCGAGCGCACCCTAGAAGCACTCACCCGCCAAGAGGGGCAGATCTTTTTGGGCTGGCGCGATGTGCCGGTCGACTCCAGCAAGATCGGACGCCAAGCCGCCGAGACCGAGCCGGTCATCCGCCAGTTCTTTATCCAGCGTGGCCTCACCACCGCTCCCGATGCCTTCGACCGCAAGCTCTATGTCATCCGCAAGCAGGTCGAGCGCGAGGTCGCCGGTGCCACGGGGATTCCCGATCCGTCGCGCTTCTACATCCCCAGCCTCTCCACCAAGACCCTGATCTACAAGGGCCTGCTCCTGCCCCACCAGATGCGCGGGTACTACTTGGACCTCAGCGACGAGCGCATGGAGAGCGCTATCGCCCTGGTCCACCAGCGCTTCTCGACCAACACCTTCCCGAGCTGGCCGCTGGCCCACCCGTATCGCTATATCGCCCACAACGGGGAGATCAACACGATCGGGGGCAACCGCAACTGGATGAAGGCGCGCGAGCAGGGCCTCACCAGCAGCGTCCTGGGCGACGACCTGCGCAAGTGCTACCCGCTGGTCAGCCCCACCGGCTCGGACTCGGCAAGCCTGGACAACGCCGTGGAGCTGATGCTCATGGGCGGCAAGACCCTGGCCCAGACCCTGATGACCCTGATCCCCGAGGCGTGGGATGGCAACGAGATCATGGCACCGGAGCGCAAGGCGTTCTACGAGTACCACGCTTGTCTGATGGAGCCCTGGGACGGCCCCGCGGCCGTGGCCTTCACCGATGGCGTGCAGATCGGGGCGGTGCTAGACCGCAACGGCCTGCGCCCCGCACGCTACACGGTCACCACCGACGATCTCGTGATCTTGGCCTCGGAGACGGGCGTCGTGCAGGTGCCGGCGGAGAAGATTGTCGAGCGCGGGCGCCTAACACCGGGCAAGCTCTTCTTGGTCGATACCGAGCAGCAGCGCATCCTCAGCGACGACGAGGTCAAGAGCACGGTGTGTGGCCTGCACCCCTACGGCGAGTGGCTGGAGAAGCATAAAGTCGATCTGGCAAGCCTCCCTGAGCCGCCCGAGCCCGAGCACCCGGTCCATGCCGAGCTGATCCAGAAGCAGCGCGCCTTTGGGTACACCTCGGAGGAGCTCCGCCTGCTCCTCACGCCCCTGGCACAGAACGGCGAGGAAGCGCTCGGCTCGATGGGCACCGACACGCCGCTGGCCGTGCTCTCCCACCGCCCCCAGAACCTCTTCTCCTACTTCAAGCAGCTCTTTGCGCAGGTCACCAACCCGCCGATCGACCCGATCCGTGAGAGCATTGTCATGAGCCTCTGGGACTATATCGGCACCGATGGCTCGCTGCTCGACGATGCCCCGGAGAACGCGCGCCAGATCAAGGTCGCCACCCCGATCCTCTCCAATGCGGACCTGGAGAAGCTCCGAACCCTCAGCGACGACGGCGGCTCGGTGCGGCTCTGGACGGCGCGTGCGGTCTTCCGCACCGACAAGCCCCTGGGTGAGCTGGAGCGCGCAGTCGAGCGCCTCTGCCGCCAGGCCAGCGATGCCCTAGAGCGCGGGGTCGGCGTGATCGTCCTCTCGGACCGCGATGTCTCCCCCGAGTACGCCCCGATTCCGTCGCTCCTGGCCATCTCCGCGGTCCACCACCACTTGATCCGTGAGGGCACCCGCAATAAAGTCGCGCTGATTGTCGAGACCGGCGAGGCGCGCGAGGTGCACCACTTCGCCTGTCTGGTCGGCTTTGGCGCGAGCGCGATCAACCCCTACCTGGTCTTCGAGACCCTCGATGATCTTGTGCTCAACGGCGTGCTGACCAGCGTGACGTTTAAGGATGCGGTCAAGAACACGATCAAGGGAATCAACAAGGGTCTGCTGAAAGTGATGTCCAAGATGGGCATCTCGACCCTGCAGAGCTACCGCGGTGCCCAGATATTCGAGGCAGTCGGGATCAACACAGAGGTGATCCGCCGCTACTTCACCGGCACCGCAAGCCGGATCGAGGGAGTCACGCTAGAGGACATCGAGCGCGAGGTGCGCAGCCTCCACGACGGCGCGTTCTCCCCCGAGCAGGCGGCGGGCGCGTTCGACCTTGAGCCGGGCGGCCAGTACCAGTGGCGGCGCTACGGCGAGAAGCACGCCATCAGCCCCGAGATGGTCGAGAAGCTCCAGAAATCCGTCCGCGAGGGCCGCTACGATACCTTCGCCGAGTTCTCCAAGGCAGTCAATGAGAGCGCGGTCGAGGCGTCCACCCTGCGTGGGCTCATGACCTTCCGCAAGGTGCGGCCACCCGTGCCGCTTGAGGAAGTGGAACCGGCCAAGGAGCTGGTCAAGCGCTTCGCCACGGGCGCGATGAGCCTGGGCTCCATCAGCCGTGAGTCCCACGAGGGTCTGGCGATCGCCATGAACCGGATGGGCGCGATGAGCAACACCGGCGAGGGCGGCGAGGACCCGGCACGCTACACCGACGAGCGCCGGAGCAAGATCAAGCAGGTAGCGAGCGGGCGCTTCGGGGTGACCACGCACTACCTAGTCAACGCCGATGAGCTCCAGATCAAGATGGCTCAGGGTGCCAAGCCCGGCGAGGGTGGCCAGCTCATGGGGCACAAAGTCGACGAGTACATCGGGAGCATCCGCCGCTCGACCCCCGGTGTGACCCTGATCTCCCCGCCCCCCCACCACGATATCTACTCTATCGAGGACCTGGCGCAGCTGATCTTCGACCTGAAGAATGTCAACCCCGCGGCCCGCATCTCCGTGAAGCTGGTCGCCGAGGTGGGGGTGGGGACGGTCGCGGCGGGTGTCGCCAAGGCCCACGCCGACCATATCCTGATCTCCGGCTACGAAGGCGGCACGGGCGCATCCCCGCTGAGCTCGGTCAAGCACGCCGGGATTCCCTGGGAGCTGGGCCTGGCCGAGACCCAGCAAGTGCTGGTGCGCAACGAGCTCCGAGGCCGTGTGCGCCTCCAGGCCGATGGCCAGCTCAAGACGGGCCGCGATGTGCTGGTCGCCGCGCTGCTGGGCGCGGAGGAGTTTGGCTTCTCCACCATGCCGCTCGTGGCGCAGGGCTGCATCATGATGCGTGTCTGCCACCTGGGCACCTGCCCAGTCGGGATCGCTACCCAGGACCCTGCGCTCCGCGCCAAGTTCGCCGGCAAGCCAGAGCATGTCATCAACTACTTCTTCTTTGTCGCCGAGGAAGTGCGCCAGCTGATGGCCGAGCTGGGCTTCCGCACGATGGACGAGCTGGTCGGGCACACCGAGTATCTGGACACCAGCGAGGCCGTGCGCTACTGGAAGGCCCGCGGGGTCGATCTCTCCACGATCCTGGTCGGGACCCCATTTGCCGGCGAGACGATCGCCATCCGCAAGATCGAGGACCAAGACCACGGGCTCACGGGCGCACTAGACTACAAGCTGATCGAGCAGGCAAAGGCCGCGCTGGAGGATGCGCGCCCTGTGAAGTTCACGATGCCGATCTTCAACCACAACCGTACCTGCGGAACCATGCTCTCGGGCGAGGTGGCCAAGCGCTACGGTGCCGCGGGGCTCCCCGATGGGACGATCAAGATCGACTTCACCGGCTCGGCAGGACAGAGCTTTGGGGCGTTTCTCGCGCCCGGCATGCAGCTCCACCTGATCGGCGATGCGAACGACTATGTCGGCAAGGGAATGTCCGGCGGCCGGATCGTTGTCCATCCGCCCGCAGAGACCACCTTCGACGCGTCGGAGAATATCATCGCGGGCAACACCCTGCTCTACGGAGCCACCGGCGGCGAGGCCTACCTCACGGGGGCCGTCGGCGAGCGCTTCTGCGTGCGTAACTCCGGTGCGGTCGCGGTTGTGGAGGGGGTCGGGGACCACTGCTGCGAGTACATGACCGGCGGGATCACCGTGGTTCTGGGCCGCACCGGGCGCAACTTCGCGGCGGGGATGTCCGGCGGGATCGCCTTTGTCTACGACCTCAAGGGGGGCTTCCCCAAGCGCATCAACCCCGACCTGGCGGCGGGCTGCGGCCCGGTCGAGGGCCACGATGTCGCGCTGATCCGCGAGCTCTTCCCCAACAACCTCCCGCCCGTCCTGCGCGATGCCAAGTCCGAAGACGATGCCGGCGTGCTCCGCGAGCTGATCGAGGCCCATGTCCAGTACACCGGTAGCAAGCGCGGCAAGCGCTTCCTGGACAACTGGGAGGCTGAGCTTCCGCGCTTTGTCAAGGTCATCTCCCCCGAGTACCAGCGCCTGCTGGCCAACCGCAAGGCGGAAAAAGACCTCAAGGCCCTCGGCGGGAAACACTAGCAACCGCCCCGAATACGGGGCGGATCGGCTATAATCTCCGCATGAGAACAACCCTACTTTTCTGCGCGGCTCTGGTCGCGCCCGCCCCTGTCTTCGCCCAGCAAGCTCCCGCCCAGAAGACTCCCACCCGCGCCGAGGCGATTGCCGCCACCAACGAGGCCGATACCAAGCGCATCGACGCGATGGTAAAGGGCGATCTGGCGGCACTGGAGACGATCTTCACCAAGGACCTGACCTACACACACTCCAGCGGTAAGAGCGACACGAAGGAGTCGCTGCTGGAGGCGATGAAGACCGGCGCGACCAAGTACCTCGCCGTGACCCTCTCGGAGAAGAAGCACCAGGTCTATGGCAACACGGTGATCGTCACGGGGCTTACCGAGGTGAAGGTCAAGGCGGGCGAAAACGAGGTCGCCTTCAAGGCACGCTTCACCGAGGTCTGGACACGGCAGAAGGGTGAGTGGCGCTTCGCCGCCTGGCAGACCACACGGCTCCCCGAGGCGAAGTAGTTTTACCTCCCCCGGCTCGCTTAGGCTCGCCACCCCCTCCGGCTCCGCGAAGGGGGGCGTGTCAGTAACGAGACCCACGCTCCGTTTTACCCTCTTCGCGAAGCCGGAGAGGGTCGCGCTCTAAGGCGCAGGGAGAGGCGGGGCACGATGAGAGGCAGTAAAGAATAGATGCGTGTTTTGTATATCGGAGGCACCGGGATTATCTCGTCGGCCTGTGTGGAAGAGTCGGTGCGGCAGGGGCAGGAGGTCTTTCTGCTCAACCGGGGCTCGTCGAAGAAGTATCTCCCGCCGCCGGGCGTGACCGTCATCACGGGGGATGTGAAGGGCGACCAGGCGGAACTGAAGGCAGTTTTAGCGGCGCACGGGCCTTTCGATGCGGTGGCGGACTTTATCACGTTTACGCCTGAGGACCTAGAGTCGCGGCTGGCGCTGGTGGAGGGAATCGCGGAGCAGTTTGTCTTTGTGAGCTCCGCGAGCTGTTATCAGAAGCCGCCCAAGCACTACCTCATCACCGAGGAGACGCCGCTGGAGAACCCGCACTGGCAGTACTCCCGCGACAAGATTGCGTGCGAGGCGATTCTGGCAGGGCAGAGCAAGCTCGCCTACACGACCGTGCGGCCGTCGCTGACCTACGGGCACGCGAACCTACCGCTGGTCCTGAATAGCTGGCTGCATCCCTGGACCGTGGTCGAGCGGATGCTGACCGGCAAGCCGGTGATCGTCCCCGGCGATGGGACGTCGCTGTGGACCAACACCTGGAATGGGGACTTTGCCAAGGGGTTTTCCAGCCTACTGGGCCGCCCCGATACCTACGGCGAGGCGTTTCATATCACCAGCGACGAGGTCCTCTGCTGGAACCAGCTCTTTCAGACCGTCGCAGATGCCCTCGGCGTTAAACCTGACTTTGTCCACGTGCCGTCGGACTTCTGCATGGGTCTCTACCCGGACTGGGAGGGGACGCTAATCGGCGACAAGGTGAACTCGGTGGTGCTGGACAATAGCAAGATCAAGCGCTTTGTGCCGGGCTACAAGGCCGAGGTGCTCTGGGCCGAGGGTGTCCAGCGCTCGCTGGCGTGGTTCCGGGAAGACCCCAGCCGCCAGACGGTGGATGCGGAGGTCAATGCCCGCCAAGATGCGGTGATCGCGGCGTTTCGTCGGTAGATTGCCGGGGATGGAAAGCCTCATCTCCCGAAAAAGAGCGTCCCGTGGACGCGCAGAGCACAATGGCTTTGCGCGTCCACGAGACGCTCTTGGCTTGTGCCGGGGATTTTCAATCCCCGGCGTACTTACTCGCCCTTTTCGGAGCGCTTGCGGAGCTTGAAGTTTAGCTCGCGCTTGCGCATGCGAACGTTCTTGGGGGTCACTTCCATCAGCTCATCGGGGCCGATGTACTCCATACAGCGGTCGAGGCTCATCTCTGTGTGGGGGGTCAGGCGCACCGAGATATCGGCGTTCGACGACCGCATGTTAGTCAGCTGCTTGGCCTTACACACCGACATCACCAGGTCGCCCTCGCGCTGGTGGCGGCCGACAATCATGCCTTCATAGACCTCGGTGCCGGGGCCGATAAAGAGCTCCCCGCGCTCCTCGGCGTTGGCCAGCCCGAAGTTGGTGGTCATCCCCGATTCATTGGCGATCAGGCTTCCCTGCGAGCGGTGGGGCAGCGGCCCGGCCCAAGGCAGGTAGCCTTCGAGCAGAGCGGACATGATCCCCGTACCACGGGTGAGGGTCAGGAAGCGGGAGCGGAAGCCCAGCAGACCGCGGGTGGGAATGACAATCTCCAGGCGCGTGTCGCCCCGGTCGGACTGCTGCATGTTCATCAGCACCCCACGGCGCTCCCCGAGGGCCTGCACAATGCCGCCCGCGTACTCGTCCTGGAGGGAGATAAAGACCCGCTCGAACGGCTCTAGCTTCTCCCCGTTCTCGCCCACACGGGTGATCGCCTCGGGCATCGAGACCTGGAGCTCGTAGCCCTCGCGCCGCATGGTCTCGATCAGCACGGCCAGGTGAAGCTCACCGCGTCCGTAGACCACGAAGCTATCGGGCGTCTCGCTCTCCTCGACCTTGAGGCTGACATTGGTCTCCAGCTCCTTGAAGAGGCGCTCACGCAGCTTGCGGCTGGTGGAGAACTGCCCCTCCCGGCCTGCCAGCGGCGAGGTATTTACCGCGAAGGTCATCTTCAGGGTCGGCTCATCCACGTTCGGAGGCGGAATCTGCTGGGGATCGTCGCCCGTCGCCACCGTCTCTCCAATCGTGATCTCCGGCAGGCCCGTCACGGCGATAATATCACCGGCATAGGCCTCTTCCACAGGAATGCGCTTCATCCCCTCATACACAAAGACACTCTGGAGGCGGGCGTTGTAGCGCGAGCCATCGCGGCGGAAGACCGTCACGTTCTGGTTGGGCTTGAGGGTCCCCGCAAAGAGCTTCCCGATCCCCAGTCGTCCCAGGTACGTGTCGCCGTCGATGGTCGAGATCATCGCCTGAGTCGGGGCATCTTTATCGGCGAGCACCTTTGGCTCCGGGACCGCGGTGAGGATCGTGTCGAAGAGCGGCTGCAGGTCCACGGCGTCTTCGTAGTCCTCCCGCAGCGACGAGCGCCCGTCGAGCGCGGTGGCGTAGACCACGGGGAAGTCTAGCTGCTCATCGCTGGCCCCCAGCTCCGCAAAGAGATCGAAGGTCTCGTTGACCACCCAGTCCGGGCGTGCCTCGGGGCGGTCCATCTTATTGATCACCACGATCGCGCGCAGCCCGGCGGAGAGTGCCTTCTCCAGCACGAAGCGGGTCTGCGGCATGGGGCCGTCCACGGCATCCACCAGAAGAAGCACGCCATCGACCACGAGGAGAACGCGCTCCACCTCCCCGCCAAAGTCCGCGTGGCCGGGGGTATCGACAACATTGATCTTGTGGCCCTTGTAGGTCAGCGCGGTGTGCTTGGAGATAATGGTAATGCCGCGCTCCCGCTCCTGGTCCATGCGGTCCATCACCCGCTCGGCGACTTCCTGGTTCTCGCGGAAGACCCCGCCCTGCTTGAGCATCCCGTCAAGAAGGGTTGTCTTTCCGTGGTCAACGTGGGCAATAATGGCGATATTTCTAAGCATAGCGGATAACCTGACATAAAAAGACCCGCGCAGGGCCAAGCCATAGCGCGGGTTTAGCATAGGATTATATCACGCCTGCAAAATTGTGCGAATTACCTCCCCGTGCACATCGGTGAGGCGCCGATTGGCACCGTTGTGGTAGTAGGTTAATTTTTTGTGATCCAGGCCGAGCAGGTGAAGAACCGTGGCATGAAAGTCATAGATTGTCGTCACGTCCTGCTCCGCCTTCCAGCCCAGCGCATCGGTGGCACCGTGGGAGAAACCGCCTTTTACGCCCGCTCCTGCCATCCAGACCGTGAAGCCCTGTGGGTTGTGGTCGCGGCCCTGGGTCTTGGCCTGGAAGGTCGGCATGCGCCCAAACTCCGTGGTCCAGAGCACGAGCGTGTCCTCCAGGAGCCCCCGCTGCTTCAGGTCGGTCAGGAGCGCCGCCGTGGGCTGGTCCAGGATCGGGCAGTGCCGATCAAGATCGGACTTGAGCCGCTGGTGCGCGTCCCAGTTGATCGAGCCCTCCACCGCCGACGACGACGCGCCGCAGAAGAGCTGGACAAAGCGCACGCCCCGCTCCACCAAGCGCCGCGCGAGAATGCAGTTCTTGGCATAGGCTGCAAGGTATTGATTGCTACTATCGGTCCCGTAGAGCTTGTGGGTGGCTTGGGTTTCTTTCGATAAGTCGGTCGCCTCGGGGGCAGAGAGCTGCATGCGTGCCGCCAGCGCGTAGCTCGCCAGCCGCGCGTCCAGCTCGGTGTAGCCCGGTGCCTTCTTGCCATAGCCCTTGTTGAGCGCGTCCAGAAAGCCCCGCACGCGCCGCTCGCTGTCCGGCGATGCGCCCGCAGGGAGTGCCAGATCGGGGATCTGCTTCTCCGTATTGAACGCCACCCCCTGAAACGCGGCGGGGAGAAACCCATTGCTCCAGTTGGCAGGCCCCGCGATCGGCAGGCCGCGCACATCGGGGATCGCGACAAAGGCGGGCAGGTCCGACGTGAGGCTCCCCAGTGCGAAGGTCGCCCACGCGCCCATGCTGGGGAAGCCCTCGAAGATAAAGCCCGTGTTCATCTGGAGGGTCGCAGGGCCGTGGGTGTTGCTCTTGGCGGTCATGGCATGCAGGAAACAGAGCTCGTCGGCGTGCTGCGCGATCTGCGGGACGGCATCGCTGAGCCACTTTCCGCTCTGGCCGTACTGCTTCCAGCCGTAGGGGCTCTTGGCCAGCTTGCCCTGGCTCCCCTGAAAGGTCACGAGCGCATCGGCACCGGGGAGCGGCTCGCCATCGCGCTTGGTCAGCTCGGGCTTGTAGTCCCACATGTCCAGCGAGCTGGCCGCGCCGGGGCAGAAGATCTGGATGACGCGTTTGGCCTTGGCACTCCCGGCACTCCCCGCACTCCCCGCACTCCCCCCGCTCGTGCCTCGCGACCCCCTCTCGCTCTGTTTCGGCGTTCCGCCGGACGAGAGGGGGTGAAGAGAGGGAGAGGCTTGTGCTTCGTCGGCGAGGAGGCTGGCGAGGGCGATGGAGCCTAGCCCGGTGGCAAGGTTTCCCAGAAAAGCGCGGCGGTCACTCATGGTCTCCCCCCTAACCCCCGCCCGGCGGGGGGAATGTGCGGAACGATTCCATTTTGTCCCCCCGCCGAGCGGGGGTTAGGGGGTTGGCTAGTAGTACAAGAATTCATGGGCGTTGAAGAGCGCTCGACAGAGCGCGGGCAGGCCGTCCTTGGCGACCAGGGGACGGGCAAGTGCCAGCTCATCCGGGCGGGGGGTGCGGCCAAAAGCAAGCTGGAAGGCACGCGAGATCTGTCGTTCGGGCTGTGGGCCCGCCTCTTTCTGGACACGCTGGGCCAGGTGCGTGGCCTGCTCACGGATGAAGGGGCCGTTGAGTAGCGAGAGTGCCTGGAGCGGAGTGGTCGTGACCTCGCGTTTGGGGGCTCGCTGGGCGCTCTCGGGGCAGTCGAAGCAGGCGAGCAGGTTGTCGCGCACGGCACGGACCGCCATGCGGTAGACACTGCGTCGCCAGGTCTCGGAGCCGTAGCTTGTGGCGGGGCCGTAGAAGGCGATGTTCTCCTGCTTGTAGGTAAAGAGCCGGTAGGGCGGACCGCCAAGCGTGCGGTCGAGCGTGCCACTGGTCGCCAGCACCGCGTCCCAGAGCGCCTCGCTCTCCATGCGCCGCAGGGGGCCGCGCCAGAGCAGGCGGTTGCTGCCATCGAGAGCCTGGGCCTTGGGCTGCGGGGTCACCGCGGACTGCTTGTAGGTCGCCGACGTCACGATCAGCTTATGGAGCTTCTTAAACGACTGGCCGCTCTCCCGAAACCAGACCGCGAGGCTATCAAGGAGCGCTTGGTTGCTGGGCTTGGCACCGTTGTTGCCAAAGTCCGAGGGCGTGGTAACCAGCCCCACCCCAAAGTGCTGCTGCCAGATACGGTTGACAATCACCCGCCAGGTCAGGGGGTTATCCCGGCGCACCAGCCAGCTTGCAAGGGCCAGCCGCGGCTCCTCCCCCTTCGCAAAGGGGGAAACGGCGCTGTCGCCGAGGGGGGCACCAGGAGAGACTTCTTCGACACGCTGCATCACGTCGCCGCGGCGCAGGAGGTAGACCGGCTCGGGGGAGACCAGCTTCCCAAGGTAGGCACGCTTGCCATCGCGCAGCTCATAGACTTTTTTGAGCAGTGCCTCGCGCTCTTTCGCGGCAGGCTGCTCCACGCCACGGCTCTCGTGGGTCGCGACCGTGTGCCAGCGCTCGCCGTCTTCGGAGACCTCGATCTTATAGGTGGCCGCGAGGCGATCTGCAAACTGGCCCGACGCATCCCGGCCCCACGTCACCAGGTTGATCGTGGTCTCGTGGGGTAGCTCGACTTGCACCCAGCCCTTCCCCGGTTCGTTGCTAATCCAGGAGTACGCATTGCCCAGCCAGCCATCGGTGAGGTGCGCGAGCTGGTGGTCTTTATAGCCGGGCAAGAGCGACGATGCCGTGGGCTTGCCGTTGAGCGCGAGGTTCTCCGAGCTCTCCGGACCATAGACCGCCAGCTCATCGAGGCATGGCTCGCTGCCGTCCTGGGTCGAGAGAATCGTAAAGCGCACGAACTTGGCGTAGGTTGGAGGAAAGGCATCCTCATTGCCCAGCGCGGAGAGCTTCTGCTCCGCCTTTGCCAGCCCGCGCACCTCCCAGAGCGCACTCTGGAACCGCCTCTGCCGCTCCAAGGCGCTTACTTTACCTTGTGGCTCCAGCTCCCGCTCGCCGTGGTAGACCCCCGCAAAGACCGCGCTAAGCCGGTAGTAGTCAGTCTGGGGGATCGGATCGAACTTGTGGTCGTGGCAGCGGGCACAGCCGACCGTCAGCCCTAAAAAAGTCTCCGCGGTCGTGGCGACCATGTCGTCGAGGTCGCTGGCGCGCTGTTGGCGGGTGAGGACCTCATCCGGGCTCGGGACATCGTCGTGGACCCCCGCCACCAGAAAGCCGGTCGCCGCCGCCTCCCCTACCTGATCGCCGGCGAGCTGCGCCTTGACAAACCGCTCGTAGGGCATGTCGGCATTGAGCGCCCCGATCACCCAGTCCCGGTAGGGCCAAGCGTTCTCTCTGAGGAGGTTGCGCTCGTAGCCATTGCTCTCCCCGAAGCGCACCACATCGAGCCAGTGCCGCGCCCACTTCTCGCCATAGGCCGGGGATGCCAGCAGCCGATCCACGAGTTTTTCATAGGCATCGGGCCGCATGTCCTTCACAAACGCCGCGATCTCCTCGGCCGTGGGCGGCAAGCCGGTCAAGTCCACGGTCACCCGCCGGATCAGCGTCCGCTTATCGGCCTCCGGCGAGGGCTTCAGCCCTTTCTTGGCGAGCTCGGCACGCACCAGCGCATCTATCGAAACCCCCTTGCCTTTAGGTGAGGGGGCAGGGGGAGAGGTGAGGGGCTTGAGTGACCAAAGTGTCGTTGTTGTCGGCAGAGCCTTCTTGAGAAGCGCCAGCTCGCTCACCGGCAGCTTCCCCGACGGCGGCATCTGGCCGGACTCCGCGGCGCGCAAGATTCGGCTCGCGTTTTGTTTAACGGCCTCCACGCGGGAGAGATCGAGCCCGCCCGCAGGCTTTGTCCCACTATGACAGCTCACACAGCGGCGTTGCAGAACGGCGTTTTGTGCCTGCGAGGGCAAGGCGGCCAGCAGGGCCACAAGAGTCATCCACCAGCGCATACCGCATTGTACACGCTTCTCCTAAAAACAGAACAACCCGCCGCAACGACAAGGCCAATTTATGGGTCTTGCCGTTGCGGCGGGCTGCTTTAGCCGCGCGTCTCTCAGACGAAAAATATTACGAGAGACCGCTCACCGCACGGGCGAACAGATCCGACAGACCCGCGCGGTCGCCGATCGCACGCAGGGCGTTGAGCTCGTCGGCGTTGATACGGGTGTTGCAGATCTCCAGCGCGCGGTTGAAGTTGCGCACCGAGCGCGCCACCGATGCGTTCTGCTGGTCTGCGGTGTCGGTGTTGAGCGGCTGGCAGTCGATCCCCACGACCGCGTTGTAGCCGATCTCCTGCATCGTGTAGACCGTCTCCACCGCCATGCCAAAGTCGTTGTCCCCAAAGGCCAGGTCTTCGTCGAACTTGAGGCCGGAGCCCGAGTTCAGGTGGACATAGAACGCCTTCTTGGCCGCCGCAACCAGCCCGAGCTCGGCGGCGTAGCGCTTGCCGGCCATGGTCGAGTGGCAGACCTCCAGGTTGGTTCCGACAAAGGGCTGGAGCTCGGCGGGCATCATCCCAATGATCGCCAGCGTCTCCCCTGCATCGGCGGGAACCGCCCAGTTAGCGGGCTCGTTGGGCTTGGGCTCGATGGCGATCGGCAGCGCCTTCTCGGGGCCGTAGGTATCGAGCATCCACTGGACAATCTCGCTCAGGCTCTCGGCGGTCTGGCGGTAGCAGTCAGCGTAGTTGACCATCAGCGGGCCACCAAAGCCATTGGAGCTGTTCCAGTAGACATAGATCTCGCTCTGAAACACCTCGATCCCTGTCGTGATGTAGTTCTTCGTGCGGCGAATCGCCTCGGCGCGGGTGGCGGCCACGGGCGCGCCCAGGTTGCCAATCGCAAACTCCGGCCCCCGCTTGAAGAGGTTGGCGGTACACATCGCCACCTTCATCCCCGCGTTGTCCACGGCCTTCTTGATATCGACCGCATCCTCCGGCTCCGCCTCGGTATCGTGGAACTCGACATGGGAGCAGCCTGCATCCTTGAGACCAACGAGGGTCTCCTCCAGCGAGAGCGCGGGGCGCATGACCGGCGCGAAGCGTCCCCCACCCGTTCCCATGTTCCAGACACCAGCCGCGAATGCCTCACCCAGCGTGTACGTCGTTGTTGCCGGGGCCCAGTTGCCCTGGCTGTCTTTGCGAAATGCCATCGTTCAAAGTACTCCTGTTGGCAATATCTTAACGTACTTTTGAAATTATCGCCAGAGTAGTGGAGAAGCGGTAAAATAGAGGGATGGGAAAGCCAAGAGTGACCAAACAGAAACAGGGATATCGTCACCACGAGCCTGGTTACCTGATGCCTAGCAGCCTTGTCCGTAAGAAAGTCCAACCGATCACGCAGCTCTTAGGGGCGACCGCGGGGGTGATTCTGGCCTTTACTCTGCTGAACATCTTTGTGGTGCGTAAGTTTGATAAGCCGCCTGTTTTCTCCAAAAGGTCCGCCAAGGCGACTCTGGGACAGTCGAAGATTCCTGAGCCTTCCGAGCTGGCACCGACCGACTTCAACGCCGAGAACCCTATGGTCACTGCCGAGGAGCTCGCGCAAGCCCGCAAGTGGGCTAAGGAAACGGCAGCGGCGAGCAAGCGCCCCGTACCGGTGGGCATGGTCCCCAATCTAAACCTGCAGCTCTTCAATGCCCTTCCCACCAGTGAGAAGCAAGAGTTCCTCAACAGTCTCCCTCAGAAGGTGCGAACCAGCTACCTAAACACCATGCCGGCATCCCAACAGAGCGCGCTCTTGGATGCTTTGGAAAAAAAACCGAGTACCACCAGCTCTCTCCCCACAGCCAGGGTCTCCCTGGGCCCGACAGGTGGGGTGGAGACCATTCGTGAGCAGGCGAGGCCCACGGCGAAGTACTTGGATCGGCTGGAGAAAATTGAGTCCCAGCGAGGCACGGCCTCCTCGGAGAGCCTTCTGAGTGAGCTCAATAGCATCATCCCTCCCGTGAACTGCCGCAAGCTCCACCAGGCCTATATCGAGCTCGTGCGCTCTGCCCCCGCGAGCCCGCCCCCCAGCACAACCACCGATACGCCCAGCACAACCACCGACACGACAACCGCGCTCGATAGGCCCCAGCTCAACCGGGTGGACTTTGTTCTGCGCGATCTCCAGAGCACGGTTCCCGGCCTCCCCGACACCGCGCGTAGCTTCCGTATCGGGCGCTAACCGATGGACCCGACTCCGCAGATAAATGCCATTGAGCCGCCCTCGTGGTGGCGACAGACCGCGCAAAAATCCCTGCGCTTACTGCTCCGTGGCGCGGGGCTTACCGGTGCGAGCGTGACCGTCAGCGGCGCGGGACTGCGCCTTGGGAAGCCCCGTGTGAGCGCCGATGGGAGCGCGCTCTTTGTGGAGGCCACCCTCGCCAAGGACGCGCCGCTGGGAGCGCACACGCTGACCGTCACGACCCGTGCGGGCACCACGACCGCCCGCTTCACCGTGCTGGATAGGCCCGCGCCGCGCCTGGGAGGGGTCAACAACGACGATGTGCTCTACCTGATCCTGCCGGATCGGTTCTGCGACGGTGACCCGAAAAACAACGACCCGGAGAAGTCCAAGGGCATCTACAATCCCAAGCGCCCACGCCACTACCACGGTGGCGATCTGGCCGGGATTCGCAAGAAGCTCCCCTATCTCAAAGACCTGGGTGTCACGACTCTCTGGCTGACCCCACTCTACGACAACGCGGATTTCCAGCACCCCACTCTGGCCTGGGCCGGTGAGCCCGCGATCGACTACCACGGCTACGGCGCGGTGGATTTCTACGGCCTTGAGGAGCACTTCGGCACCCCCGACGACCTCCATGCCTTGGTGAGCGAGGCGCACCGGCTCGGGCTGAAGCTGATGCTCGACCAGGTCGCCAACCACTGCGGGCCGTTCCATCCCTGGGTAAAAACGCCCCCCACCCCGACCTGGTTTCACGGCACACCCGAGAAGCACCTGGACTGCGACTGGAATGTCGTGAACCTGCTCAGCCCCCACGCGACACAGGCATCGAAGCGCGCGACCCTGGAGGGCTGGTTTGCGGGAATCCTCCCCGATCTCAACCAGAGCGATCCCGAGTGCCGCCGCTATCTGATCCAGAACGCGCTCTGGTGGGTGGGGGTCTATGGCTTCGATGCGATCCGCCAAGACACGGTGCCCTATGTAGCCCGGGACTTCTGGCGGGACTGGCACGCCGCCCTGCGTGCGGAGTTCCCCGAGCTGACGACCCTGGGCGAGGTGAACCTCCCCGATGCCGCGGTCAATGCCTTCTACCAGCGGGGCAAGCGCGGCTTCGACGGAATCGATGCGGGCTTTGACCTGCTCTACGACTTCCCGCTGGAGAGTGGCATGATCGCGGCCTTTGCCCACGGCGAGCCGCTCCAGAGGCTTGGGTTCACCGCCGGCTCCAGCGATATCGCCGGCGCGCTGGCCCACGATAGCCTCTATCCCAACCCCGACTCCCTGGTGACGTTTCTGGGCCTCCACGACACGACGCGCTTTCTGGGCCGCAAGGGCGCGACTCTGGCGGGCCTGAAGCTCGGTGCGACCTTTCTGTTCACGTCGCGTGGCATCCCGCTCTGGTACTACGGCGATGAGGTCGGGCTCTCGGGCGGCGACGATCCCGATAACCGGCGGCACTTCCCCGGCGGCTTCCCCGGCGACAAGGCCAATAAGTTCACGCCGGAGGGGCGCACGCAAGCGGAGGAGGACCTCTTCCAGCACATCAAAAAACTCACCCACCTGCGCGCCACGCACCCTGCCCTGCGCCACGGGAGCACCCACGTCCTCTATGCCCAAGGCCAGCACTATGCCTACGCACGGGTGGATTCCCCCCCGTCGGACAGGGGCAGGGGGGGCTTCGTGCTCGTCGCGCTCAACAACGACTCGGAGAAGCCCGCCACGCTCACGCTTGACCTCACCGAGCTCAAGCTCCCCGTCGGCACACGCCTCACCGACGCTCTGACTGGCACCATTGTCACCGCCGCTAACCCGACACTCATCCTCACGCTTGCGCCACGCTCTGCCCAGGTGCTCGTGCGATAAAGAACCATGACGATCTATATCGTGCGCCAGTGGCGCTGGGAGCTCCACGACGAAGTGTTCTACGTACTCCAAGACCAGACTCCGGTTCGAGCTTTCACGACTCCCGAGGCAGCACAGCAGTTCGTCGCACAAGAAGACGCACGGGAGCGGGCACTCTGGCGTGAGCGGGATGCTCCCCTGCCCGATGACACACAAGTGCGTGATCAGGAGCTCTACGACGTGGTCGCCGTGGAGCTAGAGGAAAGTCTATGAGAGTCTATCTGGTACAGAGACGCCACTGGGAGTTCAACGATGACTACTACGGGGTCACACAGAAGGAGCCCCTCAAGGCATTTCAGAGCGCCGAAGATGCTGGATTTTACCGGGACCAGTGCGAGCATACGGAGCGCCGTCGGATCGAGCAGGAGGGGATAGACCCTGGATACTCTGGCACGAATCCTTTTTTGGTCTTCGATCCCCAGGAAGCCCCCAATGCGGAGCCCGTCCTGAGCTCCCTCCCCGAAGAAGAGCTCGTCGCCTGGCTACAGAGCCAGGGGCTCCCCTGCCCTGCAAAGCACCCAGAGGAGTATGGGTTTTACGAGGATAACTGGTGGGCGAGCTTCCTTCAAGCATCCACAACGGAGCAGCGCGATGCGTTTTGGGACCGCCTTGACTATGTCCAACTCTTTGAGGTTGTCGAAGTGGAGCTGGAGGACACATGACCGTCTACATCGTCCAGAAACTGGATTGGAAGTACGATGACGCTTTTTACTGCCTGTACGACGACGAGCCTGTAAAAGCGTTTGCCAAGAAACATGATGCCGAAGTCTACCAGCCCCTACTAGAGAAAGAAGCACGCGAGAGCTGGCAGGGGCAAGGCCGTTACTGTATCGGGGAGAACGGTGATTGCGACGAACCCGATGCCTTCTTTGAGATCGTCGCGCTGGAGCTAGAGTCGTGAGCTCTGTTTTTCTGGTGCGCCTGCGCCGGGAGCGTCGCTACATCGAGCATGTCTACCAGTATGTTGAGACGCGCCATGTCGAGCGCCACCCCGAGTCGCATGTCTTCTCCACAAAAACGGCGGCGGAGCAGTTTGCTCTTGTCGGCATTCCCTCCGTCAACCCCTTTCGGCTGGACTACGGTCTAGAGGGCGATGAGCTAGGCTTTCGTGTCTCCAGCTACCCGGAGCTACAGCTTAATATCCCAAAGCTGACTTCAGCAATCGAAGCAGAAGGCTTGCCCGTTCCTGAGTGGTGGAAAGAAGACGCCTGGATAGGCTGGTGGGAACAGCTCCAACAAGAGCACACGCCCCAAGAGCTTGCGTCTCTCCAGAGACGTCTGGGACTCCCCAACTGGAGCGTGAACCCCTTTCACGGCGCTTGGATCGGCTCTTGGCCCGACACGATCTATCTTGATTACCATCTTCCCTACCAGACCCTCTACGAGCTAACCAAGGCCGAAGCCCTCCCCGAGATGCCTTCCCCTGAGGTGGGAGTGAGCGCATGGGAGCTCTGGTGGGAGGAAAACGCACCGCGCATGACCGACGAGCAGAAAGCCGCGCTCTGGCGCTTACTGGACCCACAACCTTGGGAGATCGTTGAAGTGGAGTTAGAAGAGGCATGACTGTCTATATCGTCCAAAAGCTGGATTGGAAATGGAACGACGAGGCTTTTGTCCTCCGCGACGACACCCCCGTGAAAGCCTTCGCCAGCCGCCGCGATGCCGAAACGCTCTGTGAAGAACTAGAGTCAACGGCGCGCCGCGAGTGGAAAACCTGGCACGAGACCAATACCTACATTGGGGAGCAAGGGCGCGGGGAGTCAGTCGAGACATTCTACGAAGTGATCGCCATGGAGCTGGAGCCATGAGCCAGACACTCTATTTGGTGCGCCTTCGTAGTGTGTTTCGTGTTCGAGAGATATACGATGTGCGGGTGGATCGGATTCTGCCTCAGGCACTCTTTGCTTCACAAGACGCTGCCGAGCATTTTGTCCAAACCAACATTCCCATTGAGCACAATCCCTTCCTACGTGATGGTCTTTGGTCTGTAAACGTGGGTACTGACTGGATTGATTTTATGGAGATCTTATGGGAACGCGACCTGACCTGGTTCCTAGAGAAGTTACAGGAGATTCAACTGCCTTCGCCTGAGGTATATCAGTGGGATTGGACACTGTGGTGGTGTGAGGTAACCAAGAATCTGAAGGAGCAGGACAAAAGTCGTCTCTGCGCCTGGCTAGAGCTTCCACCGTGGGGGGAGAGCTTATTTGCCCCTGAGAGCTACTACATTTCCATGGACGGCTATGTGCGGCTCTGGTACGGCATCCCTCTATCAAAGCTCATCGAATATCTTACTTCTCATGGACTGTCCTTACCCGACATGCTCTCGGGGACGAAGAATTGGGAGTTCTGGTGGGACGAAACCGGGCCGCGCATGACCGACGAGCAAAAAGCCGCGCTCTGGCGCTTGCTGGCCCCACAGCCGTGGGAGATTGTCGAAGTGGAGCTGGAGAAAGAGAAAGTATGAAACCACTGATGCACGCGCGGTCGTCGGCGCGGCGGTTTGGCGGCACGCCGGAGGACTACCTACCGATCCACGAGAAGATGGACTCGACCAAGGCGGCGCATGCGGAGGTGACCCACCGCTGCGTCTTCCACTCGGCGTTTGGGATCTTCCTGATCGAGGAGCTCTTCGGGCAGACCCTGACCAACGCCGACGGCAAAGAGGTCTTCGTGCGCGATATCGCCGAGCAGCACGTTTTAGAGGACCTCGGCTGCATCCCCTCGCTCTCGGACTGGCTGAAGGAGATGCCATCGCAGCCGTGGATGGCGGGCGCGCGCAAGCTCAAGGTCAGCGAGGTCGAGCTAATTCCTGCACGAGGACGCGATTGAGAGAGGCACGGGTCGCCGGGGTCTTGCTGGGGCTGGCGGCGGGCGACCAGATCGGCGGGCCTGTGCGAATGGCGCTGCGGCTGGGGCAGAGCCTGGTGCACTGTGGGGGATTTTCGCAAGACGACCTTATGGGGCGCTACTTAGACTGGTGGCGCACCGATGCCTTCGACATGGGACCGACCGCGGCGCGGGTCTTTCTGCGGGTGGAGCGGGGCTGCACGTGGGAAGAGGCGGCTCGCCAGGTGGATGCCGAAGCCGGTGGCCTGACTGCGGGCTGCAACCCCGCCCACCGAAGCGCCCCGCTGGCGATGTGCACCACGATCCCCACTGAGGCACTGGCAGACCTAGCACGGCGTGAGGCACGCGTGACCCACTGCCACCCACTCGCCGGTGATGTCGCCGCCGCGGTGGTGAGGCTCTGCCGCGCGCTGATAGAGGGTGCGGACTGGGAGCTTGCCTGTGAACAAGCCGCGCGAGGCCGCCTCCCCGAGACAAGGCAGGTACTAGAGGGCACTTCGGTTGCCCCACTCTCCCCCGGGGGCTTTGCGCCCGAGGTGCTCCGCGCCGCCGTGGCCTTTGTCAGCGCCGCCGATTCTGCGGAAGAGGCTCTGCATCATTCACTTGCGTTTGCTGGCCCCGCGAACTACTGCCCTGTCCTCGTCGGAAGCCTCGCCGGGGCGCGCTGGGGAGTCAACGCGATCCCTTCCTCATTACTTGCTCATCATACGGCTTTGCTTCCCCTGCTCCAGCAGACTGCACAGGCGCTTGCTCTCGGCTGGCAGGACTCTGTGCTCACAGTGTGAAATATTAAAACCGTATGAAAATCTTCATGACTTCTTCATCCACCAGCCATACCCTACGTCCTAAGCAGGCGCAGCTGCCTGTGGAAAGAGAGGGAAGTCTCCAATGAAACAGCGATTACACGTAGCGACCGCAGCGACCCTTTTTCTGGGCGTGGGGGCTTGCGGAGGCGTCAGCCCCAGCTTTACTCCTATCGGGGCCGAGCTTCCGGGCCTGACTCGCGCGGAGCAAGAGAGCTTCACCGAGGGAAAGACCGTCTTTGCAACACCAGAGGATGTCGATGAAGGGCTGGGGCCGGTCTTCAATGGCCGAAGCTGCGGCGAGTGCCACTCGGCAGGAGGCGTGGGGGGAGCAGGTGAGGACCTGGTGCTCTCGCGCGTGACTCGGATCGGGGCGGGCGCGGGAGCCCGCTACTCGGACCTGGTCGAGCTCGGTGGCCCGGTGCTCCAGCGCCGCACCATCGATGAGCTGGAGCCAGGGCACAGTATCCCCGCCGAGGTTGTCCCCCCAGGAGCCGAGCATGTCTCCCGGCGCATCACCACACCGCTCTTTGGGGCGGGGCTGATCGAGGCGATCCCGGATAGCGAGATCCTCAAGAACATCAAGAGCGGCGACCCCGATGGAATCACGGGGGTCGCCAACTACGCCACCAGCCCCTTCACGGGTCTGCGGCAGGTGGGACGCTTCGGCTGGAAGTCGCAGGTGGCCACACTGGAGCACTTCTCTGCCGATGCCTACCTCAATGAGATGGGCATCACCACCCCGACGTTCTCCCTCGACCTTCTGCCCCAAGGTAAAGCGCTCTACGATGTGGTGCCGGAGCCGGAGGACGATGGCGGAGATGTCCAGGTCTTTGCCACCTTCATGCGCCTCCTGGCCGCGCCCGACCCCGCACCGGCAACGGTCACGAGCGCACGGGGGAGCCAGGTCTTCACCAAGATTCGCTGTGCGGCCTGCCACATCCCCACCCTCCGAACGGGCACGAGCAGTGTGGCGGCGCTCTCCAACCGCCCCGTGAACCTCTTCTCCGACCTGCTGACCCACGACCTAGGGATGGGTGATGGTGTCGTCCAAGGCAGCGCCGATGGCGACCACTTCCGCACCGCGCCGCTCTGGGGCCTGCGGCTGCGCAAGTTCTTCCTCCACGACGGCCGTGCCACGACAGTCGATGCGGCGATCCGTGCCCACGGCGGCGAGGCGAGTGCGGCAGCGCAGCGCTATGCCAACCTCAGCGCCACCGACAGAGCGGATCTATTAGAGTTCCTCGGGACGCTCTAAAAACAAAAATCCCCCGTGCCGCAGGCTGCGGCACGGGGGATTTCCTTATGTCTCCCCCACTTGTGGGGGCCAGGGGGCCTATCCCTTGAGCGCGTCGGCGCCGCCCACGATCTCGGCGAGCTCCTTGGTGATACCGGCCTGGCGGGCGCGGTTGGCCGCGAGGGTCAGGCCCGCGATCATCTTGCCGGCGTTGTCGGTTGCGGACGACATCGCGGTCATTCGGGCACCGTGCTCACTCGCCACGGACTCGATCAGCGCCTGGTAGACCAGCGTGTCCACCGAGCGGGGCAGCATGTTGCCAAAGAGCGTCTCGGCATCGGGCTCGAAGATATAGTCCTCGTTGGTCCCACTCGCCTCGATATCGTCCTCGGCCACCATCGGGAGCATCTGGACCGCCATGGGCTTCTGCACCAGCGCGGAGAGGAACTTCGTGTAGACCAAGTAGATCACATCGACCTCACCGCTGGTGTAGAGATCCCGCGCTTGCTTGGCGATCTCTTGTGCCTCGGCAAAGCTCGGGTTGGTCATGTTGAGCGTGAACTCCCCCACGATGGCGTAGGGGCGGCGGCGGAAGTAGGTCTGTGCCTTGCGCCCCGCCAGCAGAAGCTTGGTGGTCTCGGGGGTGACCGCACCGCCCTCGACACCGCCGGTTCGGAGCACTTCCTGGACCTTCTTGAGCAGGTTGGTCGAGTACGAGCCGCAGAGCCCACGGTCCGCGCTGATCACCACAATCCCGACCTTCTCGGGCGCGCGCACCTCAAGCAGGGGGTGGGTGATGTTGCCCGCACCGGCCTTGCTCAGCGACCCCATGACTTCCTTCATCTTGTTGGCATAGGGGCGAGCGGCGACCACACGGTCCTGAGCACGCTTGAGACGGGCAGCGGCGACCATCTTCATCGCCTTGGTAATCTGCTGGATATTCTTGGCGGTGCGAATACGACCGCGAATCTGACGCATGGAGGGCATAGCGGCCCTATTTTACCATATCCCCCCTCCCTAACGCCGTCTTGCTACGGAGTTTTCCAAGTGGTCTAATGCCTGCTGTGAAAGAAGTTCTGGCAAAGGTAATCGGTGGCCACATGCTCTCCGAGGCAGAGGCGGAGGCCGCGATGGGCAAGGTCATGGCCGGCGAGGCGACTCCTGCCCAGCTCGGGGCCCTGCTCACGGCGCTGCGGCTCAAGGGAGAGAGTGTCGAGGAGCTCACGGGGTTTGCGCGCGGGATGCGGGCGCACTCGCTCAAGGTGACGACCACGCGCCGCCCGCTGGTGGATACCTGCGGCACTGGGGGCGCGGCCCGCAAGACCTTCAATGTCTCCACCACCGCTGCCTTTGTCGCCGCCGCCGCGGGAGTCGCGATCGCCAAGCACGGCAACCGCGCCGCAACCAGCAAGTTTGGCTCCGCCGATGTCTTAGAGGCGCTCGGGGCGCGGCTGGATCTCTCGCCCGAGTCGGTAGGGCGCTGCATCGACGAGGTCGGGATTGGCTTTCTCTTTGCCCGCAGCCACCACCCCGCGATGAAGCACGCCGCCCCTGTTCGCGCGGAGCTGGGCTTTCGGACGATCTTCAACGCCTTAGGGCCCCTCACCAACCCGGCCGGCGCGACACGCCAAGTCCTCGGGGTCTACGACGGCGCGCTCTGCGAGCCGCTCGCCACTGTCTTGCTGCGCCTTGGGGCCGAGCATGTGCTCGTGGTCCATGGCAAGGCGGGCCTCGACGAGCTCTCGACCTTCGGCGAGACGCTGGTAGCGGAGGGCAGGGACGGCACGGTGACCACCTACACCCTCACTCCCGCAGACCTCGGCCTGAGCGAGACGACTCCTGAGGCACTGGCCCCGCACGACGATCCCGCCGCGACCGTCCGCGCGATCCTCGCCGGCGAGCCCGGCCCCCGCCGCGAGATTGTCTTGGCCAACGCCGGCGCGGCGCTCTATGTCGCCGGGAGCGCCGAGTCTCTACGCGCCGGTATCGCCCTCGCCGCCCAGGCAATCGACTCTGGCGCGGCCCGCACCAAGCTAGAGCAGTTTGTGGAGTTTACTGCCCGAGACGCATCATGAGCACGATTTTAGATAAGATTCTCGCCACCAAGCGCGACGAGCTCGCGGCCCTGCGCGCCCAGCACACCCCCGCCAGCCTCACCACCCGCTGCGCCGACCTGCCGCCCACGCGGGGCTTCCGAACCGCACTCGCTCCCCCCTCCTTGGGGGCGGGGGGGGCCAAGCTGATCGCAGAGGTTAAGAAAGCATCGCCGAGTAAGGGGCTGATCCGCCCGGACTTCGACCCCGTGGCGATCGCGCGCGCCTACCACGCCGGCGGTGCGAGCTGCCTCTCGGTGCTCACCGATGAGCAGTACTTCCAGGGGAGCCTAGGCTACCTCGCCGCGATCCGGGAAGCCGTCCCCCTGCCCCTCCTGCGCAAAGACTTCCTCATCGACCCGCTCCAGATCTACGAAGCCCGCCTCGCAGGTGCCGATGCCATCCTCTTGATCGTCGCCGCGATTCCGTCGCCGTCGCGCCTTGCGGAAATGCGCCATGTCGCGGAGCTGCTTGGGATGGACGCGCTGGTCGAGGTCCACAACGAGGCAGAGGTGGCGCTGGCGGTCGAGTCGGGCGCGACCCTGCTGGGTGTCAACAACCGCGACCTCAAGACCTTCGAGGTGCACCTAGAGACCTTCGAACGCCTAGCGCCCCAGTTCCCCAAAGACGCCGTCGCGGTCGCGGAGAGCGGCATCTTCACCCCAGCCGATGTCGCACGCATGGGCGCCGCCGGAGCGCATGCGGTCTTGGTCGGGGAGTCCCTCATGCGCCAGCCCGATGTCGAGGCCGCCACCCGAGCACTCCTCACCCGTGCATAGCCACCATACCTACCTCCCGCTCCTCGCCCAGGCACGCCGCGACACGACTGCCTGGGCACCGCTTGCCTACGCCCCTGCCACCGATGACCAGGGCGAGTGGTATGATGCTAACCAAAAAGCCCGTGTTGCCCTTCTCTACTGTCTCCAGTTCGACCGCCAGCCCAGCGACGAAGCTCTGGTCCGTTTTCTCTTCACCCAGGAGACCCAGTCGCGACTGTCGGACCCGTTTCAAGGGCTCACCGCCTCCCTGAAGCAAGCGGCCTATCTTCTGGCAACCTACCAGCGCCTCCACGACCTTCCCCTCTTCTGCGAGGCCAAGTGCGCCAACTTCGATACCTACTGTGGCTTTGATAGCGAGTATCTCTGTCGATTCGGCGAGGAAGGCGCGCAGTTCTTCCAAGCGCACGGCACCGAGGAAATGCAAGAGCTTCTGGAAGAGCGCGACGTGTTCTCGCAAGAGCACCTCGCCAACTGGTGGGAAGATAAGCAGCAAGAGTTCCCTGCCCAAGAATCCGCGCTGGATATTCTGGAGTGGTACGAGCTTGCCGTCGCCCTCGACGATCTCCCGACAGCCCGTACCTGCCTAGACACTTGGGAAAAATCCCTGCCGCTTCCCCACAGCAAAAATACCCTAGGTGCCCTAGCCAACTACCGCGCCGAAGTCGGACACTCTTTGGAAGCCTACACAGCACAGCGGGCGCAGCTCGCTCTCTTGGAGCAAGGCACTCCTGCGGGTTGGGAGTGGAACTTCTGCCTGCACAAAACCGGGCAGCGGGCCCTTGAAGCCAGGCTCTACCCCGAGGCACTGGAGCTTCTCGGACGCGCTGCTCCCTCAGAGCAGACTGCAGAGCTCCTCTTCCGGCTTGCCCTCGGCCCCAGTCCACAGGCGCTCACCGCGTTTAATGCCGCCCATACTCTCCTCGAAAGCGGTGTCGGTGCCCATCTTGCGACCCTGGAGAAGGCGGAGCGTGCCGCACAGCAGCTTGCCTCCTCGCTCCATGCCCACTATCAGCAAGCGGTCGCCCAGGAAAGGGCGCGGATCGCGCAAGAGCTTAGTGGGTTGTAGCCACAAGTAGCGTGGGCTTGGTGGCGGTGAGAATCTCGCGGATGGCTTTTTTATCTGCTTCTGTGAGGTGGGCGAAATCAGACGTGGTGTCTTTCCCGCCGAGAACCTCCTCGAGGCGCTGGCGGATGTAGTCACGGGCCTCTTTGGGCAGGGCATCGAGCTGCGGCGAGTAGACCATCCAGCTCAGGGGGTAGCGGGCGAGGCGGGTCTTGAGGTCGAGGTCGCGCAGGGAGCGGCCGTTGCCATCCAGCGGCCCCTGCTGGGCGAACTGCCGCGCAAAGGGGGTCGTGCCCGCCACGGGCTCTTTCAGCGGAGCCTCGCCGCAGTAGAGCAGGCCCTTCACCAGCGGCTCGCAGGCACTGGCGATCCGGCGGGTCGTGCTCTCGCGCCGCCCGGTCTCCTTGAGCGCCGCGTTGAGCTGCTCTTCATCGCGCAGGCTATCGCGCACCAAGTAGCTGGCACGGGTCAGCAGGTTCTGGACATGGCCCTGGTGCTCCGCCACCAGCAGAGCGACAATATCGGAGTGGGGCGTCAGATACGGAGTCGTGTCAAAGCGCTCGCGCAGGTTGGTCAGGTTCGCCCCCGCCTCGGAGTCCACGTGTGCATCGCCGTCGCCGCCCCGCGCGATCTCATTGCCCAGGTGTCGCTGCCTGCCATGGGTCCCCGTCACGTACCAGCCACCCCAGCGCTCCTCGAACGGGCTCTCGTCGGTGGTGACCTTGGAGCCCGCCGAGAAGTCCGGGGTGCCGTCGGCGCGCACAAAGAGCGAGCGCATGACATGGCCCGGCACGCTCTGGGTCAGCGATGACTGGTGGCACTGGAGGCACTCGTAGGTATGGCGCTTGAGCTGAATCCGATTGGGGTTCTGGGTGAGGGTGTAGAAGACCGCGCCGTGCACGGGGTCCTGCGCCATGAGCTCCAAGACACTCCCCCCCTGCACAAACCCGACCCAGCAGCTCTCGTTGAAGTACAGGGCGCGTGGCGTGCTGGGGGTAATAAACTGCAGCTGGAGGCTCGTCTTGGAGAACACCAGCAGCTGCGAGCTCACCGGCACCTGGAGGGCCGCCAGCAGAGACTTGAGGTAGCCTCCCTGTGGCTCATAGCGCAGCTTTACCTCGCCACGGTCCAGCCGCTTCTGAAGCCGCGCAATGGGATCGTCCATCGTGGCCGTGAGGTACTCCGACGTCGCATCGGGCGCTTTGGGCGCACTCGCCAGCGCCGCGGTTGCGAGTGTTGCCAAGACAAGCATAATCAGACGCATTTGTCCTATTTTACCACCCCCGTTTGTGATCGCCCCCGTTTGGACCGCCCCCATGAACGGGAGCGTCTTGCTATCGTCGCAAGCTCCGACACGAAGGCCTCCGCCCATAACCCCGAGTAAACTCGGTATGGCCGCAGGCCTTTGTGTCCGAGGAACGAGGACAGCGAGACGCCCCCCTCCAACGGGGGCGGTCCAAACGGAGCGATCCAAGCGGATCAGGTAAAATCCGAGTATGAAGCACCTCCTCGTCCTCGCCTTGGCTGTCGCGTGCGCCCCCGCAACGCTGGCACAGAAGCCCAAGCCCAAACCCAAGCAAGCGACCAAGCCCACCGCGGCGGCAGTTCCCATGACGGGGCTCTACGAGGGCGCGATCACCCTTCCCAACACGCTCAAGCTGCGTATCGCCTTCCACTTCGATGGCAAGGGCGCGGGCACCTGGGACAGCCCCGATCAAGGCGCGACCGGCCTCAAGCTCGCCAGCGCCACTGCCAAGGGAGAGGTGGTCTCAGTCACCTGCACGACCCCACCCTGGACCTTCACCGGCAAGCGCTCCGCTGATGGGACGAGCCTGACCGGGAGCTTTGTGCAGGGAGGCACCCCGATGGAGATGAGCCTCAAGCGCGTGGAGAGAGTGACCACGCTGCGCCGTCCCCAGACCCCCAAGCCGCCGTTTCCCTACAAGACGGTCGAGGTGACGATCCCCAACCCCGCCGAGGCAGGGGTGACTCTGGGCGGAACGCTTACCGTCCCGCCGGGCACCGGCCCGTTCCCCTGCGCGGTCTTTATCACCGGCTCAGGGCAGCAGGACCGCGACGAGATGATCTTTGAGCACAAGCCCTTTGCCATCCTCGCCGACGATCTGGCGCGGCGGGGGATCGCGAGCCTGCGCTGCGACGACCGCCTGGTGGGCAAGTCCAAGGGCGACCTGAGCAAGGCCACCAGCGCAAGCTTTGCGACCGATACCGAGGCGCAAGTGGCGTTTCTCAAGACCCGCCCAGAGATCAATGCGCAAAAGATCGGGCTAATCGGCCATAGCGAGGGCGGCCTGATCGCCCCGATGCTCGCGGCCAAGCCGGAGAATAAGATCGCCTTTATGGTTCTCCTAGCCGGCCCCGGAGTTCCTGGCGACCAGGTGATCCTAGAGCAGGCTGCGGCCGTCGCGCGCGCCTCCGGTGCCACAGATGCGCTTGTCGCGGCGACCCGTGCCAACCAGGAGAAGCTCTTCCCTATCGCCAAGTCCGAGCCCGACCCACAAAAAGCGGTCGATGCCATGGCAAAGGCCCTCGGGCTTCCCGGTGCCAGCACCCTGCCCTCCGCGGCGCTCGCGCAGCTCCAGCAGCTCGCCAACCCCTGGATGCGCTTCTTTCTGGGCTACAACCCCGCGCCCGCGCTCTCGAAGACGACCTGCCCCGTGCTGGCCCTCAACGGCGACAAGGACCTGCAAGTACTTGTCAAGCAGAACCTCCCAGTGATCGAGAAGCTCCTCAAGGATGCGGGCAACAAGGAGGTGACGGCGGTCTCGCTTCCGGGGCTCAACCACCTCTTCCAGCACACCAAGACCGGCAATCCTAGCGAGTACAGCACGATCGAGGAGAGCTTCGCCCCGGAGGCCATCAAGCTTATCGGGGAGTGGATCGTGAGCAAGACAAAGTAGCCACACCATGCCCGAGCCCCAGATAATCCTCCTCAACGGTGCCTCCAGCTCCGGCAAGAGCACGCTCGCCAAGGCGCTCCAAGCGCGGCTGGAGACGCCCCACGTGATTCTTGCGGAGGACGACTTCTGGGCGATGCTCCCCGAGCGCGACTACCCCTTCGAGGTGCGCTACCGGCTCTACTACGGCTTCCTGCACTGTATCGCCGCCCTCGCAGAGCAGGGGAACTTTGTGATTGTCGATACGGTCGCCGACGACCGCGCGGCACTTCTGGAGTGCGCCCGCCTGCTACAGCCCTACCCAACCCTCTTTGTCGGAGTCCACTGCGCCCTGCCTGTCCTCGAAGCGCGCGAAAAAGCCCGCGGCGACCGCACGCCCGGCACTGCCCAGCGCCAGTTTGCCACGGTCCACGCCCACGCCCTCTACGACACTGAAGTGGACACGTCGCAAGCCACTCTCACTGCCTGTGTGGACACCGTCCTTGCCGCCCGAGCGCACCCTCAAAGCCCCCGTGCCCTCACAAAACTCCTCGATTAAAGCGCTCCCCTTTAGACCGCCCCCGTTGGAGGGGGGCGTCAACGGGCGTCGCAGGCTCCGCCGCAAAGGCCTTCGGCCATACCGAATTATGGGCGTAGCCCTTCGTGTCCGAGGCACGAGGACAGCTAGACGCTCCCGTTCATGGGAGCGATCCTAAAAAACGCCAATCGGTTGGGGGATTTGGGAAAGTTAGTTTTACGGGGTAGCCAACAAGAATATTTATGGGTACCATAGCCGATAACGTGCGCGGCGTTGCCGTCGCGCAGTAACACAGATCAATCGGAGAGAATCTATGTCCACAACCAAAGTTGGAATCATCGGCTGCGGCGGGATCGCCAACGGCAAGCACATGCCCAGCCTCAAGACCGTGCCCGGTGTCGAGATGGTCGCGTTCTGCGACATTGTCGGGGAGCGCGCCGAGAAAGCGGCCCAGCAGTACGGCGCCGAGGGTGCAAAGACCTACACCAGCTACACCGAGCTTATCAATGCGGGCGGCCTCGACGCGGTCCATGTCTGCACGCCCAATAGCTCGCACCACGAGATCGCGATCGCCGCGCTGGAGTCCGGCCTGAACGTGATGTGCGAGAAGCCCATGGCCAAGACCGCCGACGGTGCCCGCGCAATGGTCGCGGCGGCCAAGAAGAGCGGCAAGCTCCTCACCATCGGCTACCAGTCCCGCTACCGCGCCGACAGCCAGGCTCTCAAGCAGCGCATCGATGCCGGTGAGCTGGGCGAGATCTACATGGCCAAGGCCCACGCCGTCCGCCGCCGTGCCGTCCCGACCTGGGGTGTCTTCCTGGACGAAGAGAAGCAGGGCGGCGGGCCGCTGATCGATATCGGCACCCACGCGCTCGACCTCACCCTCTGGCTCATGGGCAACTACGAAGTGGCGTCTGTCACCGGCTCGGTCTTCCGCAAGCTGGCCGACCGCGAGAACGCCGCCAATGCCTGGGGTCCCTGGAATCCCAAGGAGTACACGGTCGAGGACAGCGCGTTTGGCTTCATCAAGCTCAAGAACGGCGCGACGATTTACTTAGAGTCGAGCTGGGCGCTCAATGTCCGCGAGGCGGGCGAGGCCAAGTGTACCCTCTTCGGCACAGAGGCGGGCTCGGACATGAACGGCGGCCTCTGGATCAACGGCGAGCACAACTCGCGCCTCTACGACACCAAGGTGCAGACCGAGGCCGGCGGGGTCGCGTTCTACGATGGTGCCTCGTCGAAGGCCGAGGATATCGAGGCCCGTGTCTGGATCGAAGCGGTTCGCGGCAACGGCAAGCTAGTGGTCACCCCCGAGCAAGCCTGCGTCGTCTCCGAGGTTCTGGAGGCGATCTACAAGTCCAGCGAGACCGGCCAGACCATCACGTTCTAGGTTTCCCCAGACACTCCCCCCGGACACTCCCCCGGCGCTTCGCGCCACCCCCTCTCGCTCTGTTTCGGCGTTCCGCCGGACGAGAGGGGGTTTTGTTGTTTTGTCGTATTGCATGGCCTCGTCTCTTCGTACCAAGCTCCGAATCGCCACCACCGTGCTCGGTGCACGGGGGTTCTGGGACGCGCTCGCCGGGCGCTTCTTATGGCAACCCCAAATCCCATCACCCCCTCTCGTCCCGACGAAGTCGGAAACAGAGCGAGAGGGGGTCGGCCAGAGCGAGGAACGAGCGGAGGCCGGGGGGAGTGTCCGGGGGAGTGCCACTTGGCTTCGCGGCGCCCTCCATGTCCACACCTGCACCTACTCCGACGGCGCCGGGACCATCGAAGAAGTCATGGACGCCGCCAAGGCTGCGGGCGTTGACTTCGTGCTCCTCACCGACCACAACACCATGCGCCCCAAGGCCGACGGCTTAGAGGAGCGCTACGCCGGGCAGACGCCGTTTCTGATCGTGGGCGATGAGATCACCGTGAAAGGCGGGGCGTTCCTGCTCGCGCTGGACATGCCGGGTGAGTTCGAGTTCGCCCCCGGCCACGACCCGCAAGTCGCCATCGACGCGATCCTCGCCGTGGGGGGCCTGCCGCTGGTCTCCCTCCCCGATGACATGAAGCACCCCTGGGACGCCTGGGACGCCACGGGCTGTGAGGGGCTGGAGGCGCTCAACCTCTCCACAGTCGCGCGGGAGCACATCAACCTGCTCTCGCTGGCTTGGCTCCTGCCGCTCTGGAAAAGCAAGGGTGAGCTGGCTGTTTTGCGTGCCCTCTGCACCCGCCCCGACGCATCCCTGGCGAGCTGGGACCGCTTGCTGGCGCTGGGAAAAAAGCAGATCGGGCTGGGCGCACTCGATGCCCATGCACTGATGAAGATCGGCAAGAAAAAACACCCGATTCCCAGCTACGAAAACTCCTTCCGCGCGGTTACGACACACATTCTGGCCACCCCCACCCCCGCCGCGATCCACGCCGCCATCCGCGCCGGCCACTGCTACTTCGCCTACGACTGCCTCGGGGAGCTGGCGCTGGAGTTCCGCTCTCTTCCCCCGCCGGGCGGGGGCCAGGGGGTAGGCATCATGGGCGACGAAGCTCCGGTCGGGGCGACGCTGACGGCAACCGGCCCGGAGACCGCGCTCCTGCGGCTCTACAAAGCGGGCGAGGGAGTTGTCGCAGCGGGCAAAGGGACGCTCCACTACCGCGCCGAGAGCCCCGGCGCGTATCGGGTCGAAGCGTACTTGGTCGGAGCGCAACGGGGGCCGTTTTTTGTGGGCGCACGGCCGTGGGGCTTCACCAACCCGATCTATGTGGTATAGAGCAAATCAAGTTTTTTGCCTGTCGTGCAACTAGAGTCAAACCGATATCGTCTTTAGAGGTACAACCGCTAATCCCCCCGGTTAGAGCGGGGATCGTAGCTCCGGCCGATCAGAACGGCCGGACTGGAGAGCCTTCGGCTGGGAAGGGCGTTCCGCCCATAAGATTCCGTATGGCCGGAACGGCCTTTGCAGCCGAAGGCTCTCCAGTCCCCTCGTTCCAATCGAGGGGACACAAGGAGAGAGAACCATGATCTCGGATGAGCTGAAGAAAAAGATCGACGCCTGGATTAAGCAAGAGGGCCGCAACGAGTACGGTGACCCCAAAGACACGGTCTACGCCGGGGGCAACCCGCTCTTCGACGAGCGCTCGGCGGGCCTCAAGGACCTCTACGAGTACATCCTGGCACGCAATCCCAACCTGAGAGAGGAGCTGGAGAAATGAAGTCCCATGCTGGTGGAAACCGTAAGTTCGACGAGCGCGCACCCGAGGTAAACAAAGACCGTCAGGCCGCCGGGGTCAACCCCAACTTCGATGAAACGAAGAACCCGCTCCGCCTCGTCACCCCCATCGCCACAAAGAAACCCCTGCCGATTCGGAGGATCAACCCATCATGACAAAATCTCTGAGAAACACCCTCGCCACCCTCGGTATCGCTGTCGCCGTCGGTGCCACCGCCGTCCCCATGCTCTCCGTCTGGACACAGAAAGAGAGCTACGAGCCCATCGCCTACCCGACACAGATCGGCAGTATCAGCGGCTCGACAAAGTGGCCGACGGTTCTGGTGGACTTCAACGACAGCACCAGCGACGCCGATGTTCAGGCATTTGCGACCCAATACGGCCTGAAGCTTGAGCCCAACTCCATCGAGGCCAAGGACAACCGCCTCTACCGCGTCGTCGCAGGCAAGGCCGACCTAGAAACCCTCCGCCACGACTCCCGCGTCCAAGCCGCCGAGCCGGAGATTCAGTTCAACCTGGAGCAAACAAAGCAAGATGCTCAGGAATTTCCCTGTAGCACAATGCCGTGTAGCGAGGTTGCCAAGATTCGTGCAATTGATCCGACTGTCGAGACGACCAAGATGCCCGATCCGACGGTGCATGTCTACGATAGCCAAGATGATTCTCTTCTCAAAGTTCGTTACGAGAGCGATGGCGGGAACAGTGCAGCGGTTTCCTTGATCGCTTCCGGTCCCTCAAAACCAATAGAGATAAACCTAGACGGTGTGATCCTTGGTACTCGTCCCAACGATCCGCTCTATGACAAGCAGTGGAACTTCCGCATGATCGACACGGAGGGGGCTTGGGAGCGCACGCGGGGCAAGGGCGCGGTGGTCGCGGTGATCGACACGGGCGTGACCCAGGCGCGGGACTTTAAGCAGACCAAGTTCACCGTCGGCTACGACTTTGTCAATAAGAAGGTCAACGCCGACGACGACCACGGGCACGGGACCCACGTCGCGGGAACCATCGCCGAGTCCACCAACAACAACGAGGGCGTCGCTGGGATCGCGTTTGAGGCGACCATCATGCCGCTCAAGGTGCTCTCCTCCGAGGGCGGTGGCACCAGTGGCGATATCGCCGATGCCATTCGCTTCGCCGCCGACAAGGGGGCCAATATCATCAACATGAGCCTCGGCTCCATGTACCCCTCCGATGTCATCCACGAGGCCTGCAAGTACGCTCGTAAGAAGGGCGTCACCATTGTCTGCGCCGCCGGCAATAGCTTCCGTGAGGGAGTCGGCTACCCCGCCGCCTTCCCCGAGTGCATCGCGGTCTCGTCGGTGGGGCCCAGCGGAACCCTCTCTAAGTTCTCGTCGTGGGGCAAGCAGGTGGCGATCGCCGCGCCGGGTGGCGACATGATCGACAGCCGCGACCCCAACGACGGCATCCTCCAGAACACGGTCTACTCCGGTCAGGACGACTACTTCGCGTTTCAGGGAACGTCGATGGCCTCGCCCCACGTGGCGGGGGCTGCGGCTCTTGCCTACAGCCAGGGCACCAAGGACCCAGCCAAGATCCTGGACCTGCTCAAGAAGACCGCCAGCAAGCCCAAGGAGAACAACGTCAAGAAGTACGGCGCGGGCATCCTGAATGTCGGCAAGCTCACCGCCAAGGCCGAGGCGGAGAACGGCTGGAAGCTACGCCACACCCTGGCACTGGCCTTCGCCGGGCTCCTACTGGCCTTTGGTGGCCCGCTGGGTCGGCGCAATGTCCTGCTGCGTGCGGGAGTCGGGGCCGCGATTGCCGGGGGCTTCTTTGTCCCGGACATGGTCACGAACCTGGTGGGGGCAGACTCCGCGTGGAACCTGCTGAGCTTCTCCGCGCTCGTCCCCGCTCTCTTGGTCTGGGCGCTGCGACGCGGCCCCGGCCTGAAGCTGGCCTCGGGTGCCGCGCTGGGCTTTGGCGTCAACCTCTTCGCCAACTGGAACAACGCGACCATCCCGTTCACCACCGCGACCTTCGGTGCTAGCGCCCTGCCTTGGACGCTCACCAACATGGCAGTCGCGCTCGGGCTGGCGGTTGCCAGCGCCTTCTGGGCCGCCAAGCGCCTACGCTAATCGGGCATCTCTCCCCCTGCCCCCTCTCTTCGCCTGAAACCCTCGTTCCGAGGGGCGAAGAGAGGGGGTTTTCGTTTGGGAATGCCGTAAAATAGACCATGTTGCTCCCCGCTCTTGTTGTTGCGATTGCCCAGCCTCCCGTCAATAGCCTCGCCGCCGTGCTGGAGCGGCTCTACTGGAACGCAGGAGCACGGGGGCCGCTGCTGATTGTCGCACCGGAGCTCTACACCCCGCAGCAAAAGCCCGACGAGCCCCCGCCCGATCTCTTCCGCCATAGCCGAACCGACACCAGCAACGATAGCGAGGAGCCTGAGGAGAAGCCCGAGCCGCTGAAGCTCCCCGCCGGTCCCCTCAACCCGACCGTGCTCCTGCCGCTCTTTGGCCTGCAAGTCACGCGCCTCGAAGGCCTTAGCGTGGTCACCCACCGACGTATGCAGGTCACGCAGCCCCTTACGCTGACAGAGAGCCAGGTGGATGGGCTTGTCTCGTCGTCCTCGATGGCCTTGGAGCGCTTCCTGGGCACGCTCGATGAGCCTCAGTGGCAGGCAATCGGGAGCAAGCAGGGACTAGCGGAGGCGCAGCTCTCCAGCCCGCAGCAGAAGACGCTCTTTCGCCAGCTCCTCCCGGCCACCGCAGTTGCCTTCTTTGCCACGGAGCCTCCGCTCCCCAAGGTAGACCCTGATTCCTCAGACGATCCTCCCGCACTACCCCCAGGAGCGCTTACGGGGATGCGACTCCGTATCGAGAAGCGGCTCTCGCTCAGTACCTTTGCGCCGGGAGCCGCGCGGGAATCGGTTGGGCTACGCGACCAGGAGAACCTCGACCCCGACGGCAAGCTCCGCCGCGTGGTCCTCCTCCAGCCCGAGAAGTATGTCAGCGATGAGGCATCGAACCCGTGGACAACCCGCCCCGCCCGTCTCAAGCCTACCCAGCTCGATCCAGCCAGCCCTGCCCTGGATGCCCCGATTCTGCTGGACGGTGCCAAGACAGTCGGGGAGCTAGTGGGGCGCATTGCCCAAGCCACACGCCTGCGCCTGCTCTGTGATAAACGGGTCGCGAGCTGTGCAGTCGTGGTCAAGGGCAGAGGAAGTCTCCGGGCAGGGACCGTGCTCGCCGCCCTCTGCCACGGGATCCAAGGGGCCGTGCGACGGCTCGACAACCTCTACCTCCTCACGTCAGACATACAGACGAGTATCGAGCGCTCTGAGGAGGCAGCCCGAGGCTCTTTCCAGGTGTCAACGACACTGGAGCAGCGGGGGAAGCAAGCACGGGACGAGGCACTCCTGGCACGAGGGCACCTGATCCGTACCCGCGCGGCCGATAGAGTCCCCCGCGATAGCCAGAGCCAGGCACCGGATACCCTCTGGAAGCTCGGCGAGAAGCTCCCCAAGACACGGCCGTCGGTTCTCGACGACGACGAAGCCCCCCCGCCCGACCCGGAGAGCCTCCCACTCGCCAGCCTGCCATCAGTGCTTCAGCAGCGGGCGCTGACCAACTTTCAGAAGCGCCTCGCTGCCTCTCAGAAGCTGGGCGAGGCACTTCCCAAGCAGCCCACCCAGGTCTCGGGGCGCGTGACGCTCTACGCGGAGCTCCTCCTGCCCCACCTCGACGCGCGGGTGCGTATCGGCAGCCTCCCCCTGGAGCGCATCCACCCCGAGACGCCGCTCCCTGCCCCGCCGCCGCCCGTGACCTGGCCCGAGACGCCCGTCCGCGCCTGGTACCTCCCGCTCCCTGCCGAGGAGAAAGAGAGCACCGCGCTCCTCGCGCTCGCCACCCAGTGCAAGGTCACCGAGCTACGGATCGCCCTGCCGACGGGAGAAGCTGCCGAGAAGCGCCTGGCGGAGCTGGCAAGGCAAGCCAAAGACGCCAAGCTCAAGCTGGTTCCGGTACTACAGCCCTTTGTGGCCCTCAGCCCCGAGACCCGCCGCGATCTCGACCTGCTCGGGCGCACGGCGCGTGCCTGGAGCCAGACTCTCCTCGGAAAGCTGCAGCCCCCGCTCGACGACTACCTCGAGCCCGAGGCGCTCGACACCGCGCTCTTCACCGCCTACTGCCTACGCCTTGCTCGCCTTCCCGGTGTCACGGGCCTTGCCCTCACCCAGCTAGCCCCGCCCGGCTACGGCACCAATGAGAGCTGGGAAGGCGGCGGGCAGCGCAGCGAGCGGCTCGCGTTTCTCCAGAAAGAGAGCCTCGATCCCGCCGACCTACAAGGCGAGGACGACAGCAGCGCCCCCGAGGCGCAGGAGCGCTGGGAGAAGCGCAAGGAGGCACGGCGCGATGCCGCCCTCACGCGGCTCCACCAAGCCCTCAAAGCCGCCACACTCCCCGTCCCCGTCTCCGCCGAGGGCTATGCAGGCTGGGAGCAGTGGCGTTTGGGAATCCTGAGAGCGCCCACCTATAGCGACGGGCAAGACCTCGTACTGCCCCCCGAGGCGCGCCCGGTGCTTCGCACCCTGTCTCTAGAAGGAACACCCTGGCGCCCTGCAACTGCCTGGGACGGAGGCGCGTCTCAGGCCAGCGACATACTCCTCGACACCACAGGCCAGCTCCGTGCCTGGCTCCAGCGCCAGCTCAACGAGCAGACCAAGCCCCCCCACTACGATGGGATCGTGCTGGACCTCTCGGAGCGCCCCTTGGCAGACGGTCTGGCGCTCCTGGAGCAGGCGTTTGGGACTAAAGCGGGCGCGTGATCTTGGTGGTGATCTGCGAGCGGGTGTTGCCGGAGTTCGGGTCGCCTAGGAGCAGGAAGAAGTCCGTGCCCTTGCGAGAGCGCTGGGAGTAGGCAAAGTAGAGGTTGGTTCCCGTCTGCGCCCCCACATTGGCCGCGTTGCCCGTCCCATTCTGGGAGAGCAGACGTGCCGAGAGCGCCCGCAGGCTATCGAGGCGGTAGGTGCCGGTCGCGATTGTCTGGCGGGTCGTCACCCCGCCGCGGTCTTGCTGGTTGTACGAGGCCCGCACCGAGAAGGGCTTGCTCACCAGAAACCCTTGGGCGATACTCATCGTCCGTGTCGGCTGGCCGCCCTGCATCCCACTCTTAAAGCGCAGCCCCCCACCCTGAAAGAGGGTCCGCTGGTTCCAGGAGAAGCCGCCTCCGGCCAGCCGGTCGTGGTAGTAGGTCGCGGTGTCTTGCTGGCGACGCCCCTCATCCAGGTTGATCGTCAGGCCGAAGCCATCGCGGGTCTGGACCGTGGTGTCGAGCGAGACCGCCTCCAGAAAGAACGCCCCCGTGGTCATCCGCTTGAAGCTAAAGTAGTCGAAGTCCACATCGTAGGAGAGGAGTCGGCCACGGTCCAGCTGATTAAAGACTCCTGTGCTCGCCGACCAGCCCTTGCGGTTGCGGTCCTGGACAAGCCCTAGGTCGCTGATGAAGTCCTCGGAGAGGAACGACTGCGAGAGGCGGTAGCGCAGCTTGCCGGGAGTCGCGCGGCTACTGAAGCTCAGGTCGCCCGAGCCGCCCTTCGCCACACCGCCCTGCCAGGACTGGTCGCGGGCGTAGGTCAGGTTGTTGCGCCGGTCGCGGTCCACCCAGCCGTAGTTCCCCGAGGCCCGTGCCACCCGGTTGCTCAGGCTCCCCGCCCGGTTGTCGCTGGCGGCGGAGACACTGAACTCGCTAAAGAGCCCGACCGCGCGGCGCACCGCCACCGCACTACTGAGCCGATCCCGCTCCCCCGTCTGGGACTGCGCGGTCACGAGGCCCACCGAGGTCGCTCCCTCACGCCCCACCACCTTGAGGCCCTGGTCGAACTGGTTGATGCGCCGGGAGTAGAAGATCTCCCCAATCGGCAAGAACTCATTCCCCTCGGCGAAGAACGGGCGGCGGTCCGGGACAAACTGCTCGTTGTAGGAGAAGTTGACACTGGCGACATCCTGCTCGATAGTCTGGAAGTCCGGGTTCACGGCGAGCAGGCCCGTCACTGTTGTGCTGAAGGGGTACTTGATATCCACGCCTTGCCGGGCGCGGGCGCTGTCCCCGCTGGCGGTGGCGAGGCTGTAGGGCAGGATCACCGTGGGCGGGCGCTGGTCGGGCATGGGCTGGGCGAGGCGCAGCTCGGGGAGAAACTGGGTACGGCCGCTAAACGACTGCCCCTCGGGCGGGAGCGCGGGCCAGATCATCTGGTTGCCCTCGCGGTTGAGGGAGCGGGCGAGCTGGAGCCCAAAGGCACGGGCGCGGGCGGGGTGGCGCAGGAGCGAGAAGGGAATGGCGAGCTCGCAGCTCCAGCCCTTGCCCCCCGGGAGGGGCTTACTGGCGGCGCGCCAGTCGCCGGCCCAGGTGATATTTCCCGCAGTCCCGCCTTCGAGGTGCTCTACTTGCGTCCCCAGCGCGTTCACGGAGAAAGTGGAGGCTCCCCGGCGCAGGTTCTGGCTGTCGATCACCACGGTCACGTGGTCATCGCCCTCCACCGCCGAGCTGCCCCGCTGTGTCTCGCTGGCGCGCATCAGCTCGGGGTGCTCATCGTGGCACTCAAAGGCGACGTAGAGAGTCGCGCCATCGGTGATCACGCGGGCATCGGTCTGCTCCACAATCGGCGCACTCCCCGAGAAGCGCACGAACTCTCCCGCCTTAAACGCCGACTTCCAGCACGCATCGGAGAGGTCACCGTCGATTTTTGGGGGAGTTTTTGTCGTGGGGAGCGGGAAGCTCTCCCGCTGGGGCGAGGGGTGGGCTTGTGCGGAGCCAATCAGAACAAAGGCGACGAGTGCACGACTCGCCGCCTGGAGACGTTTAGAAACCATGCCGCAATGCGTTACAGTGCGATGCCTTGGGTGGTTCCCAAAAATTACTTCTGGATCGTGTGGGTACGAAAGCCCGGATCCGGTGCCTTGTCAAAGATCACGCGCTGTGCGGGAGTCAAGAGCGCCCGCTGCTCATCGCGCTTCTTCTTTTGCAGCTCCTGAATCTCCTGCAGTGCCTTCATCGCATCCGCGGAGCCCCCGGAGATCACGATGCGCCCGTCTTTGGCCCCCTGCTTGGCAAACTTCTCTTTCAGAACCTTGCTGGTGCGCGTCTCGATCTCGTCCCACTTCTTCTTCTGCTCCGGCGTGAGCTTCAGCGACGCCAGCCACTTCTGGCGCTCCTCTTTCCGCTTCTTCAGCTCCTCGGGGCTCGGCTGGCCCAGCTTTGTCTGAAAAGCACCTGGCGGCGGGGCAAACCCACCACGCTCGCCTGTCTTCGTCTCCTGTGCTCCCGCGCTCAGGGCGAGAGAGAGCGCCATCGCAAAACAAAACCCCCACTGTCTCATAGAGAACCTCCGGAAGAAGGACGAGACAGAGGGGGCCAATCCGCGAGTCTTAGCGGGACTTGAGCAGGTCGCGAATCTCGGTGAGGAGCACCTCTTGGGCGGGCGGCGCGGGCGGCGGCGCGGCGGCAGCCTCGGTTACAGCCTCGGCAGCTTGCTTCCTCTTCATGGCATTGATCGCCTTGACCACCATAAAGACCGCAAAGACCAAGACCAGCGTATTGACAGCAGTCGTGAGGAACTGGCCATAGCCTAGGATCACCGTGCCATCGATCTTGCGTGCCTCGGCCAGTGCCTTGCCCACAGGAACGTCGCCTTTAAGGACCACATAAGAGTCGGCCCAGCTCGCCTTTCCAAGAAGCCCGGTGAGAGGGATAATCATCTCATCGACAAACGACTGGAGGATCTTTCCCATCGCCCCTGCAGCCAGCACCCCCACCGCGAGGTCGACCGCATTGCCCGACCCAACAAACTCGCGAAACTCTTTAATTAACGACATAGTTCTTACCTTTCATACCAAAACTTCAATTTAATAAAACACCAAAGCATAGAGTGCCTATTATGCAAAAAATGTTCCACAGACACAAATATATTAATAACTTACTATAAAAGACACTCCCGCACTGGTGAGCTCGCGTGCACGGCTCCGTGTGGCGGCCTCGGCGTAGACCCGCACCAGGGGCTCGGTCCCCGACGGTCGAATCAGCAGCCAGGAGCCATCGGTGAAGTCGAGGCGGGTGCCATCACGGCGGCGGATCGCGGCGATCTCGGCCCCGGCGAAGTGGGTCTCCTTGAAGCTCTGGAGCGCGGTGTGGATGCGCCGCATCTGGGCCGGGGTGGGGCGCAGGTTGATGCGGACATACTCGTGCTCCCCTACCTCGGCCACCAGCTCCGCCAAGAGCTCTGTCAGCGAGCACCCGGAGAGCGCCAAGGCCTCCAGCAAGAGCAGCGCCGAGAGGATCGCATCGCGCTCGGGGAGGTGCCCGGCCACCCCAAAGCCCCCGGACTCCTCACCCGCGATCAGGATATCCCCTTCGAGCATCTTGGCACTGAGGAACTTAAAACCAATTGGGGTCTCGCTCAAAGGGAGGCTGTAGGCGGCGCAGAGCTTGTCCACCATCCGAGTCGTGGAGACCGTCCGCACCACGCTCCCGGTCGCGCCGCGGGCCCGCACCAGGTGGCGCAGCAGCAGCGCAAAGAGCTTGTGGGCATCCACAAAGGCACCCGTGGCATCGCAGGCACCCAGCCGGTCGCCGTCGCAGTCGAAGGCCAGCCCGAGCGCGGCCTGCGCCGTCGGGACCGCCAAGAAGAGCGCATCGAGGTTCTCGGGGGTTGGGTCGGGGGTGACGCCGCCAAAGGCCGGGTTGCGCTCGGCGCGGAGCTCTTGGACATGCCCTCCCGCCGGGTTGAGCAAGCGGGGGAGGTAGCCTGCTGTGGCCCCATGGAGCGCATCGACCACGACAAGCCCGGCCCGTGCGATCTGTGTCAGGTCCACAAAACGCGCGCAGTGGGCCAGGTAGGGCACGGCGAGATCGATCACCTCGACCGTCCCCCCCTCCGTGCGCGCCCCCCCGCCGCTCATCAGGAGCTCACGGAGCTTCTCCTCGATCCGAGCGGTCATCTGCGGGGACGCCGGCCCGCCGTAGTGGGCTTTCACCTTCAGGCCCGAGAAGGTCGCCGGGTTGTGGCTGGCCGTGATCACAATCCCCGCAGCGGCCCCAAAGAAGCGGCAGGCAAAGCTCACGGCGGGCGAGGGACAGGGATCGCGCGAGAGCCGTGCGCGGAGCCCGTTGGCGGCGACAACCTCCGCCGCGGCGCGGGCGAGCAGGTCGGACTGGGAGCGGGTGTCGTAGCCCACCACGACTCCTTCACCGGGCACGGCATCGGCCTTTACCCAGTCACAGAGGGCCTGGGTCAGGAGCCGGATATTCTCCACCGTGACATCGTCGGCCAGGATCCCCCGCCAGCCATCGGTGCCAAAGCGAATCCCGGCGCGCTGGAACTCCGTCTGGCTGGGCAGGTGGGCCACCACAGACGCGATCACCGCATCGGCCCCCACCACGGCTCCCGGGCGGATACGAGCGCCTTGGCGCACCGTGCAGTGGCTCCCCAGGATGCTCCCGCGCACCTCGGTGAGCTCCTCTAGGACACAGCCGCGCCAGATCACGGAGTCCTCGATCAGCGCGCCCTCCCCGATCTGGCAGCGCGAGCCCACGACCACCGTGCCCCGAATCTTGGCATCACGCCCGACCTCGGTGTGGTGGTTGAGAAAGACCCGCCCACGAATCTCGGCGGTCGGG
Organism: Armatimonas rosea; assembly: GCF_014202505.1. Taxonomy (NCBI): domain Bacteria; kingdom Bacillati; phylum Armatimonadota; class Armatimonadia; order Armatimonadales; family Armatimonadaceae; genus Armatimonas; species Armatimonas rosea. Next base: position 725,746 of record NZ_JACHGW010000001.1, on the reverse strand, counting down.
TGGATAGTGGCGCCCTCGCCCACCCAGACTCCCTCACGCACCTCGACTCCCTCGATCTTGGCCACCACCCGCTGCTCCAGCACATCGGACTGGGCACGCTGGTAGTCATTGAGGGTCGTGATCGAGCGCCAGTAGCTCTCCTCGGCCAGAAACCCATAGACCGGAATTCCCTCGGCCACCAGCTGGGGAAAGAGCTGGCGCTCAAACGAGAACTCCGTGCCCACCGGGATGCGCCGCAGGATATCGCGCCGGATCACGTAGACCCCGGCATTGATCGTGTCTGTCGCGACCTCCCCCACGGGCGGCTTCTCCGAGAAGGCCAGCACGCGCCCCTCCGCATCGCGCACCACCGCGCCATAGGCCGATGCATCCGGCACCCGTGCTAGCAGCAGCGTCACCGCGGCCTCTTTTTCGTCGTGGAAGGCGATCAGGGCGCTGAGGTCCGCATCGGTGAGGACATGGCCATTGAGCACGAGGATGCTCTTGCCCACGGTCCGGTCGCTCACGGCCCGCACGGCTCCCGCGGTCCCCAGCGGCACCTGCTCACGGTGGTAGCGCAGGTTCAGCCCCAGCGCGCGGCCGTCCTCGAAGCGGCTCTCAAAGACCTCGGGCAGGACCTGGAGACACAGGAGGACATCGTTGATCTGATGGCGTGTGAGTAGCTCCAGCGAGTACTGGATCAGTGGCTTGGCCACGATAGGAAGCATCGCGCGCGGTGTCCGTGCGGTCAGGGGATAGAGCGGTGCGCCACGCTCTCCTGCCAGTATAACAGCCTGCATGTAGCTGTATTTTACACTAGCCGTGAAAAACACGTGAAACCTAGTAATTTTTTAGATGATTTCTTTACCAGGAGATGGCAAAAATCAAGTACAGAGCGATGGACTAGAGACTGTCGCTCCTGGCTGCTCAGGCAGCCTCGGAGAGAAAACTGGAGGGAACAAGCCCGATGGGCATCTATACAAACAGCGGTATGTCAACGGACAGCCAGGTTAAGCTGACAAAGCGTGAGGTCGAAGTACTCTCACTTGTGATCGAGGGAAAGTCCAGCAAGGAAGTCGCGGATCAGCTCTACGTGAGCAAGCGGACGGTCGATTTTCACCTGGCCAATATCTATAGCAAGCTGAGTGTCACCAACCGTCTTCAGGCCTTTCGTGAGGCAACACGGCGTGGACTGCTGTCGTATCCGGGTAGCGGCAACCCGCAGTAAGTTCGGAAATCATCACACAAAAAGCCCCGGCTGCACCGTGCAGCCGAGGGCTTTTGTTCTTTTTGGGGACGCTCTAGGTAGAGCCCCGGACGATCAGCTCGGGGGCGAAGTGCAGAAGGCGGACCTCGGGGTGGGGATGCGTGCCCTCCAGCTGGTCGGCAAGGCCACAGACAATCGCCTCACCGATAGCGCGCATGGGCTGGCGGATCGTGGTCAGGCCCGGAGCGACATGCGCGGCGAGCGGGCCATCGTCGAAGCCCACCACCGCGATATCCTCGGGGATACGGAGCCCCTGCTCTTTAATCACCTGCAGCGCCGTGAGCGCCAGATCGTCGTTGCCCGCAAAGATCGCGGTGGGCGGGTTGTGCGCCAGCCGCTGTGCCAAGAGCTGGGCATCGGAGACGGGATCAAAGGTACACTCCAGGATACGATCGTCGGTGATCGAGAGCCCATGCTCCCGCATGACCTGCTCAAAGACCTCCCGGCGTACCTGAACACTAGCCTGCCCGGGGGTTCCCATCATGTGGAGCACTTGGGTGTGGCCCCGCTCCAAGAGATGCTCCACCGCCAGCCGCGTCCCCAAGACATTATCGACATCGATCTGGAGAGCCCCCGTCTCGGTGTAGACCCCCTCGGCCCCGACAATCCCCAGCGGAATCCCCACGTGCCCCAGACGAGCGGGGAGCTCAAGGCCGATATCGGGCGCGATCATCAGGACCCCATCGGGCTGCTGGGTGCGGATATGGCGCTCGATCTGGGTGATGGTTCCCTGCTCGGTGAAGAAGACCACGTTGTAGCTGCGCTGGTAGGCTCCGGCAAAGATACCGGCGAGCACCCCGGCGTAGTAGTTATTGGTCACCACCTCCGGCTGGACATGCCCCACCACCACCCCAAGCGTCTGGGTTCGTCGCCGTACCAGGCTCCGCGCCACGGCATTGGGGTGGTAGTCGAGCCGCCGCATCACCGCCACGACCCGCTCGCGTGTCTTGGGGCTGACGGGACGGGGGCCATTATTCAGTACATACGAGACCGTGGCCACGGAGACCCCACTCTCCCGGGCCACATCACGAATCGTCACCATACTCACTTTTCTTTAATCACGGTATAGGTATCGAGAGTAAGCTCGGTGTGTGTCTCTGTCTGCCCGCTGGGCCAGCGGATGGTCACTTTGTCCACTGTCGTGGCTGTCCCGATACCGATATGGACTCGGGGGTCCGAGCTGGAGAGATAGGAGCCATCGGCGTGGCAGTGGCGTGTCAGCTTGCGGCCTGCCACCTCGACCGTCACGATCGCGCCGTAGGCATCCCGGTTGCTCTTGCTTCCCACCAGCTTGAGCCCAAGCCAGTGCCCGGCCTGCGGCGTCTCGTTGTGGAGCAGGCGCGGTGCCCCCTCACTATCCACGATCAGCAGGTCGAGCTTGCCATCGTTGTCGTAGTCGCCGGTGGCGAGCCCGCGTCCCACAATCGGCTTCTGGAGGTCAGGCACCTGCTTGCCCACCTCTTCAAAGAGCAGCGGACTGCCGCCTTTGTTGCGAAAGAGCTGTGTGGGCTGGCGGTAGCTCTGGGTGGACTCGATCTGGGCGATATTGTCCTGGACATGCCCATTGGCGATCACGATATCCAGCCAGCCATCGTTGTCGTAGTCGAGGAAGCGGCAGCCAAAGGCAACATAGGGCTGGGTGGGGGGCCCGAGCAGGGTGGCCATGGCACTGTCCATAAACCGTCCCCCGTTCTCATTGCGGTAGAGCGACTTGGTCTCTCCCTGAAACGTCGCCACAAACAGATCGACAAGCCCATCGTTGTCGTAGTCGCCCCAGTCGGTGCCCATCCCGCCGTGCATATTGCCATCGCGGTCGAAGGCGGTCCCCACGAGCTCCGCGACATTGGTGTAGTGCGGCTCTCCCTGGAGGCTGTCTAGGCGGAGCAGGTCCCCCGGCATCTCATCGTTTGCCAGAGCCAGCCCGAGCGCCCCGCGGTTCTCGTAGTCCGCAAAGGCGACTCCCAGGGTCTTGCCGACAATCCCCAGCGCCCCGACTTTTTGGGTGACATCCAGGAGCTGGCCCTTCCCCGTGTTCTGGTAGAAGACCCCCTTGCGCGGCTGGTAGTAGCGCGGCCCACACGAGGTCATGACATACTCCCCGGAGGCAGCACGCACCTTGCAGAGCTGCGGGTCGGTGGTGGGGCCGAAGACCGCGTAGTTTCCCACAAAGAGATCGAGCACCCCGCTCCCCGGGCGTGTCTCAGCGAAGGCGGCGCTGGTCCCCCAGGGCTGTGGGGTGACTCCTGCGGCGGCGGAGACATCGGTGAATGCCTTCCCCGCCGCGTTCTTCAGGAGCTTCCCCTCCTCGTAGCCCGAGATATAGAGGTCGTCGTAGCCATCGCCGTCGTAGTCGCCCACCGCGCAGCCCAGAAAGTGCCCCTTGAGGTCCGCGAGCTCGACGGCGGCAGTCACGTCGGTGAAGTGCCCCTTGCCATCGCCCTTGTAGAGTGCCAGCCTCTCTCCTACCAAGAGGATATCGAGGTTGCCATCGTTGTCGTAGTCGAGGAAGGCGCAGCCATTGCCGATGGTCTGCAAGATCGTGAGCGGGCGCTTGCCGGGAATGGTCCACTTGTAGTGAAGCCCTGCCGACTCCGCGACCTCACGAAAGAGCGAGGTCGCCGAGGCCGGGGGAGTGGCTCCCTCCCCCGACTTCGCGCGCGGACAGCTCCCGCCCGTGAGAACAAGCGAGAGCGCAGCGGCTCCAAGTAAGGCTCGACGTAGGTTCGACAAGCAGGCTACCTACCGTCCCTGCTGTCCATAGCCGCCCTGCCTCTGCCCGTAGCTCCCCTGCATTCTGCCCTGCATTGCCCCCGGGCCACGCATCGCCCCCGACTGCCCGTACTGAGTCGCGTACTGGGTCGATGCGGTGCTAGAGTCGCCCTTCTGCATCTGTTTGGCATAGGCGGGGGCATCCTCCGCCTTCGTTGCCTCTTTGCTACAGCCTGCCAGCACGCTCAGTGCGGCGAGTAAAAGTACCACTAGGAGTCCGTATTTCATGGTTGTTTTCCTTTCCCAAAGCGTCGTTTCGCCTCGGCTTCAATAGCGACTGCCTCTGCTGTTTTTTCGTGTTTCCGAAACAGAGCAGCCGCCTGATCGTAGAGCACAGGGTTGCTGGGGTCTTTCCCCACTGCGCTGAGTGCATCCGCCTCCGCTTGTTGCTCCGTGCGGAGGACATTGAGATAGTCCAGAACTTTTTGTGCCGCGGTGGTATTGCCGGCGAGCTGGTGTGCCTGGGCCAGCTTGTAGTAGGTCGTCAGGGGCTCGGGGTCGAGCTTGATGGCGTTCTCCAGGCAGCGCACCGCCACGGCGGCGTCTTTTTGCTTGAGCGCGACCAGCCCCAGACCGTACTCACGCAGGGCATTGGTGTCGGCATCCAGGTGGGTCGGGTTGGTCTCCGCATTCAGGTGCTCCTGTACCTCGGCCAGCTGCTGGGGCGTGCTTGCCTTCTCCTCCAGCAAGAGAGCGTAGCGAATATGGGCATTGGGATCGGTGGGCGCGAGCGCCAGGAGCTTTTGGGCAGTCTGCAGGCCTTCGTCGCGGCGCCCTCGTGCCATCTGGAGGCGGAGCAGATAGGCGAGGTAGGTCGTGTTCTGGGGGGCTTGGTCCACGGCGCGCTTGGCTAGCTCCTCCACATCGTCGCCGATCTTCTGTGGCCCGAGGTAGTAGCGCTCCCGCTCCAGTGCCCGCTGGAACGACTGCTCGGCAGTGGTGGGGTACTTGGCGCGCTTGACATTAAAGTCGGCGACTTTCTTCTCCAGCTTCGCCCGTAGCGATGGCAAGAAGCCTGAGGCGACCTGGTACTCCTGGCCCGCCTGGATCAGCATGTCCTGGGCCAAGTAGGCGTTTCCTAGCGCCTCATGGGCCAGGGGATTGGAGGTTGTCATCTCAACAGCACGCCGCGCCAGCGGAGTCGCCTCCTTGCCCTTTCCCGCATTGGAGAGTGCATTGGCCGCGGCGATCAGCACGGAGACCGCATCACTGGGCCGCTGCTGTGCGGTCGCAAAGTGCCGAAGACAGCCATCGACATTACCCGTCTCCGCCAGGAGCGTTGCAAGCTGCTCATGAACTACCGGGTCTTTTGGCCGGGTCTTCAGGGTCTCATAGAGGAGCTTACGCCGCGTCTCCCGGGTGCGGCGGAGCTGGTACTCTTTCTCCCACTGCGCGGTCTGCGTCGTCTCTCCCAACCGGCGGTAGGCCTGAGTGAGCGAGAGTGCAAACACGGGATTATCGAGAGTGCCTTGTGCCGCTTTCAGTAAGAACGGCACCGCCTCCGCAGGCTTCTCTTGGGCCAGGAGCAACCCTCCCAAGAGCCCATTGAGTGCGAGGTCTTCGGGGGCTTTCTGCTGGGCAGCACGCGCCAGGCCGAGAGCTCGCTCACGGTCGGTTGCAGTCCGTGCTTGGTCACTGAGAAAGCGCGCCACCTCCCGCATTGCCACGGGGTCTTGGGGAGCAAGCTGTAGAGCACGCTCAAAGACAGGACGTGCTTTCTCGGGTTGGTTGGTGCGCTCCAGAAGCGAGGCGAGCAGGAGCTGGTTGGCAACCGCATCCGGGGCCTGCTGGGCTGCGTCTTGAGCGGCTTTTAAGGCAAGGGGAAGCTCTCCCAGGTCCTCGTGGGCAGCGGCGAGGAGGCTGTGGGCGTCAGGGTACTGTGGGCGTAGCCGGAGTGCCTCGGTCAGCTCGGTGACGGCCTTATCCATCGCACCTTGGGTCAGGTAGAAGCGGCCCATCAGATAGTGTGCCTCGGGGAGCTGGGGCTGTGTCCCCACAAATTGTTTGAGCTGTCCAAACGCCGTGGAGACAAACCCACGATCGAGAAGCGCCCTGGCCCAAGCATCGCGGTAGCGGGGCTCACGGGGCTCTCTCTCCACCGCAATCGCAAGGAGAGGCTCGGCCTCCACAAGGCGCCCCTGCCGAATCAGGGCAAGAGCATGGTAGTACAAGAGTGCGACATCGTCCTGGCGTGCTCCCCGTGCTTTAGCAAGCTCCGCGAGAGACATACGCTGATAGCGCCACTCCAGGACGGCGGGGTGGCGCGGAACTCCCCAGCCCGCCGCGACAATCGTGATGCCCAGCAGGCTGAGAAAAAATATCTTCTTGGTAGAAATGGGGAGAGCTTTCGCTCCCCCCATGGTCGTGTTTTTTTCGGGCATGATGCCTGAGCAGTACTAGTTGTTGTGCAGCATGCTAACGGGGTTGTTGGGCCCCATCTCCCGCATCTTGTTGGCAGGGATCGCCTTGGTGTGGCCATCGGCGAAGATCGCGGTCCACATCTTGGCGTGGCGCGGCATGGGGCGGCGACCACCGTTGCGGCAGTCACCCCAGTCTTCACCACCGGGCTGTCCTACACCCCAGTCCACACTCCAGCGCTCCTTCCAGACCTCAGGGTTGAAGCGGTAAGGAGAGGTCTCCTGACCACCACAGCCGGTCCAGCCCGGAGAGCCGTCGTTGAAGAAGGGATCCAGGGGCTTGCTCGGTCCGCCGACCTCACCCGACTCGGCATAGGCAATCAGGTTGCCCGGCTGGTTGATACCCGCCATGCTGGCTCCGGGGAACCCACCCTGGCCACCGCCGTAGTCGCGCCACCCCTGGGTCAGACCACCCTGGTAGTTGTAGCCATACGACGTGGGACCGTAGTCCGCCGGCGAGCCGGGCTGGCTGGGACAGACATAGACCGAGTTGCGGCTTGCACCGGCCATGTTGTACATGTCCACCTGGTCGGTCTTCGCACGCTGGATGTAGGGCTGGAGGACGTTGCGCCACATGGTGCGGCCGCTGTCCTGAGATCCCCACCCACAAGGATAGGTCTCGTCGTAGTCCTGTACATACATCATGGTCGCAGTACCGATCTGCTTACCATTGGAGATACAAGCCGTCTGCCGAGCCTTCTCTCGTGCCTGTGCAAAGACAGGGAAGAGGATTGCCGCCAGAATCGCGATGATTGCGATCACGACGAGGAGCTCGATAAGAGTAAAACCTCTACGCATAAAAAATACCTCTCTGTTGAAACAGTTTGCGGAGCAATCCGCAGTGTGTATGACCCCCTTGGCCACCCTACTTTGTTCCCGTGCTTGTTTTAAGGTGGAGTGCTTCCTTACGCATGAAAGCGTAGATTAGCTCCCCTTGTCCACCACCAAGCCCTCGAAAGAGCCGCTGGTCTGCCTCAGGTAACTCCCGATAAGAATTGTACCGCAGTGCAATCTTACGCATGTATTTTCGGGCCTCTTCTGGTTCCGCAAAAGGGTCCGGCTGTACCCGTCCACTACTGGCATAGATCTTGTCCCCCTGTGGCGTCACCGTGCCAGGCTTCTTCAGGGGCTCCAGCTCAAACTCAACACCCGCACTCTGCTTCTCAATCGAGCGTGTCATCAACACGGAGAAGAGAATAGCAATACCTGCGGCCATATAGAGAAGAAGTGGATTCCGTTTTGGTTGCTTCATTTTCGTAGCAGTTTAGTAAACAGCGTCTTTGTTCACCCAGATTTATAGTCTATCTAAACGCTTAGATTTTGTCAAGCCCGCCCAACAGCCTCGTGCGGAAGCACCTGAGCCTCGAGCGCACGTACCAGTTTTTCTGCCAGGGCGGCACTCCCGGTAACCGTGGGATGGAGCGGTCCCTCGTACCAGCCGGCACTGTCTAGGTAGTAGACCCGAGAGTCTCCCGCCGCATTTCGCTCCACCACCGCGGCCTTGATCGGCGCTTCTTGCGCTCCCACAAAGGGCCGTAGCGCGACAAGCTTTGCCTTGGGGTAGGCACGGCGTATCTGCGCCAGATACTGGGCATAGAGCCGCTGGTAGTCAACCGGTGGCATCGACGACTCATTGGTTCCCTGGTTGATCACCACGATATCGGGCTGCCAGCGGTCACGAGGACAGCCCGCGTAGACAAAGTCAAAGGCATCCAGCGCTCCGGGTGCCCCACCGCTCCCCACCCGCTTGAGGCCCGTCGCGCCAAACCCTACCTGACGCCACTCCGCCCCCAGCGCGAGCGCGGTCTGCGCCGCATACGACTGCCGCGCATCCGCGAGCCAGGGCCAGGTAAAGGGAATCCCCGGAAGCACACCCGCGCGCCCCTCGTTGACAATCACACCCTCGGTGATGCTGTCGCCCAGAAACTCCATCGTCAGCTTGGGCTTTCTCCACTGCGGGAGCGCCCGCTCTAGCTTCTCTGTAACAAAGCCCGTGAAGGTGACACTTGCCACCAGCGGCGGGCTCCAGCGGCTCTGGTGCTCATCGAGGCCGCGCACCATCAGCATCACGGTATGCGCTCCCTTGCCCAGCCCCTCCGCCAGCGTCACGCTAGCGGCGAGCTCGGCCTCGTGCCACTCCCCTCCATCCATCTGCCAAGCGATCGTCGGGTACGAGCCCTCTTTAGTACACTCGCAGTGGGGTCTGTTGAGGGAGAGATCAAAGCTCACCGTGAGGCTACTTCCCGAGAAGCGTGCCTTGACATAGCTGCCGCTGTTGACCGTGACAGCCCGCTCCTTGCCGCGTAGGTCCCAGCGCCCGAAGAAACAAAGCTCTCTTGACCACATAGAAGGCTCCCTTGCCCCAAAAGCGCCCCGAGGCCGCGGAAACGGCTCGCGTTTCACGCGTCCACGGGACGCTCCTAACCTGCTGCCGGGGCTTTTAGTCCCCGGCCATGCTACTTGTCGATCGCCAGGCCCTTGACATCCTCATTGGCCTGCCCCATCGCCTCGGCGAGGCTGGGGTGGGAGTGGACGGTCTTCATCAGCTCCTCGACCGTGTTCTCCAGCTGGATGCTCACGACCGCCTCCATGATGAGGTCGGTGGCATGGGGGCCGATAATATGCACTCCCAGGATCTCACCGTACTTGGCCTCGGCGACCACCTTGACAAAGCCCTCGGTCTGGTTGATCGCCATGGCCTTGGCAAGGTTGCGGAAGGGGAAGGTCCCGGTCTTAACCTCGTAGCCCTGCTCTTTTGCCTGCGCCTCGGTGAGGCCAACAGCTGCCACCTCGGGCTCGGTGTAGATACAGCTTGGGATCGCCTTGTAGCTCATGGTCGCCGCATGGCCGCAGATATTCTCCGCCGCGACAAGCCCCTCCGCGGTGGCCGTGTGCGCCAGCCCGGAGCCGATCACATCCCCGATCGCGTAGATGCCCGGGACGCTGGTCTCCAGCTTGTTGTTGACCGCGATCGCCGCGCGGCCCTTGGGCGAGCCCAGCGCGATCCCCACGTTCTCTAGCCCGAGGCCGGTGGTAAAGGGCGTGCGGCCCGTGGCGATCAGCACCACATCGGCAGGCAGGCTCTTCTCCACGCCGTCTTCACCGGCAAAGAACACCTCTTTTTTGCCGTCTTTGTCCTCCACACGAGTGACCTTGACACCGGTCTGAATGGCCACCCCCTGCTTCTTGAGGCTCTTGGTCAGCTCCTTGGAGAGGTCCTCATCCAGGTTGGCGATGATGCGTGGTAGAAACTCCAGCACGGTCACTTTCGAGCCCAGGCCGGCGTAGACATAGGCAAACTCCACCCCAATGACACCGCCCCCGACAATGACAAGCTCACCCGGGACATCCTTGGCGCTGACGGCCTCGTTGCTGGTCCAGAGCGCACCGGTTGCCAGAGTCCCCGCGGCTTTCTTGGCCTTGACGGTCGCGTTGTCCACCCAGATATCGGCGCTGTCCACACCGGGAATCGGCACCTTGCTGGGAACAGAGCCCGTGGCGATGATGATATTGGCGGTCGTGATCTTCTCCACCGAGCCATCGGCCTTGGTCACCTCGACCGTGTTCTTGTCCAGGATCTTGCCGTAGCCGGCGACATGCTTGACCTTGACACTCTTGAGCAGGAACTCCACCCCTTTGTTGAGGCCGGTGACGATCTTATCCTTGCGGCCCATGACAGCCCCAAAGTCGTAGCCGACATTCTCCGCCGTGAGACCGAAGTCCTTGGCGTGCTTGAGGGTATGGAGCGCCGCGACCGAGCCAATCATGGTCTTGGTGGGGATGCAGCCCCAGTTCAGACAGGTGCCTCCCGGGTTATCCGCCTCGATGCAGACCACCCGCGCGCCCAGCTGCGCCGCACGCTTGGCCGCCGGATAGCCGCCCGGCCCCGCCCCGATCACAACAACATCCGCATCCTTCGACGGGTCAAAGTTCGCCTTCCCGCTCATTGCATTAACTTCCTTCCAGACAGACAAAAAGGCCGGAAACCCGGCCCCTGGTATTTTCCCAACTAGTGTACCTCACCTGTAACGCTGTCGTAACGTTGGTGCATATAATGCAACCTAACCAAGACACAACTAAGGAGAGAGTGATGTTGCTACCCATTGTGCCCACCCTACCTGCTCTGATCTACACGATCCCTCGTCTCGATGAGGACGCCGACCTAAAAAACATGCCCCTCACCAGCACCCATAAGGACACTCTAGCGGCACTCAAGAAAGCGGGCTACAAGCGCACTCGTGTGGAAGAAGACGATCTCGTTCTTGTCGGAAGCGCCACCACGGTAGACCTCCTCTCGCCCGATGGGAAAGAAAAAATCTCCCTAACCTTCTACACAGAAGACGATAGCACAGTGGAGCGCGAGACTCTGGTGCCAGAGGCTAAGGCGGCGGCGTATGCCCGCTACGGCCCTCTGCTCAAAGAGAAGTGCCCAAGTATCATACTCAGCTGCTACGAGTCCAATGGCAAGACCTACGCCAGCGTGCAGGTAGAGCTCTCTGAAGCAACGGCTAAGAACGTCGTGGACGCGCTCGCGGAGACGAAAAAAGCGCTCACTTTGATCGAGCAAAACCGTGGCGAGGCCCCCGTCTCCGCACCAAGCGATCCACTGGGCGCAACACTCAAAGAAAGTAGGCTGAGCAACACCGATATCGGCAAATTCTACAAGCTCAAGTACAACTTCAGCGACACAAAGCGCAGCCAGACAGCCTATATCCGAAAAGAGGTCTATACCTACAACAAACTGAAGGTGCAGGAACTCTACTCACTCTGCTACGACTCCCCAGAGCCCCCCCGTGCCGAGCAGCTCCTGAGTGTGTTTCAGAGACGGTTTACGATCGGGGGGCTGGTGCTAGAGGCTCCCAACGAGAACCAAAAAAACTGGCGCATTCGCTTTCGGGCCACACTTGCCACCCATGCACTGCCCGAGACCCTCAAGGAGTACCTGAACTTGGTGGCAGGCACCGCAGACAACCTGGAAAAAGAACTTAGCCCCGCCCAGGAGGACAAACTCTGATGCTGACACCCTTTCTTCCCGCCCTAGCTGCCTTAGCTTTATGTGTCGCGCCCCCGCAGGCCGACGATGCTACCAAAGCCCGCCTGAAGAGTGCCCTGGATGCCACGAGCCTCAGGTACGAGCTCAGTCAAAGCGGTCTGAGCTTCGCCCTGCTCTTTGACCATCCCAACAACCGCCAGCAAAAAATCTTTGTCACCATTGCCCCCGGCAAGCCCGGTGGCCTGGTTACCCACACGATCTACACGACTGTCTGGGTGAACAAAGATACCCCACCCGATGAAGCGACGATACGCAAAGTGTTCACGCAGTCCAAGAAGCTGGGGGAGTTCTATCTCTTTAAAGACACCAAGGGAGTCTGGGCGCTTCGCTTCGGGGTACACTTCGATGCCACAGGCCTGAAAGAGACTTCGGAGAAAGGCGACACGCTCTCCACCACGCTCAAAGACCTGATCTACTTTGTCAATGCCGTCGGTGAGGAGACCGATAAACTGCTCAACGGCGAGAAAGACATCAGGGGATAGAGCCATGCCTCCTCTCCCTCTCCCCGCCTTTATCTGGGCTCCCTCACAGACTCCGGAGGCGAAGCTAGCGACGCTCGCGCCCGAGATTCAAGCCGCCGCGGCCGAGCTCAAGCGCCTCGGCTACACGCTGAGCCAGGCAAGCGCACCGGCAAACACCCGTGGCGTGGTCGAGCTCAAGCACCCGGGCTCTCCCTACACACTCGTGGTGGTCTTTCAGCCAGCTCAGGTGAAGCTCCACCTAAATGTGCCCCTCAGCGATGCGCTCTACGACCAGAGTGAGACGCTCAAAAAACAGCTTGCGACGGCCTTTCCGGGGCTGGAGCAGCTCTATCTGGGCTCAAGCGATGGCAGGAATATCGCGAATTTGAGCTTCACCAGCACGGTGGCAACCCCACCCAAAGCCTGGTACCGCGAGACGCTCACCACGCTCCAGCGCGCTGCCGAGCAGCTGGTGGGAAAGCCCTCCCCCGAGCTCGACACGCTCGCTCTGGACGATGCCTTCAAAGCCAGTATCCAAGAGCACCTCAGAGTGCTGGCGGCGAATCGGTTTACCGTATCGAAGCTGGAGAAGAAAGACTCGTCGGCGCTCAACCCTCCCTACTTTGTGCAGCTCCTCGCAAAAGACACGCACAGTACGGAGAGCACAATCGCCTTCTTCTTCCAGGAAAAAGTCACTCTCTACTCGACCAGCGCCGAGTTTTTCCTCGCACAGCCACGTGAGCTTGCCGAGCGCGAGCTCAAGGCAACACTTCAGAGGCAGCTCCCCGAGACAAGAATCTCGTTTTTTGCTTCCTTAGATAAGCCAGGGACATCCACACTCAAGCTGGCGTATCCTATCTCGGCACAGGGGCGCTTGAGCCTCCTACAGCAGCTAGAGAGCCTCCACACCGCACGCCTCCTGGCCCAGAAAACTCCGGTGGTCTACTCCACAAAAGAGCAGGAGCTGCTGTCCAAACTCTCGTCCAACGCCTTCCAGAGATCGGTGATTGAACAGGTGAAGCGTGGGGGATGGCGCATCGACAATGCCTACGCCTTTACGCGGGAAAAAGACCCACCAGGTGTCTATCTTGCTGTCTCCCGTAGCGAGGCTCCCAAACCCAATGCAGCCCTTCCTCCCGTGAGTCTCAAGGTCCACCACAGCACGGTGGAGCTAGACGCCATCGGTTTTGTGCCCGCGAAGAACAGCCACGAGCGCCTCGCCTTCCAGGAACAGCTCCAGAAGACCTACCCCGCCTTCCGCGTCACGGTTCTCTCCTCAGCGCTCACCCCAGGCTACGATCGGATCGTCTTTGTGCTCCCCGAGCCCATGACCGCCCTCGATGTTCCTCACAAGCTCTGGGTCACACTCCAGCGCCTCCAGGAGGCAGTGGATAAGATTCACTAGACACGCCTGCTAGCTCTCTCAAGACGGCCCCACGACTATGTGCGGGCCGATTTTGTCTTTGCTTTCACTTTGAGAATGGTCTCCCCGATCTTGGCTACCTTGCCGTCCCAAGTCTCGTTGGCCATCGCCGCGCTTCGCTTCTTGCGGGAGTCCGGGCTATCGTCCTCCAGTGCCTTGACAATCCCCGCCTCAAAGTCGGCGTAGCTCTCCGCGACATAGCAGTGCTCCGGGTAGTTCTTCATCTCCGGGAGCGCGGTAGAGACAATGGGGAGCCCTGCACTTAAGTACTCACGGAGCTTAATGGGGTTCATGTTGCGTGTCAGCTCGTTGACTTTATGGGGAATCAGGGCAACATTAAAGCCCTTACAGTAGGCAGGCAGCTCATCGTGAGGCTTTCGTCCCAGAAAGTGAATGTTTGTAAACTTCTCTAGCCGTGAGACATCGACACAGACATTTCCAACAAGCACAATCGTCCACTCAGGGTGGTGCTCCGCAAGGTGAGCGATTAAGTCAAGGTCCAGCCAGTCTTCGACCAGGCCATAGAAGCCCAGGATCGGCCCCTTCAGCGACGACATATCGGCAGGTATCTTGGTTTCGTCTTGGAGAGCGGTTGCAAAGAGGCTGTACTTGACTCCATGCGATGCCAAGTTCGTCTCCGGGTTGAACTTCACCAGCTTCTCCACAAGTGGTCGTGAGGTTGCAAAGACCACATCCGCCTTTGTCGCAACTGTTCGCACCATCTCGTTGATTCGCTGGCCATCGACCGAGTTAAACTGCGACCACTCATCGGTGCAGTAGTAGACCACCAGCTCCTCTCCCAGAGTCCCGATATACTCCGCCGCCGTGGGCACAAAGGTCCAGAGCTGAAAGTGGGACATCTTGAGCTGCCGACGCAGGATTCCGAGGCTCAGTCGCAAGATCTGCTGATTGACTTTTACAGCCCAAGGTTTGTGATGGAAAGGCAGGACAAAGGGCGTAAAGAGCCACATCTTATCACCAACAGGCTTTGCCCCTTTGAGAAACCCACGCAGGTGACGAAAGATCTTCCCCAGATCGCGTTTATTGGTAAAACTGGGTGACCTTGTCGAGATTGAGTTTATCCATAGAACTTTGTTGTTTTTAGCCAGCTCACGCAGGACATGGTTACAGCTTGTCGGATCGGAGTTCCAGTCTTTAGCAAAACAAATGATATTTTCGTCAGTCATGTCGTTTCATTTTCAGGTGCAAGACGTTTCCCATAGATACGAACGACTCGTGCGGGAATCCCCACTGCAGTCGCTCCATCGGGGAGGTCCTGAAGGACTACCGCATTTGCTCCTATTTTTACGTCCGACCCAATCCGAACCGCCCCCAAGATCTTCGCGCCTGCTCCAATAAAGACATTGTCCCCTAAGACAGGGCTCTGGTTCTTCTCCGCGCCGATAGTCACCCCATGCTCAAGCACGAGGTTCTTTCCTGCACGGACACTGGAGTTGATCACGATCCCAAAGCTGTGCAGGATGATCAGACCGGGCCCCAGCTCCGCGCCTCGCCCAATGACAACATGGCCAACCGAGGCATTGAGTCGGTAGAGGAGAAAGGCCAGCGGTTTGAGATGGTGGGTCTGGCAAAAGCGCATGGCGCGGTAGAGAATCTGTGCCGTGCTTCCATCGCTCAGCCACATCCGCAGAAGGGACTTGGTGGTGCAAGGAAGCTCGTACCACTCCGCCTTGTGCTGCAGGTCCTTGACAATGGTTTGAAACATAGGTTCTCTCGGGGAGACTCCCTGTTCCCAGGTACCCTCATGCCCTTCTTTGTGCAAGGCCCCGCTCAGGGAAGCGCCTCACGGAGAATCTTGTGGTACGCCTGCCCGACATCTTCCCAGGAGAGGTACTCGACGGTCTGGCGGAGGGCGGCGGGGCTCCAGGTTCGCTCCAGCGCCTCGTGAAGTCCTTGCGCAAGGGCCTCGGGGTTCGCCACGGGCACGAGAATCCCATTGTCGGCGTGGAGCAGCTCGGGAATGCCGCCCACGTGCGAGGCGACCACGGGCCGCCCGGAGGCAAGGGCCTCCAGGATCACGTTGGGGCAGCCCTCGTTGCGACTGGGGAGGCAGAACACATCCCCGGCGCGCATCCAGAGTGGAATCTGGGCGTGCGGCTGGCGGCCACAGAAGCGCACCCGGCTCTCCAGTGCGAGCGCCTGGACACGTGCACGGAGGGACTCCTCTAGCTCCCCACTCCCCACCAGAAGCAAGTCCGCATCGGGGGAGCGCTTGGCAAGATGTGCCATCGCCTCTACCAGGATATCGGTTCCCTTGACCGGGAAGAAGTTCCCGATATAGACAATCAGCTTTCGGTCCAGGGGGAGCCCCAGCTCCGCCCGGGCCTGGTCGCGCTCTCCCAGGGCGAAGCGCTCGCCATTGACCCCGTTGTGCTGGACAGTCACCCGCTCCGGAGCGACTCCTAGCCCGACAACCCTATCTCGCAGTGCCTCACTCACGGCGATCACGTGCTGTGACTGCTGGAGAGCCCACTGAATTTGCTCCTTTAGCTCGGGGCGGGTGGCGAGGTCGTTGATATCGCTCCCCATGAGGTTGGTGACCACCGGACAGCCAAAGTCCTGCCCCAAGCGCACCGCCGCGTAGGCATCGGGGTAGACCCAGGCCGCGAGAATGATGTCAAAGGGAAACTCCCGCCGAATCTGCTTGAGGTGGGGAAGCAGCGAGGCATGCATTGCCTTTCCATTGAAGCGCACTCCAAATCCGGGCATGCCCCAGAACGAGGGATAGGACGCCGTCACCCCATTTGCCGTCTCTTGCGGGATGGTCAGGAGCTCTTGAGGGAGCTTGAGCCGGGTCCACCAAGGTCGCGGCGAGACCACGCGAACGTCGCAGAGGGCGGAGAGAGCCCCGAACACCTGCTGGTTGAAGACACCACGCGTGGGCTCGCGCTTCGAGGGGTAGAGATTGCTCAGCAAAAGCGCTTTCATGGTGGGCTAGCCCTTCGCCTTCCGTGCACTCAAGAGACGCTGGTAGAGCTGCGTGTACTCCTGGGTCATCTTGTCAAACGAGAACTCGGTCTGCACGCGCCGCTGCGCCGCTGCGCCCCATGCACGGCGCTGGTCGGGGTTCTGGACCAGTGTCCCGAGGGCCTGGGCGAGCGCGGCGCTATCTTTGACGGGAACCAGCCTGCCGTGCACTCCCTCGATCACCAGCTCTGGGATTCCCCCCACCGCTGTGGCGACTGTTGGGAGCCCATGGCTCATCGCCTCCAGGACGGAGAGAGGGAGCCCTTCGGTCAGCGACGGTAGCACGAAGAGATCGGAGGCGGCGAGGAGGTCGGGGACATCGGAGCGGAACCCCAGAAAGTGCACCTGCTCCGGCCCAAGGTCAAGCAGCGCCGCCTGCTGCTCCCGGTCCGCGCGCCGGGCACCATCGCCGGCGATGAGCAGCGTGAGCGCCTGGCCGGCGGCCTTGAGCTCTCCCAGCGCGGCGATCAGGGTCTCGTGGCCCTTGAAATCGTCGATACGCGCCACGATAATCCCCACCACGCGGTCGTCGGGGAGCCCCAGCTCTTCTCGCACTTGGGCGCGGGTTCGGGCGGGCGCGGCAAAGGTGACCCCGTTGTAGATTGTCTCAAGCTTGGTCCCTAGCACGCCACGGTCCATCAGGTCCGCCACGGCGTTGGAGACCGCCACGACCGAGTCGGTCTGGTCCCACTCCGCTTGGCTGGGGGTGCGCGAGCTTCCCAGGCCCTGCCCGTGGTTGGTCATCACCGTGGGCGCTTGGCAGGTGCGCTTCCCTAGGATGGCGTAGTGCAGGGAGGTCTGGTTGTGCGCGTGGATGATCTCCGGGCGGGTAGAGAGAAAGTAGGCCACGGCGCGGGGAACACGGAGCAGCTTGTGGGCGCCCCCAATGACGGTCACCGGGAGCCCGAGCTGCCGTGCCTCCGCCTCCAGTGGGCCGCCGTGGAGCGCGAAGACCGCGGCTTCGTGGCCTTGCTGGCGCTGCGCGGCGGCCAGCCGCACCACAAAGTGCTCCATCCCTCCTACTTGGAGGCTACTGACGATATGGACGACTCGCATGCTAGAGCTCCTGGAGCTTGACGGGGCGTTTCTCAAGGGCGGAGAGCTCGGCGGCAAAGACAGCGCGGTGGGTCTCAAAGGCGGTCTCAAAGTCCGTGTAGGGCATCGGCTGATTGTCTTGGAGCGCGTCGATAAAGGCCTGGAACTGAGGCGGATAGGGATGGTCGCTCACATCGCCGGAGTCCACGGTCGGCACCCCCAGCTTGGTCCAGAGGTCCTTGCTCATGCCAGGCCACTGGAGTGAGGTGAGCTTCTCATCGAGGATGCTGCCCTCACTGCCGACCAGGTGCTGGTGGAAGTAGTACGGCTGGAGGCAGTCGATACACGAGGTGACTTTGGCAAGCTGTCCACTGGCGAAGCGCAGGAGCAGCACCGAGGTAGTCGGGTACTCGTAGGCGGCGAACTTGGGATTCTTGGACTGGGTCTGGTAGCAGGTCACTTCCTCGATCTCGCCGGGCAGGTAGTGGCGCAGCAGGTCCAGCGCGTGGCAGCCGGCGGTGAGGAGGCTGGAGCCGCCAAACTCCTTCTTGATGTTCCAGGCATACTGGCCGTACCAAGGACCGATCCCGTGGTAGTAGTCCACCTCGGCGTAGTGCACCTCCCCGAGCAAGTCTTTATCGAGGGCGGCTCGGATCGCCTGTGCCTGGCGGCTGAAGCGCACCTCGAAGCAGACACAGGCCTGAACCCCGGCCTCGCGGATGGCATCGCGGACCGCCACCGTGCTGGCCCAGTCGATCCCGATGGGCTTCTCGATAATCAGGTGCTTGCCCGCCTTGGCCGCCGCGATCGCCTGCTCAGGGTGGAGCGGGTGGGGCGTGCAAATATCGATAATGTCGATGGAGTCGTCGGCCAGGAGATCCTCAAAGCGCGTCGTGGTTGTCAGTGGCGTGCCGTGCTGCGCGCTCAGCGCGGCGGCATCGAGCTCGCGGCGGGAGCAGACCGCGACAATATCGGCACCTGCAACCCCCTTAAACGCCTCGATATGCGCCCCCGCCACCCAGCCATAGCCCACCAAACCAATACGAAAGTTCTTCAAAGCCGTCTGCCCTCCGCTCCCGGTGCCGCTGTCGTGGCCAGTAGCGTAGGGGCCTTGCCAAATTTTGCCGTGTAGCTCTCGGTGAGCGCGGCTTTCAGTGTCTCTGCGATTGCGGGCTCGTGGAGGATCACCGCGGAGCCGCCCCAGCCGCCGCCCGTGAGCTTGGCACCGTAGACTCCCGGAAGCGCGGAGGCGGTCTCCACGAGCAGGTCCACCTCGGCGCAGGAGTTCTCAAAGTAACGCCGACACGACTCGTGCGACTGCTTCATGAGCCTCCCCACCTCGGCAAGGTCCCCTCGCTCCATCGCCTCGGCGGCCTTCTCGACCCGGATGTTCTCGTAGACAATGTGATGGGCGCGCTGCTTGAGGAGCGGGTCCAGCCCGATTCCCTTGCTCTCCAGGAGGGCCGGCGTCACCTCGCGTAGCTTGGCATCGCCGCGCCCAAGGAGCTGGCGCGCGGCCTGCATGCACTGCCCATGCCGCTCGGAGTACCCCCCGCCGGCGGCCAGCTCGTGCTTGACATTGGTGTTGGCCAGCAGGATTCCCGCCTTCTCCGCCGGAAGCGGGACAGCCCTCCAGGCGAAGCTGCGGCAGTCTAGAAAGAGCGCGTGGCCCGCTTGGCCGCACGCCGATGAGAACTGGTCCAGCAGGCCGACCGGCGCTCCCACAAACTTCCCGTTCTCTGCCCGGCGCGCCAGCTTGGCCAGCTCCATCGGGCTCTCGGCGAGCGGGTCGGGCCAGAGCGTGGTGAGCAGGCGCGCCGCCGCCACGAGGAGCGCAGCCGACGACGACAGCCCGGAGCCATCGGGCACCGACGAGGTCACGAAGGCGGCAAAGGTCCCGACCGGGGTGCCGGTTTTCTGGAGCTCATCGACAATCCCCTTGAGGTAGTTGGCCCAGCGGTCCTCGCCGGTGCTCTTCTCCATGGTTGCGGTCTCGAAGGTTGCCTCGGGGAAGCCCGCGGAGGTTGCTAGGTGGGTGCGGGGACGCTCACTCGGGGCTCCGGCGATCGCGGTGACATAGTCCACGGCCGCGGTGAGGACAAAGCCGTCGTTGTAGTCCGTGTGGTTGCCCAGGAGCTCGACACGCCCTGGGGCGACCCCCACGGCGGTGGGGGCCACTCCGTAGTGGGCGAGAAAGGCAGCACAAGTGGCCTCGATCACCTGCTCACGCGTCATAGGGAAAGCCCCCACGCACGATCTCCGCGATCGCATCACGGTCCAGCGACGGCAACCGCGGCCCTAGGTGCGCCACGATCTTCCCGGCGGCCCATGCGGCGATCCGGCCGGTCACGGGAAGCGGCAGGTCCTGAGAGAGCCCGTAGAGGATGCCCGCGGCGTACATATCGCCCGCTCCGGTCGTGTCGATCGCCTGCACCGGGTAGATCGGAATCTCATGGAGCTCGTCGCCCTGGACCAGGACCGAGCCCTCTTTATCCAGCGTCACGACCGCGAGACCGCCACAGAGCGCGGCGAGCTTCTGCGCCGCCACCCGGGCATCGTCTTCGTCCACCATCATCCTCGCCTCCTCGCGGTTGGCAAAGACCACATCCACATACTCGACCAGGAGCCGCTCAAAGTCCGCCTTGTGCCGTCCCACACAGAACGGGTCCGAGAGCGAGAGCGCGACCTTGGTCCCAGTCTGGCGTGCCTCCCGCATGGCAAACTCCACCGCCTCTTTCTGCGTGTCCGTGTCCCAGAGGTAGCCCGTCACGTAGAGGTACTTGCTGAGGACCAGATCCCCGATATTGATGTCCTCGGGGTGCAGCTCACGGGAGACTCCCAGAAAAGTCCCCATGGTCCGCTGGGCATCGGGGGTGATCAGCACCAGGCAGAGCCCGGTCTCGCCCGCCAGGGCCTCCCCGAGGTTGGGCTTGACCCCAAACTCCTCCAGGCTCGCCTTGTACATGGGTCCGTGCTCATCCCGCCCGACCCGGCTGGTGAAGCTCGTGGAGCCGCCCATCTGCGCGATCCCAATCATCGTGTTGGCCCCGGAGCCGCCGGCCTGTGTGTTGACAATATGGGTGTAGACCGCAGGAACCAGAGCGCGCTGCTCCTCGGCTGAGACCAGCCGCATGGTCCCTTTCTCAATTCCCAGCGTCTCTAGAGTTGTGTCCGGGATCTCGGCTTGAAGATCAAATAGGGCGTTACACATCCCAAACACATCAAATCGCTTTTGCATTTCGCGCTATTGTAACACAGGGGCAACTAGCAGGCGGTACAGTCAGGTAGGATAGAAAGGCTTTTAATAGTTTTTTCATTCGTGCAAGTCACGATGTATTCAGGAATAATGTGTTCCACAAGTGAGGTGACCCCAGAGTGTTACGGAGGCTGATTTCCATTATTGTTGCCCTTGGCGTGTTGGGCGGAGGCGGCTACTTTCTCAACAAGCGCCTTTCGGGCGCGAGTGCCGCGGCACTAAAGACCCAGTACAAGATCGGCACGATCGAGACCGGGACTGTCAAGAAGACCGTCTCCTCGAGTGGGATCCTGCAGGCCTGGAAGGTGGTCGATATCAAGGCCCGTGCCGGAGGAGAGCTGACCTATCTTGGGGTAGATATCGGTAGCAAGGTAACCCCGGGGCAGCTTCTGGCGCGTATCGACCCTCTCGACACCCAGCTCCAGGTCAACCAAGCCCGCGCCGATGAGCGCTCCGCTCTTGCGCGGCGTGACCAGAGCCAGAAGACCTGGCAGCTCCAGGTGGCTCAGAGCCAGATCGCGATTCGGGATGCCGAGGTCAGCGTGCGCTCTGCGGAGGCAACTCTTAGCTCCTCGCAGGCGAACTTGTCGGCGGCGAAGGCCCGCTTGCTGACATCGCGCCAGCAGGCCGAGACCCAGCCCGCCCTCACCAACTCCGCAATCGCCAATGCCAAGGCCAGCTACGACCAGGCCAAGGTCCTGCGCGAGCAGCTCAACGCCACCAACCAGCAGCAGCGCGCCGCCGCCGCCGCCGCCTACAAGCAGGCAGTCGCCAACCGGGAGAACGCCAGCCTCCAGCTCAACCGCCAGAAGGCACTTGTGGAGAAGGGCTTCGTCGCCCAGCAGGCGGTCGATAGCGCCCAGGCCAACCTCGAGGTCGCGGAGGCTACCCTGACCTCTGCCAAGACCAAGCTCGACACGGTTGATAGTGAGCTCCGTGGCTCGCTGGAGTCGGCCGATGCCCGTGTGGCCCAGACCAAGGCCGCCCTGGAGCAGGCACAGGCCGGGCTCGCCGATATCACCAACCGCAAGAACTCCGTGCTGGAGGCCGAGGCATCGGTCAAGCAGAACGAGGCCGCGGTCAAGCAGAGCGAGGCCGCACTCGCCCGTGCCAAGGTTGCTCTGGAGCAGGCCCGCACCAATGTGGGCAACAACGAGGTTCGGCACTACGATATCGACACCAACAACTCGTCGATCGTGCGCGCCGCCGCCTCCCGCACCAACGCCGAGACCACGCTCCAGCGCACCGAGATCCGCGCCCCCATGGGGGGTGTCGTCCTCTCCAAGACTGTCGAGCAGGGCACGATTATCGCCTCGGCCCTGGGAATTAGCTCCGCGGGTGCGAGCATGATGACGGTTGGGGATACCAGCCGGATGTATGTCGATGTGACGGTCGATGAGACCGATGTGGCCAATGTCGATCTGGGCCAGAAGGTGGATGTCTCGGTCGAGGCCTACCCCGGTGTCCCGTTTGAGGGTAAGGTCATCCGTGTCGATCCGCAGGCCGTGGTTCTCCAGAATGTCACCAGTGTCCATGTCCGGGTCGAGGTAGACAACTCCACCCCGACCTTCCAGCTCCTGAAGCCGGGGATGAACACGACCTGTGAGTTTGTGGTCAAAGAGGTCAGCGATGTCCTGGTGGTTCCCAATGAGGCGCTCAAGGACGACAACGATGGCTCGAAGTATGTGGAGAAGGCCACCGGCGGCAAGCCTGCGCCCCCCGATGCCACCACGGGCGTCCCTGCAGAAGAGGGCACCAAGGTCGATGTGAAGATCGAGAAGATCAAGGTAGAGATCGGCACGGTCGGCAACGACAACACCGAGATCAAGTCGGGCGCGGAGGCAGGCATGCCGGTGGTCACCCAGACCATCGAGCCCGAGCCGCCCAAGGCAGCCGGGGGCTCGCCCTTTGGCAACAACAACCGCGGCTTCGGTGGCGGAGGAGGCCGACGGTAATGGCAACGGCAAGCTCCCCTGCACCTGTGGTTGAGCAAGGCTCTAGCGGCCTTGGACGAACCAGCGCCTTTCTGGTGAGCCTGCAGATGGCTTGGACGGGTCTGGGGGCTAACAAGCTCCGCTCGTTCTTGACCATGCTGGGGGTTATTATCGGGGTGGGCGCGGTGATTGTCGCCATCTCTATCGGCGAGGGCAGTAAGGCCGCGGTCGAGGAGAGCATCCAGAAGCTGGGGAGCAATGTCCTGACCATCCTACCGGGCCAGCAGCGCGCCGGTGGTGTCAGCATGGGCTTTGGCACCCAGAGCAAGATGAAGGTCTCCGATGTCGAGCTGCTCAAGCGCTCCTGTCCGTCGGTGGGTGAGGCCTATCCCTCGGTCAATAAGACAGCCCAGATCAAGGCGACCAACAAGAACACCAACACGACCGTCAATGGCAACGGCCCTCCCTACCCCGTGGTCAGCAACCACCCGGTGCAGTACGGTCGGTACTTCAACGCCGACGAGGTCCGCTCCCAGAAGCGTGTGGCGGCCCTGGGCTCGACCACGGCCAAGGACCTCTTTGGGAGCGCCAGTGCGGCCCTCAACAAGACCATCCGCATCAATAGCCAGAGCTTTCTGGTGATCGGGGTCCTAAAAGAGAAGGGTGGCATGGGCTTCCGCAACCCCGACGATGCAGTCTATGTTCCGGTCACCACCGCGATGCGCCGCCTGTTTGGCATCGAAAATGTCAATAGCATCACGGTCCAAGCGCGCTCCTTTGGCCTCATGAGCCGCGCCCAGGGCGAGGTCGAGAAGGTGATGCAGAAGCGCCTGGGAACCAGCTCCACGGGCAACAACTTCATTATCTTCAACCAGGCCGATATCGCCGCCACCCAGAACGAGCAGCAGGACACCTTTGGGAACCTCATCAAGTACCTGGCGATTGTCTCCCTCGTGGTGGGGGGAATCGGGATCATGAACATCATGCTGGTCTCGGTCACCGAGCGCACCCGCGAGATCGGGATCCGTAAGGCGATTGGGGCACGGCGGCTCGATATCCTGACCCAGTTTCTCCTAGAGGCGCTCTTCCTCTCCCTGGTGGGGGGGCTGATCGGGGTGGCGATGGGCATGCTGGGCAGCAACGCGGTGGCACAGGCCAACGGCTGGCGCGTCCAGGTCTCGTCGTCGTCGGTCGTTCTCGCCTTTGGTTTCTCAGCCGTTGTCGGCGTATTCTTTGGTTTCTATCCGGCGCTGAAGGCGTCGAATCTCTCGCCCATCGAGGCGCTTCGTTATGAATAATTCTCTTGAAAGGTTTCTTAAAATGAAAAAACTAGCTCTGCCGCTGGCGGCGGCGTTGTTACTGACGATCTCGGGTGCGGTTCGTGCTCAGGGAGGGCCTCCTGGCGGTGGCGGTGGCTTCCAGATGTCCCCGGAGATGCAGGCCATGTTCAAGAAGTTCCAGGAGTGGCGCGACAAGAACAAGAACCTGGCAAGTGTCAACCGGACGATCGGCGCGATTGCGGAGTTCGAGAAGGACAAGACCACGGCACTCACCAAGGACCAGGCCAAGAAGATCCTGGCCGTGCTTGGCCCCTGGAAGAGCAAGCCCATCATGACCGATGCCAACGCCAAGGACATGCTCAAGCAGGTTGGCGCGACCTTCACCCCGGCCCAGGCCAAGAAGCTTGCCCAGGTGATGAGTGAGCAGCGTGGCGGCTGGGGCGGCGGCGGCGGCGGTATGCGTGGTGGTGGTGGCGCTCCCGGTGGCGGTGGTGGCCGTCCTGGTGGCGGCGGCGCTCCCGGCGGTGGCGGTGGTCGTCCTGGCGGCGGCATGCAGATGGACCCCGCGGCCATGAAGAAGCGCTTCGACACGATGATGAAGGGCTACAACCCCCTCAACTTCAGCACGATCCCGGACTCCCCGATGAAAGAGCGCTCCATCAAGCCCGTCAAGGACGCCCTGGCCGCTCTGGACAAGAAAGCCAAGTAGTCTCTCTGGCCTCGTGGCCCCCTGCACCTCGTGGCCCCCTGCACCTCGGGTGCGGGGGGCTTTTCTTTTTCGGGCAAAGTTGACAAAGTTGATTTTTTAACTTAGAATAACCCCGTCAAAACCTACTATACCCACTGAGATAATCAACATGAACCGACGAGCCCTCTTCCCCAGCCTCCTTCTTGCCAGCCTCCCCTTGCTCGTCGGCTGTCCCTCCGCACCCAAGACCGTGGGACCTCCGCAGGTTCGGGTTGCGTTCTTCCCCAATGTCACCCATGCCGCGGCGCTCTATGCATCGCAGAAGGGGCTCTTTGCCAGCCGTGTGGGCAGTGCCGGTCGGGTCGAGGAGCGGGTCTTTAAGGCCGGCCCGGAGGAGATCGAGGCGCTCTTCGCCGGCGAGGTGGACTTGGGCTACATCGGCCCTGGCCCAGCGGTCACGGGCTATCTCAAGTCCAAGGGTGCCGCGCTTCAGATCATCGCCGGGGCATCGTCGGGCGGGGCGGCGCTAGTGGTGCGAAAAGATGCCGCCATCACAAGTCTAAAAGAGCTCGCCGGGAAGCGCGTGGCGGTCCCCCAAAAAGGCGGCACCCAGGATATCTCGCTCCGCCATGCGCTCCAGACAGCCGGGCTCGCGGCCAAGGACAAGGGCGGGTCTGTGGATGTGGTGCAGTTTGCGCCAGCCGATGTGCTTAGCCTCTTTCAGCGAGGAGAGCTCGATGCCGCCTGGCTCCCCGAGCCCTGGGTCGCGCGGCTGGAGAGTGAGCTGGGCGCAAAGGTTGTCCTTGATGAGAAGTCCCTCTGGCCGGGGGGACGGTTCTCCACCGCGGTGGTGATCGTGCGCTCGGAGTTTCTGAAAGCCCACCCCGAGCTGGTGGAGAAGCTCCTCGCGGCGCACCAAGACGCGGTCAAGGCGATCCAGGCTCAGCCCGATGCGGCACGTGAGGCGATTGGAGCCAAGCTCAAGGCCCTGACCGGCAAGGCGCTCCCCGACCCGCTCCTCAAGACCGCTCTCTCCCGCACCGAGATCACCGCCGACCCGCTCAAAGAGAGCATCCTGACCTTCGCCGACTGGTCCAAGGACCTCGGCTACCTGCGTGAGGGCCGCGAGGCGCTCACCGGGTTGGTGAAAGAGTAGGCCCATGGAGAGCAAGCCCACCAAGCCCGAGCCGCCCCTTCCGCTCCCAGAGATCGAGGCGGCGATCCGTAGCATCCGCCACGGGGTCGTCCAGATCATCATCCAAGATGGTGTTGTTGTCCAGATCGACAAGACCGAGAAGCAGCGCCTGCGCTGAACCCTCACTTTTTTCGCGTGCTGACCCGTCCACGGGAGGCCACCAAGCTACCTAAGGAAATAAAAACTATGAAAACAGCCCGCAGCACCCCTCAGACGGCCTTCACGCTCATCGAGCTGCTCGTCGTGATCGCCATTATCGCCATTCTGGCCGCCATTCTCTTCCCTGTCTTCGCGCAAGCCCGGGAGAAGGCGCGCCAGACCTCCTGCCTCTCCAACACCAAGCAGCTGGGAACAGCCTTGATGATGTATCTCCAGGACTACGACGAGACCTTCTACCCGCATGTCACCGAGCGCACGGCACCCGCCGGAACCCCGGACACGGCGGTGGGGCGTGCACCCTTCACCTACACGATCAAGCTGGAGCCCTACTCCAAGAACCGCCAGATCTTCAAGTGCCCGTCGGCGCCCGCCTGGCCCACCCCGGCGGCGGGGGCTTGGTACACCGTGGACTACGGCAACAACCACAACGAGGCCAATCTTCCGGCGGCTAAGAACCAGGCTTGGTATATCGCCAACCCCGATTTTGGCTTCAACGAGACCACCAGCCTGGCGAGCCTGGAGCGCCCCGCGGAGTTTATCGCGATTGCCGAGGCCGCCCGTGCCAGTGGGATCGCCTCACGCGGCGGGCTCTACCCCCAGCCCTGGGCCTTCGATGACAGCGCCCTCCCCGATGGGTCGCAGCAGGCGCGGTTCAAGGCGCGGCACGCGGGTGGTGGCAATATTGCCTTCGCCGATGGTCACGCAAAGTGGCTCCGCCCGGAGCAGACCTGGAAGTCCTACACCAATAACTTCTGGCGAAGGAACCCCACCCCTTAGATGCGACTCGCCCGGCTTGGCTTCTACGCACTGCTGGCACTGGCTTGGTGGGGTGCTGCGGCGCTCCACCTCTGGCCGCCGTACCTGCTCCCCTCGCCGGGTGAGGTGGGAACCTTTCTGCTTAGTGCGCTCAAAGACGGCTCCCTGGTCTCGGCGCTGCTGACCTCGCTGGGCCGGGCGGGGCTCGGCTATGCCATCTCTCTCGTGCTGGGCACCGCGCTGGGGCTCCTGCTGGCGCGCTCCAAGCTGGCCGATGCCACCCTGGGCTCGGCGGTGACCGGCCTCCAGAGCCTGCCGTCGATCTGCTGGTTTCCCTTGGCCCTGCTCTGGTTTGGGCTCACCGAGAAGTCCGTTCTCTTCGTGGTGGTGATGGGAGCGCTCTTTGCCATCACGCTCGCCGTTCGCTCGGGCGTGCGGGGGCTCCCTCCGCTCTGGCTCAAGGCGGCGCAGATGCTCGGGGCGACCGGGGTCACGCTCTGGAGTCGGGTCTTGCTACCCGCGATCCTCCCGGCTTTTCTAAGCGGGATGCGGCAGGGCTGGGCCTTTGCCTGGCGCTCGCTCATGGCCGCGGAGCTGCTCTCCCAGTCGCTCAAGATCGGGGTCGGGCATCTGCTGAGCACGGGCCGTGATCTGAACGACATGCCAATGGTGCTGGGAATGGTGGGGATTATCTTGCTCCTTGGGGTCGCGGTGGACTTTGTGGTCTTCGTGCCGCTGGAGCGCCTGATCGCACGGCGCTGGGGGGTGGAGGGCGCATGATCGAAGCAAGAACCCTGACACGGACATTCCCCGGCGGCACGGTCGCGCTGGAGGGGATCGAGCTGCGCATCCCCGAGGGCCAGTTTGTCTCGCTCGTGGGGCCGTCGGGCTGTGGAAAGTCCACCCTCCTCTCGCTCCTCGCCGGGCTCGATACCCCGAGTAGTGGCTCGGTGGTCGGGGTTGAGCGGGCGGGGGTTGTCTTTCAGGAGGCGGCGCTCTACCCGTGGAAGACTGTGCTCCAGAATGTCATGTTTGGATTGGAGCTAAGTGGGCTCCCCAAGGCCGAGTGCCAAGCCAAGTCTGAGGCGGCGCTACGGACCGTCCACCTAGCGCGATTTGCAAAGGCCTATCCCCATGAGCTCTCAGGAGGGATGCGCCAGCGCGCCGCGATCGCCCGTGCGCTGGTGCTGGAGCCCAACGCCCTCTTCCTCGACGAGCCTTTTGGGGCGCTCGATGCCCAGACCCGCTCGCTGCTCCAGACCGAGCTCCTCACCCTCTGGGAGCGCACCCAGCTCAGTGTGGTCTTTGTGACCCATAGCCTGGAGGAGGCGATCGCACTCTCGGACCGGGTGATCTTGATGGCATCGCGCCCCGGCCGCATTATCGCCGATGTGCTGATCGATGCCCCCCGCCCCCGTGAGCTGCGCCGCGACCTCACCCTCGGTGCCATCCACGACCGGCTCCTCGCCCAGCTCTCCGCGGAGGTGACCCGTGTCGCCGCCGAGGAGTACGACTCCGGCTGGGCGCTCCCTCCGCCTCGGGTGCGCGAAGGAGAAGAGGCGGGCTCGGGGATTTAGAGCGCGCCGTGAGATCGCCCCGATGAACCGGGGCGTCTCGCTGTCGTCGCAGGCTCCGACACGAAGGCCTCCGGCCATGGGCGCGAAGCGCCCTTTATGTACGAGGAACGAGGACAGCGAGACGCTCCCCTCCAACGGGAGCGATCACAAACCGGGGGGTCTATTTGCGGCGCTTTTTCCAGACAAAGCGTGCAGAGAGCCCGAGGATGAGGAGCGCCTGCACCACTTGGGCGAGCTGCTTGGGGGTCTCGGTGGCGAAGCTCATCTGGTCGGCACCTGCGCCTAGGGCACCAAAGAGCAGGGCGGCGGGCAGCACCGCCCAGGCCTGGCTCCCCGCCAGTAGCGCGACCGCGAGGCCATCGAAGCCGTAGCCGATCCCGTAGAAGTCGGCGGGGAAGCGGTGGAAGGGCACGACTCCCAGCACCACCACCGCGCCGGCGAGCCCGGCCAGCGCTCCCGAGAGCAAGAAGGCCCGCAGGGTCACCCGCTCGACATTCACCCCCGCCGCCCGTGCCGCGTCTTTGTTCTGCCCCACCAGCCGCGTCTCATAGCCCCAGACTGTTCGGGAGAGTGCCCACGCGACCGTGGCCACGGCCACCAGCCCGAGGAGTAGCCCCGCGTGAACATCGTGGCCGGCGGCGAGGCGTGGCAGGGTCGCGTGGACCTCGGCGGTCTGGGGCGCTTGGCCCGTGGGGTCTTTGAGCGGGACGGTCGTGAGCCAGCGGGTGACGTTGCGGGCGACATAGTTAAGCAGGATCGCCGTGATGACCTCGTGCGCCCCGCGCTTGAGCTTCAGCCACACCGGGAGCCAGGCCCACGCAGCGCCCACCAGCGCCCCGCACAGCAGCCCTAGCGGCACCGCCAGCACTCCGGGCACCGTAGCCCCCACAACCGCGCCCACAAGCCCTCCCACGGCCATCTGTCCCTCAGCCCCGATATTGAACAGCCCCACCGCGAGCCCCACTGCCACTGCGGTTCCTGTCAGCAGGAGCGGAGTCGCCTGCCCAAGCGTCCGTCCCCAGGCATCGGGGGTTCCCACACTGCCCTCCCAGAGCGCCTGGTAGGCCGCCAGCGGGCTCTGTCCAATCGCCGCGATCGCCAGTCCGCCCAGCAAGAGCGCACTTACTATTGCTGTAAAAATGTGGCCACGCATTGATGGTGCTTTCGTGTAGCGCTCTACACAGACACCTTATGACTATGCACCTCACAACGCCAATTCACCTTACCATTCTCCATATTTTCACTAAATAATTTAATAATCATTGTATCAATATTATTCCTAACCTTATTAGATGCAATCAGCAGAACCTTAATCTGGCTTACAATCTCGTTAATCTTCGCTTCTTTGTCGATAATCCGAACCAATATATCTTTTTCAGTCAATTCTGAATAGTCAGCATTATAACCATCTTTATAGTTAGTTAATATAATAACAGGAATGCAACTAAAACAATAAACATTTCTTATTTCATCATAAACCAATCTCCCAGTTTTCATTTCGTCTCTGTTATCAGGGAATAAGTCCCCTCCCGGCATCGATTTATCAATGATAAAGATATCAACGAATCCAGACCGCAAAAATGGATGCGCTGCATCAACACTATTACAAACTAGAACTTGATAATCGAGTATCCTTAACGCTTCTGCTACAGGCATAACCGTACTAGGATTATCATCAATAATCAAGACCTTCACCATAGACATGTTTACTTACACCTTACCGGAACTAGGTTCATTTTTTAGATGGAGCATTGTACCTTAGTTTCTTCGGAAAAAAGAGTGTTAGTTCAGTTGGTTGATACAAATTAGTAACAGCTACATGTCCATCATGAGCTTCCATTATCTTTCTTACTACCCAAAGCCCAAGGCCGAGACCATCACGCACATACTGATTGACTTCATCAGGCCCACGAATACCTTCTTCAAAAATCATCTCCCGGTAATCTTCATGTATACCAGGGCCTTTGTCACGACAATGAATCTTATAAAAGTTCTCATCAACAGAAGCAGTCAGAATTATATTAAACCTATTTTTATCATTATAAGAGTACTTTATGGCATTCGATATAACATTAAATATCGCTATACGAATTAAATTTACGTCTATCCAAATTTCAGGAATCTGATAAAAGTCTTCCAAGTTACAATTTAAGTCTGCCTGATTAAATCCCCTATCTTCAATACTTGGTTTTGTCCATATCGATATACTTGACAATACATCTCTCCATATAAGAGATTTTTTGTATTCTGTGTTCAAGTTATGAATTCTTCTCAACTCGTTAACACCATAAAAATGAGCATTTTTAAACACACACATGAAATATTCAAACCATCCTTCGATATCTTTAAAATAGACATAATCCATAGGATTCAAGCCATTCGTCACTTGAAAAGCCAAGAGATCAATATTTTTACTTAAAGCAGCTATTGGATGTTTTATCTCATGTATTATCCTCCCAACAGACTTCCTTCTTTCATTATCAGCCATCATAAGTTCAATTTTCGGTGCTGAAGAATGAAGTATCACATCTACGATAGCAGCATCATCATCTGTAAAAATCGGGCAATAGATAAAATCTTCCTTTTTTTGTATATTATCCGATTTTCTACATTTTTTGTTTCTACATCTAACTACTCCGATAACAGAAGGTGTATTTACTTTACTGTCCTGGGATATAGATATAATAGGAACAATTAAAACATTATCGATGTGCTTATTAATACCATCACCTATTTCTGTTGAAGTTGGAACATATGGTTTAAAACCACCATTAAATTCTGGTATCTGGGCATGTGCAATAACAAGAGGTCGTTTGGCAACCCAAGCATCTAAAGTAAACCCGCGTTTACGATTCTTTAAATTTGGACCATAAAATTTAAACTTACTATTCCAATATATATTCTTTTCATCACCATAGTATTCCAACCTATCACCGGTTCTATTCACTAAAAACAACGAAGACCCCATGCAATTAATAGACTTAATCAAGATTCCCCGCAGTCTAAAAATAAAATCGTCGATATCAACAGACTTATCTGCTTCAGAATTAACTAAATTGGATCTATACGAACATTGGCATTCCAAACACAAATCTATGGCATTTGTCACATGGTATAAAAATGAATTTTTCTCGGTCTTAACAAGTTGATCATCTATTTTCACATTTGAATAAACAGCTATAACCAATCTCATTTGATTCATATTATATAAATTATGTACTGGTATATAATATACATTATCCGAGTTACCGTCACGAAGAATATCTTCCCATGGATGAAGACTATACTCACTAGATCCTACAATACTATTCCATAATTTCATAGAATCTATCGTATAACCAATAGTGTCTAAATATTTAACTTTGCTCAGAACCTTAGGTAAACCATCAATGATTCCATCAATATGTCTTCTTTTTGCGTAACTAGCGAGTAAACACAGATCGTTTCGATTCGGGTGACATGACCATAGTGCGACAACTTCAGACTTAAAAAGTGTACATATTGCTTTAGCAATTAGACTATAGAAATCCGACAAAGGCATCCTAACGTTACTATAAATCAAATTTATCAACTCAAATTCTTTTTTAGAAGCAGTATTCCGACTATGAATATCATTCACATCCTCAAAAAGGTCATTCAAAGCACATATTTTTTCTTTTTCTAAAATATCAGATCTTTTTTCATGCATTTGATCAGACAACCAAAACATTGATTTTGAAATACATTCCGTCACAGTCCCAAAATTAACATAATCTTGTTCTATTATAATCCATTCTTTATATTTATTAGAGATAACTAAATCCAATACCTCTTTCACAGGACAATCCCCATCCCCTAAACATGTAAATCCTTTAGCATATCGATGAAATGAACGTCCATATGCTTGCGTCCAATCCTTCAAATGTATACTTACGATTTTATCGTAGTGTAATTGTATTGATTCGATAGGATCATCACCCGCAATAAATAAATGAGCAGTATCAGGTATCCACTTCAATTTTGGATATTTTTTAAACTGATCAACGATAACTGAAAACCGGTCACAGTTCTTATAGACATGCTGGTGCAATGCAATAAAACTTGATCTTTCCTCGAAAACAGAGAACAATTTGCCTATGTCACCATCACTACCAGAAAACACCCTATCAATGTACATATAATCAGGAAACCTACCACACTCAATGCATTTATCTAATCTATCAAGCAAATCCCCTGAACAAATACCTGCTATACTAACCCCATAATCATCAGACATCAAAAAAATATCTTTTAAACTTGCTTTTCTGCCATTTTTAAAATAAATTCTATCCAAATCCTGAGCGATCTCAACACCACTGAAACCTAAATCACTTACCGATCGAAACAGGTTTTCAATATCATATATTTCATTCCCCATTATTATTGTTTGCAAACCAATCTTCATTTTCAGCTCCATTATCATAATTTATGACGACATACATCTCAAATGTACCATATTCCTGTCATCAGCGCCCCGATTCGCTCCTCAGTGGCTTCCGCACGCTCCACAATGCCGACAAGTTTGCCTTCAAAAAGCACGGCGACGCGGTCAGAGAGGGCGAGGACCTCGGCGAGATCGAGCGACTGCACTAGCACGGCAGCACCGCTCTGGGCGGCCTCGCGGAGGCGCTCGTGGACGAAGGCCGTGGCGGCGAAGTCCAGACCGCGGGTGGGCTGGGAGGCGACAATCAATTTAGGACTCTTGGAGAGCTCCCGCGCCAAGACAAGCTTCTGCTGGTTCCCGCCCGAGAGCGAGCGCATCGCGGCCTTGGGCTGGTCGCCGCCACGCACATCGAAGGCGCTCGCGCGCTCGGCCAGAAACGCACGGACAGCGCCCTGCTTGACGATCCCTCCCGCCCCGACAAACGCCGCCTCCCGGTGCCGCCCCAGCACGGCGTTCTCGGCCAGCGTGAAGCTCTGCGCCACCGCGTGGCGGTGCCGGTCCTCGGGGATAAAGCCGACGGCAGCAGGAGCCTGGATCGTCCCACTCTCGGGCACGCGTAGCCCCACCACCGCCTCGATCAGCTCGGTCTGCCCGGAGCCATCCACCCCCGCGATCCCCACGATCTCCCCCGGCGCGACTGTCAGCGAGACCCCACGGAGCGCCACCGCCCCCCGGTCGTTGCGGACGGTCAGGTTCTGCAGAGTGAGGCCCTCGCCCACGCGAGCCCCCCCTTCCTTGGGCGAGGGAAGGGGGTTGGGGGGATGGGTTCCCACCATCGCCGCGGCCAGCTCCTGGGGGGTCGTCTCCGCGGTCTTGGTGGTCAGGATGTGCTTGCCGCGCCGCAGGACGGTCACCGAGTCCGCGTTGGCCATGACCTCATCGAGCTTGTGGGTGATAAAGACCACGGTCACCCCGGACTCCGAGAGGCGGCGGGTGGCGGCCCAGAGCTCCCGTGCCTCGGGCGGGGCGAGGGTCGCGGTGGGCTCGTCTAAAATAAGAACACGCGCCTTGCGGTAGAGCGCCTTGAGGATCTCCACCCGCTGCTGCGCCGCCACGGAGAGCTCCTCCACCCGCAGGGTCGGGGAGACCAGCAGGCCACTCTCCCGGGAGAGCCAGGCGACCTCGGCCTCCGCGCGGTTACGGTCGAGGCGCAGCCCCGCGCGTGGCTCGCCCCCCAAGACGATATTCTCTGCGACCGTGAAGGAGGGGATCAGGTCGAAGTGCTGCTGCACCATCCCAATCCCGGCGGCGATCGCCTCGCGTGGGGACGAAAACCGGGTGGGGACCGTGCCTAGGCGTAGCTGGCCGGAGTCGGGGGGGAGCAGGCCAAAGAGCACCTTCATCAGGGTGGACTTGCCCGCACCGTTCTCCCCCACCACCGCGACACGCGCCCCCGGCGGCAGGGCCAGCGAGACATCGTCCAGCGCCGTGACAGAGCCAAAGCGTACCGTGATTCGATCCAGCTGAATGTCGGGCGTGATCACGGGGACAGTATAGCATGGTAGGCCCGGCGCAGGACGGCGACATGGGCCTCCCAGGTGTAGGAGGGCGCGTGCGTGTAGCGGGCGCTTGTGAGGGCCGCGGCCAGCGCGGCGGGGTCGTGGGGGCTGGCAAAGGTCGCGTCGCTTCCCAGAACCTCACGCAGGACCGGGATATCGGCCGCGACCACGGGGCAGCCCTGCGCCAGCGCCTCCAAGGGTGGGTAGCCAAAGCCTTCGTAGAGCGACGGAAAGCAGTAGGCCTGCGCCTCGGCGTAGGCGGCGCGTAGCTCGGTGTCGGTCAAGCGCCCCAGAAAGACCGCATTGGGCGGTGGGGTCAGGGCCTGCTGGCGGCCGCTGGCGAAGGTCCGGCCCACCAGCGCCAGCTTTTTCTCTGGGAGCTGCTCTAGAGCGGCAAGGAGCACCCCTAAGTTTTTATGCGGCTCACGCGTCCCCACAGCCAAGAAAAACGCGCCCGAGAGCCGCGCCCGAAAGGCCGCACGCTCGTCGGGGGTGGCCGGAGCCTGCCAGAAGGCATCGACTCCGGGATAGGCAACAAATATTTTTTTTTCTGTAGAGCCCGGCACGAGTGTCAAGAGCTCCTGGCGCGTGAACTCCGACATCGGCAAGATAGCGGCGGCGCGACGGATCGAGCGGGGCAGGAGTGTCCGCAAGAACGCCCCGCGGAGGGGTGAGAAACTGCGGGGGAGGCGGAGGGCGCGTAGGTCGGGGACGGTCAGCGCGCTGGGCGTGGGAACGGAGAAAGGTAGGTAGCCAAAGGGCGAGTGGAAGAGGTCAAAGGGGCTTTCTCGGTGGAGACGGCGCAAGAAAGCGCTCTCGCGCAGGAGCCGGCCCAGCGGGTGGCCCGCGCCGCCGCCCGAGTGGATGGTCAGCGGGACGGGAATAAGCGGCGCGGGTAGCCCCTTCCAGCCAGGAGGGATCAGGCAGTGGATCTCCAGGTCGGGAGCGTGGGTTGCTAGCGCCTGAAGGAGGCCGCGAAGGTAGCGTGTAATCCCGGTATTTTCTGCCAAAACGAAGGGACAGTGAAGGAGAAGACGCATTGTTGTATCCTATCCTACAGAAGTTGCTTGACTCAACAAAAAATCTTCCTGTATAATCAGGCGACATCTTAGGCCGTGTCGAAGGATAAACCATGCGAATTTCTCATCGCACTCAACGCGCCCGCGTCGGCGCAGCAGCCGCGCTGGCACTGACCGCTGCACTTGCTACTGTCGGAGTGGCGATGGCGGCAGACTGGCCCCAGCTCCGCGGGGACACGCAGCGCTCGGGGATTGCCGCCGAGGCAATCAAGCCGCCGCTGGCGGTTCTCTGGCGTTTTACGGGAGGCGTTCAGACCAATAATCTGACGTCGCCGGTTATTGTCGGGGATACTGTCTACTTTAGTACCCGCGCTAGCGCTCAGCAGGGAGGGATCCTCTATGCCCTCAATGTGAAGACAGGTCAGCGCAAGTGGTCGTACCCCAATGATCCCAACGGCATGTCCAGTGGTGCATACTTCACCACCTCGGCGACCTACGCAAAGGGCAAGCTCTACATTGGCTCGTCGAGTGGGACGCTCTACATTCTGGATGCAGAGACAGGAAAAGAGGTTGGTGGTCCTTTCCAGCTCGGACGGCGAATCGAGTCCGCGCCCGTGGTGGACAACGACACCCTCTACTTCGGCTGTAACGACGGCATGTTCTACGCTCTGGACACCCAGACCGGTGAGCGCCGCTGGACCCGCATGGACGCCCGCAACCGCAAGACGGTGGGCTATGCCTATGCGGCGGGCGAGGGCGTGAGCTCTGCCCCCCTCCAGGCAGGCGACATGATGCTCTTCCAGACGTCGGACAACCAGGTTCATGGACTGAAGCAGGCAACCGGAAACTTCCGCTGGAAGACCCGCTTGCCCTACACCTTCTTGCCCAATGGCATGAGCTTCAGCGGCAACAGCATCTTTGTGGCAACCGGCCCTGCGCTCTACTCGGTTCTGCCGGCCTCGGGCTCGATCCGCTGGTACCGCAACCTCCCCAACGATATCCTCGCGGCCCCCGCGATCTCCGACGGGATCGCCTACGTGGGCTGTAAAGACAGCGTAGGCGACGGTGGTCTGCTCTATGCGATCAAGGACAATGGCCGCGAGCAGTGGAAGACCGCGGTGAAGATTCCCTTCGCCCCCGCCGGTGCCCCCGTGATCTCCGGTGATGTGATCTACGTCCCGGGCCAGCGTGGGACGGTCATGGCCCTGGATAAGAGCGAGGGGACCCTGCTCTGGACCTACCGGGTACAGCCGTCGGCCAACCGCCAGTCCACCAATCCCGGGACAGAGACCGCCGTGGTCGCTCCCCTGGCTCTCTCCGGGGGGACGCTCTTTGCGCTCTCCGGCGATGGTACGCTCACCGCTTTCCGCGCCGATGCACCGGACTCCGCCGGACCGATCATCAACGACCTCTATCCCAAGTCTGGGGCTGCGGTCAATGGTAAGCCCCCGTTCCGAATCGCTGCAAAGCTCAGCGACGAAGGCAGTGGGCTGAATCCTGACACGATCTCTGGGGCGCTGGACGGTCGAGATGTCACCCTCACCTACGACTTCAAGAAATCCACGATCTTCTATGCCACGAAGTCGACGGGCCGCTTGGTCGATCCCCCGCTCGCGGATGGTCGCCATGAGTTCACGCTCCGTGCAAAGGACTGGCGCGGCAATGAGACGGTGCAGACCTGGTCGTTTATCGTCGATAACTCCCTGCCCATCAAACCGGTCACTCCTACCACGAACAACAACCGCTTGGGTGGCCCTGGTGGCCCCGGCGGGGGTAGCGGAAGCAAGGGTGGTGGAGGCCTGGGTGGCGGCAGCCGAGGCCCGGGCGGGTAGGCTAGTCCCTCCTCACACTCTCAGGCGGGCGAAGGCAGCAGCTTTCGCCCGCTTTGGCTTTTCTGACCATGACACACGCCGCTCCCAGCCGTACGTTCCTTGCCTGCCATCGCCTCGCAGAAGCGATGCTCCCCCCACCACGGCTCCGTGCCCTCCTTCATGCCACCCAAGGCGACCCCGAAGAGGCACTCCGTTGCCGCACAGGACTCACCCCACGCCAGGCAGAGCGCCTCGACCAAGCTACCAAGGCACCTGTGGCGACGCGCCTGCTCGACCAAGCGGAGTCGCGGGGAGTCCATGCCCTACTGTGCACCGCCCCCGGCTATCCCGCCGATCTCAACCACTTCGAGGACTCCCCCCCGATTCTCTTTCTGCGCGGAAGCCTCCCCACGGCCACAGGCCTGGCCATTGTCGGCTCGCGACGGGCTACCACCTACGGCAAGACACAGGCAGCTCGGTTTGCACGCGCCTTCGTCGAGGCCGGCTTCGCTGTGGTCTCGGGAGGTGCCGCGGGCATCGACACCGCCGCCCATAAAAGCACTCTGGAGGCGGGAGGGAGCACGGTCGCGGTCGTCGCCTGCGGCCTGGACTATGTCTATCCCGCTGAGAACCGCGAGCTCTTTGAGCAGCTTGTCGCGCGGGGCGGAGCCCTGGTCAGCGAGTTCTCGCTCGGCACCCGCCCCGAGCCCTGGCGCTTTCCCGCACGCAACCGGATCATCGCGGCGCTCTCACAGGTCACGGTGGTGATAGAATCACCTGAGCAGTCGGGCGCACTCATCACCGCACGCAATGCGGCAGAGTACGGCCGTGATGTCTGGGTAGTGCCGGGGCCGGTGGACACGGGGCGCTCGCGCGGAGGGCACAAGCTGGTCCAAGACGGTGCCGCGCTGGCGGACGCACCAGAGGATATTCTTGAGGCGCTTGCTACCGGCCCGCAGGTAGTGAACCTAGCACTGCCTCTTGAAGTCGAAGAGAGAGAGCCGGCGCGGCCACCTCTACCGGAGCTCCCCTCCGACGAGGCGGCACTTCTGGCACAGCTCTCGGGCACCGCGGTGGGCCTAGACGATGCCGCAGAGGCGGCAGGGCTCGCTCCGGCACAAGCGCTGGTCGCAGCGACTATGCTGGAGATGAAGGGGCTGATTCGACGTCAGCCGGGAAATCACTTTACACGATCCTAGGAGGGAACGACAATGGCAACTAGTAAGAAGAAACCGGCACTCTCGCCGGCAGCAGCGAAGATTCTCGAGCAGTACCGGAGCTCAGGGCAGCCCAAGCCCGGCGCAGCACCGTCCTCAACCGCCGACGATAGCGGGGCCAGCAAGCCCGCGACCGCGGCGGCGCCCCCTGCCGCCGCCCGACTTCCCAAGGCCGCCGGGCGCGGCAAGTAGTAGCCCCCGTAGCCTACCAGCCCGCTCTCTGGGCCGCCTCAGCGAAGCGAGCGGTCATCGCAGGATCGGGCTGGTAGGTCTCGACCGGAAACGACGCGCGCACGATCGCGCGGAGCTCGTCGAGGCCCGTGATCAGCCCTTGGGCACGCGCCTGGAGCAAGATATTTCCAATCGCGGTCGCCTCCACCGGTCCCGTCACCACACGGCAGCCCGTGGCGTCCGCCGCGATCTGGTTTAGGAGCCGGTTCTGCGAGCCTCCCCCCACGATATGCAGCGTGTCGATCTTTCGTCCGGTCAGCCGCTCCAGCATCGCCAGGGTCACCCGGTACTTTAGCCCCAGAGAGTCCAAGCAACAGCGAATGGTCGCCCCAATCCCCTCAGGCGGTGTCTGGCCCGTCGCGGTGCAGAGCTCACGGATCGCCTTGGGCATGTCGTCGGGGGCGTAGAGGCTCGGATGGTCCGGGTCTACCAGAGCGGCCAGCGGCGTGGCATCGCCCGCAAGGCGTGTCAGCTGGTCGTAGCTGCGCTCACTGCCGAGGCGAGCGTAGGCGCGGCGGCACTCCTGCACCAGCCAGAGTCCCCCGATATTCTTCAGGAGCCGGATGGTTCCCAGCACGCCGCCCTCGTTGGTCACATTGGCCGCCTCCGCCTCGGGGGTGAGGATCGGGGAGGGAATCTCCAGCCCCATCAGCGACCAGGTGCCACTGGAGAGATAGGCCCAGTTCTCGCCTGGCTCCGCAGGGACCGCCGCAACCGCACAGGCCGTGTCGTGGCCGCCCGGAGCGATCACAGGAATGTTCCGAAAGCTCCCGTACTGCGTGCCATCGGGGACCACCTCGCCCAGCAGGTGCAGGGGCAGCCCCAGCGGCGCGAGGGTCTCGGTGGCCCAGTGACGGGTCGTCGCATCGAGCATCTGGCTGGTGCTGGCGATCGCGTACTCCACCTGCGCGGTGCCCGTCAGCAGGTAGTGGAGCAAGTCCGGCATGAAGAGCAGCTTCTCACTCGCCTCGACCAGCCCCGGCGACTGCTCCGCCAGCGCGGCCACCTGAAAGAGGGTGTTGAGCGCCATGGTCTGGATGCCGACACGGGCGAAGATAGCGGCCTTCGGGACCTTTTCGTAGACCTTCTCCACCATCCCCACGGTCCGCGGGTCGCGGTAGTGCACGGGAAGCCCGACAAGCTCGCCCCGCGGCCCGAGCAGGCCAAAATCCACGCCCCAGGTATCCACCCCGAGGCTGGAGAGCGCCCCCCCGAGCTCGGCCTTCTCGATTGCGGTGTGTAGCTCTCGCATGAAAAACGGGAGGTCCCAGTGCAGGTGCGCCCCGAGCTTCACGCCCCCTGTGGGGAAGCGGTGCACCTCTTCGAGCGTGAGCGTCCCCGCATCGGTGAGCGCGCCGACCACGCCGCGCCCACTCTCTGCCCCTAAGTCCAGTGCCAGAATCCGTGCCATGGCCTATGCTCCTTCAGCAGCCGCCGCTCGGACAATCTCGACAATCCACTGGGTGTCTTGCTCCATCTCCGAGAGGCTACAGAACTCGTCGTGTGTGTGCACTTTTTGCATACCGGTCGCCAAGACCGTGGTTGGGACGCCGTAGGCATTGAAGTGGTTGCCATCGGAGCCGCCGCCCGACTCGGCGTAGCCCACGGGGAAGCCACAGGCCTCCGCGGCGCGGGCGGCGAGCTTCAGGACGGGGCTGTCTTGCTCCAGGCGGTAGGCGGGGTACTCCCCGATCACCTCGACCTGCGCGGTCGCGCCCAGTGCGGCGGCCTCGCGCTCAAAGACCTCGCGCATGTGGGCGGTCTGTGCCTCCAGCTTCGCCTGCACCCGCGAGCGTGCCTCCGCGACAATCACGACCTCACCGGGGACGATATTGCGCGCCAAGCCTCCGTGGATCGTGCCGATATTGGCCGTTGTCTCCGCATCGATCCGCCCTAGGGTCATCTTGCTGATCGCATTGGAGGCCGCCACAATCGCGCTGATACCCTTCTCCGGCTCCGCGCCCGCGTGGGACTGCTTCCCTGTGATCGTCACCCGAAACGAGTTCTGCGCCGGTGCCGCGACTGTCATCGTGCCGATCGGAGGCCCGGCATCCAGCACGAAGCCGTATTTTGCCTTGATGAGCTTCGGGTCGAGCAGGCGCGCTCCCACAAGACCGATCTCCTCGCAGATCATCAGCAAGAGCTGGATATCCCCGTGGGGCTCGCCAGACTCGTGGAGCCGGGTCATCGCCTCCAGGATCGGGGCCATGCCGCACTTATCGTCGGCGCCTAAGATCGTGTCCGATGCCGCCGAGATCGTGTCGCCGTCGATCTTGACCTCCAGGCCGGGGGTGGGCTCGACCGT
Source organism: Armatimonas rosea (assembly GCF_014202505.1). Classification (NCBI taxonomy): domain Bacteria; kingdom Bacillati; phylum Armatimonadota; class Armatimonadia; order Armatimonadales; family Armatimonadaceae; genus Armatimonas; species Armatimonas rosea. The sequence goes on along the minus strand of NZ_JACHGW010000001.1, from coordinate 684,965 downwards.
ATCGAAGTGCGACGAGAAAAAGATCCCCGGAGCGCCCTCTACCGTGCCTTTTTTGAAGGCGATCAGGTTGCCAATGCTCCCTAGTTCCCCCGGAAGCCGCGTATGGGCATCGTCGAAGGTGACCGTGAAGCCCAGTTTCTCCAGGTAGGCTGCAGCCCACTCCGAGACCGGCTTCTCGTGACGGGAGGGGGTGTTGAAGTGAACGAGGGTCAGAAAAGTGTCGAGTAGTCTAGACATTAGGGTTTCCACACGAGGCTCGCCGCCTCTGCCTTGGTGACGTAGCGCCCCTGGCCATCGGCGCAACCTACCGCCGCCTTGCCACCGAACTTGAAGTCTAGGGTGTTGTTCTTGCCGATATAGAACAGGACGGTCTTGGCGGGGTTTTTCAGGGTGGTCAGGTTCGCGTTTACCATGGCGGCATTGAGCTGGTAGGAGACCGTGCCAGGGGTATCGCCGGGGGCGGTAAAGACGGTCGGATTACCAAGATAACGCGAGAGCTTCTCGACCACATTGGCCGGAGTCACTTGAAAGCGTCCCCCATTTTTCAGCGCGAGGCGCTTGGCCGCCCCGCAGATCCGTGTCAAGTTACCCACTCGGATCTGTTCGGGGGTGACATTCAGATCCGCGGGCCGCTGCCCTAGTAGTAAAGCGACAAATAATGAGTGCATGTTTTTCTCTCCCTGATTAAATTTATACCTGAAACAAAGCAAACAGCGGGTCTTGTGAACCCGCTGTTTGTTTCTGAGAAAGCTGACTTACTTGCCGGTGAAACCGGGCGGTGGTGGCAGCTCAGGTCCCTTGTTGGGAACGGCCTGAACCGGCTGACCACCCGGGGCCTGGGCAGGGGGAGCCACAGTCTTCACTTCCGGCTCCTTCTCTGAGCTACAGCCTGTGAGGCACAGGGCCATAGCGGAGCAGAGTACCATCATCGCGATAAGCAGTTTTTTCATGAGTTACTCTCCAACACGCATGTGGGGGCTCTGGGGATACTGAGCGCCACCATAGTTTGCCCTTGAGGTATTGTCCTTGAAGAACGTACGGGACTTGATGTACTTGACATGGCTATCCGCGTAGGCGAGGTTGCCGCCTTCGTTGTGGCGCCAGCCGTTCTTGGTAGTCGCATCGGTGTCGAGGAAGAACCCGGTGGTACAGGCGCTACCGAACTTGGTGTCCTGGTAGGGCATGTAGGCAACGAGGTAGCCTTCCATCAGGTAAGCGGTCTGGGCGGGGCTAGCGGTGAACTCGGTACCCGTACAGACATCCCAGGGGTTGATGCAGTTCGCGGTGTTCGGGGTCGGGAAGCCGGCGAACATGACCGTGCCAAACCAGTTGTAGTAGGTGTAGCGGATCCAGCCTGGATAGATGTAGGTGGAGGTAACCTGGCCACCTGCAGCACATCCGGTGGTGTAGGAAGCGCGGTCCTTCGGAGCGCTGGGGCACATAAAGATACCCGTGTTCTTGACGTAGGGATCGATCACTTCCATCCAGGTGTTAAAACCACCGGTAGGACGCGGGTAGTACCAGTTCCAGAACGATTGCTCGTCGTAGTCCTGGACATACATCTTGATACCCGTCATGATCTGCTTCATGTTAGAAAGGCAGGAGGCAGCACGAGCCTTCTCGCGAGCTTGAGCAAACACTGGGAAGAGGATCGCCGCAAGAATCGCAATGATCGCGATAACGACGAGGAGCTCGATCAGCGTGAAGCCACGCTGTCGGCGGTTAGAATGAAACATAATAACCCCCAAACGATTAGATGATTTATCTGGCTGTTTGACGACCAGTGTATTAGGATACCTTATACTTTGACGAAAAGGCAAGCCCTATTTTTAGTCTCCTCACAGAGGAAAAACGCACAGCGGCTAGCGCGGTGCCGAGACGGGCACTTGGGTTCCCGGGTTGTTCTGAAGCGATGCTGGGAGCGCCGATTCTTTTTTCCCCGCAGGAGGTGGTGCCGCGACCGCACTGGGCTTTGGTGGCGGTGCCGCTTCCGCCAGTGGGTCTTTCTCTTGACACCCCCCCAGCATAAGTAGTGCCAGACCCCAAAAGAGTTCTTTTCTCATCTTAGTTCCGATCCCAGAGGTAGGTATTGACATCGGTGATCCGCACCTGAGCGCCGCTGATCCCCACGCGCCAGTTGGTCCCCGCCGCCGCCGCGCCCGGACTCAGCCACTTGGAGTGACCGTCCATAAACGCCACATTGCCGCCCCCCGTGTGCCGAGGCGCAAACTGCCCCGTGGAGGTCTTGTTGCCCCCACCGTCCCAGCCCGTGTCCTGCCCCCAGCCGTTGTTGGCAAAGGTGTTGCAGGCATCCGGCGCGGTGATTGCGGCGGGGCTTCCGACCATGTTGGAGAAGCTCCAGCTCCCTCCGCCGTTGTCGATCAGCTTGGTATCGGCCAGCATCACCATCGCGGCGGGGCTCCCAATCTCCGCCTCACTAATGGGCACGGCCGCCTGGGCATGGGGGAGGGCGTAGTAGGGCGTGTAGCACCGGGTGCCGTCGTAGGTGCGGTAGAGATAGTCCCAGTTGAGGCCGTACTCCGCCCAGAAGACCGCGTAGAGAGAAGCGTAGCTCTTGCCCGCATTCTGCACCAGGAGCGAGGCCCCCACCGACGGGCAGTGGTAGAGCTGGTGTGCCTTCATATAAGGATTGAGATTCACCGTCCAGTGGGTCCCCGTCGAGAAGCCCGTCTGCGTGGGCGTCCCCCACCAGAGCCCCCCCGAGACATAGGGATCGAGTGTCCGAAATGGTGGTACGGTGCCGTCGTAGTCCGAGAGATACTGCATCATCGCCAGCCCCAGCTGCTTGGTGCTGGAGAGGCAGCTCGTGGCGCGGGCCTTCTCCCGTGCTTGCGCGAAGACCGGAAAGAGTATCGCGGCCAAGATTGCAATAATCGCAATAACAACCAAAAGCTCGATGAGCGTAAAAGCCATTCGTGTGCGAGACATCCTGTTAAGAACCTTCCTGATAACGTGGTGTGATGAGACACGCTCAGGTGGGCTTTGCTTACCTAGCGGGTAGGTAGTGCCACAGACACCAGAGGTTCAGTCCCCCCAGCGCCGCGACAAGCCCTTGTGCTGCTCTCGTCCGCCACACGGGCGGCCAGAGAGCAAGATAGCCATATCCGGTTATCGCCCCAAACGGCGCGAGTATTACGTAAAAATAACGGCCTTGTGGCGAGTAGTGCCGCCAGTTAAACAGCGTATAAATGACCGCCGTGGTCAGAAAGAGCACGCTCGCCGCCAAGAGCCATGCCTGCCGCACCCGCCCCCCGCGCCGCCGCGCTCCCCAGAACGTGGTCAGCTGTCCCCCCAGGAGAAGCAAAAAAACCGGCATGGGCAGGTGCTTCTGGAGCCCGTCGAAGGTCCCCCAGAACGAGCGCCAGCCAAAGGCGGCAATCGAGAAGAGATAGCGGAGCGGCGAGAACCCGCGTGTTGCCTGGTAGTGCGGAAAGCCGGGCTGCACCCCATCCCAGAGCCGGTCTGCCGCCCCCTTGCAGAGCGCATCGCCACAGCGCTGGGCGTTTCCCCAGAACCAGCCTGTGAGGGTCGCGGCAGTCACAAGCCCCAGTGCCACGGCGGCTCGTGCGGCACGCTGCGGCCCAAAGCGCCATGCCAGCGCCAGCACGACCGCGGGCAGGAGCCCCAGGCAGGTGAGCTTGCTCGCCACTCCCGCCATGCACCAGAGCACCAGCCCGCCCAAGCGCCGCCGCCCGCGCAGCTCCTCGGCCAGAAGGGCCAGCACCGCAGTGGCCGCCAGCGCCGCCAGGTTCTCGTTGCTGATCCCCCCCGAGAGCGACACCCGCATCGGCACCAGCGCCACGAGCCAGGCGGCCAGCGATGCGACACCCGCTCCGTAGAGCGCACGCGCCGCCCGAAACGTGAACCAGACAGTCGCGGCGCCCAGCACTGCGGAGAAGACCCGCACCGCCAGCGCGCCGCCCACGCGCCAGACAAGCGCCCCCAGGGCGTGGTAGAGCGGCGGGTGCACCGAGACCGCGTAGTCGGCGTTGTAGGGGGGAAGACTCAGGTGCCCGGCCCACCAGCGCACGGTGAGCACATGGCTAACCTCATCGGGCTGCCAGTTGCCAAAGGGCTCCCCCAGACCGTGGACCACGGGAATCCCCAGCGCCCACGCCAGTCCCAGCAGAAACGCCGCAAGAGTCGGCCACGCGCCGCCACGCCTCACGCCGTGCCCCCGCCGTGGCGCTCTTGCTCATTGGCGAGCCGCCAGTGCCGCCGTAGGTAGTGCCAGCGGCGCAGGAACTTCTGCTCGCTCTGGAAGATCTTCCCCACGAGCTTCGACTTTCGGGGCCGGGTGACACTCGCCGTCGCTGTCACCGCCTTCGCCGGCATCCAGGCGGCAAAGATACCCGCGACATCGATCCCCGCTTGGTGCCTCTCGAGAGCCGCTATCGCAGCCTCAGCGGCGGCGTGGCGTGTCTCGGGCGCGCTCAGCCAGCTTGCCAGCGCCTCGCCCCACTCGGAGTCGGTGCCACAGAGGAGCGCACCCTCGGTCTCCAGAAGTGCAGCGGAGCGTGCGGCGAGGGTCGGCACCCCGACCGCGGCGGCCTCAAGGAACTTAATCTCACTCTTGGCGTGGTTGAAGGGGCGTGTCAGGTCCAGCGGCGCAAGATTTATGTCCACCTGCGCGATCAGCCCCGGCAGCTCGCGCCACGGGACGTACGGATGCCGCCGGACGCGCCCACTCTCCTCAAAGCGCCGCAGCGGCCCCGGCAGCGCCACGGTTCCGACGACAAGCAATCTGGCGTTGGCAAATCGCTCCAGCGCCACCGCCAGCGGCTCGGCGATATCGGCCAGATCGGCATCGTGGGTGGGGGAGCCGGAGAGGTAGCCCAGGGTTACGCGGTCGTCTTGACGGACACGGACAAACGCCTCGCGGCGCAGGCGTGCGGCGTGCGAGAGCGCCAGGAGCTCCGTGCCGAGAAAGTTGCGCACAACCGCCCCTCCCGTAGCCCCCCCCGCCCCCACAGGTGGGGGAGCCTGAGGAGCTAGCGTGGCGAGGAACTCGGTGCTGAAGAGGGCGTGGTCGGTGTTTTGCAGGGTCGCCAGGTTCGCCTCGGCCTCGCGCTTGCTGTGCCGGTAGCGCAGGGGATCGTCGGGAAAGAGAATGCCGGTGTGGCGGGCGTGCTCCAGATCGAAGATCAGGTCATCGGCGCTATAGACCACGGTCGCGCCGATCTTTCTAGCCGCAGCCGCAAACGCGCTTCCGGGGCCGCCCCAGGGCAGGCGGTGGAGCACCACAATATCGTGGGCGACTGTCACCCCATCCTGCCCCGCCGAGACATGCTCCGCCGTGTGCCCCGCCGCGCTCAGCGCCTCACAGAGATGAACACAGCGGTACCGGTTGGTGGCATCGTCGGGCTGGCTGGGGTAGACAAAGAGAACTCTCACAGGCCATTTTAGCGCATGGCGAAGCGCTTTTTTGGTATCCTATGCCCTGAGGAGGGTTTTACCTATGTTTCGCCAACCACCGACTCTTCGTCCCGCCACCCAGGCACTGCTTGAGCGCATCGCCTGGACTCCCACCGAGCGCGGCCCCCTGCTGATTGTCGGGCCGGAGCGCATCATTCAAACCGGCCCCGGCTCGCGGATGGGGCCAAGCCTCTTTGCTTCCCCAGGAGCCACCGAAGTCAATGTTTTGGAGCTCGCCACAAAGCTCAAGCGCCGCCTTGTCCACACCACCGGGCTGAGCGCTCTCGTCCCTGAGTTCTACTGGCCCCTGAATCCCCCACAGACACAGCAGCTCTCGCCGCAAGATGCCCTGCTTGCCCTCGCGGCCTCGCTCGATCCGCGCCAGTGGCAGCTCCTCTGTGGGCAGTCGGGGCTCCGTGCACGCGACCTGAGCACCACACAGCAAGGCTTTGTCCGAGCGCTCCTCCCGCCCATCCTTGCGACAACCCGCAACCCGCAGGCCGCTCCGGTTCCAGCCGAGGCTATCGCGCAGGGTAGCCTCCAGCTCAAACGTGGGATCTCCTTTAGCTATGTCTACCAGGACGAAAAGCTCAACCAGGGCGGGGGAGGGACCTTCGGTGGGAGGGGCATCAGCGGCGACACCCGGCCACAGCTCACACGTGGCTTCCCGAATCCGAGGAACGCCAATGGACGAGACAGTGGCGGGGTTCCCAACCAGCTCAAGCCCTCGCAGCTCGACTACAAAAACCCCAGCCTCACCCGGCGCATCCCGCTCGAAGGTGCCACGACCGTGGGCGAGCTCCTCCTGCGTGCCTCACAAGCAACGGGTCTGGAGCTCCTCGCGGACAAGCGGATAGGGGAGCAGCCGGTCTGGAGCAAGCAAGCCCCTGGCCAGAGTGCCGCAGTCGGAGAGGTGCTGGAGCTGCTGGCGCTGAGTGTGACGGGAGCCTTCCGCCTCATCGATGTGCCCGGAAAAAGCCGCGCGTGGGTCCTCACCGACGATATCGAGGGGCTGGCTCCTCGGATCGCACGCCAGCAGAAGGCAGCACAGGAGGCCGAAAAACCCAAAGAGGCACAGCGTCAGGCGATGATCGAGCGCCTGAAAGCCGCCCAACCAACCTCCCCTATCCCCTACGACAACAGCTATGGCCTCGACAGCAGTATCCTCAAGCAGCTCGAAGAGACCCAGAAAAAAGAAACCTGGGGCTATGCGGTCGTCCCCCTCTCCGGTCTCTCTCCGACAATCGCGCAGCAACTGAAAGAGAATATACAGAGCACAGTCCAAGAGCAAGCAGCAGGTCAGAGTCGCTCTAGCATCAATGGGATTGTCAATCCCCCGCTAGACAGCAGCCGGATCAAGATCGCCTCCCGGCAGCTCTTGCTCACGTTCGAGGTGCCTGGCTTCGGGGTCTACAACGACGACTTCAGTGGCTTTCAGCTTGATAACGCCCTCCGTCAGGCTCGTCAGGCCGCCGAGCCAAACACGATCCCGCCTGCGCCGCCACGCCCCAAGCTCAGCACCCAGATCGCGGTCTTTGCCCCAGCCAGTCCCGCAGAGGCGCAGCGCGTGGTCGAGGCTGCGGCGGCGGCCAAGCTCGCCCAGCTCTGGATCAGCACTGACGGCGCTCGGCTGGAGCCGCTCAAGGCCGCGCTCGCGGAGGGTAAGAAACGCGGGATTCCCATTGTCGCCCAGGTGGTGCTCTCCCAGCTCCCCTCCAGTGCCCCCGCCGATCAGGACTGGTTCGACAAGCCCGCCCTCTACCGTGTCCCCGACTCCCCTGAGACCCGGCGCGCCCTGCTCCCTCTGCTGCGCACCCTGGCATCCCTCCCCGGCCTGGCGGGCCTCGCGCTCGCCGAGACCGTTGCTCCCGGCTATATCAGCCCCCGTGCGAATCGCTTTGGTGGCACTACAGCGCAAGAGTACGGCTACACCCCCGAGCGGCGGCTGGCATTCCTGCGCTCCGAGGGCTACGATCCCATCGACCTCACCGGTCGCGGCGAGAGCGGCGAGCTACGACGCCCGATGTCGATGGGAATGATGGTCCGTCGCCCTAGTCCTGACGCCCCTGCCCCCGCGTCCCCTCCTGACCCCTTCACACGCTGGAACGCCCTGCGCTTCGCGGCCAATAAGGCGCTCCTCACCGAGGTTTTCTCAGCCCTCAAGAGTGCCAACCCCCGCCTGACCCTGTGGATCGAGGGCCGCCAAGAGTCACAGCTCCTCAACTCCTGGTACGGCACCTGGGAGAGGCCCGAGCCCTTCCCCACCTACCGCGTACCGGGCTTCGGTGACTCAGGCGAGGAGGCTCCCTTCGAAGCCGATGATGTCAAGCAGGCGCGGCGCTTCTCCAAGGAGGTTCTCTTCGCCAACAGCTACCCCGACCCCCTCCTCGAAACCATGCGCTCACGCCGCGCCCGAGAGAGTGTCACTGCCTGGTGGACCGAGCTCCTGAACGGGGAAGTGCGAGAGAAGGGCGTGTTCCCCTGGGACGGCGCGGTGCTGGACCTGCGCACCCTCCCCACCGACGAGGCGCTACGGGTTTTTAAGGCGATCCAGCTCTCGCTTTAGCACGCCGGGTTCGCGAGGAGATACGGTAGCGTCATGGACGGTCTACGAAAATACCCACGAACCCAGCACCTGGAAGGCAGTGGCCTGCAAAAAGGCGACGACCCGGACCGGCTGCCCTTTGTCTTGCTACGGGAGAAGTATCTCGTGGTGGAGGAGAAGCTCGACGGCGCGAACACGGGGATCTCGTTCGACGAAAACGGGACGCTCCAGCTCCAGTGCCGGGGGCACTACCTCACCGGCGGCCCCGGCGAGGCGCAGTTCGCCCTCCTCAAGCCCTGGGCCCAGACCCACCAGGGCTGGCTCTGGGAGCGACTAGGAACGCGCTACATCCTCTACGGCGAGTGGCTCTACGCCTGCCACACGGTGTTCTACGACCGCCTCCCGCACTACTTCTTTGAGTTCGACATTCTGGATACACAGACCAACACGTTTCTCTCCACGGCACGCCGCCGCGCGCTGCTCGCCGGTGGCCCCGTGGTCTCGGTTCCCGTGCTCAAGGAAGGCATCTTCAGCAAGCTCAAAGACATCACCAAGCTCGTGGGGCCATCGCTGTACAAGTCCGATGGCGGGGTCAGTGAGGGGCTGTATCTGAAGTGGGAAGAGGACGGCGTGGTCAAGGGCCGCTACAAGTGGGTGCGCGCCGGGTTTCTCCAGACCATTCTGGACTCGGGGACGCACTGGAAAGACCGCCCGCTCGTCCCCAACCAGCTCGCCGAGGGGGTGGATTTATGGTAAGCGCTCATGGGATAGACTGGCCGCGTGTCGAGGCGGCTCCCTGGTGGCAGGCGATGGCGGTGTGCCCGCAGGACCCGCGGCATCATGGCGAGGGCGATGTGGCAACCCACACCCGCATGGTGGTCGAGGCGCTGGAGGCCGATCCGCGCTTTGCGGACTTGGACGCGCCTGCCCAGCGGGTTCTCCGGCTCGCCGCGCTCCTCCACGACTGCGGCAAGCCCGCGACCACCAAGCACGAAGAGAACGGAAGGATCACGTCGAACGGCCACGCGCGGATCGGGGCCTATATCGCCCGGCGGCTTCTCTGGGAGCAGGGTTTTGACTTCGCCGAGCGCGAGGCGGTCTGTGCCCTGGTGCGCTGGCACATGCGGCCTGGTTATTGTCTCGACAGCGACGATCCCGAGCGGACGGCCCTCACCATCGCCCAGACCGCCCGTTGCGACTGGCTAGCCCTGCTGGCGGAGGCCGACACGCGCGGCCGGGTTGCGCCGAACACAGAAGACGCCCTGGTGCGAGTCGGGCTGTTTAGTGAGCTCTGCAAAGAACTCGGTATCGGGGACGCTCCCTACGCGTTTCCGTCGCCCCACAGCCGCGTGGTCTACTTCCGCACGCCGGGCCGGGACAAGACCTACACCGCCTACGACGATACCCAGGGTGAGCTGGTTCTCATGAGCGGCCTGCCGGGCTCCGGCAAGGACACGTACATCCAGCAACACCTCGCGCACCTGCCCGTGGTCAGCCTGGACGTGCTCCGCAAAGAGCTCGGAATCGCCCCAACCGACCCGCAGGAGCCCGTGGCCATGGCGGCGCTGGAGCGGGCACGGGTGTATCTTCGCCAGAAGCAAGACTTTGTCTGGAACGCCACCAACCTGCGCCATGAGCTGCGCGCCCGCCCACTCGGGCTGGCGGCGGACTACAACTTCCGCGTCAAGATTGTCTACCGCGAGGCCCCGCACGCCCGGCTCTTCGCCCAGAACCGAAACCGCGCCGCCGCCGTCCCGGAGGCCGTGCTGCACAAGTACCTCGATCGCTGGGAGGTGCCCACGACGATCGAAGCCCATGAGTTACAGTATGCTGTACTACCCTAAGATGCCCGGCAGTGAGAAAGCCCCGCTGGGCGAGCGCTGTATTGCCTTTGAGAAGCTCGATGGCACGAACCTGCACTTCTGCTGGGAGCGGGAGTTTGGCTGGCACGCCTTTGGGACGCGCCGGGATCGCTTCAACCTCACCGAGCGCGGGATCACGGAGTTCGTGGCGGCCCACCCGGAGCTCGCTGAGGCAGCCGCAGTCTTCCAAGCCACCCTCGCCGAGGGCCTCGCCGCTGTGCTCGACGGCTACCCCACGAACGAAGCCACAGCGTTTTGTGAGTTCCTGGGAGAAGGTTCGTTTGCCGGCCAGCACCGCGCGGACGAACCCAAGCGCCTCGTCTTCTTCGACCTCACCCTCCCCGGCGAGGCGTTTGTCGCCCCCGAGGACTTCATCCGCGATTTTGGCCACCTCCCCACGCCGCGCATTGTCTACCGGGGCAAGCTCACCGGGCAGTTCACCGATGAGCTCCGCAAGGGGAAGTTCGGGGTCGCGGAGGGTGTGGTCTGCAAAGGAGTGTCCAAGGGCGTCCCCTGGCGCTGCAAAGTCAAGACCGATGCCTACCGCGAGCGGCTCAAGGCGTCGCTAGGCCCCCACTGGGAGAGCGGCTGGGAGTAGGATTCGGGCACCACTTCGGGCCATCTCCCCCGGCTCGTCCCTCGCCACCCCCTCTTCCCCCTGTCGCTCGTTCCTCGCTGGGAAGAGGGGCACCAGACAAGCCTCTCTTCCCGGCGAGCTTGCGAGCCATCAGGGGAAGAGAGGTGGGTGAGTTCTACGAACCCGGAGAGATGGCACAAAGCCCCCTTAGTCCATGTCGGTGAGCATGAGGACCCAGACGCGGCCTTTGGTGCGGTCCACGGTCACCAAGGTGGCGTCCCAGGCGATATCGTGGTGCCAGCCGTGCCAGCCCAGCTCCGAGAGATAGGTGGTCAAGTTCCCACTGGACTCCGCAAAGAGTGCACTACAGAACGCCAGGGCGGCGTCTTCGGCGGCCTCCGGGCTCAGATCGCAGGCGACATAGGCCCCGCCGCTGACCAAGCGCAGGGTCAGGTGGTCCTCAAGAGGCTCGTCGAGCCGGAAAAACCCCGCCTCGATCTCAGGCTGCACCAAGCGCTGGGGCTCGGGGAGGAGGGCATCGACCGCGGGAAGGCGTAGCAGCTCCTCGGGGAAGCCCAGCCGGTCGAGATCGTCGTAGGCCGCATGCGCCAGCCAGAGCGCGCTCATCGAGAGATCGAAGACACGCAGCTCCGCGCCACCGTTGGTGTAGATGCGCCGCAGGGCCGCGAGAAACTCCTCGGTCTCCGAGGGCGCAGGCACCGACGTCACGGTCAGCTCCTGCCACAGGGTCAAGATCATGCGCGGATTGTACCCGCTCGGGTATCCTTGCTGTCGTATGAACCTCTTTGAAAAACCGAAACATGTCCAGACACGCTGGGCGAGCTTTGAAAATATCACGGCGGCTCCCGGCGCGGGCGGTCAGGAGAACCAGGGCGCAAAGGGTCATGCCTTCGACTCGCTGGAACCCGGTGAGACCAAGACGCTCCTCAATGTGACGGGCAGTGGGACGATCACCCGTATCTGGCTGACGGTGGCAGACCGGAGCCCGGAGATGCTACGGGCGCTGCGGCTAGAACTCTTCTGGGACGGTGCCACAACGCCTGCGGTCTCGGTGCCACTGGGGGACTTCTTTGGGATCGGGCTGGGGCGCACGACGGCCTTTGAGTGCGCGCTCTTCTCCAGCCCCGAGGGGCGCAGCTTCAACGCCTTTGTCCCCATGCCCTTCCGAACCGCCGCCAAGGTGACCCTCACCAACACGGCCACCACACGCCTCTCGCACCTCTTCTACGATATCGACCTGCTCCTCGGGGCGGAGCACTCGCCAGAGACACTCTACTTCCACGCACTCTTTCGCGAGGAGTCCCCCAACACGCTCGGGGAGGACTTTGTGATCCTGCCCAAGACCCTCGGCAGTGGACGCTTCCTGGGCTGCAACCTGGGAGTCACCGCCGACGAGCGCTACGAGGGTGCGTGGTGGGGCGAGGGGGAGGTAAAAGTCTGGCTCGGTGACGACGCTACATTCCCCACTCTCTGTGGCACGGGCGCGGAAGACTACATCGGCACGGGCTGGGGCCAGGGTGCCTACGCCCAGCGCACGCAAGGCTGCCCCATCGCCGACAGCACCAACCGCCAGTGGGCCTTCTACCGCTACCATCTCGACGATCCCGTCTACTTCGACGAGAGCATCCAAGTCGCGATCCAGACCATCGGGGGCACGGACAAGACCAAGGTGCTCGCTCTTCAGGAAAAAGACGTCCCCCTGATCCCCGTCAGTATCGACACTGGCCAGCAGGGCGGCTTTCTCAAGCTCAGGGACCTGCCCCTGCCGATCGACCTCGCCGCCCAGCCCGACGGCTGGTGCAACTTCTGGCGCCAAGATGCCTGGTCCGGGACGGCCTACTTCTACCTAGACCGCCCCGAAAGAGCCTAGCTAGACACGCGACGAGGACTCCGTCGCACTAGAGACACCGGTCTCCGGGTTGGTGATCGTGAGCTTCTGATACGTCAGCACCAGCTCCTCCATCAACCCCACACCGGGCTGCTCAAACTGTCGGTAGCTCGCCAGGCTAGCATTGTTGAGAGTGATGCTCTGCAGCATCGCCTCAGCTCCGCTCCCCTTAGACGGTGCCCCGAAAAAGCTCAGCTGCACCACCGTAAAGTTCTCATTGGTGACAAGCGCCTGAAAGAGCTGCACCGAGCCCGCTCCCACCTTACGCAAGAGCCGAACCCCTTTATGTTGCACGCGGCCCGTCGCCGCCCCCGACGCTGGATCACGCGGGCTCACGATCTCCCACTCAAAGCCCCAGAGCTGCATCTGCTCCTCACGGCCCTTCTGGAGTACCTCGCCCTTGATCTTGCCCTGCTTCTGCGCCGTAAACTGTGCGAAAGCAGGCATCTGAGCCGGAGCAGGAGTCACCTGCGCCCAGACCGTGGTCGAAAAAAACGTGAGCGCGGCCAGAGTAGCCCCCCCAATACAGAGTGTCTTCATAGCCTGAGAGTACCACACAGAGACAAACCAAAGGGGGGGAGAGTGGAGAAAAAAATAAAGCCTCCGCAGGATACGGAGGCTTATAGCCCGTAGGGGATTCGAACCCCTGATCTCCTGGCTGAGAACCAGGCATCCTGGACCCCTAGACGAACGGGCCACAAGTGTTTTGGAGAAAACACACGGAGATGACGGGGCTCGAACCCGCGGCCTCTGCCTTGACAGGGCAGCGCTCTAACCGACTGAGCTACACCTCCACAAACACTACAAACCGACCGCCTCCAACCAAATGGGCGAGGAGGGATTTGAACCCCCGACCACCTGTTTGTAAGACAGGCGCTCTACCGCTGAGCTACTCGCCCCGAAGCAGACGCGGAGGATATTCTAACATGAGAGAGTAGACTTGTCAAGGGGTATAACAGGATTTCTTGACAGCATCCCCGCAAGACAGTACACTCCCCAGTATGCGTCTCTCTGTAATCACCGATGAGATCGCGCAGGATCTGTCTCATGCTCTGGCCGTGATGTCGGAGTACGGCCTGAAAGAGGCCGAGCTGCGCAATGTCTATGGCAAGTATATTGTCGATGCCGACGAGGCTCTCCTCAGCCGCGTGGAGCAGGACTTGGAGAAGGCAGGCTTCACGGTGCCCTGTATCGACACCCCGCTCTACAAGTGCGACCTCACCGGGCTCGGCTCCGCGACCGGTGCGACCCACAACGCCCAGGAGCGCACCCTCGACGACCAGCTTGCCTTGCTGGAGCGCAGTATCGCCTTGTGCAAGCGCTTCAACGCCCCCTATATTCGTATCTTCGCGTTCTGGAAGCGTGGCCCGCTCACCGAGGAGATCGAGGATCGGATCGCGGCGGAGCTGGTGCGGCCCTGCCAGGTCGCGGAGGAAGCCGGGGTGACCCTGCTGCTGGAGAACGAGCACGCGTGCTACCTCGGTAGTGGCGAGGAGACCGCGCGCATGGTTGCGCGCCTGAGCTCCCCTGCCCTGAAGATGCTCTGGGACCCGGGCAACGCCCTCTGTGCCGGGGAGCTCCCCTTCCCCACCGGCTGGGAGGCCGCCCGCCCCTACACCGAGCACATTCATATCAAAGATGCCCGCACGCTCAGCGATGGCAAGCAGCAGTGGACTGTCGTGGGTGAGGGTGATATCGACTACAAGGGCCAGTTTGCGGCCCTCAAGGCCAGTGGCTACCGCGGCGTGATCGCGCTGGAGACCCACTACAAAGCCCCCAACGGCGACAGCGAGTCGTCGTCGCGCGCCTGCCTGGAAGGAATGATTCAGTTATGTCGTTGATGGGAATGAAGGAGAAGATCCAGAAGTTCGCGATTCCGGTGAGTGTCGGAATCGCGGGAATCATGCTCGCGGGCACCTTCGCCGGCATGGGCAGAAACAGCACCACCACGCGTCTCCGTGAGGCCGCCAAGGCCGAGACCACGGTCGCCAAGGTCGGGAGCCTAGCTGTGACACAGCGCATGCTCGACCGCATTGTCGATCAGCAGGTGCAGCAGTTCGCCATGTTCGGGATGCCCAAGCCCCCCGCCGAGGCACTCGACAACTACCGCCTGCGGGCACTGGATGTCATCAAGTCCCAGCAGGCGCTGGTCGCCTCCGCCCAAAAAGCCGGGATCACGCTCAGCGACGACGATATCAAAAAGGGCATCGACGAGGTCTGGGAAAAGCAGCTCCGTCCCCAGGTCACCAAGACCCTCAGCCTCCCCGAGACCGCCACCGATAAAGAGGTCGATGCCGCCCTCGCCAAGAGCGGCAATGGGGCGACTGTCGAGCTTCTGAAGCAGCAGTACATCGACCCCGAGGCGGTCAAGATCAAGCTCTACAACGACAAGCTCACCAAGCAAGTCGCGGATAAGCTGACCCTCGATAGCTACAAAGTACGGCATATCCTGGTCAAGTGGGACGGCAAGACCACCACGGAGGCTGCAGCCAAGGCCAAGGCCGAGAAGCTCCTCGCGGAGGTCAAGGCAACCCCCACCAAGTTCGGGGATATCGCCAAGGCCAGTAGCGACGACCCCGGCTCCAAGGACAAGGGCGGGCTCTACGAGTGGCTCAAAGACGACCTCAAGACCCTTGTTCCTGAGTTCAAGGCGGCGCTAGAGAAGCTCAAGCCCGGTGAGACCACCACGGAGCTCGTGCGCCACGCCGACCCCAAGAGCTACAGCGGCTTTCATATCATCCACCTCGATGAGATCAGCAAGGCCAGCGATGAGAAGCGCGAGAAGGCCGCACAGGGCGAGCTCACCAAGCTTGTCGATGCCGCTGCACCGGGCATCAAGCTGGAGCTCCTTGCGCCGGGCCTGCAGGCTGCACAGTATGTCCAGGAAGCGTCCAAGGACCCCAAGAAGATCGATGAGAAGCTCCTCGGGAAGGCCCTGGCCGAGCTGGAGAAGATCAAGCCCGAGGAGGACAGTGCAGGCACCACGCCCCTCCGCAAGGCCGTGATCTTCGAGCAACTCAAGCAGTCCGACAAGGCAATCGCGGCCTACCAAGAGGCCATCAAGGCCAGTGGTGACAAGGTCGATACCCGCAAGAAGATCGCCACCCTACTGATTGAAAAAGGCGACAAGGCCGACGCGATCGCGCAGCTCACCGAGGCCGAGAAGCTCGCGCCCCCCGAGCCCGATATCTGGTTCCAGATCGGACAGCTCTACGATAAAGCCGGTGACAAGGCGGGCATGGCCCGCGCCATCGTGAAGAACCAGGAGCTGACCAAGCGCCAGCAGCAGCAGCTCGCCGCACAGGCCGCCGCCGCCGCACAGGCCAATAAGAAACCCGGTGAGATCCAGCTCCCGGGCGAAGACAAGAAGAAGTAGATGCCGCCGCGCGCTGGTGTCCTCTACCTGATCGCCACCCCGATCGGCAATCTTGAAGACATCACCGCGCGGGCGCTCCGGCTCCTGGGCGAGGTGGCGGTGATCGCCGCAGAGGACACACGAGTCACCCGCAAGCTCCTCGCCCACTTCGATATCCACACCCCCCTGGTCTCCTACCACGCCCACTCCACCGCGGGCCGCCAAGATGCACTGATCGCTCGCCTGCTTGCCGGGGAGTCCGTGGCGCTGGTCTCGGATGCGGGGACTCCCTGTGTCTCGGACCCCGGCGCGGAGCTAGTTGTCGAGGCGATCGCGGCGGGGATTCGGATCGACCCCATCCCCGGTGCCAGCGCCCCCCTCTGCGCCCTGATCGCCTCGGGCTTGCCTCCCGGACGCTTTGTCTTCGAGGGCTTTCTTCCCCGCACCAAGCCGGACTTTCGTGAGCGGGTCCGCCTGGTCGCCCGCGAGGAGCGCACGGTGGTCCTCTTTGAAGCCCCACCACGGCTGGTCGAGACCCTCAAGGCCTTGGCGGCGGCCTGCGGCGACGACCGCCCCGCCAGCGTGGGACGCGAGCTGACCAAGAAGTTTGAGGAGCATGTCCGCGGCTCACTGGCCGAGGTAATCGCCCACTTCACCCAGACCCCCGCCCGCGGCGAGTGCGTCATTGTCCTCGGGGGCGCTCCGCCCCAGCCCGAGGCCGAGCCCGATGCCGATGCGCTCCTGACCCAAGCCCTAGACGAAGGCCTCTCCCCCAAGGACGCCGCCCGCCGGATCGCCGACAGCACGGGGCTGGCGAAAAATGCCCTCTACCGCCGCGCACTTGAGCTCAGGTAAAATAGTCCACCATGCGTGGGATTTTTCGTCCGCTGCTGGTCGGCCTGCTCCTCATCCCACTCTGCTGCTACTGGGCACAGGATCAGGTCATCGACCGCATCTTCTCCTTGATGGTTCCGCCTCTGGCGCTGACCATTGTCCTGGCACTGCTCAACCTCCTCGTGCGCCGCGCCCTCCCCAAGCTCGCGCTGAGCGGCGGAGAGATCGCCGTGGTCTATGCCATGCTCACGATCGCCTGCGCCATGAGCGGCGAGTGGATGGACATGGTCGGTCCCTCCAGCTACGGCTTTGCGATCTACTCCGAGCAGAACCCACGCTACGGCACCTATATCCTGCCCTATGTCCACGACTGGTTCTTCTTCCGCGACCCTAAGCCCCTCAAGGAGTTCGCCGAGGGCGGGAAGAGCTTTGCCTACTTCACCAGCCATCTCTACCTCTGGTGGCCCAAGATCGGGGCCTGGACCCTGCTGCTTACCCTGGTGACGACCGCCATGCTCTGCATCAGTGCGCTCCTCAAGGATCAGTGGGTGCACAAAGAGCGCCTCGCCTTCCCACTGGTACAACTCCCAATCGCCCTGACCGAGGAGAGCGGCCCGGGACAGCCCCCGCTCTGGAAGAGCAAGCTCTTCTGGGGGGCATTTGTCGTGGTCTTTGCCATTGATATGCTCAATGGGCTCTCGTTTCTCTATCCCCAGCTCCCGCACTTCAATATCCGCTTTATCAGAGACTTCAACAAGGCCTTTGTCTCGCCGCCCTGGAACCAGACCGGCTGGACCCCCATTGGCATCTTCCCCTATCTCTCCGCGCTGGGCTTTCTCATGCCCACGGACCTCTTGTTCTCCCTGCTGGTCTTCTTCTTTGTGCGCAAGGCCCAGCAGATTATCGCCTACACGATCGGCAACGAGCAGGGAACCTTTGGCGGAGGCGGCCTCACTCCCAGCCCGCCGTACTTCTCCGAGCAGAGCTGGGGTGCCTTTCTGGGGCTCTTTGTCAGTGCGCTCTGGCTGGCCCGCCCCCACCTCAAGGCCCTCTGGCGGCAGATCAGCACGGGGGAGCGCGACCCTGGCGGCGGCTTTCCCGCACGCTCTCTCTTTGTCCTGCTGGTCGCTTGTGTCGCGGGAACTGCCGCAATCGGGGTGGCGATCGGGCTCCCGCTCCCCTTTGTCCTGCTCTATGTGGCGCTCTTTCTGGCCTTCAGTGTCGCCGTGACCCGCCTGCGGGCATCCCTAGGCGCCCCGACCCATGAGATGGCGTTTATGGGCCCCCACCAGCTTGTCCTGGACTTCCACGGGAGCGCAGGGCTCTCCAACGAGCTGCTCACCCGCACCCTGGCGACCTTCCACTTCATGAACCGGATCCATCGCACCCACCCGATGCCCTCGCTCATGGAGGGGCTCTACCTCGCCGACCGCAACAAGCTCTCGGCGCGCGGGATGTTTCTGGCGCTCTTTCTGGCGATTCCGCTGGGAACCGTGGGTGGGTTTCTGGCCCATATCTACTTTGGCTACCGCTACACCCCCGTGAGCTGGGTCTCGGGCGAGCTGGGGGGCTTTGTCAGCAATATCCTGAGCACGCCCCGCCCACCCAACCCCGCCGCCATGCTGGCGGTGGTCGGGGGCTTTGCCACGGTGATGCTTCTCGACTTCATCCGCTTCCGCATCCCCGGCTTCTGGCTCCATCCGGCGGGCTACGCGCTGGCGATGAACTTTGGGGTGGACTACTACTGGTTCGGCCTGCTGATTGTCTTGATCGTCAAGGTCTTTGTCCAGCGCTTCTACGGCCTGCGCGGCTACGGCCAGCTCCGCCAGCTCGCTTTTGGCCTAGTGGTCGGGGAGTTTATGGCGGAGCTGATCTGGGCGACTTTCTCCATGCTCAACGACCGGCAGATGACCTACTCGATCTCCATCAACGGCAAGATGAGCTGGGACCAGTAGCTGTGCCTGCCCTTTCTTGACCAAGGGCAGGCGGGTTCCCGAAGCTTTACTTACTGAGGTACGACTTTCACTTCCCAATCGTCAACAATAAGACGTGCGCTGGCTTTTGATCCAGGAGCTCCTTGGCCAGCCGATTTACCAGCCCCGATTCCAAATTGCATAGTTGCCCCACTCGAAGTAAAATCGGGATGAGAGTTAAAATTTATGCCCTGAGGAGCAGATGCTGAAGGCATACCAGATACAACCTCATCAAAGTTATTACTCGTAAGGCCCGTCTTCGATATCACCAAGCCATTAGATCCTACATTTACGGGTACTAAACTCCTGAAATATTTCCCTCCTTGAAATATAAACAATACTGCACCTGACTGTCCCTGAGCCTCATTACAAGAAACGGTTTGTTTCCATGAAATAGTACTGATCGCACCTTGATTTGACGGGGTGTATTTTGCCCATTTACACATGATAATATCTGAATGACCAGAGTAAGAAGCGCTCCCAGGAGTTACGGTAGATGAAATAGTCACCTTACCTGTACCAAAAATCGTGCTTCCAACACCTCCATTTCCAAAATTTATTGACATGCCCGACACATATTGACTTTGAGAGAAGTTAGAGTCAGAGAAAACGATTTGTGGGTTTGCGAGAGACACGGTGGTGCAGATTCCTAACAACACAAGACTTGCAATAAAGCCAAACGAAGTCGTCGATTTGTCCTTAAGGAGAGAAGTTTTCATTTTTGATTTTCCATTCTTAGATACACCACTCAAAATATCCCTAGTAAAGCAATTTTTACAAAGTTAAACCTGAGCGATTGGTGGTATTATAGGTGGCAATATCCTTTCTGCCGACCCATAAATAGGGGCATTTATTGCGGATCTTGCGCAAAATTTTGGGATGTAATAGCAGCGGAGTTTCCCTCGTTCATGAGGGGAACGCATTGACTCTCCCCCTTTGCGCCGGGTATCCTTGAGGTGCTATGTCAAACCGCTACACGCCCCTGCGCTGGGGCATCCTTGGGGCTGGGAGTATCGCCAACCGCTTTACCGAGTCCATCGCGCTCCTCGACGACCAGACCGTGGTGGCTGTGGGCTCCCGCGATGCCGAGAAAGCCGCCGCGTTTGGGAGCAAGCACAGCATCCCCAACCGCCACAACAGCTACGAGGCCCTCTGCAACGATCCGGAGGTGGACGCGATCTATGTCGCGACCCCGCACACGTTTCACAAAGAGCACAGCATCCTGGCCCTCAAGAGCGGCAAGCACGTCCTCTGTGAGAAGCCCTTCACCATCAACAAGGCCGAGGCGGAGGCCGTGGTCGCGGTCGCCAAGGAGACGGGCCTCTTCCTGATGGAGGGAATGTGGAGCCGCTTCTTTCCCGTCTGGGACAAGGTACGTGCGCTGATCGCCGACGGTGCGATCGGCAAGCCCCGGATGCTCTACGCCGACTTTGGCTTCCGCTGCGGCGCGAGCCCGTCGAATGTGGGAGAAGACGGCCTACTGGTCGGCCTGAATCCCCAGGCGCGCCTCTTCAACCCGGAGCTGGGCGGCGGCGCGATCATGGATGTGGGTATCTACCCCGTGAGCCTGGCGCAGATGCTCCTCGGCGACCCGGACCAAGTGGCGTGCCTGGGAACGATTGGCCATACCGGTGTCGATGAGAACGCCGGGATGCTGCTGCACTTCCCCAGCGGCGCGATGGCGGTCACCAGCACATCGTTCCAGGTTAGCACCCCCCAGACCGCGACCCTGATCGGGGAGAGCGGTAAGCTCGAGGTGGCCGCGCCCTGGTGGACCCCGCGCAAGCTGACGCTCACCCGCAATGGCGAGTCCGAGGTCTTTGAGCTTCCCTTTGAGGGACCTGGCTTCCAGTTTGAAGCGATGCACTTTGCCGAGCGCCTGCGCGCCGGCCACACCGAGAGCGATATCCTCTCCCACTCCGACAGCCTTGCCGTGATGGGCGCTCTCGACAACCTGCGGGCCGCAATCGGCCTCAAATACCCGATGGAGTAAAACATGTCAACGTATTCGCCCCTACGCTGGGGATTTTTAGGCTGCGGCTCGATCGCCAACCGCCTGGGCACCGATGTGTCCAAGCTGAGCGACCACAAGATTCAGGCGATCGCCTCGCGCGATGCCGAGAAGGCGGCCAAGTACGCCGAGAAGTTCAATGTCCCCACCCAGCACACCGGCCCCGATGCCTACACCAAGCTGGTCAACGACCCAGAGATCGACATTATCTATGTCGCCACCCCCCACAACTTCCACCACGAGCAGGCGCTTCTGGCACTCAACGCCGGCAAGCACGTCCTCTGCGAGAAGCCCTTCACGGTCAACCTCAAGGAGGCCGAGGAAGTGGTCGCCAAGGCGCGGGAGAAGGGTCTCTTCCTGATGGAGGGGGTCTGGAGCCGCTGCTTCCCGGTCTGGGTAAAAGTGCGCGAGCTGATCGCCGAGGGTGCGATTGGAAAAGTGCGCCAGGTCTACTCGGACTTTGGCTACGGCGCGGGCTCGCTCGATGAGAACAACCAGCTGATTGTCGGCAACCCCAACGGGCGGCTCTTCTCCAAGGACCTGATCGGCGGCGGGCTGATGGATGTCGGGGTCTACCCGATCAATATCGCCATGATGCTCCTGGGAGAGCCCAGCGTCGTGAAGGCGTTCGGTCAGCTCGGGAGCACCGGGGTCGATGAGAATGTGGGCGTGGTCCTCGGCTTCCCCGATGGGGCACTCGCCACCTGTACGACCTCGATCCAGGTAACCACCCCGTTTGTGACCACGATTATCGGCACCAAGGGCAAGATCGAGGTGCCGTTCTGGTGGCGCCCCAAGAAGCTGACCCTCACCGCGGGCGGCGAGAGTGAGACCTTCGAGTTCGAGCACGAGGGCGAGGGCTTCCAGTTCGAGGCCATGCACGTGGCGGAGTGCCTCCGCGCGGGCAAGACCGAGAGCGAGATCCTTCCGCTGGATGGCACGCTCGCCGTGATGCGCGTGCTGGATGCGGTCCGCGCCGAGATCGGCCTAGTCTACCCGGGCGAGTAGCGCCCTACAAAACCAACGATGTCCCCCGGTGCCTAGAGCGCCAGGGGGCATCGTTGGTTTTTTACTTAGTTGTCTGTCGCACTGACCTTGCGGATACAGCCCAGTAGCGCCACCCCCTTGGACTGTCCCAGGGAGTAGTAGACACTATTGCCCTGGCGCTCGGCAGCCAGAATCCCGCTCTCGCGCAGGATCTTCAGCTGCTGGCTGACAATGGCCTGGGGTGCTCCCTCAGTCGCATTGACAATATCGGTCACACGCTGGGGAGTCCCCATAGTCTCAAGGAAGTCGATAATCCGCAAGCGGAGAGGGTGAGAGAAGACACGAAGGAGGGGAGTGAGGCGCTCCAGTGTCTGCATGTCAAGGATCGTGTCTGATTCCATATAATTTGAAAAGCCCGCACGATCATAACCCGAAATTAAACCTCTGGGTAGCTCAGATTTCGCGAATACTCGTGTGAAATTACGGGAGATGCACCATGCGGAAGGCAAGGGTATCGACCGCTCCCCGCATTACCTCAAGCTGATGGGCCTCCATGAGCGCATAGCTCTGGCGGATCAGCTCGTCTGCCTCCGCAACTTCCTGTAGCTCCACGAGCGCCTTCGCCCGGTAGTGGGTACGACGGAGCCGAATCCAGGGGGAGCGATTCGCCTCCCTCTCCAGGATCGGGGCATCCAGTAGGGTCAGCCCCTCTTGCGGCTTTCCCAGGTCGATCAGATGGTTTGCCGTGAGCAAGCGCGCCTCGGGGGTCTCGATACGCTCGAGGTCGGGGTGCGGGATCGCGTTGGAGCGCTCGATACAGCGCTCCGCTTCGTCGTAGGCACGGTCCATGATAAAGAGCTCCCCCAGATACATCCAGTACCATGCTTGGCACTCTGGGATAACAATCTGTGTCTGCTGGGCGAGAAGGAAGGAGAGAGCGGCGCGTGTCTGGCGGGGCCGGTAGGCACCCGGTACTTCCAGGGGGCGTAGCAGTGCAGTCGCTTTCTTGATCGCCGCAACCTGAAAAGGAGCACTACAGGCCTTGCTCAGATCGTGGGGAATCTCCAAGAGACGGTTGGTATACTGGAGGGCTTCTTCGTAGCGGGCCTGGTAGCAGAAATAGATCGCATGGATAATCCAGAGCTGCCAGAGAAGCTCACGTACCGCAGGCTCCTCCGCGCGGAGCTGTAGCAGCGCCTCTAGCTCCAGGAAGCGTAGATCCAGGAGAGCCTGGCCTGGCTTGTCCCCGACCGCGTTGCGCAGGAGATCGACCTCTTCGTTGAGCCACTCGGGGGAGGCATCCCAGGGGAGCGGCTGGGGAAGAAAGGCCCCTCCCAGGATAGCCTCCACCTCGGCAGGGTGGGCACCGAGGACCATGCAGAGCGCGGTGAGCCGCTCCGTGCTGGGCCAGTCCTCGGATTTTTCCCACTTGGCAAGGGTGCCCTGGCGCATCTGGAGCCGACGCGCCACCTCGCTCTGGGTCAGGCCGCGGCGCAGGCGCAGTGCCCGTAGGAGCCCCCCGGTCAGCGGCGGGCGCTCTTGGGGCGGCAGGGTGACCAGAGCCCGGGGGAGCGCGACGAGCCGACGGAGAGCTCGCTGGTCTTGCCCTCCCAGGGAGAGCGCCTCCATCAGGCTCCCCAGCTCAGGCGCACTAGGAAGTGTTCGCTCAGACTCCCAGTTCCCCAGGGTGGTCTTGCTGACCCCGACACGCTGTGCCAGCTCCGCTTGGGAGAGCCCACGCTCAAGACGAGAGCGGCGCAGGTGCGTGGCAAAGGTCTCGGGCTTGTTCATTACCTAGGTGTCTAGTATACACGGATTTCGGAGCTCTCTGCTAACCCCGCTCTCGAGCGCACCATGCGCGGACTTGCTCCTGAAACGCCTCCCAGAGCTCGGGGAAGCGGCTCACATTGGGCATGGCATTGACCTCAAGCAAGAACTTCTGGCCCTCCGCGGCGACAATGTAGTCGCAGGCGATCCAGGGGAGCCCAAAGGCCTCTTGTAGCGCACGCGTATCCGCCAGGAGCTCGGGATCGGCGATGCTCTCCAGAGCCGCGCGGCTGTCGTGGATGCTCTTTTTCCAGTCCTCTCCCGCAAGCTCGATCTGCCACGCCTTCTCGCCTAGCACCGCAACCCGCACCGAGCGGCCCGGCAGAAAAGGCTCGATCACGCAGGCCTCGTCGTGCTCAAAGCGCCCCGTAAACCGTGTCTTGTTCTCCCCGCAGTGCCAGTTGCCCCACTTCGCCACCCGCTCCGAGTCGCTCCAGAGGGTCGCCCCCGGCGCGAGGTAGCCCCGCTTGGGAGCACCAAACCGGCTGACCGCCAGGGCCTTGGCCAGACACGGCAGCTTCAGGCGCGAGGCCAGGAGTGCGTGTGGGTCGGGCAGGCACGGCCCTCCCCAGAGCGCCAGCCCCGCAAAGAAGTCCATGTCGTCGGCAAAGACCCCATGAAAGACCACCCGGTCCACCCTCAGCTGACCGGGGCCATTTTGCCGTGGCACAAAAAGCTGGCCGTCGTCCACCGTGATCGGGGGCAGGCTTGTCCAAGCGCTCACCCGAAAGCTCTCCGCCAGCACCGCCCCCAGCTCCTCGCCCTCGTGCGGCTCTAGCCCAACTAGTAAAATGCGTTCCATAACAACTCCCTGTCGCCTCAGTCTTACTTCTGCTAAAACAAGCAAGCTCCCTCTGTGTTAGACTGAGAAAACGATGCCCTACGCGAACCCACTTGCGGATGCTGTTGAGTTTGGCTGGCTGGAGCAAGCGAGAGCCTGCCTGGCACAAGGTGCGCCCCTGGACTGGCTTGACACGGAGTATGACTACGACCTGCTCGATGTCGCTCTCACATCGGGGTTTATTGAGATTGCAGAGCTTCTTCTGGACGCGGGCGTGCCCCTGGAGCGCACTCGCCAGCAAGGTGAGAGCCGCCTGTACTGGATTGCCTTCTGCCAGCAGCCCGAGGGAGTAGCTTTCTTACTCAAACACGGTGCGTCGCTTGCCGCAGATGTCCGGGGCTGGACACCGCTCCATGCCATCTGCTGGCACTCGGAGACGCAGGGCGGCGATCCTCCGGCGCAGGAGAAGATCATCCGCCTGCTGGTCGCGGCGGGGGCTCCTCTGGAGGCACGGGCCAGCAGCGGGGGAACGCCACTCCACTGGGCGCTTGCCGGGGATGTTGCCAATCCTAGCAGTGTCCGTATACTGCTGGAGCTGAGAGCCAATCCCAATGCGCTCGACAACGGGGGCAGTAGTCCCCTCCACTACGCCATCTCGGAGCACTGTGTCACGTGTGTGGAGCTACTCTTAGCAAGCGGAGCGAACCCCTTCGTGGCGAATCACTATGGGGAGACACCGCTAGCACGGGCGCAGCGCGAGGTCAAGAAACGCGAAGAAATCGCCCGTGAGGAGCCTGAGTGGCAGTGGGTCGCCGACAACGCAAAGGAGATTCTGGCTCTTTTGGAGGCCGCGCCGACATCTGTTTAGCAAGAGCGCTTCGCACCGCAATAAAGTAACATGAACACTATTTCTCCACTCGGCATTGGCACCAAGTACCATCGCGCTGTGATCCTGACAGGCGCGGGCGTCTCCGTGGCGTCGGGGCTACCGACCTACCGTGGGCCGGGGGGCTTGTGGGAGAACGACGAGCTCGCTAAGATTGTCCACGCCGAGTCCATCCCCACCCGCCTCCCCGAGCTCTGGAAGCTCTACTCCGAGCGGCGGGCGACCGCGCTCTCTGTGGGGCCAAACGCAGCGCACCTTGCCCTTGCAGAGGCGCAAAAACGCTGGCCGGGCTCGGTGACAGTCATCACACAGAATGTTGATAACTTGCACCAGCGTGCAGGGAGTGAGAATGTCATCGAGCTACACGGCTCGGGCTTGCGGACGCGCTGCACCCAGTGCAACCTGCCGCCCTTCTACGACGAAGCCAGCTACGACACGCTCCCACTCTGCCCAGCGTGTGGCGCGCCCCTGCGCCCCGATGTCGTGTTGTTTGGCGAGACCCTCCCCGAGCAGGCGATTGTACAAGCCGCCGCCGCGCTCCGTGGCTGCGATCTGTTTCTGGTGGTCGGCACCAGTAGTGTCGTGATTCCCGCCGCCTACTTGCTCCTCGATGCCTACGATGCCGGAGCGCACTGCGTCTCGGTCAATATCGAGCCGTCACGCCACGAAAACCCCTACCTCCACGACGAGTTTGTCGGGCGCGCTGAGGAGCTCTTGCCGGTACTCTTGGCCCCCTGACCCCCACTTGTGGGGGTCAGGGGGCAGCTACGACCACGCTGTGCTTTCCGCTCTCCAGTGCTTTTGTCGTGCCATCGGGGAGATGAAGGGTAGCGGTGCAGCCGACAGGCAGCTCAACACTCAGCGCCAGCTTTGCGCCTGTCCGTCGCCACTCCACCTTGATCGGCCCTCGGAGGGACTTGTAGCTCGCCTTCACCTGGGTCAGTCCGGCCACAAACTGCGGACGTAGCTCGATCTTGTCGAAGCCAATCGCATCGTGTGCGGGCTGGATTCCCCCGAGCCAGGCAAAGAACCACGCACTGATCGAGCCAAACATCGGGTGGTTGTGCGAGAACGTATTGTCGGAGAACTCCCAGTGCTCCCAGAGCGTGGTCGCGCCTCCGGCGATCATCGCGCCCCACGACGGCACGGTCTTCTTGGTCGCGAACGTGTAGGCAGCCTCCGCGTGGCCGAGGCGCGAGAGGGCATCGAACATAAACTTCGTCCCGTAGATTCCCGTCGTCACATGCCCCTCGTGAGCTCTTAGGTCCGCGAGCAGGCGCTCCAGCGTCCGCTGTTCGGCGGTGCTATCGAGCTTCCCGTACTCCAGGGCATAGGCGAGGGCGGCCTGCGTGGGCGGGGCATCGGGGAAGGCGCGCTGGTAGGCCTCGGTGGTGGTCTTGGCTAGCGTGCGCCACTTTGCCGCATCGCCACGCTTGCCTAGGAGGAGCGCCAGTTTCTCCGCCATGCGGGCACACTCGGCATAGAGGAGCGGCAGCGTGGCTTCTTCTGGGCTTCCAACACGCGCTTCATGATCCGTGAGGCCCTTCTTACCGTCCGTGCCCGCCAGCCAGCGCGCGAGCGTGGCGTAGTGTGCCTCGATCAGCCGCGTCTCGCCGTAGTAGCGCAGCAGCTCGGTCTGGAGCAGCGGAAACGCCATGGGCCAGCCGACCCCACAGTACTGGAGCCCCACGTAGGGTGCCGTGTCGGGGAGGGAGCCATCGGGGCGCGCGGCATCGGCGTAGTCCGTGACAATCTTGGCGTAGAGCGCGGCCATGTCGAAGTTGTAGAGGAAGGCATCGCGGGTGGCGACAATATCGCCGCCGTAGCCGAACTTCTCCCGGTGCGGGCAGTCGGACTGCACCGAGAAGAGGTTGGAGAGAAAGGTCCGGCGCGTGACCTCTTGGATCTGATTCAGTAGCGGCTCGGAGCAAGAGAACTCCCCCGCGCTCTCCACTGATGCGGCCATGGACTGCACCAGAGCGGTGGGTTTCTCGGTCACGCCGCTCACCTCAAGATAGCGGAAGCCCCGGAAGACAAAGTGGGTCTGGAAGGTCTCCTCCGCGGCCCCGGCACAGAGAAAGACATCCTCCTGAATGGCGGGGATATGCGGCCGCTCGCTGTCTTTGGGGGCGCTATGGCGCTCTTTATTCCCCCCCTTGATCTGCCCACAGACCCCCGTCATCGGGTTCAGGGTGCCGTCTTTGTGGAGCAGCTCCCCGTAGCGCAGCACGAGCTTCTGTCCGGGCTTGGTGTTCTTCAGTGTCAGCCGCACCCGCCCCGCTTGATTCACACCCGCATCGAGCAGAAAGACACCCGGCTTGAGCTCACTGAGCACACTTGCGCGACGTGTCCCGATCACCTTGATGGGCGGCTGGGGCTCGCACTGGAGCGGGCCGACCGGCTCGGTCGCTAAAACAGCTTGCCGCGCGAGCCCCTTGCCCGCCTCCCGCGCATCCCAGACCTCCCCGATGTAGTTGTTCTGGAAGCGCAGGGCACTGTCGCGCACGCTCCAGCTCGTGTCGGTGACAACGGTTTGTTTCGTGCCATCGCTCAGCTCGATCTCCAGCTTGGCGATGCAGCGCGGCCGCCCGGTCGGGAGGGTCTTGGGCAGGAACGCCGCGCCGCCGAACATGACCAGCGGCAGGGGGTGCCACCAGCCATTGCCCACCAGAACTTCGAGGGCGTTCTCGCCGCGCTTGAGGAGCTTGGTGACATCAAGCGTCCGGTAGTAGACCCGCTTTTCGTAGTTGGTCCAGCCCGGCTCCAGGGTCGCATCGCTAGGGTTGGTGCCGTTCACACTCGCCTCAAAGTACCCCAGCCCGGTCACGAACAACCGCGCAGACCGCACCGCACGCGGCAGGACGAAGCTCTTCCCAAACAGCGGCAGGGGATCGTCGGCGTAGGGATTCTCGGGGGCGGGCTTCGGGTCTCGGATCCACTGCGCCCCGCTCCAGTCCGAAGGCGTCAGCAGGCCCATCTCAAAGCTCGCCTCGCGGCTCCACGGCCCCGGCTGGTCGGCCTTGTTCCAGGCCCGCACGCGCCAGAAGACCCGCTGACCACTCGCGAGCTTCTTGCCCGCGTAGGCCACCTGGATCGAGTCGCTTCCTACCACCCGCCCCGAGTCCCAGAGCACGCTCCCACCGCCGTCTTTGCTGGTGGTCGCGAGCACCTGGTAGGCGGTCTGCCGCTCGCCATTTTGCGACGTCCGCAGCTCCCAGGAGAGCCGTGGAGCCAGAGAGTCGATCCCCAAGGGGTTGCTGCGATACTCGCAGCGCAGGTTCACCGCCGTCAGTGCCGTTGATTGCATGCAGACATTCTAACCTGTCGGGAAGCGATTTAGCACTTGAAGTCCCCAGCGTTCTTCGCAACGCTCCGGGGTATTGAACTGAAAGATGCGCTCCGTGGCTTCCCCAATCGCAGTCGTGGGCACGATCAGCTCCCCAACAATGCGAAAGTGCTGACTCCAAATATCGGTGCGTGGATTAAAGAATCGCGCCAGCTCACCCGTCAAGGATAGGGAAGCGAGGTCACTGCCTTTGTTACTATTGCAGAGAAAGCAGGCATAGGCCAGGTTGTCAAGAATAGTGAGTCCACCATGCTTCTCCGCCACGATATGATCGACCTCATGGGAGATCGTCGCATCGTCTTCGTGAAGCAGGCAATACTCACAACACCGTCGTGCACGTTCACTGACTTGCCGACGAAGTATCTGGGAAATGTAGGTACGGCTCACGTTTTTATGCGGCTTGTGCAGGTGCTGGCGTAGTTTCGACTTGGATCATTCGTGCTCGAATTTTAGCCATGCGAACCAGGTGCTCTAGCTGCAAAAAATGGCTCAGCTCGCTCTCCTCCTCAGGAGTGAGACTGCCTGCTCTCTTGCGATCCACAAGCTCATAGGCACGCTTTTGGGCCGAATCCGAAGGGCGAAAGGCGACAACGGCTTCCGGACCGCCCCCTTGTGCAATGAGCTGGATAAACTCATCGTAAACCATTCCCTTTGCTCGTCCTTTATCATTCATGCTATCGCTATTGTACCGCCGAACCTATCTCCTGGCTTACTGCGGCCCGTAGTGCTGCGCTTGTGGCACAGGCGGCTCCACGGGCATCTGCGCCAGAACCGCCAGCTCCCGCCGTAGCTCCCGAAGCTCCGCGAGGGTGTAGAGGAGCAGGATCGCGGCGGGTTAGGCATTTCCATGGCGAGCGAGCCGCTCTAGCGGGCCGCCTTGCTCCCCGCCCCGAACAGCGACCGTGCCACCAAGGCCAAGACAAAGAGCCCTGCCCCCGCGAGCGGGAACCCGACCCCGTAGCCCCCGTGCTTGAGCACCTGCCCCATCACAGCGGGACCGGCAGCCTGCCCCAGAAAGAACGCGAAGGCAAAGAGCGCCACGGCGGTGCCCCGCATCTCCGGGGCGAGCTCGGTGGCGCGGGTCTGGATCGGGCCGTGCATGGTGTAGTAGCCCATCCCAAAGATCACAATCGCGGGAACAAAGAGCCACCAGACCGGAAGCCAGCCAATGAGCGAGTAGCCGATAAGTAAGAGCGAGCCGCCCAGGAGCAGGGTCCCGAGCTCCCCGATCTTGGGCACTAGCTTCTTGACACTCGCGCTGTAGATCAAGCCCCCGATCCCAAAGCAGCCCAGGAGAAGCCCGATGGTCTTGTACGAGAGATCGAAGCGCTCCCGGAGTGAGGCCCCCAGAAACGGCAGGCCCCCGAAGATAAAGAAGCCCTCGATAAAGGCCACAACCAGCACCACGCGGGTCATGGGCTTGGCCCAGAGGGTGAGGTAGGGCGCAAACGAGAACTTTCGCTCCGGGCGCGGTGCCTCGGGGACGCGCTGGCTCTCGCGGAGCAGGAGCAGGGTCATGACCAGCGAGATCCCTGCAAAGACCCGGTAGATCACCCGCCAGCTCAGGTAGTCGCCGAAGACTCCTCCCAGAGCACTCCCCAGGATCTGCCCGAGCATCAGCGCACTCATGAAGCGCCCCAGCGTGATCTGGCGCTCACTGGCGGGGAACTTATCGCCGATATAGCCCAAGGAGAGTGGGATCACCGCGGCGGCGCACATGCCCGTGAGAAAGCGCAGGACGGTGAAGAGCGGGAGGCTGGGCATAAAGGTCCCGGCCAGCTCGGTGAGCGAGAACGCTCCCAGGGCGGCCGCCATCACCTTGAGCTTGCCAATCCGATCCCCCAGCGGGCCGTAGAAGAGCTGGAAGAGCCCGTAGGCAAAGGCATAGAGGGTCAGCGCGATACTGGCCCCCTCTTTCGTGACATGAAAGTCCCCCGCGATAATCTTCAGGAGTGGATCGACCACGCGGGAGTCGGCTTGGACGAGAAAGGCGGCGGTTCCCAGCACCAGGAGCGAGGCACGCGGGGCATCAGACGCGGAGGCGGAGGAGGTCACAGGGTCTTTACTTTCTTGGAAGGAGGTACCACGGCGCGTAGCTCTTGCTCAAACAGGAGGTACTCCGGTCGGGTTTGGTTGTCTTCTGGGAGGGAGTCGTAGAGGTACTGGTAGTAGGTATCCGCAAGCTCCTGTGCTTTTTTATCGTCCTTGCGCTGGTGGTAGCAGAGCGCTAAAAAGACCGTGTTGGCCATCTCGGGCGTGCTTTTCTGGCTCTCCTCCAGCCGCGCCTGGGCTTCGTCGTAGCGGCCCGCGCGGTAGAGCGCCACCCCAAGGGTATTGAGCGCATTGCCCAGCTCCTGCTGTGTCTCAGGGGCAGTCCGCGCCGCCTCCACGGCCTTCTGCGCCAGCTCGACACTGCTCGCGTAGCTATCAAGCACCCGCGGCAGGATCACCGCTGCCCACGCGGTGTCGTTGACCCGGTGCGGGTCGAGATCGGGGACCATGCTAGAGACGTACTGTTTATAGCCGCTCAGGTCGCCGCGGAGCGCCAGGAAGTCCGCTTGAAAGGCAACACTCGAGGAGTTCAGAAGCGGCTCCCAGAGCTGGGCTGCTTTCTGGCGCTGCCCCGTGCGCCAGTGGGCCTCCGCCTGGAGGGCAGCGATCCGCGAGGGGCACTCCGAGCCACAGGCCTCTCCCGCCTTGAGGAGCACCTTCCCCCAGTCCCGCCGCCGAGCCGCCTCCAGGAGGGTCGCCCGGAGCTGCCCGTACTTGAAGCTCTCTTCCCGTGTCATGGCATCCCGCCGGAAATCGAGCTTGGAAGGCTGCGGACGAGGCGCAAACCGGTCAAAGAGGCCCCAAGCGAGGAACATGACAACCGGAGTCAGCAGGCCGGTCGCCGCAAGGAGCATCCGTTGCCGCGTCTCATGGGTGGCTTTCATAGCGGCATTATACCTGTTGCCAAAGTTGCAGGAACGACGAGAGCCCGGGGAGCCCTAGGGACGAATAACCCTAGGAACAAGTCCTTGGGCTTAAGAAGACGACGGCGACCTTCGTCGCCACTAGATTCCCTTGGCTGCGTCTCGTACTTGGTGGCTGCGAAGGCAGCCGTCGTCCTCTTAAGCCCGGACACTCGTTGTCCGGGCTACGACCTGTCCCTGAAGGTAGGAAATCCGAGTGCTCCCGGTGAACTCCTTCCCATGCCTGCGACGTTGCCTAATATTGTTGTGATCCTTGCCGATGACCTTGGCTACGGGGACCTGAGCTGCTACAACCCTGCCTCGAAGATCCCGACCCCGCACCTGGATGCCCTCGCCCGCGAGGGGGTCCGTGCCACCGACTCCCACGCCCCCGCATCGGTGTGCTCTCCCACACGCTACGCGATGCTCACGGGGCGCTATGCCTGGCGGGGCCTGCTGAAGAACGGGGTGGTCGCACCCTGGGGTAAGCCGATCTTGGAGCGCGAGCGGCTCAATCTCGCGACCCTGCTCCGTAGTCACGGCTACGCCACGGGGTGCTTTGGCAAGTGGCACCTGGGCCTTGGCTGGGAGACCAAAGACGGTGCCCCGCCCAAGGGGGTGAACGCGGGACCCACCAATGTCGATCTCACCAAGCGCATCGCCGACGGCCCACTGGAGCGGGGCTTCGACACGTACTTTGGGGTCGATCTTCCCAACTTCCCCCCGTACTGCTTTATCGAGGGCGACCACACGGTCGGGGTGCCCACGCGCCACACGGAGAAAGAGGGGCAGATCAACCGCCCCGGCCCGATCCTCGAGGGCTGGAAGCTGGAGGAGATCCTCCCCACGGTCGCCCAGCGTACGGTGGCGTGGCTGGAAAAAGTCAGCAAGGACACCGAGAAGCCCTTCTTTCTCTACCTCCCGCTCACCTCCCCCCACTTCCCTATCGTCCCTTCCAAAGAGTGGCAAGGCCGAACCAAGGCCGGGCCCTACGGCGACTTTGTCGCCCAGACCGATGCCGTGGTAGGGGATGTCCTCGCGGCGCTCAAGCGGCTCGGGAGAGAGAAAGACACGCTTGTGATCTTCACGTCGGACAATGGCCCCGAGGTCGCCGCCGAGGTGGGGATCGGGGCCTACGAGCGTATCGAGAAGTTCCACCACGACAGCCGGGGTGGGCTCCGTGGGGTCAAGCGGGACATGTGGGAGGGCGGCCACCGGGTGCCTTTTATCGCTCGCTGGCCCGGTAAGATTCGCCCGGGGTCGGAGTGTAAGGAGACCATCTGCCATGTCGATCTGCTCGCGACAGTCGCGGGAATCTTGGGCACCAAGCTCCCCCTAAATGCGGGCGAGGATAGTGTCGATCTGCTACCCGCGCTCCAGGGGAAGCCCGGTAAGCGCCGGACGATCCCCACGGTGCACCAAGCCGCATCGGGGAAGTTTGCGATCCGCAAGGGTGACTGGGTCTTTATCGATGCCCCCAGCGGCAACGACAATGGCAAGGGCGAGCCCGAGGCGCTGCGCCCCAGCCCGCCCCACAACCTGCCGGGGGAGCTGTTCTCCCTCAAAGACGATCCTGCGGAGCGCACGAACCGCTACGCCGAGCGCCCGGAGCTCGTGCGGGAGCTCAAGGCGCTGCTGGAGCGCGCCAAGTCCGAGGGACGCACCGCGCCGGGGTAATCGCTCCGTGGTTAATCGCCCCCGTGGTTAATCGCCCCCGTGGTTAATCGCCCCCGTGGGAGGGGGGCGTCTTGCTGTCGTCGCGGGCTCCGACACGAAGGCCTCCGGCCATACCGAGTTTACTCGGGAGTTATGGGCGAAGCCCTT
The DNA here is from genome assembly GCF_014202505.1 of Armatimonas rosea. Lineage (NCBI taxonomy): Bacteria > Bacillati > Armatimonadota > Armatimonadia > Armatimonadales > Armatimonadaceae > Armatimonas > Armatimonas rosea. Next base: position 651,858 of record NZ_JACHGW010000001.1, on the reverse strand, counting down.
TGTGTCCGAGGCACGAGGACTGTAAGACCGGGTACCCTCTGGGTGCCTCCGACGGGGGCGATCTTAACGGGAGCGATACAACCAGGGCGATCACAGCTGGAGGCGTGTCGCTAGCGAGAGACGGCGCTGACCGTGCTGGGCCGCTGTCTCCAGGGAGAGGCGCACGGCTCCCAGGCTGGGCGGGGAGTAGTTCAGCGCGACGACCGGGTAGGGTGCAAAGTCCCCCCACTCCAGCCGCCCGGTGACCGCCAGACCCGGCAGGGCGAGGTGCTCCGCCTCCAGCGAGGCGCTGCGGACGCGCTCACCGGGAGCGTTGCCAGTCGTGCCGATCAGGAGGACGCGTGAGCGGGGGTTGACCTGGTAGGTTCCCAGCGCACTCAGGAGGGAGGCGCTCCCCCGTGCGTAGCCAAAGAGCCCCGTGCTGGTCGCCCCTTGGCGCTGGAAGGCATGGGCATAGACCCCATTGCTCTCCCGGACCCGTGCGCCTTTTTGCAGCCCCAGCGCTCCGCCAAACGGCACCCCCACCGAGAGATAGGTGCCATCGGGAGTCGCGCCCCCGCGGCCACTGAAGTAGTCCGCACGCACCGTGGGCATGAAGTCAACCGGTGAGAAGCCGCGGACACTGCCAGTCAGGGCACCGGGGAGCGCTGCGGTGAGGGCATTGACCGGATCGTACTGGTACATCAGCGGACTGCTCTGCCCCGCCACCACCGCCAGACCCTTGCGCCCGGTAGGAAGCGCGACATAGGCCCCCTTCAGGCTCCCCTGGCGTGCTTCGGGCGTCGCGGCGGGAGCCGCCGCGATAAAGTAGCCCGCATCGGAGAGATTGAGCTGGAATGCGCGGAGCTTGGTGGCCGTGGAGAACTTCTGGCCACTGTCCTGGCTCCCCGTGGCGATCACCGAGACTGGAAGCGCCTCCAGCCCTGTGGCTTTCTCCGGCTCCTGTCCCGTGGGCCAGCGGAAGTAGTTGGCCTGAAACGCCTGCCCAAAGGAGTTGAGGGAGGGCGCGACCGTATGGCAGGTCGCGCAGGAGACCTTGTAGCGCAGGGCGTACGAGGGCAGTGCCCAGGCACGCACGACACTTGTCAGACAGAGAACCAGGAGAAAAAACACACGTCTCATCGGCTTGCTCACGCTACTTTCTAGTTAAAGCGAACGTCGTGGGTATGCCCAAAGACCAGCGAGCTTGTCTTTGTCACGGTGGCCCCATCCCGAATCGACACGACCTCAGCCCCCGTCAACGTGAACGTATGGTCGTGTGCGGATGTCCCCTGGATGCTCAGGCTCAGCCCACCACCCGCGATAAGCTGCGCGGACGTAATCACCGAGGTATGCCCATGGTTGGCCGAGATGCTGGTCGCACTCTTGTCGGGGACCGGAGTGGGTGTCGGGGTTGGGGTGGGTGTAGGAGTTGGCGTCGGCGTAGGCGTGGGGGTTGGCGTCGGAGTCGGGGTGGGCGACGGCGTCGCGGTGGGCCCTGGTGTGGGTGTAGGCGTGGGCACCGGGGTTGCGGTCGGGGCGGGCGAGGGAGTTGGATCGCTTGCCCCGCTACCGCCACAGCCCATCAAGGTAATCGTCGCGCCACCGAGCAACGCCAGGGCAGCCTGAACCGAGATCTCACGTCGTGTAAATGTCTTTTTGGTTTCCATACTCTCTCAATCTTTGCTCGATCGCAAAAAGTTGGGGGACCTGTGGATTTTTCAAGCCACGCCACGGAAGCGCCGGTCGGCCCAGCGGGTGGCGTACTGGAGTTGGAGGACATAGCGCGTCCGCTCCGAGAGGTTGGGCGCTCCGCGGTGCCAGCACTGGTGGTTGGTGAGGTAGACATCCCCCGCCTTGCAGAACACGGGCACCGGGCCACGGCCCTCAAAGGTAGGGCTCTCCTCGTCGCGTGGCGGCTTTCGTCCCGAGTAGTGGCTCCCCGGCACAAACTGGGTCGGGCCGTGCTCCAGGGTCTCGATATCGCTAAGGGCCACCTGGATCGTCAGCCAGAGCACGGGGAGACGAATCCGGGCATCGAAGCGCGGGATATCGTCGGGGAGGGGCAGCTCCAGCACATCATCGACATGCCAGAGCGAGATCGCCTGACCGGGCTCGTTGCGGATCACATTGAGGGCATTGAAGGCAGGCTGTGGCCCCAGCGCGGCGCTTGCCAGAGCTTGAATCTCGGGGCGCTCGACCAAGCTTGCAAAGAGCGGGTCGTACTCCGCGCCGCGCCGGAGCACAAACGCCCCATAGACATAGGAGATAAACTTCGGGTCGAGCTGCTCCCGGTTTTCAAAGCACGCATCGGTCTTGGCCCGTAGCGCCGCGACTTCGTCGGGGGTGAAGATCCCCGGGACGTGCAGGTAGCCCTCACGAAAGAAAAAATCGATGTCTGTGGTCACTCTCTCCTCCTAGAGATCGAAACGTTGCAAAAGGTCAGTGCGGCGAGCCCATTGGCCCCGCGGAGGAGCCGCTTCTGGCTCCAGCTTGCGCTATCGAGATAGGTTAGGGTTTGAGCCGCCAGCGGCTCGGTCAAGGTGAGCGTCAGGAGGTTACCCGTCGCGCTCCCCGAGGCGATCTTCCCTCGCTTGCCGTCGAGAAGGAACTCGCTTGCCAGGGCGCTCTCCCAGACCACGGGCTGGTCGAACTCCAGCACGAGTGTGTCGCCCTTGCCCGTGCCCAGAGAGACACGCTTGAGGCTTGGGGGCGTGATCGGCGCGTCGAAGCGCTTGCCGTAGCTATCGCGCTGGACCACCGGGAAGATCAGGCGGGCGAACTCGGCGTAGCCCGCCGCTGGGAAGTGGCAGCCGCCGGGCGGGTCGATCCCCAGCGTGGACATGATGCTCAGCTTGGAGAACAGTGCGGGAAGCTGGCGCTGGACATCGCGGAGCTGGTTGTCGGAGCCGTCGATTCCCATCGCGCAGGACTTGGGCCAGATCTGGAAGGCGTAGTAGCGCTGGACATTGGGGAAGTCCGTCTTCCAGGCCGCGGTGAGGTCGATAAAGTACTCCTGGTAGGTCTCCCAGCCAAAGCCGCCCGTGGGGCCGTCGGCACCCTGGTCGTTCTCGCCTTGGTGCCAGAGGATCGCGCGAATCCCGTGGGTAAGCTGCGCTTTTTGAACTCGACTCAGCAAGCGCCCGTAGATCGTCTCGGGGTCGGTGGGGTTCTTAGGGTTGCGCTGGTGCTGGTCGATCCGTGTCCCGCCAACCGCACCATTGAGGATGCAGATTGGCACTTTCTCGCTCTCCACCAGGCGCTTTGCCAGCTCCATCGCCCAGTAGCCGATCTCGCCTGTCTGGCCGTCCTGGTTGCGGTAGCGGGCGCTCTCCCAGCGCGTGCCGAATGTGCGAATCCACTCGCTCTGGTAGGCCGGGGTCTCTTTCCCAAAGTCCGTCGCGACCGCGTTGGACTGCCCCTGAAGGATAAACGCATCGCCACAGACAAGGTTCTTTGCCGTGTGCAGAACCGTCTCCTGGCCCCCCGTAACACTCCCAAACGCGACCTCGTAGCGAGTGAGCCCCGGTTTGAGCGGCACCGAGAGCGCGTACGCCCGACTCGGACCGAGCTTCTGCGTGACGCTCTTAGCGAGTACCCCATCGGCGTAGAGGCGCAGAAAGACCGCGTCAGCAGGTGCGCTCAGTGTGCCCTTGTCGTGAAGCGTCCCCTCGTTTGTTATCGGGTTGCGGGCATAGAACTGGTTGTCTGTCGGTCGCTCCTCCACGGCAGGCTTGCGCTCGACCCAGGGATCGCTCTTGGGCTCTGCCACGGCAATCTTCACCGACTGCGTGACAGGCGCGCCGCCGTTGTCCACCGCGACCGTAACCGTGAGCGTGCCGCTGTTCTGGGCGCGGGTGAGGCGGAGCTTGCCGGGGAGCACCTCTTTGCTCGTCGCCAGCCCCTCCACCTTCCACGCATAGCGGAGCGGCAGCGTGCTCTTGCCCGCCATCGTTGCCGTCACCTCAATCGGCGAGCGGCCGTCCCACTGGCGCGGTGCCTTGAGCGCGACCACGGGATCGCCAATGGCCTCTTGGACCGTCACGGGAATCTCACGCGTCTTCACGCCCTCGGGGTAGCTCGCTTTGAGCTGCAAGCGGCGCTTTGTCTCACCGCGCACCCGGCCCGCCTCCAGGGTGTAGGAGAGCCGGTCGGTGGCGACAACCTGGCCATCGAGGAGCCAGACCAGCTTCTGCGCCCCGCCTGCCTGAGCCGTGACCGTGGCCCGCTCCCCCTCACGGACCGTGAGCTGCGGCACCGAGACAGAGAGTGCGCTGCCCGGCTGCACGAGCATCCCGACCAGGGTCTGGAGGGGCTTCTGGTTCTCGTACTCCAGCCGCACCCAGTCGGCGGAGCGCGCCACCGACGACACCCGGACTTCGTCGAGCTCCCCCACAAAGTCGTAGCTGTTGTACCAGCCCCCGATCCAGAAACGAGCGGGGCTCTTGATACTCAGCGGTGCCCCCTGTGACTGCGCCGTGCCATCCAAGACACCATTGATATAGACCCGCGCGTTGCCCTTTTCGTAGGTGTGGACCACATGCACCCACTCGCCCAGGGCCAGCTTGCTCTTGCTGGCGACATTGGCATCGGAGAAGTAGCAGTCCATGCTGACATGCGGAGGGCTCCGAAACTGCATCGTCACCTTGCCCTGGCGCTCCTCGTTGCCCCAGCCCAGAATCCGCACATTGGGCCGCTCCGCTCGGAACCACGCCTGGGAGCTATGCGGCTGATTGCCTGTGGGAAAGCCTGTCAGCCGCTCGCCGCCCGCGATTCCCTGGCTCTCCGCAAAGCGCCGCGCCGTCCCCAGCGGCCCCGGCACGAGCGTGGTGCCTTTATTGGTCGCTGTCAGCGTGCCGGTGGCGTCGGCCAGGGCCTCGTCCATGTGCCAGACCGTCAGGTAGCCATTGCTCGCATTGAAGACCGCCGGGCCGCTGGACATACTCTTTGCCGCCGGATCGCCCCAGTGCAGGCGCAGCTCCTGGCGTGCATTGCCGACAATCGTCGGCACCCGCACCCACACACTCGCCGTTCCCACTTGCGCGTCCCACTGCTCGATCTGAAAGGCCAGTGGTGTACCATCGCTGTCCGTGACCCGCAGGTCCTCACCGTGGGGCTGGGCCTGGGCAAAAGGAAAGGTCTCGCGGCGGAGGCGGATCAGCACGGGAAAGTCCGTGAGCGTCACCGACGCTGGCAGGTTCGCGCCGTCGGGGGTGGTGAGGAGGTAGAGGGAGGCCGATTGGGCATCGGCATCCCTTTTGGCATCCCTCCCCCGGCCCCTCCCTTCGCTTGAAACCCGACTTCGTCGGGACGAAGGGAGGGGAGTCAGAGGGGTGGGTTCTCCCCCTCCCTTCCCCCCTCGGAACGAGGCGGGTACCCTCTGGGTGTGGGGAAGGGAGGGGGCAGGGGGGAGGGATGTAAACCGGGGGAGGGATGTCAAACAGAGGAGCGATGCCCCTAAGAAAAGTATCATTTGCGCTTTCCTCTCAGGCGAGTGGGCTTGCCGCGCTGGCCGGCTTGAACGGGGTAGAGGTCCCACTGGTTGGCTCCGACGGGCTCAAGGTGAAACTCGCGGGTGTTGTCGCGTAGCTCCGCTTTGAGGCTCTCGGGGAAGGCACCGGTGCGGCGGGCGGTCTCCCACTGGTGGATGGCCTCCAAGATCGCCGGGATCGTCCCAAAGCGCTTGGCGGTCTCGGCGGAGAGCGGGTCGGCGCTTAGCTGCGCGGTACTCGCGAGGCTGGTTGCCAGCGCGAAGCCCGTATCGAAGCCCGCAGCGCGTGCCAGGAGCCACTCGGCGTCTTCGAGAGTGGTCTCCGGGCGCAGGGCGAACCAGCCCAGCATCCGGGGCATGAGGTTGCGGGAGTAGTGGAGCTGGTTCTTAAAGCGGTAGAGCGTCTGGCTCTCGCGGAAGCCGGCGTACCAGGGTTCGCCCCAGTTCATGCGGGTGTAGACATGCCAGTTGAAGTGGCCGGGGTTGCTGGCATCGTTGATCTGCCCCTTCAGCTCGGGGGCGAGCGTGCTGTACCAGCTCTGGGTAAAGAGAGTCCGCCCGTACTGCCCCATGCCCGTGGACCAGTTGCCCTCCAGCCCATCCAGCGAGATCTGGAGGGTCCCCGCCTGGTTGCAGAGCGCCGCGATATTCTTGGCGACTTCTTGGGTCAGTGAGGCATCGGTGAGAAAGACTTTATAGTCGTGGTCCAGGAGCTTGCCGATTGTGCTCTGGCTCGCATGCGCCGCCGCCTGTGTCCCCCACGCGCCGCGCTGGCAGCCCAGCAAGCGCCAGGGTGCGCTCGGGGAGACACTCTCGTAGCGGATCAGCTCATCGCCGAGGGCGACCGTGCTCAAGGCAGTTTTCTTCAGAAAGGGCTCCGGGTCGGCGATAGGCAGCTCGGTCTGGGTGGGGGAGACACCCGCGGTGAGTGTACTCCGTCCGCTCCGTGCGAGGCGCGGGTCGGGGCGCGGGGTGACATAGGGATCATTGGGAGTAAGGAAGTTCGAGAGCGTGTGAAAGCCCACCCGGACACCTGCTTTCTTCGCCCGCTCGACACACTCCCGCAGGCCGGCAACCCCGTGGGGAAAGAGGCTCGGCTTGAGGCGAAAGTGCCCCCAGGTCTCAAACGGCGAGCTATGGTAGAGATAGCGCAGCCCCGCCTTGAGGGTCATCTCGATGGCGCGGTCGATGGTCGCCTCGCTAAAGTCCACAATCAAGTACGAGTCCGTAGCGCGGGGGGATTTCTTGGCCCAGACCCCATCGAGCAGCGGGTGCGGGAGCCCCTCCGCCACCTCGATCGCCCCAATGGTATCCAGAGCCTTTGCCGCGGGGCAGAGAAAGAGCGCCAGCTTGCTCCCGACCATTCCGCCGTCGTCGAAGGCCGGCGCGGGGAACTTCTCGATACCCCAGTTCGGGATCACCCGCTCCGCTACTCGACTGCGGCAGTACGCCTGCACCACGCTCCCAAAGGCCGTGCGTCGCGCGGTGTCGCCGCGGAAGAGCTGGTCTTTCTTGAGGGCATCGGGCAGGTCCGGGTAGGTGCCGGTGTCGTCGGCGGTGTAGTCCGGCTCGATATCGCTCTCCTGGCCGGGAAAGCCGCCGAGGGTCTTGGCATTGAGCGCCTGGATCCCAAGGGCCGTCTCCGCATCCCGCACCACCCCGACAATCTCGCCGATGGTCTCCCCAATCACGGTGGGATACGGCCCCCAGACAACCAGCTCGACCGTCTCTTTGGGGGTTACTTCCACCAGCTCCAGCATAAGGTGGGTCGGCTTGGCCTGGATCGCCAGTGTCGCGCTCACGCCGCTCGTGCCAAAGCCCAGTGTCAGGCGGCGGGATCGCCCGTCCCAGCGTGCGGTCTCCGGCGCGTGTAGCTTCCCGGCGACACGCACTTGCAGAACGGGCGCAGGCTGCCCCGGCGCGACGTAGCTGCGCCCGTCCCGACGCCGTGCCAGCGCGAGCCAGGCACCGCTCGCTCCCAGCACAAAGGCGGCCTCACGTGTCGTCCATGTCGCGATAGGTTCGATCTTTGTCATGCGCTACTATAACCCGAGATCGCTTCTCCCCATGCTCTTGGGGCGAAATTGTGTACAATAAGCCACGCCATGCACCGACGCCTTATCGCCTTGCTTCCTCTTGCTCTCCTGAGCACGCTCGCGCTGGCACGCCGTGAGACGAAGCTCTGGTCGCTCCAGCCGGTTGCGCTTCCCGCGGTGCCCGCTGTCAAGACCGTGGGCTGGGTTCGCAACCCCATCGATGCCTTCGTGCTGGCCAAGCTCGAGGCCAAGGGCCTGAGGCCCGCCCCGGAGGCGGACAAGCGGACACTGATCCGGCGTGTCACGTTCGATCTGACCGGCCTGCCCCCGACACCGCAAGAGATAGACGCGTTTCTCGCCGACACCTCCCCTACCGCCTACGAGAAGCTCGTGGATCGCCTGCTAGCCTCGCCCCACTACGGCGAGCGCTGGGCGCGGCACTGGCTGGATGTCGCACGCTTTGGCGAGAGCCACGGCTACGAGTACGACCATGTCCGCGAGAACGCCTGGCGCTACCGCGACTACGTGGTCGGTGCCCTCAATCGCGACAAGCCCTACGACCAGTTTGTGCGCGAGCAGCTCGCCGGCGATGTGCTCCCCGGCGCCGGCCCCGAGGGGGTGATCGCCACGGGCTTTCTGGTCGCGGGGCCCATGGACGAGGCGGGGAAGAGCGCCCCAGGAACCCTCGTGCGGCTCCGGGCGCGTGAGGAGGAGCTGGAGGACATGATCGGGGTGGTGGGGCAGACCTTTCTGGGGCTGACCACCAACTGTGCGCGCTGCCACGACCACAAGTTCGACCCCATCTCCGCCAAGGACTACTACCGCCTGAAGGCTGCGCTGATCGGAGCCCACCCCGGAAACCGTCCTGTCGTCCCGCAAGAGCAGCTCGACCTTCGTGCCCGACAGGCAGCCAGCCTGCGCAACCAGCAAGCCGAGGCCCTGGACACCCTCCGTCGCCTTGAGGAGCCGGTCCGTACCCGCCTGCTCCAAGAGAAGAGCGCCCACCCCGCCCCCGGCGGCCCCGCGCCCCTTCTGCGCTGGAGCTTTGAGAGCCTCGACGGTGGGACGCTCCGGGGGGGCGCACAGCTCCGAAACGGTCGGCTTCGGCTGGCGGGAGCCGGAGCGAGCTTTGAGAGCGCGCCGCTCCCTGTCGCGGTGCAGGAGAAGACCCTGGAGACCTGGGTGCGCCTCACCGACCTGAACCAGCGCGGAGGCAGTGCGCTCACGCTGGAGACCGACGGCGGCGGTGCCTTCGATGCCATTGTTCTCGGGGAGCGCCAGCGGGGCAAGTGGTTCGCCGGGAGCGAGTTCTACCACCGCACCCGCGACCTGGAGGCCCCCCAAGAGACGCCGGGGGAGCTGGTCCAGGTCGCGATTGTCTACCACGCCGACAACCGCATCCAGGTCTACCGCAATGGGAAGCCCTACGGTGCCGCCTACACCCCCGACGGCGAGGGGGCGAGCCTGCGGACCTACCCCGCGGGCAAGAGCCATGCTCTCTTTGGGCTGCGCCACACCGGCTCGGGCGACACGCTGAGCGGAGAAATCGAGGAGGCACGCCTCTACAACCGCGCCCTGACGGCTACCGAGGTGGCGGAGTCGTTTGCGAGCGCACCGTTTTATGTCACTCCCGAGGCGCTGGAGCGAGGCCTCTCCCCCGATGAGCGCACGCGCCGGGCCGCGCTCCAGGCGGAGCTGGAGCGGCTACAGGCACAGCGGGTGAGTGTCGAGACGCCTGTGCAGACCTACGGGGTCAACTCCCAGCGCCCCGGCCCCACCTATATCCTCCCCCGCGGCGATGTGCAGTCCCAGGGCGAGCTGGTCACGCCCGGAGCGCTGAGCGCACTCACGGAGTGCTCTGCGGATTTTGGCCTGACCACGGAGACACCCGATGGCCCCCGACGCCTCGCCCTGGCGACCTGGGTCACCAACCCGAAAAACCCGCTGACGGCGCGCGTGATGGTCAACCGTGTCTGGCAGGGGCACTTTGGGCGCGGGATCGTGGGCACTCCCAGCGACTTTGGCAACAACGGCGAGGCCCCCACCCACCCCGAGCTCCTGGACTGGTTCGCCACAGCCTTCTCCGGCCCCGGCGAGTGGAGCCTCAAGCGCCTGCACCGCGCGATCCTGCTCTCCAGCACCTACCGCCAGTCCAGCGCCTCCAACCCACGTGGCATCGCCCTCGACCCCGACAACCGCCTGCTCTGGCGCATGGCCCCGCGTCGCCTGGAGGCCGAGGCGATCCGGGATAGCATGCTGGCGGTCAGCGGCAAGCTCAACCCCGCGGTCGGCGGCCCCAGCTTCCGCCCCTTCACGGTCTCGACCTTCACCTCCGATTTCTACACCCTGCTCGATAGAGACACCCCGGAGTTTAACCGCCGCACGCTCTACCGGATGATTGTCCAGAGCGCCCGCAGCCCCCTGCTGGAGAACTTCGACTGCCCCGATCCCTCCACCAAGACCGCACGACGCACGGTGACGACAACCCCTCTCCAAGCACTCGCGCTGATGAACGACAGCTTTGTCCTACGCCAGTCCCGCGCCTTCGCCGAGCGGGTGGCAAAAGAAGCCGGAAGCGAGCCGAGTCGCCAGGTCGCCCACGCCTACACCCTCGCCTTTGGCCGCCCCCCCACCCTCGCAGAGCGCACCCGCGCCCTCACGCACCTGAGCGCCCACCCGCTCGATAGCCTCTGCTGGGCCCTCCTCAACGCCAGTGAGTTCCTCTATGCAAAATAGCCTCCCCAATCGCCGCCACTTCCTCACCCAAGCCGCCGGAGGCCTCGGCTCCATCGCCCTCGCCGCCCTCTTAGTGGATGAGGCGAGTGCTTCCCCCCTAACCCCCGCCCGGCGGGGGGACAATGCGGAATTTTCCTTTTCTCCCCCCCGTCGGACGGGGGCAGGGGGGGCAGCCAAACGCGTCATCCAAATATTTTGCTGCGGCGGTGTCAGCCACCTCGACACCTTCGACTACAAGCCCGAGCTCATCAAGCGCGATGGCCAGGAGTGCAAGAAGGTCTTTGACACGTTCTTTGCCCAGCCCGGCAACCTGATGAAGAGCCCCTTCGCCTTCAAGCAGCACGGCAAGAGCGGGCGCTGGGTGAGCGAGCTCCTGCCCCACATCGCCGAGCGCGTCGACGACATCACGTTTCTTTCGTCGATGAAGGCCAAGTCCGCCAACCACACCCCCGCGACCTTTCAGATGAACTCGGGCTTCACGCTCAATGGCTTCCCCTGCCTGGGGGCGTGGCTCTCGTATGGCCTCGGGACGCTCAGCCAGGACCTGCCCGCCTTCGTGGTCCTCCCCGATCCGCGCGGGCTCCCCGCGGGCGGCGCGATCAACTGGACCTCCGGGTTTCTCCCCGCCACCCACCAGGGAACGGCGTTCAATCCCAAGGGCCAGCCGGTCGATAACCTCTTCCCCCCCGACACGATCAAGCCCGCAGACCGACAGGCGGCGCTGGGGCTCCTCGGGACGATGAACCAGGAGTTTGGGGCGGCCCACCCCGGCGACTCGGCGCTGGCGGCACGGATCAAGGCCTATGAGCTGGCGGCGCGCATGCAGACCAGCATCCCGCAGGTGGTGGCGTTCGACCAAGAACCCGAGCACATCAAGAAGCTCTACGGCCTCGACGATCCCATCGCGGGGGGCTTTGGGCGCAACTGCCTGCTGGCCCGGCGCTTGCTCGAAAAAGGCGTGCGCTTTGTCCAGCTCTACCACGGCGGGGCGTTTGGCTCGCCGCGCATCAACTGGGACGCCCACGAGGATATTACAGAAAACCACACCAAGCAGGCCCGGAGCATGGACCAGCCGGTCGCGGCACTCCTCACCGATCTCAAGCAGCGTGGGATGCTCGACGATACCCTCATCCTCTGGACAACGGAGTTTGGGCGGACCCCCATCACGCAGGGAATCGGAAAGACGGGCCGGGACCACCACCACCTCGCCTACACCTGCTGGATGGCCGGCGCGGGCCTCAAGCCCGGCGTCACCTACGGTGCCACCGATGAGATCGGCTACGACACCGCCGAGAACCCCGTCACTGTCTACGACTTCCACGCCACGGTCTTGCATCTACTCGGGATCGACCACACCAAGCTCACCTACCCCTACGGCGGTAGAAACTACCGCCTCACCGATGTCCACGGAGAAGTGATCCGCGGGATTCTTAGCTAGGCAGCAGGAAGCGAGTAGGTCACCTTTGTATCCGTAACCAAGATGAGTTTCTTCTTTTCCAGCAACGTAACAAGCGCTGAGATGTCATTCTCAGGGAGCTGTTTCTGAAAAAGTGCCGAGATCGTCCTTGCGAGAGTGTTTACCGTGCGAGGTTTCGATGATTTCATTTGCTGAAGTTTACTAACAATAGCAGCAATTTTGTCGTCGGTCGTTTTTACATTTGCCACTTTTACCGCACTGATCTCTGAAATATCGCTTACTCTTCCCACAAAGATCTTTCGTGCTTTTAGATGCTGAAGCAAGGGATCAAAGCCTGTATCCTTGGAGAGAATATGAAAGAATCCTGTAGGGTCAGCGGTAGCGAGCTGTCCCAGGTAAAAGGCGATATGAAAATCGAGGGCATTGTGCCCTGTACCAGAGACCTTCACATACTCCGCTTTATCCCCTTTTTTCTGCAACGCCATCGCAGTATCAAAGGCTATTTTGGTTTGATTTGCCCCTACAAAAACAATCACATGAAACAGCTCTGGTTCCAATGCGACAAGCGTTTCTGGGTGTATATTTTCCAGATCAATGAGAATGTAATTCGTACGCAAATTGGTTCTCTGGTCTTTATTTTACCTGAGCCGACATACGAATCCTGAACCAATATCACTCAGTTTTGGGCAACCGGCGAGGGCCATCGCGAGCTTTAGGTCGTCGTGGAGGTGCTGGAGAACATGCGCGACCCCTGCCTCGCCACTCACGGCCAGTGCCCAGAGGTAGGGGCGGCCGATCAGCACCGCGCGGGCTCCGAGGGCGAGGGCTTTTAGGATATCGGTGCCGCGACGGATACCGCCATCCACATAGACCTCGGCCTGACCTTGCACCGCGGCGGCGATCTCCGGGAGGGCATCGGCGGTGCTGACGACGCTATCCAGCTGGCGGCCACCATGGTTAGAGACGACAATCCCCGCGACACCGTGCTGAACCGCAAGAAGCGCATCTTCAGCGGTCAGCACCCCCTTCACCACGATTGGCAGGCGCGTGATGCTCCGAAGCCATGCCAGCGACTCCCAGGTAAGGCTCGCATCGAACTGGTCTCGGGCGTAGTGGTGCAGCGCCAGCTCACCGGAGCCCAAGGGGAGATACGGCTCCAGGTTCGCCAGCCGGATCGACGGGGGCACCTGAAAGTTATTGCGAAAGTCCCGCTCGCGGTTGCCGGTCGCGGGCACATCCACCGTCAGGCAGAGCGCGGCAAATCCCGCCGCCTCCGCGCGCTCTATCAGGGCCTTGGTCACGCCCCGGTCGCGCTGACAGTAGAGCTGAAACCAACGCGTCCCTGCCGAGGCCCCAGCAACCTCCTCCAGCGAGCGCGATGCCATCGTGCTCAAAGTCTGGATCACCCCGGCGGCGGCTGTTGCGCGTGCCACGGCCAGCTCACCGTCGGGGTGGGCGAGCTGGTTGAAGGCACACGGGGCGGTCAGGAGAGGAAACGCAACGGGCTGGCCCAGGATCGTGGTCGCGGTCTCGCAGGAACTCACATCGACAAAGACACGCGGACGGAAGCGCAAACCGGCCCACGCCTGCTCGTTCTCGCGCACGGTGATTTCGTCGCCCGCGCCGCCGGCGTAGTAGTCGTAGGTTGCTTGTGGCAGAAGCTCCCGTGCCCGCTGCTCGTACTCACGGAGGTTGAGAGGAATACTCATCTCCCTTCCTCCTGAAGCAAGGGTTGGCGTGCACGAAACCAAGCATCCGCCTCAGCCTCCCACGGCCAGAAGCCTTGGGTATTGGGGTAGATCAGCTGAAGTACCTCAAAGTTTGCCCCCTCGTAGAACCCGAGATTATAGCCCAAGTACTCCTCGTAAAAGGACTCCGCCACCCGCGCCATTACAACGTCAAATCCTTCAAGGAAGCCTGCGTAGCGCTCTCCTGCCCGAAAGGTCTCACCGCCCCGAAGATGCTCATAGTAGTCGTTGATGAGCACGTGCGCCAGCTCTTGCCGGAGCCCGATCACAATTAGCTCAGGAGCTGCGACGGTTTTGGTGATACCTACCGAGAACGAAAAAGGTGGAAGGTCGTCTTCAGCAGGGATATGAACTACCGAGCACCCAAAACTAGCGATTTTTTCAAGGATTTCCTGGTCAAAATTAGCGGACATCACCAGCATTTCACCGGAAAATTGAGGAGATGACAACTATGGCCATTGCTGCAAAGGTAAGCAGCCCGAGATTTGCCCGTAGACGAGGGCGCTTCTCCCCCACCAGAAACACCGCTCCCAGCAGGCCGATACAGGCTCCGAGCCAGGGAAAGAGCGGATCGCTCGGGGTACGAATCCGTCCCCGGTGTAGCCCTCGGACGGGCAGCTCCACCCACCCAAGGTGCGCGGCGACAAAGACAAGCCCCACAACGATAAGACAGAGGCCGATGGCTTGGAAGACGCGCGAAGGCGGAGCGGTTTGCATAACCAGATTATGGACGTGTCGGAGTTGTTAGATAGGCTTGGGCCAGTGCCTCGCCTAGCAGAATCGTCCCCTGTGTCCCAAAGTGGACGCGCTGGTGGGGCAAGTGATCGGTCTTGACAACCACCAGCTGCTTGTCGGTCTGGGCCAGCTCGCGCAGGCTTGCATTGAGCGCCGCCATGTTCTTCCAGATCGCCTTGGGGTGCTGCTCGGAGACAAACCAGGGGAGGGTCGGCTGGCCGAGGTCTTGGCGCAGCTGGGTGATCAGCGCCTTGAGCCACGCGGCGTAGCTACGGGCGTAGAAGTAGGTATCGTTCTCGCCGGGGTGCCAGAAGACCCCCTCCCAGGTCGGCGCGTAGCCCTGGCGCGTGAGGTCATCGTGGGCGGCGCGGACGAAGGCGAGAAACTTGGGATAGAGGTTGCGGCGGCTCTCCGGCGTGCCCTGCGGCAACCAGTCCAGCCCCTGCGCCCCGCTGTGCGTGAACTTCAGAAGCGCGATGCCGTCGCTGGCAGGAAGCGTCTTCCGTAGCTGCGCCCCCAAGCTCAGCTCCGGGCCAAAGTTGCCCAGATCGCTCACCGGACCGAGCGGCTCCCAGTCTCTAGAACTCTGGAATCCTCCCCCCAGCACGTAGCGAAAGACTATCTGGCTCTGCGGCTGTGCGAGCGCGGCGGGGAGCTCGCTTGCAAACGCATCCTCCCCCTCCATGTTGCGCTCCCCCCCGAGAATAAACAGCCGGACACGCTGCTTCTTGGCGATGGGCAGGCCCTTGGCGAACTTGCGCTCTTTGGGCTTGGGGAGCTTTCCGATCTCCTTCAAGTACGCCGCCCCGAACGCCTCCCCGAGCTGGAGCTGCCCCTGCGTCCCAAAGTGGTAGTGTGGCTGCCCGCTGTCCATCACGTCGAAGGCTAGGTGCGAGGTCGGCACCCAGCGCAGCAGAGGATCGGACGCGAGGAGCTGGTCTTGCTGGGCGCGAAGGACGGCCAGATTCGCGCGGTTGTCCATCCCCCAGATCCCCTTCTCGCTCACCTCGCCCAGAAACCACTTGAGCTTGGGGAGCTGCAGATCGGTGCGGAGGCGCTGGATAATCTTGCGGAGGTTGGCGGCGTAGGCCGTGTTCACCTTGCGGTCGAGCATGTCGTTCTCGCCCTGGTGCCAGATCACGGCCTCCAGCTGGTAGCGAGTGTTTTGCTTCTCCAGCGCGGCAAGCGCCTCACGCACAAGCTGGAGCGTCCGCGGGTAGAGTTTCTGGCCATTTTCCGGCGCATCCGGGTTCCAGTCGTAGACCGCATTGGTGCCGCCAATCGCGGACTTGATGATCGCCAGCGGGGAGTTGTCGTACTTTTTCACCAGCCGTGCGAAGGTCAGCTCCGGCCCAAACGCGTCAAGAGGCCGAAGCGCTCCCCAGCCCTCGTTCTGAAGCTGCAGCGTGATATAGCGCACCTCGGGCTGCGGCGCACCGGCACCCTGAAAGAGCGGAAAGCGGTCGATGCGCTCCGGGTGGGCATCCGCGCCCACCATGTTCGACTGTCCCGCAAAGAGAAAGACCTTGACTGGCTTAACCATGGCTCCGATTGTAACACAGCAGGTCTTCGTCGATCGCTCCATTGATTGCAGGGAAGTAGGTCGTTGTTGTCTCGGTGCGAAAGCCCTCAAACGGATGCTGCGCCTCGATCCGCCGAACGCAAAAGGTCGCCTTCTCGATCCATACGACCATAGGGTGCCCCGAGTAGTTTCCTGCAACTAGGTAGCACTCCGCTCCCTCGCCCTCCAGTAAGGCATCATCCCTTCGATGCACCTCGGTCATGTCGGTTAGCCGCCGCCCCCCGATTTCGTCGGGGAGCAAGAGCGTTGGGATGGTATGCGCCGAGCTCCCGGAGACCCCCGTCATCCCTGCCAGTGCCATCGCCAGTGACTCCGGGTGCATCAGCTGCTGGTAGTGAGGCATCGTCTCCAGTATTTTTGTAATCCCCGGTTTGAGCCACTCCACCCGCACCGTGGCTCCCTCGCGCCAGGCGAAGTGGCGGTCACCACTCTCCTGGTACTCAAAGCGAAAACGATCCGGGCGGATAAAGGCGGTGCTGAAAGGCTTCTCCAGGGTGCGGGTGCCGTTAGGCTTAATAAAACTCGTGCTTACCACCCCTGTATCTGAGTAGGAAGAGCAAGTGGCATAGGCTTCAGCCATGCGCGTAAGAATCTGCGTTGCGGTCATAAAACTTCCTTTTGGACAATCACGTAGAGATGTAGCTCCGGGTGCTGGTCGTACTCCAGGTGGCGGCAGATACAGCCAAATCGGTCGATCAGGCGCAGTAGCTCGGGGATTCCGAGGGCGGCGTGGTAGAGCGGCTGGCCGTGGCAGGGGTTGGTGACCTCATCGGGCGCGTCCACGCCACCACTGGTGAAGATCAGGACGCCGCCGGGCGCGAGGGCAGCGCAGAGCTTCTCCAGTACTGCCGCGTGGTGCTCCAGCGGGACGTGCCAGATGCTGTCCCAGGCAGAGATAAACTCGTAGGCGCGGGGAAACTCCCAGGTGCAGATATCGGCGTGGTGAAAGACCGTCTCGGGGTGCTTGCGCCGCGCCAGCGCCAGCATCTCGGTTGAGAAATCCAGCCCCTCGGCGTCGTAGCCGTGTTTCTGCAAGAGCATCAGAATCCGCCCGCTACTGCCACAGCCCACATCGATCGCCCGGCCTGTCGGTGGCGCAAAGCGCAGTGCCCGCTCGTGCTGCGCGATCCCGTTCTCGTGGTTGAACGACTCCTCGGCCCAGTGCGGGGCGATCTGGTCGTAGCTAGCGGCGGTCTGCGCGGTGGTCATAAAACGATCATTTTTCCTTTTCAAAAGAGCAGATTAGCATCATAGAAAAGGTGAGTAGGATGACTAAAAAGACAAGAGACAATGCCGAGTAAAGTATGTATTTTGGGAAGAGGTAGCCTATCCCTACTGCCCCTAAGCCGCCGCCTGCCCCCCCAATAAGCATCAGCTGCCACATTGGCACCACTGATTTTTGTTTGCACTTGGGGCAGAGGTAAGGAGACCATCGGGTTATGCGCATAACACCAAGGAAACTGAGAGGGGCACTACAATACGGACATTTTCTCATGCATCGAAGTTTAACATACTTTGTAACTTAGAGATTCGATAAAGCACGTGCGGGGCAAGCTGACCGTCGCTGGCGGCGGTCTGTGTTGTGGTCATGAATTATCGTATCCGAAAGGCGTAGAGGTCGGCGTCTTTGAGGAGGAAGCGGAGCTTGAGGGGCTTGCCGCTTAGAGGGGCGAGGTTTAGGTCCAGCGTCCCCTCTAGCTCGTCGCCAAAGAGCGGCTTGCTCTGGGCGAGGGGCTTGCCTGCGGGATCGAGCACCTCGACTTGGAGGCTGCCCGTCGCCGAGGTGGCGTAGTTGAGAACGAGGCGCGAGCCAGTAAACGTAAGCGGGCGCGTGGTGAGCTCCCCGCCGCTGGCGTCGGCGTGCACGGAAGCAAAGCCGTGGCGGCGCACGGTGAGGCGGCGCAGTCGATGGTCGGGCCAGTCGTAGTGCTCGCTGGCGTAGAGGGAGAACTCGCCCTCACCCGTTTCCATAATTCCGGTGGCGGGCATGTTGCTGCGCTGGGTCCAGTTGTGTGGGTCGGGGCCGGGGCGCAGCCACGCCTCTAGAAACGGGCGGCTCCAGTGCAGGCCATCCCGGCTGCTCATGAAGACGGCATCGGAGACACCCGGCTCTTTGTAGCCCGCGAGCTTGGTGCGCTCGGGGACGAAGCGCTTGGGGAAGGAGAGCAGAACGTGGGGGGCGCCGGGACAGGGGCGGACCGCGTTGGTGTAGAAGTGCTCGGTGGGGGTCCCCGGCGCGTAGCGATTGGGCTCGGGCTTGCTCCAGCGCAAAAAGTCCTCGGAGAGGCAGCTCTGGATCGCCCGGTAGCCGCTGTACTCGCCCTGGGTGAAGTAGCGCGAGTAGAGCCGGTACTTGCCCAGCGCCTCATCGAAGAACGCCGTGTTGAGCGAGTCGAACGTGCCGTCAGTCAGGACAGGCGTCGGGCTGAGCTTCTGCCAGCGCACCCCGTCGGGCGAGCCAAAGGCGTAGAGCTTACTATTGATCCCGCCCAAAGCCTTGTAGCGCGCGTCGGGCCGGGCCTTGGGATTGGTGTCGAGAAACGGCGCGAAGTTGTGCGCCTCCAGCCCCTGCCAGACAATATTGTTGGCCTTCGCCCCCCGGAACGCAAACAGCCCGAGATTGGGGCGAGAGAAGTGGATGCCGTCGTCGCTCTCCGCCAAGCACGTCACCTGCTCCAGCGACTGATCGCCCGGACAGTAGCCCCGGTAGTAGAGCCGCACTTTCTTGCCGTCCTGGATCGCCGTAAAGTACGCGCTCGCCGGCCCTTCCCAGGGCTGATTCGTCGTCAGCACGACCTCCCGCCGCACCGGCGTGCTCAGCCACAGCGCCACCCCGCGCTTGCTCTCGACCAGCCCCTCGTCTACAAAAAGCTCCCACCGGGAGCTAATACTTTCGCTTTGCTTCATACTTCCCCCCTAGCCCCGCCCGACGGGGGGACAATCAGGAATTTTACCCGTTTCGAGTTTCGAGTGGTTGAAAACCGACTCGCTAGAGGCGCTTCGCGCCGAACGTCCTGCCGGACGGAAGACAGATGCGGCCCAGAGGGCCTTCGGCAGCTTGCTGCCTTCAGCGAGGAATTTTCAACTCCTCGCACTAGCGCGATACAGCACGTGCGGCGTGATCGGATGCCCGGCGGGAAGCAACGGGTGATCGAAATCGTCGGTGGGGTTGTGGGTCATGCCGAGCTTTTCCATCACATGACGCGAGCGCTGGTTGCCGACGGCGGTCATGGCGACGATCTCGGGGAGCTTGAGGGTATTAAAGCCGTAGGCGAGCGCGGCTTTTGCGCCCTCGGTGGCGTAGCCGTGGCCCCAGTGCTGATACGCAAGCCGCCAGCCGATCTCGACACAGGGAGTGAAGGGGGCCGTGAAGCGCGGGGTGGAGAGGCCGATGAAGCCGATAAACGCCGCGACTCCGGGCACCTCGACCGCCCAGAGGCCGAAGCCTTTCTCCGCGAAGTGCGCCTCGATTCGGTCTACCATCGCGTCGCTCTCGGCGGTCGTGAGGGTGCTGGGGAAGCACTCCATCACGCGCGGGTCGGCGTTGAGGGCGGCAAACGGGGCACGGTCGCTGGGGCGCCAGCGGCGCAGGAGCAAGCGGTTGGTGGTGATCACGCCGCCTCGGCCTCAAGAATGCTAAAGTTCCCGGTGGTCGGTGTGGTGCGCACGAGGCGCAGGCCCGCCTCGGCCAGAAGCACACGGTACTCTTCCTCGGTGCGCTCACGACTATGGAAATAGAGCATCATGGTCAGGTCCAAGAACTTCCCCTGCGAGGGCGTGTTCCCCGGTGGGAGGACGATCTCCACCAGTAGAACTTTCCCTCCGGGAGCCATCGCCCGCCGGCAGTTCTGGAGAATCTGCCGTGCCCGTGCATCGTCCCAGTCGTGGATGATGTACTTGAGCACGTAGGCGTCTCCCCCCTCGGGGACCGCAGCAAAGAAATCTCCCCCCACGCACTCCGCCCGCTCTAGGTGCGCTCCCGCAATCACCGAAGGGGCATCAAAGAGCACGCCCGTCGCCTGCGGACTCTGCGCTAGAATCTGCCCCAGCAGGGCTCCGTGTCCGCCTCCCACATCGACAATCTTCCGGTAAACTGAAAAGTCGTGAGCTGCCAGGATCGCGGCTCCATCGGCGGCGCTTCCCCCCGTCATGAGGTCGTTGAAGATCTTCGCCTGCTCGGGTTGCTCCTCCAGATAGTCGAACCACCCCTTGCCGTAGAGGTGCTCGAAGGCGGGCTTTCCGGTGCGCACACTGTACTCCAGGTTGGCCCAGCAGAGCCGCTCAGACTCCCCTCCAGCAAAGAGCGCCCAGGTATGGAGGCTCTGCGGGGAGCGCTTGCGCAGCGGGTCGGCCAGAGGGGTGAGGGCAAAACGACCGTCGGGCTCCTCTTGAAATACCCCACGGCTCGCCAGCGCACGGAGCACGCGGTAGAGCGAAGGAGCGTGGGTGTTTGTTGCTGTCGCGAGCACCTGCAAAGCGAGCGGCTCGTCTTCCAGCAAGTCCGCGATCCCAAGCTGGACAGCCAGCAAGAGGCACTGGGTAAACCCTAGATCAGCAATCCGCTGGCTCAGGTAGGCAGCAGGCGAAGGCTCAATTTCGGTAGACATCGTAACGCAAGTGTAGCATCTTTCGAGCGCGGGATCGGTTATGATGTACTGGAACCTACCCAATATGCAACCGAATATTATCTACCTCATGGCCGACGAGCTAGGCTACTTTGAGCCAGGGTTCATGGGCAACCCGAACATCAAGACCCCGAATCTCGATAGGCTCGCGGCGGAGGGCGTGCGCTTCACGCGCTGCTACGCGGGCTCGGCGGTCTGCGCCCCGACACGCTGCTGCTTTCTGACGGGCAAGCACAGCGGGCACACCAGTGTCCGGGACAACGATGGGGGAACGCCGCTCCGTGAGGGGGAGGTGACGCTTGCGACGGTGCTCAAGGCGCAGGGCTACGCCACCGGGGGCTTTGGGAAGTGGGGCAATGGCGGGCGCGGCTCGACCGGTGTCCCCGAGAAGCACGGCTTCGATGTCTTCTTTGGCTACTACGACCAGGTCCACGCCCACTCCTACTACACGCCCTACCTGGTCCGAAATAGCGAGGAGGTGCCCCTGCCCGGCAACCACGGCGGGAGCGACGGCAAGACCTACGCGCACTACGCGATCTTCGACGAAGCCGTAAAGTTCATCCGTGAAAATAAAAATCGGCCGTTCTTTGCCTACCTGCCCTTCACGCCGCCGCACGGCATCTTCGATATCCCCGACACCGACCCGGCGTGGGCGCTCTACAAAGACAAGCCTTGGCCCGAGCCTGCCCGGCGCTACGCCGCGATGGTGTCGATGATCGACCGGCAGGTGGGCGAGCTGATCGCACTGCTCAAGGAGCTCAAGCTCGATCGTAACACGCTCTTTCTCTTCAGCGGCGACAACGGCGGCAACGACTATTTTGTCACCAAAGAGGCGCCACGCGGGGTGCACAGTGCCAATAAGAACCCCAAGACCGGAGTCGAGTTCCGGGGCAAGAAAGGGGACCTCTACGACGGCGGCCTGCGAATTCCGGCGCTTGCCTGGTGGCCCGGAAAGATCGCGCGGGGGCGGACCAGCGAGCACCTGTGGTACTTCCCCGATGTCCTCCCCACCCTCGCCGAGCTGACCGGAGCGCCCGTTCCTAAAGACTGCGACGGCCTCAGCTTCCTGCCAGAGCTCCTGGGCCACCGGCAACGAGAGCACGAGTTTCTCTACTGGGAGATTGCCGGGCAGACTGCCGTGCGTCAAGGCGACTGGAAAGCCGTCCAGCCCGGTAAGAGCGCCGCCTGGGAGCTCTACGATCTCAAGGCCGATCCCAGCGAGGCGCACAACCGCGCCGCCGAGAAGCCCGAGGTTCTGGCGCGCCTGCGTGCCCTCGCCGCGCGGGAGCACACACCCGCACGGGTCGGCACCTATGCCCGCACCGACCTGCACGAGCGCGACCGCGCCGCCAAGTTCGGCTTCGACACGCCCAAGGCAGCGGGCAAGAGCGCAAACTGGCCCGTGCCCGGCCTGCTCCCCACTAAAGACTGGAAGCTGGTGCGGGTGAGCAGTGAGAATATTGCCAACCAAAAGTACGGCCGCAACGCCTTCGACAGCGACCCGAGCACGCTCTGGCACACCCGCTTCACCGGCGGCGCAGCTCCCCCACCCCATGAGCTCGTGATCGACCTCGGGGCGGAGGTGACCATCACCGCCTTTGTCTGCCTGGCGCGCCAGGACGCGAGCTGGAACGGGGCGATCAAAGAGGTAGAGTTCTGTGTGAGCAGCTCCCCGGAACGCTTCGGTCCGCCCATAGCGAAGGCGACACTAAAGAAAACAAAGACGGCCCAAGAGGTTCCCTGCCCCCCAACCAAGGGACGCTATGTTCTGCTCCGCGCCCTCTCGGAGCTCAATGGCAACCCCTTCGCCTCGCTCGCCGAGCTGGGGATTAAAGCCGAGGGTTAGCCGGGGGGTGAAATCCCCGGCAGAAGGGAGTGAGCGTCCCGAGGACGCGGGAGACGCTTGGACTCCACGCGTCCACGGGACGCTCCTAAAAACCGGAGGCGGGGATTTCCAATCCCCGACGAAATCCCCGCCGCCCCGCTTTAGGCAATAATCCCCGTGGCGATCTCGCCATGGACATCGGTGAGGCGGTAGTTGCGGCCGCCGTAGAAGTAGGTCAGCTTCTTGTGGTCGATTCCCATGAGGTGGAGCATCGTGGCGTGGAAGTCGTGGACATGGCACTTGTCCTGCACGGCGTAGAAGCCGTAGTCATCGGTGGCGCCGTAGCGGAAGCCCGTTTTCACGCCGCCACCGGCGAGCAGGAGCGTGAAGCCATGCGGGTTGTGGTCCCGGCCATCGTCGCCCTGGGCCACCGGCGTGCGCCCGAACTCCCCGCCGATCACCACCAGCGTGTCTTTGAGCAGGCCGCGCGCCTTCAGGTCCTTGAGAAGCCCGGCGATCGGCTTATCTACTTCCGCGGCGTTGCTGGCGTGGTCTTTCCGCAGGTCCCCGTGCTGATCCCACTTGTAGGAGTGGGTCACCTGCACAAACCGGACCCCCTTCTCGGAGAAGCGCCGCGCTAATAAACACTGGTGCCCAAAGCTACGCGTCTTGGGATCGTCCATGCCGTAGAGCTTCTTGGTCGCCTCAGACTCACCCGTGATCTCTTGCAGCTCGGGGGCGGCGAGCTGCATGCGGAAGGCCAGCTCAAACGAGCTCAGGCGCCCTTCGAGCGCGGGGTCGGGGCCGGTGTGGGCCAGGTGCTCGCGCCCCAGCTGACCTAGCAGCTCCAGCTCCAGCTTCTGTGCCTCGCTCGGGGTCTCGGTGTTCTGGATGAAGGGGATCTTTGCCTGGGCCGCGTCGATACTGGCGTTGCCGATGGGTGTTCCCTGAGTCCATGCGGGCAAGAACGCCGAGCTCCAGTTGTTCACGCCGCCGTGGGTCAGGGTCGGGCAGATCGTCAGGAAGCCGGGTAGGTTCTGGTTCTCCGTGCCCAGGCCGTAGGTCACCCAGGAGCCCATGCTCGGGCGGACAAACGTGTCGCTGCCGGTGTGGAGCTCCAGCAGGGCACCGCCGTGGCGGGAGTTCGAGCCGTGCATGGAGTTGATAAAGCACAGGTCATCCACACAGCCGCCGAGATGCGGGAAGAGATCGCTCACCTCGATCCCGCTCTGGCCGTAGTGCTTGAACTGCCACGGGCTCTTCAGGAGATTCCCCGTGGGGCTGGAGACAATGCGCGGAATCTGGCCGGGGAAGGGCTTACCATGGTCGCGGGTGAGGAGCGGCTTGGGGTCGAAGGTGTCCACCTGGGATGGCCCCCCGTGCAGGAACACAAAGATCACCCGCTTGGCCTTGGCAGGGAACTGCGGCGGCTTGGGTGCCAGCGGGTTGCGCGTGTCTCTAGAGCTGGCGCGCGCCTCTTGGTCCAGCAGGCCTAGGAGCGCGAGGTTGCCAAAGCCCAGGGCGCTGCTCTTCAGCAGCTGGCGGCGGGAAGTTGCGTTGTTAGTCCACATAGAGAAACTCATTGGCAGCGATCAGGGATTTACAGAGGCTCTGCCAGGCGCTCAGGCGGGGATTCGGAGACTTGGCATAGGCGGCCTCGAAGCGGGCGAGGAAGTCGAAGGCACGGAGCACCTCGGCGAGGGTGGCGGGGCGGCCGTAGCAGGTGAGGTAGAGCTGGCGAATCCGCGCTTCGTCGTCTAGCTCGGGCTGTTTCAGCAGCGCCTCGGACTGGGCCTTGGTGGCGCTGAGGACCACCGCGCTATTGAGCATGAAGAGTGCCTGGGGCGCGACGGTCGTGCTGGGGCGGTCGCCGTTCATGACGGTCGGGTCGCCGAAGTCGAAGGCGGTGTAGACATCGTAGAGGGCGCTACGGACTACGGGGAGATAGACCGCGCGGCGGCGGCTGTCGTACTTGACCGGGTCGGCGTTGGCGGTGCTGGTGACATACTGGCGCGGCCGGAAGGTGAGCAGGGTCCCGCCCATGGTCTTGTCCAGGGTTCCGGCGACCGCCAAGATGCTGTCCCGAATGGCCTCGGCCTCTAGGCGCTGGCGGGGGAAGCGCCAGAGCAGGCGGTTGTCGGGGTCGAGCGCGGCGGCGTTTTTATCGAACTGGCCGCTCATCTGGTAGGTGTTGGTGAGCATCAGGCGCTTGTGGAGCTTCTTCAGGCTCCAGGCATCGTCTTTGACGAATGTGGTTGCCAGCCAGTCCAGCAGCTCGGGGTGGGTGGGCAGGTCGCCCAGGGCACCGAAGTTGTCCACGGAGCCGACAATCCCGCGCCCAAAGCGCCAGCGCCAGACCCGATTCACAAAGACCCGCGCCGTGAGCGGGTTCTTGGGGTCGGTGAGCCACTGCGCCAGCTCCAGGCGTCCACTGCTGGTCATCGGCAGTGCAGGCTGGTTCTCCCCCGAGATCGCGGTCGGGAAGCGGCGGGCGCACTCCTCGCCCAGCGTCAGGTAGTTGCCGCGCAGGTGCACCTTCAGGTTGGTCGGGGTTCCCTCGCTCACGGCCATGGCGCGGGGCAGGTCTGGGCGGGATTTCTCCAGCGCCATACGCTCATCGTCGAGGCGCTTGAGCTCCGCTTGGACGTCTTTAGGGAAGAGGCGGTCGGGCTTGTCGGGGAGCTCCAGCCGAATCTCCTTGTCGTCCTTGATGCGCTCGGCCAGCTCCGCCACCAGCTCAGGGATCAGGCCGGAGTCGGCGGCGACCGTTTCGAGGCTCTGGGTGAGCGGCAGGTCGGGGCGGGCGACCAGGAGCAGCTTGTCGATGTGCGGGAAGTAGTTATCGCGCTCCAGCTTGATGGTGTTGACTCCCGCCTTGAGTGCAAAGACTCCCTCGGCGAACCACTGCTGGTGCTGGGGATAGAAGCCCCCGGTCACTTTCCCCGCAGCGGTGGACGCCACCAGGGCACCGTTGACATAGATACGAATCGGCCGTGGGTCGCCCGAGGCGTAGCGCAGGTCGAGCTGGTAGGGGCCGGCGGTCGGGACAGAGAGCTCGTACTCCGTGCGGTTGGGGTACTCGCCCGCATTGACCAGCACACCGATCTCTTTGCCAAAGCCGCCCTTGTCTTTCAGCACGTTGCCTTGGGTGAAGTCCTCCGCCTCGCGGACGAGAGCTCCCACGGGCGGCACCCCACCGGGTGTCGGGATCGTCGCCGTGAGCGCGGTCGCGGCCTTCTGGGTGGCGAGGAGCTGGCGGGCCGCTTTTTCGTAGGCGGCGGTCTGGGGGCGCACCTGCGCTAAGAGAGTCTTCTCGGCGGCCTCGCGCTTTTTATTGGCTTCGTCGCGGCGGGTCTTGATCTGCGCCTCGATCGCGGCGAGCTTCTCCTGCTCCTCTTTGGGAGCCAGCGGGCGCTCGTTCCAGTCGGCCATGTTCTTGAAGTTGAGCATGGTCTTGGTGGACTTGAAGATCCCGGCTAAGGCATAGTAGTCGCGGGCGGGGATCGGGTCGAACTTGTGGTCGTGGCAACGCGCACAGCCGATCGTCAGGCCGATAAAGGTCTTGCCCAGCGTGTCCACTTGCTCGTCGATAATGTCCAGCTCCTGCTTAACGGGATCGTCTTCGGCAAGCATCTTGGGCCCCAGCGCCAGGTAGCCGGTCGCGACAATGCCGTCATCGCCCGCACCGGGGATTAAGTCGCCGGCGAGCTGCTCTTGGATAAAGCGATCAATCGGCTTGTCGGCATTGACCGCCTTGATCACCCAGTCCCGGTAGCGCCAGGCGTTGGCGTAGACTAAATTTTCATCGACCCCGTTGGAGTCGGCGTAGCGGGCCACATCGAGCCAGTGTCGGCCCCAGCGCTCCCCGTAGGCGGGCGACGCCAGCAAGCGGTCGAGGACGCGGGCAAAGGCACCAGGCTGCGTATCGGCGAGAAAGGCGTCGATCTCTTGGGGAGTCGGCGGCAGGCCGGTCAGATCAAACGTGGCGCGGCGGATCAGGGTCCGCCGATCGGCGGGCGGCGCGGGTTTGAGGCCCTTGGCTTCGAGCTTGGCAAGTACAAACGTATCGAGCGGGTTCTGTGCCCACCAGCGGGCCTTTACCTTGGGAAGCGCGGGAGTCTTGGGCGGCACAAACGCCCAGAAGGTCCCTGCGGGCTTGCTCGGCGACTTGGTGGCGCTGGGCCAGGGAGCGCCCGCCGCGGCCCACCCGGTCAGCGCCGCTAGCTCGTCGGCAGGCAGCTTCCCCGACGGCGGCATCTTCAGCGCTCCGGTGTAGGCCACGCTCGCCACGAGCTTGCGTGCCTGCTCCGCGGAGATCGCCTGGTCCAGCCGCAGGTTCCCCAGCTGCTGCTTCGGGCCATGACAGCTCACACACTTCGCCAGTAGTGTCGGGCGCACCTTCGACTCAAAGGCTTGTGTCCCGCTCTGGCTCTGACCGGGCGCGGGGAGAGAGAGCGCCCCTAAAAGAGGCGCAAGGACGGAGACGGCACAAAAAACTTGCTTGCTCACAGGGGCATTATAGCGGCTCTAGTGCAGTTTTGCGGTGACCTCCTCAAACTTCAGAGGGTTCTTGAGAGTCGAGTAGTAGCTTCTATCCGGGAGGCGTGGGAGGCTCTCTCCGTAGACATGGGTCAGGAGCAGGCGAAACGTATTGATGGGCGTGAGATCGTCGGTGAGGTACGGAGCGCCCCCCGGAACAAAGACCGCTTGGAGGTTGGAGAAGCCCTCTTGGACATTGGTGCGCTCCCGGCTCCGCCAGTCGGTCTGCATGCGCGAGCCATGGTCCCCCAGCACGACAATCACCGCAGGGCGAGCGCTGTTTTTCTTGAGGCTATCGAGCGCCTCCAGAACCTTGGTATTGACCGCCTGGAGCTGCCCGATATAGCCCGTGCGGTAGGAATCGGTGTTGTTCTTGCCAAAGTCGGTGGCATCCCCGATGGAGTACTGCGCCTTGTCGGGGTAGATCGCGCCGCCTGCGCTATCCAGCACAAACGGCGGGTGCGGTGCCAGCACATGGGCAAAGACAAACTTGGGGCCGGGGAGGCGCGCCGCCTCGGGGATGTGGCTCAGGCTCGCCAGGATCTGTGCCCGGTGCCTATCGTAGGCCGGGTGGTCGTCGTAGAGCGTGTAGCGCAGCGGGGTTCGTGCCAGAAGGAGCCGCTCGAACGGGCTCCGGTCGGAGAGATGCTCCCCGAGCTCGGTGAGGCGTCTGTCGGCGGTCAGCAGGGCAGTCGGGGAGAAGTCGCTGGGGATATCGACGATCTGGTAGCCCCGCGCCCGCATCCGTGCCACCAAGCGGCTGTTCTGAATCCAGCGCGCGGCTTGGTCGAGTCCTTCTTGCTGGGGCTCAGACGGCAGGTAGTCCAGGTTTAGGATCGAGGCCACACAGAGCGCGGTCTGGAGGTAGTTGGCGTGGCTCTTGCGGAGCACCTGGAAACCACGCTGCTCTAGCGCCGTCAGAAAGGGCGTGTTATCGAAGCCATAGAGCGCCTGAAGCTGATCCTGGCGCCCGTAGGCATCCAGCACGATGCAGTACAGATCGGGGAGCGTGGAGGACGCCACGGGGGCCGGTTTTGCCGTGGCGGCGGGCGCGGGCGTCTCCGGGAAGGCGACCGGCGGCACGGGACGGAGCAGTGTGTAGAGGGCGGGTGCCAGGTAGCCCCCCCCGATCACCCAGAGGGGCAAGGGCGTCCGCTGCGGCTCGTAGCGCCCCCACAGCACCAGCACCAGAAGCCCACATACCCCAGGCCAAAAGAGCACCCCTGCCCGCACGGTGGTGGTGTAGTCTAGGAGGGGCGCGTAGACGTAGGAGAAAACCCCTTTGTAGAACCTGTCCAGCTCGGGCTCCCAGAGCTCGTAGGAGAAGAAGGCAAACAGGAACAGAGAGAGCGCCAGTGCCACGCGCTCGGGCTCGCGGCGGCGCAGGAGAGCGAGCAGGACCAGCAGGAGAGCCGAACCCAGCGCCAAGAGCCCTAGGGGGCGCAGGAGCTCGTGCGCCTCCACCTCGGCGCGGTTGAGGGCGTAGAGCGAGAGCACCGGCGCGAGGGCGAAGCAGAGCGGGTGGAGCAAGCGCAGCGCACGCAGGAGCGGCTTCATGCCGGCCGGGCCTGGAGCAGGTAGAGAGTCCGCTCGGTGCCGGGGACAGCCTCACGGCGCAGGCGGGTGAAGTGCGGCTCCAGCGCGGCCTCGAAGCCCGCTTGCGTGTAGTGGGGAAAGATATCCGGGCGGTGGGCGAGCAGGCGCTGGGCCTGGGAGTCGGACTTGGGGACAAACTCGACAATCACGTGCTTCCCCACTTGCGCCAGAAACGCCGCGAGGCGCGGCAGCGGGACATTGTTGGCCAGCGCGAGGTGGTGCACCAGCGCCAGCGCGAGCACCACCTCCGCGGGGCCACGGTCTTGCAGAGAGTCGCGCTCCACTCCGGCCCAGCCACAGCGCGGGCTGGGGTTCATCAGGTCCAGAGTCAGGGGAAGTAGGCTTGTCTCTTTTCTCTCCACCACCTCGCGCCAGCCCTGCTCCACGGCGGCGGGATCGAAGTCCCACGCCACTGTAAAGGCCCCGCGCACACTGGCGAGCCGACTGAAGCGCCCCGTGTTGGCCCCCAGGTCCCAGACAAGCGCCGGTGCGGGTGTCACCGCATCCAAGAGCTCTCCCACCAGCCGCTCCTTGGCAAGTAGGGCAGTATCGGTGTAGTTGGTCGCCGCGTAGTAGTCGGCCCAGACCGTCCCCTGCGGCTCCCAGCGCAGCGCCGCGACCGTGCTCTCCAGGCTATCGAGGAGCCCCAGCAAGCCGTTTTTCGAGACCGTCGCCGTACGCGTCTTGCCGGGCTCGCCCCCACCGCCTTGTTGCGCCTTGGCGTGCAGGTGCAGGTGCATCGCCAACCCTGGGACCAGCCGGGTCGTGGCAGGCAGGAGAGCGCTGGCTAGGTCGAGCGGGATGCCATCGAGATGGACACGCAGGAGCCCACCGAGGCGGATATCGCAGCGGCTCATCAGGGCCAAGGGGGCGAGAAAGTGCTGGCAGAACTGGCGATACGCCGCCCAGGGCTCCCCTTCCTGGTAGGGCGCAAACGAGAGGGTATCGAAGAACACGGGCTGTGCGCCCCGAAAGGCCAGGTTGTAGGCGCTGGCGTCTTTGAGGGTCATCCCATGCTCCAGCGCCGTCCGCTGGATCGTCAGGGTTGCCTGTGCCGCCGCCTTGAGCTGGCCGAAGCACCACTCGTAGGGGTAGGACAAAAACGGCAGGCGCTCCGGCTGGAGCACCCGGCCGCCGTCGTCGGTGGAGGCCAGTGTCGTGTGTGCCACGAGCAGCCCCTCCCCCACCAGCCGCGCGTAGAGCCCCGAGGACTGGAGCAGCTCTAGCCCCGCTACCCCCGTCGGCGCGACCGCGCGGTAGAGAGTCCCCGCCTCGGTGTAGACAAAGCCATCGGGATCACGAAACGAGGCGGGATGGGGGCTCACTTGCTGCGTCGAGCCCGGGCCGACTGCAACACCCGCTGAAACATTGTCTTAAGTGCAAAAACCAAGCCTAATGCACCAGCAAGGGTCATCTGAAGTAGCTGGCTACCCGCTCCTGGGTCGAGATAGGCATGAGAAGGCCGCGCAGTAGCATCCAAAGCGGCAACTAACACCAAAGTAATAAAAACTATCTTCTTCATTTCAGAATCTCCTCAAAAAGATTACAACCATCCAAGGTTAGAATCTATTAGCGTTTCGTCTTGCTCTATAGGATGCGGCATGATGATGAAAAAATACTGAAATTAGAAGATTAATTATTTATGAAAAACAAACTAAGAGTTTATCAAGCAAGTCTTTGGCATCCCCCCGCTCGCACCGCTCGCGACCCCCTTCGCTTGAAACCCTCGTTCCGAGGGACGAAGGGGGTTGGGGGGCTTCCTTAATCCCCTTCGCAGCGACGAAGGAGCGAAAAGGCGAAGGGGGTCGCGAGTGGTGCGAGCGGGGGGATGCCGGGGATGCACCGCCGGGGGGATGCCGGGTATACTTTGGCCATGCCTTATAAACTCACGGTCAATGGGCGACCCGCCACAGTGGACGCCACCGCGGATACCCCGCTCCTCTGGGTGTTGCGCGATATTCTGCACCTCTTTGGCACCAAGTACGGCTGCGGTATCGGAAGCTGCGGCGCGTGCACGGTGCATGTCAATGGCGAGGCCGTGCGCTCCTGCCAGACCACGATCGCCGAGGCGGCGGGCAAGAAGGTCACGACTATCGAGGGGCTCTCTCCCGATGGCAAGCACCCGCTCCAGCTCGCGTGGCAGGAAGTCGATGTCCCGCAGTGTGGCTACTGCCAGGCCGGGCAGATTCTCTCGGCGGCGGCGCTGCTGGCAAAGAAGCCCCGCCCCACCGATGCCGATATCGACGAGGCACTGAGTGGCAATCTCTGCCGCTGTGGGACCCACATGTCCATTCGCAAGGCGGTCCACCGCGCCGCCTCCATGACCCCGCTGCCCGTGGTGAAGCCAGCCGCAAAGCCCGCAGTCAAGCCCAAGACCGGAGGGAAGAAATGAACCGACGTGACTTTTTCAAGGCCACCGCGCTGATCGGCGGAGGGTTCGCCCTCGGCCTCTACTCCGACTCCGAGACACCCGCCCAAGCGCAGCCGCCGCGCCAGGGGCCACCGCCGCTGGAGCCGAGCGCCTTTATCAAGATCGCCGCCGATGGCACCGTCACGATTCTCTCCCGCGCACCGGAGATCGGGCAGGGGATGAAGACGACGCTCCCGATGCTGATCGCGGAGGAGCTCGATATCGACTGGAAGTCCGTGCGGGTCGAGCAGGCCGATGTGGACCCACGCTACGGTGGGCAGTTCACCGGTGGCAGCGGCGGGACGCCCAGTGGTTGGGAGCCCGTGCGCCGGGTCGGGGCCGCAGCGCGTGCGCTGCTGATCGCCGCCGCCGCCAAGGAGTGGGGAGCCGCGGAGGCCGACTGCCACACGGCATCGGGCGAGGTCTTCCACACCGCCACCAACCGACGCCTCGGCTACGGTGCCCTCGCGGCAAAAGCGCTGGCGATGCCCCTCCCCGATCCGGCAACCCTCAAGATGAAGGACCCGGCGAGCTACAAGATTATTGGCAAGCCCACCGGCGGGGTCGATGTGCCCAAGATTGTGACCGGCAAGCCCCTCTTTGGGATCGATGTCCACCTGCCCGGCATGCTCTACGCGACTTTCCACAAGACCCCGGTTCTGGGCGGAAAAGTGGTCAAGGCCAACACCGAAGCCGTTGCCAAGCTCCCCGGCGTGAAGAAGGCCTTCGTGGTCGAGGGCAACCCCGGAGTCGGGCTGGAGTCCGGCGTCGTGATTGTCGCCGCGACTTGGTGGCAGGCACAGACCGCACGCAAGCAGCTGGAGGTGACCTGGGACGAAGGCAAGTGGGCGAGCTACGAGAGCAAGGAGCACTTCGCAAAGGCCGCTGAGCTCCTGGGCAAGACCCCGGCCCGCACGGTCGGAAAAGTGGGCGACCCCGACGCCGAGCTGGAAAAAGCCGCCAAGGTGATCGAGGCACGCTACGCCTACCCGATTATCGCCCACGCTCCGCTGGAGCCGCAGAACTGCACCGCGCTCTTCAAAGACGGCAAGCTGGAGCTCTGGAGCACGAGCCAGATTCCCACCGGGGGACGCAGCGGCTCTGCCCGCGTCGTAGGCATCCCCGAGAGCGCCGTGACCATGCACCTGCACCGCGCCGGCGGCGGCTTCGGACGGCGCCTCTACAACGATATGGTCGTGGACGCCGCCTGGATCGCCAAGGAGATAGCCGGTGTCCCGATCAAGCTGCTCTGGAGCCGTGAGGACGACTTCGCGCACGACTACTACCGCGCGGGCGGCTGGCACCACTTCAAGATCGGGCTGGACGCCAGCGGCAAGACAGTCGCCCTCCACGACCACTTTGTCGGCTACGGCGAGAACGACCGCTTTGTCGATAGCGGCGGGGTCGGGCCGGGCGAGTTCCCTGTCCGCACGATCCCCAACTACGCCCTAGGCCTCTCGATGGTCCCGCTCGCCGTGCGAACCGGAGCTCTCCGCGCGCCCGGCAGCAATGTCCATGCCTTTATCTTCCAGTGCCTCACGGATGAGCTAGCGCACGCGGCGGGAAAAGACCCCGTGGCGTTTCGCTTAGAGCAGCTCGCGGCGCTCGAAGCACTTCCCGGCAACCAGCGCGGGATGGATATTGAGCGCATGCGCACTGTCCTGAACCTTGCTGTCGAGCGCTCAGGCTGGGGCAAGAAGACCCTTCCCAAGGGCACGGGCATGGGAGTCGCGTTCTACTTTAGCCACAGCGGCTACTTCGCCGAGGTGGTGCAAGTCAAAGTGAGCGCCAAGAAAGCGATCAAGGTCGAGAAGGTCTGGGTGGTCGGCGATGTGGGCCACACGATCATCAACCCGGTCGCGGCGGAGAGCCAGGTCTGCGGCTCGATCATCGACGGCATGAGCCAGATGATGGCGCAGGAGATCACGCTCGCCAAGGGCCGGGTTGTCCAAGAGAACTTCTCCGAACACCCGATGGTGCGCCTCAACGAGGCCCCGCGCGAGATCGATGTCCACTTCCATAAGTCCAACAACCGCCCCACCGGCCTCGGCGAGCCCGCGCTCCCCCCGATCCTGCCGGCTATCGCCAACGCCGTCTTCGCCGCCACCGGCGAGCGCGTGCGGACCCTCCCACTGGCCAAGTCGGGCTATTCGTGGGGATAAGTGACCGAGCTTCTTAGAGTGGCAAGGGCGGCGCAAGCCGCCTTTGCTTTGGGAGAGTCGGCGATTCTGGCGACCGTGATCCGTGTGGGCGGCTCCACGTATCGCCGGCCCGGTGCGCGGATGCTGCTCACCGAGAAGGGCTGGGCGGCGGGCTCGATCAGCGGCGGGTGCCTAGAAAACGACGTGCTCCAGCGCGCGTGGTGGCGCACGGAGAGCGGCCCGGCGCGCGTGGTCTACGACTCCACCCAAGAGGACGAAGACATCGAGTGGGGCTTTGGGCTGGGCTGCAACGGCGTGGTCGAGGTCCTGCTGGAGCGCCTTACAGAAACCACGGTCGCACACCTCGCCCGCCTGGAGCGCTGGCAGACGGAGCGCACCCTCGGCGTGCTCGCCACGACCGGCGAGGGCAAGCGCCTCGCGCTGGAGCCCAGCGGGGAGTTCTGGGGCGACGAATCGCTACTTACCGGGGCGCAAGAGGCCCTCGCAACCCAAAAATCTTTCTGGCGCGACGAGACCTTCTACGAGCTGGTCACCCCACCCCAGCGCCTCGTGATCTTCGGAGCGGGCCACGATGTGGTCCCGCTCGTTAAAATCGCCACGGAGCTACTAGGCTGGCAGGTGACAGTCGTGGATAGCCGCTCGCTCACCCTCCACCCTGAGCGCTTCCCCGGGGCAGGACTCGTGCAGAGCTTCCCTATTTCCACCCTGGAGCCCACCGACGCCGCCGTGCTCATGACCCACAGCTTCAGTGCCGACCAGGAGCTCCTCCCCAAACTCCTAAACACTCCCGTCGGCTACCTCGGCCTCCTTGGCCCCCGCCGCCGCACCGAGCGCCTGCTGGAACATAGCCCCCTAGCCCCCATGAACGGGGGAAAACTGCATGCGCCTCTTGGCCTGGATATCGGTGCGGACAACCCCGAAGAGATCGCGCTGGCGCTGGTCGCCGAGATTCGCGCCTGGTCGGCGGGCCGCGATGGCAGGCCGCTGACGCTCCGCGAAGGGCCAATCCACTGAAGCTCGCGGTGGTTCTGCTGGCCGCGGGGGCATCGGTGCGGCTGGGGCAGCCCAAGCAGCTCCTGCCCTACCAAGGCAAGACGCTTCTACGGCACGCCGCGGAGCTCGCATGCAACCTTCCCCCGCACACTCCCCCCTTGCCTTTAGGTGAGGGGGGCCGGGGGGGAGAGGTACTCGTGGGAGAGGTGATTGTCGTGCTGGGCGCAAACGCCGAGCAGATTGCGCCAACTTTGGACGGCTTGCCGGTAACCATCACCCTCGCCGACGGCTGGCAAGAGGGCATGGCGGCATCGCTGCGGGCGGGAATCATGGCCGCAGGCGACTGCGATGCCGCCCTCGTGATGCTCTGTGACCAGCCGCGGGTGACGACCGAGCTCCTGCAGGCGCTTCTCCAGGCGTGGGAGCCAGGAAGCATTGTGGCGTCGGACTACGGCGAGGCACTCGGGCCGCCGTGTGTCTTCGACCGAGCCTATTTTCCTGAGCTCCTCACTCTCACCGGCGACTCTGGGGCACGCAAGCTCCTCAAGAAATACC
Source organism: Armatimonas rosea (assembly GCF_014202505.1). NCBI lineage: Bacteria > Bacillati > Armatimonadota > Armatimonadia > Armatimonadales > Armatimonadaceae > Armatimonas > Armatimonas rosea. Next base: position 617,429 of record NZ_JACHGW010000001.1, on the reverse strand, counting down.
CCTGCCGCACAGTGGCCTTCCCCGACGGCAGAGTTGATGTCGATACGCTTACGGACTGGCAGGCGCTATAACCTCTCCCCTAGCCCCTCTCCAGGGCGTTCGTACCTCACTGGGAAAGGGGAACGATCCACCCTCTGACTCCCTCCTTTCCCAAGGAGCTTGCGACTGCCCGGGAGAGGAGGGTTGGGGAGGAAAGGTTACACCAGCGCCAGCACCGCGGGATTGACCCAAGCTTGGTCGTGGAAGCGCTCGCCCCAGGTGCGTGGGGTGACATCGAAGTACTCGTGCAGGGTCTCGTCCTCGACAAAGCGTAGCTCTTTCCGCAGGTTGGCGCGGACGGTTGTGTCTGCACCGTGATCAAGGAGGAGACGGGCCATGCGCTCGCTCGGGCGGCTACAGCGATAGGCCTGCGAGACGACACAACCAAAGAGCGCCGTGTGGCCCCCGAAGCCGTCGGAGTCGATAGCGGCGGGCGCATTGACATCGGCCCCGTTCTCCAAGAGCCACTGTGCGACCTCGTAGGCGTCGTCGTCGACGGCTATATGCAGAAGCGTCCCCCCGGCAAGGGGTGTCCCACAGAGCGCGAGCGTGTGGTCGGTGTGGCAGCCTAGCTCCGGGGGGTAGATCTCCTCGTGGGCGAACTGTCGGGTGAGGACGCTCGGGTCGCGCTGGACCTGGACGGCGAGTAAGTCGAGGCGGCCCCGGTGGACGGCAAAAACGGCGTTGTCGGGGAGGGCGTAGCTGTGCTGGGCGAAGATCTCCAAGCACCCGTGCTTGCCGTCGGGGTTGCGCGAGTAGGTCTCCAGAACCAGCCCCAGCGGTGCCAGCCGGTCGCCGTCTGCATCGACCAGCGATGCGCCCAGCTCAAGTTGCAGCGCCAGCCCCACCGCGCTGAGTGTCTCACACGGCCCCATCACCGAGCCGGGCTGGGGGCGTGCGCCCATCGAGTAGAGCAGCCGCGCGGTGTCCAGCTTGCTCCGCAGGCACGCACGCTCAAAGGCATGCTGGACACCGTCGGCCCCGAGGCTATGGAGCAGCTTGACCAGCTCGTCTTGGCCCACATTGGCGGCATAGGAGAGAGTCGGGCCCCAGTTGCACTGCGCGGTGCCGCGTGCGTTCTCTTTTAGCAGCGATGGGTGCTTCTCGATGAGCCCGCGGACGGCCCCGAGGTCGCCGCGCCAGATGGCATCGATCAGCTCGCAGGCAAGCACGAGACGCGGCCAGCTCGGGACTCCGTAGGCACGCGCCAGCGTGAGCTGGGCATCGGCGAGCTGGGCTTTAGCGGGACTCGGGGGAGCGGGGTGAAACGCTTGCAGGTCGGCGAGGGCCTCGGGGGCACCTGCGTGGAGCGCAGTGAGCAGCTCTTTCGCTTGGTGCTTGAGCTGTGTCAGATCGGGTCGGACGGGTAGGTGACGAGCGGACATGGGAGTCCTCCTTTTTGGTGTTGCGCCCGGTATCCGCTCGCTCGGGCAAAAAGGAGGCTTGGGTGAGAAGCCAACGACGCCAAAAAAAAACACTCAGGTGAACTCAGCTCTTCCCGCGGATAGGAGGCACCCTGCATGCCTGTTGGGACTAGTTTAACCGTCTTTGCGAAATCTGTCAAGCAACTGTTTGCCTAAGGGGAGATGGTATAAATTTTGTCATGTTGTTGCCAGGGCCTGAAAGTCCCCGTCTACGGCCGCCTTCGGCGAAGCGGGCCGAGCCCGCAGAAGACGTGGCTCTACGCGGCCCCGGGCCGCTTCGCGCTTGCGCGGCCCAAGGCGGGGACTTTCAGGCCCCGACACGCCCCATGCCCCATGCCTTCACCTTGATCGAGCTTCTTGTCGTGATCGCGATCATCGCGATTCTGGCGGCGATTCTCTTCCCGGTCTTTACCCAGGCACGCGAGAAAGCCCGACAGACCTCCTGCCTCTCGAATGCCAAGCAGCTCGGGCTGGCGATTGTGATGTACCGCCAGGACTACGACCAGATCAACCCGCGCCATCGACTCTGCCCGGACCGGGTCGGCGATGCGCTCTGCTCCACTGCCAGCCCGACCGTCGCGACCGGCCCCAACGAGACCTGGTGGGCTCCGTATGATAACGCGATCTCGCCCGAGCCACCGAGCCCGGTGAGTGTCCCGTACAACACGGCAACCAAAGCCGGGATGCTCCAGCCCTACGCGAAGAACCTGGCGATCTTCAAGTGCCCCAGCTACCCCCAAGGGCAAGTCGGCTATGCCATGAGCTATGTGACGGTCGGGCCTATGGGAAAGCCCGATGCCGAGGTGACCAACCCAAGCGTCCTCTTTGTCTGGGACCACGCACGCACTCCCGGCTGTGCGGACACGCGCGCGGGCAACTCCGGGCCGGTCTGGGGGATCTTCCCTGTGAGCGCGGACACGGCCCACACCCACTACCCTCTCCGGCACAGCGGCGGCTTCACCACCCTCCGCTACGACGGCAGCGCGAAGTGGCGCAAGCCCGAGAGCCTGAGTACCGTCGATTTTACTGCTGCCCCCTAGTCTGGAGTGCTACAGCCAGCTCAGGCCCTGCTCCACCCAGCCGCGGAGGGCGCTCGGGTACTCGCCGGTGTCACCGGGCTGGGTCTCTTTTTGAAGGGTCTGGAGGGCACGGAGCGCCAGCCGAGGGCCAAAGTCGCGCTGGGTCTTGCCGCGCCGCCAGAGAAACTGCTCGACAAAGCCCGTGTGGACAAAGGGGTAGCAGTCGTAGACCCAGACCATCGCCAGCCCGAGGAGCGGATCGCCAAAGTGCCCAAACGGGTTGACCAGCTCGACCACCGGACCAGTCTCCGTCGCAATCCGCACGAAATTGGGGAAAAAGTGGGTGTTGTCGGTATAGACAAGTGGGTCGGTGAGCTCGCCAATGGCAGTGCGGGTCTTCTCCAGCGCCGTGAGAAACCAGCCGTCGGAGAGCCACGGCCCACCAGCGTTGATAATCGCCTCAGCCTCATCGGTAAGCGTCCTGCGCGGGAGATTCTTGGTCGCGGGATTGGCTTCTAGGGTTGCCGTCGCCGCTTGGAGTGCGTCAATCGCATCGAAGGCGCGCTCGGTGGCAAGCCGCAGCCGGTGCGGGGTTCCGCCCAGCGCCCAGAGCAGTAGGTTCTCACCGCGTGCCGCCTGGCAGAGGCTCAGAAACCCACCGCGTCCGTCGGCTATCGGGCCCGCCAGAACCCTTGGGCCAGGAATCCCTGCCTGCTCCAGAGCGGGCAGCAGAGCGGCGCGCTCAGGGGTGAGGTCGTCGCGCAGCTCAACCGTCGTTTCCTGGCCGTCGGCGGTTTCGAGACGAATGCGGAAACGGAAGGGCATCCAGGGCTCAGGCGAGTCTTCCAGGGAGAGAATTCGTGCGCCGGGAAAGGCGCTGTAGAGAAGCGTTGAGTGGTTTTCTGTAAGCGTCGTTGTGGTCAGGGTGGACATTTTTGTCTTTCTATCCGGGATCAGCGTGATCAGATCGGTGCGGAGGCGGGCCTTCGCGGCCATGAGGCGGCTCCGCACGGTATTGATGGGCACATGAAGAAGCGAGGCCGTTTCCTCTACCGACCAGCCCCCGACATAGTGGAGCAGAACCGTGGTTTTATGGGGCTCCCCGAGGCTTTCGAGTGCACTCTGGATTGTTATGCGCTCGGCAAAGTGCGCCTCCTCCGTCGCCTCATTTAAGACCGTCATTGGCTCTCCCAGCGAGCGAGTGCCTCGGCGACGGCGGTAGTCGGCGCACAGCGAGAACGTGATCTGCCGGAGCCACGGCCCAAACTTGCTCTCGTCGCGGCACTGGTGCAGGTGGAGCAACGCGTAGACAAGGGCTTCTTGAGCCACATCTTGGGCATCGTCGGTGTTTCGGAGTGCGAGCCGTGCGGTCGTGGTTGCCAGCCGCCGGAAGCGCTCCATGAGTCCTGCCGCAGCACGGTGGTCCCCCTGGCGTGCCGCACGGAACAGCTCAAGCTCATTGGTTGGGTCGGTAGTTTGCATCTTCACATAAGTAGGCGCAACCAGAAGCCAAAAAGGATCACGACACGAAAAAAAAGTTATTCTGTCGGAAATCGCCGCCAGGACGGAGATCGTCCGGCAAGCCAGGACGGTAAACGTCCGGCTTTGGGGCCTTCGGCCGCCTCCTCGTGCCTCGTCGGTACAATTTGAGCGAAGCGAAGCGAGGCGGCGACTTGCTCGCCCCAAAGCCCCGAGGTTTACCGTCGAGGGCAATCACACCATTGCCGACACGAAAAAAAAGTGCGCGACGGTAGCCGTCGCGCACTCTTTCTCACCCTAAAAGGGGGAAGCTACCAGCGATTGCCGCCGCCACGGTTTCCACCGCCGCTACGACCACCACCGGACTCCTCACGAGGACGAGCCTCGTTCACGGAGAGGCTGCGTCCGCCCATGCTGTAGCCATTGAGGCTATTGATCGCGGCCTGAGCCTCGGCCTGGTTGGGCATCTCGACAAAGCCAAAGCCCTTGGAGTCGCCCGACATACGGTCGATCACCACATTGGCATCGGTGACCTCGCCCTTAGCGGCGAAGAGGGCGCGGAGTCCCTCGGAGTTCGTGGTGTAAGGCATTCCGCCAACAAAAATACGCATTCGTTTTTCCTGTGAACCTTCAGAATTCGTGCTGAAAACACAGACAACAGGAAACGAGGAGCCAAAAGCGGAAGAACCGGAGCGGGCAGAACGGGGACTGTTATATGGGGATTTCAAGGCAGAAGGTCATACCTTGAAAAAGCACGACCTTGTTCTATCATCCCTAAATAAATATTGCCACTTTTTGAAAGATTTATTTTTTTATTCACAATAAATCCATAAATGCCACCGTCGCATGGGACGGCACCTCGCCCGCGCGCCAGACCAGCGCCAGAGTCCGGGTCGGGCGGGGGGCAGCGAGCTCGACCACGACCGTTCCGGGAGGCGGGCTGAGCGCGAGCCGGGGCAGGAGCGCGATTCCCAGCCCCGCCGCCACGAGCGCCTGCATCCCCCCCGCCGAGCCCGAGACACAGGCGATCCGTGGGGTAAAGCCGGCCGCCAGACAGGCCGCAAAGATCGGGTGCTCCGGCGACTGCCCCTCGGGAACCCAGACCCAGCTCTGGTCGGCCAGCGAGGCCAGTGTCGGGGTCGTGCCCGCCAGCGGGTGGGTCTCGGGGACGATCAGGGCGAGCTCTTCGGTGAGCAAGGGGCGCTGCTCCAGGCCCTCCAGGGCGCAGGGGAGGTGCACCACGCCCAGGTCGGCGCGGCCTGCCAGGACCGCCTCCGCGATCGTGCGGGCAGGGACCGCCTCGTGCACGGAGATACTGATTCCCGGGTGGGCGCTGCGGAACCGAGCGAGCAAGGGAGGCAAGAGATGCTGGCCGGGAGTGGGCAGGGTCCAGAGACTCAGCCGCCCCGCCTCCAGCCCCACCACGCGCCGGACTCCCAGCCGCGCCTCTTCCTCCAGCCCGATCAGCCGCTCGGCGTAGCCCAGGAGCGCCTCCCCCGCATCGGTCAGGCGGACGCTCCGTCCCTGCCGGTGAAAGAGGCTCGTCCCCAGCTCCTTCTCCAGCGCCGCGATCTGTGCCGAGAGCGACGGCTGGGCGATATGACACTCCGCCGCCGCCTGCGTGAAGTTCAGGCGACGCGCCGCCGCAACAAAATAACGGAGCTGAAAAATCTCCATCTACCAGTAATCTTTACCGTGTGAAATTTTTGGCATAGAAACTGCATTCTACACCAGACATGAGAATCGCCTGGCGTAACAACTATGAAAAAGCGCAGCCACAGCCGCTGCCCGTACAGCCCAATGCCAAGAGGGCGGTGGTCGAGACCCCCAATCCCACGCTGGACAAGCTGGAGCGCGACATCAGCCTGATGGCCTCCGTCTCTGTGGCGGAGCTGGCCATGTGCCGCCTCGGGCACAACGTCCCGGAGACCGCCTCGACATTCTCCCACTTTCTCGCCGACTCGGAGCAGTTTGAGGGCACCTTCCGCAGCGTCTTGCTGGACACATCGCTGAGCCGCTTCCAGACCGCGCGCCTCAACCGCATCTTCCGAAGCTACCAGCTCCTGCGGCCCATCACCCAGCTACGCCGCCATATCGAGTTCCCCATTCTTAGCCTCAACGAGCACAACGACTTTATCCGCCATGAGCTCACCAAGACCGTCGAGGCGGTGACGGCTCTCGGACGAAAAGCCGCCGCGGCCATGCGTGAGCCGGGCTGGTCGGCCTACCTGGAGGCACACGCCAGCCACGGAGCGGCGCAGCAGCTTATCACCGAGTCGCGCCGGCGCTTCCAGGCCGTCCTGACTCCCGGCGGGTTCCGCACGAGCCAGGCAGCCCTGCTCGCGCTTGAGGTCGCCTCCAGTGCCTACCTCAACCTCGCACGCGAGCACTCGGAAGTCCTCCGCCCAGAGGTGATCAACAAGATGGGTGCCCCTATCCCAGCCCCCCTGGATAATGAGCTCACCATGACACTGGTCTAGCCTCTCCTGCATAGACAGCCCCCCGGCACCATGCTATAATCGGCGTGGTCAGGGGGTCTTTTTTTTGGGCACGACAGCAGCTATTGTTCTCGCAGCGGGCAAGTCCACACGGATGCGCTCTAAGCTCTCCAAGGTACTTCATCCGGTCTGTGGAAAGCCGGTTCTCTTCCATATCCTCGATGCACTCGCCGCCGCGGGTGCCCAGCGCCGCATTGTGGTGATCGGGCACGAGGGGGAGACAGTCCAGGCGCGGGTCGAGGCGGCCTACGCGGGGCAGAATATCGAGTTTGTCTGGCAGCACAACCCGCGCGGCACGGGCCACGCCGCCCAGCAGGCCGAGGCCGCCCTCGCCGAGCACGACGGTCCGGTCTTGGTGGTCCCTGGCGATGCGCCGCTTCTCTCCGCCGACGTACTGAGCGAGCTGCTCACGGCCCACACCGGCGGGGCAACCCTCCTCTCCGCAGTGCTCGACGATGCCGGGAGCTATGGGCGGATTGTCCGCGCCGCCGACGGCTCGGTGGAGGCGATTGTGGAGGCCAAGGACGCCACCCCCGAGCAAAAGGCGATCCGCGAGATGAACGCGGCGGTCTATGTCTTCGATGGAAAGTCGCTCTTTGCGCGCCTGAAGAACCTCACCCCCAACAATGCCCAGGGCGAGCTGTACTTAACCGATGTGATCGGCATGACCCGCGCCGCCGGGGAGCCCGTGCGCGCCGTGGTCGCCAAGGACAATAATGTCACCCTCGGGATCAACACGCGGGTCGAGCTCGCCGAGCTCAATGAGATCCTCCGCAAGCAACTTCTGAAGGAGCTCATGCTCTCGGGCGTGACCGTGCTGGACCCGGCGACAACCTACGTGGAGGTCGGGGTCACGGTGGGGCAGGACACGGTCCTCCACCCCGGCACCCACCTGCGCGGCGAGACCCAGATCGGGGAGGACTGCATCATCGGCCCCTACACCGTCATCACGGACTCCACCGTGGGCAATGGCTGCAAGGTGGGGCCGTTTGCCCAGCTCCGCGGCAAGGCGGTGCTCGGTGAGGGCTGCAAGATCGGCAACTTTGTCGAGGTCAAGAACGGCACGCTCGCCGAGCGCGTCTCGGCGTCGCACCTGAGCTACCTGGGCGACACGGAGATCGGGGCCAAGACCAATATCGGTGCGGGGACGATCACCTGCAACTACGATGGCTTCACCAAGAGCAAGACCCGGATCGGCGCCGATGCCTTTATCGGGAGCCACTCCACCCTGATCGCCCCGGTGACCATCGGCGATGGTGCCCTGACTGCGGCGGGCTCGGTGATTACCAAAGAGGTCCCCGCGGAGGCCATTGCGATCGCGCGGGAGAAGCAGAGCAACCTCGACGGTGCAGAGACAGCGCGGCGCCAGAAGAAGCGCCGTGAGAAAGAAGAACGGCTCCAAAATGGCTAAAAAGGCCCTTCCGATCGGCAAGAACCTGCGTGTCTTTGCGGGCAGCGGCAACCCCGCCCTCGCCGACTCCATCGCCACGGAGCTCGGCGTCCCGCTGGGCAAGATGCTGGTGACGCGCTTTGCCGATGGCGAGATCCGCGTCCAAGTCGATGAGTCGGCGCGTGGGATGGATGTCTTTCTGATCCAGCCCACCTGTGCTCCCGTCAACGACAACATGATGGAGCTGCTGATCCTTCTCGATGCCTTCCGGCGCGCGTCGGCGCAGCGCATCACGGTGGTGCTGCCCTACTACGGCTACGCCCGCCAGGACAAGAAAATCAAGTCCCGCGAGCCCATCACCGCCCGCCTGGTCGCCGATCTGATCTCCGAGTCGGGGGCCAACCGCGTGGTCTGTATCGACCTGCACGCCAAGCAGATCCAGGGCTTCTTTCGCCTGCCGGTGGACCACCTCTACGCGGGCCCGATCCTGGGGGCACACTTCAAGGAGGTGGGCCTCATCAACGGCGACACCTGCGTGGTCTCCCCCGACGAAGGCGGGGTGACGCGCGCCCGCACCCTAGCCGAGACCCTGCAGACCCCGCTGGCGATCATCTCCAAGCGCCGCCCCGCGCCCAATAAAGTCGAGATCACCGAGATTATCGGGGATGTCTTTGGCAAGAACTGCATCATTATCGACGACATGATCGACACGGGGGGCTCGATAGTCAGCGGTGCCCAGGCCCTCATCGCCCGCGGTGCCGCGTCGGTGACCGCTTGCTGCACCCACGGCGTCCTCTCCGAGCCCGCCATCGACCGCATCAGCGCCAGCCCCATCGAGCGCGTCGTCCTCACCGACACCATCCCCTTCCGCTACGCCGACCACCCCGCCGCTAGCAAGTTCACCGTCCTCTCCGTCGCCGAGCTCCTCGCCGACGCCATCCGCCGCATCCACTGCGACGACTCGGTCAGCGAGCTCTTCGAGAAACAGTGGTAGGCTAAAGCCATGCAGTCGGCAGGAACTCAGGAGGTTGGGCGGCTTTTTTGCACGAACGCGAGCAGCTGGACGGTCATGGGGTTCTTGAGGTCCATCAGGTCCTTGGCAATCTGTCCGTGGGCGGCAAGCTGGCCGCTGCCGGGGTAGTCTTGCAGGATTAGCTTGCTGCTTGGGAGCGCCTTGTCGAGTGCCTGGGACTCTTGCACGGCCTCCAGGCGCTGCTTGGCGGTAGCGATCAGAAATGGGGGGCAGCTCTCGCGGTTTTTCCGGGCCTGTGGGAGCGGCGAGGCTTCCTCCAGCACCGCACGGTCGGTGCCAAAGGCATCGCGGATCATCTTGCGAACCAGAGGGCTCCGGGTCGCGTTGAGGTCGTAGCTCGCCGTGTCGATGGGCATGACCCCGGCAAGGGTCGCTTTGGGGGTGAGGCCATGGACTTTGAGGTAGATGGGGTTGGTCGCCACTAGGGCCACGAGGTGCGCGCCCGCGGAGTGCCCCAGCAAGAAGAGGCGCCGTGGGTTCCCCCCGTGCTTGGCGATATTGCCCTGCACCCAGGCCACACCCGCCGCGATATCCTGGATATGGGCAGGATGCACCACCGCAGGAGTCAGTCGGTAGTTCAGGTTCACGGTGACAATCCCCTCCTGGCTCCAGGTCTTGCAGAGCGCCGTGCCGCTACGATTGTCCTTGTCGCCGTTGCGCCAGCCCCCGCCGTGCACCCAGATCACCACCGGCGCCCCCCCGCTCTGCTCGCGCGAGGCAGGGTAGATGTCGAGCTTCTGCGCGGGATCAGAGCCATAGGCGATATCTTTTTGGACCGGTAAGAGTGTGTGTGACATGTGCTGGGTTTCCTTTGCAAACCCAGACGCAGGCAGAGCCCAAATGTTTACTCAGATGGTAGCATAGAGCCCATGGATAAAAAAATCCGCAATAGCCTGATCTACTTCGGGGTACTGATGCTCATCATGATCGTCATGGTGACTGGGGCGGCACTCAAGGACGCCAGCGGGGTGAAGCACTAGCCTGTGGATAACGTGCCACTTATCCACAGGTTATCCACAGGCGATAGTGTAAACATGAAACTGATCGTGGGGCTGGGAAACCCCGGAACAACCTATGCCAAGACACGGCACAATATCGGCTTCGAGCTGGTCGATGCCCTCGCCAAGGCCCATGGGATCGCGCTGACCAACCGCCGCGACAAGGCGGTCACGGGGCGTGGGACGATCGCGGGACAGAGCGTGATGCTGGTCAAGCCCCAGACCTACATGAACCTCTCCGGCGATGCCGTGAGCGCGATCGCTCGCAAAGAGGGAGTGGAGCGGGGAGATATTCTCGTGGTCTGCGACGATATCAACCTGCCGCCGGGGCGGATGCGCCTGCGCGGGAGCGGCTCCGCAGGCGGGCAGAACGGGCTTAAGGACCTGATCGCCAAGCTGGAGGGCGATGACTTCCCGCGCCTGCGGATCGGCGTGGGAGCACCGCCCGCCGCGGGGAGCGAGCAGGTAAACTGGGTGCTCTCGGTCTTTGGCCCACAGGACCGCAAGCTCATGGACGAAGTGCTCATCGCCGCCATGGGCGCCGCCGAGCTCTGGCTGAGCGAGGGGGTCTTAGCGGCCGCCAATCGCTTCAATGGGCTGACGGTAACACTTTCGTAGAGAGGCGCGTAGATATCCCTATGAACAAGGCATGGCTCTGGTGGGGAGCACTGCTGGCGTGGTGTTTTGCCGCCTGTTTCGTCGCCAGCGACCCGACCAGCTTTTTAAGTAGCATCGTGGTGGCGGGGGTTGGGCTTGTGCTCGCACTGGCGTGGCTGGTCCGGCTGGTCGTGGCGCTACGCAGTGCCAGTGAGCAGCGCGGACAGCTTGGGCTGGAGGCAGTGGTGGGTCTCGCGGTGGTGGGAATGTGCTACGTAGAGATTCCCTCCATGGTCCGCTTCCGCCTCAGCGCCCCCGCCCTCACTGCCTACGCCAAGGAGCAGCTTGCAAACCCACAAGGCTCCCAGACAGCCGTTCGTATCGGCCTCTATACGTTTCACAGTGTCGTGGTCGAAAAAGCGAAGAACGAGGTGCACCTGGACCTTGGGGGACGCTTTTTCGACCGCGTGAGCTTTGTCTATGCCCACAAGATGCCCAAGGATGCCGGAAGCTACACGCGCCTCTACGACAACTGGTACCAGCGTATCGAGGGCTGGTAGCGCCTACTGGGCAGTCCAGCCGCCATCGACAAAGAGTGTCGTTCCGGTGATAAAGCTCGCGGCATCGGAGGCGAGGAAGACCGCGCTCCCCGTGATCTCGTGGAGCTCGCCCCAGCGGCCCATGGGGATCTTGGCCACAAACGCAGCGTAGGCCTCGGGGTTCTCTAGGAGGGGCTTGTTCATGTCCGTGGCAAACGGGCCGGGGCAGATCGCATTCACGGTCACGCCCTTGGTGGCGTACTCCAGCGCCAGGACGCGGGTCATGCCTAAAATCGCCGCTTTGGATGAGGCATACGGGACACGCCCGGCCACCCCGATCACGGAGAGGATCGAGCCGAGGTTGATCACACGCCCCCAGCCACGCTCGGCCATTCCCGGCGCGAACTGCTTGGAGACCAGAAACGGTGCCTTGAGGTTGACTGAGAGCACCGCATCGAACTCGTCCTCGGTGAGGTCGGCGAGGTTGCCACGGATATTGACCCCGGCGTTGTTGATGAGGATATCCACCGGCCCTTCCAGCCCCCGCTCGATCGCCCCTGCCATCGCGGCCACCTCCGATGCGCGGGTCACATCGGCGGCAAACGGGACGATCCGGCGACCGGTTGCGGCAGCAATCTCCGCCGCGGCACTGTCCACATCGGCCTGCGTGCGGCTCACTAGGGCTACATCTGCCCCCGCCTCCGCCAGCGCCTGCGCCATCACACGCCCCAGCCCCTTGCCGCCGCCCGTCACCAGGGCACGTCGGCCCGTCAGCTGGAATAAATCAAGAACGGTCTTGCTCATGCGGCGGCTCGCTTGGCCTCGAATGCGGTGATGTCCGGCTCGTTCTGGAGGGTGAGGCCGATATCATCGAGGCCGTTGAGCAGGCAGTGGCGGCGGAAGTCATCGACCGTGAAGGTCGCGGTGAAGCCACCGGGGCCGGTGATGGTGTAGGTCTCCAGATCGACCGTCACCTCTGCGCCGAGCTCACTCTGCAAGCGCCCCATGAGGTCGTAGACCGTCTCCTCGGGCAGGACAATCGGGAGCATGCCGTTCTTGAAGCAGTTGTTGTAGAAGATATCGGCATAGCTGGGGGCGATGATGCTACGGAAGCCGTAGTCCTCCAGTGCCCAGGGTGCGTGCTCGCGCGACGAGCCACAGCCAAAGTTCTTGCCCGTCACCAAGACCTGCGCGCCGGCCAGCTTCGGGTCGTTGAGCTCAAAGGCGGGGTTGGGAGTCGTGCCATCGGCCTCGTAGCGCCAGTCGAAGAACAGAAACTCCCCAAAGCCCGTACGCTCAATGCGCTTTAAGAACTGCTTGGGGATGATCTGATCTGTGTCCACATTCACGCGGTCCATGGGGGCCGCAACTCCGGTAATTTTCGTAAAAGGTTTCATAGTGTTTTGTTTTCTCTACTCTCAAGCGCCGCGTAGCCGAAGCAACGTCTGCCTCTCGTTTTGGATTTTCTCAGCGAAACTGTTTGTTTCCCACTCCATTGCAGGATTCCAGGAATCCCAGCTAGCCTGTGGTGGCGACCTCGGCGGGACAGTTGTGTAGCTCTTCAGGATACTCCAGAAGCTCGCGGTTATATTCGGTTAGGAAGAGGCGACACTCGTCGGGGGTCATGGGTTATTCTTCAAAAATCGCATCAACGGGCACGCTAAGCTCAGGGAAAATAAGAGACTGCACACTCTCTCCACGCTGATACGTAGCAACCGTTTCTATTTCCTGAAGGGAGAGACGCTTCACTTCAAGAGTCGCGCTGCCAGAGCGTGCCAGCCAGATCTCTTTGACATCAACAGCACGATAGTCCGCGATCTTGGCATCCAAAACAGAAGGGCGGTCTGACGGCGAGACAATCTCGACAACAAGCTCAGGAGCAGGAGCGAGGGGCGAAGGATCGTCCGCAGGAGCATTTCGTGCGAGGCGGTCATGGCTAATAAGCATGACATCGGGCTGACGTGTATGGATTGGTCGCAGGGTCACCATCACATCACGCGGTGCAATGATTGTCTTTGCCTGCCGAGTTTGACGCTCAAAAGCACGAAACATCTCCGCGAGATTCAATGCAATGGTTTGGTGCTGTGTGGTTGGGGCAGGCATTTGTTTCTCTCCATAGAGGCGATAGACTTTCCAACCATCCAGGATGTCGTAGCGGGCGCATTCCTTAGGCGAAACAAGATACTCCTCATAGGTCATAGGGCGTGTGATGCCCGGAACCTGCGTCGTTTCGCGCTGTTCAGCAGTGGTTGTCATAGCGCTTATTTTATCGCACCGAAGGCAGCGAAGGGACCGTTTTTATGGAGGATGTCCACCCGCGAGAAGCCGACACGCGCCAGCAAATCGCACTGCCAGAGTAGCGGACGCGGGGTGTCTTCCTTGGCGATATAGGCAAAGACTTGCTCCCGATACGCCTCGTTCTTGAAGCTAGTGAGATAGTCACCGTAGCGCTGCCACTGGAGGGCTTGGACCGTGGCATCGGAGTGCTCGACCAGGTCGAAGATCCAGAGCGCCCCACCTGGACAGAGTGCAGCAAAGAGCGCGGCAAAGACGGCCTCCCACTCGCTCTCGTCGCGCAGGTGGTGCAGGACCGCCGCGGCCAGAATAATATCCACAGACTCCGGGGCGAGGCGTAGCTCCCGTAGATCGGACTGGAGTGTCGTGACCGCCCCATTTGTTGCCACCGAGACGCGCTCTTGGGCGCGGGTCAGCATGGGCTGGGAGAGATCGACCAGAGTGCAGTCGAGGTTGGGCAGAAACTGGAGCTGCTTGAGCGTGTAGTTGCCCGCGCCACAGCCCAGGTCCAGCACATGGCGCGCACCGGGCGTAACAGCGGCGGCGGTCTGCGCGACCAGCTCAAGCGCCAGGGCGGCGTCCATCGTGGCGGTCTGGCCGGTCTCTAGGTTGGAGAAGCGCTCGACATCGGCATCGAAGCGAGCGCGAATCTCCTCGACCGTGGACTTGGGTTGCATGCCGCTATTGTAGGCCCCGGCTTGCCCCGTGTCCAACGGATTGTTTTTATCGAAACGATAGCCTGTAGCTATACCTGCTCCCACTTGTCGTCGGGGCGGCCTTCGTGGGCAGCGATGAGATCGAGAAGCGGCTCCAGCTCGGGGTGGACCAGCGGCAGGTCGCGGTGGTGCGGACGGAGCAGGCCCTCGGCAGACATGTGGTCTAGAAACGCAAAGAGAGGATCGTAGAAGCCTGCCACATTGTAGAAGGCGCAGGGCTTGGTGTGGATCGCGATCTGCGCCCACGTGAGCACCTCGAACATCTCGTCGAGCGTCCCAAAGCCGCCCGGAAGCGCGATAAAGCCATCGGCGAGCTCGGCCATCTTTGCCTTGCGCTCGTGCATGGAGCCGACAATGTGCAGCTCGGTGATTCCCGTGTGGGCCAGCTCGCGGTCCTCCATAAAATCCGGGAGCACCCCGATCACCTTGCCCCCCGCCGCCAGGGCCGCATCGGCCACGGTCCCCATCAGCCCACAGCTCGCCCCGCCGTAGACCAGGCTCCAGCCCCGCGCCGCTAGCGCCGTCCCCAGCGCCTGGGCCGCCTCAAAGTACACCGGCTTGGCCTTCGACGACGACCCACAGTACACACAGATTGCCTTTGCATTGCTCATCAGGCGAGTATACCCTCAAGGAATCACTGTAAACTAAGTCCATGCGACTCCTGAGAAAGCTCCTGAACCGCCCCGTTTTAGAAAAATTCCTGGGCACTCAGCTCTGCGTAGGAGTCTTCTCAGCAGACAGTACAGTGCTCTATGGGGGTGGCTTCGAGTTCCAGCTCGACCAGCATCACGGCTGGCTGTGGGCGTGGGAGACGGCCACGGGAAAGCTCCTCTGGGAATCAAAAGTGGAGGGCCCCGTCTACTCCCTCGCTCTCTCCCCCGATGGCAAGACACTTCTCACGGCGGGGGTGCAGAGTGCCAATAGCGAGACTTGGGGCGCGGCCACGCTCTGGGAAGCGCAGACCGGCGCGCTACGTCAGGTATTTCAGACTTCCGAGGGAGCAGCCCAGACCAACGATGTTTTCTTCACTCCTGACGGCGCACGGGTTTTAGGGGGCTTTCAGACAGGGATCCAAGTCTGGGAGACAGTGACCGGAGCGCCGCTCGACTTCTGGCAGCTACCTGCTGGAAAGACCGGCTGGCCTTCAAATCTGCACTTCTCCAAAGATGGCTCCATGGTGCTGGTGGCTGCAACAGGCTGGAACAGTGGCAAGGCCGGAGTCCCCGGCGGTGAGGGCTTTGTCCAGCTCTGGGATGCCCACTCCGGTGCCATGCTCTCCACCTTTCCCAGCACCGAGCGCTACGCCGCGCTCTCTCGTGATGGCAAGCACGTGGTACTCGCAAAGCAACGGCTTCAAAAGCGTCGCAACAACCACTCCGAGCGTCTCTGGAGAGTCGCGCTTCACGCGGTCGGCTCCGACCTGCCACAGGCAGAATCCCCCGAGCTTCCCGCAGCGTTCGACCTCACAGCGCTTGCGTTCACTCACGACGGCATGGTTGTTCTTAACGGTGAGTTCTGTAAGCCCTGGAGAGTGATTCGTCCCTGGCACTTCCTCTGGAACCCTATCACGGGCAAGCTCTCCGCCACCGAGCCCCCTTTGGAGGATGTCTCACCAGACGGCAAGATTTACCTGAAATGCAATGGGGGAGGCTACCAGAGCCGCCCGCCGCTGGGGACGCTCTTTGCTACCAAGACCCACCAGAAGCTCTGTGATCTGGAAGGACGTGCTGGCTATGCGTAGAGGCTACTTGCTCCACTTGGCCTTGCGCACGGCCTCCACCCAGGCATCCGCGAGGAGCTGGTGGCCGGAGTAGGTGGGATGAATACCGTCCCAGATCCAGTAGTCGGCGCTCGCGCGCTTGCAGGCATCGGTGAAGACACGCTGGCAGGGGACGAGTACCGCATCGTGCTTCTTCGCCAGCCGTGCCGTGAGCTTCTGCCGCTCCGTCAGCTCCGCGCCCCAGGCCTCGCCGCGCTCCAGCGTGTGCCCAACCGGCAGGCAGAACGGCTCAAGGAGCACCAAGCGCAGCTTGGGATTGTCCGCTCGGGCTTCCGTGAGGAGCTTGTCGTAGGTCGGCTCGAAGATATCGAGCGGGGCGCGGCCATTGTCATTAACCCCGATCAAGATGCTCAGCAGGTCCGGCTTGAGCTCCAGCGTGTCGCGCTGCCAGCGGGCGGCAAGATCGGTGACCTGGTTGCCACTGATGCCTCGGTTCAGAAAGACCAGCTTGCGCTCCGGGAAGGCCGCGCCGTGCTTGGCGGCGATAATAAAGGCGTAGCCGTGGCCCAGGATATGGTTCGGGTCGGCGCTACGACCGCGGTTGCCATCGGTGATCGAGTCGCCCTGGAAGAGAATGCGTGAGTTAGGAGCAAAGGCCACGAGGGCGTCCGTACGTTTTTGGATCATCATGCTATGGCACCATTCTACCCTCCTCCTCAGAGGCTACTTCCCCACTTCGCTTCTTGCACCGCCTCCACCCAGGCATCGGCGAGGAGCTGGTGGCCCGCATCGGTGGGATGGATGCCATCCCAGAGCCAGCTCTCAGCGGGCGCACGCTTGCTCGCCTCGGTGAAGAGGTGCTGGCAGGACACCAGAGCCGCACGGTGTTTTTCCGCCAGCCGCGCCGTGAGGCGCTGCCGCTCCGCCAGCTCCGCAGCCCACTCCGCACTAAAGGTGATGGCATTGCTACTGGGCAGGAAGAAGGGCTCCATCAGCACAAAACGGACACTCGGAAGCGCGGTGCGTGTCTCTTCCAGGAGCTTGTCGTAGGTGGGCTCAAAGCGATCGAGAGGGGTACTGCCCGTGTCGTTGATGCCGATCAAGATACTTAGAATATCGGGCTTGAGCTCCAGCGTATCGCGCTGCCAGCGCGCTGCGAGATCCGAGACTGTATTGTTGCGGATGCCCCGGTTCAGAAACACCAGCTTGTGCTCGGGGAAGACCGACGTGTACCGGGCAGCGATGAGCAGTGCATAGCCTACGCCCAAGGGATAGTCGGAGCTGGCGTCGCGACCACGGTCACTCTCCGTGATCGAGTCCCCTTGAAAGAGGATACGGGAGCTCGGGGCGAGGGCAGTAAGCGGCTCTGGGCTCGAGCTTCCACTACTGCCACAGCCCTGGAGAGCTCCCAGTGGACTCGTCAGGGAGAGTGCCAGCGCTCTTAGAAAACCACCTCGGGTGAGGGGCTGCGGAGCGGTCGCGCTCCTCACGAGCCCAGGTACGCGATCACGACGAGACCGTTGCCCCCCAGCGTGCTAGCCGTCCCGCCGACACCGACTCCGGCCACGTAGTCCGGGTCGGTGCTGCCGCCGGGGAGTGCGCCCGTGGTGCTGGTCAGGCTCCCCGATGCCCCCGCGGCGCTTCCTGTGGTGGCGGTCAGGTTAGCAATCAGCGACGAGCCACCGCCACCGCCGCCGCCGCTGAAGCCGCTCCCACTGCCGCTCCCGCCGCCCCAGTAGCCGCCGCCACCGCCGCCGCTCGTGCCATCGCCGCCCTCGAACTGGGTTCCCGAGGTGCCGACAAAGCCCCCCACTCCATTGACACCGCCCGCGGTTTGTGTCCCGCCGCCGCCACCGCCAAAGCTCCCATTGGCCCCGCCAGCAGTGCCGGAGGTCAGGCCGCCGCCACCGCCGCTAGGCCCGCCGCCGCCGCCAAAGCCACCCCCACCATTGACCCCACTGTTGGTATTGCCCCCGCCCACAACGATCGTCAGCGTACTGAGAGGTGTTACCGCCAAGGTCCCCGTGACAAACGCGCCGGCACCACCCGCGTAGCCGCCGCCCGCGCCCCAGAGCTTGACCGTCAGCGTCGTCACCCCCGCGGGCACGACAAAGCTCTGGTTGCTACCTGTGTAGCTAAAGACCTGCTTGATCGTAGGTCGAGGTGTCGGAGTTGGGCTCGGAGTGGCCTTAGGCGTTGGTGTAGGAGTAGGCCCCGCGGTGGGAGTCGGGGTGGGGCTGGGCGTCGGGGTCGCACTGGCACTATTGCTACTGCCACAACCTTCCAAGACGCCCACCAGCCCTGGCAGACCAACAAGCGCCCCGCGCAAAAAGCACGCGCGGCTCAGCCGATAGGGGATTTGATTTTTCATGCGACGATTGTACGCTGTTTACGCCTTTTTCACGAGTCCCCCTAATTGGTAAGGAACCCTAACAAAATAGGCTATAATACGGCCATGCAACCTGACCTAACCCTTACCGTGGACGGTGCTCGTCCCGGCCCTCGTCTCTCCCCGATCCTCCATGGGATCTTCTTTGAGGAGATCAACCACGCCGGCGATGGCGGCCTCTACCCCGAGAAGCTCCGCAACCGTGACTTCTCCGAGGGGACCGCGCACTGGGAGGCCTTTGGCGGCGCAAAGGCAACCACCGAGGGCAACGCGCTCACCCTCACCGGCCCCGGCGGCGTCCGCACCGAGGGCTACTGGGGAATCGGGTTGGAGCGTGGCAAGAAGCTGGTACTCTCTCTGGAGGCGACCAACCCCATCGCGGCAACCCTGGTGAGCCCGCAGGGGAAGGTGCTCGCGCAGGCGACGCTCAAGGCGGGTAAGGGCCAGGTCGGCCTCACGCCCGGCGCTTCCTGCCCGGATGCGCGCCTGGAGCTACGGCCGGTCGCCTTCCCTGTCGTCCTGAAGAACCCGTCGCTCATGCCCACCGAGACACGGGGGCAGGCCAAGCTCCGTAAAGACCTAGCGACTCTCGTGGCGGCGATGAAGCCCAGCTTCGTGCGCTTCCCCGGCGGCTGCTATGTCGAGGGAGACCGGATCGGAGACCGCTTTATCTGGAAAGGCACCCTGGGCGATCCCAATCAGCGCGGCGGCACCCGCTGTATCTGGGGCTACAAGGGCACCAACGGCCTCGGCTTCCATGAGTACTTGCTCTGGTGCGACGATCTCAAGGCGGAGCCGCTCTTTGTGATCAACTGCGGGATGAGCCATAAAGATGTCACGCCTCTGAGCCAGATGGACGCCGTGATCCAGGACGCGCTCGATGCCCTGGAGTACGCCAACGGGGATCCCAACACGACCAAGTGGGGAGCAGAGCGGGCGAAAAACGGCCACCCTAAGCCCTTTGGCTTGAAGCTGATCGAGATCGGTAATGAGAACGGCGGCCCGCGCTACAACGAGCGCTACAAGCTGCTCTTTGATGCGATCAAGAAAAAGCACCCCTATGTCCGCACCATCGCCAACGACTGGGGAGGCCTGCCAACGTCTGCGCCCATCGAGATCGTCGACGAGCACTACTACAACACGCCGCAGTTCTTCTTTGAGCAGGCCAACCGCTACGATAGCTACGACCGGAAAAAGCACAAGGTCTATGTGGGCGAGTACGCTGTGACACAGGGCTGTGGTCAGGGGAACCTGATCGCGGCGCTCGGGGAGGCGGCCTTTATCACCGGCATGGAGCGCAACTCCGATGTGGTCGTGATGGCGAGCTACGCCCCCCTCTTTGTCAATGCCAACAACCGCGCCTGGAACCCCGATGCCATTGTCTTCAACTCCAGCGAGGCCTTTGGAACGCCTTCCTACTGGGTGCAGCAGCTCTTCTCCACCAACCGCGGCGATGTGGTCCTCCCCACGAAGCTCGTCTCTTCCCCCAAGAGTGGGGACCAAGGGGCCACTGCGGAAGCGCGGGGCGGTGTGGGAGTGGGCACCTGGCGCACCGATGCGGAGTACAAAGAGGTTGCGGTCGATGGCAAGCCCGTCACGCTGACACCTGGCCAAGGGAGCTGGCAGAAGACCGCAGAGGGCGGCCTGCGCCAGACCAATGCCCAAGGCGATGACTTCCGTGCCACGGGCGGCGACCCGAACGCCAGCAACTACACCCTCACCCTCAAGGCCAAGAAAAACGGCGGCGACGAGGGCTTTCTGATCATGTTCTACTCCCGCAGTGCCGGGGACTTCCTCTGGTGGAACCTAGGCGGCTGGGGCAACACGCGCCACGAGATCGAGCGGGCCGTGAGCGGCGGCAAGAGCAGCCTCCTGCGACCACAAGTGCAGGGGAAGATCGAGACGGGCCGCTGGTACGATATCAAGATCGAGTGCCTGGGGCCGCGTATCAAGTGCTACCTCGACGGCAAGCTCCTCCACGACATCACCCTCCCCCCACCGCCCTCCGCGATCCATGCGGTAACCACACGCGACGAGAAAACCGGCGATATTCTGGTGAAGCTGGTCAACGGCGGCAAGAGCGCCCACACCACGACCATCAACCTCCAGAATGTCGGGAAGCTCACGGGCAAGGGCACGGCAACCGTTCTCACCCACACCGACCCGCAGGCCGAGAACTCCTTCGCCCAGCCCACCCGGATCGCCCCCGTGACCAAGCCACTCACCGGAGTCGCCCCCAGCTTCACCTACGATGCCCCGGCCTACTCGGTCAGCATCCTGCGGCTGAAGACACGGTAAGTTCGCCCCCTGCCCCCCAAGATTGGGGGAACCATAAGGAGTCGGATTCCTTGCAGTTCCCCCGCTTGCGGGGGTCAGGGGGCCACATTGCAGGAACCCACCCCACTCGCCACGAATGTTAAGGCTACTATGGAACGGCCCAACATTCTCTTTATTTTCTCCGACGACCACGCGCTCAATGCGATCTCGGCCTACGGCGGCCCGCTGGCGCGGCTCGCACCCACTCCGCACATCGACCGCATCGCCCGTGAGGGAGCGATCTTTAACAGCTCGTTCTGTGCCAACTCGATCTGCGGGCCATCGCGGGCCTGTATCCTGACCGGCAAGCACTCGCATGTCAATGGCTTTGTGGACAACGACAACTCCAAGTTCGATGGCACGCAGTGGACCTTTCCCAAGGCATTTCAGGCAGCAGGTTACCAGACCGCGATTATCGGCAAGTGGCACCTGGTCACCGACCCAACTGGCTTCGACTACTGGGAGATCCTCCCCGGCCAGGGCAACTACTACAACCCGGACTTCCTGCAGCAGGGCGGCGGCAGAAAGCGCTACCCCGGCCATGTCACCGCGCTGACCACCAAGCTCGCGCTGGACTGGCTGGACAAGAACCGCGACAAGAGCAAGCCCTTTGTCCTCATGTGCCAGCACAAGGCACCGCACCGCAACTGGATGATCGCCCCCGAGCACTTCACGGTCTTCAAGGACACGGTCTTCCCCGAGCCCAAGAGCCTCTTCGACAACTACGCCAACCGAGCTAGCACGCTCAAGACCCAGAAGATGCAGATCGATGCCGACATGACCTGGACATCGGACTTGAAGGTCTTGCCCAACCCGCTGGGACAAGAGAACGACAAGGTGGGTGAGCTCAACCGGATGACACCCGACCAAGCGGCGGCGTGGAAGGCGGCGTATGCGGCGGAGAACAAGGCACTTTTGGCGAAGTTCCCCACCATGAGCGAGGCCGACAAGCTCCACTGGAAGTACCAGCGCTACCTCAAAGACTACCTCCGGTGTGTTCGCGGGGTCGATGAGAGTGTCGGGGAGCTGCTGGACTATCTGGACAAGAGCGGGCTGGCGAAGAACACAGTCGTCATCTACTCGTCGGACCAAGGCTTCTATCTCGGGGAGCACGGCTGGTTTGATAAGCGCTGGATGTTCGAGGAGTCGGTGAAGATGCCGTTTCTGATCCGCTGGCCCGGCGTGGTCAAGCCCGGCTCCAAGCCCGACGCGCTGATCCAGAATATCGACTACGCCGCGACTTTCCTGGAGATGGCCGGCATTCCCGCTCCCAAGGACCTCCAGGGCGAGAGTATCGTTCCGATCCTCAAGACCGGCAAGACCCCACGAAGCTGGCGCAAGGCGATCTACTACCGCTACAGCGGCGAGCAGACCCACAATGTCGCCCCCCACGACGGTGTCCGCACCGACCGCCACAAGCTGATCTACTTCCCTAGCACCAAGGAGTGGAACCTCTTCGACCTCAAGCGCGACCCCAACGAGCTGCGCTCCGTCCACACCGACCCCGGCTACGCCGGCGTCCTCGCAGAGCTGAAGGTGCTCTACGTGAAGCTAAGAGCGGAGTACAAAGCACCGGAGTGGTAGGGGGGGGCCATCTCCCCCGGCCTCGTTCCTCGGCCACCCCCTCTTCCCGGGTGCCCTCTGGGCGTTGCTCCTTCGTCGCGGGAAGAGGGGCAAGCCTATCACGACAAGCCAGCCTCTCTTCCCAACGAGGAACGAGTGGCTAGGGGAAGAGAGGTGCCTGAGTGGTGCGAAGGCGGAGAGATGGCAAAAACAAACAAGGAAACATCATGAACGTCACCATTTCTGACATCGAAGTCTTCGCCGAGTCGCTAGATGTAAAACAAGCGGCAGCGATCTATGCCGAGCACGGGTGCTTGGTCATGCGGGGGCTGATGACACCCTATACCGAGGCGATTGCCCGCGAGGTGGAGCAGGTGGCGGACACCGCACGTGCGCTCTACGACCAGGCACAAGAGGTGCCGGGAATCGGGTGGAGCACGCCGGATGGGACACTCTGGATCAAGGCACCCGGTAACTACAGCCGCGATAAGCAGATCATGGTGCTCGCCCTGCGCTACACGACCAGCGGCGCGTTTCTCCAGTCGGCGCTCGATACCCGCGCGGTGGACCTTGTCGAGGCGATCTTGGGGCCTAATATCGAGCTGTTTTTAGATGGCCAGTGCCTCTACAAAGAGCCGGTCGGGGGGCATCCGAAGAACCTGCACCAAGACTCCGCTTACTTTGAGCACCGCTACGACGGCCCCGTGGCGAGCCTGAACTATGTCGTGGACACGGACCTGGTCAATGGTGCGCTCCATGTGGTGCCTGGCTCTCATAAACTCGGGCAGCTGGAGCATATCGACACCTTTAGCCACCTCGGGCTCGACCCTAAGCAGTGGCCCTGGGAGAGCTCGCTCCCGATCTGCGGCAAAGCGGGCGATGCGATCTTCTTCCACTACCGCTGTATCCACGGCTCCAAAGAGAACCACTCCGAAAAGCCACGCCCGGTCTTTATCCACCGCTACCGCCGCCCCGATGACTACGTGACGATCGGAGCCGCCACCACAAGCGCCCGCAAAGAGGCCGAGAAGCATGCCGCCGAGGTGAAGAAACAGAACCAGCAGGGCCTCATGGTACGCGGCGTCCGCACCTGGGAGCCGCCGGTATAATCCCTGTATGGAAGACGAGATCGGGGAGGAGGTCCATGCCAAGCTGATGGAGGGCTTTGGTCTAGAGACAGAGCCCTGGGCACAGGAGCGCGTCGGCCGCACGATGGAGCGGCTTAACCGAGTACGCCTTGCCTGCGCCCAGCCCGGAGCCTGCTCCCACGCACTCACCGCGGAGATTCTCTGGCTCCAGGAGGCCAATGCCTTCACCCTCCCCGGTCGCTATCTGTACATCACACGCCGCTTGCTAGAGCGTGCGGCCAGCGACGAGCCCGTGGCGTTTGTGCTCGCCCATGAGCTTGCCCACCACGACCTGGGCCACGTCCGCTTGCTCCGTCCCGCCCTGGAGCGCTTGGGCAAGACCGTGGGCACGGCGATCGGGGGGCTCCTACGCCACGCGGAGCGGCTACTCTACAGCCCTGAGCAAGAGCGTGCAGCAGACGCCTACGCGCTCGATCTCTGCCTTGCTGCCGGCTACGCCCCCGCGTCGTGCCTGACTCTTTTTGAGATTCTAGAGGCGGAGCTGCTCGACAGCGGGGATGTCAGTGGAGTCTTCGGGCTGGATAGTCCCTCCGCGCTCTGGGAAAAACTCCGCGGGTACCCGTCGCTGCGTGACCGAAAGACCGCCCTTCAGACCCACCTGCGCACAGAGTATGGAACCCCATGAGCGACGATGGCCTGATCCGGGAGCTTCCCCGTATTCGAAAGTTTGCGGAGACCAACACGGCCGAGGACGAGAGCTTCCGACAGTACCTCAAGACGCGGCTCCCCCTCTCCAACAACGAGCTGGATGGGGTGGTGCAGGGCATCACCGACGCGGTCTGGGAGAAGCTGGACTGCACCACCTGTGGCAACTGCTGCCGAACCCTACAGATTGTGGTGGATCAGAAAGACGCCGCGCGGCTCGCGCGGCGCTTTGGGATCACGACCCAGGCCTTTATCGAGCGCTACCTGGCGGTGGATCAGGACGGCCTAGGGTACTTTCGCACGTCGCCGCCCTGTCCGTTCCTCGGCGACGATAACCACTGCGCGGTCTACGAGGATCGGCCCCGCGCCTGCCGGGACTTTCCCTACCTCCACGAGCGCAATGTCCGCTCCCGGAGCTACACCATGGTCGAGAACTGCGCCACCTGCCCGATTGTCTTCAATGTCTGGGAGCGGCTCAAGGAGCGCTTCCGCCCGCCGGCAAGGTCTAGCGGGAAGAAACATCGGTGATGTACTCCTTGAGCTCCACCGCGTAGTAAAAGTAGCCGCGCGGCCCCTTGGGGATCAAGAGGTCCACCGAGCAGCGCTCTGCGAGCTCGGAGGCAAGCTGAAACGAGACACTCCACGCGCCGTTCTTTCCCACGGTGACGAGCAACGGCGCGGAGACCAACGGGCTGTAGGAGACGGGGCCATTCGTCGGGGGAAGATTTGGCCGAATGTCCATCGTCACGTGGCTCATGTCCTTCAGCTTCCCCTCGCGCGGAATCTCCATCGAGACAAGCACCGCCTCAGGAGAAACACGCCGCGCCTCGAGTGTGTAGTTCAGTCCCTCTTTCGCTTGGGTCTGCTTCGTGACACGGATCACATATCCTAATTTTTTCATTGTTTTTATTTTTCCATGGACGGTGACGAGTGGTTGAAAACCACTCGCTAGAGGCGCTTCGCGCCGAAGGCCCTCCGGGCCAAGAGTATTTACCGTCCGGCAGGACGTTTGGCAACGAGTTGCCTTTAGCGAGGAATTTTCAACTCCTCGCTTCGCATCGTTTTATTTGCCTCGAAGGAGCATCTCCACGCGTGCCCGGTCGGCCTCGGAGTCGTGCTGGAGCTGTTTTGCTCTCTCGTGGGTGAGCAAGCCGGGAGCGGTGCCCCACGGCCAGGCAGCGGTATAGTCGCGGGCGGTCTTGCCAGCTTTGTCCTTGCGCTTCGGGTCGGCGCCCTTCTTGAGGAGTGCCTCCACAAGGTCGGGGAGGCCGCTCTTTGCTGCCCACATCAGCGGGGTTCGTCCCTGGTTGTCGGTAGCATTGGGATTGGCTCCGGCGGCAAGAAGTGCCTGCACGACGCCAAGCCGTCCTAGCCAGCGGTCCGTTTGACGCGTCTGCGCCATCAGCGGCGTCTCACCGTCGGCGTTTTTGCTCTCTGTCGGGGCTTTGTGTTTGAGCAGAAGCTCGGCGATCTCGGCCCGGTAGGTGCGATGGAGGCCCGTGTTCCCACTCGCATCGGCGACTCCGGCGGGGATACCGCGCTCCAGAAGCGCCTTGACGGGCTCGATAGTCGGGCAGTACGCGGCCCACGTGACGCCATTGCCGCCCTTGGCTGCCTCCTGTGGCCCCCCAAACCACGACCACTGCACCAGCTCGATCACAGTCGCCTCATCGCCACGCTCCGCCGCCGCGAAGAGAACCTCGTTGAATGTCGGGCTAACCAGAAGCTCATAGCGTGCCTGATGATCTTTTGCCTCACGCAGCCGCCGCAGAAGATCCTGGCCTTGTCCCTGCTGGAAGGGTATCCCAATCAGGATATCCTCGGGTCTCTCCACAGTCACGGTTGTTCCTTCAAACGCGGGAAAGGCAAGGTAGATGCTTGTCTCGCTCTTCCCCGTGGCCTCGATAGCCTTCCCCACGAGCTCGGTGAAACCTCTTGCCTTCAGCGCTGCCACGACCGACGGCGTGAGCTTGACTTGCGTGTAGTCGCGCAGCTTCGGGTTCTTCTTCACCTCTTCCAGCGCGTACTGGCGGGGCTGAGCCCTCAGCACCAGCGCACCGTCGGCCTCGGGCGTGGCCGTAGCGACCACAAAGCTCGTTGGGGCGGAGGGAGTGATCGCGAGCTCCTCGGCCTTCTCCACCGTTACCGTGGTCACCTCAAAGGCGGGGCGGGAAAGGTAGAGACTTGTCTCGCTCTTGCCGCTGGCCTCAATGGACTTCCCGATAAACTCCGTGATGCCCTTGGCCTTGAGTGCCGCGACCACGGAAGGCGTGAGCTTGACCTGGGTGTGGTCACGGAGCTTGGGGTTCTTGAGAATCTCCTCCATAGGGCTGGTGCAAGGCGACGGAAGCAGCACGAGCGAGCCATCGGGCTCCGCTCTCACCGACGCCACCACGAGGCGGGTCGTGGGCAAGCGATCCGGTTTTGCGAGCGACAGAAGTCCGCGGGAGGCCGTGCCGGTCACGCCTTGCAAGCCCAGCTGGAACGTCAGACCACCCCACCGGGCCTGGAGGGCTCTCGCACTTTCCTGCCAAGGGTGGAGGAGCTTATCGGGAGTGTCACCAGGCAGTACGATAGCAACACGTGGCGTGAGACCGGCTTGTAGGGAGGTGCCCGGAGTGCCCTCGCGGACTGCTCGCGCAACCTCGGAGTGCCTTGACGGCTCTAGGGACCTCAGCGGGAAAAGGCCAATCTGGAAGGAAAGACGCCCGTCGATCGGGTTGGTGGGATCAAGCGGGAGATTGTAGGCAGGAGGAGTCCGAGAGAGCTCATCGGTTTCCCACTGACTGAGGGGACTGGCTTGATCGACCGTTACAGCCATCGGCCTTTGCAAAACAGTCGTCGGAGCGACAGAAACAGTTATCGGAGCAATTGGAGCAGTCGTTGGTCTTTGCAAAACAGTTCTCGGAGCGACTTGAGCAGTCGTTGGTCTTACAATTTCAGTCATCGGCCTTTGTGTAACCGTCATTGATTTTTCCTTTGCAGCCGTCGGTCGCGGCGTGCCGGTCGTCGGGCTTTCCGTGATGGCTGTCGGTGCCTCGGTGCTTGCTTTCTTCAGCGCAAAAAAAGCCAGAGGCAGTGTCGCAGCCAGCGCGAGGCTTCCGTAGGTGTAGGGGCGGAGCGCACGGCGTGACTTTTGGGGTGCTTGAGCCAGCGCACGCTCCGTCAAGACACCCGGCTCAGGCGCGGGTGTGGTGTGAATCGCTTCCGTCCACTTACTTTCCATGATTGTCTTCCTCCCAACGAGCCAGCGCCTTTCGGGCGCGGTACAGCTCGTTTTCGACTTTCTTGGACGTGACACTAAGGCTGCTTGCGATCTCGGCGATACTCCAGCCCTCGACGGCTTGTAGCATCAAACAGCTACGCTGGAGCTCCGTGAGGTGTGCCAGCGCCTCTTGCAATACCACGCGCTCCAGCGCTGCCTCTTCCGGCCCCGCCACGGAGAGCGCGAGCTCATCGAGTGATGCATTTGCCCGGCGGTGCTTGGTGCAGACATTGCGTGCAATCCGCACCAGCCAAGTCGAGAGCTGCGCGTCGCCGCGGAACTTGGGGAGCGCCCGAATCGCCGCCAGCAGGGTCTCTTGTGCCGCGTCCTCCGCATCCGCCCGGTTGCCCAGGATCGCCAGGCAGAGACGGAAGACCAGCGGCTCGTGCGGCGTCAGCAAGGCCCGGATCGCCTCCGTGTCCCCCGAGCGCGCTCGCACCAGCAAGTCACGCTCCGAGAGAGAAGCCACCGTCCCGGTCCGCCGTAGCCACCAGAGTGTCATTGTCAAGAGATTAGAGCACGACTCGAACAAAAAACACTCACGACGCCGGGAAATTTATTTTCGCCCGCCCTACCTCCCCCCGGCGGCACCACCGCCGACCCCCTCCGGCTGATCGCTGCGTTTTTACCGCAGAAACGCCTCGGTGAGGCCGGCGTCCACGGGGAGCGACTGCCCGGTGGTGAGAGAGAAGCGCGTAGGGGAGGCAAGGAGAAAGACCGCCTCGGCGACCGCCTCGGGGGTGACGCGCTTCTTGAGGAGTGTGCGTTGGGCGTAGAACCCGGCGAGCTTCTCGCGGAGCGCCTCGGTCTCCTCGCTCGGGTCGAAGTCGATCCCGTACTTAGCCAGCGACGTCAAGACACGATCCCGAGGGAACTGGTGGCTGCCGGAGACCACCGACGCGGGAGAGACGCCATTGACGCGAATCCCGCTGGGGCCACCGACCACGGCCAGCTCGCGGACCAGATGATTCAGCGCCGCCTTGCTGGCATCGTAGGCAAAGCTCCCCTGCTTGGCGACCACGCCATTGGCGCTAGAGATTAGCACGACCTGACCGCCGCTGCCCTGCGCCTGCATCACCTGCATCGCCTCGTCGGCGGCCAGGTAGCTCCCGAGCGTGTTCACGTCGAAGGTCGTGCGCCACTGCGCCTCGGTGACGCGGCCGGTGTCGTCGGGGGAGAAGATCACAGCAGCCACAGCGATCAGCGTGTCGATTCCCCCGTAGGCCAGAGTCGCGGCGTCCATCGCCGCCCGCACCGACGCGCGATCCGTGATATTGCACTCCACGGCGAGGGCGCTCTCCCCGTGCGGCGCAGCGGTCTCCTGCGCTAGCGCCAGATTAATGTCCGCACAGACCACCACCGCGCCATCTTTCACGAGCCGGTTCACCACCGCCCGCCCGATCCCACTCCCCGTCCCCACCACCACAGCGACCTGCCGCGCCAGCTCTTTCTCCGGCGGCATGCGCTTTAGCTTCGCCTCTTCCAGCAGCCAGTACTCGATCCGAAACGCCTCGCGCGGCGTCAGCGAGACATAATTTCCGGCTCCCCCACCTGTGGGGGCGGGGGGGGCCATGCTCGTGGCCCCCTCCATGACATGGATCGCGTTGGTGTAGAACTCACCAGTGATGCGCGCCTCCTGCTTGTTCTTGCCAAAGCTGAGCATCCCCACACCGGGAATGAGCACCACCGACGGGTCACTGGAGCGGATGGCGGGCGAGTCGGGCTCCTTGTTGGTTTCGTAGTAGGCCGCGTAGTCGGCGCGGTAGCCGGGGAGCGCGTCTTGAATGGCAGCGAGCAGGTCGGACGCCGTGCCGTTTTTCGCGTCCCAGTGCACAAACAGCGGCTTGACCTTGGTGCGCACAAAGTGATCCGGGCAGCTCGTCCCCTTCTCCGCAAGCGCGGCGGCATCGGCGGAGCTCACAAAGCGCAGGACGGCCTCGGAGTCGGAGAAGTGGGCGAGGTTGCGGCCCCGGAGCGCGGGAAGAACAAATCGGGCCAGCGCACGGCGGTCAGAGCGTGGCTCGGTGATCTGTCCGCCAAAGAGCGTGGCATGGTCGATATGCTTCAAGACAAACTGCCCAATGAGATCGAGGACACGGAGCGTGTTGAGGTAGCTCCCCTTGGCATCATCGCCCCAGGTGAAGATCCCGTGTGAGCCCAGGATGATCCCATCGCAGCTCGGGTTCTCGGCGACCGCCTTCTCCAGCCAGAGACCCAGCTCGAAGCCGGGGCGCTTCCAGGGCAGCCAGACCAGGTGCAGGCCCGTCTCCGCGCGGAGTTTTTCGAGCAGCTCCGGGCCATTGGCCGACGCCGCCAGCGCGATCGCCCAGTCTGGGTGGAGGTGATCGACATGGCGAAACGGCAAAAACGCATGGAGTGGGGTGTCGATCGAGGCCGCGCGGGGATTGGTGCCAAAGACACAGAGCGGGTAGAGATCGACCATCTCGTCCTCAAAGGCATCGCCCCGGTAGCGTTTCTTCAGCGCCTCTAATTTGTCTTGGTAGAGGGTCGCGAAGCCCTCGCGCTTGATGGTGCCCAGGTCGCCGCCGGAGCCCTTTACCCAGAGCACCGTCGCGGTCTCGCCGGTCACGGGGTCGGGCAGGGGGATTTTTGCGCTGGTGTTGCCCCCGCCGAAGTTGGTCAGGCGCGGGTCGGAGCCCAGCAGGTTGGAGCGATAGCGCAGCAGCTCGGGCTCATCAAGCGTCGCCGCCAGAGAGTCGTCCCAGAGGTCAGAGAGAAGTGTCAGAGTCATGCGGGTAGTTTACCTAAAAAAACAAAAGCCCCCCGCGCGGTGCGCGAGGGGTGTTCGAGAGGAGTCACTTCTTTGGGGGAACTTTTGCCGCGATGCGTGCTGCCTCGTCGGCATCGCGCTTGGTCTTTGCAGCATCTTCACGGCCCTGCTTCTGTCCGGCCTGCTTCTTCACCGACTTGGGAGATTTATCACCCATGGGTATCACCTGGAACCTTTCGCCCACCGGCCACCCTTGGCATTGCGGCGGGACAGCTTCAGTATATCCCTCTATCTCAGTCCGTGTCGGAGTTCTGGAGAAAGTGGGCGACCTCGATAAAGTAGGCGCGGAGGGTCGGGGCCACGGGCGTGATCGCGGGGGTGGCGACCAGCGCAGCCTCCATGTGCTTCAGCCAGATATCGCGGGCGGCGGGGCCGATCTTAAAGGGGTTGTGGCGCATCCGCAGGCGCGGGTGGCCGCGCTTGACCGCGTAGAGTGCCGGGCCGCCGAAGTACTGGATCAGAAAGAGCGCCAGGTTCTCGCGCTCCTCCTTGAGATCGCTCTCCGCAGGATACATCGGCCGCAGGAGTGCATCCTCGGCGACCCCATCGTAGAAGGCATCGACCAGCGCGGCAAAGGCCTCAGGCGCTCCTCCATCGGTGCCCCCCAGCCGCTCCCAGACACTCTGGCTCTCTTTCTCTATCAGCTCCTGCGCCATCGTTTCTCTATTGTACCGGCTCACAGCCCGTAGCGTTGCCGCAGACGCCCGACTTTTTCCTGAATGGGCCGTGCCCCGTCATCGGGGGTGCTCCAGAGAGCACGCTTCAGGAGCCGTGCCGCGCTCTCCCGCTTGCCTTCCAGCGCTTCCAGCTCCGCCTCAAGGAGAAACTCCTCGGACGATGGCGCGTGGCGCCGGACGCTCTGGGCTTGGCGGAGCGCCACACGTGCCTCCTCACGCTGCCCCTGAGCAAGGCGTAGCTCGACAACACGCAATGCCAAGGGGTGCTCAAGTTCGGGGTAGGGGAGATTCCCGCGTTGCTCTTCGCAGAGTGCCAAGGCCTCCTCATGGCGTCCCAGCTCGCTCAACAGCGAGACTCCCACCCAGCCGTAGCCGCCCGCAGGGCGTCGCTGCTGGTACTCCTGGCAGAGAGCGAGTGCCTCCTCGGTGCGCCCCTCGGTCGCAAGCAGGTGGAGATAAAACCGTCGCCCATGATCGCTCTCCGGATAGAGCGCGAGGTGGTCTTCGAGCGCTTGCAGGCGTGCCAGGGGCTCTAGGTCTTGCCGTAGTACCTGTAGGAGCTGCTCCGTCGCCTCGTGGGCTCGGTCCATGGCACGCTCTCTCTCCTCAGCCTCGGCGAGTGGCGAGGGCTTCCCCAGAAGAAGGCACCAGACCAGCCGATTCCACCCATCCCGAATCTTCCGCAACATCTTGCATCTCTCCTTAAAAAAAGACGACAGGAAGCGGGACTTGGTTGCGCTTGACAGAGGCATAGAACTTGCGGTACGTTCTGGTTGTGCTTGTACCTGGCTGGGTCTGCCCTTACTGTGGCACGGACTGCTCCCCGATTGAGGGGCCGCCCTGTGACCACTTTTTCCTCGCGGATGGGGAGTTTGGCTGGCGCTTCACCTCGGTCGCGGAGCAGCTCCACGATGCGGCGTTCTTCCGGCACCCCAATCTCTTTCGGGACCTGCTCTACCACGACAATATCTGCCGACAGCACTTCATCCTGCGCCGTGCGCTCTACGAGAAATCGCTAGAGGTCTACGCCTTTACGGATCGTCCCGAGGCGGCGGTGGCGGCGTTTCAAACCGCGATTCGGTGATGCGCAAGACATAGATCGGCTTGCCGTGGATGCGCTGGTCCTCCCCCACTTGCTCCAGGAGCGCGGCAGCCTCGGTCGCCTTTAGCCGAATGTCCGACTCCGCCTCCAGCCCTCCCGCACCGAGCTGCGCCAGGGTCAGGGTGATGGGCGCATCGGGGGTCTTGAGCGCCAGCGCGGCTAGCTGTGCCCGCGCGGAGAGCACATCAAAGGTGTAGTCATCGGGGAGGTTCATGGGCTTGGCGGGCTCCCGGACAACGAGTGTCCGGGCTTGAGAGGGCGACGGCTACGCGCGGCCTTCGCAGCGCTTCTTGATGGCTTGCTGGGTGGCCTCGACATTGTTCTGCATGGTCTTGTGGATGATAGCGTTGATGAGCGCTCCCACCAGCGGGATCTCCAGGCGGTAGACCAGCACGGAGTCGAACTTGGTCAGGCCCGGCTCGATCTCGGTGAAGGTCCAGGTGCCATGGAACTCGTCGAAGTCACCGCTGACCTGCTTGAAGTTGAGCATCCCGCGCTCCAGATCCCAGACATCTTCCTCGGCCCAGGTGATGCGCTTCTTGAGCTTGGGGACGATCCCCACCCACTCGCTGGTGACGGTCTTACCGTCCTCGGAGCGCGTCAGAACCGTCACAGACTCGACATCGTCCATGAACTCCGGAAAGGCCTCGTTGTCGCGGGCGACTTCAATCACGGCATCCCGGTAGGTCTTGATTAAGATATGGCTCTCAATGCGTGGCATAGAGGGATTGTAGCACACTTTGGCGAAATCAAAGGCATGCAACTTTCACTCTGTGGGGCAGGACTGGGAGCGGGCAAGCTGAGCCTGCTGGAGTTTGCGGAGCTGGCAGCACGCACGGGCTATGCGGGAATCGACTTTGGGATCAGCAGCGCCCAGCGCCTCGCCGATGAGCTGGGGGGTGCCACCGCGCTGAGTGAGAAGCTTCTCTTGCTGGGAGTCGCGCCCGCGAGCTTTGGGCTCGAGGTCGAGTGGCGGCGCGACGATGCAGCGTTCACCAGCGGGATGGAGACTCTTGCGGCGCGCGCGGCGCTGGCCCAGCAGCTGGGTTGCGACCGCTGCTGCACCTGGATGCCCAGCGCCACCAGCGACGACTCGTCCGAGTGGCGCACCCGCACGGTCGCGCGCTTCACTGAGATCGGGAAGGTCTTCGCCGACTACGGTGTCCGCTTTGGCCTGGAGTGGGTCGGGCCGCACCACCTGCGCGCGGGCGGCGAGAACCAGATGGGGCCCAACCCGACAGTCTGGACCCTCCCGCAGACCCTGGAGCTGATCGCCGAGACCGGGCAGAGCAATATCGGCCTGCTCGTGGACTCCTACCACTGCTACACCACGGGAATCACCGAGGACGAGCTCGCGGCCCTGACCGATAGCCAGATTGTCCATGTGCACATCAACGATGCGCCGGTGGGAGTGGGGCCGGCGGGTGCCAAAGACGGTCAGCGGGTGGTGCCGGGCACGGGCGAGATCGACTTGGTGAGCTTCCTGAGCGGGCTACGTCGCGCGGGCTACAGCGGCTCTATCGCCTGTGAGATCCTCGCGCCCGCGCCGGTCGCCGAGACCCCCGACGAGGCAGCGACCTTGATCCGTACCGCACTTCGGGGGCTCGGGCTCTAGTGGCGGAACCAAGGCTAGCACTGGCAGGCTGTGGGACGGTTGGGGCGGTCCATGCGGAGCGTCTTGTCGCCGATGGCGCACAGATTGTCGCGATCTGCGACCCCGATGCCGAGGCGCTCTCGCGCATGGCACGCGCCCTCCCGCAGCGCCCTCAGCTCTTCCGCTCGGAGCAGGACCTACTTGCCGCGGGCTGTGCCGATGCGATTGTTCTGTGTACGCCCCACGCCCGCCACGCCGACCAGATCGCCGCGGCGCTGGAGGCGGGTGTCCACGTCCTCTGTGAGAAGCCCTTTGTCACGAATCATGCGCTGGGGCAGGCTCTGGTGCAGAAGGCGCGCGAGAAGAACCTGGCGCTCTTTGTCTCCTACACCCGGCGCGCGCGCGGCCATGCACGCTTCCTGCAGGCTGCGGTGGGCAAGATTGGGCCGGTGCGCTTTGTCTCGATCCTGCGCAGCCAGCCCTGGCTCCAGACCCACGGGCGCACCTGGCGCATGCACGAGTCCGAGGGCGGCGGCTTCCTGCGCGATGCCGGCGCGTCGATGCTCGACCTCACCCTCAGCCTGATCCCCGAGCCACTCAGCGTCGCCAGCGCCCAGCTTTACAAGGCCGGGACCGCCGAGGTGGATGTCTGTGCATCGGTGCAGCTCCGCTTTCGTAGCGATGCCCGCGCCGAGCTCACCTTGCTGGGCGATGCCACCGAGACCCTAGAGCGTATCCAGGTCTTTGGCGAGAATGGCACCGCAGGCTGGCACCAGCGCGAGGGCATGCCCGCCGAGCTCTATGTCCGCGAGAGCGGCTGCTCTATCGAGGTCCCCGACCCCGCCACCTACCGCATCCCCACCCCCGATAAGGCGTTTGTCGCTGCCCTACGCTCGGGCCGCCGCTTCGACTCTGAGACCGCCCCCGACCTCTACGATGCGGTCACCGCCCTCCCGACAATAGCCCTGGTCGAGCGCCTCTACCGCGAAGGCCTCTGGCGGTAGGAGCCTCTTTAACCTCTCCCGAGTAACCTCTCCTCCCCCTGCCCCCTCCCCAGGCACTCGTTCCTCGTTGGGGAAGGGGGGGGAATCCCCCTCTGGCTCCCTCCTTTCCCAGTGAGGCACGAACGCCCGCACCCAGAGGGTACCCGGGGGGCAGGGGGAGAGGTTTTCTGTCTGTGGTATAATTGTCGCCGTAGCCGAAGTGATGAAATGGTAGACATGCGCGCCTCAAAAGCGTGTGGGGCAACCCGTGCGAGTTCGAGTCTCGCCTTCGGCATACTCTTTTTCCTCGTCTGAGGAGCGACTCATGAAACGTCAGATCCCCCCGATTGTGTTCTATGGCATCGCCGCCATCGCTCTGATGAGCGCGGTCACCCTCCTCACCAAACCCGGCAACCCCGAGCTCCACAAGGGTGTGCTCATGGACCAGCCCGCTCCCCCTCTCGAGGGCAAGACCGCCGATGGCAAGCAGGTGAGCCTCGCCGACTACAAGGGCAAGGTGGTCCTGGTGAACTTCTGGGCGACCTGGTGTGGCCCCTGCCGCAAGGAGCTCCCCAGTGTCGTGGCGCTACACAAAAAGTACGCCGCGCGTGGCCTAGAGGTGATCGGGATGGTCTCCAACGACGATCTCACCCAGGCGACTCAGTTTGCCAAGGACAACGAGATGGACTGGCCGCAGCTCAATGTCACCCCGGAGCAGGGCATGGCCTATGGCATCCGTGCGATCCCCGCGACGTTTATCGTGGGGCGTGATGGCAAGATCGCTGCAACTATCGATGGCCTTGTCGAGCCCAGTGTCTTAGAGGCAGAGGTCCAGGCCCATCTTTAACCCCCTATGAGAACCCGTAAAGCCGTTATCACCGCCGCTGGCCGCGGCACCCGCATGTTTCCCGCCACCCGCGCGATCCAGAAAGAGCTCCTCCCCTTAATCGACACCGATGGCCTGGTCAAGCCCACGATCCAGCTGATCGCCGAGACCTGTGTGGCCGCGGGGATCGAGGAGCTGTGTATTGTCGTGGAGAAGGGTGGCGCGGGCACCTTCCAGGAGCACTTCCGTGCCTTCACCGCCGACGAAGGAAACGTGTTTGCGGGGAAAGACTGGCTCCTGGCCGAGGGAGAGAAGCTGGCGAGCCTCGCCGAGCGCATCACCTATGTCGAGCAGCCCTCGCCCGAGGGGTTTGGGCACGCGGTCTACCAGGCAAGAGACTTTGCCAACGGGGAGCCGATTCTCCTGCTCCTGGGCGACCATGTCTACACCGGCGATCCTCTGGGCCAGCTGCTCGCGGCGGGCGAGGCCTCAGGCGGCTCGGTGACGGGCGTCCGGCTGGAGCCCGAGAGCGGGGTGAGTGTCACGGGCATCCTCAAGGGTAAGGCAACTCAGACTCCGGGCCTCTACGAGATCCTGGCGCTCCAGGAGAAGCCCACTATCGCGGAGGTGCAGGCGCTCAAGACCGAGGGCCTCGCCGACGGCACCTACTTGGGACACTTTGGGATTCATCTGTTCACATCGGAGATCTTCGACTGCCTCGGGGAGCTGATCGCCACCAACACGCGGGTCAAGAACGAGTTCCAGCTCACGAGCGGCCAGGAGCTGCTCTGGAAGCGCAACCCGGACAACTACCGTGCGCTCCTGGTCGAGGGCGAGCGCTGGGATATCGGCCTGCCGGATGAGTATCTCAAGACCCTCGCGAAGTTTGGTAGCCTCGGGCCACACGCCGGGGTCCTGCACTAAATCTGTCACATCTCCAAGGCCGCTGTCGTCTTTGGAGGTGATGAAAAAAGTGACTCTGTTTCTGCTGGCAGCCGCCGCGCTGCCCTGTTTTGTCTCCCCCGCCCACGCCGACACGTCGGAGCTGCGTGCCCGCCTGGAGGCCCCCGGCGCCGCGACCGTCCGCCGCCTCACCCCCTGCCGCATCAGCGGACGTGGCCGGAGCTGGGCAAATGCCACCGCCATCACGGTCGATGCCGAGGGTGGGCAGGAGCGCAAGGACGGTATCTACCTCTACTTCCAGGACACCAAGGCCGACAACAGCGGCGAGATCTTCCTCGGAGGCCGCACCGATGCCGTCGGTATCTACACCTCGTCGGCGTATCTGGACAGCAAGGAGGTGGATGGCCTGCTCAAGTACCTCGATGCGACGATCCAAAAGTACCGTGAGATCCAGGGCAAGGACATGGGGCTCGTCAGCTACAGCTACGCCCTCGCCGAGGACTGCACGCTGGAGATGGGTGTCGTGGGCAAGCGCCAGGAGTTCTCGATCTATTCGTCGGGCAAGCTCCTGCGCGGCCAGTCGTTTGCGGTCGCCAACCGCCAGCTCAAGGTCACTCTGGTGGGCGTCGAGGAGTTCGAGAAGCTCCGTGACTACCTCAAGGAAACGCTTGCCTGGCAAAAGTCGGTAAAGTAGGGCATGGACGCAAAATACCTAGGGGGGCTGGTGTCACTGCTGGCACTAGCCCTCCCGTTGCTGGCACAACCCGACAAAGAGGTCATGCTGCTACGACTGGGAGTTTCTCGTCGTTGATGGTGAAGCCGAGAGAGTTATGGAGCGTGGGAAGCTAGCCCGTTGCCAGAGCTGCCATGTCCAAGAACAGTATAAGCGCACGGATGGCGTTGTTAGCCTCAGTCGCTACTGACCACTGCCATTAGCCGTGTTCGGTTCTCGGTGAAGCGCTTCTTCCAGGCGGGGTCTTCCATGCGGCGCACCCAGAGAATATCGCCATCCTCGCCGTCGTAGTAGCCCTTGCGGGTGCCTTCCCAGGAGAAGCCGTACTTTTGGTAGAGGTGCTGCGCGGGGGCGTTGCTGCGGCGCACCTCCAATGTCGCCGACGTTGCCCCGCGGGTTTGGGCGGTCTCCAGCATTCCCACCAAGAGCCGCTCTCCGAGCTTCTGGTTGCGCCAGGTCTCCGCGACCGCCAGGGTCGTGATATGGGCCTCGTCCATGACCAAGTGAAAGCCGCAGTGCCCCACCACCTCGCCCTCCAGCTCCGCCACCAGATAGATCGCAAAGGGGTTGGAGAGCTCATTGACCCACGCCGACGTGGTCCAGTTGCTGGTAAACGACTGCCGCTCGATCCGCGCGACCGTCTCGATATCCGTGCCCACCATGGGGCGAATGGTCACCGCGCTCATTGAGCCGTGATCGCCTCGTCGCCCTCGATCCAGAAGGTGCCATCGGGGCAGAACTCCTTCTTCCAGATCGGCACATCGGCCTTGAGCGTGTCGATCGCCCAGCGGCAGGCGTCGAACGCCTCCGCCCGGTGGCTACTGGCGACACACACCACCACCGCGGTCTCGCCCACAGGGATAAAGCCGTAGCGGTGCAGGATCGCGCAGGCCAGCCCCCAGCGCGCCTTCACCTCCGCGACCAGCTTCTCCAGCTGCGCCACGGCCATCGGGGCATAGACCTGGTACTCCAGCCCCGTCACGCTCCGGCCCTTGGAGTGGTCCCGCACCACCCCCACAAACTGCACGTACGCGCCGTCGGAGTCGGTCATCACCGCCTCTACCGCCTGCTGCGGCTGGAGCGGCTCGGTCGTCAAAAGCACCATGCTAAGCACTCGCTCCTTTAGAATATAAAAAACAAAACTGCGAGCTAATGATCGAAGGGTTCTCCGTTATCTCGATCAGGGAGCTAAAACTCTCGGGGCATAAGCCAACCTGACGTAGCCAGTCTTGTGCTTCTTCAGAACCAATAGCAGCTTCATAGGAATA
Source organism: Armatimonas rosea (assembly GCF_014202505.1). Classification (NCBI taxonomy): domain Bacteria; kingdom Bacillati; phylum Armatimonadota; class Armatimonadia; order Armatimonadales; family Armatimonadaceae; genus Armatimonas; species Armatimonas rosea. Next base: position 579,479 of record NZ_JACHGW010000001.1, on the reverse strand, counting down.
TGTTGTACAAAAAATCCCTTTAAAGGGCAAGGCGAGAGCGATCACAAGATCTATATTCGTGTCATAGTCTTCGCTGGCTTGAGGATTTGTCTTTGCTTGCATTTTAAAATCTATGAGGTTCTCGTGCCAGACCCCAAACTGAAGACCTGCATCATAGACAGGATCATGTTCAAGAAAAGTAAATAGGAAGGGAGAGTCTTCATCCTGATCATTATTTGGAACAATAAACTCTGTGTTTTCTAGATCGCAGGGATTAGGGAAAGAAATGCGTAAATTCGATGAGCTTATCGTAATATCCCAGGGAATTCCCTCACATTCTTTCTCCTCCATCTCAAACTCAAGGTGCCAGCTTAGATCAAGCAAACCGCCACTGCAACGCGAGATGATCCCGTAGAAAGAAGCCGCATCTATCTCAAATGTCAGATCTTTAAGAGTTAACACCCTACCCTCCGCTCATCGGGGGCAAGAACGCCAGCTCGTCACCGTCTTTGAGGGGCGTCTCGGCGGTCGCGAAGTCCGCCCCCACGGCCACGCGGGTGCGGCTCAGAAGATCCGCGAGGCGCGGCTCCGACGCGGCCAGCGCGGCGGCGGCATCGGCGACCGTCGCGGGCACGTCAAGAGTCAGCTCCCGCTCGCCGGATGAGACGATATCACGGTAGTGGCCGAAAAAGAGGGCACGAATGGTCATTGACTTCAGGATACCACTTCAAACCAGCTCAAAGTCGCACTCAAAGGTGCGGCTCCAAGGGAGCGTCACGGAGCCAGGGACGAGCGTGAGGCCCACCCCGACACCGCGTTTCTGGAGCTGGGCAAGGCGAAGTTGCAGCCCCGCCTCGATACTTGCACACGTGAAGGCGATCTGATCCATGGCTCCCCCATCATTGGGGGCGGGGGGGGCCGGGTCGTGGTGGCCGAAGCGCTCGGTGTTCTTGGCGCGCGCTTCTCTCCTGACCTCGGTCTGGTAGCCCCAGCCTTCGAGAAAGTGGTGGGTCAGGGCGATATTCTGCGCGTGGAGATCGGCCTTGTCGCCCGCGAGCCAGAGCGCGACGGCTTGCGCGACCGTCGTGCCCAGCGAGTTGCCCGCCGTGTTCCAGGCACCGAAGCTGGCGAGCTTGCCGGGCGCGCAGGGTGAGCTTTCCGCAAAGAGGAGGTCCATGGCGAGCGGGTCAGCGCCATTGGGGTAGGCCACATCGCCCAGCGCGACCAGCTTTCCAGAGTCCTGGAATTTCCCCAGCTCCGCGAAGAACGCCTCGTAGGCACCCTGGCGGGCCGCGCGCTCCGCATCGGCGAAGTCGGCGCGCCACTCGGTACGGCGGGGCGAGGGCGTGAGGACACCAAGGATCAAGTCAGCGTCTTCGGGGGAGCCTGCCAGGAGCCCGCCACACGCCCCGATCTGCCCCTCGACCGTCAGGCGCACCGCGCGGTCCTCGTACGGCGCGATAATCGCTTCGTCGCCGGGGAGCGCGTAGAGCGGGAAGATGCGCGGCCGCCGCCCCAGCTTCTCGCAGAGCAGGCGTGCCGTCAGCGCCGAGCCCACTTCATCGGCGCCGGGGTGGAGCATCATGCGGCCGCGAACGTCGAGCAGGTCCGCCCAGCTCTCCAGCCAGGCCTTCTCGCGGCTGGGCAGACCCCACTGCGACGTGTCATCCGACGTGATGAGCAAGAACGAGAGTTTTTCACTTGCGAGGAGATTGAGCACACTGAGATTGAGCGCGTGGTTGCGCTCGCGGCGGGTGAGGAACTCGCGCAGGTGCTCGGTGGGAACCTCGGCGCGCAGGGTAGCAATGCGCTCCACCTCGCCTGCCTCCAGCGCCCCGACCGTCTGCTTATGAAGAAGCTGGGAGAGGGCGTAGCAGCGGGTTCCGTAGGTCTTCCACCAGAGCGGCTCCTCGACGCAGTCGTTGGCATTGGCGACCCGGGTGATGAGTGCGAAGGCATAGACCAGCGCGCCGCTCTCCTTGGCCTGCACCAGCGGGGCGAGCCGCGCCAGCCCCTCCGCCGTGGTCTCGTGGGAGATACGGGAGTTGATGAGGTTGCCCCACGCGAGATACTCCACCGACGCCACGAGCCCCTCGGCGCTCTCCGCCTGCTCCCGAAGCCACGCGGCGACCGCGGCGGTATCGGCGGGGGTGCGGGCCGCGCCACGAATCTCAAGCGGCGGCAGAGCGACCTCGGCACCGGCGATCGCGGCGATCTGAGAGGGGTAGCGGGTATTGACAGGGCGCTCGTCGAGCGGCGCAAGGGCGATTTTCACGCTGGCATTATAGGGTATGATAACCCCATGCCGCAGGTTTTTGAAGGAAGTCTGGTTGCGACTGGGCTCAGATTGGGAATTGTGATCTCGCGCTGGAACGGTTTTATCACCGAGCGCCTGCTCGAAGGAGCGCTCGATGCGTTCCGTCGGCACGGCGGTGACCCGGAGAAAGTCGCGATTGCGCGTGTGCCAGGGACCTTTGAGATTCCGCTGATCGCCCGCAAGATGGCCGCCTCGGGCAAGTACGATGCCGTGGTCTGCCTCGGGTGCCTGATCCGTGGCTCCACCGACCACTACGACTACATTGCGTCGGAGGCCAGCAAGGGAATCGCGCAGGCCATGCTCGCCACGGATACCACGGTGACCTTCGGCGTCCTGACCTGCGACACGATCGAGCAGGCTATCGAGCGCGCCGGAACCAAGGCGGGCAATAAAGGCGCCGAGGCTGCGGTCGCCGCCATCGAGATGGCCAATCTGTGCAAGTCGCTGGGCTAAGACTAGACCATTTGGTTCTGACGGTCGCCGATATCCCGCGCACTGTAGAGTTTTACCAGCGCGTGCTCGGGATGGAGCCGCAGACCTTCGGCGCGGGCCGGGTCGCGATGCGCTTCGGGGACCAGAAAATCAACCTACACCAAGCCGGTCGGGAGCTAGAGCCCAAGGCAACGCTCCCGACACCCGGCTCCGCCGACCTCTGCTTCCTCACCGAGACCCCGCTGAGCGAGCTCGCCGCGCACCTAGAGCAATGCACTGTCGAGATAATCGAAGGCCCCGTCGCCCGCACCGGAGCCACCGGCCCGATCCTCTCGCTCTACTTCCGCGACCCCGACGGCAACCTGATCGAGCTCGCCAATCGCACCTGAGGCCGTAACCAAATCCGCGTGTCCTGCGTTTAGGCAACCATGAACGTAACACGTCGTGGGCTTTTGAAGGGTACGGGAGTTGCCTTGGCTGCCTCGCCGCTGGTGGGCACTATGATTCTCGGGGTCACGGGGCCGGGCCTCTTGGAGGAGCAGCGGGCGGGCGCTCGCCGTGAGGGGCTCCCGCTCACCCCAGACGACCTCCGGCCCAATCCCCCCGTTCCTGATTCGCAGAACGCGGGACCGCTCCTCAAAGAGCTCACCCAGCGCTACAACGCCCTTCCCAAGCGCGAGTGTAACCTCTGGGACAAGGCCGCCAGCGACTTCCTCAAGAACCCCAAGGACGCAACGGCGCAGGCGGAGTTCTCCGCAGGCCTCACCCGCTACGCCGCGCTGATAACCCTCGTGGAGGACGCGTTAGAGCGCCCGCACTGTGACCTCGCCTACGACTGGAGCCTCGGCCCCAACCTGCTCCTCCCGGAGTTTGCAGTCCTGCGCCAGTTTGCCCGCACGCTCATCTGCCGCGCCCTGCTCGCACAAGACGCGTCGGCGGCGTGGGCGGATATCACCCGCGCCGCCAAGCTGGGCAACCTGATCGGCGAGACCCCGTGCATCATCGCCGCGCTTGTCTCAGTCGCGATTCATGCCAATGCCGACAAGGGCTATATCGAGACTCTCAAGCGCTTTGGCCCCAGCCCCGAGGCCCACGCCGCCCATGCTGCCTTTGGCCCGCCCCTCGACCCGGAGCACTATTTCAAGGGCGAGGTGGTGCTCAGCACGGTCTGCATGAAGCTCCTGCGCGAGGGCAAGCTTGCCTACCCGGAGGAGGCAAACATCGACAACGACGGAAACAGCTACGGATTTGCTGGCAGCAGTGTCACGAAGACCTTCTCCCTTGTCTCCCCCATTGCCGCCGCGTTCTGGGAGAAGCAGCTCCTGGTCTTCTGGCGCAAGGCCTTCCAGATCATTCGTGAGGCGAAACGCACCGACGATTATTCCAAGATGCAAGAGATGGACCGCTTCCTGAAAGCCTGGGAGCGTGACCGCATCAACCTGCCGCAGAATGTCATGGCCCTGCTCCTCGCTCCCGTCTTCTCGCAGGCACCACGCAAGACACAGCTCACGATCCTCGCACAGAAAAACCTACGGGAGTCCGCGCTGGCGCTACTGGAAGAGAGGGCAAAGACCGGCGCGTTCCCCGATTCCCCCACCCTTCCCCTCGACCCGCTCTCGCCCACGAAGCAGACACTCCGCTACAAAAAAGAGGGCACCGGGTGCACGCTCTACAGTGTCGGGGACGATGGAAAAGACGATGGGGGGATGGCGAAGCGTACCAAAAACAGCGACGGCCTCGATCTTGTCGTGCGGCTCTGAGCGCCCAATAAAATTAGGCGTCAACAGTGGCGTCGTTCCTCCGCCGCAAAGCCCGTGCCGGGCTAGCCTCCCCCGGCTCGCTAGGGCTCGCCACCCCCTCCGGCCGGGTGCCCTCTGGGCGGCTCATTCTTCGCTGCGAAGGGGGGCGCAATATTGTAGCCCGGCACGGGCTTTGTGGCCGAAGGCCACTGCAGACGCCGATTTCAATCGGCGTCTAGGATTCGTGGCCGGCGAGCATGTCCGGCAGGCGCTCGCTGGGCTCCTCACGCTCCTTGCCATCCAGCAGGCAGGAGATATTCATGTCGCCCATCACATTGATCATCGTGCGGCAGCGGTCCAAGAACCAGTCCACGGTGAAGAGCAGCGCGATGTAGCGCACATCCAGGCCCACGGCGGTGAAGACTAGGGTCATGGTGACCAGGCCCGCCTCGGGGATTCCGGCGGCCCCGACCGAGGCGACAATACTCGTAATGACAATCAGAAGCTGCTGCTGGAGGGTGAGGTGCTGCCCGAGCATCTGCGCGATAAACAGCGCCGACATCGCCTCGTAGAGCGCCGTGCCGTCGTTGTTGAAGTTCGAGCCCACCAGCGCGCCCATGCTCGCCGAGCGCTCGCGCAGCCCGACCTTGGTCCAGAGGCACTCAAAGGTCACGGGCATGGTGGCAGTAGACGACGCCGTGGAGAAGGCCATCACGAGCGCATCGCGGCAGCCCTGCAGGAGCTGGCCGGGGCGCACCCAAGAACCTGCGCGGACACGGCCCAGGTACCAGAGCGCCTGGAGGAACAGCCCCACCAGCACCGCGACAATGAAGTAGCCCAGTGCGGCAAACGGCGCAAAGCCCTGCTTGCCCACAATCGAGGACACAATCCCGAAGATGCCCACGGGCACCACCTGAATCACCCCATGGAGGATGCTCACTAGGGTCTCCATCGCCACATCGACCGCCTCCATCACGGTCGAGATCGCGCGGTCCTTGAGCTGCCGCAGCACCGAGCCAAAGGCCAGCGCCAGCAGGATGATCCCGATAACATTGTTCTCCACCAGCGGCGCGGCGATACTCTTGGGGACATTGTCCAGAAACTGCTCCCAGACCTCTTTCTTGGCCTCGGGGGCCTTCCAGCCCGCCTTCTCCATGGTCTCTAGGATCAGCTTCTTCTGGGGATCGGTCTCTTTCGACGAGAGAGTTGCCTTGGGAGCCGGGAGCTCTAGCTTGCCGTGGGTGCCCGGCTGGATCACATTGGCGACAATCAGCCCGATCACGATCGCGACCACGGTATTGAGCACCAGCAGCCCCCCGAGCTTGGCGGCGAGCTTACCACGCACCTCGGTCTTCATCAGCGCTTGGATCACGGCCACGAGGATCAGCGGCGGTGCCAGCGCCCCAAGCATCCGCAGGATCAGCTTGGCGGGAACCTCAAGATTCGCCGCTCCCTCGCCCCAAACCGAGCCGACAATCGCCCCGATCACCAGCGCGATCATGATCCGAATGTAAAGCGGCGTTGACTTCCACCACGTCAAAAATCCACCCATTATGCGTCTGCCTCCCACCAAGCCTTTTCTTCTTCGCGCATTTTAGCCTGAATCTGCTCAGGCGTGGGGGAATTCTTAGCGTTACCGGCGTTTATTGAGCTTCTGGTCGAGCCGGTGTACTTGTGCGGGGCTGAGGTGCGAGGGTGAGTCCGTCCCTAGTTTTTTCTGAAGCCGGGGCAGGTGGAGCTCCCGCGCCGAGACCCGGATCGCTCCGAAGAGATCGACAATCTCGCGCGCCTTGAGAAACCGGAGGTAGTGGTCACACTCCGCGACCGTGTGTTTCTCCAGACGGACACTCTGCTGGAGCGCCTCGGGGAGGGTCTTGGGGAGCGGCAGGGGCGGCGGGGGCTTGGGGGCCGCGATTCGGTAGGTCTTCAGCAGGGCCAGCACCAGACGCTCGTGCCGGCGCTCGTCTTGGGCGAGTTCGGCAAAGGCAGAGGCACGGCCAAAGCGCCGCGCCGCCTGCTCGTAGAACGCCGCCGTGGTCCGCACCTCACGTAAGACACTGGTTAGCGCAGACTGGGTCATCATGTCCGCTCCGCCGTTTTGTTGCATTGACCCAGCCTAGCCCATCCCAGCCCCGCTTTCGTCCCCCGAGCGGCGGATTCGGGTACGATAGCCTCACATGAGCCACGAGCAACACCAGCGAATCGCCGCCGAGGGGGGGCCGGTCTCCCTCGGGATTATCACGGTCAGCGACACGCGCACCAAAGAGACCGACCTCAACGGGCAGTTCCTGATCCGGGAGCTGCTGGCGGCAGGGCACCACCTGACGCTCTACCAGCTCATAAAAGACGAGCCGGACCAGGTCCAGAGCGCCCTAGAGCAGGCCGCGGCCGCGGGGGTGCAGGTGCTTCTCTTCAATGGCGGCACGGGAATCTCCGCCCGAGACACGACCTACGATGCGCTAGCGGCGCGGCTCGAGAAGACCCTTCCGGGCTTTGGGGAGCTCTTTCGCATGCTCTCCTGGGAGCAAGTGGGCGCGGCGGCGATGCTCTCCCGCGCGGTCGCGGGCACCTACCACGGCATGGTGGTCTTCTCCACGCCAGGTTCCCACAAGGCCGTGGTCCTCGCCTGGGAGAAGCTCATCGCCCCCGAGCTGGCGCACCTCGCCTGGGAGCTGGCGCGGTAGGAAGCCTTGCCCCCTGACCCCCACTTGTGGGGGTCAGGGGGCGGGCAGGGCTACTTGCGTCGTGGGGCGATCAGCAGGCCGAGCGTGCCCAGCGTGAGGAGGACAAGAGTCCCCGGCTCCGGGGCCGTGCTGGAGGCGGCGGTGAAGTTATAGAGAACCACATCGTTGCCGCCGCTGGTGGCGTTGGTGGTCGAGTTACCCAGGTAGCTGATCCGCCCCGTGTAGGTCGTCCCGCTGAAGGTCGCGCTGACCGGCGCGCCCTCGGTGAGGCCGTTGAAGGTCCCCGTGATCGCGTCGGTTCCGTCATTGGTGAGCAGGAAGAAGCTCTGCGTGGCGGTTGGGGCGAAGGTGAGGTTCAGCGCGAGGTTGGCGCTTCCCAGCCCGACCGTGCCGTTCACGGCGAGCTGGTCGTAGCCTACACCCACCAGGTTGCTGGTCAGCTCGGCAAAGAAGGTCGAGCCGGCGCTGAACCCGACATTGCCATTGACCGTCAGGATGCCGGGACTACTGCCCGGAGACACCGTCCCACTCACGTTTACCGGTCGGTTGATAATCCCCGAGCCACCTAACGTCCCCGCCGCTCCCACGGTCAGAGCGCTGGTCGAGGTCGCGAGCGTGCCATTGACCAGCAGCGTCCCCGCGTTGACATTGATCGCGCCGGTGTGGGTCGAGGCATTGCTAGTGAGCGCCAGAGTCCCCGTGCCCGTGTTCTTGTTGAGCGTCCCCGTTCCCTGCAAGGGGCCGGCCCAGGTCGCCGACAGCCCGCTGGCGACATTGGCGTTGGCATCGCCGTTGAGCTGGATGGTGTTGCCGAGGGTCGAGCTCGAGGTCGGAGTAAGGGTCGGGGCGGTCGAGCCCGAGGCGTTCTGGACGGTGATCGTCCCGCCCGGCAGGCTGGTCGCCGAGCCATAGCTGACAACGTTGTTGTTGCCGCCGTTGATCGTCAGGGGGGCGTTGCCCGTGGCAGTCCCCTGGAAGTCGGCGATCATGGTATTGCCCGAGTTGCCCAGCGTGAACCCGCCGGCGTTCGAGAGAACCGACGTGGACGTGAAGCTTACCCGCCCGTTGGGGATAAAGAAGGCCGACGACCCTGAGATTGTCCCGGTGAAGTTGGTCGCGCCCGTACCGCCCCCGCCGCCGCCCTGGAGGTTGACCGGCGAGTTGAGGGTGATGTTGCCGTTCCAGGTCTGGGAGCCGGTGGTGTTGCTCAGCGGCGTAAGGCGCGCCATCATGGAGAAGGGCAGCGCATCGCCCGCCAGGTTCTGGGCCCCGTTATCGACAATCAGAGGCCGGTCGAAGGTCGCGTTGGCCCCCGCCCCGGAGAAGCTCAGGGTGGGAACCGTGCCCAGCAGGTTGGAGTCGTTCTGCGCGACCCCGAGCGTGATCGCCCCTAGGCCCGCCCCGGTCTGGCTGGTGTTGAGGTTGAGTGTCCCCGCGCGAACGTCGATCGGGCCGGTGAAGGTGCTGGTGGCCAGGGTCGCGGTCGCCCCGTTCGATGAGACAGTGAGCGGGCCGGTGAGACCGGAGAGGTTCGCGTTGGTGGTAAAGTTGGCGGTGCCGTTGGCGACAATAATCCCCTGCGTGCCGGTGATGGCAGTCGGGAAGCCGGTGGCCCCAAAGGTGGTCGAGCCGAACAAGACGCCGGGCGTTGCCCCGAAGGCCACGGTTCCCCCCGCGAGGGTGTGGGTTCCGCTCTGGCTAAAGAGCATCCCCGAGGCGACACTCAGGGTGTTTCCCGTGCCAATGGTCGTGGTGAAGGTCGCGGTGGTCTTGAGGGCGTTGATGTTGGCGTTGCCAATGGTCGAGGCCGCCGCGCGGGTGACATTCGTCCCCGGCGTGCTGAAGTCGGTGGCGTAGGCGGTGAAGGGAGTGAAGCCGGTGGCGGCGTTGTAGGTGAGAAAATCATTGGTTCCCACCATGCGCGGCAGGATTCCGGTGGAGTCGGCGGCGGGGAGGGTGCCATTGACAAAGAGCTTGCTCACCCCGCCCAGGCTCGTGTTGCCGATCACCATAGTCGCGCGGGGAGCCAGGGTAAGGTTCCCATTGACCGTCAAGGTGGCCGAGCCCGTCCCCGAGCCCGCCGCCCCCGCGCCGGTGATGATATTGACGACATTGTGGCCGCCACTGACCGTCAGCGCCCCAAAGGTCTCCGAGGCGGTCGCGTTCAGCAGCCCCCGGTAGATCAGGTTGCCATCGCGTAGCTCGATTGTCGCATCGTCGCGGATACGGTCGTTGTTCTGCGCCGCGGGGATATTGGGGGCGTTGTTCCCACTGGCTCCCGAGGCGGCGTTGTTGTCGATCACGAAGGTTCCCGCCGCGAACGCCTGGATTCGGGTAGCGGACTGAAGCGAGCCATTGGCCCCCTGGAGGATCGCCTGGCTCCCGCCCGGCCCCCCGATTCCGGCGATCTTCAGGGAGGTCGTGGCGTTGGTACCGGTAATGACATTGGTGCCAGAGTTGAGCACGGTCGAGCCAGTGTAGGTATTGTTCCCAAAGAGACTGATACCGTCGATGGAGCCGTAGGTCCCTGCAAAGGTATAGCCCGGCATCTTAAGGAGCGAGCCGTTGCTGAGTGAGCCGGTGAACATCAGGGCAGTGTTGAGCCCGAACGAGCTACTGACCCCCACCCGCACGAGCTGAGTCCCGCCGCCTAAATCTAGGTTCGCCGCGATCGAGTTGCCGAAGTTGTTGCCCGTAACACCAATGACATTAATGTCTCCCAGGACGCGTAGGGTGCCGCTTCCGACCACACCGTTGTTGGCATTGAGGGTCGTGTTCCAGGCGGCGCTGCTGGTCTGGTTGACGAAAGTAAGCTGCGAGAGGGTTAGGTTGTTGCTCCCGATATCCAGGTAGCCATTGGCGATACTGACACGGGTGGAAGAGGGCAAGACACTGGAGTTGAGCAGGCGCAGGGTCCCGGCGGCGATGTTGCCCGTGGTGCCCCCGACAATCACATCGGCCCTGAGGTTGCCATTCGAGGTCAGGGGGATACCGCCCGAGAAGTTACCGGCACCGCTCAGCTCCAGAACCCCCGCCCCGATCTTCTGAAAGCCCACTGTGCTAGTGATCGGGATACTGATCTGCGTCGTGAGCCCAGAGGCGACATTGACCACCCCCGTGGTCTGGGTACTAGAGCCCGCCCCAAAGATCAGCGAGCCACCTCCATTGAAGGAGTAAGCGCCCCCCGTAACATTCAGGCTATCCACGACAACGGGGCTGGCCACACTGACCGTCCCAGCACCGGTCGCGCCGAAGATCGCGCCATTGATAGGAGCATTGACCCAGGCCGCCCCGGTCCAGTTGAGACTGGAGGTGTTCCAGAGAAAGTCCCCCGAGCCATTGTCCCAGGTGAGATCGGCAGCGTGGGCATCGCCGATACCCAGAGAGACGACAGCGATACCCAGGGAGGCAAGTAAGGTCGCGCGAGAGCGGAAAATCATCAGCATATCCTTGTTGCCGATGCTATTTTCTGGCAGTTCGGCAGGTTTGGCGACGATTATACAGCACTTTTGCGGTTGGTATTCTTACCTAAGACCGTTATTTGACCTAGAAAATATCCTATATCGCCCCCTGGCCCCCAAAATTGGGGGTCATGGGCAGGCGGGGGTCAGGGGGCAAGCTTCCTACAGCCCGTCGGCGGTATTATTGCCATCGAGTGTCGCGGGCGCTTCGGCGGAGCCTGCCACTTTTTCGTAGCGGCCTTTTCCCGCGCGGACATACTTGGTGAAGCCCTTGGCCTCGATATTACTGTCGGAGAGGTTGCCGCTATTGACCACGGCGCGCAGGGGCAGGCTCACCACGCGACGGATCGCCTTGTCGCACTCCTGGCACTGGGTAAGGGGCGCATCGGACATGCGCTGAAAGACTTCCTGATTGCCGCCGCAGGTCTCACAGGGCTCGTCGCAGCGGTAGGTATAGGTGGGCATAGCCCTATTTTACCGCGTCGCGCCGCCGTGTCTTCCAGAGCACCATCGGGAGCAGAGGGAGCATCAGCGCCATCGAAGGCTCCGGTGCGGAGAGCGAGCCATCTCCTCCATCCCGTACGCTCTTACCACCACCTCCCCCGCCTGCATTTCCAAGGATATTCTCCAGTACCTCTGTACGCGTGACACGCGGTGCTACAGTGGGAGTGCGCACCATAACTTGGGAGGGAGGCTCCGTGCCGCCGGAAGGCGCCGACGAAGCCAAGCCCTCCATATTGGTTGGGCTTACTGTACTCATGCCACCAGGGCTCCCACCTCCCACAAGTCCCGAAGCAGCAGACGATCCCAGGCTACTGAGGATTAGGTTAAAGGGAAGCGCAAAGCCCCCTCCACGCTTTTTCTCTTGCTTGGGAGCCGCCCCCGGGTCTGTCGCAGCCTCAGGGGTCTCGGTCAGGAACGTCGTCTCAGGTGGGCTTGTGGGCTCGGCGGGGAGGGGAGCCCCAGACTCTTGCAGCGCCACCGAGCGCTGGTCTGGAGGAAAGGGAGCCGGGTCAGCCGGCGGCGGGGTGTCGGTGTGCAGGGTCTCGATACTCTCCTCGGGAGTGAAATCAGGGACCTTGGCCTGATCCTGTGGGGAAACCGGCTTGGCCGGCTTGGCGATCGGGTTGCCGCAGATCTTCATCATCACGGGCGTCCCATCCGTACGCAGAAAGACGGGAGTCCCCTGCTTCACCCGCCGGAGCTTGTAGCCCCAGCTCCCTGTCGTGGGCCGGAAGTAGTAGACATTCAGCATCGCGGTCTGTGGCAGCTTCCCCAGACGAATCCCCGCAAAGCGCTTGAGAGTCTCCACTGTCGAGAGCCCCCATGCCTTCTCATAGCGCTGGCGCACCAACGGCGATGTCCGCACCAGCTTCGTAAGATCCTGGCCACTCACCACGGGCCGCGTGATATAGGCCCCTCTCGGCACCGATGGCCCTGCCCAAGCAGCAGTCCCCAGAGAGACAACCACCAGTGTTGCCCCAAGGCCAAGCAGAAAGTGATTTCCAAGTTTCATAGCCCCAATTATCTAGGACCACCATAAAAATTCCATTAACAAGAGCCGATACTAATACCGGTTTAAAAATTAAACATAGGGCAGAGATATCTTAATACGTTAAGAGATCTTGCATTTCATGGAAACGATCTATTAATGCATCTTTTATGTCCGCATCGCCACACTTGGGCCATCATGAAGAAAAAAGTCTTACTCGTCACGTCTTTCGTCTTGCTTGCCGGTGCCGCACAAGCTCAGGGAGGCTTTAGCCTTACGGGAGGAACGACAGCGTCTGTGGAGTCCTCTGTACGCCCCTTTGGACTGAACATTGTCGATCATGTCAAGGTAGCAGGCTCGGACTCCGCATCGGCCTCTTTTAAGAACAACGAGCTCAAGACCCTCAAGAACTTCGCCAACACGAACTTGCGCGAAGGCACCCCGATGAGCAACTCCGATGTCCAGCTCCACCGGATCGATCCCTCCAAGATCAAGCTCAATACCGCCGCCGATGTACGTGCCTACTTTGTGGGCGAGGGCGCAGGCTACCACAACACGCTGGGCTTCAACTCGCAGGGAGGCTCGACCTCCACGTTTGGCAGCGACCCCAAGCTGATCTTCCCGGATGCGTCGGAGCGCGGTGGGACTACCCGAACGACATCGGAGCCCATGAAGTCCGGCGACTTTGTGAACATGGGGAACTTCAGTGCCAACACCCAGCTCAACTTCTTCCTGATCGCCAACGGGGCCAATGGGGGAACCAATAAATACTCAACCAACCACATCAACCCCGATAACCTTGTCCATGCGGTCGCCTTTACGCTCCCGGGCACTCCCTACCTGCTGATTGGCTTTGAGGACCTCTACGGCGGCGGCGACCGGGACTACAACGATATTCTCTTCACCCTCGATGTGGGCCGCGCCAATATCGACCACCTCTCCAGCCCAGAGCCGACAACCGGCCTGATCCTGCTGGGCTTTATCGGGCTGGCACTGGCTCGGCAGCGACGAAAGGTAGCGGCTTAAGATGCATAAGCACAAGCTCATCCTCCTCGCAGGAGGGCTCGCCGTGCTCGCGGGGGGGCTCTTCGCCTGGCGTGAGCTTGTGATCAACCGGCAAGACCAGCGCCATACCCAGACCGCCAAGAAGCTCATTGAGCGCGGACGAGCCGTGGAGGCGCTGGGTGTCCTGCGCCAGTCCGGCTTGTCGGAGAAGAGCAAGGAGCTGGAGAGGGCCGGCCTGGTCGCCCTTGGAGACACCGCACGCCTGGCGGCACTCTGGCGGCTGAACCCCGAGTCGGTGAGCGGTGATGAGCAGGCCGCGGCGCTGGCGGCGCGAGGCCTGCTCCAGTCCAAGGACACCGCGGCGGCGGAGCGCCTGATCGCCGCGTGGAAGCCCAAGGCAAAACACCCCGCCTGGTGGCTCTGCCTGCGCGCCGATGGCCTGCTCGCCCAGCACAAGCCCGCCGAGGCCAAGAAGCTCCTGACCACGAGCCACTTCGACGGCCCCGACGACGCCGGGCGCCTGCTACGGCTGGCCCTGCTCTGCAAGGTCAGTACCCCCGAGGGGCGCCAAGAGGCCTGGGCACACCTTGAAAAAGCCATGGCCTGCGCCCCCAAAGACCCCGATGTCCGCTCCTTCCGGGGCCAGCTCCTCGAAGCCGCGGGCCGGGTGGGAGAGGCGCGGGTGGAGTATGTCGCGGCCCACCTCGCCGCGCCGCGGAGCCCCATCCACTGCGACCTGCTCGGGGAGTTCTACCGCCGGCGCGGGGAGTACACGCAGGCGCTGGCCACCTGGGACGAAGGCCAATGGAGCAGCCCGGCGGACTTTCTGCGGGTACGCTCGCTGTTCTGGCACAAGATGGCTCTCCCCGCCGCGCCAACCAGCCCCAAGTCCACGCCGCTCCCCGACCCGGCTGGCCCCGCGCAGGCGCTCGCCCACCACCTCGCGACAGTCCCCGCCAACAAGTTCTTCGACCACGATAGCTTCAACGGCCTCCCCGAAGCGACCGCCTACGCCGAGCGCTACCCCGAGGTGATCTACCTGGAGCTCACCCAGTGCCTCCAAGACGGTACCCTGGGCCGGGCCGCGACCCTGCTGGGTAAGCTCAAGGGAGCGGCATCGTGGAACCCCGCCCTGGAGCGCGGCCTCGCCCAGCTCCTGCGCCGCCAGGGCCAGAGTGTCTCCCTGCCCACTGTCTCCGCACAGCAGGAGCGCCACCCCTACTTTGTCGCCTTGGATGCGGGAGTGTCGGCAGACCCCGCCCTGGAGCGCCTGCTCAAAGACCGCCCTCACGCCCTCGCGGCGGCCTACCTCGCCGGCGGCTGGTGGGAGGCGGCGCTACGGCTCGCTCCCGCGAACCAAGATCTCTCGTCGTTCCCCGACTGGTACGCCTACGGCATGGCCCAGGCACTGCGCGAAAACCGCGGCAACGACCAAGCGCTACAGTTTGTCACCGCGCAGTCAAGGCCATCGGCGGCGCTCCGCGTCACCCAGGCCGAGCTCCTGTTCAAAGTAGGGAAGCAGTCCGAGGCCCTCGCCGCGCTCACCCCGCTCGCCGCCCTCCCCGAGCCCGCGGGCTACCGCGCCGCCTGCCTCAAGGCCCTCACGGAGCTGGAGCAAGGACAGGCCCCCACCGCCGAGCAGACCATCCAGGCGCGGCAGGACCTCCGAGAGAGCCCCACGGGTAAGGAGCTCCTGGCACGAATCGCCCTCGGCCGTAAGGACACCGCCACCGCCGAGAGGCTCTACCGCCAGATCGCGAGCCAGTCGCTAGAGGCACAGACCTTCCTGGCACGGCAGGCCTTTGCCGCGCGGCGCTGGGACGAGGCCGAGCGCTGGACCCGCCAGATGCTAGCCACCGCCCCGGACCTCATGCCCCTGCGCGAGAACCTAGCACAGATCGCCGCGGCACGCAAAGCGAGTGGGTCATGAAGCTACTGAGTACGCGAGACCGCGGTTTTCTGCTGGTCTTTGCCCTCCTGAGCGCCTTTCTCTGGCTCCGGGACCGTAGCTGGGTGGGCTCGTCCTCGGACACGCTCCCGATCCTGGCGGGTTTTCCTCTCTTTGTCTATCTGGGCGGGCCGTGGCACCTCCGCAAAGACCCACTCACTCTCACCCCAGCGGGTGTTGGGGGAGCTGTGGTACTTTTTATGGTCGGGCTCAGCCTGGAGGCCAACCTGCTCCTGGCACTGAGCATGGCCTTCCTCACCGATAGCTACCTGCGGACACGCCTGGAGCCACAGACCCTCACCCGCGCCCGCGCGCTCCTACCCTTGATCGTCTTGGCCTACCCGTGGCTCGTGCTCGACGGCCAGCCGCTGACCTGGTGGTTTCGGCTCACGGGGGCGGGGGCGACCGCGCATTTCTTCTCGCTCCTCGGGCTCTCGGTGGCGCAGGAGGGGGTGCACCTGACGATTCAGGGGCTCCAGGTCTCGGTCGATCCGGCCTGCTCAGGGCTCAATGTGCTCCAAGCCGCTCTGCTGGCGGGCCTCGCGGTGGCGGTGCGCAACGAGCGTGTTAAGCGGCTCCAAGATGCCTTGCCCGCCCTGCTCACCTTGGTGGCGCTCGCCTGGCTCGCCAATGTCGCCCGAATCCTCATGCTCTGTGTGATCGCCCTCACCTTTGGTGCCGATGTCGCGCGGGGGCCGGTCCACGCCAGCGGGGGCCTGCTCGTGCTGGTGCTGATGTTTGTCCTCACCCTCAAGCTCTTTGCCCGGCGACGGGAGCCACGCGCATGAACCTACGAACGGTCGGGCTTGCCCTCTTCTTTCTGAGCCTGTGGCAGTCCCGTGAGCTGCTTGTCGCTTGGCAGTCGGCGCCCCTGGAGCGGGTGAGCGGGCTACTCTTTACGCTCTGGGCGCTCCCGAGCCTGTGGGAGCTGCGCACCACACGCCTCCCCCAGCCCTCCCTCGTGACCGCCGGGCTTGCCCTCACCGCTCTGGGCACCCTCACCGATATCCATGCGCTCTGCTTTGGCGGTCTCGCCCTGAGCCTGGCAGCCTGGCGCAGGTCCTTCTCCCTTATCTATGTCTTGGCCGCTCTGCTCTGGATGCCCCTGACAAGCATGATCGGGATGCGCCTCCACCTGCCCGCCCTGCTGCTCCTCGGGCTCCGCAGCGTGCTTCTGGTGCTCTGTCTTCTTCCCTGGAATCGAACCCGCCATGAAAAACAATAATAACAGTAAAAAAAACTCTCTGCTCTGGAGCGCCCTGCTCGCCACGATTGTCGTAGGCGCTGTCCTCGATCGTGTCCCGCTGCGCGATGCCTCCGAGCGCCTGGAGCGCCTGCCCGCGTTTTCCCATGAGCTCGCCACCCGAGAGGCCGAGGTCACCGAGGCGGAGCACAAGGTCTTTGGAGAGGCCCGCATCTTCCGCCGCGAGGTGGCCCTGGAGCACCAGGGCTTTATGCTGACGGTCATCGATGGCACCCAGAACCGCCATGCCCTCCACGATCCCTACTACTGTGTCCAAGGCGCGGGCTACCAGATTGTGCGCTCGGAGAAAGTGCCTATCGCAGGGGGGAGCGCCTGCCAGCTCACGGTGCGTAAGGGCAGCCAGGAGCGCCGCCTTGTCTTTTACTTCTCCAATGGCCACGAGCGCCACGACTCCCCGATCCGTGCCTGGGCTGAGAGCGCCCTGCGCCGCCTGAGCCTAGGACGCTCCAGCGAGGCGCAGGTTCTTGTCCTCATCGAGCCCCTCACGGAGGGTGCTCAGGTAAATACTTTACTTTCTGGCTTTCCCCATCTCACGGAACTCTAAAGAACTACATAGAAATCGCTGAAAACACTATTGTGGATAAACTGTGGAGAATCGAACTACTGGGGGGCGTCCAGCTGGTACGCGCCGATGGCAGCATCGCGCGCTTCGCCACACGCAAGATCGCCTCGCTCCTGGCCTATGTCGCGTACTTTACGGGACGCCCTCACGCACGCGAGGTCTTAGCAGAGCTGCTCTGGCCCGAGGCAGAGTTAGATGCCCAGCGCAATAGCTTCCGTGTCGCGCTAAACTCTCTCCGCAAGCAGCTAGAACCACCGGGCATTATCCAGGGCCGTGTCTTAATCGCCGACCGTAGCGCCCTCCGCCTCAACCCCGAGGCCTTCACCACCGATGTCCAGCTCTTTGAGGACGCGATCCGGCGCAGCGACTGGGCCGAGGCGATCGCGCTCTACAAAGCTCCACTGCTCATCGGCTGGTACGACGACTGGATCGATGCGGAGCGGAGCCGCCTCGCCGATAGGTTCGCCCTTGCCCTGCGCCAGCGTACCGCCCAGCTCTGGGCAGCCGGGGAGCGGGAGCAGGCACTCGCCACCGCCCGTAACGCCGTCCAGACCGACCCCCTCGACGAAGAAAACCACCGCACTCTCATCACTCTCTATGCCCAGGCAGGCTTTCCCGAACAAGCACAGCGCCAGTACGAGGACCTGGAAGAGCTCCTGAGAGAAGAGCTAGGACGAGCCCCCTCCCTGCGAACCCGCGAGCTCCTCAGCCACCTCCCCGCCCCCGAGAGCCCGATTCTTCCTGCCAAGATCGACCCGCCCACCATGCCTATAGAACCTGTGTCCTCCCCCCTACCAGAGCCCAGCCCCGCCCCACAACGCCCCAAGCATGTCGGCTTCCTCCCCACCCCGCTGACCCGCTTTTTTGGGCGTGAGGACGAGCTCGCACGGCTCTTTGTCCTGCTGGCCCCCGGCGAGCTACGGCTCCTGACCCTCCTGGGACCAGGCGGTGTGGGCAAGACACGCCTGGCCCTAGCCGCCGGGGAGGCGCTCCGTAGCACCTACAGCGGCCGTGTCTGGTTTCTCTCGCTGCTAGAGACACTTCCTCTGGAGCGCCTCCTGGCCGATACGCTTCGCCTGAACCTCCCTGCGGAGGCCAATCCCCTCCCCGCCTGTATTGAGCACCTGCGCCAGCAAGAGAGCCTGCTGATCCTAGACAGCGCCGACACGCGCACCGACGAGCTCGCGGGCCTGCTCCAAGAGCTCCTCGCCTCTTGCCCGTCGCTGACCTGTGTGGTCACCAGCCGTGTCAGCTTGCAGGTTGCAGGAGAGCGTGTCCTGCCAGTCGGCCCGCTCCCCACCCCCAGCGCAACCCCGACCCTCGATGGCCTTGCAAGCTGCCCCAGTGTCGCGCTCCTCCTGGACCGTGCCCAGGCCGTGCGCCCCGACTTTCAGCTCACCCCACGCAACGCCGAGAGCATCACCCAGCTCTGCTGCAAGCTCGATGGCTGGCCACTCGCACTGGAGCTGATCGCGGCCTCAGCCTGGTCCCTGACCCCCCACCAGATGGTCGAGCGCCTGGAGCGACGCTTCGAAGTCCTGGTCACCGAACAACGCGGCATCCCCGAGCGCCAAAAATCACTCCGCGCCGTTCTGGAGGCCGCAGTGGAGCTCCTCGACGAAGACAGCCGACAGACCCTGCCCGCACTCTCGCTCTTCCGGGGCAGCTTCCGGGCAGAGCAGGCCCTCGCCGTGGTCGGCCCCGAGGCGGCCCACGCCCTCACCGCTCTCCAGCGCCAAGCCCTGCTCCAGACCCAAGAGACCGAGAGCGGCCTCCGCTTCTCCCTCCTGGAGACCGTCCGCGACTACGCCAGCACCCTTCTCGAGCCTCCCCATGCCGCAACCTGGAAAGCAGCCCACGCCAGCCACTTCCTGGGGGCGGCACAAGACGCACGCAACCAGTGGGATGGGCCCCACAGCGAGCTCGCGCTCCGCTTCTTCGACGAAGAGCGGGAGAACCTGCTCGCCGCGCTTCAGTACAGCACCCCGGAGCAGGCCGTGTCGCTGCTTGCGGCAGCCTGGCCTTTCTGGAACGCGACCGGCCTCGCGGAGGAGGGAACCCAGCTCCTCGAAGCCGCGCTGACCCACGCCCCCGACTCCGCAGAGGCATGGCTCGGCCTCGGACGGCTCCAGGTCTCGCTGGGGCGGCTCTCCGAGGCACAGCTCTCCCTAGCACGCAGCGAGGAGGGCTTCACCAACTCCTGCCCCCGCCAGCCGACCGCGATCTTCCAGCGCGCCCTCGCCGCACGCGATGCCGGCAATCTCGAGCAGGCCTGCAGCGCCTTCCAGCGCTTCGCGGAGGTCTGTGCCGACGATCCCTGGGCGGTGCAGTGGGCCGAGCGCGAGCGGGCACAGCTCTGCGGCGACTCGGTCGAGAGTGAGCTCCCGGAGATCGGGGAGGTGCTGCTAGAGCTCGGCTTTGTCGCCGCCGCTCAGGGAGACCTCGCCACCGGCCGCGCCTTGGTCAGCGATGCGCGCGCCTCGTTCCAACAAAACGGGGACACGCGCCTCTGCCAGATCGCCAGCGAGCGCCTTGCACGGATCGCGGGACAGCAAAGGGATGCCCAAGGCGCACGCCGGGCCACCGATGAGGCACTCGCCCTTGCACGCCAGAACGACGATCCCGGAGCCATCGCACGGCTGATGCGGCTCCAGTGGCAGAACCTAAGGATCCCCACATGAAGCCCGACTCCCCTCTCTCCTCGCTGACGGGGCTACAGACACTCTTGGAGATCGCGCTCGATGCGGTCGTGGTGATGGACACACAGGGCAAGGTGGTGGAGTTCAACCCCGCCGCAGAGACCCTCTTTGGCTACACCCGCGCCGAGATCCTGGGCCAGCCGCTCGCCGAGACGCTTGTCCCCCACGACCTTCGCGATGCCCACAAGGCCGGCCTGAAGCGCTACCTCGCCACCGGCGAGGCACATGTCCTGGGAAAGCGCATCGAGATCTCGGCCCTCAAGCGCGACGGTAGCCTGATCGATATCGAGCTTGCCATTGATCGCCTCCCCGGTGAGACGCTCTACTTCATGGCCTATATCCGCGATATCACCGAGCGCAAGCGCAGTGCCCGCGCCCTCGAGACCAGCGAAAACCGCCTCGCGACCCTGGTGGCCAATCTCTACGCCGGTGTCCTCCTGGAGGACGAGAACCGCAAGGTCGCCCTCACCAACCAGAAGTTCTGTGATCTCTTCCAGGTCCCGGTCGCGCCTGAGCAGCTGATCGGCCAAGACTGCTCCCAGTCCGGCGAGCAGAGCAAGGAGCTCTTTGCGACCCCGGAGCAGTTTGTCACCCGGGTGGGAGAGATTCTCGCCGCGCAAGAGCCTGTCCGGGAAGAGGAGCTCCGCCTCGCCGATGGCCGTATCCTGGAGCGCGACTACCTGCCGATCTTCTACGAAGCCAACTACCGCGGTCACCTCTGGGTCTACCGCGATATCACCGAGCGCAAGCAGACCGAGAAAGCACTCCAAAAAGAAAAAGAGCTCATGGCCGCGCTCTCCATGGCCTCCCAGCAGTTCCTGGACAATGCAGACCTTGAAGGGACGTTTGGTGGCCTGCTCAAGAGCCTGCTCTCGCTCACCAAGAGCGACTACGGCTTCTTAGGTGAGGTGCTCTACACGCTCGACGGCAAGCCCTATGTCAAGACCCATGCCATCACCAGTGTCGCCTGGAACGACGCGACCCAGGCGCTCAGTGACACCTATACCGGTAGTTTTGAGTTCAGAAACCTCGAGGCAATCTTTGGTGAGGTGCTGACGACCGAAAAACCCGTTATCGCCAACGACCCCACAAACGATCCGCGCTGTGGCAGCCTCCCGCCCAACCACCCACCGCTCGAGCACTTCCTCGGGCTCCCGGTCTTCCGCGGCACCGAGCTGGTGGGGATCGCGGGGATCGCCAACCGGCCCGGCGGCTACGACGAAGCGACAATCGCCTACCTACAGCCCTTTCTCTCGGCCTGCGCCAATATCATCAGCGCCTACCGCGATGATGCCGCGCGCGCCGAGGCGGTGCGCATGCTCTCCGAGGCCAATCACTTTGTCAGCCGGATCAACGACACGGCCCCCATGCTGATCTACCTCTACGATCTCAACCAGCGCCGGGATCTCTACGCCAACCGCTCGATCGCGGAGATGCTCAACTACTCCCCCGAGACACGCGCCTCGTTTGTGGGACGAGAGCTGGCCAGCCTGATGCACCCCGAAGACCGCCGCATGCTCCAGCGCGAGTTCCGCCGCCTGCGCTCCAGTACGCTCGATGAGACCCTGGAGTTTGAGTGCCGCCTCCAAGCCGCCAGCGGGGCCTGGCGCTGGTACCACAGCCGCTACACGGTCTTCCAGCGCAACCATCACGGCCGCCCCGACCAGATCCTGGGCGCCGCGGTCGATGTCACCGAGCGCAAGGAGGCCGAAGAGGCGCTCCAGAGCCTGACCAGCGAGCTCCAACGTAGCAACAAGGCCCTCCAAGAGTTCGCCTCGATCGCCTCCCACGACCTCAAGGAGCCCCTGCGCAAGATCCAGGCCTTTGGCGGACGGCTCAAGTCCAAAGAGGCACAGAATCTCTCCACGGATGGACAGGACTACCTCGCCCGGATGCTCTCCGCCGCCGAGCGGATGCAGGTGCTGATCGACGATCTTTTGGCCTACTCGCGGGTGACCAGCAAGGCACAGCCCTTTGTGGCGGTCAACCTCAACAATATCGCCTACGATGTGGTCTCGGACCTAGAGGCACGCGTGCTCCAGTCCGGCGGCCGTGTGCGCCTAGAGCCCCTCCCCGAGCTGGAGGCCGACCCGCTTCAGATGCGCCAGCTCCTCCAGAACCTGATCGGCAACGCCCTCAAGTTCGCACGCCCCGGAGTCGCTCCCGAGGTCGTGGTCTGGGCCGAGTCCGCCGGAAAGCCCGGCTTTACCAAGATCTTCGTCAGCGACAATGGGATCGGCTTCGCCCCCGAGTACACCGAGCGCATCTTCGAGGTCTTCGAGCGGCTCCATGGCCACGGCACCTACGAAGGCACGGGCATGGGGCTGGCCATCAGCCGCCGCATTGTCGAGCGCCACGGGGGGACGATCCAAGCGACCAGCACCCCGGGCGAGGGAGCCCTCTTTACCATCGAGATCCCTCTGTTTCAGAAAGGGGCCGGCGCATGACCTTCACGCCCAAACACCCCCTTCGGATCGTCATGGCCGACGACGACCCCGATGACCGGATGCTGACACGCGATGCCTTCGAGGAGTGCGATGCGGTCGACTGCGCCGGCTTTGTCGAGGACGGCCAGGCCTTGCTGGAGCTTCTCACGAGCCTAAGCCCGCTGCCGCGCCTGATCCTCCTCGACTGGAACATGCCCCGCAAGAACGGCCTGGAGACCCTCCATATCCTCAAGGCAAGCCCCAACTTTAAGAGCATTCCCGTGGTCATCCTCACGACCTCGACCGACTCCGTCGATGTGGCCTCCGCCAATGCCGCCGGCGCCGAGGGCTTTATCACCAAGCCCGTGACCTTCGAGGGCCTGGTCGCCATTGTCCAAGAGATGGTCGCGCGCTACGCACCGGAGCTTGTCCTATGAGCACACAGAATATCTTGGTCGTGGACGATGACGAAGAGGACTTCCTGATCGCACGGGACCTCTTGCGCGATATCACGGGAGAGCCACGCTACGAAGCACTCTGGGCACGAACCCCCGAGGAGGCGCTCGCCCACATGCTCCCCAAGAGCGGCGAGGCCCCCAACCATGTTCTCTGCCTCCTCGACTACCGCCTCGGCGCGGTCTCGGGAATCGAGGTGCTCCGCCAGGCACGCACCCAGGGCTACAGCCTGCCGGTCTTTCTTCTCACCGGAAGCAGCGAGCGCTCGGTGGACGACGAAGCGCTGGCGGTGGGGGCATCGGACTACCTGGTGAAGAACGAGGCGACCCCCGACCTGATGGCCCGCTCGATCCGCTACGCGGTGGCGCAGAAAAAAGTGGAAGAAGAGCTCCGGGTCACCGCACAGGCCCTCTCGGACTCCCGCCAGCGCGAGGCCGAGGTCGGCGCGGCGATCCAGCGGACGCTCTTGCTGCGCCATGGCCCCGCCAAGGTCGCGCCCGGCCTCTCGCTCGGGGTGCATATCACCGGCGCCGAGCGGGTGACCGGCGACTACTGCGACTTTCTGACCTTCCGTGAGCAGTGCTTCGATGTGATCCTGGGCGATGTGATGGGCAAGGGAATGTCCGCCGCACTAGTAGGAGCCGCGGTCAAGAGCCAGCTCCAGCTCGCCGCACGCCGCCTCACCGCGGAGTTCCAGCCCTTTGGACGCCTCCCCGAGCCGCAAGAAATTGTCGGGGCACTCCAGGCCGGGCTCACCCCCGCCCTCACGGACCTCGACTGCTTCGTGACCCTGACCTACGCCCGCTTTATCCGCGAGCGCAACTGCCTGCACTATGTCGATGCCGGACACCCCAGCATCCTGCACTGGAAGGCACACGAGCAGGAGTTTGTCTTCCTGCGCGGCGACAATGTCCCGCTGGGGATCATCCCCGATGAGCTCTACCTGGAGCAGTCCACGACGTTCGAGGCGGGCGATGTCTTTGTGCTCTACTCCGATGGTCTGGTCGAGGCACAGAACGAGGACGGCGAGGAGTTTGGCGAGCAGCGGCTGATCGCGGCGCTCGACCTCACGCTCTCTCCCCAGGAGCAGGCCGATGGGCTCTGCCGGCAGGTCAATCTCTGGCGCAACGGCAAGGGCGATGACCTCACCTGTGTGGTCGTGCGGATTGAGGGCTCGATCAAGAAGCCCGAGCAGCCCGCCCTGCGCAAGTCCCGCGAGTTCCGCACCGACCCCGCTGTCCTGGAAGACCTGCGCAAGGTCGCCGAGGACTTCTGCTCGGCCTGCGCGGTCCCCGAGCTCGCCGACCACGTGCTCCTTGGCCTCACCGAGGCCGCCAGCAATATCATCCGGCACGCCTACGCCGGCCGCTCGGACCAGCGCTTCCGCTTCGAGGCCAGCGCCTACGCGGACTACCTGCTCTTCAGCCTAAGCGACCGAGGCTGTCCCTTTGTCCCTGGCCAGGTCTCCGACCCGGCCTTCGACGGCACCCAAGACGGTGGCTTTGGCTGGTTCATGATCCAGAGCTGCTTCGACGAGGTGACCTACTTCCGGGATGAGCTCGGCTCAAACCGCTTGAGACTTAAAATCAACCTGAATACCCCTAGAAAGTAAAAAAATGGAGCTTACTAAGACCTACCTAGAGAATGGCGTTTCCTATATCGTCCTCAATATCCACAAGCTGGACATGAGCAACACGGTCGAGTTCAAGAAAAAGATAGTACAAGTTGCCCAGGGCGAGACCCAGGTGATCCTGGACATCAGCCAAGTGGAGTTTGTCGATAGCTCGGGGCTGGGCTCGATCCTCTCCTTCCTGCGCGACCTGCGCACCCGCGGCGGCGAGCTGCGCCTCTGCGGTGTCCAGCCACGGGTCATGGCGATGTTCGAGCTCGTCCGCATGCAGAAGATCGTTCCCATCGCCGCCAGCGCGGAAGATGCCCAAGCCGCCTTCGCCCTCCCCAAGGCAGCGTAGTAACGTCCACATGGAAAGACACCAGAAGGCAGGAGAAGATGGCACGACAGGGAACCCTCGCACTCTTTGTTTTTATCGACGCGCTCGGCTGGGAGCTGCTCCAGAAGAACCCGTTTCTGACAGAGCTCGCGCCCGTCCGCACGCGCCTAGAGACCGTGCTCGGGTACTCCTGTACCTGCGATCCGACCATTCTCACGGGACGACTCCCCCGTGAGAATGGTCACTTCTCCTTCTTTGTCTACGCCCCCGAGCGCTCGCCCTTTGGCAAGCTCCCGTGCAGCCTGCTGGGGCTCCTTCCGACCGCTGTCACCGACCGCGCACGGGTGCGAAGCAAGATCAGCCAGCTCTACAAAAAACAGCTCGGCTACACGGGCTACTTCAACCTCTACGCGGTCCCCTTTCACCGCCTCCCCGACCTGGAGTACACGGAGAAGCGCGATCTCTACCAGCCACAAGGGATCAATGGGGGCCAAAAAACCCTCACCGATGACCTGCGCGCGGCCAATATCCCACACTTTGTCTCGGACTGGCGCAAGGACGACACGGCCAGTGTGGCGGCACTCGCCGAGGCACTGACCACGCAGAAGCCCCGCACGGCCTATCTCTACCTGGCGGGCATGGACGGCATCCTGCACGCGGAGGGGACGAACTCCGAGCGGGTGCGCCAGAAGCTGGCCTGGTACGACGAAAAACTCACGGGGCTGGTGGCGCAGGCCCAGACCCAGTACAGCGAGGTCCGCCTGCATGTCTTCTCCGACCATGGGATGACCAACGTGACCAGCACCTGCAACCTCATGGCCCAGATCGAGGCGCTCGGGCTGGCCTGGGGCAAGGACTACGCCGCGGTCTACGACTCGACGATGGCGCGCTTCTGGCTCCTCTCGGACAAGGCACGCCAGGCGATCCCCGCCGCGCTCACCAAAGAGCCCCAGGGCCGCATCCTCACCGACACGGAGCTGGAAAACTTCGGCTGCAACTTCGCCGACAAGCGCTTTGGAGACCTGTTCTTCCTGCTCAACCCGGGCGTCTTGCTCTGCCCCAGCTTCATGGGAACCCGCCCGATCGCGGGGATGCACGGCTACGACCCCGCAGACAAGGACTCGGCGGCGAGCTACCTCTCCAACACCCCCACCGACGCGCTCCCCCACCGCCTCACCGACCTCTATGGCCTGATGCGCGCGGAGTCCGGCCTGAAGACGTGAAGTATGTTGTCTTCTTCCTCATGCTCTGCGTGGGGGTGCCGCTGCTCGCCAACCGGGCCGTGATCGATGCCAAGGTCCGCGGCTTGCTGGCAGGGGGGATCTTTCTCTTTGCGCTCCTGGTCAAGCAAGGCAAGGTCAACTTTGTCTCGATGGAGACCTACCGCGGCCCCGACCGAGGCTTTGAGGTCTGCACCTGCGACCTGATCGCCCTGGCACTCTGCATTGTCCTGCACAAGAAGTACCCCGAGAGAATTGTCAAGTTCCCCCCCGGAAGCTGGCTGCTGCTAGCGCTCTATATCATCGCAACGATCTCCGTGGCGGGCGCGGAGTTTAAGCTGGTCTCGTTCTTCTCGCTGTTCAAGTGGGCGCGCGCCTACGGCATCTACTGGATCACCTACAACATGCTGAGGATGCCCTGGCCGCGGCGCAATATCTGGCTGGGAATGGTGATCGCGGGCTGGACCCTCTTTCTCTGGGCGCTCAAGGACAAGTACATCGGCCATGTCTACCGGGTGGCGGCCTGCTTCGACCACTCCAACACCGTCCCGCTGTTTATCAACCAGTTTCTCCCCGTGCTGGCCATGTGGGGCCTCACCGACAAGAAGCTCAGCAATGCCCAGTCGGTCCTGAGTACGATCGGCTGCCTAGGGCTCTGTGTCGCCAGCCAGAGCTCCTTCTCGCGCCTGGGGATGCTACTCTCGGTCAGTGGCTTCTTTGGCTCGCTCCTGATCGCCAATATCTTCTGCCGCACCAAGCGTGTCCGCGGCGTGACCGTCTTTGCGGTGACGGGAGTGATTGTCGGGGGGCTTCTCGCCCTGCCGTCGATCATGGAGCGCATCCGCACCGCCCCCGAGGAGAGTGAGCTCGCCCGCAAGGAGTTCAATATCGCCGCCAAGAAGATGGCCGAGGACCACCCGTTTGGGGTTGGGGTCAATAACTTCTCCCACGCCCTCACCAAACAAGCGCGCTACAGCCAGTTCATCACGGTGATGGAGGACGAGGACGAGGCGGGGGTCTGCCACCATATCTACAACCTGACGGCGGCGGAGCTGGGCAAGCCGGGGCTCTATGTCTTTGTGGTGATCCTGGTCTACTTTGGGGGCAATGCACTGATCGGCTTCTGGAAGAACCGCCACAACATGGTCGGCTGGCTCTGCATGAGTGTCTTTATCGGGGAGTGCGCCCTCCACGTGAGCGGCTTTGCCGAGTGGGTGTTTCGTATCACCCCCGTGACCTACATGTACGCCATCATGGCCGGCCTCGCGATGGGGCTCAAGGACGGTGGCGGCTACGACCTGATCCCCCAGAAGAAAAAGCCGGTCAAGAAGCTCAAAGCGCTCGAAGTGCAGGAATTACAAGCCGTTGAGGAGGCTCCATGCGCGGTTTAAAAGGCAATGTCTTAGCCAGCTACGGCCGGTTCTTGGTCGTCATGGCGGTGCAGTTTGCGCTCACGCCCATCATTCTCAAAGCCGTGGGCGCAGAGGACTTCGGGCTCTGGTCGCTGACCTTTGCCGTGATGGGCTTCTTGGGGCTCATGGACGGTGGCCTAGCGACCAGCGCGGTGAAGTTTATCGCCGAGTGCCGCGGCAGCGGAGACACGGAGCGGCGCAATAAGATCGCCAGCACGCTTTTAGCGCTCTATCTGGGGCTCGCCGGGGTCGCGACTGTCGCGGTGTTCGCTCTCTCGCTGGGCTATGTCCACTGGTTCCACCTCCCGGAGGCCAAGGCCGGGGTCGCGCTCGCGCTGCTCTGGCTGCTGGCGCTGCGCTCGGTGATCTTCGCCCTGCCGCTCTCGCTGTTCCATAGCCTGCTGTTTGGCGAGCAGAAAAACGCCCTGCTCAGCGCGGTGCAAGCGGGGGCGACCGTGGTCTACGCCGCCGCGGTCTGGGTCGCCCTAAAGCTCGGAGCCGGAATTATTATTGTCGGTGCTATCAATCTTGCGGCCATGCTTGCCGAATATGGAGTGTATGCCCTTCTGGTCCGCCGCGTTGTCCCTGGACTCAAGCTCTCGCTCGGCCTGGCGGAGCGGAGCCAGCTCAAGACCCTGATGGGGTTCTCGGGCGCACAGCTCCTGGTCAATATCGCGCAGCTGGTCCGCCTGCGCACCGACCCGATCCTGGTGCAGCTCTTCTGTGGCCTGGAGCCGGTGGCGGCCTACGCCGTGGCGCTCCGGATCGCGGAGAGCGCCCTGCTGCTCATCAAGCAGGCGGTCAATGTGCTGGCCCCGGTGGTCGCGCAGCTCCATGGAGCCGGCGAGACCGAGAAGATAAAGACGCTGTTTGTGCGGGGCTCGAAGTTTGTGCTGGCCGGTGCCAGTGTGCTCAGTGTGGCGATTGCCTGCCTGGCACGAGAAGTAGTGACGCTCTGGGTGGGGCCACAGATGCAAGGCGCGGTGGTCCCGCTGGTTGTCCTGCTGGGCGCGATGGCCCTAGCGGCACCGCAGCTCGTGGCGGCGCTCGTGCTGGTGATGACCGGGCACCACGGGTTCTCGGCGCGGGCCCAGACAGTCGGGATGTTTTTAAACGTGGGCGCGAGCCTCGTGCTGGTCCGAGTCTTTGGGCCGGTCGGGGTGGCGCTGGGGACCCTGGTGGCGACCGTGGCAGTCGATGTCTTTACGGTCTTGCCCCGAGCCTGCCGGTGCGCGGGAGTGGGGGTTGGGCACTATCTCGCGACCGTGTTTGGCCCCGCTCTGGTGTGTGGTGGCGCGCAGGCTCTGGTGACCCTGGGGCTCAAGGCGGTCCTGCCCGCCCCGACCCACCTGCTGGGGATCCTGCCCCTGGCCGTGCCAGGTGCGCTGGCCTTTGCCGGCCTGTTTTTGGTGGCGTTCACCCGCCCCGAGGATCGGCGATGGCGCAGGAAAAAGTAAGTAGTTTACGCAGCTATGGACGAAGAAGAGGAAGAGGACGACAAGCCCAAGGCTCCTGCCAAGCCGCCGCTGGATATCAAGCGGCTCTTGCTGGGGGCACTGCTACGCTGGCCACTGATCGTGGTCGGTGTGGCCCTTGGCACGGCTGCCATCAAGCCGGTCTCGGGGCTCCTCGATAAGCAGAAGAAAGAGTCCAAGGCGGAGACGATCCTCAACTTCCAGCCCGTGGGAGAGAACGCCCGCTATGTCGATGCCAAGACCACGGTCGCGACCCTCAAGGACACCCTCAAGATCCGAGAGAACATCCTCACGGCCAAGGAGCGCCTCGGGCTAGAGGACTCCGCAGAGGCCATTGGGAAGGCGATCGATGCCCATATCCAGAAGAACACCACTCTCCTGGTGATCGAGACCAAGTGGCCAACCGCACGGGGTGCCGCGGAGCTCGCCAATACCATCCGCGATGTCTTTCTGGAGCGCTACCAGGCCCGTGTCCAGCTCAAGCAGCAGCGTGAGATCGGGGACCTGCGCAAGCGCCTGGAGCGGGTGCGGGCCGCCCTCAAGCAAAACGATGTCCAGCTCCGCGCCTTCACCACCGCCAATAAGATTGTCGATATCGAGAAAGAGTCCCGGGCGCTCCTGGAGGAGTACAACAACTACGGGGTCTTGCTGGAGCAGGCCCAGGCCGAGCGCAAGACCGTCGAAGAGCAGGCCATCAAGCTCGATAGCGCGATCAAGGAGCTCAAGGACCGGGTCAAGGCCGAGAGCAAGAACATGGCCCAGCTGGAGAACCTGGCCGATGTCAACACCCGGATCGAGCGCCTCCGAGACACCATCCGCGAGGACAAGGAGACCCGCAAGAATGTCGCCCTGCTAGAGCTGCGCCGCCGCGAGCGCGACCGCGCCAAGCAGCTCCTCGACAAGGGCTTTATCTCCCAGGCGGAGTACGACCGGATCAACAGCGAGTTTGAGGTCCAGCGCACCCTCACTGAAGAGACCGAGCAGACCGAGCGCTGGCGCTCGGAGCGCGCCAAGCTCCAGCAGCAGATTGTCCCCGGCGGCTCCGAGGGTGCTGCGCCGTCGGCCCCGATCCTCCAGACCATGCTGGTACGCACCTTCGATATCCAGCTCCAGAAGATCGCGGTCCAGAAAAAAGTCCTCTCCCTGGTCGAGGCCCGTGCACGGGTGAAGTCCCGCCTCGACCTCATGCCCGGCTTCCAGCAGCAGTACGACTCCCTCAAGCGCAATATCAGCGGACGCGAGATCGAGCGGGGGGAGATCGAGAGCCGGATCGCACAGAAATCCCGCGACGCGGAGTCGTCGCTGCAGGACTTCACCATTGTCTCCGAGGCAAGCGCGGCACCGGAGGCGGGTAAGAACCCCATGAAGGCGCTCATCCCCCTGGCCCTGCCGATTGTCGGGGGCATTGTGGGGCTGGCCCTTGCAGTGGTGCTCTCGCTCAAGAAGCCCAAGCCGCCGAGCTCGGGGATGACTGCGGTTCCCCTGCTCAGCACGATTCCCAAGCGGGGCACTCCGGAGTACAACCGCCGGATCGGCCTGCTGGCACGCCGCCTACGCCAGCTCGCCCCCCAAAAGGGAGCCAGTATCGCGCTGGAGGCCCTGCCCCTGGTCGATGGCGGTGCTCTGCTCCGGGTCGTGGTGGCGCTGGCGGTCTACCTCAGCAAGCGGGGACAGAGTATCGCCCTGATCGACACCCGCCCCGACTCCAAGCCCGGCAACCTGCTCACCGGCCAAGACCCCACCCCATCGGGGGGCCACCCGACACGCTTTAGCGGGGTCCACTGGTTTGGCGGCCCGGTCGATCCTCAGAGCCTGCGGGGCTCCTACGATCTCTTCTTGCTGCTCGGGCCCCAGTCGAGCGAGCTGGCGGCGCACACCCTCTTTGTGGGTCTCCCCGGCAAGGCCAAGCCCAAGGCCCTCAAGAAAGCCAGCGCGGGCCTGAGCGAGCACACCGAGCTCAATGGCCTGGTCTTGCTGGATGTTGCAGAGAGAAATCTCTTATCACTGTAGGCGATTTAACGCGACTTTAACGCGACTAGGACAGGGTAGGTACCATGAAGAAGCTACATGTCGTCTGGGTAAATGAAACGGCAGACTCCACGGGGGGATGTGAGCGCTACATTCGTGAGACCGCGGGGCACCTAGAGGAGCGTCACGGTGTCCGCTCCACCCTGCTCTACCGCGATGTCCGTGAGGCGATCGCGCCGGGGGTTCGTGAGGCCTTCACTGGGGGAGTCTTCCCGCTCGTGGCGCTCCGGGAGCAGCTCGAGAAGCTCAAGCCCGATGTGGTCTATGTCCACCGCCTAGTCGAAGAGGACCTCGCGGCCCAGCTCGGCAAGACCTGCCAGGCGCTCAAGATCCCCGCCCTGCGCTTCTTCCACGACCACAAGCTCTTCTGCCCGCGTGAGCACAAGTACACCGTGGTGGGGCGCAATACCTGCACCCAGACCGTAGG
Organism: Armatimonas rosea; assembly: GCF_014202505.1. NCBI lineage: Bacteria > Bacillati > Armatimonadota > Armatimonadia > Armatimonadales > Armatimonadaceae > Armatimonas > Armatimonas rosea. Next base: position 548,504 of record NZ_JACHGW010000001.1, on the reverse strand, counting down.
GATGAACTGCTTTACCTGTGGGGGCGTGGTCAACAAGGCAGGGCGCGGCTTCCGCCTGACCCTCCCGATGACCCTGCTCGGGCAGCAAGAGGCCTCCCGGCGCGCCTACACCGGCTTTGTGCTCGGCTCGGGCTACATGGCGCGGCACCTCCAGGCGCACGGCTTCCCCCAAGAGCGCCTGCACACGCTCCCCCTCTATGCCGACCCGCCCCAGCTTCCCCCGCTTCCCTTTGCGGAGCGCGACTCCCAGCAGCTGGTCTTTGCCGGCCAGCTCGGGGCGATGGGCAAGGGAGTCGATACCCTGCTTCAGGCCCTCCCGCTGGTCAAGAACCCGGTGAGCCTGGCGATCTACGGCTCCGGGAAGTTCGAGGGGCGCTACAAAGAGCTGGTCGCCCAGCTGGAGATCGGCAGCAAGGTGCAGTGGAAGGGCAAGGCCAGTGGCCAGACCCTCGAAGATGCCTTCCGTCGCGCCGCCGCTGTCGTGGTGCCGTCGCGCTCCCCCGAGACCTTTGGCCTGATCGGTCCCGAGGCGATGCGCCACGCCACCCCCGTGATCGCCACCACAGTCGGGGGGATCGGCGAGTGGCTGGAGGACAATGTCACCGGCCTCGCGGTGCCGTCGAACGACCCCGCCGCCCTCGCCCAGGAAATCGACCGCCTGCTCTCCGACCCGGCCCTGCGCGCTCGGCTGGGAGAGACCGGGCGCCAGCGCTACTTCGAGCGCTTCACCCCCGAGCACCACACCGACAACCTACACGCTCTCTTAAGGAAACTCGCATGACCGAGCGCTACACCCTAGAAGGCGGCCCTGCGGTCGAGGCACTGCTCCAGCAGATCATCGCCGATGTGCGCGCCGCGCTGGAGCCGCTCCTGCCCAAGGACCGCTGGACCAGCCTGCTGCTGATCGGCGGCTACGGGCGCGGCGAGGGCGGGGTCGAGACCCTCCCCGATGGCACGGAGCGCCCCCACAACAACCTGGACTTCTTGCTGGTCACCCGCCAGCTCTCTGGTGGCGATTCCAGCACGCTCAAGACACAGCTCGATGCCGCCCTAGCGACCCTGGCAACCAAGCACAGCCTCGGGCTGGACCTGGGCATGATCGACGAAGCCAAGCTGCGCCGGTCGCCGGCGCTGGTGATGTGGTACGATGCCCGCTTCGGCCACAAGACCATCCTCGGCGACCCCCAGCTCATGCCGTCGCTGACACAGTTCTCCCTGGAGAGTGTCCCCTTCTGGGATATCCGCAGCCTGCTGGTCAACCGCGGCACCCTCTTTGTCATCAACGACATGCTCCTAGAGCGCGGCCTGGAGAGCGAGACCGAGCGCCGGACCGTGGTCAAGCACGCGGTCAAGGGGATTATCGGCTACGGCGATGCGCTGCTCTTTGCCCACGGCCAGTACGACTGGAGCTACGCCGAGAAGCGCCGCCGGATGCAGCAGAGCCCCGTGGTCCCCGAGCGCTTCAAGGCACTCTACGAAGAGGCGATCGCCTTCCGGTTCCGCCCCGACTACAGCCGCTTCGCCCACCGCGACCTCAAGCTCTGGCAGCTCGACCTGCGCTGCCAGCTCAGCGATGTGCACCTCAGTGTGGAGCGCCAGCGCCTGGGCAAGCCCGGCCTGTGCTGGGACGGCTATATCGAGACCGCCCTGAGCGCCAACCTCCGCCCCGAGCGCCAGAGCCTATTGCGCCAAGGCGCGCGCCTGGTGCGCGGGAGCGCGATCCCCGCCCCCGCCTCCCTCTCCCTCGCCGCCGCGCTTGGGGTGCGGCTGGGCGGCCCGCGCGAGGTGCTCTCCGCCGCCTTCCCCGCAGTCGCCTACACCCTCCCCGAGCTCCGGGAGCGGGGGCTCGCCCGGGAGCTCCTGGGCAGTGCGGACCTGAGCCCCGCCGCGCTCCGCCGTGCCTACCTGCGGACCTGGCGCACCCACGGCGATATCAACTTTGCTACCGTGGTCCAGAAGCTGGGCCTGACCCTAGAGGAGACCCCATGATCTGTCTAACCGGTGACCTACACCACACCAGCCTCCAGACCGGCAACCAGAAACACTGCGATATCACCGAGCTCCAAGTGGCGCAGCGCTACTTAAAGATGCTGGAAGAGGCCAATGTCAAGGTGACCTTCTTTATCTCGGGGAAGTGCTTCGCCGAGGAGTGGGACGATGTCAAGCCGCTGGTGGGGAGCGAGCTGGTGGAGCTTGGCGGCCACAACTACGACTGCTTCCAGTGCCAGCTCTTCCACCGCGCCTGCAAGAAGCTGCTCGGGAGCTACAACGGCCCGCTCTGGTGGCAGACCCGCGATGCCCAGAAGACGATCGATATCATCCAGAAGAAGACCGGGCAGCGCATCTCCTGCTGGCGCAACCACATGTATATGCACGGCCCCCACACTGAGAAAGCGCTCGCGGCCTGTGGGATTCAGGTCTGCTCCGACGGTGTCAAGAAAGACTCTCACGGCCCTGAGCAGCACCCCGACGGGATCTACAACCTACCGATCAATATCCTCCCCGACCACGAGCACCTCTACCACGCCGAGCGGACGCCCGAGTGGGTGGACTGGTGGGTCAAGCGCTACAACTGGAGCGATGACTTCGGGCCGCAGAGCTACTATGTGGAGGAGTGGACCGAGCACGTGCTGGAGGGCCTGCGCCAGAACGAGGCGGCGGGCAAGACCAGCACCCTGATCATCCACCCGATCACGCTCTACCTCTGCGACAAGCTCAAGTCGTTTGAGCAGATCCTGGAGTACATCGCCTCCCGCCAGACCATCCATGTCCGCGAGCAGCTCCCCACCCCCGCCAGCGCAACCACAAAACCCACGCTCGCCCGCGCTGCATAAACGCCGCCGATTTCCAATCGGCGGGGCGTATAATAACCCCATGGTCACCGATGAACAGATAGCCGCCTTTCGCACGCAGGGATTTGTACACATCCCCAGTGTGATCTCGCGCGATGAAGCCGCACACTTCTACGAGGCCGCCCTCGACTACGCCCACCGCAACCCGCCGCTCTCCCACCGCCCGGTCTTCGACCAGCATGTCAATGTCTGGACCGAGGACGCCGCGATGCGTGAGCTGACCCTGCACCCCAATCTTGCGGCGGCGGCCAAGGCGCTCAATGGCACCCCGCTACGCCTCTGGCACGACCAGATTCTCATCAAGCAGCCCCACAACAACGCCGCCACGGAGTTCCACCAGGACCAGCCCTACTGGCCGCATACCACATCGCCCAACCCGATCTCCGCCTGGATCGCCCTCTGCGATGTGCCCGTGGAGAAGGGCTGCATGACCTTTCTGCCCGGCTCGTTTAAGCACACGGACCTGCCCGCCCAGAGCCTCGCCGACCCTCGGAGCCTCTTTGGGATCGAGCCCGAGTTTATCTGGTTCCCCCGTGTCACGGTCCCTCTCAAAGCGGGCGACTGCACCTTCCACCACGGGCGCTGCGCCCACATGGCGACCCCGAACCTCACCGACGATCCCCGGGTGGCGCATATCGTGATCTTTATGGAGCATAGCACGACCTACAGCGGCAAGCCCCACGTGGTCACCGATCCCCTCGGCCTGACCGTGGGAGAGCCTCTTGCGGGCACACTCTTTCCAGAAATTTAACCATCGCACGCCTTAAAAGCATAATTAAATATCCGCTATACACCGACTATATGTCTTAGAACACCAGTATTCCGGTCGCACTTGCGTTAGGGTAACCCGCTCTTATGTCCACCCCCTTTACCTCGCGGAATCCGCCTCTCGACGAGGAGCAACGTATGCTCCTTGAAGAGCTTGTCCGTCTGCGAGAAGACCACCAGACCTGCCAGAAGCGCTTTCAGGAGTCACAGGCGCTGTCGCAGTGTGGGAGCTGGGAGTTTGACCCGACGACAGGCCTGGGCTGGCTCTCCCACGAGCAGCGGCGTCTCTTCAACCTCTCCCCCGACGAGACCGATACCTCGCCGGAGGTCGTGCTGAGACACCACCACCCCGACGATATCCTCAAAGTTCAGGCGCTCATCCAGCAAGCGATCCACGATGGTAAGCCCTTCACCACCGAGACTCGGGTCCTCTGCGACGATGGCACTGTCCGCTGGCTCCACGCCGAGGGACGCCCGATGTGCGATGCTACCGGAAACGTGGTCCGGCTCATCGGTACGACCCTCGACATCACCGAGCGTAAGCGGGCACAAGGCGCTCTTGAAGATGGGCACCTGCGCCAGCAAGCCCTGCAAAAAGCGGCGCTCGATGCCGTTGTCTCCATCGATACCCAGGAGCGTGTGCTGGAGTGGAATGCCGTGGCTGCGGAGCTCTTTGGCTACTCCGCAGACGAAGCCCTCGGGCGTAACCTCGCAGAGCTGATCATCCCCCCCGCCCTCCGCGAGAGCCACAGACGTGGGATCGCTCACTTTCTCCAGACCGGTGAGGGACCGGCGCTCAATCAGCGCATCGAGGTCCCTGCGCTCCACGCCGATGGCACCGAGTTCCCGATCGAGCTCACCGCGGTCCCCGTGCAGCTTCAAGACGAGCTCTACTTCACCGCCTCGATTCGTGACCTGCGCCCCCGAGAGGCGGCCATCGAGGCGCTACGCCAGCAGCAGCAAGAGACCCACTCCAGCGAGCAGCGGCTCCAGCTCGCGCTCTACCACGGGGCGATGGGGCTCTGGCATGTCGACCTGGTCGCTCAAGAGTTTCTCTATGTCTCCGAGCGCTCCAAGACACTCTATGGCTACGCGGAAGACGCGCACTTTACCTGGGCAGACTGCCTCCAGCAGATCCTCCCCGAAGACCTCCCTCAGGTGGAGCAGACGATCCAGGATGCCTTGCAGAGCACCCTCTCCGCGACCGTGGAGTTTCGTATTTATCACCCTGATGGGAGTGTCCGCTGGCTCACGGCACACGGCGCGGCGATTGAGGACAGCTCCGGGGCACGCACACAGCTGATCGGGGTGAGCCAGGATATCACCGAGCGCAAGCGGCTGGAGGAGCAGCGCGAGGAGGCCCTCCGTGAGGCGCAGGAGCGCGCCGAGCGCGATCCCCTCACCCACCTCTTCAACCACCGCAGCTTTCACCGTCGCCTAGAGGAAGAGACCAACCGCGCCCAGCGGGAGAACACCACCCTCGCGGTGATCATGCTGGACCTGGACAACTTCAAGTTCTTCAACGATGCCTACGGCCACGCGATCGGGGACGAGGTCCTGCGCCTGCTGGCCCTGCGTCTCCAGCACATCTGCCGCCCCTACGACACCCTGGCGCGCTTTGGCGGCGATGAGTTCGCGCTGATCTTCCCCAATATCGGTGCGACCAGCATCGCGGACCTGGAGGCGCGTATCTACAACGACATGAGCGGGCTCTCCTACCAGCCAGAGGGCTACGAGAGCGCGGTTCCCCTGACCATCTCGCTCGGTGTCTCGGTCTTCCCCGACGATAGCCGGAGCCGGAGCGAGCTGGTCGAGCTCGCCAGCGCCCAGCTGCGGCGTGCCAAGAGCGGCGGGGAGAGCGATAGCGAGGCTGAGAGAACCCGCCTGCGCATGAGCAAGGCCCTGGAGGGCTTCTCCATGCTCGATGCGCTGGTCACCGCAGTCGATAACAAAGACCGCTACACCCGCCGCCACTCCGAGGACGTGCTGGGCTACTGCCTCCAGATCGCCCGGAGCCTGGGGCTGGACGCGGAGACGCAGCACACGCTGGCGGTCGCGGCGCTCCTGCACGATGTGGGCAAGATCGGGGTCCCCGATGCAATCCTGCGCAAGCCCGGCAAGCTCACGGAGATGGAGTTTAACGCCGTCCGCCAGCACGCCGCGATGGGTGCCGCCATTGTCAGCGCCGTCCCCGGCCTAGAGTCCATCCTAGACTGTGTCCGCCACCACCACGAGCGCTGGGACGGCACCGGGTACCCGTCGGGCCTAGGGGGCGAGAACATCCCCCGCCTCGCCCGCCTGATGGCGGTCGCCGATGCCTTCTCCGCCATGACCACCAACCGCCCCTACCGCCAAGGCATGCCCTGCGAGAAAGCCCGCGCGATCCTCAAAGACGGTGCCGGAACCCAGTGGGACCCCACCATGGTCGAGGCCTTCCTCGCCTCGCACTAGGATGAGCCCCTCCGCTAGCGCACGGTAAACGGGACGATGGCGCGGCTTGTTGCCTCTAGGGGGCCGCTCACCGCCACGATCCGAAGCTCGTGCGTGCCCGGTGCGAGGCCGCGGGGGTCGAGCTTGAGCGGCTTGCCGGGGAGCGCGGTCGCCTGGCGCTTGCCATCCACGTAGAGCTCTAGGCGCGTGGCTTGGGAGGCAACCACTTTCACGGTGCGCGGCGCGGTCACGAGCTCACCGGGCTTGATCCCCGCGACAAGCGGGTTTGTCGGGTGGGCCCATGGGCGGCAGAGCGGGTCGGCGATCAGGAGCTGCTGGTAGGGGCCGGTCACCGACTGGAAAAATGCCTCGGCGAGGGTCGCGCCGCTGGCGTAGTAGACATGCACAAAGGGCGTGGGGAACTTGCCGGGGACATTGTAGGGCTCGGTGACCGTGCCGCACGCGCCCGCCGCGCCGTTCTTGAGGTACTCCGTGAGCAGGGTCTGGCCCGCACCCGTGAGAACCCCACCGAAGCTGGTGAGGTGGTCGCAGAACGCGCCAGGGAGAAGGGTCGCCCCCGAGGCCTTCCAGTCGAAACCCGCGACCCCCATCATGGTCCCGGCCACCTGCGCGCCTTGGGGAGGGATCGCCCCCGCCAGGTTCTCCCCCTTCACCCCTAGCGGCTGAAGCGCGGCCACCGCCGACGGAAAGATCCACTTGCGCGGGCCGGTGCGTGCCCAGTCGGTCGAGGCCATGTAGTAGATCGTCCCCGCCGGCTTGCTCCCATCCGCCCCCACGCTTCGCTGGAGCCGTGCCAGGATCTCATCGCGGCTCTCCGTCTTCTCCCCCACGTGACCGAGCAGCGCGGAGAGCAGGTAGCGCCGCCCAGCCTGACCGGGGCGGCTCCAGAGCGAGACATTGTGAAACGGCGCAGGCGGCTCGCTCTGCACCGCGGTCTGGCGCATGCGCTCAAGCAACGCCTTGAAGTCCGGGCGGGCGCGCAGGCTGGTCAGGTCACTGTCCGCCTCCGTGAGGCCCGCGTTCATCCAGCCCGCAGCGGCGGCGGCGGTCAGCGCCACCATCGCATCGTCGGGGAGCCTCCCCAGCGCGAGCGTGCAGGCCAGGTTGTAGAGCAGCTCGGGCGACTTTGCAGGCGTGGCCTGGAGCTGCAGCGCGAGCTTTGCCGCCTCGGCCAGCCACTTCTTCTCGTCGGCGCTGGCGCTCCCGGAGGGCGCGGCCTGGGCGTGGGCGTAGACCGCGCTCAGGTCCGGCAGCGCACCCGTCCCCGATGCCTGGAGCTTGCGGGCGTAGAAGTTGGCGTCCAGCTCCAAGTAGCCTGTGTCGCGGCGGAGCACTTGCTCGTAGAGGTAGGTCAGGCCGGTCAGCGAGGCCGGGTTGGTCTGGAAAAACGCCAGCTTCTTGCCCTTGGTATCCGCGCTCACATCGACACTGTAGGGAAAGCCCGGCGCGTAGACCACGCCGTCGATCTGCGCCGTCAGCCCCCGCTCCCGGATCGCCGCAAGAATCGGCAGGAGGACCTTTGCCCGGAAGTCGTCCACCCCCAGCGTGTTGCCCGTGGGAATCCCGGTCAGCGTGATCCGGTTGCTCGCGGGAATCTTCCGTAGCTGGGCGTAGGTATCGGCGACCGCCACCGAGTCGGGGTTGTCGCCATTGACCACCAAGACCCAGCTCTCCGGGCCGCTGGCACGGGCCAAGGGGGTCAGGAGAGCGAGCGCGGCGAGTGTCGCGAGAAAAGCGTGCTTCATGCTCCAGAGTGTAGCCGAGAGGTTATAATGAGGCAAAAGGATTTTTTATGCCCGCACAGCCGCCCCTCTACAACGACAGTGTCGCCGCCTCGAACCCGCTCCGCGCCGAGCAAGCCCGTGAGCTGGAGCGCTATATCGAGCACCTCAAGACCGACAAGAGCCGTCGCCTCTCAGACATCAAGAAGCTCCGCCAGCGCTTTGCGGAGAGTATCGGCTACCCCCCGCCCGGCAAGCCCGACCCCAAAGAGCCGGCGAGCTTCACGCAGATTGGCGAGGACAGCCTGGGCGTTTACTACCGAGCGATGATCCCGATCTTGCCGGGTGTCCACGCTGAGGGAATCTACATCACGCCGAAAAATGCCACGGGCCGCGTTCCACTGGTGATCTCGATGCACGGCGGCGGCGGCTCGCCCGAGGTCGCGCTCTTCAACGGCGGGGCCAACTACCACGACATGGTGCGCGGTGGGGTGAAGAACGGCTACGCGGTCTTTGCGCCCCAGCACCTCTTCCGCGCCGATGGCTTCCCCGGCGATATCCGCACCCGCACCGACGAGCGCCTGAAACTAGTCGGGACGAGCCTCACGGCGGTGGAGATCGCCAAGATCACGCGCAGCCTGGATGTCTTGCTGAAGCGCCCCGAGCTCGATCCCAAGCGGGTCGCGATGGTGGGGCTCTCCTACGGCGGCTACTACGCGCTGGTCACTCCGGCGCTGGAGCCGCGCATTAAAGTGGCGGTATCGAGCTGCTACTTCGGGGTCCAAGAGTGGCGCTACGAGCACGACGAGCTCTCGGTGCCCTCGGATTTCCGCTTCCCGGATCGCTTCACCCAGCTCCTCGACTCCGACTTGGTCGCCCTGATCTGCCCCCGCGCCCTGCTGATTCAAGCGGGCAAGAGCGACGACGACGACCACCGGGCGGGTGGAGTCAAGCTGGCACCGGCCTCGGCGGAGCACTACAAAAAAGTCGGCAAGGGAGACAACTTCGAGTTTCTGATCTTCGACGGCGGCCACGAGTTCCACGACCCGTCGGCGTGGGCGTTTCTAAAGAAGCACCTGTAGCCGGGTCGTTCACAGTCTGGGCTCGGGCCAAGGCAATTTTTCGCTAAGCCGTAGCGCGATCAGCTCCACGGGGCGACTCCAGCCCACGCGGTCTGTTTCCAGGCGCTCCCAGTCCGGGAACGTGTCCATGCCGTGCTTGACGCGGATTTGTCGCTGCCAGGCTTGCTTGAAGCGTGGCCACGGGAAGTCTTCGTCGGGCCAGCGACGGAGGCGGTAGGTTTTGGGGCGTTTGTGCGAGCGGATGTAGCCACGGGCAATCGCGCTACGTAGCTGCTTGCGAGCGATCTCTTGGTCGGGTGCCGTGACCATAAAGCGCTGTGCGCCGCTGTAGAAATCCACGCGATAGTAGCGCTCCCAGACCGGCAGGCGCTCGGCGGCCCAGAGTGCCCCACCCACGGGGGTGAGCATAAAGCAGCTAGGGTCTTCGTCGTTTCTTTGAAACAGTCCCGCCGCCTCCCACCTGTCTATCCGTGCGATCAGCTCCGCATCGGTCATGGTGTGGGGCTGAAACGGCAGGTTCATGTGAAGCGCGGCCTCGTCCGCAGGGACCCAGTAAGACCAGCTACCGTCCATCGCTGCCCGGGCAAACCAGTCGAAGTGGATCAGCTCGTCGTCGGTGAGGCCGGAGGCGTGGGTGCGAAAGCGGAAATACTCGGCGCGGGTCATCTTTTGCGCGCGCTAGACACGGACCGTGCGCCAGCGGCCTTGGCGGAAGACAATCACCACAAGCACGCCTTGGAGCATGGTCGAGAGGCTCATGGCCCACCAGGCACCGTTGAGGCCGAAGTGGTTGAGGAGGTACCAGGCCAGCGGCAGGCGGACGACGATCATGGCGACCGCGGTCAGCAGGGTCGGGCTGAGGGTCTCCCCCGCGCCTTGGAGCGCCCCCACGAGGCCCATTCCCAGCGCCAGAAACGGCTCTGAGAGCGCGGCGATCTTGAGGTAGGCCACCGCCAGGCGCAGGGTCTCGTCGGCGCGGTCGTTCTGCGCCGAGTCGGTGCCGTGCTGGAGAAAGATCTGGGCAAAGGGCTGGGCAAAGACATAGCAGACCACGCCCATGACGCTCATCACCGCGATCGCCTGCCAGGTCGCGGCCCAGGCACCGGCGTTGGCGCGCTTGACATTGCCCGCCCCCAGGTTCTGGCCTACAAACGCCGACGATGCAATCGAGTAGCCAAAGCCGGGCATGAAGGCGATCGACTCAAACAAGAGCCCGACTCCCAGAGCCGCCACGGCCGCGCTTCCCGCCGCCGAGCGTGCCAGCATTCCCTGGAAGACCAGCATCGAGCCCACACGGATTAGCTGCTGGAGCGCAGCGAGCAGGCCGATCTTGAGGATGCGCCATGCCCAGGTGGTGTCGAGGCGCCACGGGCCGCCCAGCCCCGCCGCCACCGGGCTCCGCCGGAGGAAGTAGACCGTCAGCGCCAGCGCCAGCACCTGCGAGGCAATCAGCGCGAGGGCACCACCGACAATCCCAATCCGGGGAATCAGGATCGCATTGCCCACCGCATGCACCGCCACCGAGCCCAGGGTGACATAGAACGGCCGGGTCGTATCACCGAGGCCACGGAAGACACCGCCGAGGATCATCACCAGAAACTGCACGGGCTGCCCCAGCGCCAGGACCAGCAAGTACGGCTCCGCGAGGGGGAGGGCATGGGCATCGAGGCCCTGAAGCACCATGAGCGGGTGGCGAAAGGCAATCAAAATCCCGCCCACGACCACGGAGATCAGCAGGCTGAGGACGATAGACTGGCGCGTCGCGGAGGCGGCATCGTGGAGCGAGCGAGCGGCATGCTCGGAGTCGCCGGTCTTGCCCGCGCCGATAAAGCGGCCCACGAGCGCGGTTGTCCCCGTGGAGACCGCCATCGCGGCGGCGAGGATCAGCCACATCCACGAGGTACAGATCGTGACCGCCGCGATCGCCTCGGGGCCGAGCTTACTGACAAAGAAGCGATCCAGAAACCCATTGAAGGTCTGGACTAGCATCATCGCCACGGAGGGCATCGCGACTAAAAAGACACCTTTTGCCAGTGGCCCTTCGAGAATCAGCCCCTGTCGCGTATCTTTTGTCATTCCTCTTTCTACCACAAACCGGGTCGTAGAGTTCCGACTTTTAACGGCTCCCGATCACCAGAAAGGCATCCCGCGCCACTTGGAGCGCCCAGAGAGTTGCTCGGGCCGCCCGCCGCCCCTCCCGTCCGAGAGCGCGATTGCGTGTCAGCTCCTCCCGCGCGATCTGGAAGGCCCCATCTACCATGAGCATCTCCCAGGTAAACGTATCCAGCCGGATCGGCTCCGAGACAGGTGGCTCGATCAGGGCGGCTAGGAGGCGTGTCCCCAGCAAAAAAACCGAGTCCGCGGCGGGTCCCAGGAGGCGGATAATCACGAGCCGCTCTTCCTCGGAGAGGAGCTCCATGCTCCGCTGCAAGTGCTGTCGTACCCGTGCCAAGACACCAAGCTGTAGGATTCGGGTCGCATTGCGCTGCATCGTCAGCATCACGTCCTCCCCGAGCGAGCCATCCAGCACGAGGGAGCGATTGCGCCCCTCCAGGTCTCGCACAGCATCGGCGAGCTCCGCAGGAGAGACCACAGGAAGGGGCTGGCGCACAAAGAGTGCGGTGTCTGCCAGCAGGGTCAAGCTTGCGCCCAGCAGACGTGTGATATTGATCTCGATCTCATACAGTACCGGAACCGTCTGTGGCATGGCCTTATTATGGGGATATAGAGAGATTATCTAAAGGCCACCCGAGCTTCACAACTTCAAAATCCCGCCCACGGAGACGCTTCAGGGACGCGATATCGTGATCGTCCCAGCGCCGATCGGGGGTCCCTGAGATAAACCAGTCACCTCCGTTATCGGCGAGGAGCATTCCATAGGTCTTGAGGGCGCGGGCGATCACCCGTGCCTGGGGCGGGAGATCGTCGATGGGGATACTCGCCTTGAGCCGCACCCGCATGCCCATCGGCGGCAGATTTGGATCGGTAAGACGGCTCGCTTTATGGGTTGCGGGAGGAACAGACGCGGCGCGTGTCCGTACAACCGTGAAGCGAAGGGCATGGGCGATCTCGCCACGGGCAACTTCATCGTAGCGGGCCAAGCCTGGGAAGATCGGCAGACCGGCGGCATCGGCGCTGGTCCAGCCCTGTGGCCTCTTCGTGTTGTTACGGAGGTCAAAGATCGCCCCCGAGCCCGCCTTCCAGCGACCGTCGGGCTTGCGGTGGGCATCAAAGAGCTCATAGAGCCTCGCTTCCTGCCGGTCCACCAGCAGAACATGGCGATCCCCGGTGCCCTTCTCCCCGCCTTCGATGCGCACCTTTTCAGGGAGAGGATAGTCGGCGAGGTCACTCTCCGCCGGATAGTAAAAGTCTACCGGCACACGCTTTGTCTGGGGGCCAACCACGTTGTAGGGAATCCCATGGGGCCGGAGCCGATAGCTCGCGCCAAAGTCGGGATGGAGGGGACGGTCGAGGCCAATGGTCGCCACGATCGCATCAGAGCTTGGGTCCACGGGCGCCTTTGTGACCGGGGTATTCCAGGGATCGTTAGGACGAAAGGGGCGAAATCCGGCCAGATCGTCTTCGGGCCCCTGCGACGGCTCCGCGCCGATCCACTGAGAAACGGCTACGCCGCCGCCAGCCAACACTAAGACCACGGCTACCAGAATCTGTCTCTTAGCCCTCATCGTGCTCTGAGTGTACAGGAAAAAAAGCCGGGAGCATCGCTCCCGGCCTTCGTTTTTTGGTACGGGCTTACTCTAGCTGACGTAGACAAACTCATTGGAGCAGAGCAGTGCCTGCGTGTAGAGCTCCCAGCTATCAAGAGGCTTGCGCTCCACCATCTCGGTGTTGTTACGGATCGGGGCGAACTTGCCGACCCCCATTCCCTTCTTTGCGGGAGTCTTGACCACGGGCCGTCGTTGGAGGCGGCCCTTACCCGTTGCGGTAGCAGCGGGGGTCTCGGGGCCTTGTGCTGTCGCACCGATCTTGCTAAGGAATCCCAGGCCCGCCTGGATCTCCTCAGGCTTGGGGGAGCGCTGGTAGAGGATCAGGTAGATCGAGCGAATTTTTTCTTCATCGCTCTGGGCCTTCCCGACTTCCTCGCGGGCCACCACCTGCCGCGCCACATCGACCGCCATCGCACTGTTCATGAAGAAGAGCGCTTGCTGCGGGACAATGGTCGAGATACGTCCCGTGTTGGCCATGGTCGGATCGCTCACATCGAACTGGGTCAGCAAGTCCGAGAGGAAGAGGCGGTCGATATAGCCATAGACCGAGCGGCGGTAGATATACGGCTCATCGGTGATATTCACCGGCTTGCCTCCCAGAGTCGGGTCGAGCTTGCCCGTGAGCGCCACCATTGTGTCCCGGATCGACTCAAAGTCCAGGCGCCGCAGGTTGGCGCGCCAGAGGAGCCGGTTGGCGGGGTCTTTTTTCTCGTAGGCCGCGTTGGTCTCGGTGCCCTGCTGGTAGGTGTTGGAGAGCAGGATCCACTTATGGAGCTTCTTGAGGCTCCAGCCCGTCTCCATAAAGTGGGTCGCCAGCCAGTCCAGCAGCTCGGGGTGGCTAGGCTTCTCGCTCATGTTGCCCAGATCATCGGGGGTGCGGACAAACGCCGCCCCGAAGTGGTGCATCCAGACCCGGTTGACCAGCACGCGTGCGGTCAGGGGGTTCGATGGTGCCGCGATTGCCCGTGCCAGCTCCAGGCGCCCCGAGCCCGCTTTAATGGGCTGCGGTGTCGAGCCCGGCGTGCAGAGCGCAAAGACCTGGCGCGGAACGATATCGCCGGGGCGCTGCTTCTCTCCCCGGATCAGGATGCGCGCGTCCTTGGGCTCCTCCACATCCTCCACCACCATGGCATGCCCCGGTGCGCCGGGGTGCGTGAGCTGGAGGCGGTTGAGGTCGTCGAAGGGGAAGCGTGCGGCGGCGCGGTTATCGGCGCGGAAGCGCTCCGCCAGCTTGCGCAGGTTGGTCACCGAGCTAAACTGGGAGGCGGGCGGGAGGCCAAGGGGGAACTCGATGAGCTGTGCGGTCGCGCTATCGACACTCAGCACCTGGTTCCTCTTACGGGCCTCGATATAGGCCGCGCGCTGCTCCCCCACCTTGGCGAAGATCCGCCCGTAGGCCTCCGCCACATCGGCGATCGAGCGGGGCTTGAGGCTTGCCAGCTCCTTGGCGACAAGGGGATTGAGCTTCATCACGGGGATATTGGCCCCGGCTCGTGGTGCTTGGGCGGCGCGCTGGCGAGCAAAGCGCCCGACGGGTGCTGCGGGCGTGGGGGCGGTCCCCAGCATCTTCCCGATCGCCACGGCGTACTGGCTGGCGAAGCTGCTCTCGGGGAGGCGCTGGAGCAGGTTGAAGGGTGCCAGAATCTGGGGCGTGTCCTTGCTACTACGAACCCCCTGCTGCAGGATGCGTAGCATGTCTCGCTCGCGGATATTGGACGGATTGATCCCGTACTTCTCAGCCAGCTCACTGCCTTCTTTGGAGCGTACATTGGCGGTTGCCAGCATCAGGTAGCCGGCGGCCTTCTTCTGGAAGGCCTCCAGGTGCTCCCCAACATACTCGTAGTAGGCGACCCTGCCCTTATCCAGGAGCACTTTTTCCTGCGCCTCGTAGTCGGCGCGCTTATCGGGATCGCCGCTACCGGGAATCTCCGGCCCCACCTCCGGCTCGTCGATCGAGCTAAAGATGCCATAGAGCGAGTAGTAGTCGGCCGTGGGGATCGGGTCGAACTTATGGTCGTGGCAGCGCGCACAGGCAACCGTCACGCCCATCGTCGCCTTGGTCACCGTGTCGATGCGCTCGTCGATCAGGTCGTTCTTATCCGTAAAGCGCTTCCCCACTGTCAGAAAGCCCAGAGCCGCCAGCTGTGCAGGGTCGTCTTTGGTGGTGAGAATCTGATCCGCGGCCAGCTGCGCCATCAGGAACTCGTTGTAGGGCATGTCCTTGTTGAGTGCCCCGATCACCCAGTCCCGGTAGGTCCAGGCATTGGCGTAGCGGAAGTCCGAGAAGCGGTTCTGGCCCACTTGGGTCGCGCCGGTGGTGTCCGAGTAGCGCGCGGTATCGAGCCAGTGCCGTCCCCAGCGCTCGCCGTAGTGCGGCGATGCCAGGAGCGTATCGACCACCTTCTCCCAGGCAGTGGGGCTCTTGTCGGCCAGAAACGCCCGGACCTCGTCGACCGTGGGGGGCATCCCTATCACATCGTAGTAGGCACGGCGGATCAGCGCGGCGCGGCTCGCGGGCGCGGTTGGTACCATGCCACTGGCTTCGAGCTTTGCCAGCACAAAGCTATCGATGGGGTTCTTCACCCAGGCCGCGTTCTTTACCTTGGGGATCGCGGGGCGCTCCACGGGCTGAAAGGCCCAGTGACGGCGCGCCTTGTCCGTAATTCCCGTCATTTTTGAGGTCGTCTTTACGTCCGTGGCGCTGCGTGGGTCCGGCGCGCCCATCTTCACCCAGGCCTCCAGGGCGGCGAGCTCGCTGGCGGAGAGCCTACCTCCGGGCGGCATGGGCGCCCCCGTGCTCTTCACCCGCTGGATCAGCAGGCTCTTGTCCGGGTCTCCGGCGACAACCGCGGGGCCACTTCCGCCGCCGCGCTGCCAGGACTCGCGAAAGTCCAGTGAGAGCCCGCCGCGCGCGACCCCATCCACGTGACAGGGGGCGCACTTGCCCGTGAGGATCGGACGAATCTTCGCCTCGAAGAACTGTGTCTGCTCCGGGGTGAGCGCTTGGGGCTTTGGCGTGGGCTTCTGCGCCCCCGCGGCCAGCGCTAGGGCCACGGCTCCGCCAACCCCGGCCCAGCGGGGAGGATTTTTAAGCCAGAATTTCATTGACAATGTTCCCATAGTTGTCGGTCAGGCGGAAGTCACGCCCGTTGTAGCGGTAGGTCAGCTTGGTGTGGTCGAAGCCCAGGACCCGCAGGATAGTGGCGTGGAAGTCGTGGACATGGACCGGGTTGGCGGCGATATTCATCCCCAGCTCATCGGTCTCGCCGTAGTGCATTCCGCCCTTAACTCCCCCGCCGGCCATAAACGCGGAGAAGCAGCGCGAGTGGTGGTCGCGGCCGGACTGGTCGTTGATGCTACCCGCTGTGGTCGGGGTGCGCCCAAACTCACCGCCCCAGATCACGAGGGTAGACTCCAGCAGGCCACGCTCCTTCAGGTCCGCGATCAGTGCCGCGACCGGCTGGTCCATCTCGCCGCCCTTTCGATTGAGGCTCTGGACAAGCTGCTGGTGGTGGTCCCAGCCCCCAATCTCGACCTGGACAAAGCGGACGCCCCGCTCCACCAGGCGCCGGGCGCAGAGTAGCTTGCCCGCAAAGTCCGAGGTCCCGTACTTGGCGCGCACGGCGGCGGGCTCCTTGGTGATATCGAAGGCATCGGTCGCGGCGGTCTGCATCTTAAAGGCGAGCTCAAAGGAGTCGATCCGCGCCTCTAGCTGCTCGTCATGCTGGAACTTGGCGCTATGGTTGCCATTGAGCTGCCGGGCCAGGTCGAGCTGCATGCGCTGCGCCTCGGCGGAGCTAAACTCATTCTTGAGGTTCAGGAGCACCTTATCCACGGGCTTGCCGGGCGCGAAGTCCGCGCGGGTTCCCTGGAACGGGCTGGGCAGAAACGCCGACTGGCGCCACTCCGGGCTCCCTCCCAGCGTCACAAAGCCCGGCAGGTCCTGGTTGTCGGTGCCCAGGCCGTAGAGCACCCAGCTCCCCAGGCTCGGCTTGACCAGCTGGGTCGAGCCGGTGTTCATCATCTTGGCGGCCACTGGGTGCGCGGGGATGTCGGTCTTCATCGAGCGAATCACGCACAGGTCATCGGCGCACTTCTGGAGGTTGGGAAAGAGCTCGCTGATCTCCAGCCCGCTCTGGCCGCACTTCTGGAACTTGAAGGGGGTGGGAAAGATCACGCCGCTGGCCCCAGAGACGGTCTGCCCACGGAACTTCTCCATGCCGGGCTTGGGGTCGAAGGTGTCCAGGTGCGACGGTGCCCCGGAGGCGAAGATATGGATGACATGCCGGGCCTTCGCCGGCAGCGGCGCTTTCTTGGCGGCGGTGAGCGCATTTCCGGTATCGGCCTTCGCCTCACTCGCAAAGAGCGCCGAGAGCGCCAGCCCCCCGATTCCTAGCCCCGTCCGGCTCAGGAACTCCCGGCGCGACGTAGTCACCTCACGCCCCGAACACAGTGCAACATCTTGTAAACGACTCATGACAGCCTCCTCCGCTCTTCATCATCGGTAGTCTGAGGGTAAGGACGCAGGAGGCTAAGAGACTGTTCAGGTGGATTTTTCCACTCTAGGCTATTTCGAGGCGGGCACGATCGGCTTTCCCCCTGCCCCTTGGATGCCCTGGCTCTCGTAGGCATTGAGCTGCTTGCCCTGCTTCTCCACCCGCTCGCGTGCCAGCTCGGCCTCCTTGGCCTTGGGGAAGCTCACCCAGCTGGGGTCGCCATCGGAGATGTAGCGGCCTCCGCCCGGAGCCGTGAGCTTCTCGACCCAGTAGCGAATTCCATTGAGGCCATCGATCGAGTTGATGCGCTCTAGCCGGAGCGGGTTGAACTTCACCGATGCCGGGGAAGGAATCGGGCGCCAGGCGGCGTCGAAGGCGGCCTTGTAGGAGTAGCTGTGGCCATTGTAGGTCCCCTTGAGCAGCAGCGGCCAGAGCGCCTTGTTGCGTGGGTACTTGCCCATCGGCAGGGCGAAGGTCTCCAGCTTCACCTCGGGGTTGAGGTCGGTGACCAGCTTGTCGGCACCCCCGATCTCCTCTTGGATCTGCGCGGCGGTGTAGTCGGCGAAGCTCTTGTGCAGGGTCGAGTGGTTTGCGATCTCACAGCCATTTTTCAGGAGATAGGCAATCTTGTCTTTTCCCATCCCGGTCTGCCCAAACGACTCATTGGTGACTTTGGACTTTGGCAAGACAAAGAAGGTCGCACTCACCTTCCAGTCCGGGTGCGCCTTGACAAAGCGCTCCATCACCCCCAGCGCACAGTTGGGATCGACCTGCGGCCCCTGGTCGGTCTGGATCAGCCCAAACTGTGTCTTGCGAGCATCGTCGAAGGTAAGCGCCACCGGGGTCTTGCCCAGCGGCACATCCAGCCGGTTGGCGACAATATCGGCCGCGGTCACCGGGTAGAACCCCTTCTCGTAGAGGAGCTCCAGGTCTTTCTCAAACGATGCCACCGTGCGGTCCAGCGGCGTGTTCTTCCCGCTCTTGCCGATGTCATGGTACATGATGACCGGGATCTTCCCGAGCTCATCGGGCTGCACCTTGGTCAGGTCAAAAGTGGGCGGTTTGGGCGCAGGCGTCGGGCCAGGAGTCGGGGTGGGGCCGGTCGATTTAAACTTAAGGCACCCTGTTAGAGCAACGAGGGGCAGACAAAACAAAAGGGGGGTGATTCTCACAAAAGTATTATATCGCTCCCTTTGCCTGTAATATCCCCCGGCGATCCCTTGATTTCTCAGTACAGCCCCACGGGGCTGGAGTGGATTGAAGGAGAGACGCCAATGAAGATCCCCCGCGGGACTCTATTTCTACAGCTGAGCAGCACGACCCTGGCCTTGGTGGCGGTCGCGCTCTACCAGCACCAGACAGCAACACCACACGCTGGCACCGTCCGCGAGAGCCAGCGGATCCTCTACCAGCGCTACGAGGAGGTTCTCAAGCTCCTCTACGCCAACCAGCCCATGACCGCCGCGGAGCAGCTCGCCTGCCTGCCCAAGGAGACCGTGGTCCTGGAGACAGCCCTCCTGCGGGACTACAGTGTCCCCTACGCCCCGGAGATGCTCTTTTTGCAGCTAGGGACGATGTTCCAGCGCCATGCGGCCCGGGCGGCGGATCGCGGCGAGAGGGAAAAAGCGGAGCTGCTCCTCGGGGCGTGCCGGTCTCTACAAGGGCGCTTGCGGATCGGGAGCCAGGATGAGACCCCGCTGGAGCGTGCCAAGCGCGAGGTCCTTCTGCTGCGCCTAGAGCGTGTCAGCCAGCTCCCCCAAGGCCCACAGGAGAGCCTATCCTAGCCCATAGAAACGGGTGGCGTTCTCCCAGAAGAGCTTCTGTTGCTCGGTGTCGGGAAGGGAGGCGACAAGGGTCTTGAGGGTCGCGACCCACTCGGCGAGGCTCGCACGGAGCGTGCAGACCGGCCAGTCGCTGGCAAAGATCACCCGCTCTGGCCCAAAGGTCGTCAGAGTGTGGTGGATGCAGGGAGCCAGCTGCTCCACAAAATCAACACCCGGCTGGGTTCCCGCGATAATCCCGGAGAGCTTCACGATCGTGTTGGGGCAGGCCGCGACCTGCTCTAGCCCTTGTCGCCACGCCTCAAGCTGAGCCGGCGTGCCCGTGACCGGCGCGTTGCCGCAGTGGTCCAGCACAAAGCGCGTCTCCGGGCAGGAGCGGGCCAGCGCAGCACCATCGGTGAGCTCATCGGGGCGCAGGCACAGATCGAAGCACAGCCCGCGCCTCCCCAGCTCCTGCACGCCCGCCACAAACGCCGGCTGGAGGCAGTAGCCCTGCGGTAGCCCACCATGGAGCACCTGCCGCACCCCCTTGAGGTGCGGGTGCGCGATCTTGTCGAGATAGCCGTAAAAATCGCTCGCCGCCGGGTCACCACCCACCACCGCGCCCACCATCGGGTTCTGGGGATCGTCGCACAGCCCCAGGACATAGCGCGCCTCCGCCTCCCGCTGGTCGGGGCGAACATCGACCTCCATGTAGATCGTCGCCGCAATCCCCAGCCCGGCGGTCGCACGCGCGTAGTCCTCGGGCGTGTGGCTCTTGCTCAGGGGCTCGGTCGCGGTCTCCAGCCAGGGCAAGTCGAAGCGCGCCCGGTCCCAGAGGTGCTGGTGGGTATCAATAATCTTCATTGTCTATAAAATACGCTTGCGCTGACGGCGCTCGGCAAAGTAGATCTCACGGTACTTATTGTGCAGGTAGCGGATAAAGGGCTTGGCGGAGAGCGGCTCTCCACAGATGCGCTCGGTCAGCTCGCCGGGCAGGTAGCGCCGCCCCGGACGATGCACATTCTCGCGGAGCCACTCCAAGAGCGGCGCGTAGTCGCCTCGGGTGAGAGCCCCCTCCAGGCCAGGCTGGCTCGTCAGCGCCTTCTCAAAGAGCTGCGCGGAGAGCATGGTCCCCAGTGCATAGGTCGGGAAGTAGCCAAACATCCCCCCGGACCAGTGGACATCCTGGAGGCAGCCCAGAGAGTCGCTGGGCGGGGTAATCCCCAGGTAGCTCTGCATCTTGGCGTTCCAGGCATCGGGGAGGTCCTTCACCGCCAGGGTTCCCGCCACGAGCTCCTGCTCCAGCTCGAAGCGTAGGAAGATGTGCAGGCAGTAGGTCACCTCATCGGCCTCAACGCGCACCAGCGACGGCTCGACATGGTTGATCGCGCGGTAGAACTGGTGGATGTCGATATCAGAGAGGACCCCGGGGAAGTAGCGCTGGAGCCCCGGGTAGAAGACATTCCAGAAGGTCCGTGAGCGCCCAATCACATTCTCCCAGAGCCGCGACTGGGACTCATGGAACGCCAAGCTCGCCGCCCCCGAGAGCGGGGTATCGTCGTCCTTGGGATCGAAGCCCTGCTCGTACATCCCATGGCCCGCCTCGTGGATCGTCCCCATGAGCGCACAGGGCAGCCAGTTGGTCTCCACCCGGGTCGTGATCCGAACATCGGTGCGGTGCAGGCCCTGACAGAACGGATGGACCGCCTTGTCTTGGCGCCCGTGGTTGAAGTCAAAGCCCAGCTTCTTGGCGACATACTCAGTAAAGGCAAGCTGGTTTGCCTCATCAAAGCCGCGCTTGAGGCACGAGTTATCGACCTGCTCGCCCTCACGGATGATCTCCATCAGCGGGAGGAGGCCATCGCGCACCTCCGCAAAGACTGTCGCCACTTGCTCGGTGGTCGCCCCGGGCTCGTACTGATCGAGGAGGGCATCGTAGCGACACCCGCCGTGCCCCAGGTGATCGGCCACCTGGCGGGAGAGATCCAGGAGCTTCTCCAGGGTCGGGGAGAAGTGGGCGAAGTCGTTGTCCTGGCGCGCCTTCACCCAGACCTCGTGGCCCAGAGCGGTCTCCCGTGCCAGGCTCGCCACGAGCGCTGTAGGAAGCTTGACCGACTTGTCGTAGTCGCGGCGTACAGCCCGCAGGGTGAGCGCTCTATCGGAGCCCTCTTCGGCCCCCTCGGCCTCGGCCTGCGCCAGCAGACTCCCCGTGGCTTCGTCGGTGAAGCGCTCGTGCAGGAGCTTTCCCATCGCCCCCATGGCATTGGCCCGTGCGAGGGCACCACCGGCGGGCATGTAGCACTGCTGGTCCCACCCGAGGAGCGCCGCCGCGTGCCCTAGGTGGCCCAGCTCAGAAAGACGTTCTAGTAAACTCTCGTAAGCAGACATATCGGGGCATTGTACCTGAAGCGTGAGACTAAAGGCGCAAGACGATCAGGGCGACCAGTGCCCAGAGCAGGATATTGACCAGTAGCGCCTTGTCCTCCACCAGGGTCGCCTCCGGTGCCTCCCCCATGCCTTTTTTGTGGGAGAGATAGAGGTAGCGAAAGAGCCCGTAGATCACGAAGGGGATGGTCGCCATCAAGTACGGGCGGCTCTGGCCGTTCTGCGACTTGGAAAAAAACGTGTAGAGGGTGTAGGACATCACACAGGCAGAGGCGACAATGGTGATCATCTGCTCCAGCATGGGCAGGCTGTACTCTTTGAGGATCGCTCGTGTCGGAGAGGCGCTCCCGAGGGCAACCAGCTCACCGCGGCGCTTGGAGAGCCCAAGGAAAAGCGCGAGCAGGAGCGTGCAGAGCAGGAGCCACTCGGAGATGGGGACGTTGATCACAAAGGCCCCCGCGACCGCACGGATGACAAAGAGGGATGCCAGGACCAAGACATCGACAATCACAAGATGCTTTAGAACAAAAGAGTAGCAAAGCGTGACAACCAGATAGAGACTGGCAGCCGTAAAGAACTTCCAGGCGGGCCAGCCGCTTAGGTCGTACTCCAAGAGCCGGGCCGCGACTAGGAGGGCAGGGATTCCCAGTCCCGCCATAACCCGAGCCACGCCCAGAGGCAGACGCCCTGAGGCGATCGGTCGAAAGCGCTTTTTCGGGTGCTGGCGATCCGCCTCAACATCGAGGAGATCGTTGACATAGTAGGTCAGGCCGGAGAGGAAACAAAAGAGGAAGAATGCTGCGATCGCCTTTACCCAGTGGAGGGGGGCGTGCTGCTGGTCTTGTGTGAAGAGAAGCCCTGCAAAGAGAAGGACATTCTTGACCCACTGCTTGGGTCGCATTGCCTCCAACCAGGCCGGGAGCCGACCTGGTTGGGAGGAAGAGAGGGGCTGTGTTGGGGTCTCGGACGAAGCCATCCTGAAGAGACGCTAACGTCCTATTTCAAGAGCCAGGGTCTTTGTCATGGGCTTCTTGACCCCGTCCACATCGGAGACCGTCAGCGTGACGACTGTCTTGTGAATCTGCTCACCACCACGGAAGATACGTGCCGGGAAGACATGCTTGACGATGCGTCCTGTGTCGTCTTCCTGAATTCCATCGCTCGCGTCCCAGTCCCAGGAGAACTTCAGGGTGCTTGCACCGCCCTCGGCGTCTCCCACAAACGTGGTCTCGTTGTCCGCAAAGGCGATCTGGTCCTCCAGATCCGCGACACTGATCTCGGTGTCGTCGGTCAGGATATCCATCTCCCCCACGTAGAAGGAGTCGAACTTATCCCCACTGATCACCAGTGAGGCGAGCCGCGCGCCATTGCCCGAGAGAGGCTTCTTGGCCGCCTTCTTCAGGGCCAAGAGCGGCATGGTCACGGGAACATAGGAGTCCGGGTCCTCACTGGGCGGGATATCGAGGGGACGAACCACCTCGTACTGGGAGCCATCGGCCATGATAAAAAGAAAGCGCATGTGCTCGAATGCCGCCGCAGCCTTCTTCTGTCCAAACCCGGAGAGATCGACAACCTCCTGGGTAGCATTGAAGCTGGCACGCATGCGCAGGTAGCAACGGGGGTTGGCAAGGGCTGCGCTCAGGTCCACGGGCTTGGCAAAGTCGATTCGCCCACCCTGGTAGGTGCCATGCGTGGTGACTTTAATGGAGTAGTCGCCCATGAGCACTTTCCCATTGTCTCCCCGACTGGCCTCGGCGCGGCCACTACCCCAGCTCCCCAGGGTCACCGAGTTTTCCTCACCTTTGAACAGGGTAAACGCAACGGTAGCGTCCCCCTCCTGAGCCAGAGCGGCAGCAAGTGCCATGCCGCCCACAACGGCGGCGGCGGTAAAGCGCACGAGACGGCGGCTAAGGACACGCATCTTCAAACTCGATTCCTTTCGGCACAACTGATCCTGTAAGCACAACTGACAAGGATGCCAGCCTATTATACAACGTCGGCACGGCGATTCCTTCTTTGTAGAAAAAATCTTATGGGCGGCTCGCGAGGTCCCCGAGCCTGAGCCGCGCACCATTCGCATACGCCGCCGCCGCCATCACGGGCTTGCCCACCGGCTGCACGGTCACAAGGCGCAGGCGCCCTGCGAGGGTTGCCAGCTCTATCCCCGCCTTGGTGAGCGCCACCACGGTCCCCGGGACATCTTGCTCCTCACCCTGCAGGACCTGCGCCTCCAAGACCTTCACTTCTTTCCCCACCAGCAGGAGCACGCCCGCCGGACGAGGGGTGAGAGCACGGACGCGATTGGCCAAGAGCGCCGCGCTCTCCGCAGTCGGGTCCAGAAAGCCGTCCTCACGGGTGAGCATGGTAGCGTAGGTCATGCCTTCCTCCCGCTGCGGCGTCGGCTCCCAGCCAGGCTCCTGCTCAAGGCGATCCAAGGTCTGCACCAAGAGCAGCGCCCCCGCCTCCGCCAGGCGAGGCTCCAAGAGAAGCGTCGTATCATCAGGGGTGATCGGAAGGCGCGCCTCTAGAAAGACCGGCCCGGTATCGAGAGTCGCCTCCATCCGCATGGTCGCGACCCCGGTCTCAGTATCGCCCGCCATGATCGCACGGTGGATCGGAGCCGCACCCCGCCAGCGAGGCAGGAGCGAGGCGTGCACATTGATGCCGCCGTGTCGTGGGATATCCAGCACCCGCTGCGGAATAATCTGCCCAAAGCTGACCACGACCAGCGCATCCGGCTCCAGCGCCGCCAGCTCCTCGGGGAAGGGCTTGCGGCGCACTCTCTCGGGCTGCAAGACGGTCTCGTAGCCCAGTGCGCGCGCCGCTTTCTTGACCGCAGACTCCGCCAGCTGCATCCCACGCCCCGCCGGCCGATCCGGCTGGGTCACGACGGCAAGAACCGTGTGGGCACTGTCATGAAGCGCTTGCAGGGTCGGCACCGCAAAGGGAGAGGTTCCAAAGAAGATAACACGCATGCTGAATTCTATCGCCCTCCATTAGATCGCCCCGGTTAGAGCGGGGCGTCAACGGGCGTCGCAAGCTCCGCCGCAAAGGCCTTCGGCCATCCCGAATATTTTATGGGCGAAGCCCTTCCCAGCGCGAAGCGCTCGTTGACGCCCCGCTCTAACCGGGGCGATCTAAGATGCTACTCGGCAGGAGCGCGCTCGGAGGCCTGCTCCTCGGGCGTGAGCATGTGGAGGGTCTTGGGATCGGCGAGGTCGGTGAAGAGAATGCCATTGAGGTGGTCGACCTCGTGGCAGATAATCCGGGCCTCAAAATCACGGGCCTTGAAGCGCACGGGGTGACCGCTGCCATTGAGCGCCTGCACAAAGATCTGGCTGGGGCGACGGACCACACCGCGCAGACCAGGGATCGAGAGACAGCCCTCCTCAGGCTCGTACTGCTCGCCCTTTGCCTTGGAGATCTGGGGATTGATGAGCACCTTCAGCCCCGCTCCCGCATCGTAGACCAGCAGGCGAATGCTCTGCCCCACCTGAGGAGCCGCCAGCCCCACCCCGTGCGCGGCGTACATGATATCGGCCATCTCCGCGATCAGAGCCCGCAGCTCCGTGTCCACTACCTTGACCTCCGCAGCGGTCTTGAGGAGCACTTCCCAGCCAGGAGTCTCTTTGTACTTGACCACGCGGCTATCATCAAAAGGAATATCCTTGTACTTTGCCGCCAGGTCCGAGAGGTTTTCAGAAGCCATACAAGCCCCCATTTTATCACGTGGAGCCCCGCTCTCTGGCGAAAATTATTTTCTTTCACCCCTGTAATTTTGATAGGGAAGAGCCAATAATCCTCGGTGTACGATCATCCCAAAGGATTGAAAACCATGTCGCTATTTGGACGCAATACACCTAAAAAAGACGATGTTCTGGAGCCTGTCGCTCCCCCGATTAGCCTTGCCGCTACCCCCGTGGCCGCACCCGCTCCGCCCACGCCTGTCGTCGCGGTTGAGCCGCCAAAGCCCCTGGTTGCCCCCGAGCCGCCCACTCTCTCTGCCGATAAGACTCTGGACTTCCAGGCTATCTACCAGTTTGCCAAGGTCCCCACGGCCCCCTTCACCGCAGAGCAGACCCTCGCGATGCTAGAGCAGCTCCCCGCGGCCATGCCGCTGGAGATGAAGCGCCAGACCGTCCAGGTGACCCTGGGAGCGATGGGAACCGCGATCGGAGCGACCCGTGTCAGCATTGTCGCCGATGCCGACCAGAAGCGCACGACCCTCAACCAGTACGCCGACTCGCAGGGCAAGAAGACCGACGATACAGTCGCCGCTGCCGAGAGCGAGATCGCCGAGCTCCAGCGCAAGATCGCCGAAAAAGAGAACGAGATCGCCCTCGCCCAGGACAAGCAGGCCTGCATCCGCAACCTCTGCGACTCCGAGGCCACCCGCCTAGAGAGCGTCCTGAGCTTCTTCAACGAGGAGAGCACCACCGCCGCGCCCGCTCCTGCCGCAACGCCCCTTGTCAGCCTCACTCTAGAGGACAGCGACAAGGACGACAGCACGTTCTCGCCGTTTGGCCTAGAGGACGATGAGGACGAGAGCAGCGACGAAGCCCCGCTACGGGTCGCCGCCTAACCTAGCCCCGTCTTGTAAAAAGCCCTGGAGAGCGTGCTCTCCGGGGCTTTTTGTTGCAACTGCCCCCGTTTTCCCGCTATCCTGTGCAGTGGAGGACGCGAGATGTACCGAGGAACTGTGATTGTCCGGGCACTGCCGCCCATGCTACTGGTCGTTGGGCTGATCCACTGGCGACTTTTTGGAGAGACCCCCCACTACGACTGGGGCGACTATCTCCTACCGATTCTAGGAGCCTATGTGCTAGGGCGCGGCATCGCCCAGCGGGAGAAGGCCCGCCTCTGTGAGCTGATGGCGGGGCTTGGATTGGCGAGCATCGCCCTTGGGGCCGCAACCGCAAACCCCTATCTTGTACCCACAAGCCTCTTTTTAGGCGGAGCGGGGCTGTTTCTGCTCCCTCTCTACTCGACCACCCTGCGCCACTCCGACCCTGAGTGTGCCCTTGCGGTCCCCCAGACCCGTAACACGGCGCTTGCCCTCGTGGCGATTCTCTGCTTGGTCAGCGCGACCTGTGGCATGGGCTGGCGAGAGTCGATCCTCTGGGGCGCGATGCTCTCCACCTATATCTGCATCCCTGCTCTCTTGATCGCCCTGAGCTGCACCCTGGGCGGCAAGACCCGCACGGGAGCCAGTATCGGAGCGGTTGCGGCCTTGGTGCTGACCACGTTCTTGCTCTTGCTGACCGTGCTGGGGATTCGCTTCGACTAAAAAAAGGCCCCCGGCGCGGTTGCGCCGGGGGCCTTTTTGGTTTTTGGTGCCTACTTGTCGGCGCCGCGCTGTGCGACTGCCACATCGACACTGACCCCCGGTCCCATCGACGAGGAGACGGTGATCTTCTGGATGTAGCGGCCCTTGGAGCTGGAGGGCTTGGCCTTGATCAGGGTTCCGACCAAGACAGACAGGTTCTCCTGGAGCTGCTCGGCGGGGAAGCTGGCCTTGCCGATCGGGGCATGGATGATTCCGCCCTTGTCCACACGGTAGGCAACGCGGGTCGCCTTCTTGATCGCGGTGACAACCTTGGCGACATCCGTGGTCACGGTGCCAGACTTGGGGTTGGGCATGCGGGCCGCCAGCAGACGACCGAGCTTACCGACCGCGGGCATCATGTCCGGGGTGGCCACGAGGACGTCGAAGTCGCGCCAGCCGTTCTGAATCTTGGTGATCAGCTCCTCGGCACCCACTTCATCGGCTCCAGCAGCGGTCGCGGCCTCGGCGTTGGCCCCCTTGGCGAAGACAGCCACTTTCTGGCTCTTACCCGTGCCGTGGGGCAGGTCGGTGGTACCACGAACCATCTGGTCGCCCTGGCGAGGATCGACCCCGAGGTTGATGGCGACATCGATGGTCGAGTCAAACTTGGTGGAGGAGGTTGCCTTCACCAGCTCAAGCGCGGCGAGCGGCTCGTAGACAGCGGCCTTGTCGACCTTGGCTACCTCAGCCTTGTAGCGCGCAGAGACGATATGCTTTCGATCTTGTTTTCGCATTGATTTCTCCGTTAGTCCGTGATCGTCACGCCCATGGAGCGCGCTGTGCCTTCGATAATCCGCATGGCGGCATCCAGATCATTGGTGTTGAGGTCGGGGAGCTTCTTCTCCGCGATCTCCTTGAGCTGGCCCTTGGTGATGGAGCCCACCTTGACGGTGTTGGGCTTGCCAGAACCGGAGGGGACGCCCGCTGCCTTCTTGAGCAGGTCCGAGGCAGGCGGGGTCTTGGTCTCGTAGACAAACGAGCGATCATCGTAGATGGTGATCACGACAGGGACGATCGAGCCCACCATGTCGGCGGTCTTCGCGTTGTAGCCCTTGATGAACTCCATCATGTTGATTCCGTACCCACCAAGGGCCGGACCAACGGGAGGCGCAGGGGTTGCTTTTCCTGCATTGAGCGCCAGCTTAACGACGCCCACTACTTTTTTAGCCATTTTTTCTTCTCCGTAGTTTTAGCGGCAGGTTTTTAGTGAGGTCTGCCTCCTACTTTAGCAAGCCCCCTCGCTCCCATGAATGGGGGAAGGGGGGCTAACTAAATCTTTTCGATCTGGTTGAAGTCCAGCTCGACCGGCGTGTCGCGACCAAAGAGGGAGATCATGACCTTGACCTTCTCTTTTTGATCGTTGACCTCCTCGATCTTGCCGGTGAAGTCCGCAAACGGTCCGGAGTTGACCCGCACCACCTGGTTCTTCTCCCAGATCTTCTTGGGCCGCGAGGCCGCGTTGTTGGGATCGAGGGCATCGAGGATATCGCGCACCTCTTTGTCCTGGAGCGGGACGGGCTTGTTTCCCGACGAAACAAAGCCGGTGACTCCCGTGGTGCTCTTGATGAGGTACCAGGTGTCGTCGTCCAGAACCATGTCGATCAGCACGTAGCCTGGAAAGACCTTGCGCTTGTACTCTGTCTTCTTACCGCCGCGGTTGCGGGTCTCGGTATCCGTAGGCACGAGGATGCGGAAAAGCTTCTGCCGGAGCCCCATTGTCTCCGCGCGCTTCTCAATGGTCATCTTGACCTTCATCTCGTGGCCCGAATAGGTATGGACCGCGTACCAGTGTCGCTGCATCGTGCTGTCCTTTAAAACTTCCTACTTATGCGGCAGCACACGCTCGGCGAGCTGCGTCAAAATTGAGTCGAGTCCACCGCAGTAGAGCGCGACTACGGCAATGAGCAATAAGACGATCTGGGTCATCTTGATCATCTCGGGGCGGCTGGGCCAGTGGGTCTGGGGGGACTTCAGCTCGTGCTGGACTCCCTTCAGGTACTCCTGAACTCCCTGCCGAGGAGCCTTTTTCTTCGGCTCGGCTTGTTGCTGTGCGGTTGTGCTTGCCATTGTTTCTTCCCTAGTGTCCTGCGGGCAACAAAAAGCAGGGTACCGTGAAGGTGCCCTGCATCTGTGCAGATTATCACGTTTTCTAGTACCTGTCAAACAGATAAAAGAGTTCCCTGTCGCCGCTTCGCGCCATCTCCCCGCGCCTTAGAGCGCGACCCTCTTCCCCCGGGTGCCCTCCGGGCGGCTCCTTCGTCGCGGGAAGAGGGACTTAGGGGATGATGTCCCCTACGCCAGCGCGAGCTGCTTTTGTACCATCTTGCGGGCGCGGTGGATGCGGGCCTTGACGGTCGCCATGGGCAGGCCGGTGCGTTCGACAATCTCGTTGTAGCTCAGCTCGGCGAGGGTGAGCAGCAGGACATCGCGGTAGCCTGCCGGGAGGGTCTGCACAGCGTCCAAGACCGTCGTGGCCTCGACACCGTCGATGGCGCGCTTCTCCGGGCCGACAAACTCACGGGTGGACTCCCACTCCGCGATCTCGTAGGTGCCCTCACGGTCGCGGCGCTTGCGCTGGATTTTATGGAGGAAGATGCTCCGCAGGATGCAGCGCAGCCACGCCAGGGTGGCGTCCTGGGTGCGCAGCTGGTGAAAGCGGGTGTAGGCACGTAGCAGGGTGTCCTGCACTAGGTCCTGCGCATCTGCCGTGTCGTGCGTCAGGTGCAGTGCAAAGCGCATCAGGTTCTCGCGGTGGGGCAAGACCGCACTCTCAAAACTCGCTGTCCTCATGATGTCTCTATTCTAGGCGACACCACGAGGTTCCCGCATCGGGCGCAGGGTGGATTTTGCGGAGGGCGTATCCGTCTGTAGACCTACTTCACGCTCGTGCGCGGCAGCTTGGAGACCCCCATCAGGTACTGATCCACGCCATGCGCGGCCTCGCGGCCCTCGGCGATGGCCCAGACAATCAGGCTCTGGCCCCGGCGCGAGTCGCCTGCGGCAAAGACCGCGGGGACATTGACGGACATGTAGTCCTCGTCGGTCTTGACATTGCCGCGCTGGTCGAGCTCCAGCCCAAACTGCGTCAGGAGCGTGCGCTCCGGGCCGTTGTAGCCGATCGCGATCAGCACCAGGTCGGCGGGGAAGACGGTCTCGGAGCCGGGGACGGCAACCACGCGGCGGCCACCCTCCGCGCGCTCGATCCGCTCCACCTGGACCGCGTGCAGGGACTTGACATTGCCGTTCTCATCGCCCTCGAAGTGGGTCGTGTGGATGCCCCAGGCGCGCTCGCCGCCCTCCTCGTGGGCGGGGCCGTTCTTGAGGATGTGCGCGGGCTGCGGCCACCAGGGGTTGAGCTCGGGCATGTCGAGAGGCGGCTCGGGGTGGATCTGGAACTGGGTCACCGAGGCCGCGCCCTGCCGGAGCGCCGTGCCGTAGCAGTCCGCGCCCGTGTCGCCGCCGCCGATAATCACCACGTGCTTGCCCGCCGCATCGATCACCGGGATTTCGTCGCCGGCGTTGCGCTTGTTCTGGGGCACGAGGTAGTCCATCGCGTAGTGCACCCCATTTAGCTCGACACCGGGCAGCTCCAGGATGCGCGGCGCCAGCGCGCCCGTGCAGAGCAGGACCGCATCGAAGTCCCGGCGCAGCTCGGTGACCGTCACGTTCTCCCCGACAGTGGCGTTGGTGCAGAAGATAATCCCCTCTTCCTCCAGCTGGGCGAGGCGGCGGTCGAGCACGGCCTTGTCCATCTTGAAGTCCGGGATTCCGTAGCGCATCAGCCCCCCGAGGCGGTCGTCGCGCTCGAACACCGTCACCCAGTGCCCCGCACGATTCAGCTGCTGCGCCGCCGCCAGCCCCGCCGGGCCACTGCCGATAATGGCGACCCGCTTGCCCGTGCGGCTCTGCGGGGGCTCCGCGACCACCCAGCCCTCGTCGAAGCCATGGTCGATAATGCGCTGCTCAACCGTCTTGATGGTCACGGCCTTGTCGTTGATCGCCAGGACGCAGGCATCCTCACAGGGCGCGGGGCAGAGCCGGCCGGTGAACTCGGGGAAGTTGTTGGTGGCGTGGAGTGCGGTGAGCGCCTCGCGCCAGCGGCCGCGGTAGACCAGGTCGTTCCAGTCCGGGATGAGGTTTCCTAGGGGACAGCCGCTGTGACAGAACGGGACGCCGCAGTCCATGCAGCGGGACGCCTGGGCGCGCAGCTTCTCCGGGGCCATCGGAAGGTAGACCTCCGACCAGTCCTTTACCCGCTCCCCCACGGCGCGCTTTTTCGGCGCTTCCCGTGTCAGACTCAAAAACGCTCTGCTGTCACCCATTTTCCTGCTCCACAAAACCCTTTTCGTGGCGCCGGTGCCAGCGTAGTGCACGGCATTTTATCACAAGCCCAACCCACTAGAACGTATTGACCCCATCCACCAGATCGCCCTCATCGTCGATGTTTAAGACACGCCCTCGCGCCACGCTACTCCGACCGGGCTCCGTGGGCACGCCCGCACGACCGCCGTCGTCATCGCCATCCGGGCCCACACTGTAGAACACGGTCTTGCCACCATCTTTTTTCCACTTGAGCGGCTGATCTTGTCCCAGCGGATCGGTGAGACGTGGATCGGGCTTCCCGGTAAGCTGGAAGGTAAGGCGCGCCCGGAGCAGGTTCGCCTCGGTGCGGTTGCGTGCCACGACAAACTGAGTTTGCCAAAAAGCGGGTTTCAGAATCTCATTGATCGGATCGCTATTCGGATCGCTCCCATGGGGCTCCCGTGCCGTGCCCACGGCTTTTCGATACGGCTGCTTGACGATCGCGATGAGCTTGGCGTAGTAGCGGTCATTGTTATCTGCGGCCAAGCGCTTGGGCGTGAGCATCAGCCGCCAGCTCAGCCAGCGGTTCTCATTGGTGGGATCCATCCCTAAGCTCTTGGCGAGCTCCCCAGGCCCCATCTTTGCCAGATCACGGATGGTTTTCTGGCTCCACAGGTGCTCCACTTCAAATGTCTCCGCCAGTGGCCAACGCCGGGTATCGAGCCGATCCAGCCGCTCTAGCGTGGCTTTGAGAGTTGCGGCATCGAGCTTGGGAGCGACATCGGCGAGCGCCTTGCGCCCGATCCCCTCGCAGGCGATTCCCACCAGCATCCCGATCAGCGAGCTGCCGCGGGGAATCTTCACGCCCAGCGCGATCGCATCGGTGGCGCAGCGGGCGGCCTCGGGGTAGTTGCCCAGGTCGGCGTAGGTGTGCGACGCAAACGCGAGCATCCGTGCCAGCTCCCGATCCTCGGCGTACTCGGGGAAGGTCTGGGTCATGTCGTAGGTGAGGGGCTGCTGGTACTCCTGCTCCAGCGCCGCCCGAACCGTCGCAATCGCACGCGCATTGGCGGCGAGGAGCGCCTTTCGGTCCTCTAGCGGCTGGACATACTTGCCCTCCCGCGGGGCAGTCTCCGCCTCGCCTTGCTTGCCAATCTCCTGCGTCTTAGCGACTCGCAGGGTATCGTGGGCATTGGGAACCGGCATGACGCGCTGGGGCAAGACCAGCGGCGGGATCTCATTGAGGCGGGCATTGATCGCCACCCCGGCCAGCACCAGCGACGGCACGATAACACCGATGGCGACCAAGGCGCGCTCGGAGGTCGAAAAACGTTTGTCTGTACTCATGGGGAGAATAACGCAGAGCGGCGTGGATTGGTTACGGTCTCGGCCGAGGAACGATTTAGGCCCGAAGAACGAGTCTTCGGGCTTAAAAGGGCTACGGGCACCTTCGTGCCCAGTGTATTGGTTTGGCTTCGCCTCGTATGATTGGCTGCGAAGGCAGCCGTCGTCTTCTCAAGCCCGGACACTCGTTGTCCGGGCAAATCTGTCCGGGCCTCTGTGTTGTCCGGGCACACACGGTACACTGCGCTATGGAACCCATCACGACACTTATCGAGCGCCTGACCGCCGCACTGCCCCTGGCACTGAAGGGCGATCCGGTCGCGCTGAAGAAGGCCCGCACCACCGGGCGCCGTCTGCGGGTTGTCCTTCCCCTCTCCACGGCTGCTCTCCCCAAGAAGCTCCGCCTGCGCCTGCTCGACAACACCAAGACCCTCACCCGTGCGCTGGGCTCGGTGCGGGACCTGGATGCCCAGCAGGAGCTCTTGACCCAGGCCGCACTCACCGCAACGGAACCAGAGCGCGTCGGGCTGGCGTTTGCGGGAAAGGTCCTGCAAAAGCGGCGACGGCAAGCGCTCAAGCGGGTCTGCCGCCGCGATGCCGCCCGTGACTGGCTCAAGTGCGCCGAGCAGGTTCAAGGAGTTCCCGCCCTCGCCCCCGACAGCGAGCCCGCCGCCACCCACGCCGAGGTCCACACCGCCGCACAGCTCGTCCTCGCCTTCGACACGCCCATCCGCGACCCCAAAAATATCGCCGAGCTCCACGACCTGCGGATCGCCGTCAAGCGCCTGCGCTTCACCGTCAGCCGCGTCCCCGAGACCCAAAAGGCCCTCAAGACCACGGTCGCGGAGCTGCAAACGATTCTGGGGACGGTCCACGACCTCGATATCCTGCGCCTCTGGCTCCGCAGCCTGCTCCAGGAGAAAAAGCGCCGCCTGCGCCCCAGCCGGAGCCAGCGCACGAGCCTCACCGCCCTGCGCCAGCGCTTCCAGACCGAGCGCGGCGCGGCCTACCTCGCGTTCCGGGAGCAGTGGGAAGCCGCTCTGCCGACGCTTCAGGGGCTTTGACCGTATACTAGGCCATGGCATCGGTCTGGGCAATTGGCGATATTCATGGGATGGCCGCGCGGCTGGACACGCTCCTGGCGGCGCTCCCACGGGGGCCGGAGGACGTGACAGTCTTTCTGGGCGATGCGATCGACCGTGGCCCGGACTCACGCGGGGTGGTGAACCGCCTGCTGGCCGAGTACGATGCCGCACCGGAGCGCACGGTCTTGCTCTGGGGCAACCACGAGGACATGGCGTCGGCCTACCTCACCGGAAAGCATCCCTGCCGCATCGCCTACGATGACTACGACTGGTTTCGCAACGGGGGGATCGAGACCATGCACAGCTGGGAGCGCGATCCCCCCGCCTGCTTTGCGCGCGAGTGCCCCGATGACCTGGCCCGCTACTTCTCGCTCCTCAAGACCTACTGGAAAGCCCCCACCGAGCGCTTCCCCGAGCTGGCGCACTGCGTGTGGGTGCACGCCGGCACCGAGCGCGGCAAGCCCGTCGAAGACACTCACCCTGATACTCTCCTCTGGATTCGCTGGGAGTTTTTAGAGTACGCCGACCGCTCGGGGCGACTCACGATCCACGGCCACACCCCGACAACGGAGCCTGATGTCTCCGCATGGCAGATAGGGATCGACACGGGTGCGTGCCGCAGCGGCCCCCTCACCGCCCTGCAAATGCCCGAGCGCCACATCTACCAAGCCCTCCCCGACCAGACCACCCGCGATTTTCCGCTATAATGCCCGGCATGGATGGACGACGGCGTTTTCTGGACATGAACGGCTACCAGTGGACCGTGCTCTTTGCCGCGTGGCTGGGGTGGGGCTTTGATATCTTTGATGGGCTGCTCTACGCCCTCGTGGCGGATAAGGCGATCCCGGTGCTGCTCGGCCAAGCCATTGGCAGCCCGGAGGCCAAGGCGTCGGTGCCGTACTGGAACGGGATCATGGGCTCGCTCCTGCTGATCTTCTGGGCGATTGGCGGCGTGCTCTTTGGGCGCATCACCGACAAGCTCGGGCGCACGAAGACGCTACTCCTCACCATGCTGCTCTACTCCGTGGGGACGGCGATGTGCGCGCTGGCACCCAATATCTGGGTGCTGCTCCTCTGCCGGGTCTTTGTGGCCTTTGGGATCGGCGGCGAGTGGGCGGCGGGTGCGGCGATGGTGGCCGAGGTGGTCCCCGAGAAGCGCCGTGTCGAGGCCGGAGCGCTGCTCTACACATCGGCACCCCTGGGCCTGCTCGCCGCGGATGCCATGCGCTTCTATATTGTTGGGGGCCTGCTCAAAGACAGCCCCGAGACCAGCTGGCGCTGGGTCTTTGCCTGCGGTTTGTTGCCTGCGATTGTCGCCTTTGTGATCCGCATGTTCATCAAGGAGCCCGAGAAGTGGCAGGAAGTGGCGGGCGAGAAGAAGAGCCCCACGATTCGCGAGCTCTTCACCCCCGAGCTGCGCCGCGCGACCCTCGGCGGGATGGCGATGGCCCTGGTCGCGCTCCTCACCTGGTGGAGCTGTAACACGTTTGCATCGGTGATCGCCTCGCAGATGGCGGGAGCACAGGCCAAGCTCCAGGGCCTCGACAAGCCCGCCACCCAGGCGCTGGTCGAGAGCTGGAAGTCGATCGCCCTGGTGAGCTTCTGCGCCGGCGGGCTGATCGGGACCCTGCTCACCGTGCCGGTCGCCAAGCTCATGGGCCGCCGGGCGATGTTTGCGATCTACTTTGTCTTGGGCGCGGCCAGCATTATCGGCACCTTTGCCTTCCCCTGGACCGGCGCGACCCGGCTCTACGGCTACTTCCCGATCGGCCTGACCGTCTTTGGCGTTTTCGGCAGCTTTACCTACTACCTCCCCGAGCTCTTCCCGACCCGCCTGCGGGGCACGGGCGCAGGCTTTACCTACAATATCGGGCGCATTATCGCCGCCGCCGGGCCGTTTCTGGTCGGGGTGATCGCACAGCAGGGGCTGGATGCCGCCTTCCGCGCCCTCGTGATTGTCGGCTGCGTCCCCCTTGTCGGGCTATTCTTGCTCCCTTTTATTGTCGAGACCAAGGGCCGCTCGCTGGAAACGCTCGACGAATAGCCTATAATAGGGGCACCCATGAGCCAGCCTGGTGATCCCCCGCCGTTTTCCTCAGGGACACTGACCTTTCTCTTCACCGATATCGAGGGCAGTACCCGCCTCTGGGAGGCCTTCCCCCAGGAGATGGGGGCCGCGCTCGCGCGCCACGACACCCTCCTGCGTGGGATCGTCCAAGAGGGAGGCGGGTACCTCTTCAAGACAGTCGGGGATGCCTTCTGCGTCGCCTTCGACGATGCCACGCGTGCTGTCCTGACCGCGTCCAAGGCACAGCAGGTCCTCGGGGCCGAGCCGTGGCCGGAGAGCACCCCGCTCAAGGTGCGGATGGCGCTCCACACGGGCGCGGTCGAGAGCCGGGACAACGACTACTTTGGCCCGCCCCTCAACCGGATCGCGCGGCTCCTCTCCACCGCCCACGGAGGCCAGACCCTCCTCTCCCAGAGCACCGCACAGCTGGTCCTAGGCACCCTCACCGGCCCCGAGTCGCTCCGTGACCTGGGTATCCACCAGCTCAAGGACCTCACCAGCCCCGAGCATGTCTACCAGCTGGAGCACCCGGAGCTCACGGCGAGCTTCCCCCCGATCAAGTCGCTCTCCACCCACCTCAACAACCTCCCCCAGCAGGTGACCCAGTTTATCGGGCGAGAGCGTGAGACGGTCGCGGTGCGCGAGCTCCTCCAGCAGACACGCCTCCTAACCCTCACGGGCGCGGGTGGAACCGGCAAGACCCGCCTCGCGCTTCAGGTCGCCGCGGAGCTTCTAGAGCGCTTCCCCGATGGCATCTGGTTCGTGGAGCTCGCCCCGCTCGACACCGCCTGCCAGGTGGTCCAAGCGCTCGCAAGCACGATCGGCGCAAAGGAGCAATCCGACCTCCCGCTGGAGCTCGCCCTGACCATAGCGCTCAAAGAGAAACAGCTCCTTATACTCCTTGATAACTGTGAGCACTTGATCGATGCCACCGCGAAGCTGGCGGAGACCCTGGTGCGCCAGTGTGCCGGTGTCCAGATCCTGGCCAGCAGCCGCGAGGCCCTCGGGGTGCTGGGAGAGCAGACCTACCGCGTCCCCTCGCTCTCGCTCCCGGACCGCCACCGCCCCCAGACCCCGGAGGCACTCGCACAGTTTGAGGCCGTGCAGCTCTTCCTGGACCGTGCCCGGCTCACACGCCCGGACTTTCAGATCACGGCGCAGAACGCCAAGGCGCTCGCCTCGCTCTGCTGCCGCCTCGACGGCATCCCCCTGGCGCTGGAGCTCTCCGCGGCACGCCTGCGCTCACTCTCGGTGGAGGAGATCGATGCCAAGCTCAACCAGCGCTTCCGCCTGCTCACGGGGGGCTCGCGGACCGCACTACCCCGCCAGCAGACCCTGCGCGCCCTGATCGACTGGAGCTACGACCTGCTCAACGACCAAGAAAAGGCGCTCCTACACCGCCTCTCTGTCTTTAGCGGGGGCTGGACACTCCCCGCGGCGGAGGCGGTCTGTGCAGGCGATGCTATCGAGGACTGGGAGGTGCTGGATCTCCTCACGTCGCTGGTCGATAAGAACCTGGCGGTCGCGGACCAGGCGGAGGCCCATACCCGCTACCGGCTCTCGGAGACGGTCCGAGAGTATGCGACCGAGAAGCTGGCGGCACACCCCGACGATGCCCAGGCGACTTCTCAGCGGCATGCGGCGTTCTTCCTGAGTCTGGCGCAGGTGCAGCTCCAGAAGCTCCGAGACGCCGAAGAGGCCGAGGCACTCGAAGCCCTCACCAAAGAGGGAGCCAACCTCCGGGTCGCGCTGGAGGCGGCTCAGACTCTGGGGGATAGCCTTCTCCTGGGGGAGCTGGCCCTTGCCAATGGCATCCTGCACCAGCGCCACGGCTTCCTCCACGAGGCGGTCGAGGCGATCGAGCTCGGGCTAGGGGCCGCCGTACCCGCTCCCCTGCGTGCCAAGCTCCTCCTGGAGCGCGCGGGCCTCCACGCGGACTTTAACCAGCCCGACGGCACCCGCCGGTGCATTCACGAGGCGCTGGCGATCAGCACGCGCCTCCAAGACGCGCTCGGGGTGGCACACGCCCAGAACCTCCTGGGCCAGGCCGCGATGCAGGAGCGGGACTACCCAGACGCGCACACGCAGTTCCTGGCGGCTCTGGCAAGCTTCGAGGCCGCCGGCGATCAAGTGGGGGTGGCGATTGTCCAGAACAACCTGGGGGTGACCCTGCGCCGCGACCGCTCCGGTGCCCCCGAGGACTGGGAGGCGCGGGCTACCCAAGCCGAGCAACACCTCACCGAGGCCCTCCGGCTCCGCCACGCGCTCCAGGACCGCCGGGGCCTCGCAGAGACGCTCAATAACCTTGGGGTGCTGGCCTTTGAGCGCCAGGAGTGGGAGAAGGCCAATCGCTACTACCGCGAGGCGGTCCCCCACTACGAGTCTCTTCGCAATACCCTCGGGCTGGGCTTTATGCTCGCCAACCTCGGGGAGGTGGCGGAGAGCCAGCGGGACTTCCGCAAGGCAGTCCGGCTCTATCTTGGCTCAATCCTACTCCTGGAACAAGTACGCTCCCCCCTCGCCCAAGAGATCGAGGCGTGGCTCACCCGCGCCGCCACCGCGGGCACCCTCCCCAGCTCCGAGCTCGCCACGCTCCGCCGCGAGGCAAGCCTCCTCTCCCCCGAGGCGCAGCGCGGCTGGGCCCTCAGCGAGGAGAACTCCACAGCCCCACTGTCGCATAGTTCATAGTCTATCTTCGAGCGTGCAGGTATCATCCTGGCATGACTCTTAATCGCAATAGCATGCAGCAAGTCTTGGAGAAGGCAGCTCCTGAGGTCATGGAGCTTGTGCGGCAGGCGCAGCAAGCGAACTCCGCGGGAGACCCCGAGAAAGCCCTACAGCTCTACTCCCAAGCCATCGAAAAAGCGCGGATGCTTAAGGACCGGATCGGGGAGGCCGGTAGCCTCTACATCACCGCCGGAATCTACCGCCGCCAGGGCCAGACCGCGAAGGCGATCGAGTACTACCAGCAGGCCATCCCCCTCTACCACGAGCTAGGCTCCCTGCGGCAAGAGGGCGTGAGCCTCAACTTCCTGGGCCTGCTCTACGTCGAGCAGAACGATCCGAAAAAGTCCCAAGAGTCCTTTGAGGGTGCCCTGCGTGTCCACCGCGCCAACAAGGATGCCAAGGGGGAGGCGATGGCCCTGAGCAACCTTGGGGTGCTGGCGAACATGATCGGCCAGCCGCTCAAGGCGCTGGAGTACCTGGAGCAGTCCCTGCCCCCCACCCGCGCCCTCGGCGACACGGCCCGGGAGGCGGAGATTCTGAGCAAGCTGGGCGATGTCTACCAGGCACTGAGCCAGCCGCAGAAGGCCCTGGAGTTCTACCTCAAGGCCCTGCCCACTCTGGAGACGCTCAAAAACAAGACAACACTGGCCCAGACCGCCAACAACCTCGGTAACCTCTACGACATGCTCGGGCAGCCACAGAAGGCCCTGGAGTTCTACCAGCGTGCCCTCCCCCTGTTTCGTGCGGCCGGGGAGAAGCACAACGAGGCCAATGTCCTCAACAACATGGCCATTCTCCACAAGACGCAGGGCCAGCCTCAGCGAGCGCAGGAGCTCTTTGGGCAAGCGGGGACGCTCTACCGGGCGCTGGGCAACAAGGTAGGGGAGGCGACCGTCCTCCACAACCAGGCAGATAGCTACCTGAAGCAGGGCCAGCCGCAGAAGGCACTCGCCGCCTTCCAGCAGGCGCTCACACTCTTTCAGGCCCTCCGCTACCGTAGCGGGGAGGGGAAGACCCTCACCAGTGTCGGCAAGGCCTATAGTGCGCTCCAGCAGCCCCAAAAGGCCCTCCCCTACCTCCAACAAGCGCTTGCGATCCACCGTGAGACAGGCGAGCGTACGGGGGAGATCAGCGCCCTCAGCCAGCTCGCCCTCACCGACGAGCAGCTGAAGCGTCCCGCCAGCGCGGAGGCGCACTACGCCCAGGCCATCGAGTCGCTAGAGCGGCTCCGCACCCGGCTCGGGGGGCTGACCGAGGCCAAGTCGACCGTCCTGGCAGGCACCCTGGAGATCTACTACCGCTACCTGCAGCTCCTGCTGGCGCAGGGCAAGGAGGCGCGTGCCTTCGAGGTCGCCCAGCAGACCAAGGCACGCTCGCTCCTCGACCTCATGGCCGCGGGACGAGTCGATCTGAGCGCCGAGCTCCAGCCCGACGAGCGCCAAAAACTCCAGGCCCTCCGCGAGAGAGCGGATACGCTGAACCAGCAGATGGTCAAGGAGGGAGTCGAGAACGAGGTGGGCGCGAAGCAGCGCTACGCCGCGCTCAAGCAGGAGCTCCAAAAGACCGAGAGCCAGCTCCAGACCCTCACCGATACCCTCTACGCCACCCATCCGCGGCTTGCGCAGGCTCAGGCCGCCAAGACCGTCACTCTGTCCGGGCTCGCCACGCTCCTCCCCCCCGACACGGCCTTACTGGAGTATGTCGTGCTCTCCGAAAAGACACTGGCGCTCTTTGTCGCGACGCACCGTGGGGTCAAGGCACTCACCCTGCCGCTTAGCTACCCCAAGCTCGTCACCCAAGCCGCAACATTTCGCGCCGCCTGCGCCGACCCGCGCAAGGACTACAAACCGCTCGCCACGGAGCTTCACAAGCTCCTGCTTACTCCGGCAGCAAAGCAGCTCACGGGCGTCAAGCGCCTCGTCATCTGCCCCGACGGAGCGCTCTGGGATGTCCCGTTTCAAGCTCTGCTCACCGGAGGCCAGTTCCTCGCACAGCGCTACGAGATTTCCTACGCCTACTCCGCAACAGGCGCACAGGCCGCACTGACCACTAAAGCCAAACGCAAGCAACCCACGCAAACCCTACTCGCAATCGCAAACCCAGACTTCGGCTCAACCAAGCGCTTCGGCGACCTCGATAACCTGCCAGGGCAACGTCCCATTGATACTCCGAGTCGCCCCATCGACACACCATCACGGCCCATTGATACGCCGAGCAGACCTATTGATACACCGTCTAGGCCTATCGATTCACCGTCTAGGCCTATCGATTCACCCTCTCGTCCCATTGACTCTCCATCACGCGCTTTTGACATCGTCTCACGGGGCAAGGCCATTGTCGCACTTCCGGGCACACAGCGCGAAGCCGATGCACTCAAGCGGCTCTTTCCCAGCGCAACCCTGATGACGGGCAGCGCGGCACAGGAAAGCACCGCAAAGGCAGAAGCAACGAAATTCCGTTTTCTGCACTTTGCGACCCACGGCTTCTTCAACGATGCCTCTCCCTTGCTCTCTTCCCTCGTGCTGGCACAGCCAAGCGCGGGCAGCAAAGACGATGGCTTTCTCACAGCACGGGAGATCTTCGACTTGGACTTGTCAGCGGAAATGGTTGTGTTGTCCGCGTGTAACACGGCGCGGGGCGTTCAGCGAACCGGGGATGGCGTGATTGGCCTCACCTGGGCGCTCTTTGTCGCAGGCTGCCCGACCCAAGTCGTGAGCCAGTGGGCCGTGGACGATGCCAGCACAGCGACACTCATGGCGGGATTCTACGGCAACTTAGCCACCAAGAAACAGGGCAAGGGGGCGGCATTGCGGCAGGCATCGCTCGCGCTCCTGCAGAATCCAAAGCACGCGCATCCCTACTACTGGGCACCCTTTGTCCTCATGGGCGACTGGAGATAGCCGTTAGCACCCCCATGTTATAATTCCGCTTGAGATGACTTCCATCCCAGCACAGACAAAACCCAACCCCGAGGTCCAGGCCTTGCTGGATCGCGCCCTGGATGCCCAGCGCCAGCGCAACTTCCCTGAGGCACTACGCCTCTTGCAGAGTGCTCTCACCCAAGCACGCTCCCAAAAAGATCGCTCCAGCGAGGTGGTCACCCTCAGCTATCTTGGCTTTGTCCTGATGAACCAAGGCCGTCCTCAAGAGGCGGAGGACAACTACCAGAAAGCGCTCACGCTCTACCAAGAACGCAAAGACCGAGCAGGCGAGGCCAACACGCTCGGAAATCTGGGGATCCTCTCACTCAACCAGGGGCTTTTTCCCAAGGCGCTGGCGTACTACCAGCAGGTTCTCCCCCTCTTCCGCGACCTCGGTAATAAGAATGGCGAAGGGGCCACCCTCACCAATATCGGGATTGTCTATACCCAGCTTGGAAAGCCGGACAAGGCGTTGGAAACCTACCTGCAAGCCCTGCCTGTCCACCAAGCGACGGGCAACAAGAACTTCGAGGCCAACACGCTGGGCAATATCAGCAATCTCTACTCCACCCTTGGGGAGCCCGCGAAGGCACTGAAGTATCTGGAGCAGACCATTGCCCTGAAGAAATCTATCGGCGACACCGAGAGTGAGGGGGATATCCAGAGGCTCTTGGGCGAGATCTACTCGGAAGCAGGCCAGCCCTTGAAGGCGCTAGAGGCGTTCGAGAAAGCGCTGGTGCTCTGCCGTACCCGTAGCAACCTCTACGGCGAGGCGGCGTCCCTCCATGGCCTCGCTACCCTCCAGAGCGCCCTTGGCCAGTTCCCACAGGCCCTCAGCAACTTCCAGCAGTCCCTCCTGCTTCACCGAGGGATCGGGGACAAGAGCGGCGAGGCCAACACTGTCCAAGGAATCGGCAATGTCTACCTGCGACTCAGCCAGCCCGCTAAGGCAAAAGAGTTCTTTGGGCAAGCCCTCACGCTCTATCAGGCCATCCAGCAACGCAGTGGCGAGGCCAACACCCTCAACTCGCTCGGGACGCTCCATCAGGCCCTCGGGGAACACGCCGCTGCCCTCCGCACCTACGAGAAAGCCCTCACGGTCTACCGAGCGATGGGTAGCAAAAACGGCGAGGGCAATACGCTTCGGAATATCGGGGCGACCTACCACGCACAAGCCAACTTTGCCAAAGCCCGCACCTACTTCGAGAGCGCCCTTCGGCTCCTTCGAGCAAGTGGTCGCACGGCGCTTGAGGCTGATGTCCTCGCTAGCCTGGGCGCGGTTGCGGCCAATACAAAACAAGTGGAGAAGGCTCTCACTCTCCTGGAGCAGGCACGTAACCTCTATCAGTCCGTGGGCAGCCGAAAAGGAGAGGCAGATGTGCTCTATACTCTCGGGATTGTCTTGCGCAACTCACGAAAGTACTCCCAAGCCCTCCCCTACTTCCAGAAGGCCGTGGCCTTCTACGAGAGCCAGCGCACCCAGCTCGGTGGCTACACGGAGGCCAAGAGCGCCCTCCTCACGGCAAACCTTACCGCCTACTACCACTACTTGGAGCTACTCTTGCACCTTCGCCAAGGGGAGGAGGCCTTTGCACTGGCACAGAAGACCAAGGCGCGGGGTTTGCTAGACCTACTGGCGGCGGGCCGGGTGGAGCTAAGTGGCTCACTAACTCCCGAGGAGCGGGCACAAGAGCAGGATCTCAAACAACAAGCTAACTTTATCAACGCTCAGATGGTGAGAGAAGGGGTAGAGAACGAGGTCGGGGCGAAGAAGCGCTACGCCGCACTGAAAGAAGAGCTGATCAAAACCGAGCGTGCCCTCCAAACCCTCACTGACACACTCTACTCCCGTCATCCCGAGTTCGCCCAAAAACGTGCCGCCAAGACGGCAAACCTCGCCGATATTGCCAAACTCCTTCCGGTCGACACGGCACTTCTGGACTACATTGTGCTGAGTCAAGAGAAGCTGGCCCTCTTCGTTGTCACCTCAAAAGGAGTAAACGCATTTATCCTCCCCATTGTCTACAAGAGCTTGGTCAGTAAGGCGACGGCCCTTCGCTCCGCCTGTGCCGACCCGCGCAAGGACTACAAACCGCTCGCCACCGAGCTCCACAAGCTCCTGCTCGCCCCGGCTGCAAAGCAGCTCACGGGCGTCAAGCGCCTCGTCATCTGCCCCGACGGAGCGCTCTGGGATGTCCCGTTTCAAGCCTTGCTCATGAACGGCCAGTTCCTCGCACAGCGCTACGAGATTTCCTACGCC
Source organism: Armatimonas rosea (assembly GCF_014202505.1). Classification (NCBI taxonomy): domain Bacteria; kingdom Bacillati; phylum Armatimonadota; class Armatimonadia; order Armatimonadales; family Armatimonadaceae; genus Armatimonas; species Armatimonas rosea. The sequence goes on along the minus strand of NZ_JACHGW010000001.1, from coordinate 505,225 downwards.
TACTCCGCAACCGGCGTCCAAGCCGCGCTGACGGTGAAGGCAGATCGAAAGCAACCCACGCAAACCCTACTCGCAATCGCCAACCCAGACTTCGGCTCAACCAAGCGCTTCGGCGATCTGGACAATCTACCCGGACAAAGGCCTATCGACACGCCAAGCCGTCCCATTGATACACCAAGCCGTCCGATCGACACCCCCTCCCGGCCGATAGATACGCCAAGTCGGCCCATCGACACACCGTCGCGGCCTATCGATACTCCCTCCCGGCCCATCGACACACCAAGCAGACCCATTGACTCTCCCTCCCGTGCTTTCGATAGCGTCTCACGGGGCAAGGCCATTGTCGCACTTCCGGGCACACAACGAGAGGCCGATGCCCTCAAGAAGCTCTTCCCAACCGCAACTCTCATGACCGGCAGCGCGGCGCAAGAAGGCAGAGCAAAGCTGGAAGCCAGCAAGTACAAGTACTTGCACTTTGCGACGCACGGCTTCTTCAATGATGCAAGCCCACTTCTCTCTTCCCTCGTGCTGGCACAACCGAGCTCGGGCAGCAAGGACGATGGCTTTCTCACAGCACGGGAGATCTTCGACTTGGACTTGTCAGCGGAAATGGTTGTGTTGTCCGCGTGTAACACAGCGCGGGGCGTTCAGCGAACCGGGGATGGCGTGATTGGCCTCACCTGGGCGCTCTTTGTCGCAGGCTGCCCGACACAAGTGGTGAGCCAGTGGGCCGTGGACGATGCCAGCACGGCGACACTCATGGCGGGATTCTACAGCAACTTAGCCACCAAGAAACAGGGCAAGGGTGCGGCATTGCGGCAGGCGGCGCTCACGCTCCTGCAGAGCCAAAAGCACGCACACCCGTACTACTGGGCACCCTTTGTCCTCATGGGCGACTGGAGATAGTCAGCCCCGCTTTCTTCGTGGTGACAACCTTACCATCGGAGAAGGTGATTTTTCGCGGCTGCGCCGTGGGGCTGTAGACCACGTAGGTGCGCTGGGTGCCTTTCTTGAAGACGCCATAGAGCGGCGTGTCGGCAGTCACGCTCGTCTCCACCTGGCCGACCTTGTTGAGGAAATGCACCCAGTGGTAGAAGTTGGCGCGGGAGTTGCCCTGCTCGATCTCCTGGGTCTCGAAGTTGCAGCTTGCCAGCGCCGCCGCGGGGTCGGCGAGGGCCTGGTACATCAGGATCACATCGCCCCAGCCGCCCCAGTTCTTGCCCGTGCGCGGGGGCTTGCTCGGATCGAACTTGGGGTCTTTCTTATCGTGGGCGACACGCTCGGCGGCGAGGCTTGTCAGGTTCTCCTTGATGTAGGTGGGGTGGGTCCCCAGGTAGAGCGAGCCGCTCTGCACCGGGAGCAGGTTGATACCGTGCATGTGGATCGGGTCGCCGGAGAACCAGGTGGCAAAGACCGCCTTCGCCCCCCAGACCATCGACGCCAGCGAGCGGGTGAAGGCCTTGGGGTAGAGCTTGTTGACATCGAACCAGTAGGTATCGATCGCGTCCTTCTCTGTCACGTAGAGAAAGATCCCCGTGTCGCGGAGCTTCTTATCGCCCATGAGCTCCCCCCAGAGGATCATCCCGGTCCAGGCGTTCATGGCCTCCGACGACGACTCATTATTATTGCCATCGGCGAAGTCGCCCTTGCCATCGGCCCAGGTGTGGCCCTCGTAGAGGTCGAAGTTGCGCAAGAAGGGGAACAGGGGATCGTCGCGGTCCGGGTTGGCGCAGTCGCGGATAAGGAGCTTGACCATCCCGCCCCACCTCTCGGGCGCGGCCCACTGCGGCTCCTGGCGCGCCAGCTCGGCGGCGGCGCGGATAAAGTAGCCGTAGTGGAAATGATGGTCGTTGAGCGCCTCATCGCTGCCATACGACGCCGGGTAGCCGATCAGGGTCCCCCAGGGCTTGTTGTAGTAGAACAGCCCCTTGGTCTTGCCCGGTCTTGCCGTAAAGTAGTCCTCCAGGAGCGCCTTGAGCCGGGGCTTAAACTGCTGGTTGGCCGCCTGATCGCCCGTGGCATCGGCGAGGGCGGCGAGGGTGGCGAGCTTTCCGAGGAACTTGCCGGTCCAGTAGGTATCGACCAGCTCGGGCTTGTAGCCGGCCGCATCGGTGTCGAGGTACTTCGTGAGTGTCGCCTTGTCGTAAGTCCCTAGATCCGGGAGCTGGGGCAGGACCCCGTGGAAGGGCACGGTCGTGGTAAAGCCCGTTCCGGCTGCCAGCTTGAGGACACCGCGGGCGCACTGGTAGGTATGGCCCGTGAGGGGATCGCGGCTCCGCTGGTACTGGTGCGGCAGGAGCGCGTAGAGCGTCCCCGGCGCCCCCCCCTCGTAGGACTTCACGGTCAAGGTATAGCGTGTCGTGACCTTGCTCGCCTTCTCGTCGTAGCTCCAAGACGCCTTTGAGTCCGTGACATGGTTGTGCGCGTATCTCGCAAAGAGTGCTAGTGTCTCGGGGTTGCTATCAGGAAGCAGCGCCACCGAGAAGTACGACTTGCCCCCGCTCTTGCAGGTAAGCTGCGCCGTCCCCACCCCCTCCCAGACACAGCCACTTGGGCCAAAGAGGGCGTAGGCGCGGCCCTGGACACGCACCCCCAGCACGGCGCTCTTGCTGTCGCCCGCAAAGACCGTCGGGGGGCTCGCAAAGCGAAAGGTCGGGTCGCCGCCCTCGAGCTTGCCGTAGACAAAGGGGGAGCCGTGGCCAAAGGTCAGGTGGAGCTGGGGGCCAAAGGCCGCCGTCACAAACCAGTCGCTCCAGCTCTCGACACGGGCATCGGGGAAGGTGGGGTGTGCGGAGTGGCCGATCGTGAGGTCATGCGGCTCGGGCTGGATCGCCGTGAAGATCCCCTCGGGGTTGGCGGTGTAGCCGACTCCGGGGTAGTAGAGGCGCAGACCCCTTGCCCCCGCCTGGAGACCGAGCGGGTGGGGGAACATCTGGTTGGAGAACGGGAGAAACGCCAGCGAGCTCCACCAGTCGTTGGTGGGCACGGGGCGCTTGACCGAGGCCGTCACAAAGGGAGCCACTCCCGGCTCCTTGGCACCGGGGGGTAGCACGGTCGTGTAGCTTCCTGCCCCGACCGGGACAATCGCGGGGCTAAAGCGTTGTTTCTTCATTACCTGTCAGATTCGCGTTCCAAACGGGGATGACCTTCTCGGTTTGGTCGCCCCCGTTGGAGGGGGGCGTCTCGCCCCCATAAACGGGGGCGTCTTGCTGTCGTCGCAGGCTCCGACACGAAGGCCGTTCCAGCCATAATGAGGGGCTAGCGTAGCTCCAAAGTAACCAGGCTCAGCGCTGGGGCGGTGAGGAGCACCTTGCCGTCCTGGACTCCTGCGGGGAGGCTCGTTGCCTGGCCTAGGTTGTTGGCGGTGGTCACGGTCGCGGTCGCCACCTTGACGGTTGCTCCCTTGAGCGCGAGGGTAAAGGCGCGGGGCTGCTCGGTCTTGTTGAGGAGCACTACCCGCACGACACCGGGCTTCTTGCGACTACGCGCCGCATAGACCGAGTCCTCCGCAGGGGTCTCGCCCGTCACCTTCAGCCCGAGCTCACCAAAGCCCGCAAACGCTCTAAATCCCGCGAGCTGCGCCGTGTCCTTGGCGCTCATCCCCCAGATACAGGCGGCGTGGACCCCGTAGCGGCCGTAGACCCCCAGAACATCGGCCTGGGAGAGTGCGCCGCTGATCTCGTTGCGCCCGCCGTAGTGGTACTCCGTGATCGCCAGCTTCGTGCCGGGGTAGTGGGTCTCGATCTGTTTCAAGAGGCGCGGCAGGAGCGCGATGGGCTTCTTGCCCAGCGAGTCCGTGATCCAGCTCTTCTCCACATAGCTCGGGTCCCAGAGCGAGCGGGGGGCTTGAATCCGTGCCTCCGCATTGCCGGGCTTGTCCTCGGTGATGCGCCCGCCAGCGCCCTGGGCCTCGGGGTAGAAGTGGATGTCCAAATAATCTAGCAGCCGCTTGCCGGTCTTTTTCTCCGCGGCGTGCATGCCATCCAGGTAGAAGTCCAGAAAGTCCCGGTTGCCCGCATCGCTGGCGTCTTGGAAGCGCCGGAAGCCCTGCCAGCCGTAGCTCACGGGGCCGCAGACCTTGGCACGAGGCGCCACGGACTTTATCGCGGCGGTGTAGGCGATACTGCGCTCCAGAAACGCGGCGTAGGTCGGGGTCTTGGGGACAATGCGCGCGTGGGTGCCCGCCCAGATATCGGGCTCGTTGTCCAGCGCGTACCAGACCGTCCCCGCCCCCTTCTGCTTCTCCACCCACGCCACAAACTCATCCTGGTAGACCGCATCGTCCTGGGGATTCGGAGGATAGACAAGCTTCCCGGGCTTCTTGGGCAGGGAGCGCCGAAAGCGGGTCGCCAGGTAGTTGGGGGTCTGGTTGACATCGCCATCGCCCTTTTTGTCCGCCGCCACGTAGCCCGCCATCGGGACCGTCAAGATCGCGGTGGCACCGTGGCGCAGAGCACCCTCCAGGAAGACCCGTGTCGTGTGGCCTGCTTCGTCGGTCTTGTCCAAGTACGCATCGTTCTGGTGCTTCCAGTCCGAGCCGGCGTTGCTGGCGTTGGTCTCCCAGTTGTAGGCGGTCATCCGGTTTCCCCCCTGGCGCGCAAGAGGAACGGTGAGCCCACGCATCCCGCTCCAGTCGGGGAAGTTCACTCCGTAGATCAGTGGGGAGATCGGATAGGTCTCGGTGACATTGATGGTGATACGGGCGGTCTTCTGCATGGCTCCCTTACTACCATCTAATCCGGGGAATCTGCAATTTTTGTGGCGGCGTACATCGCCCCGAGAGCCATCAGGAGCAAGATGCCACTCACCAGAAATCCCTTCCCCCAGGCGGGCTCGTAGCGCAGGGTAAGTGCCTGGGCTCCCGTAGGCACGGCGACACGCACCCGGTCCCAGCTGTCTTTCGTGCTCGGGACACGCTTGCCATCGACATAGGCATGGAGCTGCTCGCGCGCCAGAAAGTTCACCGTCAGGGTCCCTGCGGCGCTTCCTCCCAGCGTGACCCGCACTCCCTCAGCGGTTAGGGCGATAGGCAGCGCGCGCTCCGGGGCTCCTTCGACAAAGGCGAGTGGGTCGTACCCGGAGAGCTCGCGCACCTGTGTGTGCCGTGTGGCCTTGTGCAGTCTCCCGTTGTCCTTCAGGGCCTTCTCAAGCGCATAGATGCCCTTGATCTCCTTGTAGCCCTCTGTCAGCAAGGCCCAGCGCACCCCGTAGCGGCGCAGGGCGGTCAGGGGCTCGACCAGTGGGGTTGGGTCGAAGTCCTGGCGAGCCCGGGGGGCGGCGGTATTGGCATAGAGGCGATCCGCGAGGCGCACGTTCAGCGGAGACTTCGCCACCAGGGGGTCGTAGCCCTCCAGCATCGGCACGCCATAGACAGTCGCGAAGTTCTGGCTCAGGCCCGCCACCAAGCCAGGGTCCCTCCACTCCGGGAGCCAGGGAGCCAGCGCCATGCTCCGCTGCAGGGGCACACGAGGATCGAGCACCAAGGCACGCACCGACTCGGGCAGGGGCGCGTACGGAGCATCTGGCAGGGTTAAGACGGGCTGGGAGACAAAGGCATTGTAGGCAAGCAGTGCCGGGGTTAGGATCGTCAGCAGACGCTCGTGTGTCTGGGGATGGCGCTGTAGACGGAGCCAGCGCTCGATCATCAGTGCCCCGCCCAGCCCGCAGAACAGCGCCACAAGCGGTAGAAACTTCCAGCTATGCTGAAACTTATTGAAGACGGGCAAGAGCACCAGGAGCTGCGAGATTCCCCCACACTCCCCCAGGCAGATCGCCAGGGCCAGCGCCCCGCAGAGTAGCCAGACATTCGCGCCTACCAAGCGTCGGCTCCAGCAAAACCAGCTCGGCGAGAGGAGCCCCAGAAACGCGGTCCCCAGGAGAAACGGACCACAGAAGTACAGCGGTGAGAAGTTCGCCAGGTGCTTCCAAGGCCCTGTGGTCATCCACATGCCGGGCATGGCAACCTTGACCAAGGGAGTCGGGAGGAGCATCGCAAAGAGCCCCGGAAGGACCCCCGCCTTGATGTTGGCACTGCGCCGGATCCCCACAACCTCCATGCTCTGGACAATCAGGAGCGGGGCGGCGATCGCAAGCCCCACCAGCAGCGCCGCCACGATCCAGCAGAGCCGCCCCCGCACCAGCTGGCCCGTCCGCTGCCACAGGAGCAGCAGACAGGCAGCACATAAGAGCGTGTAGATCCACATCTGGGCGTTGCCCGCGTGAAAGTACAGGCCGAGCACCAGCCCCGTACGCAGCGGCCAGCCGACGGTCAAGGGCTTGGGGTCGGTGAGGGGCAGGAGCGCGAGCAGGAGCAGGGGAGTCCAGAGCGCCACGGGTCCCATGTAAAACCAGCAGCGGGTGTAGACCACAAAGTAGCCACACAGCACAAACGACAGGGCGACACAGAGCGCCAGCGCGGGCCGGAGCCCCAGGCGTCGCGCGAGACTAAAGGTCGCCAGGTACCCCAGGGCGAGATGAAGCACCTCAAAGAGATCGAGGGTGAGGTAGGTATCGTGGAAGAGCCAGCGTGCCACGGCGTAGCAGAGATATGTCGGCGGGTAGGTCAAGGCATAGGTTCCCACACTGGCAGTCGGGCTTCCCATGAGCTCGAAGGGGTTGTAGGTGGGAAAGATCCCCCGAAAGAGGCTCTCACAGCCCTGGAGAATCACGGGCAAGAACTGGGTGATATTGTCGTCGTGGACAAACCCGTAGCGCTTACCGTGCACCAGCAACACCAGAGAGCCCCCGAGACAGGCGAGCCCTCCCAGCCGGTAGACGCGCTCTGTCGCCGTCGGATACGCCCGCGCGGGACGTTGCCTAAGACAGAGGTGCAGGATCCGCAGGGGGCGCTGGAGCCTTGGCGCGAGCCACTCGCTCAGCCAAACCAGGCCAAACCCGACCCCCAAAAGCGCCAGCGCCTGCGCCCCTACCTCCCCGTACGGAGTGAGCTCGGGGCCGTTGAGAGTGCCAAAAGTGCCTCGCAGGCGGGGCGGGGAGTCCAGGGCAACCAGCGGCGACGGATGCCCGGTCGGTTTGGGAACCGGTGTCCAGGTCGTGGCGAGTGTCGCTGTGTCGGTCTCCAAGAGCACGCGCCCCGCGCAGGTCACGGTCAGAGGAAGCTTTTTTTGGAGGACGGCCGGGGGTAGATAGATCCGCAGGGTCTGGGTCTTGTAGAGAAACGCCTGCCGCCAGCGCGTGGTGCCATCCAGGTGAGCCAAGGGAGTCGCCTCTCCCAGAGCCGAGAGCGCAAACACCTGAACCTGGGGGTCCTCTTGTGGTGAGAGCCCCGTAATGTTCAGATCCACCGAGAGTGTCCCCTCCCCATCGTCCGTAATGATCTGGACACGAATCGCCAGGAAGACCAGGACAAAGCTGACCAGCAGGAGGAGTTTCTGCCGTAGGGAGTGGGGTTTCACCTCCGTATTTTTGGCAGGAAAGTTCTTCGGCTAGAGCCTGAAGATAATACGAGCGAGCAACCGATAAAAAACAGATGCAAATCGTAATTCCCCTCTCCGGCCAGGGTAGCCGTTTTCAGCGCGCGGGCTACACGGCGCTCAAGCCGCTGATCGAGGTCGAGGGCATGCCCATGATCGAGCATGTCGTGCGGATGTTCCCCGGCGAGAGCGACTTTCTGTTTATCTGTGGCCAAGATGCCCTGGAGACCATCCCTGCGCTCCGCCCGACCCTGGAGCGCCTCGCCCCCCAGGGCAAGATTGTCGGGATCGCGCCGCATAAGCGCGGCCCGGTCTGGGCGGCCCTGCAAGCGGCGGCATGGATCAAGGACGACCAGCCCGTGGTGCTGAACTACACGGACTTCTCGGTGGGCTGGGACTACGCGGACTTTAAAGCCACGATGGAGCGCGAGAACCCCGCCGGCTGTGTCACCGCCTACCGCGGCTTCCACCCCCACTCCCTCGGGCCGAATCTCTACGCCTATCTGCGCCACGACGAAGCCACGCTCCAGATGCGGGAGATTCAGGAGAAGCACTGCTTCACCGAAAACCGCCTGCAGGAGTTTGCATCGTCGGGGACCTACTACTTCCGCTCCGGGGCGCTGCTCAAGGCGACGTTCCATGAGGCGGTCGAGCGCGACCTGAGCACCAACGGCGAGTTCTACGCCAGCATGCCCTTTAATCTCCTGGTCGAGAAAGACGAGCCCGTGCGGGTCTACGAGCTAGAGCACTTTCTCCAGTGGGGCACCCCCGAGGACCTGGAAGAGTACCTGGCGTGGTCGCGCTACTTTAGCCACTACGCCGAGAAAGACGGCTGGGCGCCCGAGCTCGCGGAGATGCCTGGCACCAATCTTATCCCCATGGCCGGCGCGGGGATGCGCTTTGCCCAGGAGGGCTACAAGGTCGCCAAGCCGCTCGTGCCGGTCGATGGGACTCCCATGATTGCCCGTGCCCTGCGCTCGCTGCCCGCCGCCAAGCACTGGATCGCCGCCTGCCGCACCGAGCACCTGACCAGCTCTTGCCTGGCGGAGTACATGGGCCAGGACGGCCGCAACCTGACACTCCTGCCGGTCGAGACACTCACCGAGGGGCAGGCCTGCACCTGCCTGCTAGCGCGCGAGCAGATCGACCCGGAGGCACCGCTGCTGATCGCCCCCTGCGATGCCGCCTTTGTCTACGATGCCCTGCACTACGACATGCTGACCCGCAGCGCCAGCGGCCCGGACTGCCTGATCTGGACCTTCCAGAACCACCCGCACGCCAACCGCAACCCCAAACAGTACGGCTGGGTGGCGCTCGATGAGACCACCGGCAACGCCAAGACGGTCCTCTGCAAGCAGGCCCCCGACGGCGACATTCGGCAGGCGCACGGGGTGATCGGGGCGTTCTGGTTTAGGAAAGCCAAGTACTTCTTCGCCGCCGCCGATGCGCTGATCGCCCAGAACCTGCGGGTCAACGGCGAGTTCTATGTGGACTCCAGCATCAATCTATTGTTAGAGCAAGGCCACACCGCGCAGGTCTTCCCCGTGGAGCACTACCTCTGCTTCGGGGTCCCCGACGATGTGCGCACCTACGACTACTGGGCGGGCTACTTCGCCCAGCGAGCCCGAGCCTAGACCGATGCCCGTGCGTAGCCACCTGTTCTGGGGTGTCCTGGTTGTCAAGCTCCTGCTGGGGACGCTGTTCGCGTCGCACTACCTGCGGGAGCTGTTTATCCCGTTTGTCAACTACTACGTCCTCTCGGGCTACCAGGACCCCTACCAGCACTTTATGGCGCAGGGGCGCACCGATCTTTTTCCCTACAACCCCCTGATGCTCTACGCGCTCGCCGTGCCACGCCAGCTCTTTGCGGCGCTGCTCCCCGGCGGGGTTGAGACCGTCAGCTTTGGCCACCTCCTGGTCTTTCGGCTTCCGCTGCTGGCCTGCGACCTGGCGATCCTGAGCGTGCTGCTCTCGTGGTTTCCGCGGGAGAAGTCCCGTGTGCTCTGGCTCTACTGGTGCAACCCCCTCGTGCTCTACATCTGCTACTGGCACGGACAGCTCGATATCATCCCCACCGCGCTCTTTCTCTGCGCCCTACGCGGCCTGCGCCAGGAGCGCTACCAGAGCGCGGCGCTCTGGCTGGGGTTTGCGCTGGCGACCAAGGCGCACCTGCTGGCCGCCGCGCCGTTCTTCTTTATCTATGTCGCGCAGAAAAAAGGCTGGCAGAGCACGGCACGCTACGTCGTGATCGCGCTGGCGGTGCTGGTGGTCTGCCTCTTCCCCTTTGTGGGCCATCCCGCGTTCCGGCAGATGGTCTTTGGCACCGAGGAGAGCCGCCGCCTGCTCGCCTTTCGCCTGCCGGTCGGAGGAGACTTGGGACAGGGCATCCTGCTCGCGCCGCTGGTGATTCTCTTGCTCTGCGTGCGCTTCTTCTGCTACCCGAAGCGCAACTGGGACCTGCTGCTGGTCTACCTGAACCTGGTCTTTGCGACTCTGGTGTTGTTGGTGCCGCCGCGCCCGGCCTACATCCTCTGGAGCACCCCGTTTCTGATCGCCGTGCTCTGCCGCCAGCCGCGCAAGTACGGCCTGCCCTACGCCCTGCTGATCGTGGGCTACTTCCTCAACTTCCTGCTCGGCCCCCAGTCCGATGCGCTGGAGTCGCTCGCGCTGGTCGCTCCCGCGTGGGCAGCGCAGCAGACCAGCCTGACCCATGCGCTCTGCGGCAACACGCTCTGGCCGAGCCTCTCGTTCACGATCTTCGAGGCGGGGCTCGCCGGGGTGATGCTCTCCAGCTACCTCTTCGGGGTCCGCAGCAACCAGGTCTACCGGGACCGCAACCGCCCCGTACTGATCGGGCTGGCGGGCGACAGCGGCTCGGGCAAGGACACGCTCACCCATGGGATAGAGCGGCTGATCGGGGCGGAGCAACTGGAGGTGATCGCCGGCGACGACTACCACAAGTGGCCGCGTGGGCACGAGTCCTGGAAGACCTACTCCCACCTTGATGTCCGCGCCAACAACCTGCACCAGCAGGTGGAGCACGCCCTCGCGCTGGCGTCTGAGAACACGATCTACAAGCCGCACTACGACCACGCGACCGGCCGCTTCACCGAGGAGCAGGCCGTGGCCCCCAAGCCCTTTATCTTGTTCCAGGGCCTGCACTCCCTCTCGCTCCTGCAGCTCCGCGCGCTCTACGACCTGCGTATCTTCTTGGACCCGCAAGAGGACGTCCGCCGCCTCTGGAAGGTCCAGCGCGACAAGGCCGAGCGCGGCTACTCCACCGAGCAGGTGCTGGCCCAGCTCGACAAGCGCGCGGCGGACCGAGAGAAGTATATTCTGGCGCAGCGGGAGCTCGCGGACCTGATTGTCTCCTGGCGCACCCTGGAGCCGCTCCGCCCCGGCGACTACAACACCAACCCGCCGCTCTGCCTGCATGTCCAGGCGCTCAATAGCTTCAACTTCTCGGGGCTGGTGGAGCTGCTCGGCGCGACCGGGATCGGCATCCGCCACTACGAGCCCTTTATCGACGGCCGCTGGCAGGAGCTGGAGCTGGAGGGGACCATCTCCGCCGAGGCGCTCACCGAGCTGGCCGCCCAGCTGATCCCCAACCCCGATGAGCTCAGCGCAAGCTTCCACTTTGAGGACGGGCTAGAGGGCTGCACCCAGCTGATCTTCCTGCTCTGCCTGTCATCGCGCTTGAAGGTTTCCCAATGGATGACTCCCTCCCACTAAGTATCGTGCTTCCCTGCTACAACGAGGCGGGGAACCTGCCCAAGATCTACGCCGTGCTGAGCGAGATTCTCACGCACCAGCCCGGTGTTGAGGTCTTGCTGGTCAATAACGGCTCCACGGACCGCTCCGCCGCGGTCTTTGCGGAGCTCCAGGCGACCCACACGCTCCCCATTCGGGTGGTCGAGATCGCCCAGAACCAGGGCTACGGCCACGGGATTCTCACGGGAGTCCGCGCCGCGCGGGGGGAGTTTATCGCCTGGTCCCACGCCGACCTGCAGACCGACCCACGCGATATCCTCGCCGCCTACGAGAAGCTACTCCAGAGCGCACACCCCGAGAAGACCGTGGTCAAGGGCCGCCGCAAGAACCGGCCGCTCGTCGACGAGTTCTTCACCGCGGGGATGGCCTGGCTCTCCAGCGCGGCGCTGGGGCAGTGGCTCCACGACATCAACGCCCAGCCCAAGCTCTTCCCACGCAGTTTTGTCCCCCTCCTCGACCACGCCCCCACGGACTTCTCGCTCGACCTGTTCTTCCTCTACGAAGCCAAGACACGCGGCTACACGGTCCTTGAGCAAGAGGTTGTCTTTGGAAAGCGGGAGCACGGCGAGGCCAAGGGCGGCGGGACGATGAAGGGCAAGGTCAAGCTCATCAAGCGCACCCTCGCCTATATCTTCGCGCTCCGCAGAACACTCAAAACCAGCCATGGAAATCGTCGTACATCGCATCAACACCATTGAGGGCCTCAAGAGCGTCCCGACACACTTCGGCGCGGAGATCGATCTTCGGGCCCGTGGGAGCGAGCTCTACCTGCACCACGATGCGTTTCGTGAGAGAGAGGCCGATGCCTTCGTGGACTATCTCGAAACCTACCGCCACGGCCTGCTCGTGCTCAATATCAAGGAGGCGGGAATCGAGACCGAGGTGCTGCGGCTCGTGCGGGAGCGCGGGATCGAGCGCTATTTTCTGCTGGATGTGGAGTTTCCCTATCTCTACCGCGCCAGCCGCCAGGGGGAGCGTGCAATTGCGGTGCGGTACTCCGAGGACGAGAGCATCGAGACGGCGCTAGCCTACAAAGAGCGCGTGGACTGGGTCTGGATCGACAGCAACACCCGCCTGCCGCTCGACGAAACAGTGAAAACGCAGCTCAGCGGTCTCAAGACCTGCCTCGTCTGCCCCGAGCGCTGGGGCCGCCCGCAGGACATCCCCGCCTACAAGTTCCAGCTGGCCATGCTCGACTTTCGTCTAGATGCGGTCATGACCAGCCTAGCATGCGCCCCCCTCTGGCAGGCATAATTCGGTCTAGAGAGGAACCAAAACAATGGGATTCTACGATCATCGCTGCTCCATTACGGGGATTAGCCTGCGCTACGAAAAGGCAGTTATGGTGTTGTTGTTCCCGTTCGAGGGGCACTTCAGCCCATTCACTCTGGGAATCAAAGGCACCTACAATCGTCTGGGAGCAATTGATAGGATTGAGGAAGACAGTCACACAAAGCTTGTTGTAGACTTCTTTCTGGCCCATCTTGGGACGGGTGAGTTTCAGCTAGACAAGGAGTTTTTTCAGGGAGAGCGGTATTACCCCATTCAGACCCTGGAGGACTTGCTTTGCTGTATCGAACGCAATGTGACTATAGGTCATGTTGTACTTTGGAAAGGGCAACCCATACCGTACTGCCTCATCAGCCGAACCGTCTGGGATGCGATCGTGGGCTCTGAGACACTCGCGCCGGAACTGACAACCAAGGCAATCTATACATCACTCTTTCCCGAATCTTCTCCTGCGCGTTTGCTCTATCAGAACTTGCCTGATTCCATGGACACGCACGTTCACGAACTAGCCGCCATCCAGCAGTTTTTGGGTCGCCGAAAACAGACCTGGCAGCCTGTTGACGAGCCAGAGCAGCACTACGAGGAAATTGAGGAGTTTCTCGCCGAGGCCCGCAAAGCCTTTGCGGATACCCCCGCACTGTTTGGAGCCTTTGCTGATCTAGAAACGCATCTCCGGGATCTGGGTGTGATAGAGACAGATACTGTTTAGCCCCTACCATTTTGTGGCGGCATGTAGCCTGTCCCAAAAGCCCTTATCGGTGCGGTCCCGCCAGAGAAAGGTCAGGCCGCGTGCCTCGGCGACACCTCGGTCGCGCTTGGGGTCATCGCCGATAAACCAGACACCGGGGCCGGGGGCGATCCCAAACCGCGCGAGAGCCTCATCGACGCCGCGTGGGTCGGGCTTGACGGCCCCCACTTCCTCCGCCGTGACAAGATAGGTCACAGAATCCGCGATACTCAGGGTCTGGAGCTTGCGGAGCTGCTGCTCGGTGGTGAAGTCCGTGACCCACGCGGTCGGGACGCCGGCATCGCGCCAGAGGGAGAGCAGCTCACGCACGCCCGGATCGAGCTGCATCGCCGCGTGGTAGCCGTCCCAGTAGGCCTTGTAGAGCGCCAGGCTCGCCGTAGGTGCCGTGCGCCCCAGCCGGTTCTCCAGCAAGCGCTTGAAGTAGAGCAAGCGGCAGTGCGCCGCGCCCGTATCGGCGATGGCGTGCTTTGCCTGCTCCCGCGCCTCGGCGTAGGCCGCCCGAAACTCTGCTTCGTCGGAGAGCTCACTCACGAGAAACGCTGCCTTCAGGCCTGCTTCGTGGCAGGGCGCGTAGGCATAGACCGTGTTGTCGATATCCAGCAAGATCGCGGCGGGCTTAGAGAGCATGGGGGAATGATACCCGAGCTAGTAGGGAGGAAAGAGCCGCCGGAAGCCGTGGAAGAGGACGATGGGCCAGAGGAGGGTGTGGGTCGCCAGCCAGAAATTCCGGTCGGGGCGCTGGGGGGTGCGGCTGGCGGCGACCTCGGCGCACTGGCGGGCGAGCTTCGCGATGCGCTGCTCGCTCCACCACGGCTCGATCAAGCCGGCGAGCCAGTCGGTGGGGATGCCGTCGCGGCCCACCCATGCCCCGACCAGCCCGCCCACAATCGCGGCCACGGTGTCGGTGTCGCCGCCCAAGGCCACTGTCTCGATCACAGCGTCGCGAAGATTGTCGGGGTGGCGTGCGGTGAGCGCGAGCGCGGCTGCAACGGTGTGGACGATGTAGCCAGAGACCGGCCTCCCCCAGCTCGCACAGCTCGCTACCCCCTCCGGCAATCGCTCGTTCCTCGCTGCGAAGGGGGAGGAAGTGGTTGCTCTGGCAATGGCGAGGGCGCCTTCTTCGGCCTGGGGGTCGGTGTGGGTGAGGCGGGTGGAGACACGCACGAGGGCACGCAGGCGGGTGTCGTCGGGATCGGCGGCGCAGAACAGCCCGATAATCGGGGCGCGCATCGCCGGGCCGTTGCCTGCGGAGAAGACGCCGGCGTTTTTGTAGGAGAAGCCCACCAGCAGCTTCAGGCAGGCACGCGCCGTGGCGAGGCCCACGCCGGGCGGCAGGCTCAGAAACCAGAGCCGTAGACGGCACGCCAGCTCCCGGCCAAAGCGCTCGGGCTCGCCTCCCGAGGCAACCAGCGCCTGGGCGGTCATGAGAGCGTGCGCGGTATCGTCGCTGACAAAGCCACGCCCCAAGAAAAGCCGGTGCTGCGTGAGCGGGCCAAAGAGCCGCTGCGCCCGCTCGGGGGCGAGGCCCTCGACGGGTAGCCCGATCGCATCCCCGACCGCGGCTCCTAATAAACAGCCCATAAACTTGTTTTCATCCATACCACACCAACGAAATTTACGAGGTTCCGGTTACGCTCTGGCACGAGGCTTGCTCTAGGGGACTTGCTATATGGTCTCGCCACTCTCGGGTCTTCTTGTGCGTCCCCTCACCCCCGCAGACTCCGCCCTGCTCTCTGAGGCACTCTACCACTCTCTCTACACCTCACCTGGCGAGCCTCCCCTGCCCCGTGAGCTCTTGCTCCTGCCAGAGCTGGCACGCTACACCGAGGGCTGGGGGCAGCGCTTTGGGGACCAGGGGATGCTGGCTTGGAGGACCCCCCAGACCAGTATCGGGGCGGCCTGGCTGCGCCTCTTCTCGCACGATGCACCCGGCTACGGCTATGTCGATGACCTCACCCCGGAGCTGGTGGTCTCCGTGCAGCCTGCCTGGCGCGGCTTTGGGGTCGGGACCCAGCTAATCTTGGCGACCCTGGAGCAGGCACGCCCCCAGTTTCCCGCGGTGAGCCTGAGTGTTACCCCCGGCAACCCCGCTGTCCGCCTCTACGAGCGCCTTGGCTTTGAGATTGTCCGTGTTGGCCCCAACGATATCACCATGCGCCGCGCCCTCTAGGTTCCGTTGCGGTTGAGGGCTCGGATGCGCTCCACACAGGCCCGGTCGGCAGCGGTGCGGACAAAGGGCTCGATATCCCAGAGATCGGCGGTGACCCGCATCGTCGTGCTCAGGCTCTGGCCGTAGCGCAGGCAGGTCTCAACACTGACCAGGTTTGGGGGAGCGTAGTGGCCCTGTGCGGCCAGCGCCTCCAGGGCGCCATTGCCCGCCCGCACGGGGAGCAGCGCCGCAAAGGTCGCGCCGCACGCCGCCGCAGTGTCTAGGGAGCGGCAGCCCCACGCGACGCCCTCTTCCTCGCTCAGAAACGGCGGGCGCACCAGCAGAAACACCCGAAGCGCGATTGCATTCTCCGCCAGAAACGCCGCCGCGGCCTGGAACTCCTCGACCGTCATGCGCTTATTGAGTTTTTCGAGAGCCTGCGGGTGGACCGTCTCTAGCCCAATCGCCACCTCAAGCGTTGCGGGTGCGATCGCGGCTTGAAAGGCCAGCACCCGCGCGGCGTGGGCGCCCCGCAGAAACGCCGTGTGGCTCTCCACAATCACCCGGTCGAACGGCTTGGCCGCAGCCGCGATAGCCGCGTAGTCCTCGACCGGCACTTGTCCTGGGTCGAAGAAGCTCCCCGCGTTGTAGAGCTTCAGCGCATACCGCCTAGATTCCCCACACCCAGAGGGTACCCGGCGGGGGCTAGGGGGCTGGAGGCTCGCGAGCTGGGCGGCGATAGCACCAGGTGCGGTGGGCGTGTCGAGCGTGTCCTGCCAGAGGTCACACATCAAGCAGCGGAAGGCGCACTCCCGGTTGGTCAGCAGCAGCGTGTGGCACTCCCAGAGCGTCCCATCGGGGCCGGGCTCCTCCTCGACAAAGCAGCCGTAGGGCCGCGTGGGGTCGTGGGTCTTTTTGGGGCCGCGGCGCTCCAGGATCCAGCGCGTTCGCTCGGCGGGGAGCTCCGGGTAGGGCGTGAGAGGGAGCGGGGTCATGGGCGCATTTTATCGCGGTAGAATAGGGTAAGTTTTTTCCAAGAGGATTTTTATGCCCCGTTCTGTCGTTACTGGAGGTGCAGGCTTCCTGCCCTCCCATCTGTGTGACCGTCTGCTGGCCGAAGGCCACGAGGTGGTTGCGCTCGATAACTTTCTCACCGGCTCTTCCGACAATATCGCGCACCTGAAAGACAACCCCAAGTTTACGTTTATCGAGCAGGATGTCTGCCAGCCCTACGAGCTCGACGGGGATGTCGATTTTGTCTTTCACATGGCCTCGCCCGCGTCGCCGGTGGACTTCACGACCAAGGCGATCGAGATCATGATGGTCAATAGCGAGGGGACCCACCAGTCGCTCAAGCTCGCGCTGGCGAAGAGTGCGGTCTTTCTCATGGCCTCGACCAGCGAGGTCTACGGCGACCCGCTGGTGCACCCGCAGCCCGAGGAGTACTGGGGCAATGTCAACCCCATCGGTATCCGCGGGGTCTACGATGAGTCCAAGCGCTTCTCGGAGGCGCTGATCATGGCCTACCGGCGCTTTAAGGGAGTCGATACCAAGATCTTCCGCATCTTCAACACCTACGGGCCGCGGATGCGCCTCGACGATGGCCGGGTGGTGCCCAACTTTATCGGGCAGGCCCTGCGCGGCGACAATATCACGGTCTACGGCACTGGTACCCAGACCCGCAGCTTCTGCTATGTCGCGGACCTTGTCGATGGCATCTACCGGCTCTCGCAGGCTCCCAAGGAGGTCTCCGGGCCGATCAACCTGGGCAACCCCACGGAGCGCACCATGCTGGAGTTTGCGCAGGAGATCAAGCGCCTCACCGAGTCCGAGAGCGCGATTGTCTACGAGGAGCTCAAGACCGCCGACGATCCCAAGCAGCGCCGGCCTGACAACACCAAGGCCCGTGAGATTCTCGGCTGGGAGCCCAAAGTGAGCCTGGAAGACGGCCTCCGCGCGACGATCGAGTACTTCAAGGGGAAAGTCTAGTACCGAAGTTACCGATACTCTCTTGACAGCAGGATAGCCCTTGTGTTATCCTGCCAACAGTTTTTCTGTCTCTCTTAGATAGAGACAAGATACGAGGACAAACCTATGGCAATCCGACGGCTCGGCGGCGTGGCGGCGCTCGGCGTTCCCACAGCCCTATCGCTTCTGATGGCTGCACAGACTCCGGTTCTGGCACAGTCTTCTGCAACCCGTGGCTCCGCTGCGGACCTGCGCGTTCTTACCCCTCTCAATGGCGAGATCATTGGTGCGGGCTCTTTCAAGCTGGACTTCTCCTTCAAGAGCCGCTCCGCCTCCCCGATCACCCGTGTCGAGCTCTATGTCGATGGCGTGCAGTGGGCGGGTCGCAACCTGGATACCCCTAGCCTAGGCAATGTCCTGACCTTCGACGTGGACGGCTCCACTCTCACCGAGGGCGCACACACGTTCCAGGTCAAGGTGACCAACAAGGCGGGGATGACCACCACAACCGATGTCCAGGTGATTGCCCAGAGCAAGACCAGCGCCCCCGCAAGCACCGAGACGGCCGCCACTCCCGCGACCGCAACCGGTGCTCCCCAGATGACCTTCCGTGCCCTTCCCTCCAAGCGCGTGATGGGAACGGTCGAGGTCGGGCTGGATGTCAAGACCGCTCCGGGCCAGAACCCCTATGTCTCGTTCTACGTGGACAAGCAGTTCAAGGTCCTGAAGAACTACCCCCCCTACTCGTTCCTCTTCGACACGACCACGGTGAGCAATGGCAAGCATATCATTGAGGCCACGGGCTACCTGGAGTCGTCCAATGCCGCCACCACCCAGCGCATGGAGGTGATGGTCGACAACCTCGGAGGAAACACCGAGCGCGCCACCGAGATCAAGGACCTCAATAGCAAGCCCGCCGCCACCAAGACTGCGGAGCCCCAGCTCGCCACGGTTCCGGGTGCTCTTGCCGCCGCCGTGCGCGTCGCCTCCGGCCTCAAGCCGATCACGCCCAGCCTGCCCGGTATCACCGGCACCCGCTCGGTCGAGCCCAAGGTCACCACCAAGGTAGCCGTCGCCCCGGCCAGCCGCAACCACTCCTCCGTGGTGCGTGAGGCAGGAGCCGCTCAGCCGGTCGCGCTGGGTCTGCATGCGCCCCAGGTTGCCGCCACGACAGTCGCAGGTCGCCCGAACCCCACTGCCCCCGGTGCCTTCGCCGGAATCGCCGCTCAGGCCGTGAAGACCAGCAGCCTGATGGTGCCCCACCGCAGTGTCAAGGCCACGCCCCGCGCCAGCGCCGCTAAGCCGGTTCTCTCCAGCGCCCTGCCCAATGAGTTTGGCAAGAAGCTGATGGTTGCCTTCGATGGCAGCGCGATCAACTTCGATGTCGAGCCCCGGATTGAGGCGGGCATCCCGCTGGCCCCGTTCCGCCAGATCTTCGAGCACACCGGTGGCCAGGTCATGTGGGCCCCCGATGCCAAGACAGTCCGCGCCCTCAACGCCGACCGCGAGGTCGTCATCAAGGTCGGGAACCCCACCGCGACCGTCAACGGGCAGAGCGTCAACATGGAGCGCACGTCGTTTATCGACCGTGGCCGCACCATTGTCCCGCTGAGCTTCGTGGGTAAGGCGCTCGATGTGGACGTGGACTTCGATCCCGCCACCGGTAAGCTGACCATTACCAGCAAGAAATAATTCTTCACAAAAAAGCCCTAGTATTGCAATGCAGTACTAGGGCTTTTTTGTTTCTAAGCCAATGATAAGGTTATCCAACCACTCTCCCTCGTACTAGGAAACCATGAACTTACTGATTCTTGGCGGGACGCTCTTTCTGGGCCGCCACTTGGCAGATGCGGCACTCAGCCGTGGCCATACCCTCACCCTCTTTCACCGTGGCAAGACCAACCCTGGGCTCTTTCCGCAAGTCACGGAGATCTTAGGGGACCGCACGCAAGACGATGACCTCGCGCAGCTAGACGGGCGGCACTTCGATGCCGTGATCGATACCTGTGGCTACGTCCCCCGCATCGTCCGACAGAGCGCCCAGCGGCTCGTGGGCAAGGCGGAGCGCTATTGTTTTATCTCGTCGGTCTCGGTCTACCCCAACTGGCCGGATACGTCCACGGATGAGGACTCTCCCGTGGGCACGCTCGACGATCCCACGGTGGAGCAGGTGACGGGCGAGACCTACGGCCCGCTCAAGGCGCTCTGTGAGCAAGAGGCGCAAGCCGCCTTCCCCGACGCCGCACTGATCGTCCGGCCGGGCCTGATCGTCGGGCCGCACGATCCGTCGGATCGCTTCACCTACTGGCCCCACCGGGTCGCGCAGGGCGGCGAGATTCTTGCCCCAGCGGCGGCAGAGCTCCCCACGCAGTGGATCGATGTGCGCGACCTCGCGGAGTGGACCATTCGTATGCTGGAGCTGGGCCGCACGGGAGTCTACAACGCCGACGGCCCCGTGGTGAGCCTCGGGCAGCTTCTGGCGACGTGTTTTCTGGCAAGTGGCGCTCAGGGCAGTGTGACCTACGCCGACGAGACCTTCTTGCAGGAGCAGGGAGTCAAGCCCTGGTTGGAGCTCCCGCTCTGGATTCCGGGGGTCTTTGGCAAGAAAGAGAGCAGCGCTACCCGGACCCAGCGCGCCAACCTCGCCGGGCTCACCTACCGCACCGCGCTAGAGACCGTCCGCGATACCCTTCTCTGGGACCAGGGACGCGCGACGGAAAACGCCTGGAAAAACACACTCACGCCCGAGAAAGAAGCCGCGGTCCTCGCGGCGTGGCACGAAAAATCGGCCCCCTGACCCCCACAAGTGGGGGAAATAGAAGGAAAAACCTCTTATTTCCCCCATTCATGGGGGCCAGGGGGCCGTTATTAAAAGTCGAACTTGTCGACGTTGTCCTTGGTAAAGATCGTCGGATCGGCGACCATGATCTTATTGAGCTCCCCGATCTCACGCTCGCCCATCGCACCGACCTTGATCTTCTGGCCCTTCTCCGCCTTCGCCTCCCCCTTGGCAAGCGCGAGGCAGACATAGGCTGAGACCGTCCCCATGTCCACGGGGCTCCAGAGCATGATCTCGGGGGTGACTCCGTCCTTGATGAAGCTCCGCATCTGGTTGGGCAGCCCTAGGCCAAAGACCCGCACGCCGCCGTTCTTGGCGTTCGGTCCACCGGGATAGACCCCGCGCTGCTGCGCCACCTTCGCCGCCGCCGAGACCCCGACGGTCGTGGGGGCGATCACGCCCTTGAGGTTGGGGAACTTGGTCAGCAGCCCCTCCATCTCGGTCGCGCTCTTCTCGGGTTTGTCGTCGCCAAAGACCGTCGCCACCAGCGGCATCTTAGCGTACTTCGGGTCTTTCCACGCCGCGTTCATCTGCTCCACCCAGAGCTTCTGGTTGGGGGCATCGCTGGTCGCGGAGAGGATCGCTACCTCGCCCTCATAGTTGATTCCCTTGCCCATGGTCTCCAGGATGGTCGCGCCGAACTTGGAGAAGTCCGTGGCAAAGATGCCCACATCGCGGTGGGTCTCGTTGCCCGTCAGGTCCGCGTCCACGGTCACGACCTTGACGCCCTTTGCCCGAATCTCATCGAGGGTGCCATTGAGCGCATCGATCGAGTTGGCCGCGATACAGATCACGTTCGCCCCGCGCTGGACCTCGTCCTTGATGTAGCTGATCTGGTTGGTCGCCTCGGCCTGTGCGGGGCCGGTCATCGAGAACTCCGCGCCCTCTTTCTCACAGACCTCTTTCATTCCCTTGGCAATCGCATCAAAGTACGGATTGCCGACATTCTTGGGGATAAAGACCACCTTGATCTTCTTGCCATCGCCACCCGCCGGCTTGGTTGCATCCGCAGGCTTTGTCGCCCCTGTCGCATCCCCGCCCGCCTTGGGCTCCTCAGGCTTACAGCCCGTCATCAGTGCCAGTGCCGCCAGCGGCACCAAAGAGAGTAGTGTTCGTCGTTTCATGTCAGCTAATTCGTGCTTGACACAGGAGAATCCTCCCGTGTAGGATGCGGGCACGATGCGAACGATCCCTACAGTGCTCCTGGGAGCCGCGGCCTTGGGGCTAGGCTGTCGTGCGCCACAGCCGGCCCCGAGTCCCTCGCCCGCGCCGGTGCGCCAGAAGACCGAGCTCTACCCCGTGGGGGACCTGCCCGCGGCGGCGCAGGAGAAGGCGACGGCGCTCTCCGCGGCGGAGAACCGCACACAGGCGGCGGCTCTGGTTGCCGCACTGGAGCCGCTGGCGGGTCGCTCTGCCGATCTCTCGGACCTTCTCGCGAGCGCGTGCAATTGGATCGGGGCGGTGGACAAGGCGCTCCCGCTGGCACGGCAGGCGGTGCGGCTCGCCCCGCAGTCCGCCCGGCTCCAGCTTCACCTCGGCCAGCTTGAGCAGCAGCTCGGCTACTCGATTCCCGCCGAGGAGCATCTGCGCACCGCCGCGACCCTGGCCCCCGATGCGCCGGAGGTGCACCTCGCCCTCGCACGCTTTAAGGAGCGCGAGCTCCATACGGTCGAGGCGGAGCGCGAGTACCGGGAAGCAACGGCCATCGACCCGCAGGACCCGGGGCTCTGGGGCTATCTTGCGGAGAACCTCCTGCGGCAACAAAAATACGACGATGCCCGGAAAGCGCTCGCCGAGGCGGACCGCTTCGCCCCCGATGCTCCGCCCGGGCTGGTACAACGAGCGCTGATCGCCCGCGACGAGGCACGGAGCGGCAGGGGCGACCGCGCAGAAAAATGGAAAGAGGCCGACGGCTACCTGGAGAAGTGCCTGAGTCTCGCGCCCGGCTACCCGTCGGCGCTCTTTGTGCGGGGAACCCTCCAGCAGGACCGCGGCGACGATACCGGGGCGCGAGCCTCGCTGGAGGCCGCACTGGTTGCTGCACCCCAGCTCGATGGTCTCAAGACCCAGCTCGGGCAGGTGCTGGTGCGTCTGGGGGAGCAGAAGCGGGGACTGGAGCTGCTAGCGCAGAGCCGCCAGGCCCAGGAGCACAAGGATGCGCTGGAGCGACTGGTCAGCCGGGTGGCGATGCAGCCCAAGGACCAAGCGCGGCGCAAGGCCCTGATCGCCTGGTGCCTGAGCCACGGCGAGCCCGCACGCGCCCGGCTGGAGCAGGTCGAGCTTACGGCTCCTCGGTGACAGCCAGATAGCGGTCGAGGGCGGGCACTTCGATGCTCTGCTTCTTGCCCGACGGCCACCGTACGGTCAGGCCCGTGATCTTCGAGGCGCTTCCCAGCCCAAAGTGCACCCGTGGGTCCGAGCTAGAGAGGTAGGAGCCATCGGCGTGGCAGTGCCGCACCCGCTTTGTCCCGCCCTCGAGCTCCAGAGTCACCACCGCGCCATAGCCGCTGCGGTTGCTCTTGCGCCCCTGGAGCGCCAGCCCGAGCCAGTGCCCCCGCGAGGGGACCTCGTTGTGGAGCAGGAGCGGCTTGCCCGCGGAGTCCACGAGGAGCAGGTCCAGGGCACCGTCGTTGTCGTAGTCCCCCACGGCCAGGCCGCGGCCCACGAGCGGGGTCTGAAAACCAGGACCTCCCTGCGCACCGACCTCCACAAAGCGCCCTTGCTGGTTGTGAAAGAGCTGGCTGGGCTGGCGGTAGTGGGTCTTGGCATCGAGCGCCTCCACATTGTCTTGCACATGGCCGTTGGTAAAGGCCAGGTCCAGCCAGCCGTCGTTGTCGTAGTCCAGGAAGTGGCAGCCAAAGGCGACAAAGGGCTGCGTGGCGGCCCCGATTCCGGTGTTGTAGCCCTGGTCCACAAAGTGCTTCCCCTGCTCGTTGTGGTAGAGCGAGTTGGGCTCGTAGCGGAAGGTCGCCACCGCGAGATCGAGCCAGCCATCGTTGTCGTAGTCGCCCCAGTCGAGGCCCATGCCGGCGTGGAGCTTGCCATCGTTGTCGTAGGCCACCCCGACCGCATCGGCGACATTTGTAAAGCGTCCTCCAGCGGGCACGAGCAAGTCGCCGGGGGCTTCGTCGTTGGCAAAGGCGATCCCTGGCTGACCGTTCGCCTGAAAGTCCGCCGCCGCCACCCCGAGGCCCCGCCCCCGCGTGAGCGTCTGTGCCAGGCTAGTGAGAGAGGCGTCTTCGAAGCGCCCCGCCCCCCGGTTGCGGAAAAACGCGGCGGTCAGGGGCTCGTACTCCCGCGGGCCACAGGCGGCCAGCAGGGTCTTTCCCTGGGCATCCCGAAAGTCGCAGAGGGGCCGGGCACCGTGGGCGGGGTCGAAGTCCACGTAGTTGGCGACCATCAGGTCCAGCCGCCCCGAGCCGGGCACGGTCTCCACCCACGCCGCCGCGGTTCCCCAGGGCTGGGGCTTCAGCCCCGCGCTCACGGTGACCTCCCGAAAGCCCTTGCCGCTGTCGTTGTGGAGCAAGGCACCGCCCTGAAAGGCACTGAGATAGAGATCGGGGTAGCCATCGCTGTCGTAGTCCCCCACGGCGCAGCCCAGAAACTCCCCCTTGAGCTCCGGGAGCGCCACGGCGGTAAAGTGCCCCTTGCCATCGCCTTGGAACAGCCCACAGGGTGCCCCGACCAGAAGGATATCTAGGTTGCCGTCGGCGTTGAAATCAAGGAATGCCGCGCCATTGCCGATGGTCTCGCGCAGGTTCAGCGGCGAGCGCTGCGGCGGACTCCAGCGGTAGCGCACGCCCACCGCCTCGGCGACCTCGCGAAAGTAGGGAGCGCCGGTCGGGCTTGGCGGTCCGTGGGGCTGGGTACAGCCCGCGCCCAGTGCCAAGAGCGCCAGAGTAGCCCGAACGGGAAGTCCTGGTTTCATGGGGGCATTTTACCTACGTTTTCTAGGACTGGGGAGTGGAAAAAACGGGACAAATGCCTTGCGCGCCGCAGCACCGGCTCGGCCTAAACTCTAGGGCATGGAAACACTCCTTTTCAACGTACTGATAAAGTGGGCGCTGAGCGGAGCCGCTCTTCTTACGCTCGCCTGGCTGGGGGCGGCAGGGTTTTGCCGCCACGATGGCTAACTTTGGTAGACAAGAGGACGATGCAATGACAGAGCAGACACTGACACGATTTTTTCAGAGTACAGTCGCGGCGCACGGGAGCGCGGTGGCGATGCGCTACCGGGAGAACCGCGAGTGGCACGACATTACCTACGCCGAGCTCGCCGCGCGCGTCGAGGCAATCGCTGCGGGCCTCAAGAGCCTGGGCGTGGGGCACGGAGACCGGGTGGCGATCTATGCCGAGAACCAGCCCAACTGGGTCATCACCGACCTGGCCTGCCACGCCCTCGGCGCGATCAATGCGTCGATCTACCCCACGCTCCCTCCCCCACAAGTGGCCTTTATAGTCAACGACAGCACGGCCAAGGTCCTGATCGCGGGCAACGCCAAGCTGCTCGCCAACGCCAGAATTGCCCAAGCGGAGTGCCCCAGCCTCAGCCAGCTCGTGGTCATGGGGAGTGTCGCCGATGGCGATGCGCTCTCGTTTACCCAGCTTGAGGAGCGCGGCAAGACCCACCCCTTCGGCCCCGGCGAGTACGAGGCGAGCTGGAAGGGTGTGCAGCCCGACGATATCGCATCGCTGATCTACACGTCGGGGACCACGGGCGATCCCAAGGGCGCGATGCTCACCCACAAGAACTTCACCAGCAACGCCATCAATGGGCTGGCGCTCTTCTCCAAGGGCGGCGTGACGATCACCGCCGACGATACCTTTCTGTCGTTCTTGCCGCTCTCGCACTCGTTTGAGCGCATTGGGTGCTACCTGGCGATTGGCTCGGGTGCCACCACGGCCTACTCCGAGGGGGTCAAGACCCTCGCCGATGAGATGAAGACAGTCCAGCCGACCGTCATGCTCTGTGTTCCGCGGCTCTGGGAGATGATGCAGGAGCGGGTCCTAGCGGCGGCGGAGAAGGCGGGCGAGATGCGCTTTGCGATCTTCACCAAGTCTCTGGAGGCCGCGAAAGAGTGCATCCGCGAGGAGCAGGCGGGGCGGCACCCCAGCATGGCGCTCAATATCCAGCGGGCCACGGGCGAGAAGCTAGTCTTCCCCAAGATCCGCGAGGAGTTCGGCGGCAAGTTCCGGCTCCTGGTCTCGGGCGGCGCGGCGCTCAACCCGGAGACCGCGCTCTTCTGGCGGGCGCTGGGCATGAACTTAGTGGAGGGCTACGGCCTCACCGAGACATCGCCGGTGATCTCGATCAACCCCGGCCACGCGGCGCGGATCGGGACGGTCGGGCAGGTCATCAACGAGGGCGAGGTCAAGATCGCCCCCGACGGCGAGATCTGCTACCGCGGCCCCAATGTGATGAAGGGCTACTGGAAGAACGAGCAAGCGACTCGGGACATGATCGACGACGAAGGCTGGCTGCACACGGGCGATATCGGGACCCTCAGCGCCGATGGCTACCTCAAGATCACGGACCGCAAGAAAGATATCATTGTCCTGGCCAACGGCAAGAATGTCTCGCCGGTGCCCATCGAGACCAAGATCAAAAACTCTCCGTTTATCACCGAGGTCGTGCTGATCGGGGATAAGCAAAACACGATCACCGCGCTGGTTGTGCCCAATAAAGAGAAGCTCCGCGAGGCGGGCTTCACCGAGGCCGATGACAACGCCCTGCTGGCGCTCCCTGAGGTGAAGAAGAAGATTAAGTCCGAGATCGACGCCCACTCTACCGCCCTCGCCGACTTTGAGAAGATCAAGAAGTTCACGCTCATCAACGCGGTCTTCTCGATCGACACCGGCGAGCTGACCCCCACGCTCAAGGTGAAGCGTAAGGTAATCTTGCAAAAATGGGCCAAGGAAGTCGCCGAGCTGCGTGGCGATGAGTAAGCCAACCTTTCAAGACAAGCCTTTTTGGTATCTTGGAACGGGTGCCTACTGGTTTGTCACGAGCCTGAAGTGGTTCGTGCTCTTCTTGCTCCAGCCGCTTCAGGTGGCGGAGCTCGTGCCGGGTGGGGAGAAAAACGGCTCCTGGGGGATGATTGTCGCCATTGGGGCCTTTGAAGCAATGATCGGCCCGGCGCTGATGGGCTGGCTCTCCGACCGTACAAGAACCCGCTTTGGTCGCCGCCGTCCTTTTCTGGCGATCGGGGCCGCGCTCACCAGTGTCGCACTCCTGTTGCTCGGGCAGGCGAACTCGCTGGCCTTTATGGCGATTGCCTATCTGTTTCTCCAGGTCTCCGACGATGTCGCGACCGGGCCCTACGCCGCGCTGATCTACGACCAGGTGCCAGAGGACCACCGGGGTAAGGCAAGTGGGATTCTGAGCATGCTCCAGCTGGTCGCGCAGATTGTGGCGGTGGGAATCGGGCTGGGGCTAGGCAAGATCGCGCTGATCTATCTCGCGGTGGCGGTGATCAACATTCTCTGCGCCGCGCTCACGCTTGCGATCTGGCACGAGCCTGCTGTCCCGGAGCTACGTCAGGAAGAGGGGCTTCCCGCGCTTCCCAAGCTCTCGCTGAAGTCTTGGACCGAGCCCTTTCGCTCACCGGACTTTCGCTGGGTCTGGCTGGCGCGCTTTCTGGTCGCATTTGGCTTCTACTTGGTCCTTCTGTATGTCAGCAACTACCTCAGGGACCGTGTTCACAGCCTGACCCTCTTTGGGCTGGACCTGAAAGAGCCCAAGAACGGTGCGCTGGCGGCGGCGCTGGCGATCTCCCTCTCGGGAGCGATTGGCTCGGGGATTGCGGCTAAGCTGGTCGATACGGTCGGGCGGAAAAAAACCATCGGAATCTGTGGCTGGGTGATGGC
This sequence comes from Armatimonas rosea, assembly GCF_014202505.1. NCBI lineage: Bacteria > Bacillati > Armatimonadota > Armatimonadia > Armatimonadales > Armatimonadaceae > Armatimonas > Armatimonas rosea. The sequence continues at coordinate 478,160 of NZ_JACHGW010000001.1, read as the reverse complement.
GGCGGCGCTGGTTCCCTTTGCCCTGATCCCCAACTTCACCCTGATCTTCTGCGTGGCGCTTGTCTTCGGGCTGGCCTACGGGGTCTACCTCTCCGCCTCCTACGCCCTTGCCGCCGATGTGCTCCCCAACCCCGATGATGCCGCAAAGGACATGGGAATCTGGCAGGCGAGTGTCTCCACGCCGCAGGTGCTCACCGGGATTGTGGGCTTACTGGTCGATGCAGGCAACCGGCTCAGTCCGGGGCAAGGCTACACAGGCGCGTTCTTGCTCTCGTCGGCCGCGTTTCTCACCGGCTGCCTCTTGGTTCAGAAGGTTCAAGCCTCGCGATAAAAACTAGGCCGCGCGGTAGCGGATAAACTGCTCGGCGTGGTAGCCATCGTGGCCCAGGATCATCACGGAGAGATCGCTCAGGTTGATCCTCCCAATCTCATCGCGGTTGCCTTGGCGCTCCCACTGCTCGGGCGTCAGGCTCTCGAAGAACGCCACCAGCGCGGCGCGGCTCTGGATAAAGCGCTCCAGCGACTCCGCGACCGGCATGGCGGCGTAGTTGCGCTCGATCGCGAGCTGGCCTTCGTCGTAGCCGGGCAGCAGGGGGATTTCCTCATCGCGGATTCGCTCGCCGCGCGTTCGGAAGATCTCGTCCCAGTCCGCCATGTGCGCGATCGCCTCGCGGATACTAAAGCGGTCCGGGTCCGGGCGGCGGTCCGCCTCTTCGTCGGTGGTGCCCTCAAGGAGCTTGGCATAGACCTGCGGTGTCGCGCGCAGGCCGCTCAAGATATAGCGCTGGATGTAGGGGTTCATGGGGTTCCTTTCAAGAGAGAGTCTACCAGCTCCGCGACCCGGTGGCGGATATTCTCACCGGGCGTGTCGCCGTCGAAGTCGTTGCCCGTGGCATAGACAAAGCGCGGGACGATCCAGCAGCGAAAGTCCAGCATCAGGGCATTAGCGAAGCTGAGAATGCTCATGTAGCTGCGCTGCCCGCCCGCCTGGCAGAGAAACCCCACGGTCTTGCCCTCTAGTGCGTCCCCGTGGTCCTCGATCACCTGCTTGGCGGCGGCATTGACATCGTAGTTGTAGATCGGAACCGCAAAGATCACGTGGGTGGCTTGCTTCAGCGGCTCGGCAAGCTCCGGGGAGTCACGCAGGTCCAAGAGTGTGTGGGCGATCCCGCGCTCCGCCAGGAGTGTCGCGGCGTGACGTGCCAGCAGCTGGGACTTGGAGCTCGTGTCCAGGCTCGTGGCGATCAGGGTAACATGGCGCATGCCTACGATACAGCGCCCGCGAGAATCTGTTCCCGGTACTCGACGAGCTGCTTGAGGTGGTAGCCGTCGTGGCCCAGCAAGATCGCGGCCATCCCCAGAAGATCGCAGCGCTTGTCCTGCCGGAGCGAGGTGCGGTGCCAAGCCGCAGGGGGCAAGGCCGCCAGAAACGCCAAGACGCTCGCACGGTGGGCCGTAAACCGTGCCAGAGTCTCGGCGAGAGCGGACTGGGCGTAGTGGTTGTCCAGCGCCGCCTGGTCTTCGTCCCAGTCCGGCAGAAAGGGCTCGTCCTCGGCGACCGTGCGCTGCAGGCGCTCCAGAAAGACCTCCTCCAGATCCGCCATGTGGGCCACGACCTCGCGGACCGTGAAGCGCTCCGGCCCCGCGGTGAAGTTCAGCTGCTCCTCGGAGAGCCCCGCCGTGAGGGTGGCGAGCAAGGTCGGTGCGGCGCTCAGGCCCGAGAGGAGGTAGCGGGGGACATTCTCGTTCAGGGGAGGGCCTCGATCTTGGCGCGGAAGGTCTCGATCAGCGCCGCTTGCTCGGGCCAGAAGAGAGACGGGAGCGGCTGGGAGAAGTCAAACCAGTGCGTGACATAGCCGCGGCTCACCTCCGTGGGCTTTGGGTCGGTCTCGTCGGTGGTGTAGAGAAAGTAGTGGGTCGTGGTCCAGCGGGTCTTGTCAAAGCTCAGCCGCTCACGAACCCCGAGCTGCTCCACCAGCACGAGCCGTGAAAACCCCGCCTCTTCCTCGATCTCCCGCCGTGCTGCTGTCTCAATCTCCTCGCCTTTATCGACACCGCCCTTGGGGAGAATGTAGGCATCGCCCTTGAGGTCCTCGCCCGTGGTCAGCGCGATCCAGAGTTTCCCGGTATCGTCCTTGCGGACAATGATGCCCCCTGCCGCCAAGCGATCCCGGACGCCGCTTGCGGGGCGGGTGTACCAGCTCTCATCAATAGTCATAGTGGTATTATATCCCTTGCTAAAGTTCCCAGAGAACAAGTCTCCGGGCTTACAAGGGCTACGGGCACCTTCGTGCCCAATGGATACGTTTGGCTGCGAAGGCAGTCGTCACCCTCTCAAGCCCGGACACTCGTTGTCCGGGCAAACCTCGTTGTCCGGGAATAAGAGCGTGAACCTTTTGGGGAGCCAGTGGTACAAAAAGGGCACTATGGAAAATGCGTTCAGCCGTCGCCGCGCCCTACAAGTTCTGGGTGCGGGCCTTGTCACCAACCTCACCGCCGCCTGGGCACAGCCGCCTGCGAGCCAGCCACCGATCCGGCCTCTGCCGCCAAGGCCCTTCCCGCAGCCACCTACCCCCCTGATTACGGTCTCGTCGGTGACCCTCAATGCGGAGGTTCGTGAGGGGGTCGCGACTGTGGAGGTCTCGTATATCTTCAAAAACGCGAGCCCGGTCGAGGGCGAGGCGGACTTTGTCTTCCCCCTTCCTCCAGGGACGAGCGTGCGCGAGTTCGCCCTCTACGACGGAGAGAAAAAGTTCGATGCCCACCTGCTCAACAAAGACGAAGCCACGCAGGTCTACGAAGAGATTGTCCGGCGGCGGCGTGATCCGGCCCTGCTGAGCTATGTTGGGCAGGGGCTCCTGCGGGCGCGGGTCTTCCCGATCCCCCGCAACGGCGAGCGCCGGGTCACCCTCAAGCTGGTCTCGATCCTGCCACGCGAGGGAGCGGCGAAGAAGTTTGTCTGGGCGCTGGCGGGGCCGCACCTGCCCGGCGGGATGCGCCCCGAGTATGTCAGTGTCCGCGTGGTCGCCCACGGCGCGGGAAGCCTCTACTCCCCCAGCCATAATGTGACCCTCAAGCGCCTCGACGAAACCCGGCTCTCTGCGGAGTGGACGTCGTCGAAGGATGCCGCCGCGCTCGTGGAGCACCCGGAGCTGGCGCTCTACATCTCCCCCAAGGACACCAGCGCGGTCGCCCTCTCGCTCCTGGCCTACAACGCCGCGCTCCCGCAGGTCGCCAGTATCGGCGGCGGGCTCCACCAGAGTGGCTACTTCCTCATGGTCGCCAGCCCGAACCTGCCCAAGACCGCCCTCAAGGACCTTCCCCCGCGGCGGGTGGTGCTGATGATGGACCGCTCGGGCTCGATGCAGGGCAAGAAGCTGGAGCAGGCCCGCAGCGCCCTCAAGTTCGCCGTCGGCAAGCTGCGGCCGCAAGACAGCTTCAACCTCCTCACCTTCTCCGATGCGGTCACCCGCTTCGCGCCCGAGCCGGTCTTGGCGACTCCCGACAACCTCAAGCGCGCCGCGGCCTTTATCGACGACATGGTGGCAGACGGGGGGACCAATATCAACGATGCCCTCACCGAGGGGCTCAAGCAGTTCCCCGAGCGGGGCACGGGCAACCGGCTGCTCTTCTTCACCGACGGCCTACCCACGGTCGGGGTGCGCGACCACGCGACCATCCTCCGCAACGCGGTGACCGCCGCCCAGAGCCGCGCGCGCTGCTTTGTCTTTGGGGTCGGCTACGATGTGGACGTGCCTTTCCTGGACCAAGTTGGGAGCAAGCTCAAGGGCGATGCCGACTATGTCCACCCCGACGAGGATATCGAGCTCAAGACCAGCCAGTTTGTCGCCAAGACCAGCACCGCCGTCCTGGAGAACCTCAAGCTACAGCTCGCGGGGATCAAGTCCGGCGAGCTCTACCCGCGCCCCGATGAGCTCCCCGATCTCTTTGAGGGCGGACAGCTCGTGCTGGTGGGGCGCTACACCGGCGAGGGCACGGCGCGGGTCCAGCTCACCGGCGATGTGTTGGGCAAGCCCCAGACCTTCACCCTGGAGACCAAGCTCGCCGCAGTCTCCACCGAGGCCAGCTTCCTGCCGCGCCTCTGGGCCAGCCGCAAGATCGGCTACCTTCTCGATGAGATCCGCGATGAAAAAGACCCCGCGCGCCACAAAGAGCTCGAGGACCAGATCATCGCCCTCTCCAAGGAGTTTGGGGTGCTCACTCCCTACACCGCGCTCTTTGTCCCCGAGCCCGGAACCGCCGACGTCGAGCCCGCCACCCGCGTGCTGGGCCGCCCCGGCCTCCTTCCCAATGGCCCCGGTGGCGGGCAGAGCAGAGCCAGTATCGGCGGCTTCGGAGGCGCAATGGGCGGCGGCGGCTTTGCCGCCAAGGCCGACCTGCGCACGGGTCAGGACGCGATCAACCAGAGCCAGGGCGCACGGAGCGGACGTGGGCAGAACCAGACCGGCAACCAGGCCGTGATCGCCACCCAAAAGGGGCTGAGCAAGCAGGTCGCGGAGGAGCAGGCACGCCGCATCCAGTACGCCGGTAATCGTGCGTTCTACCAGCGCGGCGCGAGCTGGGAAGACGCCACCTACGACCCGAAAAAACAGACCGAGGTGGTGAAGATCAAGCTCTTCTCCGATGCCTACTTCGCGGTTCTGAAGCGCGGCGGCGAGTGGGCCAAGTGGGCCGCGGTCGGGGAGAGCGTGCTTGTTGTTGCCAATAATAAGCAGGCAATCCAGTTTGGTGAGCAGGGAAAAGAGAGGCTCACCGAAAAAGAGCTCACCGAGCTCCTGGGAAAATAGTACTTCTCTCTCTAGATTCTGTGTGCTCCAACCGACTCTCCTCAGTAGAGAAACACTTTCGGAGAGTGAGGAGCACACAGATGAGACGATACACACTACCCTTAGCGGCTGTCCTGGTACTTGCCAGTAGCGCGGCCCATGCACAGAACTTAATCACCAACGGCGACTTCAACGCGGGCCTGACCGGCTGGAGCAACTCGGCGGGCAATGTCTCCACCCACACGATAGGGGGGGCCTTCGGTGAGGTTGTCGAGGTGGGGGTCGGTGACTTCAACACCAGCCTCTTCCAGTCCTTCACGCTCGCGGCTCCCAGCGCACTGGGCATCAGCTTCAACCTCGGGGTCTACCGCGACACACTCAATGGCTTTGGGGTGTCGTCGGGGCCCTGGATCATGGGGATCTCGCTGGAAGACTCGGGCGCAACCACGGTCTGGAGTAGCACCGCCGATGCCTTCAACGCCACCCAGAGCGGTATCTACACCCCGGAGCTCTCCATCAGCAAGGCGACCACCGCCCTGCCCGCCGGAACCTACACCCTGCGCTTTACGTCGCCCACGGGCCACGGCTGGACCATCCTAGACAATATCTCGGTCACGGCCGCCCCCGAGCCGGGCACGCTCGTCTTGCTTGGGCTAGGAGGGCTCTGCCTCGCACGCCGTCGGCGCCCACGCTAGAATAGCGTATGCCACACCAGTACCAGAGCTGGGAGACAGACCAGACCCTGGCGGAGGGTCTGGCAGAGTACTACGCCGCCTACCCCGAGTTCGCCGGGGACTCGGATTTTCTCGGGCAGCCCCGCGCGACCGTCACCGCCCACGACATCTGCCATGTCCTGCTGGGCCTGGGAGCCACCTCGGAGGAAGAGCTCATTGTTGAGACCTTCACCGCCCTAGGCTGTAGCTTCCCGGTTCAAGAGATTGTCGCGATGCGCAAGAAAGCCTTTGTGAGCGAGCTCTTTCGCATTTTTGGGCTCCGTCGCCTGATCCGCCGCTTTCTGCGCACCCTCCCCCGCATCCTACGCGCCGCGTGGGTCTATGTGCGCATGCCCCAGCGCTGGCCGCACTTCGGCTGGCAGCCCTACCAAGACATCCCCCTCCGGGAGCTCCGCCAGCGCTTCCGCCTCCGCCCGCTGTAGCGACTAGATAAGCTCAGGCAGGGGCTCGCGGCCGGCGAAGAGGTAGTTGGGGCGGCCGGTCATGTCCGGGACGGGAGTGTTGGCAATATCAATGCCGAGGTTGTGGTAGAGCGTCACCATCACCTCTTTGTAGTCCACCGGGCACTCGTCGGGTTCCTCGCCGAACTTATTGGTGCTCCCGATCACCTGGCCGGTCTTCATCCCGCCGCCCGCAAGAAGCGCACAGGAGACACGCGGCCAGTGGTCCCGGCCACCGTCTTTGTTGATCTTGGGTGAGCGGCCAAAGTCCCCCCACACCACGACCGAGACATCTTTATCCAGGCCACGCTGGTGCAGGTCCTCGATCAGCGCGGAGATTCCCTGGTCAATGACCGGGAGGTGCGCCTTCATGTTGGTGAAGTTGCCCCCGTGCCAGTCCCAGAATCCGTAGGAGACACTCACCAAGCGCGCGCCGGCCTCGACCAAGCGCCGCGCCGCAAGGAACTGCTCATTGAGCATCGGGGACGCATCCCCTTGGGGCTTGTCGATTCCCTTGCCGTAGCGCTCGCGGGTTTTCACATCTTCCCGGCTGACATCCAGTGCCTGCACCAGCTTGCTCGATGTGAGGATATCAAAGGCGCGGGCGCTCATCGTGTCTAGCTCCGGGAGCGTGTCCACGCGCCGCCGATAACGATCAAGGCTTGCCAGCAGCTGCTTACGATGACTAAGCCGGTCCAGCGAGACATCGGTCAGGGTCATGTCCGCGAGCATCGGGCCATTGGGGTTGAGCGCGCCGTAGCCGGGGCCGAGGAAGCCGGGGCCGGGGTCGTTGTAGGGGGGGTGCTGGGTACGGGCGGCGAGGTTGACGTAGCTAGGGACGGTCTTATCCACCGGTGCCTCCAGCCGCGCCAGCACCGAGCCCATGGTCGGGGCCTTGTTCTGGCGAAACTCCGCCTCGGTGTAGCCCGAGAGGCAGAGATTCGACGAGTGCTCGTCGCGCGCGCCCACCAGCGAGCGGATCACTGCCACTTTGTCCATCATCTTGGCGAGGCGCGGCAGGTGCTCACAGATCTCGATTCCGGGGACATTGGTCTTGATGGGCTTGAACTCGCCGCGGATGTCCGAGGGCGCGTCCATCTTGAGATCAAACGTGTCCTGATGCGACGGTCCCCCCGGCAAATAAATCAAAATTACGGCCTTGTGGGAGCTTCGTATGCCTGCGTGCGCCTCGGCGGCGAGGAGCTGCGGCAGTGCCAGCCCCCCGAGCGCCCCGACCGTCAGAAACTGCCGCCGGGAGAGGCCGTCGCAGAACTTCCCCCCCGCACCTCGGATCGTTAGCATCTTAAATCAGCTCCGCAATCGGCTCTCGGCCGGCAAAGAGGAAGTTGGGGCGGCCGGTAACATCAGGGACGGGTGTGTTGACAATGTCAATCCCCAGCCGGTTGTAGAGCGTCACAAAGACATCCTTGATATCGATCGGGCGCTCGTCGGGCTCCTCGCCAAACTTATTCGTGCTTCCGATTACCTGGCCCATCTTCATCCCGCCGCCCGCCAGCAGGGCGAAGTTGGCGCGGGGCCAGTGGTCCCGGCCAGCGTCTTTGTTGATCTTCGGAGTTCGCCCAAACTCACCCCAGACAATCACCGAGACATCGTCTTGCATCCCGCGGTCGTGGATATCCTGCACCAGCGAGCTCACGGCAGCATCCAGCATCGGCAGGTAGCTCTTGAGCTGGGTGAAGTTCGCCCCGTGGTAGTCCCAGCGGCCGTAGCCAATGGAGACGCAGCGCACGCCCGCCTCGACCAGGCGCCGCGCGGCGAGGAACTGGTCGTTGAGCATCGGCAGGCCATCATCGACCGGTTCCAGCCGCCCGATCCCGTAGCGCTCACGGGTCTTCTTGTCCTCTTTGGTAACATCCAGCGCCTGCACCAGCTTGCTCGATGTCAGGATATCGAACGCACGGGAGTTGAGCGCATCGATCTCCGGGAGCGTGTCCACGCGCCGTCGGTAGCGATCAAGGCTTGCCAGTAGCTGCTTACGATGACTAAGCCGGTCCAGCGAGACATCGGTCAGGGTCATGTCCTTCATGAGGTCCCCCGACGGCCGCATCGCCGCGTGGGCCATGCCGAGAAAGCCATGGTCGCCCGGGTCGGCCCACTCCATGTGCCCGGCCTTGCCCTGGAGCCCCACAAACGGCGGGATGGTCTTCTCGGTCGGGCCCTCTAGCCGCGAGAGCACCGACCCCAGACACGGCGCCTTGTTCTGGTTGGTCTCGGCAACGGAGTACCCGCTCATGCAGATATGCGAGTCGTGCTCGTCGCGCATCCCGGTCAGCGAGCGGATGATGGCGAACTTGTCCATCATGGCCGCGATCTTGGGCATGTGCTCGCAGATCTCGATCCCAGAGACATTGGTCTTGATGGGCTTGAACTCACCCCGAATGTCCGACGGCGCATCGGGCTTCATGTCGAACATGTCGTGGTGGGGCGGCCCACCTGGCAGGAAGACCATGATCACAGCCTTCTGGTTCCTGCGAATCCCCGCGTGCGCCTCTGCCGCGAGAATCTGTGGCAGGCTCAGCCCGCCCATCGCCAGCCCACCGATCTTGAGAAAATCGCGCCGCGAGATGCCATCGCAAAACGCCCCGCCGCTCTTGTTACCCCGTATCGTCAGCATGCCCTTGCCTCTTCTTCGAACCGTCCGTGGTGAAACTAATCTCTCATTATAGGCAATCTGATACAAGAGTGCCATAGTATAATTGGTAAATGAGCAAGACGCAGCAAAGCCTCCTGTGGCTGAAACGTGGTCTCTTAGTTGCCCTGAAGATAGGGGGAGCGTTAGGTGGCCTGATTGCGATACTTCTCCTCAAAGAACCTCTGATCGCTCTTGAGGCTTTCCTTATCCTTCTTGTGCCTTGTCTTGTCCTCGGAGCGCTCTGCACGGTGACGGTCCCTTGGGTGCGAAGTCGCACGGTGGCGGGGATTTTACCGGGGCTGCTCCTCGCCCTTGTCTGCGCCCTCCGTGAAGGCGATACGCGGCTACTGATCCTTGCTGTCCCGACATGCCTTTTTGGGCTCCTGATAAATGCTCTCGCCGATCCCTACCGGAGCACACCGGAGTACCAGAGAGCCATGCAGGAAAAAGACGCCGATCCGCTGGCATACTATCCCAAGGGGCTGAAGATTTTTATAGCGCTCGTCTTTGTCTGCGTTGTGATCTGTGGCCTTATCGCCTTTTGTCTCTCGCTCTGGGATAAGTTTAAAAAACCATCGCCACCTAGCCCTCTATTAAGCAAGATCGCTCTCATGGACGATAGAGCAAGAACCACGCCCCTGCCAAACCAGACAGCGTGATACCATAGTGCGATGACACTCACCGTAGAAGTTAGCTCTGACCTAGCCGAAGTTCTGCGTAAAGCCGCGCGAGCCGCAGGCACAGATGTCCCCACCTTTCTACTTGATTCCGCGCGGCAACGCCTCGTCAGCTCTCTTGATGCTCCCTCGGAGGCCGACCTGCTAGAGCGCATCTCGACTCCCTTCCCTGCCCCTGTACGAGAACGCCGACAGGAGCTCCTTGAACTCCGTGATTCGGGTGCGCTCAATGAGGCAGAAACCAGCGAGCTCTTTGCGCTCCAAGAGCAGCTCGATACACTTCAACTAACCCGCTGGAAAGCCATTGGCGAGCTTGCAAAGCGTCGTGGAAAGACACTTCTAGAGATGGCGGATGCCCTTGGAATCCCCTCCTCCGAGGTGCGCTAGACAGTGTCGCGGAGCTATGTCAGTGAGGCGCTCCGCCTGCAGGTGATCACGCGAGCTGAGAGCGTCTGTGAGTACTGTGGTGCCCCGATGCGAATCGGCTCCGATCTCTTCTGCATCGAGCACACCATTCCCGAAGCCGATGGCGGCGCGACCTCCCTGGAAAACCTTGCCCTTGCCTGCTCCGCCTGCAATCTCTATAAAGGAGCCGCTCGGTTCGCGCCTGATCCTGTCACGAACCAAGATGCTCCCCTCTTTGATCCGCGCCGCCAGAGCTGGCCTACACACTTTATCTGGAGCGCCGACACACTTCGCATCATTGGCATCACGCCCACCGGCCGCGCCACTACCGAGCGCCTGCGGATGAACCGAGATCAAATGGTAGAGTTCCGTCGCCTCCTGCGCGAGTTCGGGCTCCATCCTCCTGCACACTTTCTTTAGCAGACACCAAGCCTCGGGCGACAGCGTGGTACCATAGAACATCCTTTTGTATAGGAGTATGTGAAAAACATGTCTTCCGTCTCCCCCGCCGATGAGCTCTCCGCTCCGGCTGATTTTCTCTCCCGTATGCGCCACACGACGGCGCACGTGCTCGCGCAGGCTGTCCGCGAGCTGATCCCCGAAGCGAAGATGGGCATCGGTCCCGTGATCGAGAACGGGTTCTTCTACGACTTCGACCTTCCCCGCCCCCTCACCGAGAGCGATCTGTCTACGCTGGAGGCGCGGATGAAGGCGATTGTCAAAGAGAACCTGCCGATGCAGAAGTTTGTGGAGCCGCGCGAGGTCGCCCGCAAGCGCTGCGAGGAGATGGGCCAGCTCTACAAAGTGCGCCTGATCGACGATCTCCCCGACGAAGCCGAGATTAGCTTCTACCAGCAGGGCGACTTTATCGACCTGTGCAAGGGCCCCCATATCGAGTCCACCGGACGTATCGGCGCGTTTAAGCTGATGAGTATCGCCGGGGCCTACTGGCGCGGCAAGGCCGAGAACGAGCAGCTCACCCGTGTCTACGGGGTCGCCTTCCAGAAACAGAGCCATCTGGATGAGTACCTGAACAAGCTCGAAGAGGCGAAAAAGCGCGACCACCGCGTGATCGGCAAGACCCTCAAGCTGTTCCATATCGACGATCAAGTGGGCCAGGGGATGGTGCTCTGGACTCCCGCCGGTGCCGCCGTGCGCCAGGAGCTCCAGACCTTTATCGGCCACGAGCTGCGCAAGCAGGGCTACCACCAGGTCTTCACGCCCCATATCGGCAAGCTGGAGCTCTATAAAACATCGGGGCACTTCCCCTACTACGCCGAGTCTCAGTACCCGCCGGTGATCGACCGCGAGTTTCTCAAGAAGCTCAGCGACGAAGGCTGCACCTGCGGCGAGCTGGCCAACAAGCTGGAGTCAGGCGATATCGAGGGCTATCTCCTCAAGCCGATGAACTGCCCGCACCACATCAAGATCTACGCCAGCGAGCGCCGCTCGTATCGTGATCTGCCACTGCGCCTGGCGGAGTTTGGGACGGTCTACCGCTGGGAGCAGTCCGGCGAGCTCAATGGCATGACCCGTGTGCGCTCGTTCACGCAGGACGATGCCCATCTTTTCGTGACCGAGGAGCAGGTTCCCGCCGAAGTTCAGGGCTGTTTAAGTTTGGTACGCACGATCTTCGACACGCTCGGGATGAAAGACTTCCGTGTCCGTGTGGGCCTGCGCGATCCTGATTCTGCCAAGTATGTCGGCGATCCGGCGAACTGGGACAAGGCGGAGAAGGCCTGCCGCGACGCCGCCGCATCGCTGGGGGTCCCCTTCTCCGAGGAGCCCGGCGAGGCCGCGTTCTATGGCCCGAAGATCGACTTCGTGGTGAAAGACGTGATTGGCCGCGAGTGGCAGCTCGGCACGGTGCAAGTCGACTACAACCTCCCGATCCGCTTCGGGCTGGAGTACATCGGCTCGGACAGCCAGCCGCACCGCCCGGTGATGATCCACCGCGCCCCGTTCGGCTCGATGGAGCGCTTCTGTGGCGTCCTGATCGAGCACTTCGCCGGCGCGTTCCCGACCTGGCTCTCGCCCGAGCAAGTGCGCTTCCTGCCCATCGCCGACCGGCATATCGAGTACTGCGAGGCGATCAAGACCCGCCTGGTCGAGGCCGGTGTCCGCGCGACCGTCGATGCCCGCTCCGAGAAGACCGGCAAGAAGGTCGCCGAGGCGCAGGTGGAGAAGGTGCCCTACATGATTATCGTGGGCGACCGCGATATCGAGGCAGGGAATGTCGCCGTCCGCCACCGTGACAAGGGCGACCTAGGCCCCCGCTCGGTCGAACAGTTTGTCACCGACCTGCTCGCCGAGATCGCCGAACGCCGTCTCAGCCCGGCGTAGCGAGTAGCACAAAAATAGCCCTGCGGAGTTTTCTCCGTGGGGCTACCTCATCGGAGCCAGGATACAATGAAGTTCCGAATTCGTTATCTATTTCTGGGTTTGCTGCTGGGAATTTGGTTCATAGTTGAGTACACAAATTTCTACGAGCCAAGCATGTTTTCTGACCTGGAAAAGCACTGGAAAATAGATGATGGCAAGCTACGAGTAGGCCGCGAGGCATGGTATCTTGCCTTCTTCCTGGGGAAACCTGCGTATGTTATTGCAGGCTGCCTCACGGCAGTCTTTACCAAGCAAGCTTATCAAGAACAGAAAACAGTCAAGATCTTATCTCTTGCCTGTGCCGTTACCTGCATCTTGGTGCTAATACGATTGGTGCTTCTTCGCATTTGGCAGGCTGGATAGATTACGCGACGGCAAACTCGGAGGCGGCGCGGCGTTCGGGGGAGCGGAAGCCGAGGACGATTTGATCTCGAGGGATGCCGTGGCGTAGGAGCTGCTCGGCGAGGGGGCGGTCGGTGTTGTCGGCCTGCACCCAGATCTTGCCATCGCGAATCTCCAGATCGGCGAGCAGACCGTGAATACGCTTGTTCCCCTCCCAGCCTTCTTCCAAGAGGAGATACCGATCCTGCTGGCGATCCGACACGGGAATAATCGCAAATGCAGCTTCGGGGCCGGGTAGCTCGTGCCACACCGCGAAAACCTTCTCAATCGCTTGACGTAGCTCTTCTAGGGTAGCCATTCGACAATTTCCTCTCGCTCTGAATCGAAACTAAACACTCTTAGGATGCTGTCTTCCAGCAAGATCTCGCCCAGTGCATCTTCAAAAACCGTTTCCAGTGCTTCCTGGGGAACCGCCAAAACCAGACTGCGCTCTGGATCAAGGCGGCGCAGAAGAGAGCGGTAGACCATGAACTGCCCGGTTGCTTGCTCCAAGTCGGCCACGTCCGACGCGCCACCAAATGTCTTGATCTCCACCGCGATCTTCTCAGTTCCACGCTCCGCGGCCAGTAGGCGCTCCGCTCCCAGATCAACATACAAACGCTTCTTTTTGTAGTTCAGCCGAAGAGGGTCGTGGGTTATCGTCCAGCCATTTTTGACAAGAGCATTTCGTACAGCAATATGGTCGCGATCCAACGCAGGCATACCCCTATTTTATCGCAGGCGGCGCAAAGTTTAGGAGCGGGAACTTTTCTTGGGCAGGGCGACGTAATAGTCCTACCATCAAATGCGAGAGTGCCCACGGCTTTAGACGCGGGGGGAATCGCTTCCTCTCTGCCGAAGGCTTCGGGGAGGCGTTGGAAAATTCTTGATTATTTTCCCTTTCACAGTTTCCGCTTTTGCGGACATAAACACAGTATCGCAACAGTGGCAAGTAAGGCATACAAATACAGAATCTATCCAACCAAAAACCAATTAAGCATTATGCTTCAACTCTTGGAGACACATAGGCATCTGTACAACAATGCGCTGGCCCAACGTAAGGAATGGCACGAAGCGGAGAAGACTCCCCTGAATTTCGCGCAACAATGCAAGATATTGACACAAGAAAGGAAGATTAATCCGTTTCTTGCTTTTGCCAATGCGGCATCTTGCCAACGAACCCTGAAGCGTCTTGACCGATCTTTTCAAGCGTTCTTTCGTCGAGTTAAATCCGGCGAAGCTCCGGGCTATCCTCGATTCAAAGGGCGGGGACAGTTTGATTCGGTTGAGTACACCATTGGCGACGGGTGCAAGTTTACTTTGGACAATAAGGCGTATTTCCAGAAGGTTGGCAACATCAAGATCAAGATGCACCGACCGATTGAAGGTAAGATCAAGACCATGCGATTCAAGAAAGAAGGCGACGGCTGGCACGTCGTTTTCTCCTGCGAGTTGCCGCCCATGCGCAGCGCTGGTCACGAGTTGCCCGACGTAGAGATTGAAGCTACCAAGCTTCCGTCCGTTGGCATTGATCTTGGATTGAAGTCTTTCCTTGTGGATTCTGAAGGAAACGAAGTCAAGCCACCGAAGCATTATCGCAAGGCTCAGGCTAAGTTGAGGCGACTCCAACGTAGTGTTGCACGTAAGAAACGTGGCGGAGCCAACCGGAAAAAGTCTGTCAACCGGCTTGCTAAGTTCTCTCAGCACGTCGCCAACCAACGTAAGGATTTTCACCACAAGAGTGCGCTTGACTTGGTGAAAAGGTTTGGCAAGATCGCGCATGAAAACTTGAATGTTAAAGGTATTGTTCGCTCATTGAACCTTGCTAAGTCGGCCCACGATGCCGGTTGGGGGAAATTCCTTTCGATCCTCAAGCACAAGGCTGAGAGTGCCGGTGTGGAAGTCGTAGGAGTTGATCCCCAGAACACAACCCAGGCGTGCAGTAATTGCGGGTGTTTGCCCGTTGAGAAGCTGACTCTTAAAGTTCGTGTTTATAAATGCCTGCATTGTGGTCTTATCCTTGATCGTGACCATAATGCCGCGATCAACATCCGCAACAAGGCTTGGATTGAGCCTTTGGGAGTTAATCAAGAGGGTTACCTCATGGATTTCTCAAGAAGCCCCCAGCTTTAGCTGTGGGGAGTGATCACATGGCTACTGCTCTTTTGAGCGAGAGGTGTGAGTAAGGTACCTACTCCAGAAAAGCCCCCTTGGGAAACGTCCCTTGGGGGCTTTTTAGGCACAAACCTCGTCGCCTTGACAGGGGGTGGGAGTTCAGTCACACTGGGCTTGTGAAAAAACGAATTTTCGGACTTCTCTTGCTCTCCCTCGTGCCGACACTCCCCGCCGCCGCTGATGCAGGCTGGGACGGGATCATTGGAAGCGAGTGGAACGGGATCACCCCTGTCCAGGTGACCTACGATCCGGGGGCGCCGCTGGGCAACTTCGGAGCGCCCGGCCCCACCAACCACAACACGGGCTATGAGATCTTCACCCGGCGCGACAGCAGCTTTGTCTACGTGGCGCTACGCACGACCGGGCCGACCGATTCGCAGGGGCTTGTCTTTAGCAACCTGGGCTTTGCACTCCGCTACGGCGCGGGGCCGTTTGGCACCAGTGAGTCCACGATCGGCTTTGAGGTCACCAACGACCGCGCGTCCAAGGGGGTTGTCTCTTTCCCGGATAACGCGTCGGACCTGATTCGCCAAGGGGTTGTCACGGGGACGGCCGCGGACCCGGATGTGATCGAGGCTGCGTTCCACTGGTCGATCTTTCTACAGAATGCACTGGGGGTGACCGGCTATGGGCTCCCGCCGGGCGAGACCGTAGCAGGGCTGCGCCTCTTTCGCTCCCAGAGCTTTGGCTACAGTGTCGCGGGCGGCCCCACCTACGGCGAGACGGGGCTTGGCTTCTTGACGCTCCCTCCCGTCCTGACCAGCGCCCCCGAGCCCAGCACGCTCTCGCTACTCGCGTTTGCTGGAGTGGGAGCGCTTGTGTTCCGCCGTCGCCTCCGCTAAGAATCTCCTTTACTGGAAACCCCTTGTTGGGCGACATAGCCTTACATGGACACCGCAAGCGGAGATTTTGAGACACACCTGACAATCGGTAGCACAGAGCCGGCGGTGCTGGCACGCCTCGGCACCTGGGCGGCGGAGCGGGCGGGGCTCAAGCTGACACACATTGTCTTGGACCGGGGAGCAACGCCGTCCCAGCCGATGCTGACGCAGCGCTGGCGCGGGAGCTTTGGCGCGGCCTTCGCCGCAGCCCAGGCCCTGCGTCGCCAGCTCCACGCCGCAGGGTTCTCGGTCGTGCGCCTGAAGCTAGAGGCGGCTCCCTGGAATGGGGGGATTCCCCAGAGCGAGAGCGAGGCGCGGGCGTTCCCCGCCTACTGCCACTTTGAGCACCACCTCAAGCTCCTGCTTCCGTCGGAGAGTGCGCTGGAGAGCCTGCGCTTGGCGGTCCAACCACACGGAGCGCACCTCTCGCGCAACGCCCGCCGCACCCGCCCCGACCACCAGCACGAGCGCTTTGTCACCCAGCGCTGCTACGGAGTCGGGCAGAGCGTGGCGCAGGCGCACCTTGCCGCGCTCACCGAGGCGCTCGCCGCCTACACGATCCTCGACTCCGAGGAAGAGTTTGTCCTCTACGACAGCAACCTCACCCTCGACCACGGCTGGATTCAGCCACAGGAGCTCCCCCATGCCAAACCTTGACTGGAGGCGCCTACTGGGTAAGTCAAACCCCACTGGCTACCCCCATACCCTCCTGCGAACCAAGCAAAGCGCTTCGCAGGCCGAGTTCTTTGACCCCGCCCTGAAACAGTACGGGCGTGCCTTCCGGCTGGGCGAGCCGCGCCTGCGCGACCTCGCGGAGCGCACGCGCTGGTACGCCGCGCGGCAGCAGGTCATGGAGCACTTGCTCGGGATTGTCAGCACGTCGTCGTGGCAGAAAAGCCTGGTGCTACGCGGCAGCGTGCTCCTCAAGACCTGGCTGGGCGAGAGCGCCCGTGAGCCGGGTGACCTAGACTGGGTCGTGCTGCCCTCGACGCTCAAGATGGACGATCCCCGAGTCGATCTCTACGACATGATCCTCAAGCGTGTCGCCAAGCAGCCGGAGTGGGGAGATATTACGATGGATGCCACGGGGGCGCGCCTCGACGATATCTGGACCTATGAGAAAGCGCCGGGTCGCCGCTTGGTCTTTCCTTGGCAGACAGCGGACGGGCTCGCGGGAACCGTGCAGCTAGACTTTGTCTTTGGGGAAAAAATCCCCTCAGAGCCGGTGCCGTTTACCTACCAGACTCAAGAGGGCCAGGCGCTGGAGCTGCTCGCGGCCAGCCCAGCGCAGTCGCTCGCCTGGAAGCTCCTCTGGCTCCACACAGACATGTACCCCCAGGGCAAGGACCTCTACGATGCCGTGCTCCTGGCCGAGGCGTTTCCTCTAGATGCAGAGCTGCTCGAAGCTACTCTGAATACCACGCCCCACCAGGAACCCTTTACCCTGGCGAGTATTGAAGCGTGGGATATCGACTGGCTCAGCTTCCTGAGCGAGTACCCCAACCTGGGAGAAGATGCCAAGACATGGAAGGCCGAAAAAGCCTGGCAGGAGCGCCTCGCACAAGCACTCCGCCCGACGTTTGATCAAGCGGGACAATGAAGATGGAGGAGGAAGTCTGGGAGCCCCATTTCACGACACCCGAGGAAAGGACATACTGGTACGCGGCACGCCAGCAGGTGATTGAGTTCTTGCTCTGGCAGCTCGCCCACTCCCCTTGGCAAAGCGAGCTCGTCTTGCGGGGCAGCCTCCCCCTGAAGCTCTGGCTCGGAGAGAGAGGGCGCGAACCGGGTGATATCGACAGCCTCGTTCCCTCGGCTCAGGAAGATGTCGGCTGGGCTATTTTTGAGACCTTAAGCCGCCGTTTGGAGAAGCAATCTTCCCTGGGGCAGGTCACGATTATCAGAGAAAAAGCGATCTGCGCAACCCTGTGGGAGTACACGGACCTGCCAGGGCAGCGTCTTATCTTTCCATGGCGGACCACAGACGGCTGGTTTGGCACTGTCCAGATGGATATTGCGCTCAACGACCCGATGCCCTCCGCCCCCATTCCGCTGCGCTATACGATGGGAGATGGAACCGTCCTTGACTTCCTGTCGGCGAGTCCGGAGCAAGCTCTTGCCTGGAAGCTTCTCTGGCTCCACACGGACACAATTGCTCAAGGAAAGGACCTCTATGATGCGGTGCTCTTAGCGGAAGCGTTTCCGCTGGACCGCGCCCTGCTGGCGGCAACCCTGCAAACGGACTCGAACCGCTTGCCTTTCCATAGAGAGACCATCCTCGCCTGGCAGGTTGATTGGGTAGGTTTTGTCGATGCCTACCCGAATCTTACGGCAGATGTCTATGTGCACGGAGCCGTTGGACAGTGGCTGAAGCGCCTCGCACAAGCACTCCGCCCCACGTTTGATCAAGCAGAGGGCGAAAGGCTCTAAGGTTCTTGCACGGCATTGTCCGTAGGCAGATTGGATTCGAAAACGTCTTCAATGTATGCAGCGAACCAATAGACATACCGGAAGTCAATCCCTACTCTGCTCTCTGCCTCTTCAGGATTGCTGAGAGGGAAAGAACTCACGTGGAACACGGCATTTCTTATTTTTCGTGCATCCTCTTGATCTAGCTCTTCTCCCTGCTGAATTTTGGAGATCGTTTTGCGGTAATCCTCTCGCTGAAAGCCGCTAACGAGATAGGCATCAAGCTCATGAATATGGCTCGCCTGTACAAAGATATCCAAACACGTTGAGATGATTTCGCACTCTTCAGGAGCGAAGCAACTTCGTAGTGTCATCGTCTATTTTCTCGGGTCGTCGCGACCGTCAGCCAGCGCTCGGTGGCGGCAGCGACTTCTGGGGCGCGGGTGCTGAGGAGTGGCCCGACATGGCTCATGCCGGCGTAGCGGTGGAGATCGGCGTGGAGGCGGGTGGCCAGGGCGACACTGGTCTCGGGGGGGATGTCGGTGTCGCGCTCCCCGATAACCACGAGCGTGGGGCAGCTTGGGTTGGGGAGCTCGACTCCCGCATGGAGCGTGTTGAGCACCGCCCCGGACTCATCGCGCCAGCGCTTCCAAGCAAACTGGATGGTTTTCTCGTCGCTATCGGGCATCGAGTCGCGGGTCTCTTGCAGGGGGCCGTTTGCCCAGCGCACCACGGGCGGCGACGGCTTACTCTCCGTGCGGGGCCAGGGCACTCCTTTGGGTGGGACACTATTGACCAGCACCAGCGCGGCGGGCTTGCGCTGGGCGGCGGCGGCAAGCGCCAGCAGGCCACCCATGCTCGCCCCAATAAAGACCAGCGGAGCGGCATCTTTGGGGACAGCGGCAAGCACCTGCCCGACATAGTCGGAGAGCTGGGTCTGCTCCAGGCCACTGGCAGCGGGCACGAGGTCCGGGGCCAGCGTCCGCCAGCCTGCCTTGCGAAAGACCGGCTCCCAGAGCGTGTACTCCCAGCCGCCGCCGCCCGCGCCATGGATGAGAACTGCGGTCTTCTTCACTTCTTCCCAAAGATACGGATCTGAGTCGAGAGGGTGAAGGGCTGGCCGTCGAGGTCGAAGGTCGCCTCGCCGTAGGCCGCCCCAAAGCCGCGCCGGGGGGTGGGCATCCAGGTGTCGAAGCCGTTTGCGCTAGGGGTGAGCTCGGTGAAGGACCATTTTTGGTCGCGGAAGTCCGTGGTGGGGCCTAGGCAGCGGAAGAGCCGGGCGGCACGGATCGGCGACGTGCTCGCAAAGCGCAGGCGGGCACCGTTGTCCTCGGTGGTCCAGTCCCAGCTCAGGGTGGGCCAGGGACGGCGCGACGCCAGCGAGCGGGTGAAGGCAGCCAGGGTCGCCATCACGCGCCCTCGGTCTTCGAGGCCATGGCCCGAGTTGGGGGCGTAGAGCACCCACTTAGGCCCCTTGAGGCCGTCCCAGTAGAGGTTCAGCGCGTCCTGTGCCCAGTACCGGTCGTTGGTGCCGAGCTGGAGCAGCTTGGGGAGGGTGAGCCGGTCTCGATACGAGAACGGGTCCTCCAGGTCCATCAGGCGCTTGCCGGGCGGGGTGAGCAAGAGCTTATCGAAGCCCGTGCGGACATAGTCCTCGATCTCCTCGCTAGGCTTGCCGCCGAGCATCTCGAGCTGGTGGGGAATCTGCTCCGCCACTTTCAGCACATCGATCACCTGCGGCGCGATCCCGACCACGCGCTTGTCCTGGCTCGCCCCAACCAGCCACGTGGTCCAGCCGCGCTTGCTCGCGCCAAAGACCATGAAGCGCTGGAGCCTGCCCTTGGTGTGCTGCTGAAGCGCATCTAACGTCTTGAGCACCGCCTTGGCCATCGGGAAGTGCAGCGGCCAGCTCTCGTCGTTGGTTTCGAGGTACTTCTGCCAGGTGTAGGCGATCAGAGCATCCTCGGTGAGGCCGCCGTAGAGTGGCTGCATCGGGTTGTTGAACATGGTCGCCACCGTGCACCCCGAGTCGCGGGCGAGCTGGAGGTTCATGGCCTCGTCGCGCTCCCCACCGTTGCCGCCGGTGTTGCGTACCGCGCAGAAGTCCGGGAAGCGCAGCTTATCCGGGCGGCAGACCTGCACCCGGTGCTGCCAGACATTGCCCTGCCAGGTCTGCGAGATTAGGGTCAGCTCCTCGATCAGGACATCCCCGACACGCTTCTCGCTCTTTTTCTCCCAGCGAAACGCGGGCTCGGGGCGGGCAAGGTAGGCATCAAGGCCATTAAAGACAGACATCAGCGTTGTGTTCATGCAGAGATTATAGCCGACATCAGCCAGGGCCTGAAAGTCCCCGTCTCTGGCCGCCTTCGGCGAAGCGGGCCGGGCCCGCGGAGAAAGCGGCATCAGACGGGGACTTTCAGGCCCCACGGAACAAGAAATCTAGCGCAGCTCGGGGCTGGGCGGGAGGACATTGTTGAAGCTCGGGGTGGTATGGATCGCCGGGTTGAAGTTGCTGAAGGAGCGAACGAGGCGCTGGTTGGTTCCACCAGGGAGCCCCACAAACGGGGAGCTTGCCGACGGCCGGCCGCTGGGATCGAAGGAGACCAGCTTGCCCATGTCGTTGGCGATAAAGTTTCCGGCCTCGTCGATATCGATCCCGACCGGGAACCTTGCCCCTTGGAGCGCTACTTTCCGTAGGTTGGTGATCCCCTTCTCGCCCCCGAACCAGCTGTAGATATCCACCGAGCCATCACAGAGCAGCGAGAGCTCATCGGTGACCGGGTTGCTGACCAGCTCCAGCCTGTAGGGAGTCGCCAGCGGGATATCGAGCCGGTCGGTGCGCAGCGGCTTGAGGTCTGCGTCGAACTGGATCAGCACCCGGCTGGCACGGTCGAAGGCATAGAGCACCCCACGCTTCTCGGAGAAGGCGATCGCGGCGATCGAGAGCCCAGCGGGGAGCGTGAAGACCTTGGCCGTGGCACCATCGCGGCTAAAGGCGGTGAGTTGCCCCGGCTGGAGAACAAAGAGCTTGCGCTCCGGCCCACCGATCACCAGCCGCTGTGGCTTGCTCAGGGTCGGCAAGCCCGTCTCCGTGCGCTGGACTGCGGGCAACACCCGAGACTCGCCGGTCAGCAGGTCCAGCTCGTAGAGCGCATCGCTTCCCTCGATCAGGTAGGGAGTCTTGGTCGAGATTGGGTCGTAGGCGATATCGCTGACACTGCCTCCCGTCAGAGAGCGAAACGTGCGGATGGTCTGCAGCTGCTCCGCATTGGCCAGCTTCACAGGCGAGAGAAGCAAGAGGCTCGATCCCTGCGAGACCAGCCCCTGCTTCGGCTTGATCACCAAGGCACCGTCGATATAGCCGCTCCCGTAGCCCTTCATCCGGCTCTGCACCCGGAAGCCCTGGAGATGATCGACGGAGTTGGCATCGGTGTAGCCAAAAAAGCCGGGGACATCCTCGGAGTCGTAGGTATCGGTGGCGAAGGCGGACTGGGCGAAGAGCATCTTGTCGTTGGCGGGGTCACGAATCCCGATCTTGCCGGGGGTAAAGAGCCCGGGGGAGGCGATATAGCTCAGGGAGACAAAGTGCCCGCCCCGGCGGAAGTGTGGGAGCGCCGTGTCCGCATCGCTGTACCAGCCCACCCCGACATTGACCAGGCGCCCCGAGATCGCCATCAGCGCCAGGTCGATAAAGCGTGGGGACCAGAAGTTGTTGGCATAGACCAGGTCCACCCCAAACTGCGCCGGATTCAAGAACATCTTGGTTGCGTTCAGGGCCGCGTTGCCGCCCGTGCCCTTGGCCGGATCGGTGCCCATCAGCACTCCAAAGATAGTCAAGTCAATGCTCATCTGGTTGTAGAGCGTCGGGTCATTGGCCTGCCAGTTCTGCGCACCGGGCCAGACTGTGCTATAGCCGTGGTTGGAGACATAGGCCAGCAAGTTCATACAGGCAGTCGGCACACAGTACATGGAGCCTTTATTGGGAAGCCCGACGACACTCCCGAGCGAGTCTCGCCGCTGGTCTAGGTCGGTCATATTGCTCAGGTTGTAGCCGTAGTCGAGCTCCCCATTGATGATTTTATAGTAGGCATAGTCGCCCACATCGGCGCGGGCGGCCTTTGCCGCGAGCAGGCTGGCTCCGGCCAGTACGGAGATTCCCAGAAGTGTTGTCCATCGTTGTTTCATTGTGCGTATTCCATTCGGTGTTGGTTCGTTCCGTAGAACTGAGCCTAGAATAGAGCACGGGGGTGGACGGTGCGGTGGACGGATCGTGTGCCGGTGCGTGGACGGTGTGTTCTTTATTGGCCCGCGAGGAGCTGGGCGGCCTCTTCGGTGAGGGCGTAGCCCGCGCCGTACTCGGCGGAGAAGCTTGCCATGCCCAAGCTCTCGCAGAGCTGCTCCCGGTCATCGTCGTAGAGCTGCTTCTCCAGCAGGGTGTAGGCCCCCTTCATGTTCTCCCGGAGGCGGTCCGCGGCCCCGAGGAGCTGGGCGGCGCGGGCGAGCTTGTCCTCGCGGCGTGCCAGGTGTGCCAGGGCGATCAGGCAGGTCAGGAGTGGGCGGCGCTGCCCAAGAGGGAGGCTCTGGAGCAAGAGCGTGTGTGCGGTCGCCAGCTCGCCGCGTGCCAGCGCGACCAGCCCCAGGCTATTGAGCGACTGGGCGATCCCGCGCTGGTCCCCGAGGCTCTGGTTAAGCTCCAGGCTCTCCTCCAGCAAGGTCTGTGCGGCCTCGTAGCCCCCCAGCACCAGCTCGATCTTACCGATATCCATCAAGAGAGAGACGATTCCCGCCTCCATCCCGAGCTCGCGGTGGATCGCCAGTGCCTGCTCCATCAGCGAGCGTGCTCTCTGGTAGTCGCCCTGGTCCACCGCCACATCCCCGAGGTTCTGCAGGTCGTTGGCCTCCAGGTAGCGGTCTCCCAGGGAGCGACTCAAGGCGAGCGACTCGGTGTAGAGGGTCATGGCCCGCTCGTTGTCGCCCTGCTCATTGGCGAGCAGCCCCAGGTTGTGCAGCGCCCGCGCGATCCCCTTGGTCTCGCCCAGCTCCCGGCAGAGTGCCAGGCTCTCCTCGTAGAGGGCTTGGGCCCGCTCGTAGTAGCCCTGCTCCAGCAAGACACTCGCCAGGTGGTTGAGGATACTGGCGCTCCCCCGCCCGTCGTGGAGGGCACGTCGTAGCGCCAGAGACTCCTCAAAGCAGTGTGTCGCGGCGGCGTAGTCCCCTTGGTTTCGGGCGAGGTTCCCCGCCCACATCAGCGCCTGCGCACGAGCGGGAGTGCCCTGGGGCGAGTCGGGGCGGGCGAGGGCCTCAAGGAGCTGTGCGCGTCCCTCGGTCCAGTGCCCCCGTAGGTACCAGTAGCGGCACATGTTCGTGCAGAGCTCCAGGTGCTGCTCCCCCACGCTCAGCACGATCGCATGGCGCAGGTTGTGGTACTCCGCATCCAGGCAGGCGAGCCAGTGTGCTTGCTCGCTCCCCAGCAGGTTGGTCTCGGCAGCGTGGGCGAGCTGCTGGTACCAGGCCTGGTAGCGCTCGGAGAGGGGGGGCCAGTCGGTCTCGGGGAGCATCAGGCGGCTGTACTCCCGGATCGTCTCCAGCATCCGGTAGCGCCGCTGCCCCTCCTCGCTCTCCTCGGTGAGCACGAGCGAGTGGTTGACCAGCAGCTCTAGCAGGTCCAGCACATCGCCTTGCTCCAGCCCTGCACCATCGGCACAGATCGCCTCGACCGCCTCCAGAGAGTAGCTGGCATGGAAGATAGAGAGCCGGGTCAGCAGGCAGCGCTCGGGCGGCGTGAGCAGGTCGTAGCTCCAGTCGTTGAGGGCGCGCAGGGTCTGCTGGCGCGGCAGGGCGATCCGACTGCCGCCGGTCAGGAGCTTGAAGCGGTCATCGAGGCGTCGCGCGATCTGCTCGATACTCAGGGTCCGTGCGCGTGCCGCCGCCAGCTCCAGCGCGAGGGGAATTCCATCCAGGCGCTGGCAGATCTCAATGGCCGCCTCGACGGTCTCCGGGGTCAGGACCAGGTCGGGCTGGACGGCCTGCGCGCGCTCGAAGAAGAGCTTGAGGGCCGCGTAGCGCTCGATCAGCTCGGTCAGCTCCTCGGGGCGGGCGGAGTGGGTGGGAGTCTCCAGCACCGGCACCCGCCAGACCACCTCGCCCGTGATTCCCAAGGGCTGGCGGCTCGTGGTCAGGATCTGCAGGTTGGGGCAGCTCTGGAGCAGGAGCCCCGCCAGCTCCGCGCTGGCGTCGATCATGTGCTCACAGTTATCGAGCACCAGCAGCAGGGCACGCGGGCGCAGGTGCTCCACGAGGGCCTCGATAATGGGCTGCTTGTCGATCTCCTTCAGGCCCAGGGCCGCCGCGCAGAGATGGGGCAGGTGGTTGGGGTCGCGCAGAGGTGCCAGGTCGACAAAGCACGCTCCATCGGGCTGTGCCTTTTGTTGCTCCCAGGCGGTCTCCAGCGCGAGGCGTGTCTTGCCAATCCCTCCGGTGCCGGTCAGGGTCACCAGGCAGGCATTGCTGAGGCACTCCGTGATCGCGGCCTGCTCCCTCTCCCGCCCAATCAGTGCGGTCAGAGGACGCGGCAGGTTGTAGCGAAGTGGCACACGGCGCAGGACGGGAGGAGCCGGCGCAGGAGGGGGCGTGGGGGGTGCGGGCGGAGCGGGGGCGCTGGCGAGGGCACGGATCCGGTTGTAGAGAGCGGTGGTCTCGGTCGAGGGGTTGCTGTTGCTCTCCCGGCGCAGGGTGCTCCGTAGCTCCCGGTAGACCTCGGTGGCGGCGAGGGGGTTGCCACTGGCGGCCAGTGCCTCCATCAGCAGGCGCTGGAGCCCCTCGCGCAGGTAGTCCCGGACAACGGCCTGGCGTAGAAAGGGGAGCGCCTCGGCGAGCTTCCCTTGCTCACGCTTACGCAGGGCGAGCTGCTCCACGGCACGAAAATACGCCTCGTGGCGGGGCTCCCGCTCCTCGGTCGCCCAGACCTCGTAGTAGCCCTCCAGCAAGGGGGCGCGGTAGAGGGAGATCGCCTGCTCCAGCGACTCAGTCGTGTCCTTGCGAAGGGCCTGGTCAAAGGTCAGGACATCGGCCTGCTCGGAGGCGAGTCGCAGGACGAGTGTGTGCTTGGTTGGGGAGAGCAGCTGCTCCGCGGCGGGCCCCAGTGCCTTTCGCAGGTCGGTCAGGGAGCGCTTGAGGTTCTCCAGCCCCTGGCTATCGTCGCTCTCGGGCCAGAGCACCCCCGCCAGCCAGACACGCGAGAGCTCGCGGTTGGCCCGTAGGGTCAGCAAGGCAAGCAGATACAGCCCACGCCGGGAGCGCAGCGAAGGCAGTGGCTCTCCGTTAACCTCAACCGTGATGGGGCCGAACAGCCGCAGGTACAGCATTTTCTCCCCATCATTTCACCCCACGACCACGCAAATCCTCTATCGTTGTCCACGATTCTGTCCACGTTTGGCGCGTAGAATGCATACTATGAAGTGGGGAAGTGTGCCCCACTCAGTGAACTAAGGAACCAAACAAGAATGAACCTACAAAAAACCACGACCCGACGTGCCCTGCTGAAGACAGCGCTTGGCATGGGAGTCGCTCTGGGCATCGGTGCCCGCGCCCGCGCTTTCGTCCCCAGCCCCTTCACTCCCAATGTCCCTTGGACAGGCCAGCTCACGGTTCCGGCCTTGGGGTACTTCGGCAATCCCATAGAGCTGACCGTCAACGATGATGGCGTCACGGGCTCGTTGACCGTTAAAGATACTTCAAACGTTGCCACGATTGCTTCCTTAAAGGTTCTCTCAATAAATTTTGCCAACAGTGTTGCCACGCTTGCCTTGGAGAACGGGGCCCTGATCTCAGGGAACGTGGGTGCCGCGCAAAACACGGGCAGTCCTGAGTTCCAGCCGTTTGGAAGCTACAGCAACAGTGGCTCGCAGGGGACGGTCACCCTACTGCGCAACCAGTCACAAGGGCTTGTTGTTTCGTCTCTTCCCATCGACGGCGGCGTTGTCTCTGTCGAGATCTTCCCACCGGACTGGCTCGGGCGAATGACCGTCAGTGGCTCCCCGATCGTGAGCGGCCCGATGCGCTTCCACCACGATATCCCTGCTGCCGGCCCCTTGCCCGCCTTCAGCCAGATCCGCGGCCTGATAGTCCTCAATGGTGTCAGCTTCGCCACCACCATGACCTTTGCCCCGACCGCGAGCAGTGATGGCAGCTACGCCTTCGACCTCGTGGGCGACTCAGGTCGCGGCCTCGTGATGCTCATGAGTGGGCGCTTTGTCCCCGCCGTAAAGAGCACGCTGGCCGTGATTCCCGCCCAGATGCTCGGTACCTTCCAGCTCTTCACTTCCCGCGGAACCGCCGCTGGAGTGGGCAGCTTTGCGCTCCGAACCCCTTAGTAAGAGACCGTTTTACAGACTGCTCCTGGTTCCTTTCGATGGAGCAAGTGAGATCACACATTTTTTTAGAGAGAAAATACACACCATGAGCTCCCGAGCCTGCCTTCTATCCTTCTGTTTGCTTGCCCTTCTCTGCGCGGGGAAAGCACGGGCAAACGATGCCAGTATCTCGGGGGTCGGGGGCTCTGTGGTGGCGCTCCGCACCGAGCACCCCTCGGTGCAGATGGTCCGCGAGACCGTCCGGCTCGATCTCTACAAGGGCTACTACGAGACAACGGCGGACTTTGTCTTTAAGAACCACGGCAGCGCACGTACGGTTCGTATGGGCTTCCCCGAGCGGGGAGAGGGCGAGGGAAAACAGGGCATAATCCAGAACTTCTGGACCTCGGTCGATGGCAAGAGAGTCACGGCCCAGCGCATCCGAACCCGTCACAGTGAAGAGGAATATAGCGCCTACTGGGTCAAGAGTGTCCCTTTTGGCAAGAACGGGGAGCGCCATGTCCGTGTCCACTTCCGCACCAAGTACGGCGGCGGGATCGGCGACACCCTGGCCGCCTACGACTTTACGGGGGGAAACTGGCGCGGCAAGGTGCGCGAGAGTGTCCTGATCATCACGCCTCATCAAGGCGCTCCTCCACTTCCCTTTGTCCAGACAGAACAGCCGGGTAACTGCAAGGTCCTCGCTCGCCAAGATGCCCGTAAGCCGCGCCAGTATGTCTGGCACTCGTGGGAGGCAGAGGCCATCCTTCTGCTCTCTGAGAGCGAGCGGAAGTACTCGAACTAGGCGAAGGGCGTGGTAAAATACCCGTCCCATGCCACAGCCACCCCAGATCGTCGTTGAGAACCTGGTCAAGCACTTTACCGTGAGCTCCGGGGGCTTCCTGCGCCGCCAGAGCCGCACGGTAAAGGCACTGGAGGGAGTCTCCTTCACGATCGCCCCCGGCGAGGTGGTGGGCTATATCGGCCCCAATGGCGCGGGCAAGTCCACCACCGTCAAGATTCTCTCCGGGATCCTGGTCCCCGATAGCGGCACGGTCCTGGTGAGTGGGCGCATCCCCTGGCGCGAGCGGCAGAGCCATGTCGCCAAGATCGGGGTGGTCTTTGGCCAGCGCAGCCAGCTCTGGTGGGACCTTCCCGTGGCGGAGTCGTTTGCGCTCCTGCGCGAGATCTACGCAGTCCCCGAAGCCCAGCACGCCCAGACCCAGGCCGCGCTGGTGGAGACGCTGGACATCGGGAGCTTTCTCACGACCCCCGTGCGCCAGCTGAGCCTGGGCCAGCGCATGCGCTGCGAGCTAGCCGCCTCGCTCCTGCACCGCCCGGAGATTCTCTTCCTCGACGAGCCAACCATCGGGCTGGATGCCATCAGCAAGCTGGCGGTCCGTGAGTTTGTCGCGCGCCTCGCCCGGGAGCAGGGGGTCACGGTGCTCCTCACGACACACGACATGGACGATATCGAGGCGCTTTGCTCACGGGTGCTGGTGATCGCGAATGGCCATGTCCTCTCCGACGGTCCCCTGGAGGCACTGCGCCAGCAAGTCAGCCGCGAGCGCTGGCTGGTGATCGAGACCGCACAGACACTCCCCCCGCTCCCCGAGGGGGTTGCCGTCCTGCGTACCGAGGGCGAGCGCATCACGCTCGGCTTCGACCCAGAGCGCCTCGCGGTCGCGGAGCTGATCGCCCGCCTCAGCCAGAGCATGACCATCCGCGATCTCTTTGTGCAGAACCCTCCCATCGAGGAAGTGATCGCGCGCTTCTACCAAGCCCCGCTCCCCACAGCGGCTCCGTGATATACTCTGCGACGTCCCATGTCCAATCTCCACCACCTTTTTGAGAGCAACCGCGCCTGGTCGGAGCGGCTTCATCAGCAGGACCCGGACTTTTTTCAGACCCTCTCCCAGCAACAGTTTCCCGCCTACCTCTGGATCGGCTGCTCCGATAGCCGTGTCCCCGCCAACCAGATTGTCGGGCTACTTCCCGGCGAGCTCTTTGTCCACCGCAATATCGCCAACCTCGTGGTCCACACCGACCTGAACTGCCTCTCGGTGATGCAGTTTGCCGTGGACCTGCTCAAGGTGCGCCATATCATTGTCTGCGGACACTACGGCTGTAGTGGTGTCGGGGCGGCCCTGCGCGGCGACCGGCTCGGCCTCAGCGACAACTGGCTGCGGCATGTCGAGGATGTCCGGCAGAAGCACGCCACCACACTGTCTACCCTCCCCCCCGACGAGACCCATGACCGTCTCTGTGAGCTCAATGTGATCGAGCAGGTGGTCAATGTCTGCCAGACCACGATCGCCCGCGATGCCTGGGAGCGCGGCCAGGAGCTCTCGGTGCATGGCTGGGTCTACGGCCTTCAAGACGGCCTCCTGCGCGACTTAGACGCCACCGCAACCCACGCCGGTGAGGTATTTCCCGCCTACGAGCGTGCCCTGGCCGCCCTGGGTTAAGTTCTCATGAGAGCCTACGCCGCGATCTTCACCGCCCGCCTCAAGATGCTCCTGCAGTACCGCGCGGCAGCCTGGGCGGGAGTCGGGACCCAGCTCTTCTTCGGGGCCGCCCTCGTGGCGATGCGCCTCGCGTTCTACCACAGCAGCAACGCCATTCCCCCGCTCCCCGAGGCGCAGATGGTCACCTACTCCTGGCTCGTGCAGGCGTTCTTTGCCCTCTCGCCCTTCACCTCCAACCCCGACCCCGAGGTGCGCACCATGATGCGCGATGGCACGGTCGCCTACGAGCTCGCCCGCCCGCTCGACCTCTACACCCTCTGGTTCACCCGCAACGCCGCCAACCGCCTCGCCCCGACTCTCCTGCGCTGCTTCCCGATCTTCGTGATCGGCATGGCGTTTCTCGGGATGCAGCCCCCACCGTCGCTCGCCGCGCTGGGTGCCTTTCTGCTCGCGCTCCTCGGCGCTATCGCCCTGATCGCCGCGTGGTGCACGCTCATCACCATCTCGCTGCTCTGGACCATCTCCGGCGACGGGATCGCGCGTATGGCTCCGGGGCTGGTCGCCGTCCTCTCCGGCCAGATCCTCCCTCTCTCGCTCCTCCCCGACCGCCTGAAACCCCTCCTTCAGTTCCTCCCCTTCACCGGCATGGTCGAGTCCCCCTTCTCCCTCTGGATCGGCCAGCGCGCGCCCAGCCAGGTCGTCCCCATCCTCCTCCACCAGCTCGCCTGGACCACGGTCTTTGTAATCGCCGGGCGGTTTTTGTTGGCGAGAGGGCTCAAGCGGCTGGTGGTGCAAGGGGGATAAAATGCTGGGTGCCTCGACGGAGATCGTCGGGCTCTAGGGCGCTTCGCGCCGCCTCGCTGCGCTCGGAATAAGCTTGTACCGACGAGGCACGAGGAGGAGGCCGAAGGCCCCATTGCCCCACGTTCACCGTGAGGGATAAGGGATAAAATGCAGCATGAGAGCTGTCTACTCGCCGCGCTTTGATATCAACTTCTTCGGGCTAGAGAAGCTGCACCCCTTCGATGCGAAGAAATACAGCCGGGCGTGGGCACTGGTGCCCGAGCTCCATAAAGATGCGCTGACCGTGACCGAGCCCGTAAGCAATGCCGACTTGCTACGCGTACACAGCGAGGCGTATCTGGCGAGCTTGCGCCATGCACACAACCTTGCGCGGGCACTGGAGCTGCCGATTATCGGGGGCTTGCCCGTGAAGCTCACCGAGCTGGCGGTGCTCAACCCGATGCGCTTCGGGGTGGCCGCGACGATTCTCGCGGCGCGAACTGCCGTGGCGGAGCGGGAGCGGGTCTTCAGTCTCTCCGGCGGCTACCACCACGCCAAGCCCGACCAAGGCGAGGGCTTCTGTGTCTTCAACGATATCGCGGTCGCTATCGCGGTTCTTCGCGCCGAGGGGCTGACGGGAGAGATCGCCTCTATCGACCTGGACGCCCACATGGGCAATGGGGTCGCGCACTGCTTTCTCGACGACCGCAGTGTCTGGCTCTTTGACATGTTCAACGCCTACCGCTACCCCTACAGCGATGCGGTTGCCCGGATGCGCCTCGACTGGCCCATTCCCCTCCAAGACGGCACGGCGGGGCCACTCTATCTCAACCTGCTCCAGACCAATCTCCCCGAGTTCTTAGAGACGGTCGCCAGCATGGGAGAGATCGCGCTGGCAATCTACAACGCCGGCACCGACCCGTTTGAGAACGACGCACTCGGTGGTCTGCGCCTCACAGAGCCAGAGATGCTGGAGCGCGATCTCTTTGTCCTGCGCACCCTCCACGACCTCAACCTGCCCACCATCGTTCTGCCCAGTGGCGGCTACAGCGATGCCAGCCACCGCCTGATCGCCCGCACTCTTCTCGCCGTAGCAGGAGAAGCCACGCTCTAGCGGGAACTAAGACCCTGAAGGAGAGTTTGTCATGCTTCGATCTCTGCCCATCGGCTACTTTCTTCTCGCAACACCCGCACTTGCCCAGGCCGCTGCCCCCGCTCCACCGCTCCAGCCACCCACGACCCTTGCAGAGGCGCTGAAAACAACCTACTGGAACGCCGAGCAGCGAGGGCCACTTCTCGCAGTCGCCCCCGAGCGGGTCAGCCCACGCCGGACCAAGGGGCAGTTTCCCACCCCACCGCGCCCCACCACCAATGGCTACAATGCCCTGGATGTCTGCGACTACTTCAACCAGCAGCCCTTCCGTGTAGGCGGCCTCACCGTGATCGCGCCCAAGACCATGCGGCTCTTCACCCGCCCCAGCCTAGCCCCCGAGCTCGCCGTCCCTCTCAGTCGAGAAGAGGCCTGGATGGAGTTGCTGGCGTCCCTCAGCAGCGCACAGTGGAAGCAGCTTGGCGGTACCAACGGGCTTGGCCTGAGCGACCTAGGCGAGAAACAAAAAGGCTACTTCCTCGCTCTCCTGCCCGTCCAGATGCACCTCTCCCCAACCTACAACGGCGAGGCGACCAACACGCCCCCTGCCCAGCCGCGCGACCTCACGGGCACACAGCTTCAGAGCGTCCGCGTGCGGCTGGCGCGCCAGCTCAGTCTGAACTACCTGATCGAGGGCAAGGCAAACCAATATGTCAGCTTTGGTGACGGTGGCTCCAAAGACCAGCGCTACCAGCTCACGGCATCGTACAACACCGACGACGGCGAGGAGTCGGTCGATCCCCTGAGCGCACGGCTCTATCCCAAGGTGCCCAACAAGCTCAAGCCCAGCGACATGGACTTTGCCAATGCCCGCCTGGATGCGCGGATCGCGCTGGGAGAGCTCAAGACACTCGACGAGCTACTACAGCGGATCGGGGCCGCCACCCGCCTGACCTTCAAAGCCGACTACCGGGTCCGTCGCCTGTCGGTCTCTGTCCGTGGAGAGAGCGCCCGCGCCGGCGACCTGCTCCAAGCGCTCTGCCTAGGGGTCTGTGGTGCGTTTCGCCGGATCGAGACCCCCCAAGGCACGACGTTTCTCCTGACCGAGGACCGCGAGGGCCTCACCACACGCCAGGCGGCCTACGATCTCTGGATACAGAAGGTCTACGAGCTACGCCAGAAGCAACAAGAAGAGCGCACCAAGAAGATGCAGGCCAATGGTGCCACAATCCCCACCGATAACCCGGACGGCCTCTCCCCGGAGACACTCAAAAAAGTAGGGGAGATCTTCCGCCCCCTAAGCCCCGGCGAGGAGCCCGGTATCGCGGCAGCAGAGCTCCCTGCCAGCTACCAGAAGCAGCTCGCAGAGGCAGGCAAGATGGAGTTCACCCTCGGGGACGAGAATGGGGGGAGCACTCCAGGACGTATCCGCACCGACCGGGTCTCGCTCCGCTCGGAGTCCAAGCTGCTCTGGGTGCTCCCCGGTGTGGGCAGCTTTCCCAATCAGGAGCTCAGCCTCGGCTGGAGCCTAGACATGGCCCTGCACAAGAATGAGCTCACCCTGCCTTCCCCCAAGCTCGCCCCGGACGCCCCACTCTTTGCGCCTTGCTGGAAAGATCGCGGGCTCGTGCTCACTCCCAACAGCCCCGAGCAGGCGCGCGAGGCCGTGACACTGGCCAAGCAAGCGGGTTTTAACACCCTGTGGGTTTGTGTCCCTCTGGAGACCGCGCGGGCAAAGCCGCTTCTGGAGGCCGCTCTTGCCGCCGGGAAAACGGCCGGAGTCACGGTCCGCGCCCAGCTTGCTCTGTGGGCGATGGCCAGCGAGCCGGTGCCTCTGGATAAAAATCCTCTGGGAGAGCCCTACGCCTCTCTTGGCAACCTCTTCCCACTCGCCCCAACCCCGGCAACACTTGCCACACTCACCACGCTGGTGCGGAGCCTCACGGCGCTCCCTGGGCTTGAGGCCATCAGCATCCTGGGGAGCTTCCCCAGCTATGCGAGAGACAACTACCAGGCCACCCATGAGAACCTCGGCTATCTCCCCGAGAACCGTACAGCATTCCTAGCCCAGACCGACAGCGATATCTTCGATGTGCCCACACGCCGGTACAGTGCCTATCCCGTTAGGCTGGGCCACTTTAGCAACCTCGACCAGCAGTTCATACTGCTCCCCAGTGGTAGCTACGGCCCCGACCCGGCCTACCATGACATGAGCAAGGACTGGCAGGAGTTCCGTCAGAAGCAGTACAAAAGCTTTCTTTTCGCCCTTGATCCCGCTGTTCGTACCCTCACCTGTCCGTGCTACTCCAACCTGGGCTATCAAGGTTTTCTTGGTCTCTGGACACTGCCAACGAGTAAAGGTCTCCCCGGCTTCGATGGCAACGGAGACCCTGAGGCCTTCCTACTTGCCCAAGCCCGTCGCCAGTCCAGGGTCGCGCTGCGCCAGTTTACTCTCTGGCCGACAGCAAAGCGTGAGGACTTTGTGGCCTGGCTCCAGCGAGCCGCGACCAGCGACACCAAAGCAAAGCAAGGCGCCGATGGCATTGTGGTCGATCTCTCCCTACAGCCCCTCACCGAGGCAAGCGGCTTTCTTGCGGCACTCTCTAGCAACAAGGCCACTCCTGTGCGATAAAGCTGCGTGAAGATTTTATTTGTTTGTGGGAAAAACACCGTGCGCAGTCTCACAGCCGAGAGGCTCTACCAGAAGACACCCGGTATCCAGGTGCGCTCTGCAGGGACGGAGCGCTCGGCGCGGGTAAAGGTGACCGCCGGGGATATCGGCTGGGCAGACCGCATCTACGCCTTTGAGAAGAGCCACCTCCGGGAGCTCAAGGAGCGCTTCGGCGAGGCACTCGCGGGCAAAGAGGTGCTCGTGCTCCATCTCTCCAACCCCGGCGGGAAGTACACGCTCCTCGATGAGCGCCTCGCCGCCAAGATCAAAGAGGCCGTGGGAGAGCTGGCGTGCTGAGGGTCCTACTTGCGCTCATGCGGGCCTCGATCCGCTCGCAGATGCAGTACCGCACGAGCTTTGTCCTCTTCTCTCTGGGGAACTTCTCCGCAGTGGCGGTCGAGGTGCTAGGGCTCTGGGGGCTCTTTGCGCGCTTTGGCAACCTCCCCGGCTGGAGCCTGGCGCAGGTGGCGGTTCTCTACGGCATAGTGCACATGGCCTTCGCCCTCGCCGAGGCCGCCGGGCGCGGCTTCGACCAGTTCGCCAGCGTGGTGCGCGCCGGGGAGTTCGACCGCTTTCTGCTCCGTCCCCACCCCACTGCCTTGCTCTTGGCCGGCCAGACCTTCGAGCTCTCCCGTGTCGGGCGGCTGGCGGCGGGGCTGACGGGCCTGCTCTGGGGGGCGTCCCACGCGGGCGTGCACTGGGACGCGCTAAAAGTCGCGACGCTCCTTGGTGCCATCCTGGGCGGTGCGCTGATCTTCTACGGGGTCCTGGTGATGCAGGCGACCCTCTGCTTCTTCACGGTGGAGTCGCTGGAGATTGTCAATGCGCTCACCTACGGCGGGATCATGGCCGCGGAGCTTCCGCTCACGATCTACCCCCGCTGGATTCGCCTGCTCTTCACCTTTGTGGTGCCCATCGCCTGCATGAACTACCTCCCCGCATCGGTGATCTTTGCCCACCCCGGCGTCTCCCCTTGGCTCGCCCTCCTCAGCCCCGTGGTCGGGGTTGGCTTCCTCACCCTCGCCCTCCAGCTCTGGAAGCTCGGCGAGCGCCAGTACCGCTCCACCGGAAGCTAGAGATACAATTTCCTCATGTGTGACCTTGGAGCCCAAGACGATTTTTTCCTCTTCTGCCAAGCCAATAAAGGCTGGCATATTGAGCGTACCCCCCAAGGCAGAGTCATCATCCAACCGCCAAAAGGATGCCTATCCAGCTGTCACTGTTTGGAGCTTATTGCTCAGCTACATCCTTGGACTCAGTGCAACGCGACGGGACGAAGCGTTTCTCATACAGGCTTTGACCTCCCCAATGGTGCCATGCGCTCGCCTGACGTAGCATGGATAAGTAAGTCCCGTCTCGCGGCGCTCACTACAGAGCAGAAGAAGAAATTTCTCCCCCTCGCCCCGGACTTTGCCGCCGAGCTACGCTCTGAGACGGATAGCCTAAGCCTACTGCAAGACAAAATGGCCGAGTACATCGCCTGCGGTGTCCGCCTCGCCCTTCTGATCGACCCCACCACCCACAGAGTTCACGTCTACCGCCCCAACACCGAGCCGCAAGTTCTCGAAAACCCCACCACCGTAGACTGCTCTCCCGAGCTCCCCGGCTTTATTCTCGACACCCAACCTCTCTTCGCCAACGAGCTTTAAGCAAGCGCTCACGTCGCGCCGATAGAGCGTTATGACATCACGCGAGCTCCAGCAGTGGCGAACACAGCTCAAGTCCCTCCTCGCCACGGGGGATATTGATGGTGCGGCACTGCACGCTCTCTCATTTCCTACTCCCGCCTACCGTCTGCGCTGCCTGATCTATGTCTGCCGTGAGGTGCGGGAGCCGGAGCGGGTCCAAGCGCTACTCGCTCGGGCTCAGGAGCAAGTGGCATTGATCTCACAGCCCCAAGCACAGTCGCACGCCTGGGGCCGACTCTGCCGCACCTACGCAAAGCATCACTTGCTCAACGAAGCAGGCTGTGCCCTTCTTGTCGCCGATCCCTATGCCCGAAAGGCGCACCTGGGCTATCTCATCCAGCTCTATCGCTACGAACGGCGGTATGCGGAAGCGCTCCAGCTCTGTGAAACCTGGCGCGAGGTCGCCGAGCCGCACGAGCGCTCTCTTATTGAAACCCTGGTCGAGCTCCTTGACCTGCCGCTGGAGAAGAAGCGCCGTCAGCTAAAGCGTAGCAAACTCCCCCCACAGCCGCTCGACATTGATTCCGCGCTCCTCAAGGCAATTATTGCCGCCCGTGGCCAAGAAGATACGGAAAAGGCGGTGTACGCTTTGCTCAATACGACGGGCTACACACACAGTCGCCCTCCAGGCAACATTGACCGCGAGCTTTTTCGCAGGGCGATGCACCATGCCCACCGCTGGGTTCGTAGATGGCGCCGTAGCTTGGAGTGGCTATGCTTCTGGACAAAAGAGCCAGAGCTGGGATATCTCTTCGATGATGCGCTCCTCAAGGCTGCTCGGGAGCAGACCGATCCTACCCGTCGTGCAGCGCAGCTACAAGCACGGCTCTGGACTGCCCGCTTCCATAAAGATCAGGCAGCTCTGGAGAGCTTGCTTGAAGAAGTTCGCACAGCGATTCGCACTATCCCTGACTTACGTCAGCGTGAACACGCCTTCACGTTCCTTGGCTGTCACCTGCACTGGCTGGGCTGGCGAGGAAAGCGACTCAGCTGGGAAGACGGAGCAAAAACATAACCCCCTCTCGTCCCGACGAAGTCGGAAACAGAGCGAGAGGGGGTCGGCGTAGTGAGGAACGAACGAAGCCGGGGGGAGTGTCCGGGAGTGCCGTCCCCTAAGCCGGACTATCCGCCTTCAGATCAAGGTAGAGAAGCTCCTGCTCCGTGAGGTCGGTGTTGAGCGCGGCGACATTGGTGTCCACCTCTTCCTGGTTCTGAGCCCCGACCAGCGCGAAGACATTCATCGGGTAGTTGAAGATGTAGGCCAGCGCGATCTGCGGGATGGTGAGGCCCTTGGCATCGGCGAGCTCTTTGACACGGTCGAGGCGCGTGAAGTTGGCATCGGAGCAGTAGCAGTCCCGTACCAGCTTGGCCTGGCCCTCGGTGTAGGTCTCGACACCCTCGCGGTTGAAGCGCCCGGACCAGAAGCCGCCCGCCATGCTCGACCAGGAGAAGATCGGCATCTGGTTGGCCTTGTACCACGCACGCTCCGCCTCGTACTGGTCCCCGGAGATCGTCAGACAGCCGCCCCACGGGACGCGGATCGGGTCCGCAAGCGAGAAGTTGGGCGACGACGACGTGAACGGAATCTGGCCGGTCTGCTCGGCGTAGTCGTTGGCGGCTTGTAGGCGCGCGGTGCTCCAGTTGCTCCCGCCAAACGCCCCGATCTTGCCCTGCTTGACCAGAAGGTTCAGCACATCGACAATCGGCCCAACTTCCACGTTCTCATCGTCGCGGTGGAGCACGTAGAGATCGACATAGTCGAGCTGCATCTTCGCCAGGGTCTCGTGGAGATCGTGCTGGATATCGAAGGGGGTGACTTTCTTGCGGATGCTATCGTGGGCGCCCTTGGCAAGGATCACCACATCGTCGCGGATGCCCCGCTCGCGCACCCACTTGCCCAGGAAGGCATCGGTGCCGTAGATGTAGGCGGTATCGACACAGTTGATGCCCGCCGCAAACGCGGAGTCGAGCTGCGCAAAGCCAATGGCTTCGTCGTTGCGGTTGACCTGAATGATGCCCTGCACCAAGCGCGAGACGGGTTTTGCAATCCCCGCGATCGAGCCGTATTTCATCTGATTGCTCATAACGCCTCAGGATTCGCGCAACACAAGGAATTTTCCTGCGTTCGTTTGAGGCCATCTCCGCGGGGCCATCTCCCCCGCCCTCGTTCCTCGTGCCCCCCCTCTTCCCTGGTTTGCTCGTTCCTCGCAGGAAGAGGGGCAAGAGCCTAGGTGACAGGAAGAGGCACGGGATAAAAAAGAAAAGCCCCTCTTCCCGTGAGCTTGCGAACAAAAAGGGGAAGAGGGGAAGCGCTCTAAGGCGCGGGGAGATGGCCGCGAAGCGGGCGCGGGGAGATGGCGTTTACCGCCTACTACCCGACGCCTTGGGCGCGCTGGAGGGACTTGCCCTCGCTGGGGAGGCTGGGCGCGACAAACATCTCGACCTGCTGCATCTCCTTGATATTGTGCGCTCCGAGCGAGCCCATCGAGAGCCGGAGCGCTCCCACCAGGTTCATCGTGCCATCGTCTTTGTGTGCCGGTCCGTGCAGGATCTCTTTGAGCGGCCCGGAGACCCCGACCTTGATGCGCGTGCCACGCGGCAGGTCGGCGCTCATGGTGGCCATACCCCAGGAGTAGCCGGGAGCCGGAGCCTCTTGCGCGGCGGCGATGGTCGAGCCCAGCATCACAGCATCAGCCCCCGCGGCGATTGCCTTGGAGATATCCCCCCCGTTGCGAATGCCACCGTCGGTGATGATCGGGACATAGCGGCCCGTCTTCTCGAAGTAGTCGTCGCGGGCGGCGGCGCAGTCGGCCGTGGCGGTGATCTGGGGCACCCCGATCCCGAGCACCTTGCGGCTGGTGCAGATATGACCGGGGCCAACTCCCACCAGGATCGCGGCGGCACCGGCCTCCATCAGGTCCATGGTCGCCTGGTAGCCCACCGTGTTGCCGACAATCACCGGGATCGGGCAGTTCTTGCAGAACTCGGCGACAGGGAACTCGGGCACCACCGACGACTCAAAGTGGACACTTCCGACCGTGCTCTGGATGAAGAAGAAGTCCGCACCGGCGGGGATGGCGGCCTCGGCGGCTTTCTGTGCGGAGTGCGGCGCGGCGGCCACGGCGGCGATCCCTCCGGCGGCCTTGATCTCCTGGACACGCTTTGCGATAAGATCGGCGCGCACCGGAGCGGCGTTGTAGAGGCTCTGGATGTAGGCGATCACACCGTCGGGCTCGTGGTCGGCGATACTCTGGAGGATCTCCTCGGCGTTCTCGTAGCGGGTCTGGATGCCATCGAGGTTGAGCACGGCGATCCCGCCCTGCTTGCTGAACTCAATCGCCAGCGCCGGGTTGACCGCGCCATCCAGCGCCGATGCCAGGATAGGCACCTCGATCCGGCGGCCTGCCAGCTCCCAGGAAACATCCACGTCGCGTGCATCAATCACCAGCGGCCCTGGTGCCAGTGCCACCTCGTCGAACCCGTATGCGCGTCGCGCCTTCCGACGACCGCCAAGAACAATCTCCAAAGAATTTTCCTTCCACTCCCCATCTCCACCGCCCTTCGCTTGCCGGAGGGGGTCGCCGTCTCAGCGGCGGGGGGAGGTCAAAATTATTAGGACTATCCTATCACACCCACGCATCCCCCCCGGTGGGAGCGGGGGGGATGATCTGGACTACCCGAGCCGCACCTCCAGCGATGGCGCACCGCTGGCCCAGTGGCCGTTCTTGTCCACGAGTACCAAGCGCACGTGTGCCCCACGGATCTGGAGAAAGCCCAGCGAGCGCTTACCGCCTTGCTGTAGCAGCTCGTTGAGCGGGAGACGAACCGTCGGCACGGTGGGATTATCCACGAAGAGGAGGAGGACCAGCCCGCTATCGAGCTGGTAGGGCGGACCTTGTGGGTAGCGCACCTGGAGCGCGGTGAGAAAGTTACCCACGCTCACTGCCTTGGACCGCCCCGCCTTGCTGTCGTAGAGGAGTGCCTCGCCCTGGATAAAGTTTGGTACGCCCGAGAACGCGACACACTCCAGTGCGCCTCCTTCATCCAGATCGTAGGTACCGGAGTCGTCGGGCTCCCCGAAGAGCTCGCCTGCCTTGTGGGGATGCCTCGACCTTGCCTCTCCGCGTAGCCGCTCAAAGAATCCCTGTTTTGGGGCCGGTGTCACAGAGCGACAGATATCCGCGGTCCCCACAGGCATATCCACAAGCGATTTCAGGGCCATCGCTCCCAAGCTACCTCCCATAGACGAGGCACCTGCCCAGCCCTTTGGGTGGGCGTTGGCAATGGGAACCGATGCCGTCACCACCTGCCCCTGCTCTTTTCGACTGGCAGAAAAGGCGGTCAGGGAGCAGATCACCCCGGTGCGAAGAGACTCCTCGATCAAGAGCTTACGGAGAGAGGCAGAAGCGTCGCTCGCATAGATTTCGGGTAGCCCGAGCGCCTTCAGCGTGCGCCGAATCTCGTCGGACTGTACGTGGCCTGTGAGAAGATAGTCCAAGGCGTTGAGGCGTCGTACTCCCACCAGCGCCTTCACGGCTGCAGGGCCAGGCTGAGGAAGTGCCGTGGCGAGGACCTCTCCCTGGCTCTCCAGCGTAAAGGGTGCCTCCGTGGCCTCGGGAAGCTCTCCGACAACCCAGCGGGCTCGCTTCTGGGGAAGATCGCCCAGCTCCTGGGTAGACGTGCCCACTCTCAGGGTCAGCCCGGTGTGCAAGGGAGCGTCCCACTCCCGCAGGATCTTATCGAGTGCGGTGGTGATGTCGTCCTGCTCGGGGTCGCTGGTCAAGAAGTGGGCACTCCCGCCCCCTTTCTCCGTGAGCTGGTGGACAAGGTGGCTGTGGGGAGCGGCATCGATACAGATCACGCTCACACGCCGCCGCTGGTCGCGCCGTGCCTCGCGCTCCACTAAGCTCAGAAGCCGTCCCGTGTCCGTCACCTCCGCATCGGTGATGATCAGGACATGACGGGCCAGCTCCGTGCCAGCAGTCCGGGGGATACGGAGCGCTTGCTCCAGCGCCTCCCCCAGCTCGGTTCCTCCGGTATCCTGGTGCCGTTTTAAAAATCCAATTGCCTCACCGATAGCCTTTGGTGTGGCGAGAGAGAGCTCGGGGGAGAACCAGCGGCAGGTGCTATGGAAGAGCCCCAGTGCAAAGCGGTCTTGGGGTGTCAGGGACGAGAGAAAGCGGGTCAGGGCCTGATCGGCGGCGCGCCACTTTGTTCCCTGCATCGAGCCTGAGTGATCCACCAGGACAATCACCTCACGTGGGAGCCCCGCAGAAGATGCCGTCAGCGGTGGCGCGACCTGAGCGAGAAAGACATTCTCGTGGGTAAAGACACGCAGCCCGATCTGGCTCTCCGACGCGGCGGCGCGCCAGAGAATCACACAGTCCTGGTTGGGGAGGACGCTCTCCAGACGTAGGCTCAGCCCCTCGTCATTCACGGTGAGTGTCGGATGGTGGCTACTACACGTGGCACTTGTCGCCCCTTTGAGTGTCAGCTCGAGAGAAAAACGGTGTCCCGGATCGCGCAGGGTAAAGAGTGGGTTGCCCCGGGCGTGTGGCGAGCGCCGCTCCGCGTTTCGGATATAGCGGGGCGCGGTCGTCAGCGGCAGGCGCAGCGACCACTTGCCTCCCTCCTCCGCCTGCGCGAGCTGGACAAAGTGGGTCGTGACTTGCACCTCTTGGTCGGGGAGGATTCCAGCGACGTGGAGCGTGAAGACATCCGGCGACTCGCGTGTCACGAGCGCTGCCTGCCGCCCCTGGCTCTTGGCGCTCTGGTACTCTGCCTCCGCGGCGGCACGCTCCTGGAGCACGGCCACCAGCTCGACCTCGCCAAAGCGAATGGTCACCCCCAAAACGGCGGCGTCGCCGGGAAGGGGAAAGCGGTAGAGCGCCTCGATGGCTCCGTCAAACGCCGCTTTGGAAAACGCGAAGGTCTGCACCTGAGTCAGCTCCGCCAGGGGCCCGGCCACGATCCCGGTGACAGTCGTTTGGCGGAGGGGGACAAACCCTGTCACCCCCTCGCTCTGAATCTCCAGCACCGAAAACCCATCCAGCCGCGTGTTTGCAAACCGTGTTGTGTTCAGCATACCTACCTCCTTGATGCTATAAAGTGTCTACATACTCTTGCGCCCTTCGATGCCCTTGCGCTGCCGCCTTTCGCATCCAGTGCGCCGCCCAGCGTCGATTTTTCGCCACCCCGAGTCCTTCGTCGTAGAGGACTCCCAAGTTGTACTGCGCCTTTGCATCTCCTCTCTGCGCCGCATAGCGCATACAGCGAGCCGCTTTCTCAAGGTCTACTTCCGTGCCTTGCCCAAGCCAGTGCATCACCCCCATGTTACAGACAGCAGGCACATCGCCAAGTGCGCCCGCTTTTTTGTAGAGCGCCAGTGCTTTTTCTAGGTCTCGTGCAACCACTTTTCCCTCCTCATAGCACCGTGCTAGATTGAAGAGAGCCACCTGATGATCGCCTGCGGCGGCTTTCTCGTACCAGAAGAGGGCTTTGACTCGATCTTTTTCCACACCGAAGCCACTATCGTAGCAAAATCCGACCACATTCTGGCAGTGGACATGCCCCAGCTCCGCCGCTTGCAGAAGAAGAGGAAACGCCTTGCGGTAGCTCTTCCGCCCCCCGATACCATAGAAGAAGTTTTGCCCTAGCTCTGCGGGATCGGGTTGAGGGGTTTTCCGTTTCATTAGCTTCTCTATCGAATCACTGCCCCACTTTTCTAAACCACTACTTCATGCCAGTGCCACGTGAGCGCCTCTTCCGCATCTTGGAATAAGGTGACAAGTTCCGGGAGGGGATCGGGTTCATGGAGGACGTTGGACTTCATCTCCTCCCAAACAACCTGCCAGTTACATCCGAGTAGCGAGCGCTGAAGCTGGCGTAGCTCCTCCTCCGGTACTTCGGCTTGTTTTTTAGTTTTGTATTCTATGAGACGTGCCTTAAAGCTCCCGAAGGCATTCTCGCGAGCAGTTCTTAGTGAATCTCTCGTATTAAGTTTTAGAAAATCAATGGTGTGTTTCGCACGTTCGTATTCCTGTGTGCCTTCATCGGCGCGTGGCTCAAACCGGCACGAGGGGAAACGTAGACGGAGATACTGCAAGGGGTTTTCCTGCCGTGGGTGAATCAGAACGGGGTCTCCTGCAAGAGGCTCCTGATTTTCGAGAACACGATAGAGCTGGCCCGTATCGGCACGGTAGATGAGCACCGTGTTATTTTTGACGCGCTGACAGCTACCGCAAGCGGGAACAAAGTTAGCCCAGCGAAAGGTGAAATCCGTGTAGAGTGTTTTGGAGAGAAAGTGATCAATCGTATCCCCGACCGAGCTTTCGCAGTAGGCACAGCCGCGTGCTCCAGGCGCGATGGCCCCAAGAATCTCCCGAACCACAACAAACGCAGGCTCGGTCATGCGATTACGTGCCGACCACTCGGAGACAGCTTTCGTCTTGCGTTCCGCAAACGTCGGTAGGTCGTCGATACCCTGTTGCCACTGCGCCAGTTGGTTCAGTGTCTCAGCAGGCAAACTACGAGAGGGAAGCTGTACCATAAGACACTACTCATTCGCGAGCGCAGGAAAGGTTGCCCGAAGCTCTGCCTGTCTTTCTTTTTCTTCCGGCGTCAATGGTGTCTTGCGCTCCTTACGATTGAGTTGTGCAAGTTCCTCGATCATGTCTTCGCCTAACTCTGAGCGTGTGTCTGGCAGTCCGAAAGCAGGAGTATCGTAGGCATCGAGAATATCCCCATAGAGAATCTTATTTAGCTCCACTCTTTCTAGCATACGCCCTTCTTCATCGGAGCCAGGAGCAGGAAGTTTATACACACTCCCTCCCATCGCCGCCGCCTGACAAACAAGAGGACTATGTGTTGTCACAATAAACTGCATATTAGGAAATGCCCGACGGAACCAGAAACCAATTTTCTTTTGCCAAGTAGGATGAAGATGAGCATCAACTTCATCAATTAGAATTACTCCTTTACTAATAATTTTCATGCCATTATCTTCATAAAAGATTTCTTGATCTCTAAAATTCTTATTAATATGCCTAACAATATCTATAGCTAAGCTTAAAATCGACCTATATCCATCGGACAAATCTTCAATGTTGAGGTTGTTTGTGTTTTTATCAATAAGCTTAATACCCTCAGAACTCACAGATTCTATTTTTATATCACTAGGAAGAAAATCATTCTGGTTAATAAAGTTAATAATCTTCAACAAAATTTTTGACTCTTCACTATCCACACCGCTTTCTAATTCTTTAAATTTTAATTCTCTCAACCATGATAAGCTTTCATAAAGTGAATACTTCTCGCCAAATGCTGTGAGATACTGTTCATTTTTGCGGAATAAAGAACTTTGCTTTTCTATACTAACTTCTCCTCCTTCAAACCTCCGAAATGGCCCATAAGCGCAACAAAACATTCCTTTGTACGAGACAAAACCATGTCTATAATATTCCATCCTTGAGTTTTCATTTTCAATTTCAACATCAACATCTCCCACAATGCGTATTTGTATTTCGCTTATATTCCTATCTTCATCATAGACCAATTTAAATTCTGATTTTAAATTTGATTTATTATAAAATTTAGCATTACTCCTATATTTACCTAAATTAACCGATTTATCAATACGTATATCATCATACTCATCATCTATCAATATAGCAGCTGATGATTTTGAATCCAGAAAAGCATTAGATTGCCATCTATTCCAATCTTGACGCATTGCTGAAATAGTATCACGATCCATCACCATAATACTGAAGCATCTAACAACTGTAGTTTTACCAGTTCCATTTTCCCCAAGAAAAACATGCCAACCTGGGCAGTTTTTTTCTTCAACTTCCCAGGCTAGTTTTTTTATAGAACGGATATTTTCGATCTCAAGCTTTTTTATGTACATAGCATGACAATTAATCTAACCTGCAAAAGGCTTGTTTTTAGGAAGACCAAAGGCTGTTCGGATTGCGGCATTTTCGGGTTCCCAGTGAGGATAGGCACCATCGGCGGCGAACTGGACTTTTCGGCGCAGGGCATTGATCTCTTGCACCATCGTATCACGGCGACTTCGGGCGGTAGAGCGCTCTTCGGTGGTGGCAGACTGCGACGCATTAGCCGACTTCCAGGTGGCGATGGCGCTACGCAAATCCGCAGCGGCAGTGGTGGGGATTCCGGGGAGGGTATCTTGTGCAAGGCGGGTTGCAATGCCATTGACAAGGGCCTCTAAGTCGGCACGGTTGAGCGCGGTGAGCCGTCCGCCAATCCCATAGTCACGCAGGGCAAGGGGATCGCTGTCGGCGTATTTGACGCGGGCGGCGGCTTGGATCGAATAGACCTGCTGGAGCATGAGCTTCTTTGCATCGCCTTCGGTCTGAGCAGAGCGCTGCTTTTTACCAGCACCTTGGGCAACAATATCTGCCAGCTCACGGGCATCGGTGATTTTTTCCTCCAGCGCAGAGACAACATCGGCTCCCACACCTCGTGCTGTGAGCTTTGCACTGTGTTCAGGGAGCTTTGCCGTCTGAACAATCTGCTCCGAACGGGAGAGCTCGGCGCTCTGACGGCTGTTATAAAACCCCGACGGCTTGCGCGTGGGCTCCATACGCTTGTTTGCAGACTCGGTAGACTCGTTTTCTACAATCATCGTGTTGTCATCCATGATCCGACACCTCTTTGATAGAAAAGGGGCCTTCCCTTAGGAAAGCCCCAGAAGTC
Source organism: Armatimonas rosea (assembly GCF_014202505.1). Classification (NCBI taxonomy): domain Bacteria; kingdom Bacillati; phylum Armatimonadota; class Armatimonadia; order Armatimonadales; family Armatimonadaceae; genus Armatimonas; species Armatimonas rosea. Next base: position 433,465 of record NZ_JACHGW010000001.1, on the reverse strand, counting down.
CCTTATTGTACCGAAGGACCTATTTGTCGTCAAGCGCCTCGACGCCGGGGAGCTTCTTGCCCTCCAGGAACTCCAGGCTCGCGCCGCCGCCGGTGGAGATGTGGCTCATCTTGTCGGCATAGCCCAGGAGCTCGACCGCCGCCGCGGAGTCGCCGCCCCCGACGATGGTCGTTGCGCCGTTGGCGGTTGCCGCTGCCAGTGCCTCCGCGATTGCCTTGGTGCCCGCCGCGAAGTTGGGGAACTCAAAGACCCCCATCGGGCCGTTCCAGACCACGGTCTTGGCACCGGCGATGATCTTGGCGAAGGCCACAGCGGTATCGGGGCCGATATCGAGCCCCTCGCGGTCGGCGGGGATCGCCTCGACACTCACGGTGATGCGCTCGGCATCGTTGGAGAACTCGGAGACCGTCACACAGTCCGTGGGGAGCGCGATCTTCGGGTTGCCCAGAAGCGTCTTGCAGAACTCCAGCGAGTCCGCGTCCAGCAGCGACTTGCCGATCTCAAAGCCCGCCGCCTTCACAAACGTGTAGCCCATCCCGCCGCCGATAATCAGCGTGTCCACTTGGGGAAGCAGGTTCTCGATCACCGGAATCTTATCCGCGACCTTCTTGCCACCGAGGATCGCCACAAACGGCCGCGCCGGGTTGATCACCGCGCCGCCCAGGTAGTCCAGCTCTTTTTGCATCAGCAGGCCACTAACACAGGGCTTGCCCGCCGCCTTGCAGACCGTCGCGACCCCCTCGGTGGAGGCGTGGGCACGGTGCGCGGCACCAAAGGCATCGTTCACGTAGACATCGGCTAGCTCGGCTAGCTTGGCGCTGAGCGCGGGGTCGTTGGCCTCCTCGGCATCGGTGAAGCGCGTGTTCTCCAGCAGGGCGATCGCGCCCGGTGCCGGGGTGACGGTCCCGATCCCCAGCGGGTCCTCTTCCGAGGCGGTCGCCAGGTTCACGGTCACGCCGGTCAGCGCCGCCAGCCGCTCTGCGACCGGCTTGAGGCTGTACTTGGCGCTGATCTTGCCCTTGGGGCGTCCCAAGTGGCTCATCACGGTCAGCGCCGCGCCCGCGTCTAGGAGCGCCTTGAGGGTCGGCAGCGCCGCCTCGATCCGTCTATCATCGGTAATGGCCCCGGAGTCGTCCTGGGGGACATTAAAATCGACGCGAACCAGCACCCGCTTGCCCGCGACCTCAACATCGGCAATTGTCTTCTTCATAGCGGCATTATTGTACCGCCCTGGGAACGTCAGAAGATTAGGAATCGTACAAAGTGAGTGCTCGATCTTGCCTGCTTTCGTCTGCTTGTCGCGCTCAGTGCAAAGCTGACCCTGCGTGGCTACCTTAATAGCAAGCCTGCCCTGCTCGGTGCGGTGCTGATGCTCTTGATTGGCGTTCCCACCACGCTACGGATCGCGCTCCACCTACAGCACTTCCCGCTCAGCACGACCCTCCTGGTGATCTTCGCCAGCCTCATCGCCACCCCGCTCGTCCTCACCTCCCTCCTCCCTGGCTCGGGTGACCCCGCACGGCTCTTGCACTACCCCATCACCCCGCGGACCCTGGCGGCGGCGCTGGCAGTCGGAGCGTTTCTGGAGCCGGTTGGGCTACTGATCCAGGCCCCCATCCTGCTGGCGCTCCCCGCGCACTTTGGCCTGAGCCTGCTCGTCCCCTTGGCTCTCCTGATCCTGTGCGGCCTGCTTCTGGGGCAGGTCACGCTCTTTCTGGGCGGGGCGCTCGCACGGAGCCGCCGGGTGCGCGAGGGGCTCTCGCTCCTGATCCCCTTCGTTGCAGCAGGCGTCCTGCTTCTGGTGGTGCGTGCCCCCGCCAAGGCCGCGACACCGGTGCTCCTGCCGCGCCCGCCCGCTCTGGCGCTCTCGCTGACACCGCCGGGCCTTGCCGCACAGCACGATCTTCTGGGGAGCCTTGGCCTCGTGGTCTGGGTGGGAGCGGCGTTTCTCCTCGCAGGACGGCTCGCGGCGGCGCGGGCGGGCGTGGAGACCGAGCGCAACAACGGTGCCCGGGTGGGGCTCTCCCCGCTCCGCTACCTCCGGCGTGGCCCGGCTCTGAGCATGGCGGGCAAGGAGCTCTCCTACTTCCTGCGCGAGCCCCGGCTCCGGGGGGTGCTCAGCCGCTCCAGCGCCGTGATGGTGGTGGTCGGGGTGATCACGCTCCATCCGGTTAATGTCTCGCATGTGCTCTGGGACTCGGTGCTGGGCACGGGGATCGTCCTCTATCTCGTGCTCTGGCTCCTGGAGCGGGCGTGCAACCAGTGGGGAACCGAGGCGGCGGCGGGTCGGCTTCTCTGGAGCTTCCCGGGTGTGCGCTGGCGCTGGGTCTTGGGCAAGAACCTGGCCCTCTTCCCGCTCCTGAGCCTGTGTGTTGGCTTCACCCTCACGGAGTACGCCCTGATCGCCCATCCCCCGGCAAGGGCACTGGCGGGCTTCTTTCTGACGGGCGGTCTCTGGATTCTGGGCGTGCTGGGGCTCGGCAACGTGGTGAGCCTCTTTCTCCCCTTCCCTGCGCTGGGAAAGGCCGCGCAGACCAACCCTGGCCAGGACTTCACCACCGGGCTTCTCTACCTCGTGATCGGGCTCGTGGCGGCCTATCTCACCGCGGAGCCCTGGCTCGCTCCCCTGCTCTGGGCCCTCTCCATCCCGCTCGCCGGCCACCTCCTCGCCCGCCGCGAGCCCCAGGTGATCGAGGCGCTGGCCCCCTGACCCCCACGGGTGGGGGAAGTTATAGAAGCCATAGGAGATCGTCGAAGGCCCCCTCCCGCACCAGGGGCTCGATCTCGCTCCAGAAGACAAAGGTCTGCCGCCCCTGCCCAATCTGACTGCTGATGCGGTAGCTCACCAGCAGCTCCCGAATCCGCGTGTGGATCGCCTCCAGCACCGCCGGGTCGCGCGCATCCGAGCGGCGCGGGGTCGCACGGGGACTCTCTTTGAGCATGTCGTAGGTACGCAAGGCGGCGGTCGCGATCTTCAGAGACATGGCACTATTCTACGTCATCGGGAGGTGCTTGTGAGTTTCTGTTTTAGGAGAGCGAGAGCTACCGTGATTCGTTCTGCGTAGCCCTGCGCCTCTTCTGGTTCCGCACGAGCCTGTGCCATTTGCTGGTACAGAACAAGTAGAGTAAGTGCCGTACATAGCATGCTGGCACTACTCTTTACAGAGCTATCGTTTTCGGCGGGGGTGTACCAGATGTCGCAACGCTCTAGGGCTTTATGGTACTCCGCGACGCGCAGAGGCTTGGCATTGGGATCACGTGCCAGCCAGCGACAGACCGCCTCGGCATCTGCCTGGCTCGCCTCTGTGTTACCTTGCTGGGAGTAGAGCCACGCGCGCGTGGCAAAGGTGGATGCCAGCCACTCAAACATCCAGTAGAAATCGTCGTCCACTTCACAGAGGGCATCCAGAAGCCGCTTTGCATCGTCGTAGGCCTCCAGCGCGATCAGCCACCAAGCGCCATGGAGCATGTCACGGAAGCGATTAAAATTGGTCGGAGAGAACGCCGCCGCAGATTTGGCGAGATACTGGCGACAGAGGAGATTTTCCACCCGAAGCGCCGCAACTTCCCCTTGAACCCGCTCTGTCAAGCGTAACTTCTCTACCTTGGTCATCAACTAACCCTATAGGCCCATTCATGGGTCTTGCCGCAACAGCAGGCCGATTTAGCCGCCTGATGAATAATCACGCCATGGGGTGACGGTTGTAGGCGGAGTAGCGGCCGGTGACATGGTGTTCCAATTGGCGCTCGATGTCCGAGAGGAGCGACGAGGCACCGATTCGGTAGCGGTCGGGCTTGGTCCAGGCGACGCCGAGCTCTTCTTTCATGAGGATCAGGCCATCGAGGGATTGTTTTGCAGTGCGGATGCCGCCCGCGGGCTTGAAGCCGACCACGTGACCGGTGCGCTCGTGGAAGTCGCGAATCTGGCGGGCCATGATAAGGCTATTGCCCAGGGTCGCGTTGGTAGGCTCTTTCCCGGTGCTGGTCTTGATAAAGTCCGCGCCCGCCATCATGCAGACAAGGCTCGCCCGCGCGACATTGGTGAGGGTCCCCAGCTCGCCGGTCGCGAGAATGGTCTTGAGGTGAGCATCGCCGCAGGCCTCGCGGAAGGCTCGCACTTCGTCGTAGATACCCTGCCAGTCCTGTAAGAGCACTTTACGGCGGGAGAGGACGATATCGATCTCTTGCGCCCCGGCCTTGACGGACTCCTTGATCTCGGCGACGCGCAGATGAAACGGGGAGAGGCCGGCGGGAAAGCCGGTGGAGACCGCGGCGACCGGGATGCCGGAGCCCGCGAGCGCCTCGACTGCGGGGGCGATCATGTCGTGGTAGACACAGACGGCTCCAACCGTGAGCTTGGGGATCTCCAGCGCATCGAGGATATCCTGGCGCACGGGCTGGCGGGCCTTGGCGCAGAGTCGGCGCACATTGCCGGGGGTATCGTCGCCAGAGAGCGTGGTTAGGTCCATGCAGGAGATCGCCCGCAAGAGCCACGCGGCCTGCCAGTCCTTCTTGACACTGCGGCGGCCAGGAAGGCTTGCCACACGCCGCTCGACCGCGGGGCGATTGATCCGCGTGGCAGCGACCCACTCCAGGTCGAGGGGCGTTCCGGGGTTACGATTTTCCATCCCAGTCCCTCCACAAGCGGTGCGCGTAGGCCGCAGCTGGGGCATCGGACGTGCACGCGATCATCATCCCGATCTCATCCGGGAGGAACTCACGCAAGGCCTTGGCCGACTCTTCGTCGTCCACGGGCAGCAGCAGCGCGCTCGCGCCGCACTCCACCGCAAGCCGAGCCAGCGACTGACGCTCCAAGGGTTTGAGCTGCTCCCACGGCAGCCAGAGGGTCACCTCCGAGTCCGTGGGGGCGGCGGCATCGACCACGGTCTGCACCGCATCAGCCACGAGCAGCTCCGCGCCGGACTTGAGGGCGGAGAGGTTGGGAAAGAAGATCAGCTCCGTGGCGCCATCGGCGGTCGCCATCGCGGCCTCGATCCCGAGCGCCTGCGTGTTGGCGGCTCCGTGCGGCCACCCGATCACGGTCGCCACCTCAAGGCCACTCTCCAGCACATCCGCGACCCAGGTCGGCAGAACGCAGGCAGTCTCGGCGGTCTCCGCAAACTTCTCACAGAGAGCCACGGCCTCACGCCGCGTCGAATCCGGGCGCAAGAGGGCCACGGTAACAGGTTTGGTACTCACGCCGGTATTGTACCGTCTCCCCCTCGCCGAAACCGCTCAGCCGCCTCTCGCATCTCTTCGGCACGGTTTCGCGCCGTCTCCCAAATGTTCTCCGCCAGGTCGCGAAAGGTAACTTTAGGCGAGAAACGCCAGGGAGGCAACGCCTTGACGCGGCGTTTACAGAACTCGATGGTCACCACTCCCACGATACACCCAAGCGGCCAACCGATGCACCAGCGTGGCTCGCTGGTCACGACGGCAAGCCCGAGGCAGACGACACTGGCAATAAACGGTAGGAAAAGCCATAGAGGACGCCGATGCGGAACATTTTCCGTGAGCCCCCAGGCAGCCCCCTCATGCGTATCACACATTGCCTCAATTGCCCAAAGGAGATTCATAATGAGATTCTCTTCGTCCGATAGAACCTGAACTAAGGGAATGTCAGGGTCCTGTGGTGCCCCCATGCGCGTTAAAATGTTTTGTAAGGCGTCCTCAGCGAGGCCGTAGCGGTAGGCGCGCTCCCACTCTCGTTGATAGAGATTTGGCGCAATATCAACAGGGAGCCGTCCTTTGTTTGGTGTCATACCCAGCTCATCCAAGCAATCTTCACCCCGGTCTTCATCCCAGCACTTCTGAACGCACTGGCGGACTTCTTCGTCGGTGAGCGGCGGTGGGGGCATGGAGAGTTAAGGACTCTGGAGCTCGTCCCAGGTCTCAGCTTCGAGCAAGCGATCCACGATGCTATCGAGCACCTCGGGGTCGGCGATACCCTCTAGCCAGGAGACTTGCTCTGGAGTTGGCATGCCGAGACGGCGCCCCCCAATTCTTAGGATCAGGCTCCGTGTCGCCTCAGCGCGTCCCTCGGTCAAGCCCTCAGAGCGTCCTTCGGCAAGGCCTTCGGAACGTCCTTCGGCGAGGCCAGCGGCGCGGGCTTCTTGCTGCATGGCTTGGTAGGTCGACGATAGTTCCAGTACGTTTCTGCTCATCAGTTTCTCCACAAGGATTTTATCAAACTTTATCCCCATCAAGATAAAGGTTGCCGTGCGCAGGAGGTCGGCGCGTGCGGGCGCGGCCTCCACTTCCAAGCGCTCCTCAATCCGATCCAAGATGCGAACGAGCTCACTCCGGCGAGTGCGTGCAATCGTGGCAAGGGGGAGTATCGCTAGCCCCCCCGCAAGGAATACCTCAGGGGGCATCTGCCAGATACGCAAGACCCGGTAGCGGAAGTCCAGCAAGAGCTCTTGGTCGGGGCCAAGCATCCGGTGGCGCCCGCGGAGCTTGTCCTGCCCTGTAAACGAGCGTAGCAAGATCACCACGGGGTAGACCGGCATGCCCAAGCGATTCTTTGCAAGGACGGTGTACTCCAGCAAGCGGCTCTCAAACTCAGGGTCGGTGTTGCCCTGAAACTCCACCAGGAGCGCGTAGGGCGGGCTTGCCTCCACAACAACGAGGCGATCCGCGGCGGTCGAGACCGTGGAGAGATCGGTCTCCGAGATGCGTGTGGGGCCTAGGGGCAACCCCAGTAAGTGGAGCCAGTCCGTGGGGTTGAGCTCGACCAGAAACTTGGTAGTGGCATCAAAAGGCTTGGGCATGGCTCTCTCAGGGGACCATTTCCAGGAGTTGGTCGGTGTTGTCGAGGACTGCCAAGCATCCCTGGCGGTACTGCTTGATGCGCTCCCAGACCGCTTTTGTCTCGGTGTCGCGCTCCTTTCGGGTGAGGGCAGCATCGGCGATTGCCTGACGGGTCTTGTTGTAGGTGGTGCGCTGTGCGACAAGCTCGGCGGTGAAGTCGGCGAGGGAGTAGCCCTTGGCAAGGGTGAGGGGCGGGGTGAAGCCGTTGATGGTCGCCGCATTGATCCGCTCCCACAGGTCGGCCATGTCGTCGAAGGCGCTCAGAAATGCCGCCTCCGTCGCCGTTGTCTTGGGCTGTGCGGGGAGCTCGCCTAGGAAAGCCGTGTCGCCGAGTTTGTTTTGCACAGCGGCGCGGAACTGTTTCAGGCGCGCTTTAAGGGGTGCCTTGCCCGCATCGCGCTCCGCCAGGGCGATTCCGTAGGCATTCTCCGTATCGGGCATCTGGGCAAGGCGCTGCTCCAGGGCAGTGATGTCGGTGGTAAAGTTAGCAAGCGTGTAGCCACGGCGAAGTGTCAGCGGCGAGGCTCCCAGAGTGGCATCGACCTTTTCCCAGTGAATCGCGCAGGCTTTTGCGGTCTTGAGTATCTCCGAAGTAACGAGAGCGGGCATAGTAGGGCATCCTTTCCTGGCGTCGCGGCCAGTGGCGATAGCGTTGTGTGTGTTGGCGATAGAAGAAGAAGCGCTGGCGATTGTGTCGGGGCTCTTGGTGACACTGTCGCTGCCGTTCTCTTTCTCTTTTCCTAATACAGCAAGAGCGTCGCTAACGTTTCCGTCCCTGCCCTTTACGAGCCTGTGCGGCTGTTTGCATCTCCTGAGCTTGGATTCTTGCCGTATCGCGAATGCACTCTGCCAGCTGTTGGAATGTCATCTGTGGATTGATACGCCGCTCAAGGAGTCGTCGGGTAGCTTGTTGCTCTACCCATCGCGATAGACAGATTGCTAACACAAAGCACAGTATCCCTCCCATAGCCACGAGAGGAAGAAGGGCAAGTGCTACGATGATACAAATGGCACTGATGACAAGGAGAAGAAGTATCACGAAGAATTCGAGAGACTCTTGAAGAGAGGGGTGTAGTACGCGCCAGGCCGAGATATTTTTGGTATCACACATCTCCTTCACTGTTTCCAAAAGACGAGGAATGTCTACTTTCGCGAGCACTTGTACAAGAGGAGTTGAGGGATTATCAGGCGCTTCGAGCTTGACTAGAATACGGGCAAGCGCATCATCGGCGAGGCCATAGCAATACGCCTTCTCCCACTCCCGGCGGTAGACTATAGGTACAACCTGCAGCCAAGTCTCTTCCTTTGCAGAATGATCCGGCATTCCCTCTATCTCGAAGGATATGCCTAGAGGGAAATTCAGATATCCTTCTAAGGGGCAAAGGACACGCTGGCGGACTTCTTCATCGGTGAGTGGCGGCGGGAGCATGCGAAATTATACCAACCCCTTCGCGGTAGAATAACGGCATGCGCTTTCTTGCGACCTTGCTTCCAGCGACGGCTCTTGCAACGGTGGCCCTCAGCCCGACCGTTCCTACTGATGTATCCAGGGGGCTCTCAGGGCCGGAGATTAGAGAGACCCAACGGGCGGTGGATGCGTTTGCCTGGGACGAGTTTGTGGCGATTCAGTGGCCAGCACGGGCCGATCAGCGTGGGGTAGCCGACACCAACAAGCCTTTCGGGGCGGAGGGACTGCGGGTCTGGGAGACGTGGAAGACGCCGGGGGAGATCTTTCTGCGAGGCGGCGCGGAGCCGCTTCCTTGGAGTGCCCCCCTCCCCCATGAGCGCGAGCTGACCGACAACCTACAAGCCGTCCAGAGCGATGGCACCCTACCCGCCACCCTCACGGATCGCTTTGGGCACGTGGTGCGCTACGAGATCCGGGTCAATCAGGTTCTCTTCGACTACCTCCGCAGCCACAAGCTCTACGACAGCCGCCAGCAGCGCGTCGCGGAGAGCGTGCGCTACCCCGACGGTGCCATGGCGGTCAAGGCGAGCTGGCGTGAGCTGGAACCGGGGGAGGAGGCGCACTACCTCACGCGCGAGTGCGTGGTCTTCGATACCAAAAACGGGCGTGCGGGGCGCAAGCGCAAGCGCAAGATGGGGCTGGTCGGGCTACACATCGTCCAGAAGACACCGTCGGCGCCCCAGTGGGTCTGGGCGACCTTCGAGCACATCAGCAACACCGAGGGCAGCGATGCATCGTTCTGCCCCCCGCTGGTCCCCGAGGCGCGGACCAACAAGCAGACCGAGCCGGGTGTCCCGAACCTCGTGCAGCGCCTCAGCCCGCTCCGGGCGCGGCTCCGGGAGCTCAACCGGGCACAGCAGCAGGTGCTCCACGCCACGGGCAGTGTCCTCCAGAACTACGAGCTGGTCGGGGCGCAGTGGCCCGCGCCGGGCGGGCGTGTCGAGCCGACTTTTCTCTCCAACACGACCATGGAGAGCTTTGTTCAGGAGAGCTCCTGCCTGGGCTGCCACGCGTCGGCACGCACGCTCAATACGGAAAAGTATGTCAGCGCGGACTTTCTTTTCTCTATCCGCCGCGCCCAGCCCGAGGTGAAGGAGATGCCGCTCATCCCGCCGCCCACCAAGGCCGTGACCGAGTGGGACAAGAAAAACTGGCGGGCGGTCCAGCGCGGCCACGCCCTCGCGGAGCGCAGCTACGAGCTGATGCCGCGCTATGTGGGCAACAAGCTGCACTGCGGGAGCTGCCACCTCGATGTCGGGCGCAACCCGAGCTCATCGTGGTGGGTGGGGATGTTCGCCGACGGCAAGTACGAGACGCCGCAGAAGTTCTACGACCGCATTAATCAGTGCATGCAGCGCAGCATGAACGGCCGGCCGCTGCCCACCGACGGCCCCGAGATGGCGGCGTTCAATGCCTACTTCCACTGGCTCGATGAGCAGGCGCAGGCCCTTGGCATCCCGCCCCAGCCGACGGGAATGCTAAAAGTGGAGAAGCGCGACGGCGACCCTGTACGCGGCAAGGAGCTCTTTGCCCAGCGCTGCGCGGCCTGCCACAGCACCGATGGCAGCGGGCGCTACGAGAGCGGCTCCTACTACCGGCCCGCGCTCTGGGGGCCGCGCTCGTTCAACAACCTGGCGGGGCTTGGGGCCAAGCCGGAGAAGATGGCGGGCTTCCTCAAGCACAACATGCCCTTCGGCTCTGGCGGCGCGCTCACCCTCCAGGAGTCCTGGGACCTAACCGCCTTTCTGATCGCCCAGCCGCGCCCGGTCAAGCAGTAGCGCGCGGTAGCTCTCCAGCGGGGGAATCACCAGGTCGGTGACTTTTCCCTGGTCGTCGTAGCGGCGCAGGCGGACGGCCCACTCGGCGTGGGGACTCGCCTCAAAGGCCTGCGCCTCGCTCTCGGTCATGGGGCCACCTTGCAGAGCCAGGCTCCGCTGCGATGCCTCCGAGAGCGCCTCGGTGTAGCCGGGCTCGCGGGCGCAGAGGTAGCGCTTGGCGGTGACGTGCAGGCGGACGGGCTCGACAATCTCCGGGGGGAAGTAGGCCGCGAGCCAGCGGGCGCCGTACTCCTCGTGCTGGGCATCGATCCCCTTCTCGGCGATATCCTCCCCCAGGTCGTGGAGCAGGTGCCCGATATCGTGGAGCAGGCAGGCGACGATCAGGCTCTCGGGCTCCCCCACCTGGGCCGCAAAGTAGGCGCACTGGAGCGCGTGCTCCTGCTCGGTGACATCCTCGCCATAGCTCTGGTGGCCGCGGCGTGCAAAGCAGTCGTAGATCGCGGCGACTACCTGCTCGGGGGTCTCAAGTCTCTGGCTCATGAGCTATTGTAGCCGATAGAGCCACAGCTCCGAGGGAGGCGGTAGCGGGCCGGTGCGGGGCTTGTCGCGGTTGGGGCCGAGGGTCTCCCAGCGCAGGACATAGCGCCCGCCGCCCGAGGCAGGCTTGCCTAGGTCGCCGGCCCACTTGACCTGTAGCTCGGGGAACTTGGCGCGGACGGCGCGCAGGCTCTTGGGGTAGCCCTCGGGCGGGGGGAGCTTCTCGACCACCGCGAGTGTCTTTTCGTCGAGCACCAGCACCCCGCTCCCATGGCTCTTTGTCCGAAAGGCTAGCTTGAGCCGCCCCGCCCCCGCACTCTCGACCGCCCCCAGACCGATCTCCGCAGCGATTGTCCCCCCACCGCCAAACTCCCAGCGCCAGTCCCAGCGGGTCACGGGGTAGACCTTCCAGCCGGACCTCTCACGGCGGCTACAGTAGAGCTGGCTCTTGCCGTTCTTATCGTACTTGGTGTAGGAGACAATCGGGCGCTTCTGGGAGTCGAAGCCCAGCTTGACGAGGCCATTGAGCGCGCCGCCGTGCTCCGGGATGGGGTCGATCACATCGCCGGTCTTGAGGGTGATGGGCAGTGTCAGGGGCTTTCCCGCGCTATCTTCCCAGTGCACCAGATCGCGGCTACGGGCATACGACGGGTGGTGGTTGGTGGCGGCATCAGGAGTCTCGCGCCAGATCCAGATCAGGTGGAAGTAGCCATCGGGGCCGAGCTGCGGGAGGGCGGGGTAGGCATTGCGCTGGCCCTCGCCATTGGTCACGACTTGCTCGGTGAGGCGCTTCCAGGTCTTGGTCTTGGGGTCGTAGGTGTTGTAGAGCTGGTCGCCGTTGCCGCTGCCGCCATCGCGGTAGGTAAAGATCAGCTCCTGCTTGGCGCCCCGGAAGAACAGCGGATAGGTCACCCGAGTCTCTTTCTGGTCCGTCATCGCCTTCACCTGCACCAAACTACTGGCATCGAGCGGCTTGGTCGAGCGGAAGTAGACCAGTGGCACGACATGCATATTGCCCGAGACATGCAGAAACCCGCCACTATCCACGGCCAGGGTGACATAGTTGTGCGAGTCCCAGCCCAGCTGCGATGGCAGCTTGGTGTACTTCCAGGTCTTGCTCCCCAGGCTCCGCTGCGCGACTGTCATCTGTCGCGTGGCATCGTAGAACGCCACAAACTGCTGGTTGCCGTGGGTCAGCAGGGCAAAGCCCACCGGGTGCCCCGCCCAGACATCGGCGAGCTTCAGCGACTCAGTAATCTTCTCTTCTTGCATGATTTTCGTTGTTTGGCATCCCGACCTCGCACCACTCGGTCACCCTTCGCCTGAAACCCAACTTCGTTGGGGCGAAGGGTTAATAAAGCGTACCCTAAACCCTTTGCCCCTCGGAACGAGGCGGGTACCCTTTGGGTGTGGCGAAGGGTGGCGAGCCTAAGCGAGCCGGGATGCCAAAATGTCACACCTTTGGCAGGGACCACTTGGAGCGGCGCTCGCGGTCGAGCCACTTGTTGGCCTCTTTATCGCCGATAAACTCCCACTTGACGGGGTCCCACTTCAGGCGGCGGCGGTGCCAGTAGGCAAGGTTGGCCAGCTGCACCAGCGCCACGGAGCGACAGCCGATCTCCACATCACAGAGGGGCTTCTGGCGGCTCTTGATGCAGTCGATCCAGTTGCGGTGGTGGCCCGGCGAGACAAACAAGTGGGTCTCTTTCTCACTGAGCGGGGTCTTGGCCAGCTCGGGCGGGTCGCTTTTTAGCACGCCACGGTCCAGGTGCAGGGTGCCGTTGGTGCCGGTGAAGAAGCAGCCGCTCGGGCCGCCGTGGGTCACCTCGATCCCATCGGCATAGATCAGCTTCGCCCCAAAAGTCGCCATGGGATCGTCGGGGGGGACGATCTCCACAGGGTCGGTGTCGTCCTTGCCCAGTGCCCACTGCGCGATATCGTAGTGGTGCGCCCCCATGTCGGCGTGGCCGCCGCCGGAGTACTCGCGGTAGTTGCGCCAGGCGGGGAAGTGGTTGTGCTGGCCGCGGGGGGAGAGCACGGAGCTGTAGGGCCGCATCGGAGCCGGCCCGAGCCAGAGGTCCCAGTCTAGGCCGGGCTCGGGCATCTCTTCTTTCAGGTCGCACCAGACACTCGGTGCCGCGACACCTACCGTCACGGACTTGATCTTGCCCAGCCGCCCGCTCCGCACAAACTCGCAGCCCTCGCGGAAGCGCCCAAAGACATTCGAGCGCTGCTGGCTCCCGGTCTGCAAGACCCGCTTGTACTTGCGCACCGCCTCGATGCAGCGCTTGGACTCGGCGAGGGTGAGGGTCAGCGGCTTCTCGCAGTAGACATCTTTGCCGGCCTTACACGCCTCGATAATCGGGATCGCATGCCAGTGCTCGGGGGTGACAATCACGACGGCATCGATATCCTTGCGGGCGAGCACCTCGCGGAAATCGTTGTAGGCGGCGCAGGTCTTGGTCGCGCGGCCCTCGCCCTCGTAGTGGGTCTCCACCCGCTTCTTGGCACGCTCCCGCCGGGTCGTGTCCACATCGCAGACCGCCAGAATCTGTACATCGTCGAAGTCGAGCAGTGTGGGCAGGTGGAAGTCGTTGGCCATCTTCCCACAGCCGATCACGCCCACGGTGATACGATCCGCGGGCGCGGTGAAGCCTGCACGTCCCAGCACAGAGCTAGGCAGAAAGAGCGGCGCGGCGGCGGCTCCCAGAAACTGTCGTCGGTTCATGGGGCCATTGTACACGAGAATGCAAAAACCGGAACCACGAGAGCCCGCGGAACGAGTTGCCGGAACCAGCCGTAACCACAAGGGTCTCGGCTTGAGAGGGCGACGGGCACCTGCGGACGCAGTAGATTCGGTTGGCTGCGAAGGCAGCCGTCGCCCTCTCAAGCCCGGACACTCGTTGTCCGGGCTCATGTCCGAGCTAGCGCGTTGCCTCTTTCAGCGACGCCACATACGCCTTCACGACATCCAGCGCCTCGGGGTTTTCGCGGGTTTCGTGCAGCAGGGTGACCAGCGAGCTCCCGACCACGGCACCGTCGGCGAAGGCACAGATGGCCTTGACCTGCTCGGGGGTCTTGATCCCAAAGCCCACACAGACCGGGGTGGTGCCGGCGTGCTGGCGAATCGCCGCGACCAGGCTGGGCAGCTCGCTCGGGACCACTTCTTTGGTGCCGGTGATTCCCGTCATGGAGACACAGTAGATAAAGCCCGCCGCCAGCTTTCCGACCGCTTCCATCCGCTCCGTGGTCGAGGTCGGGGCCAGTAAGAAAATGGTCGCGAGGCCCGCCGCATCCGCGATCGGCTTCCAGGTATCGGCCTCCTCGGGGATGACATCGGTGACAATCGCGCCATCGACTCCTGCCGCCACGGCGTCCTGGGCGAACTTTTCGGGGCCGTACTGGAGCACCGGGTTGTAGGCTCCCATCAGCACGATAGGGACACTCACCCCACGGGCACGCGCCTCGCGCACGGCAGCCAGCACCTTGGGCGGGTTCATCCCGCCTTGGAGCGCCCGAAAGCTCGCCGCTTGGATGGTCGGGCCATCGGCGAGGGGATCGGAGAAGGGGACTCCTAGCTCGATCACATCGGCTCCCGCCTCCGCCAGCGCGCAGAGGACATCGACCGTGCGCTCCGGGTAGGGGTCTCCCGCGGTCACAAAGACCACCAGCGCCCTCTCGCCCTGTGCCTTCAGCGCCGCAAAACGTGTGTCCAGTCGGTTCATCTTATCTTCCCTTGATCGCGCCGAAGGTCATGCCGCGTAGCAGGTGGTTGCGCATCAGGAAGGTAAAGACCGCAGCGGGTAGCAGGAAGACCATCGCGCGGGCGGCCACCTCGTTCCAGGGAATCGAGCCGCCGCCAATCACCGCCGTGATCGAGGGCGGGGCGGTGAGGGGCTCCAGGCCGGAGAGGAAGTAGCCAAAGGCGTACTCGTTCCAGGCGTTGAGAAAGACAAAGACCGCGGTGGTCGCCATACCGGGAATCACGAGCGGCAGGACAGTCTTCTGCATCGCTCGCAGGCGCGAGTAGCGGTCCAGCAGCGCCGCCTCCTCGTACTCGGGCGGGACATCGTCGGTGAAGCCCTTCATCAGCCAGGTCGCAAAGGCAACCCCGACTGTCGTGTAGAGCAGCCCTAGGCCAAAGAGTGTGTTGAGTAGCTTGATGCCGGTCTTCTGCTCGATCAGCTGGTACATGAGATAGACCGGCACCAGAACGACAACGGGCGGGAGCATGCGGGTCGAGAGGATAAAGAAGAGCGCATCGCCCTTGGCCTTGATCTTGAAGCGGGAGAAGGTGTAGGCCGCCAGGGTGCCCATGAAGACCGCGATCAGGGTGGAGACAACGCTCACCAGGAGGCTATTGCCCATCTGCCCTAAAAACTTCTTGCCATCGACACTGCTAAAGATCGCCGCGTAGTTGGCACCAGTCGGGGTAAACGCGAACTTGGGGGGCATGGCATTGACATCGGTGTACTGCTTCAGCGAGGTCGCGATCATCCAGCCTAGAGGAAAGAGATAGACAAAGAGCGCCACCGCGATCCCAATGGTCGCCAGAACGGAGCGGACCTTCTGTGGGATAGAGAACGTCGCGGCGATCAGCCCTCCCAGGACGGCAAGCCCCAGCACAAAGAGCGGCCCGCCGGCCTTGAAGACTCCCCAGAGCAAGAGAATCCCCAGGGTCGGGGTGGCGGCCTTCTGAATCCCCACGAGCCAGGGAGTCTCCGGCGCAAAGAGCGGGGCGGCATCGAGCTTGGCCTCGCCGCGCACCCGGGCCATCATCATTAGGTAGAGGTTGGTCAGCCCGATAATCACCAGCAGGACGATATAGGCTAGCGCGCAGGCCTTGCCCGTGTTCCAGTTGCGTAGCGCCTCGCGGAAGACCTGGATCGAGACCGTCTCGACCGTCGCGCCGCGCTCGGTCATGATCCACGCCAGGTCGAACATCTTGAAGCTATCGAGTGTCCGAAAGAGCAGCGCGATCAGCAGCAGCGGCGTGATGAAGGGCATGGTGATAAACCGGAAGCGGAACCACTCGCTCGCCCGGTCCACACTCGCCGCTTCGTAGAGGGTCTTGGGAACACTGGCGAGCCCCGCCAGCGCGATGAGCATCACAAAGGGGGCCCACTGCCAGGTATCGGCGATCACCACCGACCAGAGCGCGTGGTCTTTGTCGGTCCAGTTGATCGGGTTCTTGGGGTCCATCAGCCCCACGGAGCCCAGGAGCCAGTTGATCATCCCAAAGTTGGTGTCGAGCAGGAAGCGCCAGAACAGCCCCACCACCACGGAGCTCAGCATCATGGGAAGCAGGAAGAAGGTCGTGACAATCCCCTTGAGCTTGAAGCTACGGTTGAGCAGGATCGCCAGGCCAAAGCCGACGGCCAGCTGGAGCCCGACCGCCAGGAGCACAAAGGCGGCGGTGGTGGTAAAGGAGTGCCAGACCTGCTCGCGGCTCATCATCTCCACGTAGTTGGCGTTGGCGATCCACTCCGCGGGCTTGTTGGCGTTGGCCTTGAACTTGGTAAAGCTCAGCCCCAGCGACCAGAAGAGCGGGAAGATATTCATCGCCACGAGCAGTAGGATCGTGGGCAGGAGAAAGAGGTTCGCGACCGCGCGGTCGGTGAGGGCCTTCTTAGGCGAGGCAGGCGTCGTTACAGTGTCGGTGTTGGGCACGGCTCAGTATACCAAACCTGAACTGCGCTACTGTGCCGGGCGGGTGCTCTGGCAACTACCAGGTTGCGAGCCACCGTGGTTCCACCTCCGAGACGGTCGGAGACTGGGTCAGGTTCACCAGCCCACTGCCATCAGCATTCATCATAAAAATATCATACTTCGTACTGCCGTCGGTTGAATCACCACCACAAAAAACAATCTTACGATTATCCGGCGACCAGTGCATGCCAGAGTGGTATTTTAATCCCGTTGGCAAGATACGAAACCCTGTCCCATCAGGATTAAACACACAAATCCTTGTTTCGTAGCTTCCACTTCCGGCAATACATCCTGCAACAATAGATCTTCCATTAGGCGACCAACGAACTCCAAAGAAGGTATCACGAACCCCTATGGGAGCATCGGGAGTCTGAATTTCCCTTAGAGTAGCCCCACTTGCTTTTCTAAGCCAAATATGTCCTCGCTTAACATAAAGAACCTGAGTGCCATCGGGCGACCAACAAGGAGCAGTCTCAAACTCCCCGGGGGGCGTCAGAATAGTTACACGGGTTCCATCCACAGCAGCGGTGAATATCTCGGTGGTTTCTGAAGTGGCCCGTGCTTTTATACCCAGGAGGCTTCGGCCATCGGGAGATAGCTGGAGCTGTGAGGCAGTAAAATCCAAGATCCGACGGGGAGCCCCATCACGATCGAGGCGGTAGATACCGGTGGTATTGGAATAAAAGACCGTTCGTCCCTCGGACGTGAAGGTGAGCCCATAGCGAGTACTTCCGATGTTGGTGCGCTTCCCCCACAGATCCCGCTCCTCACTACGATCGGTTTTGATGGCACCAATGCGCGGCTCCACCGAGTCTAATCGGATGTAGGCAACATAGGACGTATCGGTGAGAAGCGGGATTCTAGGCTTCCCAATCTGCGGTGTTCGGGCCTTTGCGGGGAAGAGGAAGGTGCCTCCAAGAAGCGTGATGGCAGTTAGTAGATAGTATTTTTTCATTGTTTAAAGCTGTAGTCCTGTGAGGGGCACGACCACATTTCCATAGCCGATTGCGGGATTGAAGCGTGCCTTCAGCTCCCCAAGCTTGGCGGCGGGCACGAGAAAGGTCAAGGCGGCCTTGGTGGTCTTACCGGGGCGGGTCTGCGACGGCAGCCGTCCGGCAAAGAGATCCGCGCTGTAGACAGTCCCCGCACGATCCTCCAGCACGACACTATGAGCGCCGTGGGCAATGGCCTCGGGCAGCGGGTTGGTGTGCTCCACGGAGACAATCACCGCGACCGTGTCTGGGCTGGTGGAGCGAAGCGGGTTGGCCTTGGGCGTCCCCGTGGCAGCTCCGGTGACCTTCACTTGGTAGCCAAAGAGCGTCCCCAACTCCCCCACGGCAACACTCACCTCGGCGGGCGCGGTGTAGGGCGGGAGTGTCCCCAGGTCGATCTCGTAGTTGAGCTTCTGCGGCGCACGGCCCTGCGGCTGCAGGAGAATAAAGCCAAGCCACGCCGCGCGGTCCTCGGTGTTGGGCACGAGGGCAACGACGGTCCAGGTGAACGCCTCGCCCGGTGCGAGCCCTTTCTTGGACATCACCCGCGCCTCGCTCGCCCCCAAGACCCGCACCGGGTCGGCTAGCATCGCGAGAGTGTCGGGCGACGATTTCCCACCCGAGCCTTGCGCCACCACTCCGGGAGTGACAGGCGCGTTGCCACGCAGAGTCGGGCGGGGCTCGGGCCGCGAGATCATGCCCGGCCCCGGAGCGGTGGTTGTGGTTCGAGTGATGGTTGTCGGGCCGCTCGCCACGCCCGGCGTGCTGGGAGCATTGCCACGGAGCACCGGAGCGGGCTGCCGCTGCGAGATGACGCCCGGCTCGGGTGCTCTTGTCGTGACGGCTTTGTAGACCGTCACGCCCTCAAAGCCCTTGGGGGCGCGTGTCACCTTCGTGCCCGCTCCCGCCTCCATCCGCATTTCAAAGGCGATGTAGTGGTAGCCCTGAGGAGGCTGCTGCTGGGGTGTCCCCGCTTGGTTGCGGATATTGCGGATCGTCACCTTGGAATCCCCGAGGGTGAGTGGAGCGCCAACGCGCCCCACGATCTTCTGCTGCGCAAGCGTCGGAGCGGCAAGTGCTAGCCCTATTCCTAAAGAAGCTACAGTCCACTGGTTTTTCATAGGGAACAACCTCTCTAAAGTCCCAGGCGCAGTCGTGGTAGGCTATAAGGTTCTTGCCACTTAGGACTTGTTTCCGAAATATCCGGGGTGTTGGTCAGGTTGGTCAGGTGCGCCCCATCGGCATCCATCACAAAGATGTCCCATTTTGCGGTGCTAGCGGCGCTTGTTGGCCCAGAAAACAGGATCTTTCGTCCATCGGAGGACCAGCTTGGCGTGGAGTGCATGAGGGGATCGGTGGTGAGCTGTCGAGGGGATGTCCCATCCGCGTTGAGGGTGTAGATCTGCCACCGGCCTGCCGTATAGCCAACAGCGACGAGCTTCGTGCCATCGGGGGACCACTTGCCCATATTGAACTTGATCTCATCGGGTGCCGTGAAGCTTCCCCGGGTGATGGCGTGCTGGCTGCTCCCATCGGCCTCCATGACCATGAGCTTCTGTATCTCACCTACCCCCGCACCTTGTGCATAGAGAATCTTGCGTCCGTCGGGGGACCAAGCGGGCCATGCCTCGGCTCCTCGGGCATTTGTGAGCTGCCGCTCCCCGGTTCCGTCGATATTGCAGACGTAGATATCCGTCTCGCTGGTGCCTACCTTGCGCGTGTAGACCAGCTTCCGAGCATCCGGGGAGACCTGAATTCCCCCAACAACGGTGGTCATGATCTTGGTGCGCGCCCGGCCACGCGCCTGAACATAGGTGCCATCGACAGCAGAGTAGACCACAGTCTGACCATCGGGCGTAAAGGTAAAGTCCACCCCCGCATAGCTCTCGTTGCTCAGAGGAAGCCGTGTCCCCCAGAGGTCAGTCGTCGCCGTGCCATCAAAATTCATGGAGCGTAGAGCGTAGTTTCGCGGCCCCTCCGCACTGAGGAACCCAATACGCAGGCTCTCACGGAGAATTCCTCGTGCGACATCAGGGGGGATGATTGGGCCTTGTGCCATCGTGTGAGAGCCAAGCCCTCCTCCGAGAAGACAGGCCGCTACAAGAGATAACATTCGCTTCATTTTCAACAGAACTTTCTTAGCTTTAATTCAACTGCGCTCTTTGTTGCTAGGAATGCACTAAACAACTTCCGCTCGCCAGGTTTACAGACGTGACATCATAACATCTTGTGACGATTTACTTACCTATTCGTCATGTGCAAATTTCCACTCTACACAAAAACCACGATTATCCATATAAGACAAAGCCTATCTTGATAGTGATCGGTGCTATTTAGCGTAAGTTAGCCGTGACTTGCTTCACCACAGCCTGGGCAAGTGCCTCGTAGCCGGCGGGGGTGAAGTGGACATTGCGGGGCTGCTGCAGGGTCGCCAGGCTCCCGGCGACAGCGGCGTGGAGGTCGTCGATGGGGATCTGGTTCTCGGCCATGACCTTGACAACAACCTCGTTGTAGGCGCGCTCGCTGCCGGCGATCCGGCCGGTGGTGCCTTCGGGGACGGGTGTCGTGGTGGCCCAGATCAGCTTGGCTCCGGTCTTCTTGAGCCGTGCCACCAGCGTGCGTAGGTTGGCTTCGTAGTCGGCGAGGGAGGCGAGCTGCTTGCCCTTTTCCACCGCGACCATCGTCCCCTTCTCGTCCACAAACTTCAGGTCATGCAGGCCAAAGTTGACATGAATGACATCCCACGGCTTGTCTCCCAGCCACTTGTCCAGCTCGCGCACCCCGAAGCCACTGTGGGAGCAGTTCACCGGGGGGTGGATCACATTGGCCTTGCCCTCAAGGAGCTTGCGCACGGGGAGCGTGTAGCCCATGGAGATCGAGTCGCCGATCAGGAGCACCCGTGGCAGGCCCGGTGTCTCGGCGATCGGGCGCAGAGCGGGGTCGGGCTTGGGTTGCTTTTTCAGCCAGCCGAGACCCTCTAGGAAGCCCTCCATCTCCGCGATCGTCTTGCCGAGATACGGCTCCTTGTTGAAGAACCCGTGCCCTTGCCCTGGGTAGACCATCAGCTCGGACTTGACCCCGGCAGCGCGCTGGGCATCGCGAAACGCCTCGGCGGTCTTAACAGGGACGAGGTTATCCCTATCACCAAAGAAGACAAGCGTCGGCGGAGACGTTTTATCCAGGTTGTGGAGCGGCGAGAACTCCTTAAAGCGCTCCCCGATCCGCTCGTTGCCGTAGCCGCCGGGACCGTTGTCGTAGACCGGGTTGAAGAGCACCAGCGCATCCGGCCGACAGGAGACAGCCTTATCGTCCTTGGGATCGTCGAGGGCCTTGATCGTCCCACAGTGCGCCGCCAAGTGCCCCCCGGCCGAGCCACCGCCCGCCCCGAGGCGCTTGGGGTCTATTCCCAGCTCGCCCGCATGGCTCCGCACCCAGCGCATCGCCGAGCGCGCATCGCTCACCGAGGTCTCAGGCGCTTTCCCCTTCTCCGCGAGGCGGTACTGGGCGCTGATCGCCACCATCCCGCGTGCCGCCAGCGCCTTTGCCTGTGGGTAGAGCACCGTGGGGGTCCCACCGGTCCAGCCCCCGCCGTGAAAAAAGACAAAGCCCGGGCGCTTGTCGCTCGCCTTCCAGCCGGTCGGCTTGAAGACCTGAAGCACCAGTTGCTTGCCGTCGGCCTCTTTATAGGGAATCGCCTCCTGCGCCCGGGCACCGGACACCAGTGTCACCGCGGCGAGTGCGGCAAGAAGAAAGAGCTTCATTTCGAGGAGCCTCCAAACTGTTTTTCGTAGCGTGCCTTAAACGGGTTGACCTTAGGCGCGGTCTTGTACGCGTCCTCGTTCTCCAGGCAGGGAAGGACACTCGCCCACCAGGAGTCGTAGGCAGCATTGACTTTCTGTACCAGCGCAGGGTTCTGCGCCGAGATATCCGTGGTCTCCCCGGGGTCGGTATCGAGGTCAAAGAGCTGCCAGCAGGCACTGGGGTTCTTGGTCGCCACCGCGTTGTAGTGCGAGAAGCGGACCCCGGCGTTGCCGTACTTACTAGGCGGCTGCCCCGGCTCCCAGCGGCCCGTGTGGACAAAGAGCATCCGGTCGCCCCACTTGGCTTGCGGGTTCTTGAGCAACGATACCAAGCTGCGGCCATCGAGCTCTCGCGGCGCCTTGGCTCCGGTCAGCTCAGCGAGGGTGGGAAGAATATCGAGGTGCGCCGTCAGCCGGTCACAGTCGGCGGGCTTGAGGGTTCCCGGCCAGCGCCAGAACGATGCCGCACGGGTGCCGCCTTGGTAGACCGTGTTCTTCGATGCCCGCATCCCCGCATTGAATACTTTTACGCCCGCCGTGCCGCCGTTGTCGTTCATAAAGACCACTAGGGTCTCGCGCTCGATGCCCAGCTCTTTGAGGCGCTCCAAGAGCTTCCCGATATTGTCGTCGATATTGGCGATCATCCCAAAGAACTTCGCCGCCTGCTTGTCCGCCACCTTCCCAGCGTAGCGTGCCTCGTCCTCCGGGCGCACTTGCAGCGGAGCGTGTGGGGCGTTGGGCGTGATGTAGGCAAAGAACGGGGCTTTCTCGGCGCGTTTTTCTTCGATCCAGCGGGTCGCTTGGGCAAAAAACACATCGGTGCAGTAGCCCTTGGTCTTCTCGAAGCGCCCGTTGTGCCAGATCGCCGGATCGAAGTAGGTATTGCCGGGCGCATCGCCGCAGGAGCCGGGGTAGCTCTGCCCGATCCCACCCGCGCCATGGATAAAGACCTCGTCAAAGCCGCGCTTATCGGGCTGGTAGGCGTCTTCATCCCCGAGGTGCCACTTGCCAAAGATGCCGGTGGCGTAGCCGACACCCTGGAGCACCTGTGCTAGTGTCGTCGCTTTGAGCGAGAGCCGCTCGCGCTCGTAGATCGTGTGGCTGATCCCCGAGCGCATCTCGTGCTTGCCCGTGAGCAGCGCTGCGCGGGTCGGGGAGCAGGTCGGGCTGACATGAAAGTGGGTAAAGCGCACGCCCTCATCGTGGAGGCGATCGATATGAGGTGTCTTGAGAACCGGGTTGCCATGGCAGGAGAGATCGCCAAAGCCCTGGTCATCGGTGAGAATCAGGACAATGTTGGGTTTCTTCATCCTGCCATTCTAGCAGAGATCGCTACGGGATTCCCGCGGCGCGGAGGCGTCGCACCAGCTCGGTGCCAGAGAGCTGCGCGGTGTTGTTGCTATCGTTGGCATCGTGGTACTCGATCGAGCGCCGTGTACGCGGATCGACGGCATTGAGCTTCACCCAGGTGCGCAGGTAGAGATTCTCTAGGACAGAGGTCCCCACGGTCACCGAGACATCGGCGACGATCAGTGTCCGCTCACCGGTTCGTAGGGTGGGAATATCATGGGTAATCAGGGTTCTGGCTCCCTCGTCGCTGGGAGCGGGGGACGCATTGTCACGTGAGATTGAGAGTAGGTAGGCCGTCACTGCCCCCCCCTGTGAAGGTCGTGCGACCGAAGTTGGTAATGGGAATCGTCAGCCGAAAGGTGAGGGGGCTCCGGGCGCGCACCTCGACCTCAAAGGGAAGCACAACGAGGTCGATTCCTGCGGGGCGCAGTGCCTCGCGCAGGCTAGGATCGGCGAGGGGCTTGAGGTTTCTGACAAGCCGCTGAAGCTCCGTCGGTGAGAGGCTCTTTACGATGGGGTCTTGCATCATCTTCTCCTGATACTATTTTAACAAATTCTCTGAGGCTTGCAAAAACGGGAGCTCCAGAGGATCGGCGAGCTGTTTTTGGAGCGTGTTGAGGCGCCCCCAGAGACTCTTTACCCGCTCGGGCTGCTCGGCGGCGAGGTTCTTTGTCTCCCAGGGATCGTGCTCCAGATCAAAGAGCTGGACGTGCTTGGCCTTGGGGTAGACAATCAGCTTGTGGGTGCGGGTACGCACCATGCGCTGGACATCCAGATACGCCCCAAAGACCGCCGCATCGCGCTCTTGCTTGCCCCCCTTGACCAGTGGCGCGAGGCTGGGGTTCTCCAGGCCGGGCGGCTGCGGCACCCCGACCAGGTCGCAGAGCGTGGCGAAGATCTGGTTCTGGTAGATCAGAGCATCGTTTTTCTTATTCTTAGGAATCCCCGGCCCCGCAAAGACCAGCGGAATCCGCACCGAGTGGTCGTAGCAGTTCTGCTTGCCCATCAGCCCATGCTCCCCCACCGCGAGCCCATGGTCGCCCGAGAAGACAACCAGGGTGTCGTCGGGGAGGGCATCCAGGATACGCCCGATGTGGTAGTCGGCGTGGGTGAGGATCGCGTAGTACTCCTTGCGGTGCTGCTTGATCGCCTCGGGCGTACGCGGCCACGGTGCCAGCTTCTCGTCGCGCACTCGCAGGTCGCCGTTGTCGAAGGGGTGCTCGGGCAGGAAGTTGGGCGGCAGGCTGACACGCTCAATCGGGTACTTATTGAGGTACTCGGTCGGGGCCTGGCGCGGGTCGTGGGGCGCGTGAAAGGCGACATGAAGAAAGAAAGGGCTATCCGCATTGTCCCCCCGCCGGGCGGGGGTTAGGGGGTGAGCATTGCTTTTGAGGAACTCCAGTGCACCGTTGACCCAGTGCTCGCTGCTGTGGACAACCTTGCCGTCGACTTCGAGCCAGTGGCCCTTGCGCGACAGGTCATCGGGCTTCCAGGTGTTGTTTCCCGGCGCGGGGCGCAGGTAGGCATCGCCTTTCTCGTCGGTGGAGGGGTAGAAGCCACCTGCGTGGGGTCCGATAGTCTGGTAGCTCCGCTTCAGGGCGGCATCGGAGTTGTGCCACTTGCCCACAAAGTGTGTCGTATAGCCGTGCTTTCCCAGCCACTCGCCTAGGAGTGGGGTCTTCTCGATCCGCTCGCGCGCGTGCCAGAGCGAGAGCCCGGTGATCAGCATCGCGCGGCTGGGGATACAGACCGCCCCCGACCACGCGCCCTGGTTGTGGGCATGGGTAAAGGTCGTCCCCCGCGCCACGAGCTTGTCCAAGTTCGGTGTCTCGACTTCTTTATCGAGGAGTAGCCGGTGCATCATGTCGTCCATGAAGATGAGGCAGATATTGGGCTGTTTCATGGCGGCATCTTACCCGAGTTCGCCCCGCTTTAGTGGGTATAATCGTCTCAACCGACACAACCCTGTCGATGAGGATAGAGGATAACCATGGCAAGACTAGCATTTCTGACATTTGGGCTTCTTAAAGAGCCGTGGGGCGCTCCGGGTGTGGCGGGTTTTGAGGAGCGGGCTCCGGGTAACTTCGCGGCGGCTGCGGCGAGCCCGGGCTTCCTTGGTCGCTCGGGTCTCGACGGCGTAAGCTGGGGCGAGTGGATCTACCCGGCGTCGCTTCCGACCGAGACCTACCCCCGCTTGGCGCGGACGCTCTCGCTCTGGGAGAGCTTGGAGGCGGTGTATGCCTTTGCCTACTCAGGGAGCCACGCCGAGTCGCTCCGGCACCGCAAGGAGTGGGTGAACGAGTTCCCGCTGCCGACCTATGTTGCGTGGTGGGTCGCCGACAGCCACACACCAACCTGGACGGAGTCCAACGACCGCTTGACACTGCTCCACACCGACGGCCCCACCCCCGCCGCGTTTACCTTCAAGAGTGCCTTTACGCCCGAGGGAGAGAGCTATGCCTTGGACAGTGCCCTGGTGAAGACACTGCTCGTGCGATAGAGTTCCCTCCCTCTTACCTTCCGTGGGTTGGCCTGGTTGTTGGGTACACTTTTCTATGGCTAAAACGCTCTCTCTGCCTGCCGGGCCAGCGCCGCTCGACAACCCGCTCAAGGGCTGGTGCGCCTACTCCGACCCTGGCTTTGTCCATGCACTTCCTGTCTCTCTGGCCTACTTCTACGCCTCCTGGCGGGAGCTAGAGCCGCGCCCGGGTGTCTTTGCCTGGGAGGCGTTCGAGAAAAAGTGGGAGAGCCCGCTCGCACGGGGCAAGCATGTGATCCTACGGCTGTTTTTGGAGTACCCCAATGAGCCGACAGGCCTGCCCCAGTGGGTGATCGACTCCGGTGTGAAGCGCACCGCCTACGATACCAAAGAGGTCGGCAAGGGGCTCTGCCCGAGCTGGGACGACCCCAAGCTCTTGGAGCCACTTCTGAGGTTCATCGCGGCCTTTGGAAAGCGCTACAACGCCCACCCCCGCGTCGCGTTTCTTCAGCTGGGGACACTGGGCTTCTGGGGGGAGTGGCACACCTGGCCCGTGGAGAAGCTTATGGCATCGCTGACGACACAAAAGCGGGTCGTCGCGGCGTACAGAGCGGCCTTTCCCGATGTCCCGATTCATGCGCGCTACCCCTATGAAGGGACGAACCACGCCTGGCTTGGCTACCACGACGACATGATCCCCGAGGACTCCCTGGGTACAGAAGCGTGGCAATTTCTACCGTCGCTGACGAAAGCCGGGCGCACGGAGAACTGGAAAACCGCGCCCTTGGGCGGTGAGATGGTGCCCAGTGCGGCGAGAAAATGGCTTGGGGAGGGCTGGCCGACACTCCAGAAAGCCGTGGAGCAGCTTCATTTCTCCTGGATCGGGCCGTACTGCCCTGCAATCGAAAAAGACTTGCCTCCCGAGCAAAAAGCCCGCGCCGACACGCTCGTGCGGCGCATGGGCTACAGCTTCCGCCTGACCCAGCTCACCTATGGCACCGCTGCCCACGGCGCTCTGGAGCTCACGCTTGACGGTATCAACGAAGGGGTCGCGCCGTTTTATCGAGACTGGCCGCTGGAGGTTGGGCTCCTCGACGAAACCAGCCGCGTGGTGGCTCGCATCCGCCCGATCACCGATCTGCGCCGCTGGCTTCCCGGCCCGTTTTCGGTGAAGGCATCGCTTCCGAGTCCTCCCAAGCTCCCGAAACTTCGGCTTGCCGTGCGTGTCGTGGATCCGTGGGAGGGCGCGGCGCAGCCCCTTCGCTTCGCCAACGCGCTCCCTGTCGTTGCGGGCGGCTGGACGGAGCTCACCCAGCTCTAGCGGACCGCTTGCGTCTTCTTGCCTTGGCTCACAAACTCCTCACGGCTAAGGAAACCGTCTTTGTTGGTATCGAAGCTCGTGAAGCGCATACGGGCCGCCTGCGGGTTCGCTTGGTTGTTGGGCCCGACCAGGAACTCCTCCAGGCTCAGCTTGCCATCTTTATTCGTGTCTTTCTGGTCGAAGAGCGTCGCGCGCCCCTTCGCGGCGTTTGGGGCAGCGGGTACCGTGGCGGGCTTGGCTCCGCCGGCGGGGACAGCGTCTCTCAGGAGCGCGGCGAGCTCCGCGCGGAGCTCCTTGACCTTCTCGGGCTGGCTCGCAGCGACATTGGTGCGCTCGCTGAGATCGTCCTTGAGGTTGTAGAGCTCCACACGCCCTCCGAGCTTCTCCCCCTCACCCACCTCCTCAGCGTCCCTCTCCGAGGCGTTGACCAGCAGCTTCCAGTCCCCCTTGCGCACTGCGGCGACTCCGGGGCGGGTCCCGTGCAGGAGGAGCACATCGTGGGGGGATTTTGCGCGCTTGGTTAGGACGGGCCAGAGATCGCGGCCATCGACCGGGAGCTTTTGCTCGCGCGTGGCCCCAGCGAGCGTGAGCAGGGTCGGGAACCAGTCCACCGCATGCAGGGGCTCGTCGATTGTCTGCCCGGCGGGAATCTTTCCTGGCCAGGTCGCAAAGGCGGCGGCGCGCACTCCCCCTTCGTAGATCGTGCCCTTTCCGGCCCGCAGCGGCGTGTTCATGGTCACCCGCCCCGGTCCCGGCCCACCATTGTCGCTGGAGAAGACAATCAGCGTGTTTTTTCGCAGCCCCTTGGCCTCCAGCGCCGCCACCACCTGCCCAATGGCCTGGTCCACGGCCGAGAGCATCCCCGCGATTGTCTGGCGCGGCTTGGGCAGGTTTTGGTAGGGCGTCAGGTAGCGCTCCGGGACCTGGTGCGGCGCGTGGATCCCATTGAAGGGCAGATAGAGAAAGAGCGGCTTGTCCTTGGGCTGGGCCTCGATCAAGCGCACGGCCTCCTTGGCGAGCAGCTCCGTGGAGTAGCCCTCCTCTTTGAGTGGCTTGTCGTCGCGGTACCAGTCTGGCTTGCCATCGCGGATATGGGTGAAGTAGTCGATTGCGCCAAAGAAGTGCCCGTACTGGTGGTCAAAGCCGCGATTTGTGGGGGTGTAGGCGGGCTGGAACTCCCCGAGGTGCCACTTGCCGCAGATCGCGGTCGTGTAGCCCTCCTCTTTCAGCGCCTCGGGCAGCAAGCGCTCCCCCAGTGGCAGCCCCCAAGACGCGCCGGGGGTGACAATCGTGTAGACCCCGGTGTGGGTGACATAGCGCCCCGTCAGCAGCGCCGAGCGCGTGGGCGAGCAGACCGGCTGGACATAGAACGACTTCAGAACCGCGCCCTCTCTGGCGAGCCGGTCGATCTGCGGAGTCTGGATGTCCTTGCCGCCATTGAAGCCACAGTCGGCGTAGCCCAGGTCGTCCACGAGAAAGTAGACAATATTGGGCTTCTCTACCTGGGCATGGGCGACAGGCACGGTTGCGGCCAGCAGCGGCAGGAGCGCAAGGCACGTCATGGTCTTCATTCTTCCATTATGCCGTAGGTTCGCCCGTTTTCATCGCTCCCATGAACGGGAGCGTCTTGCTGTCGTCGCAGGCTCCGACACGAAGGGCGCTACGCGCCCATAATTCTGTATGGCCGGAGGCCTTTGTGTCCGAGGAACGAGGACAGCTAGACGCTCCCGTTCATGGGAGCGATGAAAATCCCCAGATTTTCTCTAAGAGCGCAAAGAGCTCGGGGTCGTGGGTCTTGAGCTGGGCTTTGTTGAAGGGGTAGAAGTCGTTGGCACCGAAGAACGCCTCTGTGCCCTCGGCGAAGTACTCCTGGACATTGGTGAGGGCGTAGGCGCGGTCCAGGCGCTTGCGTCCCTCCGAATCCTGGCGCTCGACCCGATCGTACTTGCCCCCGGCCTTGGCGTTTTTATAGGCCGCCAAGAGGCGTGGCTCGTCGTTGCCCAGCACCCGGTCGTGGTAGGCGTGGGCGAGCTCGTGGAGCACGAAGAGCGGCATGCGGCGCATCTCCGCATCGAAGTTCTTGACATCGGTGATCTCGACTCCCTTAGCCATCTCGGGGTTGCGCCCGTTGGCCCGCAGCCAGTCCGCACCGGGGTGGTACTCGGCGCGCGGCGGGGTCTTGGGGTACTCCGGCGAGAGCCAGATCGTCACTTTCTTGAGCTCCGCTAGCTGCCGAGGCGGGACAAGCTTGTTGATCGTCTTGAGCTGCGAGGTCAGCAACACCAGCGCCCAGTCCAGCGCGGCGGCGTCTTGCTGACGCAGGCGCGTGTCGATCTTGATGGTCCAGCCCTGAATCGGGCGCGTGATGTAGTCGAGAGTGGGCATTTTTTTCCTTGACGGTTTACTTCAAACGAAAATATACCAACAATTAAGGCAGAATGTCTGCCAACGACGAAGCCAAGACCCGCCGCCCCAAACCGCACCCGCAGTGCTGGAAGCGGATTGTGCGCGCGTGGGACTACATGATGCAGACCAATCTTGAGCTCGCCGAGCGCCACCTGCGCCGGGGGCTCCGGCTCGCCTACCGCCTCCAAGACCGCTCGGGGCAGGCCCACCTCATCCACGGGATCGGCTGTATCCACCTCGACCGCGGCCAGTACGCCGAGGGCCTGGAGCGCCTCCACGAGTCGCTGGCCCTCTTTGAGGAGCTCCAAGACGCCACGCACTGCGCCATGGCGCGGGGCAACATGGCCAGTATCTACACCGCGCAGCGCCTCTACACGGAGGCAGAGTTCCACTACCGCGAGGTCATACGCCTCCATGAAGAGACAGACGATCCGAACAACCTGATTGTCAGTATACAGAACCTCGGGGACGCTCTCTACCAGCAAGGGCGGTACGACGAGGCGGCGCGCTACTTTGAGCAGGCACATGCCCAGCTCTACAACGCCCCCGAGGGAGACATCAAGCGCAAGCGCATACTCGAAGGCCAGCTTCTGTACAACCTGGCGCTGATCGCCTTCCAGCGGGGGGAGCGCAAGCGGGGCTTTGCCTTGGTACGGCAGGGCCTGACGATCGCCCAGGAGACAGCCAGTCGCGATGTCGAGGTCTCTTGCCTGCTCGCCCTGGGAAAGAACGCCCCGCGTGGCCAGCGCCCCATGCTGGAGGCAGCTCTCGCCCTCGCCCAGCAAGTGGGCCGCCCCGAGCTGATTGTCGAGGTGCACGAGGCCCTGGCGGAGCTCCATAAAAAGGCGGGGCGCTGGAAACTCGCGCTGGAGGCCCGTGAGGCAGGTCTTGCCCTCCAGCAGGCGCTCTTTGGACCGCAGACCCTCCAGCGGCTGGAGCAGCTCCGGCGGGGAGAGCTCACCCGTGCCCTCGAAGAGGCGCAGCGGCTTCGCGAAGAGGCACAGCAGGCCGCCCACCGCGATAGCCTCACCGGGCTCTACAACCGGCGCTTGGTGGACCTCCAGCTCCAGCGGCAGTTTGCCACGGCGCACGAGCAAGCGCTTCCTCTCACCGTGGTCCTGCTCGATATCGACAACTTCAAGCACATCAACGATACCTTCGGCCACACGATCGGAGACCAGGTCCTCATTCGGGTCGCGGCACTCCTGCGCGAGGGAGTACGTCCCAGCGACCTGGTGGGGCGCTACGGCGGTGAGGAGTTTGTGATCGTGCTCCAGGGGCTCAAGCCCAAGGATGCCTGGCGGGTCTGCAACCGGATCCGTAAGACCATCCAAGCAGAGGACTGGCAGAGCCTCGCGCCCGGGCTTGCGGTGACAATCAGCGCCGGAGTCTGCGCGGAGCCGTCGCTACCCAGCCATGAGAAGATGCTCCAAGCCGCCGATGCTCTCCTCTACCAGGCCAAGCGCACGGGAAAGAACCGTGTGCTCCAGGCCGCTAAGCTCCGGGCAGGTGCAAGACAACCTGCGCGTGCGGGTCGACACTGACCGGGAAGGTCTCCACCGACGGCTCCACCCCCACCTCGTAGGCCTTGACACGGCAGGCATGAGGGTTGAAGATCGAGCGGCCCGTGGTGAGATCAAACTCCCAGCCGTGCCAAGGACAGCGCAGAATCTCACCGTCGCGGCCCCAGATATAGGGCTCGCCAGGCGCACTCGGGAGAGTCGTCCCCCGCACCGACCCGACACAGAGCGGCGCACCCTGGTGCGGGCAGACATTCTTGAGCGCGTAGAACGTCCCCGCGACATTGAACACCCCGATCGAGAGCCCATTGACCTCGACAATGATGCGGCTTCCCGGCGGGAGGGCACTCACGGGGCAGACAATATGCTTCATTGGGGGAGCCTCGTGAAGGTCGCGAGGGCATTGCCGTAGAGGATCTTCTCCCGTAGCGCCTCACTCTTGAGCGCCCGCAGCGAGTACCGGGGATCGTCGCCGTCCCAGTGCGGGTAGTCCGACGAGAACATCAGAAGCTCATCGCTGCCCATCATGTCGATGAGGTTCTCCAGGTGCCCTGGCTTCTCGGGCTCCTCCATCGGCTGGGTGGTCAGGCGAATGTGCCGGCGGAACACCGCGCTGGGCGGCTCGGTGAGCCAGGGGAGCTGGAGCCGGAGCGCCTTCCAGTTCTTATCGGCGCGCCAGAGCACGTGCGGCACCCAGCCAAACCCGCCCTCCGTGAGCACGACCTTGAGCTGGGGGAACTTCTGGAACACCCCCTCGGCCAGCAGCGAGACCGTGTGCGCCATGTAGCCCTGGGAGAGGTCGGTGTGCCACTCAAAGTAGGTGCGTGGCCAGCCCACCGCGGTCGGCGGCCCCGCGGTCCCCGAGCCATCCGCGCCCGGATGGAGCGAGACCGGCAGGCCCACGCGCTCCGCGGCGGCGTAGAGCGGCCAGAACTTCCGGTGGCCCGCCGGTGCGCCCAGCGCCGACGAGAGCAAGACACTGGCGATCCGGGGGTGCTCCCCGATCCGCTCGATCTCCCGCGCGGCCGCCTCGGCGTCCTGCGGCGCGACCACCATGGCGAGATAGTTGCGCGAGTCGTGCAGCCACTCGCTCTGGAGCTGCCAGTCGTTGTAGGCGCGGCAGAGAGCGCTGGCGTAGTCGCCGTCGGGGTAGGTCGCGATCGAGATGATGCTCGCCGGGTTTAAGATCGCGTAGGCGATCCCCAGCGGCTCGTAGAGCTGCTGCGCCACAAACGCGGGATCGGACGCGGGCCGGCCTCCATCGGGCGGCACGGAGTCCTCGCGCTCCACCCCAATCGGCGAGTTCCAGCCGTGGCCCGTCCCCACCGCGCGCAGTCCCTTCGCTACCTGAAAGCGCCACGGCTCGTCCAGAAACGGCAGTAGTTCCTGCACGGAGCGCCAGGTGTGGTGGACATCGGTGTCGATTACGGTCATCGTCCTCACTCCGTCGGGTGGGTAAACAAGTAGCGCCAGACATCCTCGTGGATAAACTTCCCGCTGGCGTCTTTGACCGCCGCGCCGCCGGGCATCGCCGAGCTATGCGCGCGGTCGGGGTTGCCCTTGACATCGGCGTCCGTGATCAGGCGGCGCGTGTTTCGGTACGGCGGCTTCTCTTTATCCACATTGACAATCGGCCCAAACTTCTCCAGCCCGAGCAGCTCCCAAGAGCGGGGATAGTGGTTGCCGCCCCAGCCCGCATCCAGCACGTGGCTAAAGCCAAAGTAGCGATTGGTCGGTGTCGCCGATGGTAGCGACTGCCAGGTCTCGTGCTGGTCGCGCGGGCCGCTGAGCATCACCACCCGCGCGACTTTTTGTTGCTTGGCAAACCGCGCCGCCGTGGTCGAGCCGTGGGAGATGCCCGCCAGGATCACCCGCTCCCAGCGCAGCTCGCTGCCACCGGGCGTCAGAAAGTAGTCCCAGCCTCCCTGCGGGTTCTCCTTGGCGAGCCAGCGCACCAGCACCAGCGCGCGCTCCTTGATGCTATCGGGCTTGGGAATGGTGACAACCTCGCTGACATCCTCCCCGGTGGCGGCCTCCAGACGAATCCGGCCGTTGAAGGTCGTGTCGCCCTTGGGGCCCTTGTCGCCGAACTGCCCAAACCAGCCGTTGGCGTAGTGGACCTGGATGGCGTGCAGACCGTAGCTGGTGAGCCGGTCAAAGAGCGGCATGCTGTGGCCCATGAGCCAGATCACCAGCCGCCCCCGCGGCGCGACCCGCGTGTCCACCGCGGCGTGCTCTACATCGGTCGGCTTGCCGTCCTTCTCAAAGACAAACCCAATCTCGGGGTGGGGCCTCGCACGAGGGTCGAGCTGGCTGGCACGCGCCGTGAGATCGTAGCGACGCGGCGCAGGGTCGCTGTAGGTCAGAGGGGTCTCGTTTTGTTTCATGGGATATTTTATCGCCCCGTTTTGGATCGCCCCCGTTGGAGGGGGGCGTCAACGAGCGTCGCAGGCTCCGCGACAAAGGCCTTCGGCCATCAGAGAGCCTCTGAGTTTTCTATGGCCGAAGGCCTTCCCAGCGCGAAGCGCTCGTTGACGCCCCCCTCCAACGGGGGCGATCTAAAGATCACAGCCGCACGACCTCGCCCGTGGCGGCGGACTTCAGGGCGGCGTCGATCACCTGCATCCCGGCGCGGGAGCTCTCCAGGGTCACCGCGATTGGGGCGTTGCCCGCGAGGTGCTCGGTGACATTCTCGTAGAAGCTGCGCCAGCGGCCGGGAAGGGTCGTGATCTGGCGCTCGGACTTGCCATCGTGGAGCGTGCCGTAGCTCTCCGGGGTCTCTACCGCGCTGTCGATATCGCCCGCGATCATGGCCTTCTCTTGCGGATCGAGGCCGTACTTCACAAAGGTCGCGCGGCTCCCGTGCACCCGGAAGCGCGGCTTGGAGATGGCGCTCATCCCCGAGAGATCGGCGATTCCCGTGGCCCCGTTGGCAAACGTGACCACGATCAGCGCCTCCGAGTCGATATCGCTGGCATCGTAGTCGCGGCGCAGGCGGCAGTAGACAGTCTCGGCGGGGGAGTTTTGCAGGGTCAGAAGCTGATCGACCAGGTGCGCCCCCAGATCGAAGAAGCGCCCGCCCCCCATCTCCGCCGCGCCGCGCCAGCCGCCCCACGCGCCAAAGCCCTGCCACGCCAGCTCCATCCAGCGCACGGTCCCTAGCTCGCCGCTCTGCATGAGATGCTTCACCGTGAGGTAGTCGCCGTCCCAGCGCCGGTTCTGAAAGACCGCCAGCAGCTTCTTGTTGCGCTCCGCAGCCGCGAGCATCTGGTCGCACTCCTCCAAGTTCAGGCACATGATCTTGTCGGTGACCACGTGCTTGCCCGCATCCAGCGCCGCCACCGCCTGCTCACAGTGCACCGCCGACGGCGACGCAAGCACGACCAGGTCCACGGCATCGTCCTTGAGGACATCGTCGAGCCCCTCATACGCAATACAGTGCCGGTCCCGCACGATGCGCTCACGGGTCTGCGGGTCGCGCGAGGCGATCCCATGGAGCTTCAGGCCCGGCGCCAGCCCGACTAAGTAGCTATGGAAACAGCGCCCGGCAAAGCCGTAGCCAATGACGGCAACATTGAATGGTCTCATGCCCCCCAAATTCGCGAAATATTGGGGGAAATCCTGCGTTTGTCCGGCCGATTGGAACGGCCGGACTGGAGAGCCTATGGCTACGAAGGCCGTTCCGGCCATAATTCGGCATGCCCGGAACGGGCTTCGCGGCGGAGGAACGACGCCACTGCAGACGCCGATTTCCAATCGGCGACGAAAAACGCAGGAAATTGCCGCCGCGCTGTCGAAGCAGGCGTCATGAACGAAAACGATCTTCCTCTGGAGCAGCGTGGCCTCCTGACCCGCCGCGATCTCCTTCTGAAAGCCGGGGCGACTGCAGCCGCTGCGGTGATCACCGACCTGCTTGTCTCGGGCGATGCCGAGGCCGCGCAGAACGCGCCCAAGCTGATCTTGGGGGCGGGCTCCCTGCGCTACGAGTGCATCCACGACTGGCTTGTCCCGCCCGACACCCACAAGTGGGGTGACACGCAGGGTGTCGCGCAAGACGAGAAGGGCAATATCTACATCTCCCACACAGTTGGGGGGGGTGGCAAGAGCGACGATGCGATCTATGTCTTTAGCAAAGACGGGAAGTTCCTGCGCTCGTTTGGGGCCCAGTTCAAGGGCGGCGGCCACGGGCTCGATATTCGCAAGGAGAGCGGCACCGAGTACCTCTACCACTGCGACACCGCGCACCGCAACGTGGTCAAGACCACCCTCGATGGCACGGTGCTCTGGACCAAGGGACTCAACGACCTGATCTCCGACACCGGGCGGGTCTACAAGAGCAACTCGCCGTTTATCCCCACCAATGTCGCGCTGGCACCCAATGGGGACTTCTATGTCACCGATGGCTACGGCTCGGACTACATCACGCAGTACAACATCAAGGGTGAGTTTATCCGGGTCTTTGGAGGCAAGGGCAAGGAGCCGGGCAAGGTGCTCCAGGCGCACGGGATCTGGGTGGATACCCGTGGAAAAGAGCCGCAGGTCGTGGTCGCCGACCGTGCCAATAGCCGGCTGCAGTACTTCACGATGGACGGCAAGCACATCAAGTTCGACACCGATGGCATGCGCCAGCCGTGTCACTTCCATGTGCAGGGCGATTTGCTACTGGTGCCGGACCTGCGGAGCATTGTCACCGTGCTGGGTAGGAACAACAAGGTGGCGGCGGCGCTCGGGGATGGGACAACCGTCGCCAACCTGCCGGGCCGCGGTCGGCCACGCAGTGAGTTTGTGGCGGGCAAGTTTGTGCACCCACACTCAGCGAAGTTCCTCCAGAACGGCGATATTCTCGTGGTGGAGTGGCTCCCGATTGGCCGCGTAACCCTGCTTAAGAAACTCAGCTAGCCTCATGCGGTTCCTGCTGGCCCCTCTGTGCGTTCTGGTGATTGGCAGTGTCCTACTAGAGGCCTTTGAGGGGCTGGTTCTCCCGCGCCGTATCAGCCGACCGCTCCGTGCGGTCGGCTATTTCTATAAGTGGCTCTGGCTGAGCTGGCGGCGGCTCGGGCGGCGCTTGCGTCCGGGGATGCGCGACGACTGGTTCGCGGTCTTTGGCCCGTTCTCGGTGCTGACTCTCTTTGTGGCCTGGGGAATGCTCTTGGTGGTCGCCTTCGCGGGCCTGGGCTGGTCGCTCCACCTGCCCATCAGCGCCCCAGAAGCCGTCCCCACGTTTGCAACCTACCTCTACCTCTCGGCCACCACGTTCATTACCCTCGGCTTTGGCGATGTGGCGCCGCGCACCAGCTTTGCCCGTGCCATCACGGACTGCGAGGCAGCGCTGGGTTTTGGGTTCCTCGCCATCGTGATCGCCTACCTGCCCGTGCTCTACCAGGCCTTTGCCAGGCGCGAGGTCGAGATCGGGATGCTCGATGCACGCGCCTCAACCCCGCCCAGCGCCGGCGAGCTTCTCAAGCGCATCGGCGGCTGCCCCGATCTAGGCGACCTCAAGGACACGCTCAAGAACTGGGAGCGCTGGTCTGCCGAGCTTTTAGAGAGCCATCTCTCCTACCCCTCCCTCATGTACTGGCGCTCCCAGCACGACCGGCAGAGCTGGCTGGGCACCCTCACCACCATCCTGGATACCTGCGCCCTGATTATCGCGACCCAGCCAAAAGGGGCACTGCTCTACCAAGCGCGCCTGACCTTCGCGATGGCCCGCCACGCCGCCGTGGACCTGCGCCTCGCGCTGAACCGGACTCCCGTTGTGCCGGACCGGCTCCCCGACACCGAGCAAGAAGCGCTCTTCACGCTCCTCACCGACGCCGGCATGCCTCTCGACACCTCGCCCGAGGCCCACGCGCACTTCCGGGAGCTCCGCGCCCTCTACGAGCCGCACCTTGCCGCGCTCGCGCAGTGGCTAGAGCTGACGCTCCCGACTATCGCGCCCAACCCCAACGCCCACGACCACTGGCGCATGAGCACCGACCCGTCGGGCCATTTTTTCAACATGGCCCCCTAACCCCCGCCCGGCGGGGGGCCAATGCGGTTTGGAGCGGGGCGTCAACGAGCGCTACGCGCTGGGAAGGCCTTTGCAGCCGAGGAACGAGGCTCGTTGACGCTCCCCTCTAACGGGAGCGATCAGGTCACCTCAAACTCTCTTTCTTCCACTTGCTCTGACTGCTCCAGCGGCTTGCCATCGAGGCTGCGGCGCACCCGCCAAGCGCGCTGGGGAAACTCTACGGCTCCGACCCGGAGCGCGTCGTGGGCTTCAAGCTGCGGGTGGCGGACGTAGAACCCGCCGGGAGGGAGGAGCAAGTCATCGGTTTCGTAGCTCTCTGTCTCGCTCTGGTTGATCACCACTCGCGTCTTATCGGAATAGAGCGCTTCCTCCACGAGAAAGTTGGGCGTGAGGAACGTGTGCGATGTCAGAAATGCGGGGAAGGTGAGTGCGTGAAGAATGCAAAGAATCATGGCGCAAGGACGAAGGGCAGCAATCATTTCCTCGGCTCCTTCGGTAATTCCAGTGGGTAGGGCAAAGGATGGCGGGTTTAGCCGGAGCAGGGCACTGAGAAATAGCTGAACATAGATATGATTACAACCCGAGAACTGCACCACAGAGTCTCGGTAGATAACGCTAATGAGAGGAACATTTTGAAGAACTCGATAGATGCCACGGTCGTCTCGCCAGGAGTCAACGGTGAAATCGGCGGCAATGGCAAGCCACTCCCAGCGATCCGGTTGCACGATGAGCTGAGCATGTTGCTTGAGGTTCTCCAGCTCTTGCATGTTCTGCTCGATAAAATTCCAGCGAGACGGTGCGCTCTGGTACTCGCGCCAGCGCATGGACAGGAAGGCAACCTCGCCACCAAAGCGTGCCTTGCTTTCCTCAACCGTAATAAGCTCATCATCTTTACCTACAGGGCGAAAGACGGTTTTATAATTTTGCTCTCGCGCAATGGAAAAGGCATCTACCACTAGGTTTTCAGGGACTTCGTGGTAACGGTTAAAGACCAAATTTAGCAACGCACGATCCAGCCCCAGTTCTGTTTTGAGGATATTGAGATAGGCGGGAAAGTCTTCTAAGCTGTCTCCTGCTGTATTCACTTTGATAAAGCTAGAGCCAATCAGATACTCTTTCTCGGGAGCCTCACGAATTTTCTTGCGCAACGTCATATGGTTGCGTTCGGCGATCAGCTTCTCACGGTAGGCACGTGCTATGGCCACATAGTCTCCCGCAGGAATAGGCACGATACGAATATCCAGCCGTCGGCGCTCTGGGTCGCGACGGTAAGTCCAAGAGGCGGAGACACTTCCCATTGCCGACTTTCCCAGCTCCCCGACGGCGTAGGCCGAGTCTGTCAGAAGGGCAAGAGCACTCTCGGGTTGAACGGCTCCCAGGAATGGCATTGTCAAGCTCTCCCAAACGGGAAGCTGGTCCATGCGATCCCACTCATACTGAGGGGTTTCTATGGGCAGGTAGCGCTCCGGGTAAAGTAAGGTTCCCTCCCCCAAAGGCAGTACCAGATACCCACCTTGCTCTGCATGACAGAGCCCTGGCAAGAGCCCCACACGCTCCAGCAAGTGTGTCTTGCTATCGCGGCTGGCCTCAACGGTTAATTGGATCTCTTTCGGGCCGCAGATGACATAGATATCCACAGGGACACCACCCGGTGCATCGAGGCCCAGCAAGATGCGCTTGCCCGCCGCGCCCATCTTCTCGGCGATACTGATGAGCTTGCAGTCGCCAAAATCCGTTCGGGTAATTGCGCCCGTCTCCCGCTCTTTGAGCTCAATCCAGCCGAGCGAGAGCCCGGTGCCCCAGACGGTCTTGGTGACGGTCTCGGTGAGGGAGTAGGTCAGGCTGGTGCGGTCTAAAACGAACTCATAGTCGCCAAACGCGATCCGAAAGAGGGTATTCACAGGTTGAGTGTACCTGGCCTACCCCCTAACCCCCGCCCAGCGGGGGGACAATGCGGAGCGACGGAATGAATGTCGCGGAGCGACTTTGTGGCCGCAGGTCAGGAGCGCAGCGAACTGCCCACGTTCATGTGGGCAGCGAGCCGAAACGCCAGCGCGAAGATGGTGAGCACGGGGTTGAAGCCGCCGTTGGTCACGTGGACGCTCCCATCTCCCACGAAGAGATTCTCAAAGCCATGGACGCGCCCGTTGCGGTCCACGACGCCCGCGGTGGGATCGTCGCTCATGCGGCAGGTGCCCGCTTGGTGCTGGCCGCCGGAGAGATACGGCGTGGTCGGGGGGCCGCCCCAGACTTGTTTTGCGCCCGATGCCTGTAGCCACTCGACCGCTTTCTTCTGGAGAAACTGCCCCGTGCGGATGGTCTCCGGGTGGGTCGCGCCCGAGAGCCGCGCGACAGGAAGGCCCCAGCGGTCTTTGACGATTGGGTCGAGGGTGATGCGGGCATCGGGGGAGGGAATGTCCTGCACGGGGCCCTTGATGTCCGAGAGCTTGCGGTAGTTTTGGCGCAGCCAGTCCTTCGCCTCTTTTCCCCAGGTCGGGACGCCCGGTGCGCGGTAGCGCTTCCAGGCGATAATCGGCAGCAGGATAAACTCATCGGCGAGCATCCCGCCCCCGATAATGCCCTCGCTCTGATTGCCGTGGCTCCACTCCGTGGTTGCCGTGGTGACGCCCGGGCCGAGGCCATCCCAGATCTCGCCGTCAAAGAGCGCCGTGGCCCCGACATAGACATGCCCTTGCAGGTGCCGCCCGACCTGGTCGTTGCCGATCCCCGAGAGCTGTAAGAGCCGCGCCGACTCAATCGCACCCGCCGCCACGACGATTTGTTCCGCCGTCACGGTCTTGGCCTCATCGCCGATAAAATAGGTCACCCCGCTGGCGCGCTTGCCATCGTGGTGGATCTTGGTCGCCATCGCGCCGGTCTGTAGGAAAAGCCGTCCCGTGAGCTTGCCGCGCGCGATCAGCGTGTTCTGCGAGCCGTTTTTCGCATCGACCGGGCAGGCAAACCCGACACAGTGCTGGCAGCGGGTACACGCCGGCCGCCCAAGGTACTCAGTCGAGTTGATCGCCAAGGGCACAGGGAGTGTCCGCCAGCCCAGCGCCTCTGCGCCCTTGCGGTAGGTCGCGCCTTGCTTGGTGACCGCCATCGGGGGCATCGGGTAGTCGCGTTTGTACTCCGGCAGGTGCCACATCGCGCTGGCTTGGCCGCACACCCCGATCTCGTGCTCCGCTTGCTCGTAGAACGGCGCGAGCTCGGCATAGTCGAGGGGCCAGTCCGCCAGCGATGAGCCGTCGGGGATGCCATAGGTGGAGGCCATCTTAAAGTCCAGGGGGTGAAAGCGCCACGCCTGCGCCCCGTAGACCCGCGTCCCGCCGCCCACAATCGCCGCATTGGCGTGGTAGCCACCGTCCCAGGGCGCGACCGTGCGATTCTGAGCAACCCTTGGGTGATCGCTGTCCGGCCCCGCGTTGTGCCCATAGTGCGAGAGGCGCTGGTTTCGGAGGTGGTCCCGCCCCACTTCCTCAAAGCCCGGCTCCCCACCCCGCTCCAGGAGCAGCACCCGCCGCCCCGCCTCCGCCAGCAGCCCCGCCACGGTTCCGCCTCCCGCACCGGAGCCAATGACGATCACATCGTAGTCGCATCTCATGCGCTTAGGTTCGCGCCTTGGCGGTTAACCTCCTCTTGCCACCCGTCGGATCGGGGGTTTGCCGGGTACAATTCGGGCATGCATGTTCTCTGCCTCTCCACCAACCCCGCGCTCCAGGCTGCTCTCACCGAGGCGCTCGGCGAGTCCGTCGTCCTGCACTTCTGTGACCCGAAGGCCCCCGACGAAAAAGCGCTCGCCGAGGCGGAGCTCGTGGTCACGGCAAAGCTGGAGCCGGAGCTGCGGGCGCGCCTGCCCAAGCTCAAGGTGGTGCAGATCACCAGCGCGGGGGTGGATGGCAAGCTCTACCCGGAGATCTTTGCGGATGGTGTCCAGGTCGTCACGGGCTCCGATGTCCACGCCAGCGCCTGCGCTGAGCACGTCCTGGCGCTGATGCTCGCGGTCGCGCGGCAGATTCCGGCCAGCGTCCTGGCACAGAAAGAGAAGCACTGGGGCGTCGCGTCGTCGGGGTTCCAGCTAGAGGGAAAGACGGTCGGGATTGTGGGGGCGGGGAAGATCGGGCAGGGAATCGCCACCCGCTGCAAGGCCTTTGGCATGAACACGATCGGCCTGCGCCGCAACCCGGAGCTCCCCGCGGAGGGCTTCGATGTGGTCCTGCCGCACCTGCAGTACCACGAGCTGATCCTGCGAAGCAACATGGTTGTCCTCGCGCTCCCCCTCACACCCTCGACACGCTGGTTCTTCGGCGAGGACGAGATCGAGATCATCCAGAAGGGGAGCTACCTGTTCAATATCGGGCGGGGCGGGCTGATCGACGAGAAGTATGTCTGGAAGGCGCTGAAGAATAAGTGGCTCGCAGGCGCGGGTCTGGATGTCTTTGAGGACGAGCCGCTGCCGGAGAACTCGCCGTGGTGGGAGCTGGATAACGTGGTCATCACCCCCCATATCGGCGGGGTCACCGACACGCTCGCCGAGCGCCTCGCGGCACTCGTGGCCGAGCAAGTGCGCCGGATGCAGGCCGGTGAGCCGCTGAAAAACACCGTCAGCCCCGAGTTTGGCTACTAAGAAGTGCAGTTGTTCACAGCGCAGTGAGCAAAAAGTGAGCAGTTTTTGGTCTGGGGAGTGACTACCCCATGGCCCTAAACTCCAAGGAACCGAAGCAGCGAACCTGTATCTGAGGTTAGCAGCAGAGCCCTCACTAAGAGAGAGCTCGGAAATTCCAGGAGTATGGTCATGAAATCACTCACCAAGCGCTCACTTGCCCTCATGGGAGGCGCGCTTATCGTCACTGCAGGGTGGCTCGGGGTCCGTCAAGCACGGGGCTCGGACCACGCCGATACCCCCCAGATCGCGGCCGCCCCCGGCACCGACCTGACGGATGTCTTTGTCTTCCCCAGCCCGACCAATAGCAACAATGTCGTGCTGGCGATGTGTGTCTCCCCGCTGATCCCCAGCGGTGGCACCCGCGCCTTCGATCCCGATGTCCTCTACCAGTTCAAGATCGACAACACCGGCGACAATGTCGAGGACCTGGTGATCCAGGCACGCTTCGAGGGAGTCGGCACCGACCAGAAGGTCTTTATCTCCGGCCCGGTCGTCCCGCCGCGCACCGGCACGATGAGCGAGGCCACCACGCCCTACGCCACCAGCGGTGTCTTCAACGGGACTTTTACGCCCACCAGCGGCATGCAGGTCTTTGCCGGTGTCCGTGAGGACCCATTCTTCTTCGACCTGGAGCAGTTCTTCACCATTCTGCCCGACCGCGCCACCCCCATCACCGGCACCGCGGTCCCCCTCGCCGATGCTAACAAGCCCAAGGCCACTACCTGGCGCGCCGCGGGCTCGGCCAAGGACTTTTTAGCCGGCTACAACGTCCTCTCGATTGTCGTGGAGCTTCCCAAGAGCGCCCTCAAGAGCTCCAGTGGCAAGATCGCGGTCTGGTGCACCACCAGCAAGTAACTCTCACGGAGAATTAATAACGATGAAACAACTCTTTTTACTGATACCGATTGCCGTGCTTGCGGGCTGCGGCGGTGTCTCCCGAAATCCCCAGACCTTCCTGCAAGTGGATCGCCTGGCACGCCCCGCGGTCAACGAGGTCTTTGCCACCGTCGCGGGAGACCGGCACAAGGTCAACGATGAGAACAACCCCACCGACGACGCTGGCCAGCTCGCCAACGATATCCAGGGCTTTATGACCGGCACCGCGGGGCGCTCCCAGGCGATCACCAACGTGGTCAAGGCGGTTCTTGTCCCCGATGTGCTGGTCGCAGACCTGAACCAGACCGACTCGGCGGCCTACCTCGGCGCGGAGACGGGCGGGGCGACCGGGGGGAAGTTCGGCGGGCGCAAGCTCACCGACGATGTCGTGGATATCTCGCTGGGGGTGATCTTTGGGGGGACAGTTCCCGCTCTAGGGCTGGCTCCCGATGACAACAAAGAGATCCCGACCCTGACCAGCGACAATGTGGGGGCGAGCGGGAAGCGCTTCACGAGCACCTTCCCCTACCTGGGAGCACCACGCTAGTGCGACGCGGGATCGCCCATGTGCTGGTCTTTGCCGTAGGGGGCTTTGTCTGGGCCGGGAAGCACCTCGCGCCCCAGGCCCCCACGCCGAGGCCCCACCCCCATGTCCCCTACGACCCGACGGAGGTGGAGCGGAGTGTCCGGTTTCTCGAAGCCCGCGCCCTCTCCGACCCGCAGGGTGCCACGGGACTCGCGATGCTGGCCAGTGCCTACCTGCGCCGGCAGAGCGAGGGGGGCGATCCCGACGATCTCCTCCGGGCCGAGGCGAGCGCTCGTCGCTCGCTCTCGGTGCGGAGCCACAACAACCCCATCGGCCACTGGGCGCTTGCCAAGGCGCTCATGGGGCGCCATGCCTTCACCGAGGCGCACGCAGTGGCTCTGAAGCTCGGCGATGGTGCCCTCGCGGCGGAGTGCGATATCGAGCTAGGCAACTACGATAGAGCGCGCCAGCTCCTGGCCGAGGCGGCATCGCGCCGCCCCAACGATCCCGTGGTGCGCGTCCTCCAAGCCCGCCTCTGGGAGCTCGTGGGAAAGGTCCAGCTCGCCGAGGACGCCTACCGGAGCGCACTCCAGCTCATCGAGGCCCACTTCGAGGCCTCCGCTCCCAGCCGCGCCTGGTTCCACGACCGCCTCGCGACCTTTCTGGCGACCCAAGGCCGCTTCACCGCCGCCCAGAGCGAGTTTGAGGCCGCTCGGGACGCCTACCCCGACGACCGCCACGCCACGCTCGGGCTAGCCCAGCTCGCCGCCGACCAGGGCAATACCGCCGAGGCCAAGAAGCTCGCCGCCACCGTCGCGCTCCCCGAGGCCAGCATGCTCCTCTACAAGCTCGGCGACACGTCGCAGTGGGAGCGGATCACGTCGGAGGCCAGCGGCCGGCATGTCCACGGCCGCGCCCTCGCCCTGTTCTTCGCCGACACGGGCAGGAATAGCGAAGAGGCGGTGCGCCTGATGCGCGCCGACGGGAAGCAGCGCCAGGATATCTACACCGCCGATGCCCTCGCCTGGTCGCTCTACCGAGCGGGGCAGAAGGCCGAGGCCCAGACCTACGCCCGCCTCGCTCTCGCCACCGGAACCCGCGACCGGCTTATTGTCGGCCACGCCCAGCAGATCCTCTCGGAGAAAGCGCCATGAATCCACGACGCGCCTTTACGCTCATTGAGCTACTTACCGTCATCGCCATTATCGCGGTTCTCGCCGCCATTCTCTTTCCCGTTTTTTCTCAGGCACGTGCCAAGGCGCGGCAGCTCAGCTGTCTCTCGAACCAGCACCAGCTGGGGATGGCGGCCCGGATGTACATGACCGACAACGACGGTAGCCTCTTCCACCACCACGAGGAGTGGGTGCTCGACGATGGCTCGACCGTTCAACAGCTCCCGCAGAGCATCGACTCTTGTGCAGGAGGAGGCTTTGGCAACAGCCACGCCGAGGCACCCTGGCTCGGTGCGCTGACGCCGTACTTAAAAAGCACCCAAGTGGCCCAGTGCCCCGAGGCTCCCACCGGCCAGAGCTACCTG
Organism: Armatimonas rosea; assembly: GCF_014202505.1. Lineage (NCBI taxonomy): Bacteria > Bacillati > Armatimonadota > Armatimonadia > Armatimonadales > Armatimonadaceae > Armatimonas > Armatimonas rosea. Next base: position 389,680 of record NZ_JACHGW010000001.1, on the reverse strand, counting down.
CTCAACTCTATCTTCACCCACAAGTCCTGCCGCTACGCGCTGGAGGGCGTCCTAGGCGACTTCGCCTCCGAGCCGCTGGTGGCCGCGCTTCCCAACCCCAACCTGATCCTCTTCTCCGAGCGCAATGCAGCCAACACGCCCGATCAGGACGACTACGACACCTGGGTCGGGGAGCCTGCGCTGGTGGAGTGGCTCCAGTACAACCGGCATAGCGACGGCGCAAACTATACCTACACCGACGGCCACGCGCGCTGGCTTCGCTGGAGCCGTGCCCGCCTCGACCAGTTCCCCGACCATGTTGTCCGTCGCCCCTTAGAGGAACCGCTCCCATGAAACGCCTCACGCTCGGCTTGCTCTTGCTCCTCCTGACGGCGCTCCCCAGCCTTGCCCACGACCCGCGCTATAGCAGTATCATCCTGCACCTAGAGACCAACCAGCTACGGATTAGCCTAGTCGCCCCCGTGGGAAAAGAGGTGGGCCTGCGCCAGCGCCTCGTGCTGGAGGCCGACGGCAAGCCCGTGGTCACGGAGGGCGAGAGCCTGCTCCCCGACCCAAGCAACCGCACCGTCTTGCTGGATACCTACGCCGCCGTGGCGCGCCCGCGGCAGCTCTCGGTTGGCAAGCGCCTCTTCCCCGAAGACCCGCAGAGCCGGACGATTGTCATGCTCTACTCACGCGGGAGCCTGGTGCGTGAGGAGGTGCTTGATGCGGCGCACCCGAGCTTTACTTGGACAGACCAGCAGGCCCCGGAGTCGGCGCTCTCCGTGGCGCGGCGCTTTGTTGTAGAGGGAGTCTCGCACATCTTCTCCGGCCCGGACCATGTCTTGTTCATTGTCGGGCTGCTCTTGTTGGGCGGCTCGCTGCGGCAGCTCGTTAAGATCGCGACCGCGTTCACTCTGGCGCACTCGGTCACCCTCTGCCTCGCCGCCACCAAGACCGTCACTCTCTCGCCGTCGATTGTGGAGCCCCTGATCGCGCTCTCGATTGTAGCCGTGGGGGTGGACAACCTCCTCACCAAGCCGGGGGAGCGCGATGTGCGTGCCTGGATGGCGCTGGGCTTTGGCCTGATCCATGGCTTTGGGTTTGCGAGCGCCCTCGCCGAGGTCGGGCTTCCCAAGCAGGCGCTGGGGCTCTCGCTGGGCGCGTTCAATGTGGGGGTGGAGCTGGGGCAGCTCGCGATTGTCCTGGCGGTTGCTCCGGCGCTAGCGCTTCTAAACCGAAAAGCGCCCCGTGCGGGCCGCCGGGCCGTGCTTGCGGGCACCGTGACCGTAATTCTCCTCGGGGCGCTCTGGTTCTTGCAGCGGATCTAGGCTACTTCCCCGGCAGGCCGAGCCGTACCCGTGCGGCAAGGAGACCGGTCTCGCGGATCGAGGTCGTGTCCATGGCGAGTGCGGCCAGGAGCGAGCCGCCGCCCCGGTCGGTGAGGAGGGTCTGGAGCTCGGCAAAGAGGCGCTCGGTGGCGGGATCGTGCTGGGCTTGCTGGACATCGTAGAGCGCGCTCAGGGCCGCCTCGGGCTCGCCAAGCTGGGCAAAGGCCACTCCCTGCCAGCGCCGCGCCTCGGCCTGACTCGCTCTCTGCCCAAGGTTCTCAAAGTGGGCGGCGGCTTCTTCAAAGAGCAAGACCGCCCGCGCCGGGTCATCGGTGAGGGTGATGCGGCCCAGCACTAGGAGCGCACTGGCAAAGCCCTCCCGGTTCTGTCCCTCCCGCGCGACAGCCAGCGCACGCTCGGCCAGATCAAATGCGGGCTCGGGCTCGTGTAGGCGCAGGTGCCCCAAGGCCAGCGCCAGCAAGACACCAGTGGGCCCGAGCTGTGCCTGCGGCGGCGCCTCGGGCAAGGCGATCACCACCTGGTAGCGTCCTTCGTCCTCGGCGACCAGCCCCGCACGCACCAGAACGTCCATCGAGCGCTGCCAGCCCTTGCCCCAGCTCACCTCGATATCCTCCGCCCGTGCCCCGGTCGCAAAGAGAGAGAGTACCCCCAGCAGCCGCCCCACCCCCTCGGGCAGGCGCTCCAGAAGCAGATCACGGGCGATAGTCAGCGGGGTGGCGGTCCCACCGTGCAGGGTCAGGGCCGTGAGCTGTGTCTCCAGGCGCACCCGTAGCGCGGTCAGCGGCTCGGTCTCCAGGAGCGCGGCCACGAGACGCACGGCCTGGGGGTTGCCATCGAGGAAGCGCGCCACCGACGCGGCCTCTTCGGGGTCGAGCTCCTTGCGGCTCCAGCCCACGAGCAAGCGCCGTGCCTCGCTGACATGTAGCAGAGGAAGCTCCAGGGCCTGCTCGTGTGGCAGCCCGAGCGGGGCGTGCGCCGTGGTGAGCAGGTGGAGTGTGGGAAAGCGAGCGAGGAGCGGAGTCACCAGCGCGGGCCACTCCAGGCTGTCGAGGATCACGAGTGCTGCCTCCGCACTCGACGGCACCTGGCGGACGACTGCCTCTTGGGCGATGTCGGCGTGGCGCACCCCTCGCAGGCTCACCCAGAACACTCCCGCCGGAAACGCTCCTGCCTCGGCCAGGCGGTGGGCGGCGGCGTGGGCAAGCGCACTCTTACCGCCCCCCGCAGGGCCGTAGAGCGTCACGAGCCGATGGGCACAGACCGAGCGCACCAGCGCCCCCAGAGCCTCATCCCGACCGACCAGCTTATCCGAAAACGCCCGCAATCGAGCGAACGCTGCCTCTCTTGCCGAACCTTCCACGTCGTTGAACCGCCGCCCCGCGCCTCAAGAAGTGTGAGAAGCGCCAAGTCGCCATTGTAGCACGCGGAAGTTTAGTTTGCAGGGTGCGCGGATCGACGGCCTGAAAGTCCATCTCTGGGCCGCCTACGGCGAATCGGGCCGAGCCCGCACCGAATCTTTCGCCACGGGCTCGGCCCGATTCGCGACGTGAGGAACGAACGAAGCGGCCTGGGCGGGGCCTTTCAGGCCCTGGCAAAGGATTTGCAGGGTATACTGCCCCCTGATGAACTTGGATGCCATCCCTCTGCGACAGATCACGCTTCTCTCCCATGCGGCCGTTGCGAACTGGACCGCGCACGAGCTCCTGGAGCACTATATTCTGGAGGCAACCAAGGCGACCGGCGCGACCCGTGGGTTTATCGCGCTGGCCGAGGCGGAGGCGGGCGGGCTGGTCTTGCTGGCGACCGCGGGCGCGGGCTGGACCGACGAAGCCCGGCAGAACCGGCTCTCGGAGAAGGACCGCACCAGCACGATCACGTCGCTGGTGGCACAGACCGGCGCTCCCGTGCGGGTCGCCGATGCGCCCCACGATGTCGAGGGGTACGCGTCGTTCTTTCCCGGGATTCGCTCGGTGCTGGCCGTGCCGCTCTCGCTGGAGCGCGACGAGCGCGTGCGGGGGGTGCTCAACCTGGAGTCCGATCGGATCGGGGCCTTCACCGAGGAGCACGAGGCCTTTGTGCAGACCGTCGCCGATCTAGCGGCCCTGCGGCTCTCCATGGACGATCTCCGGGAGCGCGAGGCGGCGCTGGTGCAGATCGGCAAGGAGCTCTCGGGCTCACCGGACCTGGACGCCATGCTCGATAGGGTCGTGGCGATCACGAGCCAGGTACTCCGCGCCGAGGAGTGCTCGCTCTACTTTCTGGATCAGGCGAGCCAGAAGCTCACCCTCGCCGCGACCCGTGGCAAGGGAGTCCGCCCGGCGCGAAAAGAGTACGAGCTGGGCGCGGGACAGACAGGGACGGTCGCGGCAACGGGCGGGGTCGTGCGCGATCTCGATGAGATGCGCGCTTTTTTAGGGGTCCCGATTCCGTCTGTGGCAGGCACGGTCGGAGTACTCCGGGTGATCCGCAAGGAGTCCAGCTCGCCTTGGTTCCCCAATGACTTCACGGATGTCGAGGAAGAGGCTCTGCTCACGATTGCAGCACAGGTCGGGGCGGCGATGGACAACGCGCGGCTCTTTGCACGGCTCATGCAGTCCGAGCGCATGGCATCGTGGGGGGAGATGAGCGCACAGTCCAGTCATATCATCGGCAACCGGGTCTTTGTCATTAAAGGCAACCTCAACGAACTGGAATACGTGCTCCAGAACGGCGGAGAGGTTCGTCCGCTGGTAGAGGGAATGAAGCAAGGGCTCTACAGGTTGGAGGAGATCCTGGCCGAGTTTCGGGACTTCGTGATGGCAGGGAACTTGGCCCCAACACCAGGCGATCTCAATGAGCTGACCCAAGTCGCGCTGGGGGAGACATTTCCCAAGCGCGGCAGTGTGGTTCTAGAGGCCCTCTACTCCCCTGAGGCACTCCCCATCTTGGCGGATGGCGCAAAACTCAAGCGCGCCCTCTCGGAGCTAATCGAGAATGCGGTGACCTTTATGGAGGCGCAGGGGGGAGGGACCCTGACCGTGACAACCCGTAAGAGCGGGCGCCGAGAGCCCCTGCCCAACCGGATGTCTCTGCCCCGAGGCGACTATGCCCTCCTCACGTTTCGAGACACCGGCCCCGGTGTCCCGGAGCCCGAGAAAGAGAAGATCTTCCGCCCCTTTATCACCTCACGTGCACGGGGGATGGGGCTAGGGCTGGCAATTGTAAAAGGTATCATTGAGGCGCACCACGGCGGCATCGTCGAGACGGGCGCGCACGGGCAGGGCGCATGCTTTGAGATCGCGCTGCCACTGAAAAAGGGAGGAAAATGACGATGATTCGAGTTCTGGTTGTAGACGACGAAGACGAAGTACGGGCGGCACTGGGCCGGCGGCTGGAGCGTGAGGGCTACGCGGTTGTCACAGCGGGCTCCGAGGCGGAGGGCCTGAGCGCGCTCAAGACCGTGGAGCACCCCTACGATATTGTGATCACAGACATGAACATGGGCGACCCCAACTCGGGGATGCACATTCTTGAGGGAGCCGTCTCACGGGATGTCTTCACCGAGGTGATCGTGCTCACGGCCTACGGGAATGTCGCCAACGCGGTCGAGTGCATGCGGCGCGGTGCCTACGACTACATCGAGAAGAACATGCCCGGCGTGGATGTCTTCGAGCTGCTGGTCATGAAGCTAGAGCAGGCCTGCCAGCGCCGCCGCCAGTCGGTGCAGACCGTCCGGCGGCTAGAAGAGTTCCACAAGCGCCACGGGGAGTAGCCCCCTCAGGCAGCAAGCGCCAGAGCCTCTGGCTCTTGCTGCCGCGCGAGGCTACGACAGTGGCTAAGAATCGGGCCGGTCCAGTCCTTGTGGCAGTTGGTCACCAAGATCGTCTCAAAGCCGTGCCGCAGGCCCGCCTGACGCGTCCCTAGCTTGTCATCGGCAATGAGCGTGAGACCAAAGGCAGGACCATGCTTCTGGCTCCGGCTCGGTGCCCGCCCCGCACGATGAGCGCTACCGTGCTCCTGCGCCGTGATGACTCCGCCCAGGCGAATCCCATTGAGCCGAAAGTAAAGGGCGATCCGGCTCTGAGGCAGGTGGCTCAGCGTGTAGATCCAGATCTCCCAGCCCTCGCTCTGGAGTGCCCGTAGCAGCTCCAGGGTCCCGACGCGAAGTCGCGGCTGAAAAAACAATGCCCCCAGCCCCTGGGGCTCCTCACAGAAAAACTCCCCTACCTCAGGCACCAGAGTGCCACTCCACCCAAACGCGATACGCTTCTTATCCAAGACTCAACACGCTCCCCAAAGATCTCTGCATTACATCTGGGCTATATTCTTGGTATCACAGGGAGCAAACACAAGGGAGATTTTCCGCGCGCCGTCTCCGAGACTGGTTATAATACGGTATGCCCCTCCCGTTTAGTGCTCCTGAGCTCTCCGATCATGTGGTGGTCTGCGGCCTGGGACGCTTTGGCCTACGGATCGTCTCGCTCCTGCGGGAACAGGGGGTGGCGGTGGTGGCGATCACGAGCCCCGAGACACGCGAGGACCGGCGGGTGGCGGCCCTGGACCTGGGGGCGCAGCTCCTGACGGGCGACTTTCGCTTCCCCGATACCCGCGAGGCCGCCCGCCTAGAGACCGCCCGCGCCCTGATCCTAGCCACCTCGGACGACCTGGCGAACCTGGAGACCGCGCTGGATGTGCGCGGGCAGCACCCCACCCTCTGTATCGTCATGCGCCACTCCGACGAGCGCTTGGGGGAGCGGCTCCAGCAGGACTTCGACCTGAACCATGTCCTCGTGCCCCCTATCCTCGCTGCGCCACACTTCGCCGAGGCCGCGCTCGCACCCGTCCCGGAGCGCCCCCACTCCCGGAAGCGCCTCGCCCCACTCCGCCGGGGACGTCGCCCCTACCGCCCGGACCTGACACAGCTCCTGCTGCTGCTGGTGCTCTTGTTTCTGGGGGGAGTCTTGGTCTTTCACAAGAACCTGAACCTGGGCTACCTGGACGCGGCGTACTTCACGATGACGATCCTAACGACCGTGGGCTTTGGGGACTTCAACCTCCAGAGTGCCCCGGCTCCCGTGAAGCTCTTTGGGATGCTCCTCATGTTTGGTGGGGTCTTGCTCCTGGCCACGCTCTCGTCGCTGCTGACCAACTACATCCTCTCCGGGGCGGCGCAGCAGGCCCGTGCGGAGCGCACCGCCCGGCGTTTTCGAGGGCATGTGATTGTCTGTGGGCTGGGAAGTGTGGGATTTGCTATCGCGCGGCACCTTCGGGCACGAAACCTGCAAGTAGTGGTAGTGGACAAGACACCCGACGACGATTTCTTTCGGGATCTGGCGGGAAGGCTTCCCACACTGCTGGGAGACGCCACCCGCCCCGAGACTCTCCTTCGGGCGGGGATACGGCGGGCGCGGGCGGTGGTAGCCTCCACGTCCAGTGATGCGCTCAACCTGGAGATCGGGCTCACGGCGCAGGCTCTGGTAGAGGAGCTTCGCCCCGAGCAGCCGCTCTCTCTGGTGCTGCGGTGTTTTGATCCAGACCTGGCGCGGCGAATCCACCGCGTCTCACAGAACTATACGCTGCTTTCCTCAGCGGAGATCGCGGCCCCTATCTTTGTGGAGGCCGCCTTGCACCCAAAAACAGCGGGTGTTGTTTCAGAGACTACTCTGGAAGGAAGTACTTAGATGCGACTTCGTGCACTTTTGACGGTTGGTGTTTTCTTTGCCGCGCTTCCGGGCGCACTTGCGCAGGCGATCTCTTCGGAGGCCAAGGACAAGGTCCTGCTCAGCATGCAGAACACGATCCAGCGCCAGGCCTTTGTCCCGGGAGTCGACTTTGCCCAGTGGCCCAGCTTTCTCGCCAAGCGCCAGTCCGAGGTCGACAAGGCAGAAGATATCCCCACGTTTGTCAATACCGTCAATAGTGCCCTCCGTGACTTTGGCATCAGCCACATCCGCCTCTTCTCTCCGCAGAGCGCCAAGGCCCGGGTCACCGGAGTCTCGCAGGGCTTTGGGATGGCGACCCAGAAGAGCGAGAGCGGCCTCGTGGTAACCGCGATCGCCCCCAAGAGCCCCGCCGCGCAGCTCGGGATCGAGGCCGGCGACGAGATCCTCCAGGTCGAGGGCATGGACAAGCCCACCACCTACCCCATCCCCGCCGACCGCGACACCACCGCTCTGACGGTCAAGCGCAAGAGCACGGGCACCATCAAGCACTTCCTGCTGGCCAAGAAGTCCTACTCCACCGACCGCCCCAACACGCTTACCTGGACCAACAAAGACACCGCGGTCCTGCGCATTCCCTCGTTCTCCCGCACCTACGACGCCAAGCAGATCGAGGGCTTTGTCGCGGAGGTGAACCAGAAGAAGGCCAAGGCGCTGGTGCTGGACCTGCGGAGCAATGGCGGCGGCTTTGTGCGCAACTGCCAGCACCTGCTCTCGCTCCTAAGCCAGCCGGGAACCCCCATTGGCACCAATGTGGACCGCCGCATCACCGAGCGCTATGTCCAAGACACCGGCGGCGATAGCAAGGACATGGTGGCGATCGCCAAGTGGTGTGGCCCCACCAGCAAGACCGTGAAGATGACCCAGCAGCCGTTTCTGGGCAAGCTCGCCATCCTGCTAGACCGTGGCTCGGCTAGCGCCTCGGAGATCACCAGCGCGGTTCTCAAGGAGCAACGGGGTGCCGTGCTGATCGGCAAGCAGTCCGCGGGGGCTGTCTTGGTCTCGCTCTTTATTCCCCTTGTCAGCACCGACGGCTTCGAGGTGCAGGTCCCCCTCTCGGACTATGTCTCGCCGGGTGGGATGCGTCTGGAGAAGAACCCCCTCAAGCCCGATGTTGCGGTTGAAGCGCCCGTCACCGAGGAGAGCGACCCGGTCCTAGAGAGCGCCCTGAAGGCGATTAAGTAGGTTAGACCGTCCCTATTTAGTCGCCCCCGTTGGAGGGGGGCGTCTTGCTATCGTCGCAGGCTCCGATACGAAGGGCTCTGCCCATAATTTGGTATGGCCGAAGGCCTTTGTGTCCGAGGAACGAGGACAGTAAGACGCCCCCCTCCAACGGGGGCGGTCTAAATAGGGGCGAGCCCAAAGACTTGACAGCCGATTTTCTTTGGCCTATACTTTTGACCTAAGCGATGCAAAAAACTCAGATCAGCCGTCGCCGCGTCCGTCGTCCCTCCGAGGTCACGGGCTAGGCGCTTCAAAAACGCGAACCGTGACCGGAAGGGAGTGACCTTTCTGGGGAGCGGCTACGTGTGGAGAGTGCATCAATAAATTGTGTTTGGCGTGGCCGCAGGGGAAACCCTGGCGGCCTTTTTTGTTTGTCCAGCCGATTAGAACGGCCGGACGGGAGCCCTCCCCCGTTAGAGGGGGGAGGCTGGAGAGCCTATGGCTACAAAGCCCGTTCCGGGCATACGGAATTTATATGGCCGGAACGGCCTTTGTAGCGGAGCCTGCGACGCTCTGCAGTCCCGCCCCTCCAACGGGCAGGAAGTGAGGAAAGTATGACAGTAGCAATCGTTGGTGTGACAGGATACGGCGGCGGGGAGCTGGCGCGGCTCCTCGCGCGGCATCCCGGTGTCGAGGTGACACAAGTGATCTCCGATAGCTCGGCAGGCAAGCCCCTCGCCAGCGCGTTTCCGGGGCTTGCGGGAACCAAGCTGGGTGCGCTGATCTGCGAGAAAAAAGGCGGGGAGATTACGGCAGACGTAGTCTTTCTGGCCCAAGAAAACGGCTACGCCATGACGGTCGCCGGGGCGCTTCTGGCGGCAGGCAAGCGCGTGATCGACCTGTCTGCAGACTTCCGGCTGACGGATACGGCGGCCTGGGAAAAGTTCTACAAGATGCCCCCCGCCGCCCCGGAGCTCCTGGCGCAAGCCGTCTACGGAATGCCCGAGCTAGTCGGAAAAGAGAAGATCGCCAGTGCGCGACTCATTGCCAATCCGGGGTGCTATGTCACAGCCAGTAGCCTCGCGCTCGCGCCGCTGGTCAAGCATCACGGGCTGTCAGGAATTATCATCGACGCCAAGTCCGGGGTGAGTGGCGCAGGCCGCTCCAAGTCTGACACGATCTACCGCTACGCCGAGATGAACGAGACCGTCCGGCCCTACGCCGTGGGTGGCGGCCACCGACACACGCCCGAGATCGCGCAGAATATCGGAGCGAGCGTGCTCTTCACGCCGCATCTGGTGCCCATGACCCGCGGAATTTTGGCGACGTGCTACGGCTCCACCAACGCCAGTGCCGCCGAGCTCACCGAGACACTGAAGCAGTTCTATGCCGACGCGCCGTTTGTGGTCGTGCGGGAGCCGGGCGACTGGCCCTCGACCAAGGACGTGGCAGGCTCGAACTTCTGCCATCTCGCGGTGGCGAGCACGGGCGAGCAAGCCATTGTCGTTTCCGTGATCGACAACCTCGTCAAGGGCGCGGCGGGGCAGGCGATCCACAATATGAACATCATGCTCGGCTTCGACGAAACCGCCGGGCTCGAAGGAGGCGGTCTGTGGCCGTAACGTTTGCAAAGGGTTTTGCCTGCGCGGGAGTCGTGGCGGGGATCAAGAAGAGCGGCGCAAGAGATGTGGCGCTGCTTGTCTCGATCAGCGGGCCGGCGGCGGCGGCGATGGTGGGGACCCTAAACCAGGTCTGTGCACCGTCGGTGAAGCGCAACCGAGGGCTCGTGCCGGGGCGGATCGATGGAGTCGTGGTGAACGCGGGATGCGCCAATGTCGCCACTGGCCCTGAGGGGGTCGCCAACAATGAGCAGATGGGCGCGGCACTGGCGGGCAAGACCCTGCTCACCGCCAGCACGGGCGTGATCGGTGTCCAGCTTCCCCAGGCCAAGCTCCTCGCGGGAATCGCCGCCGCCGAGGCCGCGCTCTCGGAGGATGCCAGCGCCGACTTCGCCGAGGCGATCATGACGACCGACCTGGTGCCCAAGACTGCACAGACCGAGCTCACCCTGGGCGGCACGACCGTGCGGATCGGTGGTGCGTGCAAGGGAAGCGGGATGATCGCCCCCAACATGGCGACCATGCTGGCCTTTGTCACCACCGACATCACGCTGGAGCCAGAGCGGCTCGACACCGCCCTGCGCCGCGCGGTGGACGTGAGCTTTAACTGCATGACGGTGGATGGCGACACCTCGACCAGTGACCAGTGCATCCTGCTGGCCTCGGGCGCGGCGGGCAATACGCCCCTCTCGGGCTCCGAGTTTGAGGCCTTTGTCGCCGCCCTCTCCGAGGTCTGTGTGACGCTCGCTAAGAAAGTGGCGCGCGATGGCGAGGGGGCAACCAAGCTGGTCGAAGTGCGCGTGACAGGTGCGCCGAGCGAGGCCGATGCCAAGAAAGTGGGGCGCACGATTGCGGAGTCGCCGCTCGTCAAGACCGCCCTCTTTGGCAACGACCCGAACTGGGGCCGCCTGATGATGGCCGCCGGCCGCGCGGGCGTCCCCTTCGACCCCGAGCGCGCCTCGGCGACGCTGGCGGGCATTGAGGTCTTCAAAAACGGCGTCCCCGCCGCCTTCGACAAAGCCGCCGCGTCGGAGGCGATGAAGACCGATGAAGTCCTCGTGACCGTGGATCTGGGCGCAGGCGACGGCAAAGCGACGTTCTACACCTGTGACTTTTCCTACGAGTATGTCAAAATCAATGCGGAGTATACGACGTAACCTCTCCTCCCCTGCCCTCCTCTCCCGGGCGTTCGTACCTCACTGGGAAAGGAGGGAGATTCAGGCTCCCCTTTCCCAACGAGCTTGCGAGTGCCCGGGAGAGGGGCAGGGGGAGAGGTTAGAAGGATAGAGGCAATGAAGCGAGCGATTCTGGTTGCAGCGATAACGGCACTGGGCGGGGCAAGCGCCCTGGCGACACCGGCAAACAAGGCGGCACTGGGCGTGCGCTACGGGCGGTTCCTATCCGCACGCCTCGACACCTGCTCGACCTGCCACCAGAGCGCTCCGGGGGCAAAGCCCGGCGTGACGCTCGACGAGTTCCCCCACAACCCGTTTGGCGCACGCCTCAAGGCAGTCGCGGCGGTGCTGAAGAAGTCCGGCCAGCGCGCGGACCTCGGGCGGCGGCTGGAGAAGATCGCGGGCGAGGACAGCGATGGAGACGGAGTCGCCAACGAGGCCGAGCTCCTGCTAGGCCACAACCCCGGCGATGCTAAAGATAAGCCCACGGCGAGCGAGCTGTCTGGCCTAGCGAAGCTCAAGCCCACCTTCACCGCGTTTCGTAGCGAGTACCGGTGGCAGCCCTTTGAGAGTGTCGTCGCGCCTGCGGTGCCGAACCTGAGTAACCTCTCCCCCTGCCCCCTCCCCCGGGCACTCGCAAGCTCGTTGGGGAAGGGGGTTCTGAAAGCCCCTTTCCCACGCCCTGAGGGCACCCGGAATGAGCGCCCGGGAGAGGGGTTGGGGAGAGGTTACTCAGGGAGAGGTTCTCAAAACCCCATCGATGCCTTCCTAGCTGTCGAGCAGCAGAAGCGCGGGCTGGCTGTCCAGCCGCCTGCCGATAAGCGAACCCTCCTGCGGCGGGCGACGCTGGATATAACGGGGCTCGTGCCAACTCCGAAGGAGATTGAGGCGTTTCTGGCGGACAAGTCGCCCGATGCCTACGAGAAAGCCGTGGAGCGCCTGCTGGCCTCGCCGCGGTATGGCGAGCGCTGGGGGCGGCACTTTATGGATGTCTGGCGGTACTCGGACTGGGCGGGCTGGGCCGATGGCGGGCAGATTCGCGACAGCCAGCCGCATATCTGGCGCTGGCGGGACTGGATTGTCGAGTCACTCAACGCCAACAAGGGCTACGACAGGATGGTCCAGGAGATGCTCGCCGCCGATGAGCTGGCCCCCGGCGACCCGCAAGCGCTCCGTGCCACGGGCTTTCTGGCGCGCAACTACAAGCTCCTCAGCCGGGAACAGTGGCTGGAGGACACGGTCAATCACACCTCAAAGGCGTTCCTGGGGATCACGATGCACTGCGCCAAGTGCCACTCTCACATGTACGATCCCATCCCCCAGACCGACTACTACCGGTTCCGAGCGATCTTCGAGCCGCACCAGGTCCGGCAAGACCGCGTGCCCGGCGAGCTAGACACGACCAAAGACGGCCTCCCACGGGTCTACGACGCCGACCTGAAAGCGCCGACCTATCTCTTTGTTCGCGGCGATGAGCGCAACCCGGATAAGTCAAAGGCGCTGGAGCCGGGTGTCCCGGAGGCACTGGGAGGCAAGCTCGTGATCCAGCCCGTGGCCTTGCCCGCCGCCGCTGTCACACCGGACCGCCGGGAGTTTGTCCAGCGCGATCTACTCAATGCTAGCAACGCCGCGCTCCTGGCCGCGTTTCGGGCGCAGGCCGCCAAGCCCAGCCCCCTCGCCGATGCCGAGGTCGCGCTGGCGCAGGCAAAGCACAAGGCGCTCCTGGCGATCTTAGAAGTGGAGACCACAAGCACCAAGGCCGCCGCCGAGCTGACGGTCCAAGCCCAGCGCGAGGTGGCTGTCGCCGAGGCACGCAAGAACCTGCTGGCCGCCGAGGCGAAGAAGCGCCCGGAGGCACAGAAAGCGCTCGACACCGCCGAGGCAGCGCTCAAGCAGCCACTAAATAGCAACTACACGCCGCGCTTCACGGCCTACCCTGCGGAGAGCTCGGGGCGGCGCCTGGCGCTGGCACGCTGGCTGACCGATAAGCAGAACCCACTGACAGCGCGAGTGGCGGTCAACCATGTCTGGCTGCGGCACTTCGGGCAGGCGCTGGTCCCCAGTGTCGCCGACTTTGGCCGCAATGGCCGCAAGCCCACCCACCCACAGCTCCTCGACTATCTCGCGGACCGGTTCATGGCCAGCGGCTGGGATCTCAAGGCACTCCACAAGCTGATTCTCACCAGCACCGCCTACCAGCGCGACAGCCGCGCCACGCCTGAGAACCTCAAGCGCGACCCCGACAACCTCTACCTCTGGCGCAAGAGCCCCCTTCGTCTCGAGGCCGAGGCCGTCCGCGACAACGTGCTCTTTGCCGCCGGGCACCTCGATGAAACACGAGGGGGGGCTGAGATCGACCAAAACGCTGCCCTGACCTCGCAGCGCCGGAGCCTCTACCTCCGAAACGCTGCCGAGAAACAGTCCGAGCTGATGCAGATCTTCGATGGCCCCAGCGTGACGGAGTGCTACGAGCGCAAGCCATCGGTCATGCCCCAGCAAGCGCTCGCCCTCGCCAACAGTGAGCTGGCCCTGCGGGAAGCACGGGCGCTGGCATTTAACCTCTCCCACCCCCAGCCCCTCCCTCCCCCGGGCGTTCGTACCTCACTGGGGAAGAGAGGGGAGCCAGAATCGGGTTCCCCTTTCCCAGTGAGGAACGACGGGTACCCTCTGGGTGCGGGAGAGGGGCTAGGGGAGAGGTTATCCAACGCGCCGGTGTTTATCAAGAACGCCTTCGAGCGGATTCTCTCTCGCCCCCCCACGACCACCGAGGCTCAGGAGTGCTTGCGCTTCCTCGCGGCCGGGGGCGAGGCCAGCCTTCAGCGACGCTACGAGAACCTGGTGCTGGTTCTCTTCAATCACAACGACTTCGTGACGGTGAGGTAAGCAGATGCGACGATCATCACTCTCAGATACCGGAATGGGCATGACGGGCCTGGCGCTCGGGGCGCTGCTGCAACGCGACGCCTGGAAGAAGCAGATCGACCGGGGGGCGTCGGGGCGGCCGCCGCGCGCCAAGTCGGTGATCTGGATCTTTCTGTGCGGCGGGGTCAGCCACCTGGAGAGCTTCGATATCAAGCCGGAGCTCAATAAGTACGCGGGCAAGTCTATCGAGGAGACCCCCTACAAGGCCGTGCTCGATCCCAAGCGGGTCAATGCCAATATTGTGGGCGGCAACCCCAACCATGGCAACCGCAAGACCATCATGCCGCTCCAGACGGGCTACAAGAAGTACGGCCAGTGCGGGCTGGAGGTGGGCGACTGGTTCACGAATATCGGGACCTGCGCCGACGACCTGGCCGTGGTTCGCTCGCTCTGGACACTCGACAACGACCACGGAGCGCAGCTCACCTTCCAGACGGGCCGCCATGTCCGCGAGGGTGCGCACCCAACTGTCGGCTCCTGGGCCTGCTACGGCCTCGGCACGCTGAACGAGAACCTGCCCGAGTATGTCGTCTTAGGCAGCCCGACCGGCGACTGCTGTGGCGGCGCCTGGACCCACGGCGCGGCGTATCTTGGGCCGCAGTACGCCGGTGTCAAGCTCAGCGCCGACCCCAAGAAGCCCCTGCCCTTCCTCAAGCCCGCCGATAACTTGACTGCCGAAGAGCAAGCGGCGAACTTCTCGCTCATGGGCCGCCTCAACCGCCTCGCGGGAATCGACTACCCCGACGACAAGGACCTCCAGGCGCGGATCAAGGCCTACGAATTAGCGTTCCAGATGCAGACCTCCGTCCCTGAGACCCTCCAGCTCGAAAAAGAGTCGGCGGAGACCAAGGCGCTCTACGGACTCGATCAGCCACACACGAAAGCCTTCGGCGAGCAGTGCCTCGCGGCCCGGCGGCTGGTCGAGCGCGGCGTCCGGTTTGTCCAGCTCTTCCACGGCGGCGGCGGCGGCGGGGCCTGGGACGCGCACAGCGACGTGAAGGGCAACCACACGACTCTCGCAGCACAAGTAGACAAGCCCATCGCGGGCCTGCTCAAGGACCTCAAGCGGCGCGGCCTGCTCGACGAAACCCTCGTGGTCTTTGGCACCGAGTTCGGGCGTACCCCCGGCGCCGAGGGCACGGGCCGCGACCACCATCCCCAAGGCTTCTGCGCCTGGCTGGCGGGCGGCGGCGTGAAAGGCGGGATCACCCACGGCGCCACCGACGAGCTCGGCTTCTACGCGGTCGAGAACCCCCACTACCTCACCGACATCCACGCCAC
Source organism: Armatimonas rosea (assembly GCF_014202505.1). Taxonomy (NCBI): domain Bacteria; kingdom Bacillati; phylum Armatimonadota; class Armatimonadia; order Armatimonadales; family Armatimonadaceae; genus Armatimonas; species Armatimonas rosea. The sequence continues at coordinate 374,489 of NZ_JACHGW010000001.1, read as the reverse complement.
CGTGCTTCATCAGCTCGGCCTCGACTCCCGAAAGCTCGAAGTGCCCGGAAGAAAGCGCCTCGAAATCGACCACGGCCAGCCCATCAAGGAGATTCTCGCCTAGCTATGAAAGGGGCGACCACAAGAGTAAGACCGAAGGAGTACCGCCGAAGGCTGGTACGAAAAAGTCACGTCTTGCTTGAGGCACGCCAGCTCTGGGAACAGGAAAAACACGATCAAGCAGCAGATCTCTATGCCGAAGTGGCAGGCATGGAAGAGGAATTCATGCAGGAATGTAAAGATGCAAATTTCGCATCGGAGTATTTCACGCATGCCTTCAGCGCCATTCACTGCTGGCTTCATGCAGGGAATTTCTATCGCGCCCGATTTTTGGGCAACATAATCCTGGAACATCCTGATGTCTCAGAGCCGGTTCAGGAAAGAGTACAAGCTCTACTAGAAGGTATTCAGGATGGGCAGCAGCTCTACGCCAGAGTGGTAATCTCTTCTAGCTTTAACGAGTTTATGAAAACGGTGCGCAAAGAGGGCGATAAATATACCTGGATGACCTTTGCTGTTTCCCGCCGTGACCGAACGATAGTCGAGCGGTTACTTCAGGAGAGAATTATAGGCGATGTCAATCAGTGGGATTGGCACGGACGCTTCCCGATAACGGTTGCTGTTGAAAACGATGATCTGGATATGGTTCGTTTGCTTCACCATTGGGGAGCGAGTATCAGTGGGCAACGAAATCCACTATGGCGAGCTAGGAGTGCTGTCATGGTGGATTTACTTGTTGAACTTGGGGCTGATCCCAATGGAAAAACGGAAGGGTTGGCACCACTTCATAATGCCATCTACGAAGATAATTTTACAGAAGTGATTGAAGCCCTTATTAAACATGGAGCGGATATCAATGTCAAAACTGAGTACGACTCAACGCCACTTTGGGAGGCTATAGCACACTATGCCTCTGGGGATGTTGTTGCCTGTTTACTCGATCATGGGGCAGAGATTCCGTATCCACCTGACAGTTGCGAAATTTTAATTGAGTGGCTTCAGGGAACTGATCCTTGGCGTGGAGACCTCATTGCGTTTGTGAGAGAGTATCAAAGAACCAATGGAGACATTCCCTCAACATTTGGAGAGTTTCTCTCTTCGCATGGAGAGAGCCTTTCCTTGTCTGGAGACTCTCTCTCCAAGCCTGGAGAGTAGCTAAAGTCTTGTGGGGAAAAGGTCTCTAGACGTGGAGAGATAGCCCGAATGGGCTTTGTTTGAATTTCAGACGCCCAATTCATTGGGCGGTAGGAGAAATGTTTGATGCCAGAGCAGATTGCGGCGACGTTGATTCAGGCGCTGCCTTATATCCGGATCTTTGCCGGGAAGACGATCGTGATCAAGTACGGCGGCAATGCCATGATCGACGAGGAGCTGAAGAAAGCGGTGATGCGCGACTTGGTGCTGATGCGCCTGGTCGGGATCAACCCGATCCTCGTGCACGGCGGCGGGCCGGAGATCAACGAGGCGATGAAGAAGCTGGGCAAGGAGCCGGAGTTTGTCGCGGGGCGGCGCGTGACCGATGCGGAGACCATGGAGATCGTGGAGATGGTGCTGACGGGCAAGACCAACAAGAGCATTGTCGCGCATCTCAACGGCGAGGGGGTGCAGGCGGTCGGGCTTTCCGGGAAGGATGCGAACCTGCTGATCGCCACCAAGGACACCGACAACGGCGATATCGGATTTGTGGGCAAGATCGCGCACGTGAACCCGGAGATTATCCACACGCTCACCAACGGCGGCTACATCCCGGTGATCTCATCGGTGGCGGTGGGCGCGGATGGGCAGGCGTACAACGTCAACGCGGACACGGCCGCGGCGGCGCTGGCGGCGGCGCTCCATGCGGAGAAGCTGATCCTGATGACCGATGTCGAGGGCCTCTACCGGGACTTCTCGGACAAGAGCAGCCTAGTGAGCGAGCTCACAGCTAGTGAGGCGCGGCAGTGGATCGCCGACGGCATCGTGGACAAGGGGATGATCCCCAAGCTGGAGGCGTGCGCAAGCGCAGTCGAGGACGGCGTGCCGCGGGCACACATCATCGACGGTCGCCGTGCCCATGCGCTGCTGATCGAGCTCTTCACCGACACGGGTATCGGGACCATGGTGCGCTGAGTTGACGATTCGCGACGCCCGGCCGGACGAGGCCGGGCGGATCTATGCCATCACGCGCTCGGCCTTTCTGGAGTACGCCAGCGATGTCCCGCCGCCCTCGGCGCTCTTTGAGACCGAGGCGGAGGTGGTAAAAGAGCTGGCCGCAGGCAATCACCACGCGCTTCTGGCGGAGCGCGACGGCAAGGCCTTGGGCTGTGTCCGCTACGAGCTCGACCGGCGCGGCCTGCATTTTTTCCGGCTTGCTGTCTTGCCATCGGCGCGGCGGCAGGGAGTCGCCAAGGCGCTCTTGGCACGGCTGGAGGAAGTGGGACGAGCGCACGAGAAGTCGCGCCTCTGGTGTCATGTGCGGCCCAAGGTCAGCCGCAATGTCGCCCTCTACGAGAGTGTCGGCTACGCCCTAAACGGTGAGGATGTGATGGTGCGCAACGGATTTGTGATCCCCGTGGGAGTGATGGAAAAATGGCTCTAGAGAACTTAAAAATTTGGGAAGCAACTGCAACACCCGATGCCGCCATGAGTATCGCGTCTGTGCTGCAGGAAGCCTACGCCAACGACGAAAATGGGGTTCAGCCTCGCTCCACAGCGCTTGATGAGAAGTCGTGGGACATTTACTGTGCACTCGGGGAGAAACGCTACGAGGCCCTTCTCGTCTTTGCAAACTCGCGGCCCGCAGCTACCGTTCGCTGGCAGTTTGAGGACAATGCACTCTACTTCTCCCGGCTTGCGGTTCGTCCCTCGTTTCAGCGCCAAGGAATCGCGACTCTGCTGTTAGAGAGGCTAGAAGAGATTGCACACCAGGCGGGAGCGACACGCCTCACCTGCATGGTGCGGATCGAGATCGAGAAGAATCTGAACATGTACCTGCGGCGCGGTTTTGTTCTCGTGGATGAGCACAGTGTCTGTCGAGATGGGACGCCCGTACGAACAGGACACTTGGAAAAGAGGCTGGTCTAAGATGTACATACCACCGCATTTTCGCGTAGATGATCCCGAGGCGCTCACGGCATTTCTCCTTGCCAATAGCTTTGCAAGCTTAGTGACAGTTGTCAACGGCGAGCCCTTTGCGACGCACCTGCCGCTGCTCTACCAGCCGGAGACCAACTCGCTGATCGGGCACCTCGCCAAGGCCAACCCGCAGTGCGAGCACTTGGCAAATACTGAGAGCGTCTTGGCGATCTTCACCGGGCCGCACGGCTACATCTCGCCGCGCTGGTACACCCACGCACCTGCCGTCCCGACCTGGAACTACACCGCCGTCCACGTGTATGGGAAGCCCAAGCTCATCACGGAGCCCGAGGCGCTCACGAAAATCTTGCTCACGCTGGAGGCGCACTACGAACCGGAGCCAATCCCGTACGACGATACGTTTTTCGCGCCCAAACTTAAGGGAATCGTGGGTGTGGAGCTAGAAATCTCGCGGCTCGAAGGTAAGTTCAAACTCTCCCAAAACATCCCCGCCGAGAGCCGGGAAAAAGTAATCGCAAAACTAAAAGAATCCGAGCGAAGCGAGGCGGCTGAGGAACGAAGCCCCCGGGTACCCTTTGGGTGCGGACGTTTACCGTCCCGGCGGCTCTCCGAGATCATGGAAAACACGAAATGACAACAACGACAGAAGCGACGAAGACCGAGAGTGACTCTCGGCAGTGGGACCAGTCCCATGTGATGACCACCTACGCGCGGCAATCCGTGGAGCTCGTGCGCGGCGAGGGCTGCTGGCTCTTCGACACCGATGGCAAGCGCTACCTGGACTTTCTCTCGGGGATCGCGGTCTGCTCCGTGGGCCACGCGCATCCCTATCTGACCAAGGCGATTGCCGATCAGGCCGCGACTCTGATGCACGCCAGCAATCTCTACCTCACGCAGCCCCAAGCACGGCTGGCGCGGCGGCTGATCGAGCTCTCGGACTTTGAGCGCGTGTTCTTCTGCAACTCCGGCGCGGAGGCCAACGAGGCGGCGATCAAGCTCTCTCGAAAGTACGGGCGGAGCATTGCAGAGAGCAAGGTACGGATCGTCACCGCGACCAACTCCTTCCATGGGCGAACCCTCGCGGCGGTGACCGCGACCGGCCAGCCCAAGTACCACGAGCCCTTTGCGCCGCTCCCGCCCGGCTTTGACTACGTGCCGTTTAATGACATTGCGGCGCTGGAGGCCGCGGTCACCGACAACACGTGCGCGGTGCTCTTAGAGCCGATCCAGGGCGAGAGCGGGGTCCATCCCGCGACGCCGGAGTACCTTGCCAAGGCTCGCGAGCTCTGCGACAAGCACGGTGCCCTGCTGATCTTCGACGAAGTACAGACCGGAGTCGGGCGGACGGGCAAGATGTGGGCCTACCAGCAGTACGGCGTGATCCCCGATGTGATGACCCTCGCCAAGGGGCTAGGCGGGGGAGTTCCGATCGGTGCGTGCCTCGCCCGAGGAGCCGCCGCCGAGACCCTCAAGCCCGGCGACCACGGCTCGACCTTCGCAGGCAATCCCCTCTGCACCGCCGCCGCCAACGCCGTGCTCGATATCCTCGCCGATGAGCGCCTGACCCAGAACGCCGCGACCGTCGGGGCCTATCTGAGAGAGCGTCTTGCCTCGCTGGGAGCGCCGCGTGGGATGGGGCTAATGATCGGGCTGGAGCTCGATAAACCCATTGCAAAAAAAGTAGTGTCCGAGGCGCTGGCGCTGGGCCTGATCATCAATGCCACCGGAGACACGACCCTGCGAATCATCCCCGCGCTGATCCTCACCAAGGAATTAGCCGACGAAGGGGTGAATCTTCTGGAAAAGGCGATCCGAAACGCAGAGGCAAGCTAAGCGGTGCCCACGCTCGTCCTCAGGCTCCGCCCCGAGAAGCTCACGAACCCCGATGCGGATCTGCGCTACCTGGTGCCCCGCCTGCTCTGTGAGCGCTGTGAGGGCAAGCTCCACGAGGATGGCTATGACTACGAGGACGATAACGCGCTCTTGCTCTTCCTAAAAGCAGACGCGCCCGAGCAAGTGCTGCCTCGTGTCTGGGAGATACTGGAGACAGAGCCGGTGCTGGGCAATACGCTCGCCTTGGCTGCGGAGCTCTGGGTAGAAGAAACAGACTAGACGCCGATCTCAATCGGCGGGAATGAAAAGTATGGCAATTCAATTTACACGCAACGGACGAAAAGCGATGCTCTGGGCACAGGTCGAGGCCATGCGGCGGGGCGATGACTACGTGGAGCGGGAGCACCTGCTCCTTGGGCTCCTGCACGGTGAGGAGACCAGCGCCCTCCAGCTCCTGGCACGGATCGGCTACGCCCCCGAGGAGCTACGCCTGCGCATCTCCGGCCTGCTTAAGCCCGAGAATGGCGCGGCCCGCACCGAGTCCGCGACGCTCTCGCCGAGCGCCAAGCAGATTGTCGAGCAGGCGCGCCGGGAGACCGAGTCCACCGGTCACGACTATGTCGGCACCGAGCACCTCCTGCTCGCGCTCCTCCACGAGGCCCCGGCCAGTGTCGAGAGCGTGGGCCTGAGCTACGAAGGAGTCGCCCAAGCGCTCTCGTCGGGAATGGCCGGCGCGCTGAGCGAGGAGTTCAACCCCGCCCCCGAGCCCCTGGTATCGCGCCCCATGCCCCGTGCGGGCTTTCTCAAGGGACGCCACCTGCTCTCGGTCAACGACCTCACCACCGATGAGATCGAGCAACTCTTTGACCTCACCCGGGAGATCAAGCTCGGAAAGGCGCAGAAAGTGGCGGCGGGCAAGTGCGCGGCGCTGCTCTTTGAGAAGCCCAGCCTGCGCACCAAGCTCTCGTTCACGGTCGGGATGCAGCGCCTCGGTGGACACGCGATCTACTTTTCCAAAGAAGAGGTCGGACTGGGCCAGCGTGAGTCGGTCAAGGACGCTGCACGGGTGCTCTCTCGGATGGTGGATGCGATCATCATTCGCACGTTTGAGCACCGCAATATCGCCGAGCTCGCGCACTACTCCCGTGTCCCGGTGATCAATGCTCTGACAGACCTTGAGCATCCTTGCCAGGCACTCGCAGACTTTTACACCATCTTGGAGTACCGCTCGGAGACCCGCGGCCAGAAGCTGGTCTATATCGGCGATGGGTGCAACACGGCCATCAGCCTGATGCTCCTGGCGCCGCGCCTCGGGACACACTTCACCCTCGCCTGTCCGCCCGGCTACGAGCCCCCCGCGCCCCTGATCCAGCAGGCACAAGAGCTCGCCGCCTGGCACAACACCGAGTTTGAGATTGTCCATGACCCGGTGCGCGCCGCCGACGATGCCGATGTGCTCTACACGGATGTCTGGACCTCGATGGGGCAGGAGGCCGAGAAGGCCAAGCGCCTCGCCGACTTTGCCGGCTTCCAGATCGGTCCCCAGACACTGCGGGAGGCCAAAGAGGATGCCCTGATCCTACACTGCCTCCCCGCCCACTACGGCGAGGAGATCACCGAGGACGCGGTCGATAGCCCGCAGTCCGGCATCTTCGACCAAGCCGAGAATCGCCTACATGTCCAGCAGGCGCTCCTCGCCGCTGTCCTGTAGCGCCCCAGTGAGGTTTCCCACTGTAACGGGAATGGGGTAGCATGGTTCTAAGCACTGTCCCCCTCGTTCTAATCGGGGGGGAAGAAAGGTGATGTTTGATGCAACGACAGCTACAGAGTAATAAACTGATGCAGTGGGGAATGCTTTTTCTGGTCGTGGGGATCGCGATTCGGGTCGCACTGGTGCTAGGGCACTTGCTGGCCCCCTACGCCGGGCTGGCGATCTTTGCCGGAGTCGTGCTACTGGTAATTGGACTGATCCGCGGGAAGTAGCTCCCTCACGTGGCACGGTGCGTGCGGTACACTTGGGACAAGAATGCCCACCTACACCGCCTACCTCCGTATCCAGCGTGACTACCTCGCCATTCGCGTGATCGCCCGTAAAGGCTCCGGCGGCTACTACGAGGACGTTCCTCAGTTTGCCTACCACACCCATAGCAAGGAAGTGGTCGCCTTTGGGAGCGCCGCGACTCCCTACGCCGACTCACGGGGCTACGACATGGCGCGGGTCTTCCACCACCCCCGGCTGGCGATCCACGACCTCGAGAACACCTACAAGGTCCTGCGGCACTTCCTCGACAAGGCCATCCACCGGCGCATCCCGCTCTTGCGGCTGCACTTTGTGGTCCACATGCTCGATACCTGGGAGGGCGGCCTCACCGATGTCGAGAAGACTGCGCTCATCCAGACCTGCCGCGAGCTCGGGGCCAAGGGGATTGTGCTGTGCACCGGCCCCGAGGAGATGAGCGAGACCGAGGTGCTCGACCTCACCCGCCAGATCCGTAGCAACGAGTTCTACGAAGCGACCTAGACCTCTGTCCGCTGCCCGACAAGCGGCGCGAACTCGGTGGGGCCGAAGCTGGCGTTGAGGGAGTAGTGAAGCGTGACACTCTCGCCTTCAAACCGACAGATAGCCTCCGCAATAAACGGGGTCTCGACCGAGCAGAGACGCAGGGTGAGTGTCGTGTTGTCTTCGCTCCAAGCCGCGGCTCCCGCTGTGGCGTGGGGCTTGCCGTGCCACTGCCGGAAGCTCGTCTCGCCGGGGAGCCACGCGCCAAAGCCGCCCGTGAGCGTGTGCTCGTCGAGCGTGAGCGTGAGCTGTGACTCCGTGCTCTCGATCTGTAGAGTCTTGAGGCCCTGGTCGTTCTCGGGGAAGGCGTAGGTGCCGGCGAAGACGCGCCCCACTCCCGCAGGTTTTGTGAGCTCCCGTCGCCCGCCAAACGCGGGCAGGAGCTGGGCCCAGGCATGGTTCAGGACGGTCTGCATGTCCTTGACCCCCGACGTGATCGCCAGGACGGCGTCTTGCTCGGGGAGGACGACGCAGTACTGGCCAAACGCGCCATCGCCGCGATACGCGCCGTGGCGGCAGCGCCAGAACTGGAAGCCGTAGCCCTGCGCCCAGTCGCTCTCGGGGTTGTCGCCGTTGGCGATATGCTTCTTGGTCGCGTTGGCCACCCAGCCGTCGGGGAGCAGGCGCACCCCGTCCCAGACACCCTCGCTCAGGTAGAGCTGGCCGAACTTGGCGATATCCTCCGTGCGCACACTCAGCCCCCAGCCGCCCGTGTCGATCCCCAGCGGACACTGCTCCCAGGTCGGGTCGGTGATCCCCAGCGGCACAAAGAGGCGCGGCGTGAGGTAGTCCCGTAGCCGCTCGCCTGTGAGCTTGTGCAGGATCGCCGAGAGCATGTAGGTCGCGAGGCTGTTGTAGAGAAAGTGCGTCCCCGGCGCATGAGGGACATCGGCGGCCATAAACGAGCTCACCCAGTCGTTGGTCTCCGCGCGAAGCCCGCTCATCGGCTCGACCGCATGGCCCGTGGACATCGTCAGCAGGTCGTGCACCCGCATCGCGGCGAGGTTCTCGGAGACGCTCGCCGGGGCCTTCTCCGGGAAGAACGAGACCACTGTATCGTCGAGGCTTAGCCGTCCCTCTGCCACCGCCAGCCCGATCGCCGTGGCCGTGAAGCTCTTGGAGAGCGAGAAGAGCATGTGGCGCTTGTCTGAGCTGTACGGGTGCCACCAGCTCTCGGCGACAACAAAGCCATGGCGCACGAGCATCAGGCTGTGCAGCTCCAGGCCAGAGCCTGCGCAGGCGGAGAGAAACGCGGCGATACCGGAAGAATCGACGCCCTGGGCCTCGGGCGTGCTACGGGGAAGAGAGGTCATGGGCTATTTTACCCGCTCCTCAAGCTCTCCATCGCGGCGGTCCATCAGCGCGGCGGGGATCAGGGGGACGATCAGCAAGACCAGCGCGGTCGTGCCGGCATTGAGCCAGACCAGGTTCTTAAAGTTCCAGTGCAGGCGCTCGTAGAACCAGGAGCCCAGCAGGTTGGAGAGGGCGGCAGTCAGGTTCAAGACGCTCATCAGCAGGGAGTAGCCCAGCGCCTCGTTCTTCTTGGGAGTCGCCCGCCCGCAGAGGTCCCAGAGCGGCAGCACCGCCAAGGTCCCCACAAAGCCCGCCAGCCCCTCGATCACCAGAGCCGCGGTCACCGAGTTGTAGAAGAGATAGAACAGCGTCCCGACACTACTCAAGATAATCCCCAAGGGAAGCAACCGCCGCAGGGAGAGCCGGCTACAGAGACGAGAGTAGAGCAGTGCGGCCAGGAGCCCACAGCCCCCGCTGATCATCCCCATGTTGCCGATAAACTGCTCGCTCAGCTTCAGCGTGTCTTGCTGGTAGAAAAGAAGCGGTGTCCCAAACCCCGGCGCGATCGACAACAAACAGCACATCAGCAGGCCCCACCAGAGCGAGCGCGATGCAAAGGTCGCCTTGAGCTGCTCCCCCACCGCACTCCACGACGGTGCCGGTGCGTCCGCGACGGGAGGCTCGTGGAGGAAGAGGGCGACCAGAGGAACCAGGAGAAAGAAACACCCCGCGCAGATCCCAATGGTCAGCCCAAACGCCTTGGTTGCCAGATAGCCCCCCAGCGGCCCCGCGATCAGCCCAACCAGGTTATTGATCGCCAGCCGCTGCGAGGTCAGCCGCCCGATGGAGCCATTGCGCTTCCCCGCGTCCACCAAGAGCCCCCCGAGCGCCGTGCTCGCCACCACAAAGACCGCAATCGTGATGGTCTGCATCACCAGGAGCGTGTTGTAGGTCTTGGGCAGGAGCGCCAGCAAGAGCCAGCACAGCCCCCCCACAAACGTGCTAAAGAGCAAGTAGTGCTTGCGCCGGGTTCCCAGCAAGGTGAGGTTATCGGAGAACAAGCCCGCGATAGGCTTGACGTAGCTCGCAAACCCAATCACCAGGTTGAAGAACGCCACCGCCTCGGCACCAAGATGGAGCTTGTTTTTCAGATAGAGGTTGATCGGCAGGGTGCAGATATTGATCGCGAGCCACGTCAAGAGCCAGCCCGATGCCAAGACCGCCGATGTCTGTTTCTGCTCGGAGGCACTCTGGGGAAGGGAGGTTGGGGTTGCGGCAGCAGTTGTCATGTAGAGGAGTTCCTTATGACAGGGGTATACGTCGGAGTGCCCTCGCATCGGGACAGAAAGCCATGGTAAACTTATGTTCATGACCACGCGTGAACGCTACGAGGCGGCGATTGCCTCGCTCACGGAGAAGCTACAAAAAGATCGAACCGTGCTGGCAGCCGTGCTCTTTGGGTCGCTGGCCTACGACGATATCTGGGAGAAGTCGGATATCGACCTGATTATCATTGGCGAAGAGTCGGTCAAGGGGGGGAGCTTTACGCTCCTAGAGGAAGACATCTCGGTCCATGCGATCCTGCTCACCCGCTCCGCATTTCGCAAGCAGCTCGACAGCGCCCTAGTCGGCTCGTTTTGGTCATCAGTGCAGCTCCGAAGCCGCCTGCTCTTTACCAAGGACGACTCCCTGCCGCTGCTCTGGGAGAATGTGGCGACTCTCGGGGAGCGGGACCGGCAGGCGCAGCTCCTGCGGGCGGGAAATGCCTGCCTGCCCGTGCTCACCAAGGCGGAGAAGTGGCATAAAATCAAGCGTGACTTCCACTACGCCGCCGTCTATCTGCTCCTAGCCTCCCGGGAGCTCGCCCAAGTGGAGGTGATCGCCGCCGGGCAGAACCCTGGCCGAGAGGTCATCCACCAAGCCCTGAAGCTCAACCCGAAATTCTTTACGCGCCTCTACACCGATGTTTTAGAGGGGCCCAAGACCGACGAAGCAATCGGGGAGGCTCTCGCCCTCTGCGATACCTACCTCACCGAGCGCATCCCCCTCTGCTTCGCGCCGCTCTTGGACTGGTTCGAAGGTGCCGACGGCCCCCGCTCGGTCCGCGAGCTGGAGAGCCACTTCAAGCACCACTGGCACGCCGAGCACCTCGATTTAGCCTGCGACTGGCTCGTCGACAAGGGAATCCTAGACCGGGTCGGTGTCCCGCTGCGCCTCACCAAAGACAGCCGGGTCACGGTGGACGAGGCAGGCTATGTCTTTGTGGGAGGGCTTTAAAATATGCGAGAGACGATTCTGATTCGGGGGGCGCGGGAGAACAATCTCAAGAATGTCACGGTGGAGATTCCGCGCGACAAATTGATCGTGCTGACCGGGCTGAGCGGCTCGGGGAAGTCGTCGCTGGCCTTTGACACGCTCTATGCCGAGGCGCAGCGGCGCTTTATGGAGTCGCTCTCGGCGTGGACGCGGCGGTTTGTGCAGCAGCAGAGTCGGCCTAAAGTCGATGCGATCCTGGGGCTCTCGCCCGTGATCTCCATCGAGCAGAAGACCATCACCAAGAACCCGCGCTCGACCGTCGGGACCATGACCGATGTGGGCGACTACCTGCGCCTGCTCTACGCCACCAGCGGCGAGGCGCACTGCCTGCGCTGCGATGCCCCCATTCCCACGGTCAGCCTCAACCAGCTCGCCGAGCACCTGCTCGCGCTCCCTGAGGGCACAGCGGTCGAGCTGTGTGCGCCAGTTGCCAAGGTCTACGGCGAGGAGTGGAGCTATCTCTTCACCGAGCTTCGCACCAAGGGCTGCCGCCGCGTTCGGGTCAATGGCGAGCTACGCGACCTCGCGGATGAGCTGGCGCTGGAGGAAGAGGACCTCTCCGTGAGTGACCTCTCCCCTAGCCCCTCTCCCGGGCGCTCATTCTTCGCTGGGAAAGGGGAACCAGATTCTGACTCCCCCTTCCCCAGTGAGGTACGAACGCCCGGGGGAGGGGGCAGGGGGGAGAGGTTGCGCGCCTACCAAGTCGAGGCGGTGGTGGACCGGGTGCTGGTCAAGCGCTCCCAGGCCAAGCAGCTCCTTGTCGCGCTGACCGATGCCGCCAAGCTGGGGGAGGGCTTTGTGCGCTGCCGCTTCGACGACGAAAAAACCGAGGCGCGGTTCTATGTGGGCTTTGGCTGCCCGGAGCACCGGCTGACCTTTGTGGAGCGCGAGGGCTGGTACTTCTCCTTCAACGAGCCTGAGAGCGCGTGCCTGACCTGCTCGGGGCTGGGGACGTACCTGCGCGTGCACACCGGCCTGCTCGTCCCGGACCCGTCGCGCTCTATCTTGGGCGGCGCGTTTGTCAAAGAGGCGTTCAATGTCGATAAGAACACCAACAACGGGCGCATTATCTGGGGGCTCGCGGCGCACTATGGCTTCTCACTGGAGACGCCCTTTGCGGAGCTGCCCGAGGCAATAAAAGACATTCTCTTCTGGGGCACCAAGGGCGAGGAGATCACGCTGGTGCTGCCGCCGGGGGGGCGCGACGATCGAAGTGTCGGTCGGAAGCAGAAGTTTGCGGGAGTCGCCACCCAGATCGACCGCTGGTACCGCTGGTATCGGCAGAAGCAGGAGTCCAACGCCAACACCGAGGACTGGCTGCGAAAGGTCATGGTCGAGACTACCTGCCCGGACTGCCAGGGGGTCCGCCTGCGCCGCTCACGCACCCGGATTCGGTTTGGCGGGACGGATATCCACACGCTCAGCAACCTCACCCTCGCCGATGCCGCGGCGTTTCTGCGGGCGCTCCCCTCGCCCGCGCGTAGCCCCGAGGCGGCGCGGCAGATCCTCCAGGCGATCCTCTCACAGCTCGAGCTCCTGTGCGATATCGGGCTGGATTATTTGTCGCTCTCACGGCGCTCGGGGACGCTCTCCGGCGGGGAGTCGCAGCGGATTCGGCTCTCGGCGCAGATCGCCAGTGAGCTGATGGGAATGCTCTATGTCCTGGACGAGCCGAGCATTGGCCTGCACCCGAAAGACAACGAGAAGCTGATCGCGACCCTGCGGCGGCTGCGCGATATCGGCAACACCGTGATCGTGGTCGAGCACGACACCGACACCATCCGCGCCGCCGACCATATCTTAGAGATCGGGCCGGGGCCGGGGATTCACGGCGGCGAGGTGGTCGCCAGTGGCACGGTCGCCGAGCTCTGCGCCAGCCCAGACTCGCTCACGGGGGCGTTCCTCTCCGGGCGGCGCGAGATCGCGCTGCCCAAAGTACGCCGCGCTATCGGGGACGATGCGCTGGTGCTGACCGGGGCGCGGGAGAACAACCTCAAGAACCTCACCGTGCGCTTCCCCTTGGGCGTCTTTATCGCGGTCACCGGGGCATCGGGCTCGGGCAAGTCCACCCTGGTCAACGATATCCTCCACAAGCAGCTCTACAATAAAAAGTACGACTCGCGCGTCCTCGCCGGGGCGCACGACTCGCTGGAGGGGATCGAGAAGATCGGGGATGTGATCGAGATCGACCAGTCGCCCATTGGCCGCTCGCCGCGCTCCAACCCCGCGACCTACGTGGGCTTCTACGACGATATCCGCCAGCTCTTCGCATCGGTGCCGCTCTCGGTGGAGCGCGGCTACAGCGCCTCGCGCTTTAGCTTCAATGTCAAGGGCGGGCGCTGCGAGGAGTGCGGCGGCGAGGGGACGATCACCACCAAGCTGAACTTCATGCCCGATGTGGAGGCGCCCTGTCACGCCTGCAAGGGCAGCCGCTACAACGCCGAGACACTGGAAGTCTTGTACAACGGCAAGTCCATCGCCGATGTGCTGGCAATGAGTATCGAGGACGGCGCGGCGTTCTTCACGGAGCACAAGAAGATCGCCCACAAGCTACGGGTTCTCGCCGACCTGGGCCTGGGCTACCTCACACTGGGCCACCCCGCTCCCATCCTCTCCGGCGGCGAGGCACAGCGTGTCAAGCTCGCCACCGAGCTGGCCAAGATCAAGCGTGGTGCCAAGAACCTCTACATCCTCGACGAGCCCACCACCGGCCTGCACCTCGCCGATATCCAGCGGCTTTTAGACTGCCTCAATCGCTTAGTGGATGCCGGCAACACCGTCTTGGTGATCGAGCACCACCTCGACATCATCAAGTGCGCCGACTGGGTCCTCGACCTCGGCCCCGATGGCGGCAAGAACGGCGGGACGATGGTGGTCGAAGGGACGCCAGAAACCGTCGCCGCCTGCCCCGAGTCCCACACCGGGCGATTTTTGAAAGCCCTCCTCCCCCCTTCCCTCTCCTCCTGATAACGGGAGGAGAGGGAGATCACCCCAAAGACTTTGGAAAGTTATGCCCTGTACCGATCAGTAAGAAGTGGGCATTTACAAGAGTCTCTTGGTTTTGGTTGACACTGACAACAACGTCGCGCAGTACCGTGTGTGCCGTCAGTAAATCGTCCAGCCCACGGAGCAACATATTCTGCGCCTCAGTCCAAACCAGAACAACCAGCCCAGAGCGCTCGTGTAGCGAGTCCGTCAGGACATCGCGCAACATCTCCCAGCTGGTGCTAGGGTCGCGGTAGTTTCCCATATTTGGCCAGTCTTGGTAGGCGCGGAGCTTAAATGCGGTTCGATCAAAGACATCGCTGCCATCGAGAAGATACACCTCTCCTTGCCAGTACTGGACATGTCGCTGCACGATCGAGAGCTTTGATTGATGGAGGCAGTAGCGATTATGAAGTGGGGCAAAGGCCTGTTGAATATGGTACCGTTGGCGCTTCTCAGGGTCAGTGAGAGTGGCGCGGGCTTTTAAGAGCAGATCGAATGCCGCACGGTTCTCTGGCGAGGGATAGAGATCAGGATGCACTTCGCGCAAGCGCTCCCACAGACACGCTGTGATCTCTTCTTGCGTGGCGGCGGGCAAGAGACCAAGGAGTGCGTAGTAGTCGGGCTCGGGAACAGGCAAGAGAGCTGGCATGATAGCCAAGTTTACCTTTTGTCTCAGGCGATAAAGTCGAGGTTATCGTCTTCCTACTTAAGAGAGGCACGCTGGCTACGGAGCCACAATCCCGACAGAACGAGCAAAAACAACCAGCCCCCAAGATAAACGGCTGCAAAACTGTCTTTGCCAGAGCCTTGCCACATCGCTGTGGTCGCGGCGAGCAGAAGTGCAAATCCGGCCCACTTGAAGCGCAAACGAATCCAGGAAATCTTGAGAAGCGCCAGCACAACCAAGACAAACAGCATATCAAAGAGCAGAAGCGATACTCCCCCTAAATCCCGGAACTGCCACCGATCCGTAGGTGGCGTGACTCGAACGAGAAGCCAGAGGTGAGGTATTGGGAAAAGCAATAACAGAAACGGGAGACCTGCAACAAAACGACGCATGTCCCCTATTGTAGAGCAATTCCTATTTGAGGAAGGCCGTTTTTCAATTGTCTACGCCAGGGCGATAGAGAGAACATGGCTTGGAAAGTTGTGGAGCGGCGGATTGGGAAGGCAGGAGCGGTCAAGCGGCGTGAGGCGCGACAGCGAGAGTGGGACCGGCAGTACGGCGAGTCGGGGTGGGAGGTCGGCTACGTGCTGGAGGGAGAGTTTGTCCCGCAAGAGCAAGCACTGGAGCAGGTGTACCAGGCGAGCTACGAGGCGCACTTTGACCAGCACCCGCGCGATCTGACAGAGCTGATTCAGACCGCCAAGGTGCTCCGTAACCCACACGCGGAGGCAACCACCGCTGTGGACCTGCAAGTCCCTGCGATCTTGGAGTCGCTCCAGCGGCGTGGGCTGACGCTCCAAGGAACCGAGGTCGTGGACATTGGCTCGTGGAACGGGGAGTCGTCGCACGCTCTGAGTATCCGTCTCAGCCCGCTCCAGGTGCGCTGTGTCATCGAGCCCAAGCTGACACTGGAGCAGTTCTGGCAGGAGCGCAAGTGCCTCGCCGTCTGGGACGAGTACGAATGAGCTTCCCTACTTGAGGGCCTTGCGGAACGAAGCAACCGCCGCTGACACGAGGAGGACAAAGAGCACCGCCGCGACCACGAAACCCTTCCCAATCGCCGGATCGCTCCAGCCGGAGAGCACCAGTGCGCGGACGCCCTCAATGATGTAGGTCACCGGGTTGTAGCTAGCGATTAGCGCAAAGGTCTTGGGGAGGAGCTCCTTGGGTGCCTGCGAGGTCGTGACATAGAGAAACGGAAAGACCAGCGTGAACATGCTCTGCACCAGCCGCGCGTTCTGGGTCCGTAGCGCCGCGATCATCCCGATACAGCTCCAGGCCATCGCAAAGAGAACCAGCATCGCAAAGATCGCCAGGACGCCCAGAAACCCGGTCTTGACATGCACCCCTACCAGGAGCAAGAGCACCAAGACGATGCTTCCCTGCAGCACGGACTGCACCGCCACCTCGCTGAGCTTTCCCAAGATGATCGCCAGCCGGTGGATGGGCATGATGATGAGCTTCTTGAAGTAGCCACTGGTGATGTCCTGCACCAGCTCGATCCCCGCATTGCCCGCCGAGAAGAAGATCGCCGTGAAGATGGCGGTTGGGGCGATGAAGTCTTTGTAGGAGATGCCCTTGGGAAAGCCTGGCGCGTTGGCGAAGGCCTGCAGCGAGGTTGCGTTGACCGCAAAGAAGAAGATCGGGATAAACAGCGAGGGAATCAGCGCCAGCACGGGGCGCCAGATCTGCTTGATATTGCGGATCGAGAGGTAGTACCAGTCCGAGAGGAAGTGTTGCATCATGATTTTCGGTTCCGCGCGTAGGGGTCGCTGGCGTTGAGGTTCGCCTCCTCGTTGCCCAGGTTGCTCCCTGTGGTCGAGAGAAAGACCTGCTCCAGGGTCTTGGCGCTGTGTTTTTCCAGCAGCTCCGGCACCGTCCCCTCCGTGACAATCTTGCCGGCGTCCATGATGCAGATACGCTCACAAAGCGCCTCGGCCTCGTCCATGAAGTGTGTCGTCAAGAAGATCGTCATCCCCTCCCGGTTGAGCTCGCGCAGGTGGCTCCAGATCAGCTGGCGCGCGTGGGGATCGAGGCCGGTGGTGGGCTCATCGAGAAACAGCACCGACGGCTTGTGCATGAGCGCGAGCGCCAGATCGAAGCGGCGACGCATCCCGCCGGAGTAGGTCGAGGTGTACCGATCCGCCACTTTCTCCAGCTCCACCAGCTTCAGGAGCCGTGCGATCTGCTCGTCGATCTCCCGCTTGGGCATGTGGTAGAGCCGGCCGTGTAGCTGGAGCATCTCGCGCGCGGTGGCGGTCTCGTCCAGCCCCACCTCCTGCATCGCAAACCCTACCCGCTTGTAGACCTCATCCGGGTTCTCGTCGATCTGGAAACCGTCGATGGTGATCGTCCCGCGGGTCTTCTTCACCAAGTTCACCAGCATGTTCATGGTCGTGGACTTGCCCGCGCCATTGGGGCCCAGAAACCCAAAGAACTCCCCTTTTTTCACGGAGAAGGTCACCCCGTTGACAGCTTTCGTGCCGCTGGGATACTCCTTGTACAGGTCTCGCACATCGATAATCGGGTCGCTCATGCTAGTGAATACACCGTTTGAGCACCACGAATTCCCGCACAGCCCACGTGATCTTTGCGGGTACAATGACGCCAGCCATGACGAGCCTCATTGGACAAACGGAGAGTGGAGCGGAGATGCCGGTCGCGTTTCGCACCCAGCGTCTGCTTGAGGCGATGCTGTTCTTGGTCCTAGGTGCCTCCTGGCTCCTCCTAGGGGTGATCCGCGAGTACGGCATGCAGTACCTGTGGATTTTTCTGATTGTCGCCTTTACGCTCGCCTTCTTCCCCAGACAAGCCCTGCCACCGTCAGCTCCCAACCGAGCGCACCGGGGACTCTTGGCCGCCTCGGTCCTTGGTTTTGCGCTCGTGCTGGTCAACGCGCTCACCAACCACGCCCGCTACGCCGACTGGGGGACGCCGGTTGTGATCTTCCTGCTGGGGCTCTCCTTCTTGGCGAGCTCCAAGGCGCTCTCCTACCGAGCCCACGCCGTCACCGGGGGCTTGCTGATGCTGGGGGCGGTGGTCTATCCGTTTCTCTCGCCGGCGGGGCCGAGCTGCCCGAGTGGGTGCTGGGGAGCGGGGCTGTGCCTCTGGGGCAGCGCCCTCTACGGACAGAGCGCCGCGCGCCGCTGGAGCTCATAGTCCCACCATGGCTATCTACCTGGACTGCGCCGCCACGACCCCACTCGACCCTCGTGTCCAAGAGGAGGTCTTTGCCTTTCTCGCGGTGGAGTTTGGCAATGCGGGCAGCCGCACCCACGCTTACGGCGAGCGGGCACGGAGCGCGGTCGAGCGGGCGCGTAACCAGGTCGCGGCGCTGGTTGGGGCCGCACGGAGCGAGGTGGTCTTCACCAGCGGGGCGACCGAGAGCAACAACCTCGCGATTCTTGGGCTTGCGGAGTACGGCCGACAAACCGGCAAGACACATCTCGTGAGCACCGAGATCGAGCACCCCGCAGTGCTGGAGCCGCTCCGTGCCCTGGAGGCGCGCGGCTTCACCCTCACCCTCGTCCCCCCGGAGCGCTCGGGGCGGGTTGCCGTGGAGAGCGTCCTTGCGGCCGTTCGCGAGAGTACCCTCTTAATCTCCGTGATGCAGCTCAACAACGAGACAGGGATTCGCCAGCCGATCGCGGAGCTCGCCGAGGCGCTTGCGGGACACCCAGCGTACTTCCATGTCGATGCGGCGCAGGGCTACGGCAAGGAGAGCGACGTGCTACGGAGCCCCCGAATCGACTTGATGAGTATCAGCGGGCACAAGCTCTATGCCCCGAAAGGTGTCGGGGCGCTGATCACGCGCCGCCGTGGGCAGGAGCGCGTACCGCTCACGCCGCTGATGTTTGGCGGTGGGCAGGAGCTGGGGCTACGGCCAGGGACCCTCCCCGTGGCGCTGATTGTCGGGCTGGGAAAGGCATCGGAGCTGGCCCTGCAAGAAGAGGCGGAGCGGGCGGCGCAGTGCCAGCGCTTTCGTGAGAGACTCTTGCAGGCACTTCAGCCGCTGGAGCCCATCCTGCACGGCGACCAGGCGCACGCGGCTCCCCAGATCCTCAACCTCTCCTTCCCCGGCCTGCTCGGCGAGGACGTGGTCGAGTGCCTCCGCGAGCAGGTCGCCCTCTCCCACGGCGCCGCGTGCTCGTCGCAGAGCCGCACCTGTAGCCCGGTGCTAACGGCTATGGGACTGCCTGAGGCGCAGCTCGAGGGTGCGGTCCGGCTCTCCTGGTGCCACATGACCCCCGAACCCAACACGGATTCTCTTGTGAGAGCGCTGGAACGCGCACGCAAGGATTATTGTTAGAGAGTCAAGAAAAATAAGGTCCTATGAGTTCAACCGACGAGATACGCTACCGGCGCTCCCGCTTCTCCACCCGCCTTCCCACCGACCGCCTCTACACCCGCTCGCACTTCTGGGTAAAGCACGACGAGGCGCAAGAGAGCTGGCAGGTCGGCTTCACTCAGTTTGCGATCCGGATGCTGGGCGAGTTTGTCGAGATTCGCTTCCAGGTGCAGCCCGGCGAGGCGATCGCGGTTGGGCAGGTGATCGGGGAGATCGAGGGCTTTAAGGCGGTCACGGAGATCTATAGCGTGATCGCGGGGACCTTTCAGGGAGTGAACCCGGACTTAGAGACCGACATCACCCTCGCCGACACCGATCCCTACCAGCGCGGCTGGCTCTACCGCGCCGCCGGAACCCCCGAGGCGGAGGCGGTCGTGGGCGAGGGCTATGTCGATGTTTTAGATGCCACGATTGCCAAGATGACCGATAAGCAAGCTCAGGGAGAGAGCGATGGCTAAGGCGCGCTACATCATGATCGGCGGCTTCCTCGGGGCGGGCAAGACCACGGCGATCCTGCGCCTCGCGGAGCTACTGACCGCGCAAGGGCTGAAAGTGGGGCTCATCACCAACGACCAGAGTGTCGGGCTGGTGGACACGACCCTGCTCGGTGCCCATGGATTTCCCGTCGAGGAGATCACCGGCGGGTGCTTCTGCTGCCGCTTCAACTCCCTGGTCACCGCCGCGGAGCGCCTCTCCGAAGAGACCCGCCCCGATGTCTTCCTCGCCGAGCCCGTGGGAAGCTGCACCGACCTCAAGGCGACCGTGGACTATCCCCTGCGGCGGCTCTACGGCGACAACTTTGCGATCGCTCCGTTTAGTGTCCTGATCGACCCCGCCCGCGCCCTGCGGATCCTGGGGCTGGAGACCGGCGCGTCGTTCTCCCCAAAAGTGGTCTACATCTACGAGAAGCAGCTCGAAGAGGCCGATGTGATCGTCATCAACAAGATCGATACCCTCATCCCGGAGCGGCTGGAGCGGCTGGAGCAGGCACTGACGGCGCGCTTCCCCAAGGCCCAGCTGGTGCGTACGTCGGCCCGTGAGGGAGTCGGGCTAGAGCCCTGGCTGGAGCGGCTTTCCCACGAGCAGGCGCAGACCGGCACCGCGATGGAGGTGGACTACGACCGCTACGCCGACGGCGAGGCGCTCCTGGGGTGGCTCAACGCGACCCTCCAGCTCTCCGCCGACGAGCCCTTCGACGGCAACGTGCTCCTGACGAGCCTCACGCAAGACATCCAGGCCCGCCTCCAGGCCGCGGGGGTCGAGATCGCGCACCTCAAGCTGACCCTGACCCCGCTCGACTACGGCACCGACCTGGGCGTGATCAATGCGGTCCGCAACGATCTCTTGCCGGAGCTCTCCCACACGCTCCAGGAGCCGCTGGAGCTCGGCGAGCTGATCCTCAACCTGCGCGCCGAGGCACCGCCGGAGCAATTAAAGGCGCTCGTGCTGGCCGCCCTGCCCGCGCTGCCTGTCGAGATCGAGATCGAGCACCTGGAGAGCTTTCAGCCCGGGCGACCGGAGCCCACACATCGCCTCACCGAGGCAACTTAGGTATACTGACGAAAATGTCCCAAGTGCCACGCGTTCTCTACTGCCACTGTGCCTACGCTCGGGTAGTCCCCGAAGATGTCAAAGAGGCGGTCCTAGAGGGCCTAACTGCATCCGAGCTGGCCTTCGACACGGTCGCGGATCTCTGTGAGCTGGCCGCCAAGGGTGACCCCGCGCTCAAGCAACTGGCGCAGGCCCCCTGCCTGAAGATCGCCGCCTGCTACCCACGCGCGGTCAAGTGGCTCTTCTCCGCGGCAGAGGCACCGCTCGCCACCGAGGGAGTCGAGTTTATCAACCTGCGGGTCCTCAACGCCGAGACCGCACTAGAGCGCCTGCTCGCACCGGAGCTCACGACCGTAATCGAGGCCGAGTCCACAGCGATTCTAGAGGAGACAGCATGATCCAAAACGCCGCCCCCGCTCTTCGTATTGTGCTCTATGAAGGTGTCGGAAGCCAGCCCTTGGCCGCCCCGGAGCGCCTGGAGCTCTTCCGCGCCCTGCTGAAAAAAGGCTACCAGGTCACCCGCGCCCTCAAAGACGGCGGGGTCAGCGCGATCCAAGAGGGGCTCCTGCTGGTCCTCGGTCGCTTCACCGAAACACGCCCCGAGCTCGCCGAGAGCCACGACGGCAAGGTCACGGTGCACGTCCGCGAGCTGGGCGAGCGCTCGCCGCAAGACGTAGTCGCGCTGGTGGAGGAGGTGGTCGGGGAGCTGGAGGCGAAGGCCCCCGGCGGCTGGAAGCCCTGGTTCCCCGTGATCGACTACGACCGCTGCACCAACTGCATGCAGTGCCTGAGCTTCTGCCTCTTCGATGTCTACGGCGTGGAAAATAAGAAGCTCAAGGTCCTCAACCAGAACAACTGCAAGACCGACTGCCCCGCCTGCTCCCGTGTCTGCCCCGAGGTGGCGATCCTCTTCCCCAAGTACAAACAAGGCCCCATCAACGGCGACAAGATCGACCCGGAGGACCTGCGGCGTGAGGCGATGAAGGTCGATATCTCGGCGCTCTTGGGCGGCGATATCTATGCCGCACTCCGGGACCGCAGCGATAAGGCCAAGTCCCGCTTCTCGAAAGAGCGCGACGAAGACCGGGCCCTCAAAGAGCGGCAGTTCTGCCTGACCAAGCTCCAGAAGCAGCTGGACATCCCCGACGAAGTCCTGGCATCGCTACCGACCATGGAGCAGATTCAGGCCAAGGCCGCCCGTGCGCTCGGCTCCAGTGAGGAGCCCGCCTCATGATGCTCCAGTACATGCACCGCATGCTGACCGAGACCGACCCCAAGGGGCTCTGGAAGATCAGCTACAACTGTGCCTACAAGGGGATTCGCTCGGTGAATCTCTACAAGAAGCGGCTCAAGCAAGGCATCCACTTCCCGCCGTTTCTATTTATTTCGATCATCAATAGCTGCCAGCTCAAGTGCCAGGGTTGCTGGGTGGATGTCAAGTCGCCGCGCAAGATGATCTCGCTCGAGGACATGAACCGCATCATCAACGATGCGAAGAAGCACGGCAATAGCCTCTTTGGGCTGCTCGGGGGGGAGCCGTTTCTCCATCCGCAGATCCTACAGATCCTTGCGGCGCACCCGGACTGCTACTTCCAGATCTTCACCAACGGGCAGTTCATCACCGACGAAGTCGCGCGGGAGCTGCGGCGGCTGGGCAACGCGACCGTCTTGATCAGTATCGAGGGCTCCGAGATTGTCAGCGACACGCGACGCGGGCAACTCAAGGTGCTCAACAAGACGATGGAAGGACTCCAGAACGCGGTCAAGCACAAGCTCGTTGTCGGGGTGGCGACCAGTGTCTGCCAGAGCAACTACGAGCTGGTGAGCGAGGAGTGGCTCAAGAAGCTCATCAAGATGGGGGTGCACTACGCCTGGTTCCACACCTACCGCGTGGTCGGCCCCGATCCCAATCCCCAGCTCGCCCTGAGCCCGGAGCAGGTTCTCAATGTGCGGCGCTTTATTGTTCAGATGCGCAAGAAGCTCCCGATCGCCATTATCGATGCCTACTGGGACGACAACGGGGAGGCGCTCTGCCCCATGGCGACCGGAGTCAGCCACCATATCGGCCCCGGCGGCGATATCGAGCCCTGCCCGATCATCCAGTTCGCCAAGGAGAATATCTCCGACCCACGCGGTATCTACGAGGCACTGACCCAGTCGGAGTTTATGAAGGACTTCCGCGAGACCGCCGCCAAGACCACCCGCGGCTGCATTGTCCTAGAGCGCCCCGACCTGGTCAAGAAGCTCGCGCTCCAGCACGGTGCCTACGACACCACGCAGCGCCAGACCGCACTGGCGGAGCTCGATGCGCTCGAGTCGCGCTCCAGCCAGCACAACCCCGGCAACGAGATCCCCGAAGACCACTGGGTCTACCGATTTGCGAAGAAGCACTGGTTCTTTGGCTTCAATGCCTACAGCTAGCCCCGAAAGACACGAAGACAAATGGCAATACCCCTGACAATCCTCCCGCGTCCCGTGCCCCAGCGCCCCGAGCGCCAGCCACAGGCAAATATCCCCCAGACCCGCCCCGAGCGCGAGCTGATCCGCCAGCAGACCATCGACTATGTCGAGCGTGTCGCCCCCACCCCGCCCCTCTCCCAGGCGGAGCTACGCACCCACGCGGAGACCTTCGCCGACCAGTACGGCTGGGACCGGCGCTATGTGGACTATATCGGGGTGCTGATCAACAACGAGACCTGGCGCGAGACCCTCGCCACCATCCCCTTTGAGCGCCGCCTGCTGCTCTTGCCCAAGTGCCTCCGGGTCGAGGACCGCTGCCCCGCCCCATTTGACGAGTTCGGGCTACTCTGCAAGCGCTGTGGCCTCTGCTCGATCGAGGAGCTCCAGGACGAGGCCGAGCGCCTGGGCTACGCCGTGCTGGTCGCGGAGGGCTCCGCGATCGTGATGGCGATCATCCAGACCGGAAAGATCGATGCGATCGTGGGGGTGAGCTGCCTGAATGTGCTGGAGCGCGCCTTCCCCTACATGGAGGCCGCCGCGGTCCCCGGTGTGGCGATTCCACTGCTCCAAGACGACTGCAAGGACACGACAATCGACCTGGAGTGGGTCTGGGAGGTGATCCACCACACCAGCGAGGACAAGACCCGCCGCCTCAACCTGGATACCCTGCGCCAGGAGGTCGAGAGCTGGTTCACCCCCGAGTCGCTCGAAGCCATCCTAGGGCCATCAGAAGGTGCCACCGACGACATGGCACGCACCTGGCTGGCCGGAGCCGGCAAGCGCTGGCGCCCGTTCCTGACCGCCTGTGTCTACAAAGCCCTCCAGTCCGACTCCGAAGCCCCCCTCCCCGATGGCCTGCGCAAGATCGCGGTCGCGGTGGAGTGCTTCCACAAGGCATCGCTCATTCACGACGATATCGAGGACGCCGATGCGCAGCGCTACGGGGAGAAGACCCTCCACGAGCAGTTTGGCGTGCCGATCGCGCTGAACCTGGGGGACCTTCTGCTGGGTGAGGGCTACCGCCTGCTCGCCGAGAGCGATGCCGCCCCCGCTGCACGCGCCCGCCTGCTCAAGATCGCCGCGCAGGGCCACCGCACCCTCTGTCTCGGGCAGGGCGCGGAGCTGGCATGGATGCGCAACCCCGAGACCCTCACCCCGCTCCAAGTGGCCAATATCTTCCGCCAGAAGACCTCGCCCGCCTTCGAGGTCGCGCTCCAGCTGGGCGCCGCCTACGCCGAGGCCGACGATGCCATCCACGAGGTGCTCGCCAACTACAGCCTCGCCCTGGGAATCGCCTACCAGATCCAAGATGACCTCCATGATCTAGCGAGCGAGTCCGAGCCCAGCGACCTCTCCGCCCTGCGACCGTCGATGCCCCTCGCCATCGCCCGCGAGCGCGCCAAGGCCCCGGAGGTCAAGGCACTTTTAGAGGCCGCCTGGAAGCGCGACTCTCGCCTAGACACCGCCGCCCTCGCCCGCCAGATCACGGAGCTAGGCGCGGACACACGAAGCCGCGATCTCATGGAGTCCTACAAGGATGAGGCGATTCGCTCCCTCGTCGAGCTGGAGAACGCAAGCCTTAAGGGCCTGCTGCGCCGCGTGATCGGCAAGCTATTTCAGGTGGAAGTAAAGGGCTGGTGCAGTGAGTTTGAGGCTCGAAATGCTCCAGGTGGCGCGCCTAGCGCCCCGCCTGCTGGGTGAGGCAACAGAGCTTGTCGGGGGGTTTCTGACCCAGCAGCAGCACCCCGACGGCGGCTTTCAAGACCGCGGCGGCGCGAGCGATCTCTACTACACAGTCTTCGGGGTCGAGGGCCTCGCGGCGCTTCAGCGGGAGCTCCCGACGGAGTCTCTGCACGCCTACCTCCAGCGTATCGGCGACGGCGAGGCGCTGGACTTTGTCCACCTGACGTGCCTCGCCCGCGCGTGGGCGAACCTGCCAAAGCCCCTCCAAGCACAAACGCCCACCGACGCGATCCTCACGCGGCTCGAAGCGTGCCGGAGCGCCGACGGTGGCTACCACATGCGGCCCGGTCAGGACTGCGGGACGCTCTACTGTAGCTTCCTCGCCTGGGGAGCCTACCAGGACCTCGGTGTCCCCCTCCCCAACCCCGAGGCGATGGCGGGCTGTATCCACTCGCTCCGGGCACGCGACGGTGGCTACGCCAATGAGGCGAACTTTCCCCTGGGACTGACGCCGTCAACGGCGGCGGCAGCGACCCTGATCCGCCAGCTAGGCCTGCCCCACCCGCCCGAGCTCCCCGAGTGGCTGCTGGAGCGTGCCTGCGCCGAGGGTGGCTTCTGCGCCACGCCGGTTGCCCCCCTCCCCGACCTGCTCTCCACCGCGACGGCTCTCCACGCGCTCGCGGGGATGCAAGTGCCCCTGGAGACGCTCAAAGAGCCGTGTCTGGACTTTCTCGACACGCTCTGGACCAGCCGGGGTGCCTTCTTCGGGAGCTGGACCGACGATCTCCCGGACTGTGAGTACACCTACTACGGCCTACTCTCGCTGGGGCACCTGAGCGTATGAGCGCGCCCACCGCTCAGGAGCTGCTCCTCGCGGAGCGCAACGACACCGGCCACTGGATAGGGTGCCTCTCCAGTAGCGCCCTCTCCACGGCAACATCGAGCTTCACGCTGGCGCTCTATCTCAAGCACCACCCCACGCTCCCGAGCGCAGAGCGGGAAAAGCTCGCGCCCTTGGTCGACAGCGGCGCGCGCTGGCTGACCGAGACACAAAACCCCGATGGCGGCTGGGGCGACACGACCCGCAGCCCCAGCAATATCAGCACGACCACCCTCTGCTGGGCCGCACTCTCGTTCTTCCAGCCCGAGGCAAGCCCCGTAATCACCGCCGCAGAAGCCTGGCTGAAAAACGCGGCGGGCGCCCTCACCCCCGAGCACCTCGCGGCCACGATTGCGGCGCGCTACGGCAAAGACCGGACGTTTTCGGTGCCGATCTTGACCATGTGCGCTCTGGCAGGCCGGCTTGGCGACGGCGAAGCGGCCTGGCGCGTGATCCCTCGCCTGCCCTTCGAGCTGGCCGCACTGCCACACACCTGGTTCCAGTGGCTCCAGCTCCCGGTTGTCAGCTACGCCCTCCCGGCGCTGATCGCAATCGGGCAGGTCGGCCACCACCTCCACCCGACTGGCAACCCCATCCTACGTGCCCTGCGCGAGCGGGCCCGCCCCAAGACCCTTGCCCTCCTGCAAGCCATCCAGCCCGAGGGCGGGGGTTTTCTCGAAGCGGCCCCCCTCACCAGCTTCGTGACGATGAGCCTCATTGCCTCGGGCAAGCGCGACTCCCCGGTGGTTGCCGCCGGGCTTGATTTCCTCGTGCGCTCCGCCCGCCCGGATGGGAGCTGGCCCATCGACACAAACCTTGCGACCTGGGTGACGACTCTGGCCATCAATGCGCTCTCGGCAAGCGGCCCCCTCCCCCTCACAACCGACGAGAAAGACACGCTCCGCACCTGGCTGCTCAACCAGCAGTACAGAGTGGAGCATCCCTACACCCACGCCGCGCCCGGTGGCTGGGCCTGGACCGACCTGCCCGGCGGGGTGCCCGATGCCGACGATACCGCGGGGGCGCTGATCGCCCTGCACCGGCTTGGCCCGGAGGCTCCTGGTGTGGCCGCTGCCGCGCAGCTCGGGGTCACGTGGCTTCTTGAGCTCCAGAACCGCGACGGCGGGATGCCGACCTTCTGCCGTGGCTGGGGCGCTCTGCCCTTTGACAGAAGCGGCGCCGATCTCACGGCCCACGCCCTCCTCGCCTGGAGCACCTGGCGAGAGCAGGTTCCGACGCCACTCCCGCAGCGTATCGACCAGGCCACCAAGAAGGCACTGGTCTATCTTGCCCGCCAGCAGCGCCCCGATGGCTCCTGGGTCCCGCTCTGGTTTGGCAACCACGCCGCCCCGCACGATGAGAACCCCACCTACGGCACCGCGCGGGTGCTCCTCGCCCTGTACTCCCTCCCGGAGAGCTCGACGCCCGCACAGGGCTGCAGAGAGAGAGGGCTCACCTGGCTCCTCAAGGCACAGAGCCCCAATGGAGGGTGGGGAGGCGACCAGGGAGTCGGACCCTCCCTCGAAGAAACGGGACTTGCCCTGCAAGCCCTCGCGCAAGCACGACGGGCCACGGGGGAATCGAGCGCGCTCGACACGGCACTTGCGCAAGGTCGGGAGTGGGTACGAAAGCACCTGCAGGAAGGCCACCACCACACTCCCGCTCCTATCGGGTTCTACTTTGCCAATCTCTGGTACTTTGAGAGGCTCTATCCCCTTCTCTTCAGCGCTGGAGCGACAGCGGGAACCGAGCTATAACTTGCTGAGGAACCGCCCCATGCGCTCCAGCGCCTCGGTGAGCTTGTTGGTCGCCGTGGCGTAGCAGCAGCGCACGTGGCCAATGCCGCCCTCGCCGAAGACATCGCCAGGGACCACCAAGACGCGCTCCTCTTTTAGCAGGCGCTCGGCGAACTCCTCGGACGAGAGGCCCGTTTTTTCGATGCTCGGGAAGGCATAGAACGCCCCGCCAGGCATGCGGCACTCCAGCCCCAGCTCATTGAGGCCCCTGACGAAAAGACGACGGCGGCGGTCGTAGTCGGCGACCATCTCGGCGGCGTCTTGCTCCGCGTTCTTGAGGGCCTCCAGCGCGGCGATCTGCGCGGTGATCGGGGCGCAGAGCATGGTGTACTGGTGGATCTTCATCATCATCTCGATGATCGGCGCGGGCGCGCAGGCGTAGCCGATCCGCCAGCCGGTCATGGCGTAGGCCTTGGAGAAGCCATTGAGGAGAATGGTCCGGTCTTTTGCGCCAGCAAGCGCGGGCACCGAGACATGCTCCGTGTCGTAGCAAAGCCGGTCGTAGATCTCATCGCTGAGGATGTAGAGATCGTGCTCGACCGCCATGTCCACCACCTTCTGGAGCCCCTCCCGGCTCATCACAGCACCGGTCGGGTTGGTCGGGTACGAGAGCAGGATCGCCTTGGTCTTCTCCGTGATCCGCTCCGCGATCGCCTCCGGGTGGGTGGCAAAGTCCGCGCTGGCCCGGGTGGGGACGGGCACGGGAACGCCGCCGGCAAACGCGACACAGGGGGCGTAGCTAACATAGCACGGCTCAGGGATCAGGACTTCGTCGCCGGGGTTGAGGATCGCGCGAAAGGCCGTGTCCAGCGCCTCCGAGACCCCGACCGTCACCAGCACCTCGGTGCGCGGGTTCCAGCCCGTGCCGTAGCGCTCGATGTGCTTGGCGACGATAGCTTCGCGCAGCTCCAGCAGGCCGTAGTTGCTCGTGTAGGTCGTGCGGCCCTTCTCCAGCGAGTAGATCGCCGCCTCGCGGATGCGCCAGGGAGTGACATAGTCCGGCTCGCCCACGCCCAGCGAGATCACATCGTCGAGCTCCGCCACCAGGTCAAAGAAGCGGCGAATCCCCGATGCCGGGGTGCTTCCGACAATATGCGAGAGGGATTTCATGGAGTCACCGCCAGTCTCTCATCGGTGGGCGTCTCCCCAAAGATATCGCCGTCGTCCTTGTACTTCTTCAGCAGAAAGTGGGTCGCCGTCCCCCGGACACCGTCGATGGTCGCCAGCTTCTCCGCCACGAAATTCGCGACTTCCTGCATCGTCTTGCCCTCAACCACCACTCTTAGATCTTGCGAGCCGGAGACCAGGTAGACACTGTGCACCTCGGGGTAGCGGTAGATTCGCTCCGCAATGCGGTCGTAGCCCGTGCCGCGCTCAGGCTGCGCCGCAACATCGATAAAGGCATAGACCCGGCCCGCGCCCGCCTTCTCCCAGTCGATCCGCGTCCGGTACGAGCGAATCACGCCCGCCTTCTCCGCCGCTGCCACCGTGGCCGCGACCTCCGCCTCGCTCTTGCCCGTCATCGCCGCCAGCTGCGCCGCGCTCAGGCGAGCGTCCTTCTCCAGAATCCGCAACACTTCCAGGTCCATAGGTTCCTCTAAACGAAAAAAGACCGGCTCACTTGCGTGGGCCGGTCTAAAAAGAAGTCTCTCGTTTTAAAGTGCTTCAGACAAAACCCAGCATCACGCCACGGCCACAGCAGCCGGAGCCGCCGCAGCCTGGGTAGCCGATGCCAGAGCTAGTCCAAAACACTTCACTGGTAGGCAGTATATCACACGAAATTTGCCGCTCTAACCCTGTATTCCTAGCGGTATTATAGAAAATACTATGATGACCTTCACGATCAGCACCGACCGAGCGCGCCTCGACTTCGCCGTGATCTACGCCTACCTCACCCAAGAGTCGTACTGGGCGCAGGGGATCTCTGAGGAGCTACAGCGGCGCGCGATCGAGAACTCCGTGTGCTTTGGGGTCTACGCCGACGGCACGGGGGAGCAAGTGGGCTTTGCCCGGCTCATCACCGACCACGCGACCTTTGCCTATCTCTGCGATGTCTTTATTCTCCCCGCGTTTCAGGGGCGGGGCCTGGGCAAGCAGCTGATGAGCGAGATCGAGGCCTACTTGCTCCCGCTCGGCTGTCGGCGCTGGGGGCTGGTCACCAAGGATGCCCACACGCTCTACGAGAAGTTCGGCTTCGAGGTCGAGCTGACGGGCCGCTGGATGACCCGCAAGTTCTCCGATATCTACACGCGCTAGCTACTTCAGCGCCTCCCCGAGCTCCTGGAGCCAGAGGGTCTCGGTGAGGAGCGCGATTCCCTCCGCAAGGTGGCGGCGGTAGGTGCTAAAGGGCAGGTCGAGCAGCTCGGCGGCCTTCTCTTGGGTGGGCGCGGGGCGGACATAGGTGTGGAGCAGGGCCCGGTAGGCGCGCTCGCGCTTGGGGTGACCTTGGAGCCCGGTCGCGGTCTCACGGATCAGGCTCTGGAGTACGGAGGCCCGCTCTTGAGGAGAGGCCTCACTTCCCCGTGTCCGCTCTGCGACAACTCGTGAGCGCAGGAGTGGGCTCTGTGCCAGGGTCTCTAGCCGGTCCAGGTGCTTGAGCGCGTCTCGTAGGGCGCCCTCGAAGGCGGGGCGGCTCAGCACGAGGTAGGTCTCCGCCGGGGTGGGGCGAGTCTGGGTGGTGCTCCCCGCCACTTCTTTCTCCCCGAGCACACGCAGCCACTCGGCGGGCGGCTGGACACGCCAGTCGTGGGTGAAGACACCGAGCGGGAAGCCATCGGCGGCGGATTCGGCGGGCGGGCAGCGCTTGGCCTCGGCGTAGGCAAAGACCGGCTCCCAGCGTGCGGGGTCGCGGATGGGGAAGAAGCTGTAGGCCAGGCGCGGGGTGACCAGGTAGTGCCGGACCGTATTGACCATCACCAGGCTCTGCACGGGCGAGACCGTGTGGTAGGTATCGGCCGCCATCCAGAACCGGAAGTAGGTCGCGGTCTCGCCGGGGCGTAGCGGCGCACTGCTCTCCACAAAGGCGAGGGCACTGTCAACAAGCGGGTCGAGGGCGCGGTCCTCAGGCAGCACTCTCTCCAGCGCGAGCCAGAGCACAAAGCCCAGGGGAGCGTTCCCCTCACCGCCACGAAAGACCAGGGTGGTCTGTGCGGGGTGGCCCCACCAGTGCCGGAAGCGCTGCGCCGCTAGCGGCCCCTCGTGCTTCTCCACCCAGCTCTCCAGGAGCGGGGCTTCGTCGGGGCGAGGGCTATCGGCGTAGGCACCGGCGTCTTGCCAGGTGAAGGCGGACTGGATCACGGGGTTGTCACGGTGCAGAAAGACATAGTCCCAGAGCAGGCGCTGCTGCTCGCGCTCGCTGGCCTCGGCGATCCGCTCGCCGTAGTAGCGACGGGCGCGGCGGTGGAGCTGCGCCCAGCGGTCTGGGTTGCGCCAGCGCAGGTCGGCGAGCAGGGCATCGCGGGCCACGGGGTGGGGCGAGACTCCCGGCTGGGCCGACTCGATCAGTGAGAGGGAGCAGAGCCAGTCGAAGAGGGGCCGCGTCTCGCTCTCGTCGCACTCCAGCAAGCGGCTCAGAATGGGCTCGGTGGTCACCCGCACCAGTGCCGATGCCTCCAGCGCCGCGCGGTGCAGGGAAGTTGGGGTGTCGTCGAGGAGGCGCTCGATCAGCTGCTGCACCAGGTCGGGCGAGGGCTCGGGCGCACGGAACGCCGCCTCCCCCTGCTGCTCGTAGAGATCGCGGGCGAGGGTGAGCGCGAGCGGGTAGCCGTGCGTTGAGGCCAGCAGCTCGGGGTGGAGCCCAGGGGGAATGCCACTCCGCTCCAGAAACTCCCTGCTCTCATCGGGGCTGAGGTTGCGCAGGGGTAGCACCCGCACCAGCCCCTGCCAGTCCGGATCGGCGCGCCACGCCGGGGCGACCGGCTTGCGCCCCGCCAGCACCACCAGCGTCTCGCCCGGAAGCTCGGGGATCAGGGTGCTACGGAGCCAGCTCTCCAGCGGCTGGATCGTCTCGTAGCTATCGACCAGCAGCACCTGCCGACCGATCGCGTTTTCCTGGAAGCCCGCGCGTTGCAGGGCGAAGCGAAAGCCCTCGGGGGTGGGCTCGAGCTCCTGCCCTGAGAGTGCGACACAGGGGACTGCAAGCTCTGTGCAGAGAGCGGCGTAGGTGTTGAGAAGCGTGGTCTTCCCCACCCCACCCGGGCCAAAGACACTCAGGACGCAAAACGAAGGTTCCGGCGCGACTAGGGCCGCGTGCAACAGCGCCCGCTCGCTCTCTCGCCCCACCACCCGCCGCCGCGTCGCCGCCAGCCGATCCGCGATCCGTGCCATATAGCGCTAGTATACTCTGTTGTCTCGCGTTCAGGGCAGATACCACGCAAAACCCGACCAGCTGGGTCCGGTCCCGAGGGCCACCAAGCGCTCATCGCCACCACTCGCCAGGCAGGTGACAATCTTAGCGTTGCTCCGGCAGAAGGCTAGCCGAGTGCCGTCCGGTGACCAGCAGGGCTCGGTCTCTGCGCCTCCGGTGGTGACTTGGGTCAGCCCGCCCCCATCGGCGACACGTAGGGTCCAGAGCGTGCTCCCGGCCGTCCCCCGACGGACCACCGCAAGCTTGGTTCCATCGGGCGACCAGGCAGGCTGCTTATAGTCCAGTCCACTGCTCGTGGGCGTGACCGTGACCCGTCGCAGGCTCCCCCCCGTCACCTTCAGCACCCAGACCTCCGCGAGGCTCCCGCCTGCGGGGACACTGACAAAGGCGATGCTCTGCCCATCCGGCGACCAGGCAGGATCAAGGCAGGGATAGGGGAGGGTCGTGCGCTGGACCGTCCCTGTCCCACTGGCGGCGGCGGTAAAGAGCTGCGGAGTTCCCAGAACACTCTGTGCGTAGCTGACCTGCTGCCCATCGCGTGTCCAGGCCACCTTGCTGGAGAGTGTGAAAGGAAGCACGGTGGTCGTGGTCTGCCAGGTACCAAACCAGGCATCCCAGCGGTAGAGCGCGTTGCTCGGCGGACTCCCTCCATTTGTTGTCGCCCAGGAGAGCTGGACGTAGCCCCAGGGATCGGTGTGCCAGTTCGCACACCAGCCGTAGGTGCTCATGGTAATGTCCCCTGTGCCATTGGGCTTGCTAGAGCGCACCGTGCTCAGGTAGCCGCCATTAGGGGCGATATAGGAAATCCGCGTCTCGGTCCAGAGATCGGCCGCGCGGCTAGGGAGTGCCAGAAGTGCTAATGCCCCCAGCCCAAATAAAAGACGTCGCGTTGTCTGCATAGGAAAGCTCCTCCTTGGGATGCTCACCGAGTCTAGAGCGCCTCCGCAACAGCAACGCAACATCGCTATTTTCCCGGGTTACTTGGCTCCCACTTCACGTGCCCATCGGCGTAGACCACCGCGCGCCCGCCGGGGCTGGGAATATGCCCAAGGACGGCCTCATTAGGCTTTTCGATCTTTCCAAAGGCCGTCGGGCCCTTGTAGGTGTAGACAAAGTCTGCCAGCATCGCGGCGTCCTTGAGGTAGGGCATGACCGCCTCACCGACATTCGACGGATCGTGGGGCAGGTTCTCGTCGTAGTCTTGGGCATACATCATCATCCCCAACCCGACTTGCTTGGCGCGATTCATGGTCAGCTCGCGCTGGAGCTTCTCAAACGCCACCCGGTCCAGGCTCGCAATCGAGGTGGCGTAGAGGGAGTCGTCGTGGGTGTAGAGCACGGCGGAGAGATCGGGCAGCAGGTAGGGGCGGCTTGCTTCGGCGGTGACTAGGCCACGCAGGTACTTCTTCTCCTCCCCCGGCTCCCGCGCCTCCAGCCAGAGCGCTATCGTGGTCGCGCTCCGGCCACCATCGGCGCTGAGCTTTGCGGCACTGGCGATCAGCTTGAGCGGCAGATTGGGCTCGGTCTCCTTGGGGAAGGGAGTCGCATCGAGTGGCTTCTCGTTCAGCGGGGTGACCTGGGCATCGCTGAGGCGCACGGCGTACCAGTGGTTCTGGCGCTGTGGCTTTACCTGCCCCTCGACACGGGTGAGGACAATCTCCACAAAGATCACACTCTTGCGATCCGCACTCAGCGCACTGGCCGCGACATTCCCCTTCTCCCCGACCGTCGCCAAGGGGGTAAAGGCGCCCTCCGGGGAGAGAAAGCACAGCCGCCGGGTCAGCCCCATCCGCTTTGGGTCGAACTCCATGCACAGCAGCGACGCAACCCCTGCCAGCGGCTGGAGAATGAGGCGGTTCGGGGTGGGAGCGACAAGCCCGCGGACACTCCCGCGGTCGATATCTACCAAGGAGAGGGTCGAGGTCATCTGTAGCCGATCCGCTGACGCCGTGGGGCCACTGACCTGCTGGAGCACGGCCTTTTTGGCCTCAGGGAACCAGGTAATCCCCTCCATCCGGCTCTGCACCGAGGTAGTGGGGTTGTCTTGCAGGCGGTAGAGAAGCTTGGTGGTACGGCGCAGCCCATCGTAGAGCCAGAGCTTTTCCTCGCCAATGACCTCTCGGTTCTCGGGGGTTGGCTCGGGGCGCAGCTCTTGGACCACGAGGGCGTGGCGGCCCAAGGGCGCAGGAGCGACCTCCCCGATCTTCCCGCTGAGCACGGGCTCGACCTTACCGATGAGGTAGGCGCTGGTCTTGGTGGTGACGATGCGCGGGGGGCGAGACTCAAACTGGCGGCGGGCCAGGGTGGCGCGGGCGGTGAGCGCGGCGGCTCCCAGCCCCAGAGCGCTCAGGGTGAGAAAGTGACGGCGATTCATGGGTTATGTAACGCAAGAGCGCCGTTGGAAGTTACGGCAAGAGCGCCCGGACAATGCAAAAGCCCGGACAACGAGTGTCCGGGCTTGATAGGGCTACGGCTGCCTTCGCAGCCAACCGAGCTTAGTGCTCGCGAAGGCGAGCGTCGCCCTTTAAAGCCCAAGGACTTGTTCCTGGGGCACTCGTTCCTTGGGCTCTTGTCCCCCCGTCGGACGGGGGTTAGGGGGGAAAGACCCAGTAGCGCAGGAGGGTCTGCACCGAGAGCACGACCCCGATCGCGATCACCAGCTTGCGCACATTGCCCGCCCCGAGCTTACGGGCGACTCCCACCGCGAGCCAGCCGCCCAACATCGCACCGACAATCATGACGCCCATGATGGGAAAGTCCACCTTCCCCTTGAGCATCAGCACCACCGATGCCACGACATTCAAGCCCCCGGTGAAGATCGTCTTGAGGCCGTTCATCCGGTGGATCTCGGTCATGCCCAGCATCCCCAGCGCGGCGAGGGTCAAGATCCCGATCCCCGCGCCAAAGTAGCCGCCGTAGACCGCGACCCCCAGCAGAAAGAAGCCGACCGTGAGCGTGATCTTATCCAGCTCGCCCGAGCTAGCAGGGCGCTTGCCGAGCTTTTTCAGCTGGTCCTGGAAGGCAAAGAGCAGGGTCGCGGCTAGGATTAGAAAAGGGATCAAGCGGTCGAAGATCTTGGTGGGTGTGGCCAGCAAGAGTAGTGCCCCGATCGTTGCGCCAAGGAGTGCGATCAGGGCCAGGGGGAGCATCAGCTGCTTGAGGCCCGCCAGCTCTTTCCGGTAGCCCAAGAACGAGGCCAGCGCGCCAGGAGCCAGCCCCGCGGAGTTGGTGGCATTGGCGACAATCGAGTCGAGGCCCCCCGCGAGCAGAACCGGGAAGGTGAGGAGTGTGCCGCCCCCTGCTACCGAGTTCACGCCCCCCGCCACAAACGAGGCCGCAAAGACCAGCCCGAGCTGGAGATAGGTCACGGAAGTGTCACTTTCAGCTCAAGGGGCTTTTTCTCGCCCAAGCGGCGCAGGCGGATCGTCAGGCCGTCTTTCTCGGCGGCATCGAGCACGGCAAAGAGCGCCTCTTGGGTCTGGAGCTTGGCGCTGGGGACTCCATTGAGGCTCTCGATCACATCGCCGGGACGAACCCCGGCCTTGGCAATCGGGTAGTCGTTGACCACCTGGAGCACGAGGCGCTCGCGGGTCTCGCGCACCACGCCTAGCACCCAGCCCCACTTGGGGGTCCGCTCGGCGGCCTGCTTGGGCTGGCTGGCGAAGAACTTGCGCGCCCCGACAATAATCAGCCCGGCGCAGAAGAGGGCAAAGACCGCCCCGATCCAGAGGTCCCGCTTCTCTTGTTTGGTGAAGGCGGCGTAGCGGGAGTTGGCGATCAGGAGCGCGATCCCCATCGGCACCCAGGCGGGGATCGGGAGTGCTGTGGTCTCGACAATCACCAGCGCCAGCGCCAGCAGCCCGACCGTCCACCAAAAAGTCGGCTTCAGCGGGATCTGCCAGTCGTCGCGCAACCGGGGAAACTGGACAATCGCGGCAAAAAAGAGGGCGGGCATGAGGATATCCGCCGGACCGATCGTCACCCCGGAGAGCAAGGGAATCGACTTGGCAAAGGGGGCACTGGGCTGGGCGGCTCCCCCCCCCACCGAGACCAGCGAGATAATCTTAGAGCCCGACTGCATCGCCTGCGCGACCGTCCCCATGGTCACCATGACAATATCAAAGAAGATCACGATCCCCGCCAGCGCCAGCAGGGTATTGGGGTGCCGGATGATCTTTCGTCCTAGCGCCGCCCCCAGCAGCATCACCCCGGTCGGGAGAAAGAGGTTGTTGGCCGTGAGAAAGAGCGGCAGCGGCACCTCCACACGGAACTTCTCGGTCAGCAGGTAGACCAGCCCCATCGGCCCCCCGAGCAAGAGCCCTACCAGCCCGAGAAACCCCAGGCTCTGAGGGAGGCGCGCGGCCCCGGCGGCGGCGCTGAGCAGAGCAAAGAGGAGTGGGAAGAGGTAGGCCAGCGAGATCAGATGAACCAGCGGCGAGCGCCCTGCCGGGAGGGAGACAAAAAGCCCCAGGTAGCGGTTCAGGAGGGTCAGGACAAAGGCACTCAGAACACCTCCCACCAGTGCCAGGAGTGCACGCCGGGAGGGCGGTGTGGTGTCGGGAGTTGGGGTTGGGGCTGTCATTGGTACCGGTTCCTCTGTCTGCACGGTGGCAAGGACAAGGAATTTAGTATACAATCTAAAGTTGTCGCGTGTCTATGGCGGAGGCTTTCGGTCTACTGCCTGGATACAATTAAGGAGTTTTGAATAAGTGGAACCACTGCGAATAGTGATCGCAGACGATGAGCCGATCATCCGAATGGACCTCCGGCGGACGCTGGAGAACATGGGCCATATTGTCGCGGGGGAAGCAGGCGACGGTCGTCAAGCGATCGAAGTCACCCGTGAGCTCAAGCCGGATGTCGTGATCCTCGATGTGAAGATGCCGCAAATGGACGGAATCGATGCCGCCAAGGTTATCTCCACCGAGGGCGTTGCCCCTGTGTTACTTCTGACCGCCTACTCCGACCGGGAGCTGGTAGAGCGGGCTAAGGATGCAGGCGTCTTTGCGTATCTGATTAAACCGTTTAAAGAAGCTGACCTCATGCCCGCCATTGAGATCGCCATCGCTCGTTTCGAGGAGATGCTGGAGATCGAGAAGGAAGTGGCTGATCTGGAGAACAAGCTCGAGACCCGCAAGGCCGTTGACCGTGCCAAGGGGATTCTCATGGACCTGTATGGGCTGAAGGAGCAAGATGCCTTCCGCCGTATTCAGGTGCAGAGCATGAACACCCGCAAGTCCATGCGCGAGATCGCAGAGGCGATCATTATCGCCAACTCAGTCTGACGTGCAGAAAGCAACGACGGAGGAGCTGGAGAGGCTCCTGGAGCGACGCGAACACGAGCTGGCAGATGCCCGCCAACGGATCCGTCAGCTCGAAGAAGCCCTAGATGCGCGTGCCTCCGAGGCCGCCGCCCTCCGTCGTATCTCCGAGGCCACCGGACAGGTGGTCACCACCGACGATATCCTCCCTCTGATCGCCGAGATCGCCCTGGAAGTGACCGACACCGAGTCGGCGCTGGTCTACCTCTTCAACGACGCCCACGATACGCTCGTGCTGCGCGCCGCCACCGATGAGCAGATCAAACCCCAGGTCGGCAAGCTCCGGCTCAAGATCGGGGAGGGAATCACCGGCTGGGTCGCTCGCGAGAAAAAGCATGTCGCCCTGACCTCCGAGGCCTGGAGCGACGAGCGCTTTAAGTTTCTCCCGGACCTCAACGAGGACCGCTACCAGAGCATTCTCTCCGTGCCCCTCATCTGGCGCGAGGAGTGTATCGGGGTGGTCAATGTCCGCACCCAAGCCCCCCACGCCTACACCAAGACCCAGGTCCAGCTCCTCTCCGCTATTGCGTCCCAAGTGGCCGGCGCGATCCAAGCCAGCCGCAAGGTCCGCAACGCCGAGAAGAGCGCCACGCATCTCTCGACAGTCGCCGAGGTCTCCCGCACCATCACGTCCAACCTCTATCTTGAGGAGATCCTCCAGCTCGCAGTCGCGGCCACCGCCCAGACCCTCAACTTCAAGATTGTCGCCTTGCGCCTGGTCGATGAGGAAAAACAGCAGCTCGTGGTCAAGGCCGTGCACGCGGTCTCCAAGGACTACGCCCGCCGCCCCCCGCTCCATATCGGCGAGGGGCTTGCGGGAAAAGCGGTCGAGACCGGCAAAGTGATCACGGTGCTCGATGTGAAGAAGTCGCTGGACTACAAGTTTGGCGATATCGCCCGCGAGCAGAACCTCACCAGCCTCGCCTGTGTCCCGCTCAAGGTGCGCGATCGGGTGATCGGGGTGCTCAACTGCTACACCGACCGCCCCCACGACTTCACCGAGGACGAGCTCAACGTCCTCTCCACGCTCGGCAACCAAGTGGCGGTCGCCATCGAGAACGCCAAGCTCATGGTCAAGGGCGCGCTGCTCCAGGAGATGCACCACCGGGTCAAGAACAACCTCCAGCAGATCGCCAGCCTGCTCCGCCTGCAGAAGCACTACGCCGGAGACCGCCCCGCCACCGAGGTGCTGGAAGAGTCCATCGGGCGGGTCATGGCGGTCTCCGCAGTCCATGAGCTCCTCTCCCGCGAGGACCTCGACACGATCTCCATCCGCAAGATCGCCGAGCACATTGTCCAGGCCACCAAGCAGAGCCTGACCCTGCCCAACAAGCGCATTGACTTCCGTGTCGAGGGCCCCGATCTGCGCCTCTCCAGCCACCAGGCAAACTCGGTCGCGCTCATCCTCAATGAGATGGTGCAAAATGCCGTGGAGCACGGCTTCAAGATCACCGACGACGGCTCGATCTTGGTGCGCCTGATGGAAAAACCCGAGGACTGGCTCCTAGAAGTGCGCAACACCGGCGACTCCCCCCGCCCGGACTTCAACCCGGACAAGCACCACGACCTCGGGCTCCAGATTATTCAGGGCCTGGTTCGCGGCGATCTCCAAGGCGAGTTCAAGCTTATCCGCGATGGCGAAGAGACGGTCGCCTCCATCCGCTGGCCCAAGACATAGAGCGCATTGACGCGTTTTTTTGAGGCACTTTTGAGCCGCGATATAATGGAGGTTCGTAGAGGCGGATCATGTATACGTTAGCTTATTTGGGAATGCAGAATATCGTCATCATTCTGGTGATTGCGCTGCTCATCTTTGGACCTCAAAAAGTTCCAGAGCTGGCACGCCAGATTGGGGGTGCCCTGCGCGACCTCAAAAAGATGTCCAATGAAGTTCAGTCGGCGTTCGACTTAGACGATCATAGTAGCTATGATCGCTACGAGCCGCCGACCTATGAGTACACCCCTCCCGTGAGCACGTCGTACGGACACGAGCCACTGGACCAGTACGGCATGCCTGCTGCCACGGAGCACCCCGCGATCGAAGCGGGCGAGCCGGCTCTTGTGGCAACGGACGAGCATGCGACTTCCGAGCTACATGCGAACCCTGAGCTGGATACCACTCCAGAGCTGCACGCCACGGTCGAGCACACCGCCGACCTGCCCGCGCTCTCCCCGACCGTTGAGGAGGCCGCTGTGGCGGTAACGCACACCGAGGTTGCAGCCGTAGTAGAGACAGTAGATACAAAGGTGTCTCCTCAAGCCGAGACCGAGATAACCACACACACCACCAGCGCTGACATCGAGACGAAGAGCGCTTAAGGAGAAGAGTTAGAAAGCTATGTTCACCCCA
Organism: Armatimonas rosea; assembly: GCF_014202505.1. Taxonomy (NCBI): domain Bacteria; kingdom Bacillati; phylum Armatimonadota; class Armatimonadia; order Armatimonadales; family Armatimonadaceae; genus Armatimonas; species Armatimonas rosea. Next base: position 334,963 of record NZ_JACHGW010000001.1, on the reverse strand, counting down.
ACATTTGCCTATTTCACCAGCTACACCGACTGGCTGATTGTCGGCGCGATCGTTCTGGTTCTTTTTGGCGGGAGCAAGATCCCCCAGCTCGCACGCGGCCTTGGCGAGGGCATCCGCGAGTTTAAGAACTCCATCAATGGCGAGCCTGCCAAAGAGGAAGAGGACGAGAAGAAGCCCGACGGCGACAAAGAGAAGACAGGTAGCGAGTCATGAGCATCCTCATCGGTATCCTGACCGGTGTCTTGCTACTGCTCTCGGTGGGGCTCATCGGCTTTGTGACGATGCAGACCCCCAAGAACGAGGGCTTTGGTGGCGGTGTCGCCAACACCCCCAGTAGCAACTTCCGTGGTAAGGCCGGCTACGACGAGATGCTCTCGGTCTACACCCGCAATATCGTCATTGCCTGGATGGGAACTGCCTTCGTGCTCTACCTCCTCCACGAGCTGAGCGGCGTCTAAACTAGAGAGGCTCCCCGGTTCTTCTCTTGAACCGGGGAGCCTCTTTGTTTACTCGGTTTTTGTTTCGGGACGGGCGGTTGCCAGTAGGTAGGCATAAAACAGCACCGCTGCCGTCGTGTAGATCAAGATTCCGATCCCCATTGTCGTCTTCTCCTTACCCTCGTATTCTAACGAGGAAACTCCTTTCCGTCAAGGCATCTTGTATGCACGGTTCCCACCTTCTTCTTTTTTCCGGACTGCTGGGGGCGGCACCCGCTCTTGCACAGGCACAGGATGCTCCGCGTCTGACACGTATCGAGACCGCAGGCGTCTCGGTTCTCCCTGCCAGCCTCATCGCGGAGACAGCAAGAACCGTGCTAAAGGACAAGAGCCTCACTCCCGATACCCTGCGGAGCGCCTTTGAGGCCATCAGAGCTCTCTACCTGCAGCGGGGCTATCCCCTCGCCCAGGTGGTCAACTACCAGCTCACCCCCGACGGTGCCCTGACCCTCACGGTCGCCGAGGGACGCATCCGGCGCATTGTGGTCGAAGGGATCCACCACACGCGTCCGTTTGTCGTTCGCGAGGCCCTCACCCTCCGCGAGGGGATGGTCTACCGCACCGACACCGTCCAGCAAGACAAGGGGCGCCTGGGACGCCTGGGAATCTTCTCGGAGGTCGTGGTCACAGGGCGGCTCCCGGAAGAGAACGAGATCGCCGATACCGATTCCTTGGGGCAGGTCGATCTCGTGGTTCGGGTCAAGGAGGCACAGACCAGCAATGTCGCGGCCACGGTCGGCTACGGCGACCAGAGCGGGCTTGTCGGCTTTGTCAACCTCACCGATGCCAACCTCTTTGGAACCGCGCAGCAGCTCTCCGCCCAGTGGCAGCGCTTCGGGCGGGTCTTCCTCGACAACAACGGCTTTCTGGTTCAGGAAGACCCCCGCACCGCCTTTGACATCACCCTCCAGCGCCCCTCGCTCGGCCCAAAGAGCCTGGCGTACGGTGTCAGTATCTACGACCAGAACACGATCTTCTTACCCACCTTCGGGACGCCGGTCGAGACCCTGCGTAGCTACGAGCGACGCAAGGGGGGAAAGCTCCAAGTCGGGCGACCGCTCGGCGGAGTCTGGAGCGCGGCGCTCACGGCCCGCCACGACTCGGTGGGCTACGACCCGGTCCCCAGCCGCCTCGATCCTCCTGTCGATGCGCTCAGCCGTGCCCGTGCGACAGTAGGGGCGGTGGGGTTCACGGTCGCTACCGATACCCGCGACCGCCTCGACAGCCCCCGGATCGGCTCGCTCAACCGCCTGACCTTTGAGTCCGCCGGCAGTGTCTTGGGAGGCAACCGCACCTTCACCCAGACCAGCCTGGACCTGCGCCGCTACAGCCCTCTGGCTCTTCCCAAGAAACCCGGCTCGGTCTTTGCCGCCCGCCTGCTGGGGGGAACGTCCACGGGCGATGTCCCCCTCTCCGAGCAGTACTTTCTGGGAGGCTTCGATCTCCTCCGCGGCTACGAGTTCTTCTCCGTCCGCGGTGATAAGATGCTCCTAGGCTCGGCGGAGGTGCGTATTCCCCTGGGCGCCGATACCACAGGAGTCGCCTTTGTCGATATCGGCAACGCCTGGCTCCCGGGTCAGAGTGTCTCGGCGGGCGGCCTCAAGACCGGCGGCGGGATCGGCCTGCGCTTCCAGAGCCCGGTCGGCCCGATTCGTTTGGACCTGGCACTGGGCAACCGCTCCCGAACCTATGTCTCGCTAGGACAGTCTTTTTAAGCCATGGCAAGTACAGTCGAGCGCCTCGCGCAGAGAAAACTCATCAGCCCCCCCAAGTGGCTCCCCGGCTGTGTCGCCTACGAGACTATCATGGGCTCCATGGCCTACGGCGTCTCCTCGGACTCGTCGGACATGGATGTCTACGGCTTCTGCGTGCCCCCCAAAGACGATGTCTTCCCCCACCTGCGCGGCGAGATTCCGGGCTTTGGGCGACAGCTCCAGCGCTTCGAGCAGTTCCAGCAGCACCATATCGAGGACAAAGACGCGCTGGCAGGCAAGGGCCGCGAGTACGACCTGACAATCTTCTCGCTGGTCAAGTTCTTCCAGCTCGCCATGGAGAACAACCCGAATATCGTCGATTCGCTCTTCACCCCACGCGAGTGTGTCCTTCACTGCAACACCATCGGGGAGCGGGTGCGCGAGAGGCGACGGATATTTCTCCACAAAGGCGCCTGGCATAAGTTCAAAGGCTACGCCTACGCGCAGGTCCACAAGATGGAGACCAAGACCCCACAAGAGGGCAGCAAGCGCGCCCAGAATGTCGATGAGTTTGGCTTCGACGTTAAGTTCGCCTATCATGTTATACGATTACTTGACGAGATTGAGCAAATACTAACATTAGGCGATCTTGACTTGCAACGAGATAGAGAGCGTATGAAGGCCATCCGGCGTGGGGAGTGGACTCTAGAGCAGGTCAAGGAGTTCTTTGTGACCAAGGAGAAAGAGCTGGAGAGCGCCTACACCGCCAGCAAGCTCCCCCACGGCCCGGACGAAGCCGCGATCAAGACGCTCTTGCTGGAGTGCCTGGAAGCACACTACGGCTCGCTGGAGAGCGCGATCTCTCTGCCCAACCAAGAGCGGGCGCTCCTGGCGCAGATAAAAGCCCTCTGCGAGAAGGCGGGCGTATGAAATCCCTCTGGGCTGTTCTTATCGCGGCGCTGGTGCTCACCGTGAGTTTTGCGGTCAAGGTCCCGCTGAACAATAACCCCGATGAGTCGTCGCACCGGGACTACATCCGGCTGATGGTCGAGCAAAAAGGGCTGGTGATGTTTGTCCCGAGCAAAGACCGAAAGCCCTTGCCCGCCCCCGTGCTCGAGAGGATGCAGGCGCGGGAGGGAATGACCGAGGTGCCCGAGGGAGCGCCCAGCCGCGACGAGACCCACCAGCCGCCGCTCTACTACGCGCTCGCCGCGCTGGTCTTTGCCATCACAGGCGGCGGGAGCCTGCTGGCGCTACGCTTGGTCGCGCTTCCGTTTCACCTAGCGACAGTCTGGATTGCCTGGAAGACAGGACGAGACCTCTTCCCTAACCGGCCCGTGCTTGCTCCCGCGCTCGCCGCGTTTGTGGCGTTCTTACCGATCCAGGCACAGCTTGGGGGCGCGATCAGCAACGATGCCACCACGCACTTTTTCTGCGCGCTAATTGTCTGGCGCATGGCACGCTTCTTTGCACCGCATATCGCCCCGCCCCACCGGGTCTATGCCTGGGGAGAAGGAGCGCTCCTGGGGCTGTTTTTCGGGCTGGGGCTCCTCACCAAGCTCACGGTCCTCCAGCTCTACCCCGTGCTCTTTGTCGCCTGCGCTCTGGCGATCCGGGCCAAGCGCATCACCTTCACCGATACCATTGGAGTCTTTGGAGCCGCGGTGCTGGTCGGGCTGGCGATTGCCGCTCCGTGGCTGGCGCGCAACCAGCAGCTCTATGGGGACTTCCTGGCCCAGACGATCTACAAGGCAACGGGGCCAAATCTATCCCCTGCGGAGATCAGCCAGCTCTCGGGGTGGAGTGGGGCCGATTATGCCCGTAATGCCGGGCTACGCTCCTTTGTGAGCTTTTGGTGTTTTCTGGACCCCCATCTACCGACCGTGCCACTGGCTCAGTTTATCGGCTCGCCCGTGCTCCTGCTCCTCACGCTCATCCCCGCCCTTATCCCGCTCTTTGGGCTCTACAAGGCCAGTAAAGAGAAGGCTGTCGAGCCTGTCTTTGGGTTTGCGACACTGGTGCCGCTGTGTCTGGTGCCCTTTTTTACCAAGTTTATCTACGAGGTCTTCCAGGCGCAGGGACGCTATTTTCTGCCGTCGCTGCTGGCGGTGGCGCTGGTCTGTGTGGGGGGCTTTGCAGCGCTGACAAAAAAAGACAGGGCCGCCTTTGTGCCGGCGGCCCTGCTCTTGTTGCTCGCACTCTGGCAGCTAGTTGGTGACGGATACGCCGCTAGTCGCTGAGGGGTGCGCCCCTTGCGAAGCGGTGATTGTTCCCAGCCCCCAGCCTGCCGCAAAGAGCCCGATTCCCACCAAGGCGAGCACGACCTTGCGGTTGACCGGTCGGGCATCCAGGGTCTCGTCCTCGGGGAGGGCTTCCAGCTCGGGGAGGAGCTGAGGGCGGAAGGGTGGGGGCTGCTTCTCCAGCCCAAACTCCAGCCGTGCGTACTCACGCCCGATCCGAGCCAAGCTCTCGACGGTCTCGTCGCTGACCGTGTTGCGGAGCGCGAGGGCCTTGATATTGCGCGCGATCCTCCCCGCGATCCCGGCACCATCGCTGGTACGCTTGCGCCACTCGTCGGGGTCCATCGCCTCTCCCAGCCGCATGGTCTCGGCCACCTGATCGGCAAGGCTGGTCGCATCCTGGGTGAGCCCCTGGGTCAGCTCCCGCGCCGGCTCATCGTCGGCGTGCGGCGAGGGCAAGATCCCAATCAGCTCCGCACCTAATCTATCCGCCAGCTGCTTGATCTCCCCTCGACCGGGAAGGAGCATCGACGGTGCCCGGAGCACGACCGAGAAGACACCGCGCGGGGTGGGGCGGGTGGAGGGCCACCAGGTCGCAAAGGTCGAGAACTGGTTGGCGGCGAGCAAGGCGTGGAGCCAGCGCTTGAGCTTAGCCTCGTTCTCGGGGTTAAACGGGAGCTCGGGGGCGAGGGGCTCGGGGACTCCTGTGCTCGTGGTCTTGGTGGGCGGCGGTGGCTGGAGCTGGAGGAGAGTGAAGTCCTGCGCCTGCCCCTTGGAGCGCAGGGTATCCCAGACCGCATCGGCCCCCATCAGGGTCAGCGGACCGCCCATCTTCAGGAGCTGCTCCGCGGGCAAGAGCAGATGGAGGTACTCCACCCCCCGCCGCTGCCCCGCCAGCTCTTTGTCGTCGGTGATCCGGGAGAGCGCCCAGAGGTCCTTGCGGATCTGCCAGAAGAAAAACACCTTGTTGTCTTCGGCGGGAAGCTCGATATCGGAGTAGAAGTTATGGCACAGGAAGCGGATCGACTCCGCCAGGCGCTCCTTCGTGTCCGCTGTCCCATCGGCGACCATCGCCGTCACTTTGTAGTCGTCGTAGGGGCCACGTCCACTGCGGAAGATGGCCCACTGCACGCCGATGTGCTCATCGCTCATGCTTACTTCTCCGTCGAGCGTCGCTCTTCAATGGCGGTCTGCCAGAGCTCCACTACTTTTTCGATATGTCGAATGGCATCCAGGTGCCGCTGCGCGGTGGTGTCGGTGCTTCCCAAGAGCCAGCGCTTCAGCTCGGTAAATGTCGTCACGTTCCAGCGCAGGGCGCGTGCGGTCAGCCAGAGCAGCGGGGTGGCGCAGTTGGTCGGGCTGGTATCCTGCGGGGAGATCATCTCAAACTTCCGGGAGAGATCGGGGTTGCCATCGGGGCCATTGGCGGGCCGGGACGCCGTGATCGCGGTGGTCTTAAAGATCTCCACATCGGCAAAGCCGGGGCCGGTGGCGCGGCACTTCTCTTCCCACTCCTGCAGGATGCCGTAGGGGCCGCTGTAGCGCAGCAGCGACGAGTTCACGTCGTTTTTATCCCGCACGCGGCGCTCACCGTAGATCAGATTGTCCATCTGGACATGGTTGGGCAGGCCGCTGGAGAGCTCGACACACTCGTCGCACTTGGTCATCACCATCCCGACCGGGATCACGCGGTTCTTCCCGTTGCCCTCGATTCGCCCCTCGATATTGACCCCCATCTTCCGGTCGGTCTTACCGTCGATCAGGACATCCATCGCGGCGCGGAAGGCACTATGGACATCGTTGAGACCCTCTTCCTGGACACCGCGGCGCAGGGCCGAGATATCCCCCACAAAGAGAATCCCATCCGAGTCCGCGATCCGGTTCCAGTACTTGCGGTGGGCCTCGGCGGAGTGGTCGCTGGTCACCAGGAGGCTTCCGGGGTAGTCCAGCAGGTTGATGCGGGCGACCTTGGTGGGCTGCTCGCCCTTGCGCAGGCGGACATAGACATCGAACTTGAACTCGCGCATCCCCTGGGTACTGGGCGGCCACTGGTTGTAGGTGTAGATCAGGTCCGAGAGATAGTCCAGGTTGCGGTCGAGATAGAAGCGCTTCTGAGACTCATCGAGCTGCTCGTAGTTGACCGGCGTGATGTCCACGGGCTTGACAATCACCCCGTAGCGCTCCGCCGTGTTTTCCTGCCACTCTTTGTAGGCACCGGCCAGGAGCACGGTCTTGCCCGACTCGCGGCCCCCGATCACGGTGAAGTTCATCTCCAGGGCCTCGCCGCCGGTGGCGACATAGCGGGAGTCCTTGCCCTGCTTGCCACCCTGCAGGAAGCGCAGTTTCTGGTCGGCCTTCCAGGCCCAGGCCAGGGTCGAGCCCGCCCAGCCAAAGCCAATCAGCGCCGGAATGCCGGTCGCCCAGGTCATGAAGGGCCAGCCGCTGACAATCCCATGGACAAAGTCCTCAAGAGGCAGCGTAAAGAGAGCAACCAGCGCGGCTTGGGGCAGGAGCTGCACCAGCCCGAAGTTCCCCCCCGCCATCACCGAGTCGCCGCGGACGGCCAGCCGCCGGGAGACAAAGAGGCCGATAATGGCTGCGATCCCGATGGCGATAAAGCGGGAGATATAGAACGGGGCGGAGCGCTCGGTGGCAAACGAGGCGGGGAGCACGGCGCGGGCGATGAGCAGCATAAAGGTCGCCAGGACGCCGGTCACGACACCGGTGACTGCCCAGTCACGGATGGCATCCACGGCCTTGTAGGTGGACTGCTTCCCTTGGGTCGCCTTCTTGGCCGCCAGAGAGCGCAGGATCGCGGTGGCGAGAAAGGCCCCCAGGATCGCGCCGATAGGAATCAGGCTGTAGCCCACCTTCAGCCCACTGGCCTTCGTTGTCTGGAACGCCGACCAGAGGATCGCCTTGAGCCACATCAGCAGCCCACCGATCCCGATCAGGAGCGCCCACTTTGCCAGCTCCGCAACCTTCATGCGCTCCATGGGATCGAGGCGCTGGATCAGCTTTTTATCGGCTGTCTTTGCCGTTACCAGGGGGGTAGGGGTCTCAGCCGCGCGCTCGTACTGTGAGAGCTCTGGCCGTGGTAGCTCAGGCGGTGGTGCAGCAGCGGGCGCATCTGGCTCCGCTGAAAAGTCCGACTCTGTGAACATCTCTCGCCGCATGTTTCGCTAAACCTCTATTTGGGACAATTTGCCGAAAGGATACCATACAATTACCAGGGTGCGGCTGTGGAATCCATCATGACAATTTGCTGGATTATAAGTCGGTTGATTGAAACAAAAACTGGACTGAGATGTTTTTAACTGCCCTCAAAACACAGAAGCCCGGACAACGAGTGCCCTAGGAACAAGTCCTTGGGCACTCGTTCCTCGGGCAACGCGTGGTTGCGGCAACTTGGCAAGAGCTATGGTCTCTCTACCGCTTAAGGTACTTATCGAAGAAGGCAAAGAGCGCGGCATCGGCGGCCTTGGCCTGCTCCCCGCCAAAGCCGTGGCCCGCGCCCTGAAGAGTGACCAGCTCGGCGTCCACACCCGCCGCGAGGAGGCGGTCCACCATCCAGATCGACTGCTCGTAGGCGACATAGTTGTCTTTGGTGCCATGGACGCAGAGAGTCGGCGGGGCGAGTGGGGTCACCCAGTAGAGCGGGCTGGCCAGCAGGTGCTTGGGGCGCTCCTTCTCCACATTTCCCCCGAGGAAGAGCGGGAGCACCTCGGCGGCATCGACACTCTTGCCATAGGAACGCGTCAGGTCGCTGGGGCCGTAGAAGTTCACGACACAGCTCACCTTGCTGGACTGCGCCGGGTTGCCACCGTCGCCCTCCAGCTCTTTGACACCGCCGGTGACCCCCAGGTAGAGCGCCAGGTGCCCGCCCGCCGAGCCCCCGGTCACCCCGATCCGCTCCGGGTTGATGTGGTACTTGGCGGCATTGGCACGCAGCCAGCGCACAGCGGCCTTTACATCGTGGATGGCGGCAGGGAACGGGTACTTGGGCGCCAGCCGGTACTCGACCGTCACCGCCACATACCCCCGCGCCGCCAGCTGCTTGACCAGGCCATCGTAGCCGTCGCGCGTCCCCGCACGAAAGCCGCCACCATGGATACAGAGCACCGCGGGAAACGGGCCATCGCCCTTCTCCGGGCGCGCCATGTTCAGCATCAAGTGCTGGTTGTCTGGGTTGGAGAACTCAATGTTTTTCTCAAAAACCACACCCTCTTGCGCCTGCGTTTGAACAGGCACAAGTGCCAGTAGTATCAGGGCAATGGTTCCATTCCATAAATGTCGCATTAGTGCCTCCTTCGGCATTTTGCGAGGAGTTGAAAATTCCTCGCTGTGGGCGCTTCGCGCCGAATGCCCTCTGGGCAGGTACGGGTTCCTGCACCCGGAGGGCGCCCGGCGCAAAGCGCCTCCAGCGAGTGGTTTTCAACCACTCGGTTCTAGTGCATGTCCAGGCCGCCGGAGATATCGATCGAGCCGCCGGTGATGTAGGCGGCTTTCTCGCTGGCGAGGTAGGCGATCAGCTCGGCGATCTCATCGGGGCGGGAGAGGCGCTTGACCAGCAGCTTGGCCATGAAGGCCTCGACATCTTTATCCCCACCGGTCTGGCGGCGCTCGGCGAAGTTCTTCTGCATCATCCCCGTGTCCACGGCGGCGGGGCAGACACAGCAGACACGAATGCCTTCCTCGCCCAGCGAGATCGCGGCGGACTTGGTGAGGTGGATCATCCCCGCCTTGCTCAGCCCGTAGATGGTCTGGGTGGGACGCCCGGAGCGCCCGGCGGCGCTGGCGACATTGACGACGACTCCGCCGTTGCCAAACTTCTTCATCTCCACAGCCGCGGCCTGTAGGCAGAAGAACGCGCCCTTCAGGTTGATGTCCATGAGCCAGTCGTAGGTCTCCTCGGTGACATCCCAGATCGGCTCCAGCCGAAAGACTCCGGCGTTGTTGACCAGGCAGTCCAGCCGCCCGAGCTTCGCGCCCAGCGCCGCAAAGACCTCGCGGATCTGCGCCACGTTGCGGATATCGAGCACCGCGGTCTCGGTCCCCTCACCCACCTGCTCCGCCGCGCCCGTCAGCGCGTCGGCGTTGATGTCCACCAGCACCACTTTCCAGCCGTCGCGCCGGAAGATCTTGCCAGTCTCGATCCCAATTCCCCCGGCCCCGCCGGTCACCACCACCACTTTTTGTTCGCTCATGCCGCTAACATTCCCCTCGGCCGCGGCGATTTCCTGTCACCAACGCGCAAAAAAACGCGTCTTTAGCTTCCGAAGGAGTACCAAACCATGCCAATCTTACTCGCGGCTCCGCCCGCTCCCGCCCTCAGCTCACCGTTTCGCATCCAAGAGGACAAGAAGCAAGAGAAAGAAAAAGAGAAGTCCCAGAAGAAACGCTGGCGCTATCTTGTCGACGAGGACAAAAAATCCCACGAGGACGACGACGATGAAGGCGAGGACGGGGGCAAGCCCGCCGTGACCCTGCTCACCGGCACCTACGATCCCCGGGGCGCGGGCTACGGCTCGCTCCGCCAGTACACGCTCGCGTCGCAGGGGATGTTCCTGGACTACCTCAAGGGCGACGGCCCAACCAAGGCGGAGGTGATCGGGGTGGGGATGAACGGGGGCTCGTTTCTGGAGCGCCGCGCCAACGCACCGGTCTCCCCGTTTCTGAACTTTGGCTGGGGACTCTACCATGCCCGCGGCACCAGCTCTGAGACCAAGCTGGCCTGGCGGGTGGGGATGGGAGTGACTACCAAGGTCGGCTTTATCGCCAAGCTCCAGCTGCTGGATACCAAGCTCAAGAGCGGCGACCTGCGCGGCTCGTCGCTCATGGTCGGCTGGCGGTTCTGAACCCAACATCCATCCCCCCGGCCCCCTTCCTTCGCTCTATTTCCGACTTCGTCGGGACGAAGGAAGGGGGAGAGGGAAAGTGAGAGGGAGAGAAAGGAGAGAGGAAGGGGGTGAGCTTGTGGCGAAATGTGTCCCATGGTTCCTGTTGTTCCCGCTCTCGTTGTTTTTACGGCACAGGCCAGCGCACCGCGCTACTTCACCAATGCCGAGAATGTCCGGCGCATCGCCACCGGCAAGAGCTTTGTTGCCTTCGCGACCTCGGGGGGCGTGAGGGTCTTTGAGCGTGCGAGCCAGAAGTGGCGGGTCTACACCCAAAACGACGGCCTCCCCACCCACAATATCCACGATGTGGTCTTCGACAAGGCCAAGCCCGACACGCTCTGGGTGCTCTGCGGCTCCTGGGGCGACTGGGCAAATGAGCAGCCCGAGCCCGACCTTCGGATTGTCACGCTCGATCTAGCGAGCGGCAAGGTGGAGTCGGTCGCGCCCCCGATTGCTGCCCCCCGCACGGCGCGCATGGGCTACCAGTTCTTTCTCGACTACCGGCTGAGTGTCTCCGACGGCTGGGCGTTTGTGTTCACGGATAAAGGCGCGGCGCTAGCCTGGGACCGAGCCGCGAAGGCGTGGAGAAGGCAGGTCACCGTTGAACCGACTCCCCCCAGAGCAAGCGCCTACCCGGGCCACGTCTCCAGCCTCCAGCTTGTTGGGAGCTCAGGGAGCACTCTCGCCTTTTTTATTCAGACAAAACTGCGGTACATAAACCAATCACAGGTCGTGCCGGGAGCAAATGGCCAGCCGCCTACCGTGGTGAACACCATGATTCCCATGGGCGATGAGCTCCCCCCCCATATCCTTCTCTACGACCGTCAGACCGGGCGCGGCACCCGCCACCCCATCGGCCAGGGCTTAATGGGACAGACGACCGTCCAACCTGCTGTGGCAGGGCGCCCCTCTACCATTCTCATGGGCGGCCGTCCCGCACGACTGGTTCCCGACACACGGCCCGGCACGTTTCTGATCGAGTCGCTGGCCAGTGAGTTTACGCCAAACTCACCGGGAGAAGGCTACACGGCAACCCACACGCTGGTGCGCCACCGGGTGGCTCCCAACCTCAAAGAGCCCGTGCTGATCGGCTCGGAGAAGATCACCAATCAGCAGGCCACCCCGATCCAGCAAGCCATGCGCAACTCTACCCCCTTCTGGACGGACTTTGTTCTTGATGGCAATACGCTCTGGGTCGCCAACTACAACGACCCGAACTACCCCCAGTCGGCGGGGATTGCGCGTCTGGACTTAGCCACGGGAAAGTGGGAGCGCTTCAAGCCCTCTGTCACAGGGATCGCGGCGAACTTTGCGAGCATCACGAAAACCAAGCAGGGCATTTTCAGCATGAGTCGCTCTGTCTTACCCAAGCGCTACGACCCCAAGCTCGACGATTTCACCGCGCCACAGAACCTCTCAGAGACCGACTTTTTCGACTCCCCCATCCTCCCCGATCCGCGTGCGATGCCCAAAAACGAAGAAGAACAAAGCTTCTGGGCATCGCTTCGCACCCTAGGACGGAGTGGAAACCAGCTGTTAGTCTTTGGCCCCGCCGAGGCCAGCCGACGTTTCGAGCGTCAGGGCAACGAGTTTAAGTCCTTCCCCATTAAGTACGACACCCTGTTCTTCTACGATATTCCTACCAAGAAGCTGACCAAGCTTGAGATGCGGGGGCTGGAGGGCCTCGTGCCCAAGTCGGCAGGATTCACCGAGAGCACCCTCTTCTTCTTGACTGAGGAGAAGGCCCCCGACGAGCGACGTGGTGCTCCTGTAGTGATCCGCTGGGACAGCAATACGGGTGCGGTCAAGCGCTACCCGGAGTCACTCTTTCGGGAGGTCAGCGTGGCGGCGCAGCGGGCGGCGGGCTTGCGCCAGCAAGTGGATCTGAAGCAGCGCCAGACACAGCGCAATGAGCAGCTCAAGCGCTTCCCCCAGGTGGCGATCCCGCCCGTGGTGCTACGCCCTCCCATGGAGTTCCTCTTGCCGCTCCGTGGTAGCTTTCTCACCGCAACGGGCACGACTTGGCTACGGCTCGACCAGCACCTGTTCCGCTACGATGCCAGCCGCGATACCTGGACAGCGGAGGGGCTCGCCGATAGCCTGAGCCCCGAGGGCGAGACCGCGCTCTGGAAACAAACCGGGCCAGAGTCGTGGCGCTTTGAAGGCTTTGAGGCACGACGGCTCCGCGGAGAGGTCGCCCGCTGGAGCGCCGAGACCGGCTGGCAGAAGCTTCTCCTTGGTGAGAGTGGCCGCGCCGCGGGCAACAGTGTGCTCTACCACGACGATACCCTCTGGCTGACAGGAGTCGGGGTGCTTCGCCTGCCCCGAAGCACCTGGACCTTCCAGAAGGCACCGTAGTACCGAATTTTGATGCAGCGCCAGCGCGACACACAGAGCCGCTTGTGGAAACAGCTACAGGAGCCTACCCTCCAAAGCGCCCTGGAGAGCATTGTCGCCGCCTACGGTGCAGAGAACCTCTTGCCCCTTCTCTTACAATTCCTCAAGCGAGAGAAGAGTGCCGAGTGGCGGGCAGGGTTTGGGTGCTTGGCCTACCTGGCTATTTTCTGGGTGTGCTGTGCTCTCTGTAGTGTCTGGGAGTTCTCCCTTCTTTTTGCGGTCGCGATGGTGCTGTTCTCCCCCGTGTTTCTCTTCGTCTTATCGAAAATCGGGAAAACCCAGACACCGCGGCGCGTGAACCTCACCCGATTACTGCGCTACAGTGTTCGTGACCTAACCGACAGCACCGCCGCCGCCAAGGTCATCTCGGCGATTCGCAGCATTGGGCTCAGCGAGGACGCTACCCTGCGACGAGAGCTGCGGCAGGAGCTAGAGCGGCTCCTCCTCCGTCTCCCCACCGAGTCGGCGCGGCGGCTGACACGGATCGAGCGGCTCTACCTGCGCCTCTGGCTTTGGGACGCGATGAAGTGGGACCAGGCGGGCGATGCAGATTTCTGTATCGCGGCCCTGCTCGTGCTCGGAGATGCGAAAGACTGGTCTGTGGTGCCCCATGCCTGGCTCTGCACACGCTGGCACCGCACGCCACGGGTGCGCGCGGCCGCATCGGCCTGCCTAGACGAGCTCTTTTCTAGAGGCCACTCCCGATCAGAATAAACGCTCCCCAGTAGTAGGGGTGCTCGCGGCCGGGGAGCTTGCGCTGCTCCAGGCTCGCGTGGCGCAGGGCGGCGGGCTTGCTCAGGCCGCGCTTGAGCGCCGCGTAGAACGCCTGCATCCCCACCACCGTCGCCTCGTCGGGGACCGACCACTGACTCAGCACTAGGTTGCGTGCCCCCGCTGCGGTGAGCGCCCAGCTCAGCCCGCGCACACCCTCGCCCGTGAGGAGCTGCCCTCGCGCGGTGTTGCAGGCGGAGAGGGTCACCAGCTCCAGCCCCGAGAGGTCCAGCCCCATGAGCTCCCGCGCCGTGAGAAAGCCATCCTCCCGGGACAAGTCCGTGGGGTCGGAGAGGACGAGGCAGGAGAGCGCAGGCGCTGTGTCGTTGACAAAGGCATGGGTGGCGATATGGAGCCGCCGACAGCGCACGGCATCGGCCTTGACCCGGCTCTCCTGGGCGTCTTTTCCCAGGAGCACGGTCGCCTCAGGGAAGAGCTGCCCCAGGGCCGCCGCCTCCTGAAGAGTCCCTGGGAGGGAGAGCGAGAGCATCCCCGGCGGGAGAAAGACACTCCGCTCCGGCGCGATAATCGGCCGCTCGGGCGCAATGATCGGCCGCTCGGGAGCGATAATGGGCCGCTCGGGCGCGATAATCGGGCGGTTGAAGCCCGCCAGGTTCGGGGCGGCGACCGCCAGGAGAGAGAGAGGGCGCGGCGGCAGGGCCGGGAGGGTTCGCTGCTGGAGCCAGAGCGCGGCGGAGAAGGCATAGCTCACGACCGGCTGGTCCAAGAGCACCAGGAACGGCACCTCCCAGAGCGCCCCATCCGGGCAGAGAACGACCTGCTCCATCCCCCGAAGCTGGGACGCTAAGGGCGCGATGAGCACGTCGGCCAGGGCCCGCGCCGCGTCCTGCCAGGGACGATCCGGGGAGCTACAGGCCTCTCGGAGCTGCTGAACCCGGCCACGCAGCTCTGCCAGCGGGGTGGGCAAGGTGATCAGGGTCACGGACTGGCGCTGGAGCGCCAGCACGCGCACTTTCTCTTCGGGGAGGGTCGGCAGAACGAAGTCCAAGAGGAGCTGACGCGGCTTCAGCTGCGCCTGGACCTGGGCCAGAGTCGGCTCCGACGCGGCGCGGCAGAGGGCGGTCTGGGGCGAGCGGGCGTGGAGGGTGTCGTAGAAGCGTGCCAGCGCGGTCTCGGCCTGGCGAAGCTCGCTCTGGAGCTCGGCAAAGCGCTTCTTTCCCCCCACGGCATTGGCGATTCCCTCCTGGACCAGCGCCGCATTGAGCTGCTCACAGCGGGCGCGCAGGGCAGTCTCCTCGGGGCTCGGGGCGGCTTCCTGGCTCCCTCGTCCCAGGGTTAGCTGCTCCCGAAGCGCCCGCGCCTTGAGCCGCTGCACCAGCCCAAAGGCCTCGGGGCTCTGGGGAGGCAGGAGGCCCAGCAGGCGCTCGTAGGGGCTCCGGCTTCCCTGACGAAACGCCAGAGCGGCATCGCTGAGCCCGGCGTAGGTGCGGCGGCGCTGCTCCAAGACGGCGATCGCGGCGCGGCAGGCGGCACTTGCCTCGGAGCGCTTTCCGAGCTTCTGGAGCGCCTCGGCGTGGCGGTCCTGGAAGTACGGTAGGTCGTAGGTTCCGCGCCAGCCCTGCGCCACGCAGAGGCTAATGAGCTCACTACAGGCCGCTGCCACCTGTGCCCAGTCCTGGTCGTAGCTGGCAAAGTCGAGCCGCTTCTGGAGCGCCCCGCGCTCGTCCACGGGACTCTGCTGCTGCTGCGCGAAAGACAGGTAGCGCTGCACCAGCGCAAGCACCTTGGGCTTGGCACCCTGGAAGTACTCAAACGATGCGTAGGCGCCCAGGGCCATGAAGCGCTCCGGCACGAGCCCCGCGCGCTGGCAGAGCGCCAGCTGCTCCTCGAAGCACTGCCGGGCCTCGTCGGGGCGCTTGAGTAAGCCCAGCAGGGTGGCCCGCAGGGACAGCATCTGTGCCTGCTCCACAGGGTCTTTGGTCGCGGCGAGGGCACGCACCAGGAGGGCCTCCGCCTCGGCGTAGGTAGCGGGCTCCCCCCAAGCGGCCAGCAGGTTCGCCTCGCCCCGCAGGTTCTTGGCTTGCTGGAGTCGCTGGCGCTCTCGCTCCAGAAACGTTCGGGCACGCACCCGGTCGCCCTTACTGAGATAGGCCGCCATGAGCCGACTGGTCGCCAGAGCGCCCGCACGCTCGTAGACCGCAATCGCCTGCTCACGAAGGCGGAGCTGGGTATAGAGATCGCCCAGCGCCAGCCGCACCGTCGCATCGTCGGGGACCAGCGCCTCCGCCTCGGCAAGGCAGACAAAGGCCACCAGCGGCTGACCATTGCTCTGGTAGTCACGCGAGAGCTCGACCAGGGTAGCGGCCTCCTGAGCGCGCTCCCCCCGCTTGCGCCAGCCGTCGGCGCGGCGGCGGTTGAGCGTGATCGCTCTCTCGTAGTCGAGTGTCCGGCGGGCCTCACCCGCCTCGCGACGGAGCAGATCGAGCTCCTCGGGTGTGGGGACTTGGTCGTGGCTCATCCCAGGCTCTCCTTGAGCTGTGCGGTGTAGTCGGCCAGCGGGCTTCCCAGCTCACGGAAGCGCCGCTCGGCATCGTTGTAGAGGCTCAGGGCGCACTCGCGGTCCCCTTGCTGCTGCCGAACCTCGCCCAGGTTACTCAGCGCCCGCGCGACCCCCAGCGGGTTGCCCAGTGCCTCCTCACGCTCCTGCGAGGCGGCGTAGGCAGCTCCGGCCGCCCTCCAGTCCGCGCGCAGGAACGCCAGGTTCCCCAGGTTGTTGAGGGCGGAGCTCACGGCGTGCTGGTCCCCGCTTGCCTCCAGCACCGTGATCGCCTCGCGCAGGGACTCCTCCGCCGCCACCCGGTCTTGGCTGGGATCGAGAAACGCCAGGTAGCCCAGGTTGTTCTGCATCCGTGCCGCTCCCGCCTGCTCGCCCACGGAGCGGTAGAGTTGCAGTGCCTCCAGAAAGTGCGTGTGGGCTCGGGCAAAGTCCCGCTCCTGCTCGGCGGCCTGCCCGATAAGATTGTGAGCATCGGCCTGCACCTGTGGATCTCCCCCTTGGGCAAGAGCCTGGGTCGCGCAGTGGTGGGCGAGTGCGGACTCCGCCAGGTCCAGGTGCAGGCTGGCACGCTCACAGAGCAGCTCGGGATCGTCGGGGGCCGTGCCCAGCGCGCGCTCCAGCGGCACCACGGCAGCGAGGGCGTAGCCACGGCGACGGAGAAAGCGCCCTAGTGCCAGCCCCAGGCAGCGCACCCGCTCAGGGGTCTCACAGCGGCCCAGCGCCGCCTCCAGGTTGGCCTGCTCCTGCACCAGTGCCCGCAGCGCCGCGCTCTCGCCGTGGGTTCGGAGGGCGCGGAGCTGCTGGGTCGCGAGCTGGCAGAAGAACTGGGCGTGGCGGGCCTGAAGCTCCGGGGTCTTTGCCTCCGGGAGAGTGGCGGCGAAGGCACGAAGCGGCTCTAGAAACCGGTAGCGTCCCTCGCTCTTGCTCACCAGAGAGCGCCCAACCAGCCGAGTGAGGAGCGGGGCGAGCTGCTCTTGCGAGAGTAGCGTATCGGCACAGACCGCCTCGGCGGCCTCCAGGCTCCAGCTCCCGGAGAAGACCGCAAGCCGGGCAAAGAACAGGCGCTCGGGCTCGGTGAGGAGCTCCACGCCCCAGCGGATCGCCGCCTCCAGGGTCCGGTGGCGCGGCGGCGCGGAGAGATCCTCTCCTAGGAGCGAGAGAAAGCTCCCCTCCAGCCGCTGTGCCAGCTCGGTCGCGGAGAGCGCCGCGATCTGGGTCGCCGCCAGCTCGATGGCCAGGGGGATTCCCTCCAGGCGGCGGCAGATCACGCTCAGCGCGGCCTCGTCGGCGGGAGTCGGCTGCCACTCCGGGCTGGCCTCGCGGGCGCGCTCACAGAAGAGCGCCTCGGCATCGGCGGGGGCGAGGGAGGAGACACGCCAGACCGTCTCACCGGGAAGGTGCAGGGGCTCGCGGCTGGTCACGAGGAGCCGAACCTGTGTGGTCCGCGTAAGCAGGGTGCGCACCAGCTGCGCTGCATCGGGGAGTATTTGTTCACAGTTATCAATAAAAATTAGTATTTCGTTTTCTTGGAGGGCACGCAGGACCGCATCCTGCCCCCCATTGGCCGCCCCAAAGCCCAGCCCTAGCGCCTGGGCCAGGGTATCGCTCAGCGATGCGCCTAAGGTGAGGGCGCTGAAGTCCGCAAAGACCGCCCCATGGCGAAAGCGCCTCGCACAGCCCCGAGCGACCTCCTGCGCGAGCCGGGTCTTGCCAACCCCACCCGCACCGGTCAGGGTCACGAGGCGGCTCTGTGCAAGAAGCTCGCCCAAGCGCTCGACATCGCGGCTACGGCCACGCAGAGGCGTGAGCGGCTGCGGGAGGTTGTCGTGGCGCTCTCGCTCCAGAGTACGGGTCTCGCGCACCACGAGAAGCGCCTGCTCACAGCGCGTCCGCTCCGTCAGCACCCACTCGTCGCTCCAGCCCGCCAGAAACGGCCCGGTGTGGAGCGCCAGCGCCGCCGTGAGATCGCCGCGCTGGAGCGCTTGGTCGAAGTCCTGGAGCTCGGTGCGGACAGTCAGGCGCAGGCGGCTTCCCTCGGTATGCAGAACGCTCTCCGCCGCCGTCCCCAGCGCCTCACGCAGCTCTAGCAGCGTCCGCCGCAGGTAAAAACGCCCCCGGCTCTCGTCGGCGTCCGGCCAGAGTGTCTCCGCCAGCCACGCCCGCTCCACCTCGCGCGGTGCCCGCCAGGCCAGCAGCGCCAGCAAGCGGCTCGCCTGACGCCCACACGCGAGCGGTGCCTCTCCCAAGCGGGCGTCCCATCCTCCGAAAAATTTAAGCTGCAGCACCATGCGTCCCTATTTTACGCCGATTTTGTAACGCTTGGTGTAACGTCGCCTCCAGACAATAGGGCATGATGAAAACAACCTCCCTCTCTCTCGTGCTCTTGCTCACGGTGCCAGCGCTGGCCCTGGCGCAGAAGCCCAAGCCAAAGCCCGCGGCTCCGCCCAAGACCGCGGCAATCAACGACACGACCCGCCCCATCGTGCTGGGAACCAAGCAGCTCGCCGGCGACTTTGGGAAGCTGGCGACGACCTACACCCTGGGAAAAGAGTCCCCGCTCAATGTCACGGTCACCGGCGCGGAGTACACCAGCACCCCCGGGGTCTATGAGTCCGCCTTCGAGGGGTTCAAGCCCGCACAGCCCAAGGCCGATGAAAAGACCTTGCTCCTCAAGCTGACCCTGCAAAACCCCACCCAGCAGCCGCTCGCGCTCAGCCCCGGCGGCCTCAAGCTCACGGCTGTCACCCCCGATGGCACCGATAGCGAGCGCTTTGTCCTGCTCAACCCCAAGACCCGCAAGGAGTGCCTTAATCTTCCTCTCAAGCCAGGCCAGAAGCTTGAGGTGCTGGCGCTGGTGACGGTGCCCGCCAAGGAATCCATCCACAAGCTGATCGTCCAGCGCGAGGACGGCACCCCGGTGCTCCGCTACGACCTCACGGACAAGATCGCCGCGCTCCCGAGCTGGGCGGGCACGGGAGCGGTCGCCAAGGACGTGATCGCGGGAATCCGGGACTGCGTGATGCCCGCGGGCTGGTTCGACCTGGGGCTGCGCGGCCTGGAGTGGAGCGAGGCCAAGATCGACGGGGACGAGGAGCCGGGGGAGGGCAATCACTTTCTCGTGGCGCACCTGAGCTTCCAGGCACTCGCCGATAAGGTCGGGCTGAACTTTGGTACCTTTGACATGGTGCTTACCACAGACGATGGCCAGAAGATCATCAAGGAAGCGCCCGGTGGGATCGGGGGGTTCTTGCTGGAGACACGCCCGACACCGTTTGCAGGCGAGCTCAGCAAGGGGGAGAAGCAGGACATCCGGGTGTTCTTCCGGGTTCCTAAAGATGTCCACCCCAAGACCCTCACGATTGTCGATCGCGAGACCGGCCGCGGCCTCGCCTTCCCCACCAGCCAGGACTGGTTCTCGATCCGCGACTGTGTGCGTAGCCTGCGGAGCGGAAACTAGCCCATGAACACCCGCCTCTGGCTCTCGTCGCTCTGCCTCGTCACAAGTCTACTACCTCGTCCCGTGTCGGCACAGGTGCTCCTCCCCTCCGCAGTCGCGGTGAGTGCCACGAGCCCACAGGGACAGCCGCCGCTTGCGCTTTTTGAGAAGCAGTGGCAGCTCCAGGTGACTAAGGTGGAGCTGGTCCCCAAGTGGAGCGAGCGCTACGGCAAGAGCCAGAGAGCGTTCGGCGCAAAGGAGGGTGAGACGCTCTTTGTGGTGCAGCTTGAGGTGAGCAATCTCTCCAAAGACAAGCGGGGGCTTCAGTGGCTGAGCGCCGAGGCGGTCGCCGATGACGATGGCACTTACGCCCTCACGGGGCTCGATATGGCCCAGGGCGACCAGCCACGGAGCATGGCGGTGGTCGCGCCGGGAGAGAAGCGCGCGCTGGCACTGATCTTTGCGGTCAGCCCCGACGATAAGTTCAAGGCGCTCCGGTTGAAGCTGGGCAATGAAAAACCCGGTGAGGCGGCGGTCTACGAAGAGGCGGAGCTACGGCTGGGAAGTCAGCCCCCCGTGGTAGACAAGCCGCTGGTCACGCTTCCTCCGAACCTCAAGCCCACGCTGCTCCTGCAGACCAACTGGGACTTTGAGAAGCAGAGCCAAGGCTGGAGCGCCACGTCCGGCAGTGAGGCGATGCTGGAGGCGATCTGCCCGATTCCACGCCCGGAGCTCCCGCCCACGCCCCCAGCCCCGGTTCCCCTCGGGGGCGACTACTGGGTGCCCGTCCGCGATAGTGCCGTCCAGGTCTTCCAGGCACAAGGCACTTGGTTCTGCGACACCGGCGCACCGACCGCGGGTCAGACCGGGCGCAATGGGAGCCGCCGGGGCCGCCTGAGCTCGGTGAGCTTTCCGCTCCAGAAGCCGTTCTTGCAGGTTCTGCTGGCGGGCCGACGCGGCAGTAGCACCTCCGGCACGGGGCCGCGTCTCGAGCTCCAGCTCCGTGAGCCGGCCACCAGCCCGTACCCACGGGTCGATAGCGAGTTTGTCCGAATCGGGTTTCTGGAGGCACCCCAGGACGATACCCTGCGCCGAATGGTGCTCCCGATCTCTGCCGAGCTGATGGGCAAGACCGTGCGGGTGCAGATTATCGACGAGGACCCCAGTGGCTATATCGTGGTCGATGATATCCAGCTCACGGAGACCGCCACGCCCTTGCCTCTGCCCCCCGCCCCAAGCCTCAAGCGCCCGCTCTGGGGCTTCGCCGACACCCACACCCACCCGGCGGCGCAGCTGGCCTGGGGCGGGATGTACTGGGGCTCCAACACCGGCGATCCCGCCACGGCCCTCCACGACTGCACACCCGCCCACGGAATCGGGGGCACCGGCCTGCGGGATGTGGGAGCGATCCTGGGACTGGTGCGCAATGGCGTGAGCCTGGTCTCGATCTGGGACGACTGGGTGCGGCTCTTCTTGACCTACAAGGGAGTCTCCAACGAGACTGCCAATGCGGTGCTGGGGACGGTCAGGGGCACCCTGAGTGTCGCCACCGAGGGGCCTGCCCAGTCGGCCTTCAATGGAATCCGCAGTGCCTTCGGCCTCCCCGAGCCCACGGCCGCCGGTTTTCTCCAGCGCGCTCTGGGCTGGGGGCCGCTCGACCAGGACGCGATCGCGCAGCTGGCCTACAACGCCGTGGAGGAGAGCTTTGGGCACCGCACGGGTGGGGTCGAGCACAACCACGATGGCTGGCCACGCTTCAACTCCCGCACCCACCAACACATGCACGAGCAGTGGATTCGGCGCTCCTACGACGGCGGCCTACGGCTCATGGTGGCCCACGTGGTCAACACCGAGCTCCTGGGAAACCTCATGCCCCGAGGGAGCCGCAATGTCTCGGACTGGGATGCGATCAATGCCCAGCTCACGGAGCTAGAGGCGCTCGCGCGGCGCAACAGTAGCTGGATGGGGATCGCCAAGACCCCTGCGGAGGCCCGTCGGCTGATCGAGCAGAACAAGCTGGCACTGGTGCTGGGAGTCGAGGTCGATAGCCTGGGCAACCTGAGCAAGAAGACCAACCCAACCGAGGCCGATGTACTAGACGAGCTCAACACGCTCTACCAGCGCGGCGTCCGCCACATCTTCCCCATCCACCTCGCCGACAACGACCTGGGCGGCTCCGCGCTCTACAACATGATCTTCGACCTCAACCACTTCGCTCTGCGCGGCACGCTCCACCCGATGCGCCCCGATGCCGATGCCCGCGCCGCCGGGGTGGAGTACCGCTCGATGGAGTCGTTTCTCGACCTCCCCAGCGATATGTTTTCGTCGCTGGCACAGACCTCGCGCCGCCTGGGGCTAGACCGTCTCCGGCTCCCCGGCGGGATGCTCCTCGACACCGCGACCCTGCTGGAGCAGGTGCGTGCGATCAAGCCGGACTACGCCAGCAAGTCCGGGCACATGAACGCACAGGGTCTCACTCCCAAGGGCGAGGCGGCGATCCAGCGGCTGATGGACCTGGGGATGGTGATCGATATCGACCACATGAGCGACCTCACCCAGCAGCGTGTCCTCGCCCTCGCGGAGAGCCGGGCACAGGGCAGTGTCCAGGGCTACCCCCTGATCGCCGGCCACTGCTCGTTCCGGGGGCTCTGCACCACCCACGCCCGCACCAGCGACCACCACAAGGTCCCCTGCGAGAGCGATGTCTCGCCGCAGGTCATGGCCCGCCTGAGGGCGCTGGGAGGGATGGTCGCGCCCAGCACGCTGGGAAAAGACGCCCAGACGACCTCGCGGCTAGATGCCCCCGGTAGCTCGACCTCCTGGGCGACCGCCTACCGCTACGCCATACAGCAGATGGGGGGCAAGAGTGTCGCCCTCTCGACCGACATGGCGATGCTGGGCGGGCTGGGGCCGCGCTTTGGCCCGCTCGGTGCCCATGCCATGGAGGGCGACACGCTCCTCCAGCAGACCCGTGGCCTCACCCGGCTCCAGGCTGTCGATAGCCAGCGCTCGCCCGTGGCCTACCGCACCCGCCTGAGCGACACCCGCGGCTACCGGTGGGAAGGAGATGCCTACGAGAGAGCAGGAGATCGCACCTACAACGCCGACCAGCGCAATGCCTTCCAGGCCGTGGCGCTGGGGCTGGGCAACAAGCCGCTGGACGCGCTCCCGCTAGAGCCTGCCGGAGGCCCGATCTTCGAGTGGAACCTGCTGAGCGCCACCGGGAGCCTCTTGGTGGAGGCCGCCCGGACGATCTTCGATGTCCCTGGCAAGTGGATGATCAATATCGCCAAGGGGATTCGCGGGGTGGTGGAGAACCCGGTTGTGGACCTCTACAAAGGCCCCGATATCCAGCACGCCGCCCGCGCGGCGCGGCAGTGGGTGGACACCAACCCGAGCCGCCCTTTCGGGGCCTCAGACTACCTGCCGTTTCTGGAGCAGCACCGCCGTACCAACCGCAACGAACCCGACGCCGCACTCTACCAGCGCGCCTTTGAGATGACCCGCCGCGCCTATCTCGTCCTTGCTCCCTCCGGCAGCGGGGCACCCAATGCCCTCACCCGCTCGACCATCGGCCCCCGGGACCTCGACTTCAACCTCGATGGCCTGGCGCACTACGGCCTGCTCCCGGACATGCTCCAGGATATCAAGAACACCGGGATGCGCCCCGAGGAGCTCGCGCCGCTCTTTCGCTCCGCCGAGGACTACATCCGTATGTGGGAGAAGTGTGATGCCCTCAAGCTCACGGCGGGTGCCAAGCTCAATACGCTGCCCAATCTCAAGGACATCCTCAAGCGCTAGACCGTCCTACCACCTCGTGGCCCACTCGGGGGGCGGGAGCGCCTCGAAGGCCATGTCGTTGAAGTCAGCAAGCTCGGTTGTCGTGAGAGAGCCCTCGTCGTGGAGGGCCGCCACAAAGAGCTTGCCGTCGCGCGTGAGGATCAGCCGCCCCTGCGGATCGACCTCGGCCTGCTCTGCCTCTAGGTTCTGGGTGGCCTGCTCAAAAGAGTCGTAGAGCGTGTAGAGCGGCGAGCGGCTCTGGCGTGCTTGGCCACGCAGAAAAAACCGGCCTTGGGGTGTCGACAGGGGCTTTTCGTAGAGGGGCTCTTCCCCCTCCCCGACCACCTGCCACCCCCTCGGCGACACGGGGATTCCGTCGGGGTACTTCGTGACCTTCAGCCAAGGGGCGAGCGCGTAATCGGGATGCAGCTCCGAGCCGATCGCCAGCCACCGCCCCAGGGCAAGTGTCTGGTTATCCTGAAAAATAGCCTGCCCCCTCCCCCAGGCTGTCCACCAGAATGCCAGAGCGGTTACGTAGGGAGGCTTGCTGATGGCAACCCACGAGTCGGCATAGACACCGTGGTTTTTATGCCATTTCGATGCCGCGTAGACCAGCAGCTTGCCGTCGGGAGAGAGATCGCCGAACTGGAGCTTGCCCAGGAACCAGTGCCCTGGCTCAAAGGTATCGGTGTCCGTGTGCCAGAGAATCAGCCGAGTCCGCTTGCGTGGCCCCTCACGAAAGATCACCCCAACCGGTGCCTCCCGTGCAAAGAAGACCTTCAGACGCGCGGGCAGTGTCGGCTTGGGCTTGAACATGAAATATTATCCTTCTGTCGGAGATCGTGTGAGCCCTGCACGGAAATCGTGCGGCTTTGGGGCGTCGTCCCTCCGCCGTTCGCTTCGCTCAGATTAGTCTTGTACCGACGAGCCTACTTGTACCGACGAGGGACGAGGAGGCGGCACGAAGTGCCCCGGGTGCCCTCTGGGCGCGGACGTTTACCGTCCAAGGCTCACACAAATTGCAACAGGAAGAAAATTATACCGAGGAACCTCCTCATAAGCTCTCAGGTATAGTGAGATAATCATCCATACTTACTTTAGCGAAAGAAAGAAGCACTTATGAAAATTCGAAATTTGGCGCTGGTAGCGCTTGCACTCACAGCAGTGGGAACCGTGGCGCGGGCCGATGACTGGGCGCAGTGGCGCGGGCCGAAGCGCGATGGTATCTCGCAAGAGAAGGGACTACTGAAGGCGTGGCCTGCGAGTGGGCCAAAGCTGGTCTGGCAGGTGAAGGATATCGGCTCGGGGTACTCGACTCCGGTGGTGGTGGGGAATCGGCTCTATGTGCTGAGCAACGAGGGGCTGGAGAATGAGTTTGTCCGCGCCTACAGCACCACCAATGGCAAGCTGCTCTGGTCCACCCGGCTCGGCGCGGTGGGCAACCCGAAGCAGCAGCCCAACTATCCCGGGGCACGCTCCACCCCCACGGTCGATGGCAAGCTCCTCTACGCGCTCAGCTCGGATGGCGACCTAGCTTGCGTCGATACAGCAACCGGCAAGCAGGTCTGGAAGAAGAGCCTGCGCACGGACTTCGGCGGGACCGCGGGGGTCTGGGCCTATGCTGAGTCGCCACTCGTGGACGGCAACAAGGTGATTGTCTGCCCGGGCAGTGAGACGGCCGCGATGGTGGCACTCGACAAAAAGACCGGCGCGACCCTCTGGAAGAGCGCGATCCCCGGCGAGAAAGTGGCCAGCTACGCCTCCGCGATTGCGGTGGAGCTCGACGGCGTACGCCAGTATGTCCAGCACCTGAGCAAGAGCCTGGTCGGGGTGGAGGCGGCATCGGGAAAGCTCCTCTGGCGCTTCGACAAGACCTTCGACACGCAGTTCCAGATGCATGCCTTCACGCCGATCGCGGCAGGGAACATGGTCTATAGCGCCGCAGCAACCGCGGGTGGTGTGGCGAAGATCGCGGCGGCGGCAGGGAGCTTTACCGCGGACCCGGTCTACGTCGAGCGCAAGGGCTACAACGGTCTGGGAGGCGCGGTCAAGGTGGGCAACTACCTCTACGGGACGAACCGTGCGACCCTATTCTGTAGCGATTTTGCCACGGGTAAGGTTCTCTGGGACGAGCGCTCGGTGGGCTCCGCGGCGGTCTGCTCCGCCGATGGTCTGCTCTTCCTGCACGGCGATAACGGCGAGGTTGCGCTGGTCGAGGCCACACCCACGGGCTACAAGGAGAAGGGCCGTTTCTCGCCGCCCAACCAGCCCGACCGAGGCCAGGCCAAGGCCTGGGCGTACCCGATTATCGCCGGGGGGAAGCTCTACATCCGCGACATGGGCTGCCTCTGGTGCTACGACATCAAGACGCCCTAAGTGGAGCCTCTCTGGCGTATCGCGCTCTTTGATGGCCCTCGGCTCCTCACCGCCGAGGGCGCTGAAGTGCGCCGCTTCCGCTCCCAGCGGGTGGCGGCGCTCCTGGCCTATCTCTGCCTGCACCTAGGGCGCGACTGCCCCCGCGAGGAGCTCGCCGAGATGCTCTGGCCCGACGAAGACCCGCAGACAACGGCAAACCGCCTGCGCTTCTCGCTGAGCTCCCTGCGCCACCAGCTGGAGCTCCCCGGCATGGCCCCCGGCTCGGTACTGGATGCCAGCCGCGCGGGCTATGTCCGGCTCCGGCGCGAGAGTGTCTGGTGCGATGTGGTCGCCTTCGACCACGCCCTCCAGCAAGGGGAGCGTGCCCTCGCCGCGCAGCTCGCCACGGGACCGCTCCTTCCGGGCTTCTACGACGACTGGATTCTCACGGAGCGCGAGCGGCTGGAGGCCCTCCGCGAGGGGCTTCCCTCGGCCGTGATACACGCCGCGCCCACGCCCCCCGAGACACCCGAGCGAGCGATCACGCGCCAGCTTCCGGTCTACCTGACCCAGTTCTTTGGGCGCGAGACCGAGAGCGAGCGGCTGATCGAGACCCTCACCAGCAACCGCCTAGTCTCCCTGATCGGCCCCGGAGGGATGGGCAAGAGCCGCCTAGCGGTCGAGACCGCCCGCCGCCTCCCGCTCCCCAGCACCTTTGTCCCCCTCGCCGAGCTCACCGACCCGGGACGTCTCGCGGAGTTTACGCTCCAGGCGCTCGGGGTGCAGGCCCGCAACGAGACCGATCCCCTCGAAACGCTCCAAGGACTCCTGGTGCGCCGTGGCGCGTTCCTGCTGATCCTCGACAACGCCGAGCATGTCCTGAGCGCTGCCTCGGCACTTGTTCTGGCGCTCCTGGCGCACGCGCCGGCGCTGACGATCCTGGTGACGAGCCGCCAGCCGCTGGATATCCAAGGGGAGTCCGTGGTGCTCTTGGAGCCGCTGGAGCCCCCGCACGCAACCACCTCGCCGGCGCGCCTGCTGGAGTTTCCCGCGGTCGCCCTGTTCTGTGACCGTGCCCGCCACGCCCACCCGGACTTCTCCCTGACACCGCGGCACACGGAGGCGCTGGTGACCATCTGCCAGAGGCTGGAGGGAATGCCCCTAGCGCTGGAGCTCGCCGCCGCCCGCACCCGCACCCAGACCCCCAGCCAGATCGCCCTCGCCCTCTCCGAGAGCGTGCTCGGCCTCGCCGCAACCCAGCGGGACATCCCCGAGCGCCACCGCTCGCTCCGCGCGGTGATCCAGAGCAGTGTGGACCTCCTCTCCCCCGAGCTGCGCCGCTTCTTCTATGGCCTCGCCCTCTTCCAGGGCGGCTGGACCCAGGAGGCGGTCGAGGCGATCCAAGCCCTCCCCGAGGCCGATACGTTTCTAGATGAGCTGGTCCAGCGCTCGCTGATTACCGTGCAGGAAGATGCGCTCACGGGGAACATGCGCTTTGGGTTCCTGGAGACCCTGCGCCAGTTCGCCAACGAGCAGTGCTCGGAAAAAGAGCTCCTCAGCCAGCGCCATGCCGCCTACTTTCTGACACTCCTTGCCCGTGCCACGGAGCACGATGTCCGCACGTTCGGCCCGCTGGAGTCCGATCTGGAGAACTTGCTGGCTGCCCTAGAGCGAGGCGGGAGCGCCCCCACGGACCTCTTCTGGCAGGGCCTGACGGGCTTTCTGACCTTTAGCTTCATCCGAGGCCACCACCGCCGCGCCACCCCCTGGGCCGAGCGCGCCGTGGACGCTTGGCGCACGGTCGAGCCGCCCGCCCTCCGCTTCGAGCTCCTGCACCGTGCCCTGATGCTCTACAACGATCTCGGGCGCTGGGACGAGATGGACCAGCTTGCCCAAGAGCTCCGCACCGAGGCCCTGCGCCACCAGGCCCCACGCTGGGCACTGGAGGCCCTCACCCACCAGAGCTACACGGCGTCGCAGCGCAAGCGCCACGAGGACGCCGTGGGGCTCCAGCGGGTCGCGCTCGACGAAGCCCGTGCCTTGGGCGATCCCCCCACACTGGTTCGTGCGCTTGTCTCGCTCAACCGGGTACTCAACCCCCTTGCCGAGGCTCTCACTCCGAGTGACCCAAAGCGCTCCAAGGCCCTCTGGCAAGAGGCAGAGGCGGCGTCTCGGGAGGCCCTGCTCTACGACTCGCCCCACTCGCGCTACCAGGCCAATATCGGCATGGGGCTCTTTCTGGCCCTCGATGGCCAAGGGCGCCTGGCGGAGGCCTACGCACAGCTCAAGTTTGGGCAGCACTGGGCACTGCAAAACCGCTCTCTGGCGGGGCTGATGTACACGCTCTACTTCGAGCAAGGGGTCGAGCTGCGCCACGGCTCCCCGGAGCGCGCCGCGCTTCTCTCGGGTGCCTTCTCCCGCCTCCGGGAGCAGATGGGCTATGCACACCCGCACACCGGCCAGGAAGAGACCTGGCAGGTGCAGCTCCGGGAGTCTATCTCGTCTGCCGCCTACGAGCGCCAGATCCGGCTCGCCTACCAGCTCCCTCTCGAAGTGCTTGTCGTCCCCCGCACCTGGGACGAGCTCACTGCGGGGAAAAGAGCCAAGAGGATGTCCCACTAGGGCTCGTTGGCAGGCCTCGGGGGGAGCCGCTTGAGCCCGGCCGCGACCTCGGGGTCTTGGAAGAGGAAGTTGGCCCCGGCGTAGTGCTCACGGGCCAGCTCGCTCTGTCCCAGCCTCTCGGCGAGGGGGGCGAGGGCCTTGTGGGCGTTGAAGTAGCGCACGAGGATATGCAGCTGGAGCGGGTCGCCGTCTTTCCAGCCCGCGTAGACCCCACGTGTCTGAAAGCCCTGCCAGAGCGCGGCGTTCTGCGCGACCAGCTCCGTGTCGGTCGGCTCCGTTCCCGGCTCGTAGAGGCGCTGCGTGATCCCCCACGGTCGCCGGGTGAAGGGCTTGAGGCGGTCGTTGAGCGAAGGCTGGCCCGCCTCCATGCTCAGGCCGTCCTGCCGGTCGTCGGAGACCAGGAGCACGGGCCGCCCCTCCGCCAGCGCGGTTCGGACCAGGAGCTGGAGGTAGGTGCCATCGCTGGTGGCCTTGGTCGGGAGCCCCAGCGGCGAGGGAACACTGGGCCACTGGCTCTGCAGGTGCTCGAAGTACCAGGCCGCGTTGTTGTTGAGAGTCCCCTCCAGCAAGTCCACGTTCAGGACCGCCACATCCGGGCGCTGGTGCTTGACAAACTTCAGGTACCAGAGCGTAAAGATCGTGTTGTTGGTATTGAGCACCACCGCGTCTTTGGGTGCGCTTGCCAGGATATTGCTCGCAAAGTCTGCCTCCAGAAAGTTGCTGCTCTTATCCGTAGAGGTCAGGTGGGTGGTCATCTGGACCAGGGGCGTGAGCAGGAGCAGGAGCGCGAGCGGGCGGACCAGCTGGGGACGAACACGCACCAGCCAGCCGCCCAGCTCGGAGAGGCCTACCCCGATCCAGACCGCCATGCAGAGATACGAGGGAATGTAGTAGACATAGATATCGCTGATGGCGTAGTTGGTCGCGTAGACAATATCTACCGCAAAGATCCAGGCAGTCAGACAAAGCACCGGACGCTGGCGTCGCCAGAGCGCCACCATGCCGGGGATCGCAAAGACCAGAAAGTGCCCCCCAAACTCCACCCAGAGCGCCCCTTTGGCGTACTCCCAGAGCCGTAGGTGCCAGGTTGCGAGGGGCTGGGTGAACATCAGCGGGCGGTACTGCGAGCCATTGACATGCTGGAAGAACGCCGGCCAGGTCTGTGGGTCCCCCCACTTGAGCGGCGAGTGTCCGTACTTGGCGGCGAGGGGGACATAGGCATAGAGCAGCAGCGGGAGCACAAACAGTGGCACGCACAAGAAGAGCCGCTTGAAGCCCACACGACGCCACGCAAACACCAAGAAGCCCGGCAGGAACAGCGCCATCGTCAGGTTGTTGGTCAGCGCAAGACCATAGACCAGCACCAGCGGACCCAGCACCTGCTCACCCCGCTCCAGCCGCACGCTCAGCCAGAGCACCGTGCACAGAAACAGCGCCGTGAGCGTGTAGACCTCGCACGAGAGCGACTGCTGCCAGAGCGTGGGAGCGAAGGCCAGCAGCAGGGCGGCACTCGCGGCGACGACTCGCGAGGGAACGACAGTGGCGACAAAGCGGTAGAACATCCCCACCGCGCCCGCGCCAAAGAGGGCGGTCATGAGGTTGATGCGCAGGGCGGGCTCGTCGATGACGGGTGCTAGTCCCAGGAGGAAGGCTCGTCCCAGGAGGGTGAAGAGGGGATAGCCCGTGGGGTGGCAGACTCCGAGTGTTGCCATGGCGGTCTCGAAGTCTCCGTCGTCTCCGGTGTAGATGGTTCTACAGAGGGTGAGCGCGTAGACCAGCGCGGCGACCGTGAAGAGTAGCCATGCGATTTTCTTATCGGAGAGACGAGCCATGCCCCTGATTGTCGGGAAAAACTCGTATTGTCTACAGGGGCAGGCTCACATGCGCTAGAGCCCGCCCCCGAGGCGTGGGAGCGACGGCGCGGCGCTCACCCAGTCGCGGAGGGGCCGGAGCGGGGTTGTCTTGGGGCCATCGCCGGGCGTGAGCAGCACCGCGATTCGGGTCTGGGTCACCTTACTGGCGAGGCGTACTAGGAGGCGACGCTCCCCCTTGGTAGGCTTGGGCTGCTCCTTGCTCCCCTCGACCGGCGCGATCACGACTTCTTCGGCAACAAACACCGCCCCGGCGGGCTCGAGAATCCGCGCGGTGCAGGTCTTCCCCTTGAGCGTGAGCGTGGCCTCCGCCCCGCTGACCGCGAGCTGGGCCAGGGTGTGGATACGCCAGCCTACCTCGACCGGCTGCTTGGCCGTGAGCTCGTCCTGGATCAGGAGCGCCTTGCGCCCCTCCACCAGCGCGACCCCGCGCCAGAGCTTGCTCGCCTGGACGTAGCCCGCCGTGAGATCCGCGACCGCGTAGCCCTGTGGGGAGAAGGCGAGCAGAGGGGCTTTCGCCTTGGTCGCCTGGTTCTCGCCATCGAGCGTGAGTGTGTTCTGCCCCTCGGTGCGGAGGCGGTAGTAGGTCCAGCGCTTGTCGCCGAAGTAGGTGGGCAGGTTGTAGTTGTCTGGCCCCAGCTCCATCACAAAGCGCTCGCCCAGCGCATCGAAGACAAAGGTCCCCAGGTCCAGGTGGGAGTGGTTGGCGGCGTTGTCCCCGCCCTTGAAGCCCACCCAGAGCGCCTCTTTACTGCCCCAGTCCGAGCGCAGGAAGGCGGCGTCGATCCCACGAAAGACATTGTCCAGGGGCGCATTTGCCTTCTTGGGATTGCTACTAGCGGCGGTGTACCAGAGCAGGTCCATGGTGCCGCCAAAGCGCCCCGCCCCCCGATTCGCCTCCCAGTCGTAGAGGGGCTGCTTGAAGCGCCGTGCCAGCCAGCGCATTTCTGGGGCGGCCCCGGAGTTATCGCCGCCGTCGGCGTAGTTGAAGACCTTCCCGGTGGGGCCGACAAAGTAGAGCCGGAAGGTCCCCGTGCGGTCGAAGCCATTTGCGGTGGCGAGCCCAAAGTCCGAGCCCAGCGCGGACTCCAGCGCGGCGATCAGAGGAACCGTGTAGCGCACGGTGTAGTCCCAGTAGCCCGGCCCCTCGTTCCAGCCGCCATCGGGGCCAAACGAGGCCATGGCCGCGGGGAGCGACTTTAGGGCGCTATGGAGAATAAAAGATGCTAATTGCGGCTCTTCGTCGGCGATTGCCAGCGCTCCCAGGCCCATTCCTCCATTGCAGACCTGGTTCCAGTTATGGTGCACCGTGGTCCACCACCTCCACGGCTTGGTCCCCTTGTAGGCCTCCTCGCCGCGCCGGAGCCCCTTCTCCACGATCGCGGTCTTGAGGAGCGTTTTTTCGTCGGTGGTGAGGCCGTGATAGAGCCAGTCGTAGCCAATGGCAAAGGCATGGGTCATCTCGGCGACATCGAGAAAGTGCGACGGGTTCCAGTCCGGGAAGGCGGCGGCGGCAAAGAGCTCTTTCTTCGCCCGCTCCACCCACTTCTTGTCGCCATCGAGCCGCCAGAGCGCCGCCAGGGTGTAGATGCGCGAGAGGCACTTGCGGCTCTGGTCCAGCAGGCGCGGCCCGATCAGCTTGTACTCGACCGTCGTGGGGTCGGCCAGCAGCTTCTCCCCCGCCGCGGTGAGGTTCTCGCGGTAGCGTGTGGCATTGGGATCGCTTGTCGCGAGTGTCTTCACCCGCTCTAGCTCGGAGTCCAAGACGATCAGCCGGGGATGCCCCGTGCGCAGCCTTGCCAAGTCAACGGTTTGCATACCCCTATTCTACAGCGAGTTCGCCCAATGGAATTGGGCGTCCGCAGTAGCCTGCGGCTGCAAAGCCCGTGCCGGGCTGGGAATCAGTTTGGTAGCCCGCACCCGGAGGGTGCCCGGGCTTTGTGGCCGAAGGTCATTGCAGACGCCGGTTTCCAACCGGCGGCGAAGCTCAAGGTGTGTAGATAAACCCGCGGAGCTCGTCGCGGTTGGTATACCCCACCCCGACAAGCTGGCCGCGGCTATTCAGCTCCTGGGGAAAGAGCTCGCGAAAGTTCGAGCCCGCCGGGATGAGGGTATTGGGATCACGAAACGTGCCGTCTTCCCAGTACGCCCCCCGAGGGGCCTTCGCCTTGGGATCGAACACCACACCCACGGCTTGGCCACGGTCGTTGACGGCTCGTACTTCGCCGGGGACCCTTTCTGGGGTGGCCAGAAGCTTTGGGGTAGCTCTTAGCTGAGACCAAATCGTGGGCTTTCCTGCCAGCACTCCTCCGATCACTCCGGCGAGGGAGAGCGCCTTGGCCTGCCCCGGCCCTCCCTTGAGCAGGTACTTACGGGCTTTCTGCCACACAACGGGCTGGCCCGTACTATAGCCCGCAATCAGCCCCGAGTCGTTGATCGCTGCGGCGATTCCACGCTCTTCCTCATCGAGAAACTCCACGAGGCCGTCTTTCCAGAGAACCGCCCTATATCCACGGTACCGATAGCTTGCACGCGGCTCCTCATCGCCAAAATCAACATAGCCCACTGCCACTCCCGCCGTATTGACACCGGTTGCCACGGAGAAGCGTGCGCCGGTTAAAGACGGCAGAACGGTGACACCTTGGGGGTGCCAGAGTGTCGCATGGGTGCCCGTATCACGGAAACGCTCACTCTGACCCACTAGAAAACGCCCATCGTGAGAGAGAGCCCGAAGCCGCGCCGTGTCCGCTCCCTGGGGGTGGGGAAGTGAGCGAGGAGGGGCGCTCGGGTTCTCCCAGTAAATGGGGATATTGTCCGACCTATCGGGCTTAAATGCGATTCCCGCAATCCCTCCCTGGTCACTGATGGCGAGCGCCCAAGAGTCAGGAAAGCGGCCACTGTAAGGAGGAAGCATCGTCAGCGTCCCCGAGCGCTCCTGTGTTATGTGATGCTCCCACGTTTTCCAGAGCATGACCGAGGCCGCGATTCCCAAAGCCGTGGGGAGGGTTCTCATGTTCTTAATCTTTCGGGACGTTCACCGTCGAGGGCGATCATACAATCTCCTAGACGAAAAAAATTTAGGGTGGGTTACGCTTCTGGCATAGAGCTTGCGTCTCTTCGAAGTGTCGCTTTTACGAGCGCGAAGAGAATATCCCTCCCCCCCCGACAACGAATGTCGGGGATTTTTTTTGCGTGATCCGATACAATCGGGCGGGCGTTTTT
This sequence comes from Armatimonas rosea, assembly GCF_014202505.1. NCBI lineage: Bacteria > Bacillati > Armatimonadota > Armatimonadia > Armatimonadales > Armatimonadaceae > Armatimonas > Armatimonas rosea. The sequence continues at coordinate 301,660 of NZ_JACHGW010000001.1, read as the reverse complement.
AGCGCCACATCTTTTCCTCTCGATAAAACACTATGGCAAAACAAGCAATCACAACCCGCGAGAAAGACTACTCGCAGTGGTATCTCGATATCGTCAAAGAGGCGGACCTCTCGGACTACTCCCCGGTGCGCGGCTGTATGGTCATCAAGCCCACGGGCTACGCGATCTGGGAGATGATCCAGCAGGGGCTCGACAAGCGCATCAAGGACACGGGGCATGTCAATGCCTACTTCCCGCTCTTTATCCCCGTGAGCTTCATGACCAAAGAGGCGCAGCATGTCGAGGGCTTCGCGCCGGAAGTCGCCGTGGTGACCCATCATAGGCTGGAGAGCGATGGCAAGGGCGGGCTGGTTCCGGCCGCGCCGCTGGAGGAGCCGCTGGTGGTCCGCCCGACCTCCGAGGCGATTATCGGGGATAGCTTCTCGCGCTGGGTACAGTCCTGGCGCGACCTGCCGCTGCTCATCAACCAGTGGGCTAATGTCGTGCGCTGGGAGCTGCGCACGCGCCCGTTTCTGCGCACCGCCGAGTTCCTCTGGCAGGAGGGCCACACCGCCCACGCCACCCACGATGAGGCCGAGGAGGAGACCCTGAAGATTCTTCATGAGGTCTACTCGGACTTTGTGGAGAATGTCATGGCCATTCCGGTCTTCAAGGGGCTCAAGACCGACAAGGAGAAGTTCGCAGGCGCACTACGCACCTACGCGATCGAGGCGATGATGCAGGACGGCAAGGCGCTCCAGGCGGGCACGAGCCACAACCTGGGGCAGAACTTCGCCAAGGCGTTCGAAATTAAATTCCAGGGCCAGAACCAGAACGAGATCGAGTACGCCTGGACAACGTCGTGGGGTGTCTCGACCCGCCTCGTCGGGGCGCTGATCATGGCGCACTCCGACGACGACGGCCTCGTGCTGCCGCCGCGCCTCGCCCCGACCCAAGCGGTGATCGTCCCGATCTACAAGACCGACGACGAAAAAGCCGCCACTCTGGCCGCTGCGGAGCAGCTCAAGGCGGCGATTGGCGATAAGGCCCGTGTCAAGATCGACGCGCGGGATAACGTCACGCCGGGCTTTAAGTTCAACGAGTGGGAGGTCAAAGGCATCCCGGTGCGGATCGAGATCGGGCCGCGCGATGTCGCCAACCAGACAGTCGTGCTGGGCCGCCGGGACCGTCCAGGCAAGGAAGGCAAGCGCTTTGTCAGCTGGGCCGAGCTCCCCGAGACCCTGCCGCAGCTTTTGGAAGAGATCCAAGCCGCCCTCTACGAGCGCGCCAAGGCCTTCCGCGATAGCCACGTGGTCGATGTCGCCAACTACACCGAGCTCGCGGCCGCAGTCGAGACCGGCTTTGCCCGCGCCTGGTGGGCCGGCTCGCGCGAGGACGAAGACAAGATCCAGACCGAGCTCAAGGCGACCATCCGCTGCATCCCGCTGGACCAGCCCGGCGGCGAGGGGGTCTGCGTGCTCACCGGCCAGCCCGCCACCCAGCAAGTCCTGTTTGCGCGGAGCTACTAACCTCTCCCACCCCGGCTTCGCACGGCTCAGCCACCCCTCCCTCACCTAAAGGCAAGGGAGGGGCTTCAGGGAGGGGTCTTACTCCCCTTGCCTTTAGGTGAGGGGCTGGGGGAGAGGTGATCTACCACGTAAACCGGGGGGCTTGGATGCCGCCCTCGATCCAGAGAAACTTCCCGTTGGTCTCGCTTGCCGGGGCGGCGACAATCTTGCAGACTAGCTCGGAGGCTTTCTCGGGCGGGTCGCCGCCGGTGCGCTCGACCAGCTCGGCCCAGCCGGGCATGCCGCCAAAGTCTTTAATGTCTTCCCACATCTCGGTCTTGACCTCGCCGGGATGGATCGCGCAGCACGAGAGCTCGCTGCCGACCAGCTCGGCGGCGAGCTGGCGCGTGAAGAAGTTAAGGGTGTACTTCGAGAGAATGTAGTCCGCGCCGGGGCCGTCGGGCGGGGCGAAGCCCGCGGCGGAGCTGACCTGGATCAGACGTCCCCAGCCCAGCGCCTTCATCCCCGGTGCACAAAGACGGGAGAGCAGGTAGGGCGCGTAGACATTGGTCAGCAGGGTCTGACGCCAGCGCTCCGGGTCGCTCTCGGTGATCTTGTCGAAGCCATTGTGGACCCCCGCGTTGTTGACCAGCACCGAGACCGGGCCAAGCTCCGCGAGCACGCGCTCCATCGCCACGGGGTCACTGGCATCCCCGACAAAGATGCGTCCGCCGGTGAGCGCCGCGGTCTCTTCGAGCTTCTCCCGCCGTCGCCCCACCAGCGCCACCGAGAAGCCCTCTTGCGCCAGCGCCACGGCGACCGCGCGCCCCACCCCGCTCCCGGCCCCCGTGACCAGCGCGACTCTCACGCGCCGGCCGCTTCCTGAGACTCCGAGAGATCGAGCGCGGTGGAGAGAAAGCGCAGCTTGGGGTTGTTCTCGATAATATGGTTCATCCCCCACTGGCTCTCAAACAGGCAGACAAAGTTGCCGAAGCTGTCCTCGACCCGGCGGGTGCCCATGCCCCAGTAGACCTCGCGGAGGGCGTCTTCGGGGCCCTGAATCCAGCGTGCATGGCCGTAGGGCAGGCGGTCCAGGCTGGTCTCGACCCCGTACTCGGAGATCAGCCGGAACTGGATCACCTCGAACTGGAGCTGCCCGACCACGCCCAGGATCGGCTCGGTGCGCCCGGCGTTGATCTCGTGGAAGAGCTGCACGACACCTTCCTCCGAGAGCTGCTCGATTCCTTTTTGGAACTGCTTATACTTCTCGGACTTCCGGTTGCGCAGGACCCCAAAGTGCTCGGGGGCGAAGCGTGGAAAGCCCCGGAACTGCACCGGAGCCCCCGTGCAGACCGTGTCGCCGAGCTGGAAGACACCAGGGTTGGTGAGGCCGATAATGTCGCCCGGGTAGGCCACATCGACCGTCTCCCGGTCCGAGGCAAAGAGCTTCTGTGGGCGTGTCAGGCGCACGGACTTCTTGGAGCGGGGATTCAGGGCGACCATATCGCGCTCAAAGCGCCCCGAGACCACGCGCAGAAACGCCACCCGGTCGCGGTGGTTCGGGTCCATGTTGGCCTGGATCTTAAAGACAAAGCCCCGGAACTCCGGCTCACTGGGCTCGATCTCCCCGCCCTGGGCCGGGCGCGAGGTCGGGGTGGGTGCGAGGTCGATAAAGCGCTTCAGGAACCGCTCGACCCCGAAGTTCGTGACCGCGCTCCCAAAGAACAGCGGCGTGATCTCGCCCTTGGCAATGCGCTCCGGGTCGAGCGGCTCGCCGGCCACATCCAGCAGCTCGATATCGTCGCGGAGCTTCTGCGCCGGGCCACTGCCGATAATCTCATCGAGAGTCGGGTCGCTTAGATCGACAATGCGAACGGGAGCCTTGTTGGCACCGTGCTGGACGCGGTCGTACAAGTGGAGCTGGCTACTCTGGCGATCATACACGCCCTGGAACTGGTCGCCATCGCCAATCGGCCAGAAGACCGGCGCGGAGCGAATCCCCAGCACCTCCTCAAGGTTGGCCATCAGGTCCAGCGGGTCGAGGCCGGGGCGGTCCATCTTATTGATAAACGTGAAGATCGGAATCCCGCGCTGGCGGCAGACCGCAAAGAGCTTGATGGTCTGCGGCTCGACACCGCGGGCGTTGTCGATCAGCATCACGGCGCTATCGGCGGCAACCAGAGTCCGGTACGTGTCCTCGGAGAAGTCCTGGTGGCCCGGCGTGTCCAAGAGATTCAGCACGCAGCCGTCGTACTCGAACTGGAGCACGGTGGACGTGATCGAGATGCCGCGCTGCTTCTCCAGCTCCATCCAGTCCGAGGTCGCCTGCCGCCGGTTCTTCTTCGCCGTCACCGACCCCGCGAGCTGAATCGCGCCCCCGTAGAGAAGTAGCTTCTCCGTCAGAGTCGTCTTTCCCGCGTCGGGGTGGGAGATAATGGCAAACGTGCGCCGCCGCGCAATCTCTGTCTCTAAATCGCTCATAGCCGAGAGCTAGGATACCACGTAGCCCTCCAGACACTCGTGTGACCAAGCGGCTTCTTCCTCAGTGAAGGTGGGTTCAGCGGACTGGGTGTAGGCAACTTCGAGGAGCTCCGCGTAGCGGTTTTCGTCGTAGCAGCGGTCGAAGACGGCCTGAAGATCGAGCGTGAAGGGTGGGACATCAGCGGTGAGAGGAAGCTCTAGCATGGGAAGGCGGTCGGCAAGTCCGATGCGCCAGAGCAGAATCTTGCCCGGTTCTTGGGCATTGGCAAGGCTCAGGAGATAGGAGTAGCTCCCCAGAGCGAGTGCTCCCTCCCGAGGAGCAGCAACCGTATGCTCTCCCCCACGAAGGAGGTCAATCTCCAGCAGATGTGCCTGACTCTGAAGGACTGCTTGTTGCTTACGCTGGTACTCTTCCCGCCCCTTGCCATGCTTATTCTCAGGGCTAAGCAGCTCAATGACCATCACGACATGGCTCCGGTTGGTTCTATCAAAAATTTCCAGGTAGGCTTCACGACGAAACTCATCCTCGTCCTGGATCATTCTTACTTGGGTATAGGAGAGAAAACGTGAGGGTAGTTCGCGATTGATAACGATATTAAGAAGAGCAATGAAGCTGTTGTGAAACTCCTGCCAGAAGCCAGGTTTCTCCAGAAACGGGTCCATGCCCGGAAACGGTCCAGCCATCTTGCACCTCGGATTTGTTTTATCATGGCCCGGTGTTGTTTGGAGAATTTCGGTATCATAGCAAGCATGATTCGTAGGCTTGTGGGAGCGCTGGCGCTGGGTGGTCTGAGCGTGATGGCGCTGGGCGCGCAGAAGGTGCAGACGACGCAAAAGGCAGTCTCGTACCAGCGCGATGTGCTGCCGATCCTGAAGAAGAACTGCTCGTCGTGCCATAGCAACGGGGCCAAGCAGGGAGACTTCTCGCTCGATAGCCGGGAGGCGATCCTCACCGGCGGCAAGACCCATCCGGTCGCGCGGCCCGGTAAGGGGGCGCAGAGCTATTTGATCGAGCTGGTAGCGAAAGGGGTGATGCCGCCGCAGGGGGCGCACCTCAAGGCCAGCGAGGTCGAGACACTCCGGCGCTGGATCGATGCGGGCCTGCCGTTCGATGGCGCGGCGGAGAACGAGGACGCGGCCTGGACACCGCCATTGGCACTGGTGCCGGTGAATGTCCCCGCGGGCCAAGGTAACCCGGTGGATCGCTTGCTCGCGCCGTACTTTGCGGCGAAGAAAGTCGCGCCGGGAGCGATTGTCAGCGACCGGGTCTTTGTGCGGCGGGCGTACTTGGATTTAGTGGGCCTGCTACCGTCGCCGCGGCAGACCACGGCGTTTGTGCTGGACACGCGCCCCGATAAGCGTGAGCGGCTGGTGGCGAGCCTCTTGGCCGACACGAAGAACTACACCGAGCACTGGCTGACCTTCTGGAACGATGCGCTCCGCAACGACTATGTCGGGACGGGCTATATCGACGGTGGCCGGAGCCAGATCACGAGCTGGCTGTATGCATCTCTGGAGAGCAACAAGCCCTACGACCAGTTTGTGCGCGAGCTGGTCGCCCCGCCAAGCCCGGAGTCCGAGGGTTTTATCAAAGGAATTGTCTGGCGTGGCGTGGTCAATGCCAGCCAGCGCCCCCCGCTCCAAGCGGCGCAGAATATCGGGCAGGTGTTTCTGGGCGTGAACCTCAAGTGCGCATCGTGCCACGATAGCTTCACCAGCAACTGGAAGCTGCGCGATGCCTACGGCCTGGCCACGGCGTTCTCAGACACCCCGCTGGAGCTGGTGCGCTGCGACAAGCCCACGGGAACCATGGCGAGCGCTAAGTTTTTGTGGCCCGAGCTGGGCAGTGTCGATGGCAACGCGCCCCTGGCAACCCGGCGCGCCCAAGTCGCGGCGGCGCTGACCTCGCCCGCCAACGGCCGCTTCGCCCGGACGGTTGTCAACCGGCTCTGGACCAAGCTCATGGGGCGCGGCCTGGTCGAGCCCAACGACGAGCTGGACCACAAGCCCTGGAACCCAGCGCTACTGGACTGGCTGGCGAGCGATTTTGTGGCCCACGGCTACGACCTCAAGCACACGCTGGCCCAGATCGCCACGAGCCGCGCGTATCAGCTGCCGTCGCAGGGGCTGGCGAAAGAGAAGCCGAGCGGCTATGTCTTCACCGGCCCTGCGGTCAAGCGCCTCTCCGCCGAGCAGCTCACCGATGCGATCTCTACCCTGACCGAGAGCTGGCCCACGCCGGTGGAGACGCTACGGATCAACAAGGGTGTGGTCAGTGTCCCCAAGCGCACGGGCAAGGTGCTCTTCGACAGTGGACTACTGCGCTCCGGGGCAAAGCAAGTCGATGTGGATATCACTGGCGCAGAGATTCTCGTGCTGGCCGCCACCGATGGCAACGGCAACGCCAACCACGACTGGGCGGACTGGGTCGAGCCGCACTTTGGCTTCCCCGACAACACCGAGCGCGATGCCGATGACTGTGTCCTACTATCCGCGACCACGGGCTTTGGGACCATCCAGAAAGACAAGAGCATCGTCGGCAAGCCCCTGCGCCTCGCGGGGAAGACCTACGGCGAGGGAATCGGAACCCACGCCAACTCCCTGCTGATCTATGAGGTCCCCAAGGGCGCGACCCGCTTCCGTGCACTGGTCGGGCCGGACCAAGGCGCGGTCGAGGAGGCACCCAAGGAGGTCTCGGTGCGCTTTGCGGTGGTGGGAGCCGCCCATGCCCTGATCGAGGCCCGCGCCGCACTCACCACCGCTGATGCCTTCACCCGCGCCCTAGGACGGCCCAACCGGGAGCAGACCGTCACGCAACGCCAGAGTGTCGCCACGACGCTTCAGGCGCTAGAGCTGACCAACGGCCCGCTCCTCTCCGCCCGCCTCAAAACCGGCGCGTCCACCTGGCTCCGTCACGCAGGCAACGGCGAGGATGTGCTCAACGGCCTCTACCAGACCGCGCTGAGCCGCCCGCCCACAACCACGGAGCGGGCCACGATCCGCCAAGCGGTGGGCACCAAGCTCACCCCCGAGGCACTGGAAGATATTTTATGGGCGCTCCTGATGAGCCCGGAGTTTCAGCTGTATTGATCGCCCCGGTTAGAGCGGGGCGTCAACGAGCACTTCGTGCTGGGAAGGGCTCCGCCCATAATTCGGTATGGCCGAAGGCCTTTGTGGCGGAACGCCCGTTGACGCCCCCCTCCTACGGGGGCGATCCAAGGAATAGAAAATGAACCGACGAGAGCTACTTTTATCCGCACTGGCGGCGGGCTATGCCCGCCCGCTCTGGGCCGCGCAGCCCGCCCCGAAGGCGACCGCGGATGCGGTGATTGTCTTGTGGATGGGCGGCGGAATGGCCCACACCGAGACCTTCGACCCCAAGCGCTACACGCCCTACGAGACCGGGACGCCCTCGGAGAAGATCCTCTCGACCTTTCCGGCGATCCCGACAGTCGTGGACGGGGTGCAGCTCTCGCAGGGGCTGGAGAAGATCGCGCAGGTGATGGACCGGGCGACCCTGATCCGCACCTACCGGGCGGGCGATCTGGGGGCGATCCTGCACTCGCGCCACCAGTACCACTGGCACACCGGCTACGCGCCGCCGCAGACAGTCGCGGCGCCGCACATTGGCTCGGTGATCGCGCGGACCCTCGGGCCGCTGAATGAGGCCGTCCCGGCGTTTATCAATATCGGGCAGCGCTTCGATGTCGGGGAGGGCGAGGAGCTCAAGGCATTTACCACGGCGGGCTTTCTGGGGAGCGAGTTTGGCCCCTTCAACCTGCCCTACCCGGATCAGGCGGTCGAGGCTGTGCGCCCCCCGGCGGGCATGACACCGTCGCGCTTTGAGAACCGCCAGGCGCTCTATAAAAAGCTGGTCGGAGAGTCCCTAGTCGGGAAAGTGGGCTCGGACTACCAGAAAGAGAGCCTGCTGCGCTCGCTGGACAACGCCCATCGCTTGCTGTCGTCGCCCGCCGCCGCCGCCTTTGACCTGACAAAAGAGCCCAAGGCCAGCTACGATAGCTACAACACCGGGCGCTTTGGCCAAGGGTGCTTGCTGGCACGCCGCCTGCGTGAGGCCGGAGCGCGCTATATCGAAGTCACCACCGAGTATGTTCCGTTCTTTGGCTGGGACACCCACGATAACGGCCACACGCGCCTGACCGAGATGAAGCGCCAGATCGACGCGCCCATCGCGCAGCTTGTTAAAGACCTCGAAGAGCGTGGCCTGCTGGACCGGACCCTGATCGTGCTGGCATCGGAGTTCTCGCGCGACATGATGATGGAGGGCAAGCCCGATGCCCGTGTCCGCGACCAGGTGACCGTCCCGGATATTGTCAATGAGCCCAAGTTCTACGGGATGCACCGGCACTTCACCGACGCCGGAAGTGTTTTGATGTTTGGCGGGGGCGTGAAAAAAGGCTTTGTCTATGGCAAGACCGCTGACGAGCGCCCGTGCAAGACGGTCGAGAACCCGGTGGTAATCGAGGACCTGCACGCGACGATCTACCATACGCTGGGGATCTCGCCCAAGCACGCCTACGAGGTGGAGAAGCGCCCGTTCTATGTCACGCGCGACGGCCTCGGGAAGCCTATCGGGGCCTTACTGGCAAAGGGAGTGTAAACGATGACCGTTCAAGAGTTTCAAGCAGAGAAGATCGAGGGGGCGGCTAAGTTGCTCGCCTTCTGGCTAGGTGCGATGCCCGAGGAGAAGCAGAGCTGGACTCCCACGCTAGAGGGGGCAGCGAACCTGCGCACGGCCCGCGAGCAGGTGGCCGAGTGTGCAGGAGCAAACCGCGTCTTCACGCAGATCCTACGCGGGGAGAGACCGACGCCTTTCAGCCCTTTCGAGGTCAAGTCGGAGTACGCCAGCCTGGAAGAGGCACAGCAGGACCTGATCGCCAGCGCCATCGAGTGTGCCGCGGTGGTCCGTGGCCTCAGCGACGAAGACCTTGCCAAGGACTATGTGCTCCGCCGTGGGACGATGTCGGGCTACCAGGTGATCGAGTTCCCCTACCGCAACATGACCTACCACGGCGGCCAGATTAATTTGCTGCAGCTCCTCTACGGGGATACGGAGTTCCATATCCCCAAGGGCTAGAACGGTAAACCTCGGGGCTATCACACGAGGCTTACTTCTCCCGACGGAGGAGCTGGATGCCCTGCTCGACATTTTTATATTCGCCGCTCCCCTTGTAGTCCAGCTCCCCGTTCCAGAGGCCGCGGACGTGCCCGGTCTTGTCGATCAGGTAGGTGGCGGGCCACCACTGCTGCTTCCAGGCGTTCCAGTTGGCCTTGGAGTTGTCGATCAGCACAGGGAAGGTCAGCTTCTCTTTCTCAATAAACTTCTTCACCGACTCCACATTGAACTCGGACTCCAGCTCGGGGGTGTGGATGCTCACAAAGACCACATCGCTCCCCTTGGAGTACTTCTGCGCCCAGTCGTTCCAAAAGGGGAGCGTGCGCTTGCAGTTGATGCAGCCAAAGGTCCAGAAGCACACCACCACCACTTTCCCCTTGAGGTCCGCAAGCTTGAGGGGCTTGCCCGAGACCCAGTCCTTTGCCTCACCGATCAGCTCGGGGGCGACAGGAAACTTCGCCGAGCTCGCGCTCTGCTGTGCCCTTGCTTGGGCACCGAACAGGAGGCTGAGAGCTCCCGTGAGAAGAAGGGATTTGCGTGTCATGCCCTCTCTACAAATAAGCACCTAGGGAAAGTTCAATCCCGGGGAGAAAGTTTTTTTGCGAAGAACCGCCGCGCGAGCACGGCCGCGCCCGCAGCGCCCACCAGCGCTCCCCCACCGTAGCGGCCAAGGCGTGTCTGGAGGAGTGGCGGGTGGCTCGGGTAGGCGTTATCGGGGCGGGCGAGGATCTTGGCGAGCTGGTTTCGGTAGACAGAGAGGCGCTGTGCGGCTAGGACGGCGGGGCGCGGGGTGTCGCCGGTGACCGGCTTGAGCGCCTCGGGGGTGCCCAGAAAGAGCCCACGGCTGTCGTAGAGCGCAGCGCGGAAGAGGTCGTCTTTGCGGCCCGACGTGCTATAGAACCGGTCGATCCCATCGTCGCCGGGGTTGATATCGTGGTTGATGCCCGCCAAGCGCCAGAGCCCATCGCGTCCCTTGAGAAAGACCCCGCCGCCGCTGTCGCCCGTCGAGAGAGTGGACTCGTCGGGGCCGGCATCGTGGTCAAAGGTGGCGAGGAGGAGTGCCCCGTAGGGCTTGCTGGTCAGGAACCCCGAGACCTGGTTGCGTCCCCAGTTCTGCCGGTGGTCGATCGCTCCCCACTGCCAGCCCTTGCCCGCAAGCTCGGCTCCGCGTGCCGTGCCACGCCCCACCAGAAACAGCTCCCGCTCGAGCTCGTCGCCGTCGCAGACGGTTGCCCAGCGCGGAAAGGCCCGGTCTACCCGCCAGAGTGCTATGTCCGTTCCGGGAAGTGCCTCGCGCGCGACCGCAAGGTAGTGTTGGTTTGCAAGCACAAGCGCATCCCCGACCTGGCCGCCGACATGCGCGGCGGTCACAAACCAGCGGGCCGCAATCGGGGTGCCAATATACTTGCCCCACTGCCCCTGGAGCTCCCAGCAAGCGCGGCGCGCCGGGTCGGGCGGGGGCGCGAGGTTTCGCCCCGCGCCCCCCAAGACAATCACTTACGCGGCCCGAACAGCACGTTCTCTAGCTCCTCGTCGGCGGCGGCGTTGAGCTGCCCCGCCAGCCAGCGGCGCGCCTTCTCCAAGCACTCTTTCTTATCGTCGCTCTCGCTTAGCTCCAGCTGCACCGAGCCTCCCAGCCGCACGGACTGGAAGTCTCGGGAGCGAGTAACTTGGTAATCTACTGTCAGGGTGGTGACCTTCATTTTAATCCCTCCACAAACTCTCTTTTTCTTTCGGTTGAGAAACTCCCCCCATGCAGGGCAGTACGGAAAGAGGGTTTCCCAAGATTTTCGCCGAATGGTGACCCAGGAGAGTAAATTCGATGTTTCGACAAGATAAACCCGCAGCGGCGACCCAGCCCCCCAAACCCACCAGAGAGCTTCTCGCGGCAGCGAGTAAGACCGCGCACAAAGAGAAGAAAAATATCTTCATCCACTTTGGCGCATCGTGGTGCGGCTGGTGTCACTTGTTTGAGAAAGTGATCGCGATCCCCACGGTAAAGGCACTCCTCGACGAAAACTACGTCATGGTGGAGCTGGTGGCGATGGAGAACGGGCCCAAGAAATCCTTGGAGAACGCCGGGAGCAATGAGTTCATGGCGGCGATGGGCGGGGCAAAGTCCGGTCTGCCGTTCTTTGTCTTCCAGGACGCTAGCGGTAAGAAGCTCGCCGACTCCAACGTGATGCCCGGCAACCAGAACATGGGCTGCCCCGCGGCTCCTGAGGAGATTGTCGCCTTTGGGGAGCTCCTCAAGAAGACCGCCCCGCGCCTAAGCGAGGCGCAGCGCAAGACCATCCTGGACGAGTTCACCAAAGCCGCTCCCAAGCGATGATAACTTGTCCCCCCGCTAGGCGGGGGTTAGGGGGTTGACAACATGACACCCGTCCTCTTTGACACCGATATCGGCAACGATATCGACGATGCCGTGGCGCTGGCCTACTTGCTCTGCCAGAAAGACTGTGAGCTTGTGGGCGTCACCACGGCGACCGGAGACACGGCAAAGCGCGCGGCGCTCTGCGAGGTGATCTGCCGGGCGGCGGGCCGGGGCGATATTCCGATCCACGCGGGGCTCGCTGGGCCTCTGCTCCACGGCACCGAGCAGGGCGTGGCGCAGTACGCCGCGATCGAGGGCCTGCCCCACCGAAAGGACTACCCCACGGGCTTTGGCGCGCTGGAGTTCCTGCGCAACACCATCCGCTCCCGGCCGGGCGAGATCACGCTGCTCGCGGTGGGGCCGCTGACCAATATCGGGACTCTCTTCGCCGCCGACCCGGAGCTGCCCGGTCTGCTCAAGAAAATCGTGCTGATGTGCGGGCGCTTTGTGAGCGGCGGGCCGGGTGCGCGTGAGTGGAACGCCTTTCTGGACCCAATCGCCACGGCGCTGACCTACAAGCACGGGGCGGGGAAGCTGCTCTCGGTGGGGCTGGATGTCACCCTGCAGTGTGTCCTGCCCGCCGCGCCGGTTCGGGAGCGCTTCGCCGCCGCGGGCGGTGCGCTCGCGGCAACCCTAGGGATGGCCGAGGTCTGGTTCCACCGCGCCGACCACCTGACCTTCCACGATCCGCTCGCCGCCGCGCTGCTCTTTGCCCCTGAGCTCTGTGGCTACGAGCAGGGGACGGTCACCCCGGTGATCGAGCCGGGAGCGCTGGAGGGGCTGACCCGCTGGCAGGCGCACCCCGATGGCCCCCATACCATTGCAAAGACAGTCGAGGTGGAGGCGTTTTTTGCGCACTACTTCGCGACGACCGGCGGCTAGCTGGGTAGAATAGTGCCATGCTAATCATGCCGGAACTCGCCGTCGCGCTCCGCCGTGAGCTGGAGGACGCACTCCAGAGTCACGAGAGCGAGGTACTGACCCTCTCCACCTGGGCCAAGGCACGCAGCACCCGCGCCGAGGGCTATGTCCACGCGCTCAAGCACGCCCTCGCCCAGCCCCTACCCTTGCTTCTCTGGCAAAAGGGGGTCTGGGCAACCGCGACCGCGGCACGCGATGAGATTGGGGGGGAGCTAACCCAGACCAGCGACATGGTCACCGAGGGCCAGCTCTGGCTCTTCGATGGCGTGAGCATCCCGCCCATGGTCAAGAAGCGCTTTAGCCTGCCCAGCGATGCCCGCCCCACCGCGCGCATTCTCCTGCCCCTTCCCACGCCCCCCGACGAAACCCACGCCCCGGAGGTCGCGCCGCTCCCGGATGGCTCGCTCCCCAGGGCAGGCACGGCGATGGGCTATCTCTTCCACACGGTCGAGGCGGGCGGGCGAAACGGAACCCCGTTCCTACGGCTCCTCCCCGACCTCTACCCCGGAGAGTTTATCGCCGACCCGCACATCAACTTTATCGCCGCCCTGCGCTACGCCAACCAGCACAAGAAACAGATCGTCGCCCCGGGCAAAGGCAAGGTATACTCCGTCGGTGAGTGATGCCAAGCGATACGATACGGACTATCTCTATTTTCTCTCAGCAGTTGGGGAGTGTTTTTGTGAAGCGTTCGGGGGAGTGTCAGAGTTTGCGGAAGCCGCGCCCCAGGACTGGCAAGAGGTGCTCTCTGAAGCGCTCGGTAGCCCACTGAGCCCCGAGCGACTCCACGCCGCAAGCTCCGATGAGGGAGTCACCCAGCTCTCGATTGCCTGCCAAGACTACTTCGAAGTGAGTACCGTGCCCGGCGAGCGCATCCGCCAAGCACTAGAGCGCTCCCTCTTCCGCTGGCCTCTGGGAAGCCTGACAGTCACCCCTTAGCGCTTGCGGTTGCTGATAAGCCTTGCGCCGCGTTGGTAGGTAAGATAGGCGTAGGCCCACTCTAGCAGGACGTTCAGGCGGTTGCGGTAGCCAACCAGCTTGAGGACGTGCACAAAGAGCCAGAAGAGCCAGGCGGGGTAGCCCTTGAGCTTCAGGCCCGGGAGGTTTCCAATCGCGGCACCGCGCCCCAGCACGGCCAGGTCGCCGAGGTTCTGGTACTTAAAGGGCTCCGTGGGGTGGTGGTTGACGCGGCGGATGACATTGCGCGCGGCACACGCCCCGCCCTGCACCGCGCCCTGGGCGACACCGGGGACGAGCTTGCCCTCGACCGGCTCGCCGCTGGAGTCGCGGAGGGCGGCCTGGGCCATGTCACCGACCACGAAGACCTCGGGGTGGCCGGGGATGGAGAGATCGCGCTCGACAACCACGCGGCCGGCGCGGTCCGTGGGCACCCCGAGGCTCCCCCCGACCGGTGCGGCCTTGTTGCCAGCCGCCCAGAACACCGTGCGCGCGGGAATCTCCTCCCCCGACGAGAGAGTGACGCCGTCGGGGCGGATATCGGTGACTTTGACGCCGTTGCGAACTTCTACCCCAAGGCGCTGGAGGTCTTTTTGGGCGTGCTGGGCAAGGTCCTCGGGGAAGGCGTTGAGGATGCAGGGGCTGTTCTCGATCAGAAGAATGCGCGTTTTTGACAGATCGACGCGCCGAAAGTCCGGGCGCAGGGCCTTCTTGGCGATCTCGGGCAAGACCCCCGCCAGCTCACAGCCCGTGGGGCCGCCCCCGACAATCACAAAGGTCAGCCACGCCTGCTGGAGCGCGGGATCGTCGCACTTCTCCGCTTCCTCAAAGGCCATCAGAAAGCGCTGGCGCATCTCCAGGGCATCGCCTAGAGTCTTGAGGCCCGGCGCGAGCGGCTCCCAGTCATCGCGGCCAAAGTAGCTATGGCGCGCCCCGCAGGCCAGGATGAGGTAGTCGTAGGGGATCGTCTTGCCCTCCGCTGTGGAGAGGATCTTTGCGTTCACGTCCACGCCGGTCACCTCGGCCAGCCAGACAGTCGCGTTTTTCTGCTTGCGCAGGATCGTGCGGATCGGGTAGGTGATCTCCGTGGGAGCCAGCGCGGCGGTCGCCACCTGGTAGAGCAGCGGCTGGAAGACATAGTGGTTGGTCTTGTCCAGAACCAGCACGTCCACGGGGGCATCTTTGAGGCCCTTGGCTGCGGCGCACCCGCCAAATCCCCCCCCGACAATCACCACTTTGGGTCGTGTACTCGCTTCGCTCATGGTCGTTAGTTTACCTGTTTTACTTTGTACTTTTTTTCACAAATCAGACGCACAAGCGGGCCGCAAGGTTGCATGAGATTTTCGAGCCTAGAGTGTGCCGTCGAGCTCCGCCGCGGAGTAGGCCATCACGGCCACGGCGGCGATGCACTTCTGGAGCGCCTTGGGGTTGATCTTATCGAAGGTATCGGCAGGCGTGTGGTGGATATTCCAGTAGACACTCATGTCGTTGAGGAGCCCCATGGTCGGGCAGCCGGTGGCGGTGCCAATCGGGCCGATATCCGCGCCCCCGCCGCCCTCTTTGAGCTCCAGCCCGAGGAGCTTCGTCACCTCCCGCGCCCGCTCCAACCCGCCGGGGGTCTTTGTCGTGAGGCCAAAGCCCGTGGGAGTGTCCACGCCGCCATCGGTCTCGATCGCCAGGACATGCCTCTCGGACTTGTGCGCCTCGGCGTAGGCCTTGCCGCCCTGCGAGCCGTTCTCCTCATTGGTAAACAGACAGACTCTCACCGTCCGCCGGGGCCGAATGTTGAGCGCCTTGAGTAGCCGCACCGCCTCCCAGCTCACAATGCACCCCCCGCCATCGTCGTGGGCACCTTGTCCCACGTCCCAGCTATCCAGGTGCCCGCCCACCAGCACGATCTCCTCGGGCCTCTCGCGCCCCCGCCACTCCCCGAGCACGTTGGCCGAGCGGGCGTCTTTCTCGAAGTGTGCCTGCATAGAGAGCTCCACCACCGGCTTCTCTCCCCGCGCCTGCATCCGCGCGAGCTGGGTGGCATCCTCGATCGTGATCGCCGCCGCAGGAATCTTAGCGATACCGTCGGTGTAGCTCATCACCCCCGTGTGGGGCGTTCGCAGGCTGGTCGGCCCGACAGAGCGCACCAGGACGCCTACCGCCCCGAGCTTTGCCGCCTCGCTTGCGCCCGAGGTCCGGTAGCGCACGGTCGCGCCGTAGCTGGTAAAGGGCACGTTGAAGCAGACAATCTTCCCGCGCACCTCGCCCGCCCGCGCCATGAGCCCATCGAAGCTCTCGACCACCAGCACGGGCGCTTTTACCCGCCCCCCGACACTGCCGCCCAGCCCCAGCATCACCAGCGGGCGCTTCTCCGGCGAGACCAAGACCGCGCTCTCCTTGTCCCGCACCCACTTGGGCACGAGCACCGGCTCGGCACGCACGCCCTCCAGCCCATCGCGGCGCAGCTCGCTCTCCGCCCAGCTCACCGCGCGCTCCAGCCCCTTCGAGCCCGACAAACGATTGCCGATCCGATCGCAGAGATAGCCCAGGCGCTGGTAGCCAAAGTCCGAGGAGAGCGCCGCAGCAAGGAGCCGCTGCGTATTGTCTTGTCGAGAGTGCATGTTATTTTTTCAGTGCCGCAATCACGCGGCCTTCGTCGGTGGGGCCGATCAGGCGGTTTCCGAGGCCCTGATAATCGTAGTGGAGCTTGTAGGGATCGAGGCCGACACGGTCTAGGATCGTGGCTTGAAGGTCGCGGATGGTCATTTTATTCTCCACCACCTTGTAGCCCAGCTCATCGGTCTGGCCGTAGATACCGGGCTTGGTGCCGCCACCCGCCATCCAGATCGTAAAGGAATTGGGGTTGTGGTCGCGGCCGAGGAACTTGCTCCCGCCGCGCGCCTCGTTCATGGGGGTGCGGCCAAACTCCCCGCCCCAGACCACCAAGACATCGTCGAGCATCCCGCGCTGCTTGAGGTCCTTGATCAGCGCGGCACACGCCTTGTCCGTGTCACGGCACTTGCCCGGAAGCGCGGTCATGAGGTCATCGCCCGGCCCCGTGCCATGGATGTCCCAGCCCCAGTCGTAGAGCTGGACATAGCGGACGCCTTTCTCCACAAGCCTTCGTGCTAAAAGACAGTTATTCGCAAAACTTGACTCGCCTGGCTTCGCGCCGTACATCTCGAGGGTTGCCTGGGACTCTTTCTTGATATCCATCAGCTCCGGTACGGAGAGCTGCATGCGGTAGGCCAGCTCGTACTGCGAGATGCGCGTGACGGTCTCCGGGTCACCGAGCGCCGCCGCCTCTTGCCGGTTGAGTTTTTCGAGGGCATCCAGGCTGCGCCGCCGTGTCTGCCGATCCATTCCCGGCGGGTCGGAGAGGTAGAGGATCGGGTCGCCTGCGGAGCGGCACTGGACCCCCTGGTGAATGCTGGGCAGAAACCCACTGGACCAGAGGCTCTTGCCCCCTGTGGGGTCGGTGCCACCCGAGAGCAGCACGACAAAACCGGGCAGGTCCTTGTTGGCCGAGCCGATCCCGTAGGTCATCCACGAGCCCATCGCCGCGCCACCGGGAAAGGCGTTGCCGGTGTACAAAAAGAGCTCGGCGGGCGCATGGTTGAACTGCTCGGTGCACATCGAGTGAATGACTGCCAGCTCATCGGCGATGCTGGCCGTGTGCGGCAAGACATCCGAGACCCAGGCCCCGGTCTGGCCGTACTGCTTGAACTTGTGTGGCGAGCCGAGGAGCTTGGGCTTGCCCTTGATAAAAGCGAGCCGCTCTCCTTTGAGATACGAGTCCGGGCAGTCTTGCATGTGGAGCTCGGTTAGCTTGGGCTTGTAGTCAAAGAGGTCCAGCGATGGTGGAGCGCCGGACATGTGCAGGTAGATCACGGCCTTGGCTCTCGCCCCAGGCACTCCCCCCGCTCGTTCCTCGCGACCCCCTCTCGCCGGGTACCCTCTGGGTGTTCCTGCTTCGCAGGGACGAGAGGGGGTGGCTTGGGCTTCTATACCGGCGAGCGCCAGTGCGCCCAGCCCGAGGCCTGTCTTGCCAAAAAACGTCCGCCGCGACATCGCGCGGGCTTGTAGTAGTTCTAGTTCGGTCATGACAATTATCCCTTCGTGAGCACGCCGTCTAGGTTGAGCAGGACATTGGCGACCACGGTCCACGCAGCCAGCTCGGGGTCTTCTTTCTCGGTGCCGGTGAGCTTCTTGGCCTCCATCGGATGGGCCACGTAGTGGGCCTTCTCGCTCTCAAAGAGTGCGACCAGCGGGGCGACTTGCGCCTCGTTTGCTGGGCGGCAGAGAGCGAGGCGCAGGCCTTGGCGGGCGCGCTCCGCGGGAGTCGTGCCGCCTTCGGTCTGCAGGCGCTTGGCGAGGCCGACCGCCATCTCCAAATAAGCCGGGTCGTTGAGCGTGACGAGTGCTTGGAGCGGGGTGTTGGTCGGAAGGCGGCGCACGGTGCAGAACTCGCGGCTAGGGGCATCGAAGGTCTGCATGCTGGGATACGGGACCGTGCGTCGCCAGAAGGTGTAGAGGCCGCGTCGGTAGCGATCTTCTCCCGTGCTGGTGGGGTAGCTCCGCTCGCCGTTAAACGCGGCTTTCCAGAGGCCATCGGGCTGGGGCGGGTAGACACTGGGGCCCCCGAGCTTGTGGGAGAGCAGGCCACTGACCAGAAGCGCCTGGTCACGGATTCCCTCGGCGTCTAAGCGGCGGCGCGGGTAGCGCGAGAGCAGGCGGGCCTTGGGGTCGCGGGCGAGCCGCTCCGGGGTGAGCTTGCTGCTCTGGCGGTAGGTGCGGCTCATCACGATGGTCTTGAGCAGGCGCTTGACATTCCAGTCGCGCTGGAAGTCGAGGGCGAGCGAGTCGAGGAGCTCGGGGTGGGTGGGGAGAGCACCCTGGGTCCCGAAGTCCTCCTCCGTCTCCACCAAGCCGACCCCAAAGAGCTGCGCCCAGAAGCGGTTCACTTGAACACGCGCCGTGAGCGGGTTCTCGCGGCTGACCAGCCACTTGGCCAAGCTCAAGCGATTCCAGGCTCCCCCCTCCTTGGGGGCGGGGGGGGCAAAGCGTGCCGGACCCGCGGGAGTCACCACCTCCTCGGGCTGGAGGAAGTTGGCCAGGGTTAGGGCGTGGGTGACCCGGCGCTTGGCCTCGGGGAGCTCGCGCAGCACGGGCAGGGCAATCGGCTTGAGCGCGGCTAGCTCGGCCTGTTTCTGCGCGAGCTTCTGGGCCGTGGGCGAGTCGGTGAGGAGCGCGGTCTTGGCGGTCAGGATCGCACCGGGAATCCCCTGCTCCCCGACCACCTTGCGATTCTCATCGTAGAGCGTGACACGCAGATTGGCGAGCATGCCAGGGTGGGCATCGGTGCGCGGCCAGACCACAACACTCTGGAGCGGGTAGGTTGCGCCCAGATCGACCTCCCACCAGGGGTCTTTTTCCTGCTTGGTGTGGGTGACCGTGTTGTCGGGGAACTTGCCGCTGGTGTTGCCATCGAGGGCGCGCGCCGCCTCGCCGCCGAAGTCCGTGCTGGACTGGCTCGCCTTACCCTTGCGCGCGACATTCTCACTCCCGCTGAGCGCCTGCACCTCCGCGAGCATCAGAAACGCGGTGCCAGGCAGCGTGACTCTTACAAAGCGTGCGCTCGGGGCCTTCCCCACAGGCTCGGCGGCGCGCTGCCTCTCCAGCTCCGCAAGCTCTTTTTCCAGGGCTTGTTTTTTCTCGCGCTGCGCCGCAGTGAGCACGGGCAGGGTCGGAAACTCATCGCCGCGATCATTGTCCTCGGTCTGGTTGAAGATCGCCATGGTCCGGTAGAAATCGGTCTTAGAGATCGGGTCGAACTTATGGGTGTGGCACTGGGCGCACTGAAAGGTCAGCCCCATCCACGCCTGCATCGTCACGATCGTCCGGTCCTTCACCGCCGCCATCCGAAACTCTTCGTCGTCGGTCCCGCCCTCCGTGTTGGTCATGGTATTGCGATGAAACGCCGTCGCGATCTTTTGATCGTCGGTGGCCCCCGGCAGCAAGTCCCCCGCGAGCATTTCGAGGGTGAACTGATCGAAGGGCTTGTTGTTGTTGAACGCCGCGATCAGCCAGTCCCGCCAGGGCCAGAGATTCGGGCGGAGCGGGTCGGAGCCGTAGCCCGCCGAGTCGGCGTAGCGGCCCAGATCGAGCCAGACCCGCGCCCACTTTTCGCCAAAGTGCGGGCTTGCCAGCTGGGAGTCCACGAACTTTTCATAGGCATTGGGCGCCTTGTCGTTCACAAACGCCTCGGCATCTTTGGGGCTTGGGGGCAGGCCCGTTAGGTCCAGCGCCACGCGCCGCGCCAGGGTCCAGCGGTCGGCCTCCGGCGAGAGCGTCAGCTTCTCCTTGGCGAGCCGCGCGGCAATCCATGAGTCTATATTGGCATCCCTGCCGGCATTCCTCCCCCCGGCCCCCTCCCTTCGCTTGAAACCCTCGTTCCGAGGGACGAAGAGAGGGGGAGTCAGAGGGGTGGGTTCCCCCCCTCCCTTCCCCCCAACGAAGTTGGGTCTCAGGGGAAGGGAGGGGGCCGGGGGGAGGGATGCCGGTGCGACAAACGCCCAGTGGCCTTCGTACTTGGCGCCCTGCCCGATCCAGCGCATCAGGAGCTGTTTCTGTGCCGGGGTGAGCGTGTGCCCGCTCTCCTTGGGCGGCATCGTCCCGCTCTGCACCCGCTGGACCAGTTTGCTCGCCAGGATATCGCCCGGCACGACCGCCGCATTGGGCTCGTCCAGGCGCAGGTTGGCCGAGCGCTTGTGCTCGTCGGCGCCGTGGCAGCCCAGGCAGTTGGCTGCCAGGATCGGGCGGATCTCACGGCGGTAGTCCACGGGCGCGGGAGCGGCGAAGGCGGCGGCAAGCAGCCCCAGGGTCGCAAGCAGGGAGAGCAAAAGCAAACAGCGCTTCATACTTCGGATTCTACGCAATTTTGCGCCCAAGTTCCACCACGGGGTGCCTGAAAAACTTAAAGAATCCTGCTAGAGCGCCGCCCCAATCGCCTCGTGGAGATGCTGGGTGAGCTGCTCCAGCGGCACCGAGCCCACTCCCTGCGGGATGAGCAGGCGTGTTCGGGTCCCAAAGTCGCCTAAAAAGAGCCAGGTCACGCGGAGCCCGGCGTGGCGCTCGAGGTTGGCACGGGCAAAGCTCCCGACCGCACGGCAGTCCTGGGTGAGGGTATCGCAGATCACCAGGAGGGGGCAGAGCGGCCCGACACGCCCCACGAGCTCCTCACTCGTGCGGCACCAGAGCACAGGAGAGAGGTCCTGCCGATCCCACAGCGCCCGTACACTCTGCAGCAGGCTCTCGTCCCCGATCACCACGACCGGGCGATTGCGTGCGCTCTCTTCGAGCCGGAGCTGGGCCAGGGCGCTGGCAAGGCGCTCCGGGGCGGCCAGCGCCAGCGAGTCGCGGAGCTCGTAGGTGCTGCCGACACTCCGCAGTGCCAGTAGCAGGACAATCGTGCGCTCGGTCGCCGGGTCGCTGCGCAGGTTGCGGATGAGCTGGAAGGCATCAAACGACGCCGTAAACGGGGGAATGAGAAGCGCATCGGGGTGGAGATCACGGGCACGGCGGAGCGCCTCGCTGGGCACGGCGGCGGCGCTCACAATCATCCCCTGCTGGCTGAGCGTGTGGTTCATCCGGTGCAGAATCGTGGTCTGATCGTGTACGAGGAGGAGCAGGCGGCGCGGCCCGTGGGGATGCGGCGCGATCCGTGCCTCGTCGGGCGCGGCCAGCGACTCCAGCGGGAGGGTAAAGGAGAACGTGCTCCCAATCCCCGGCGTGCTCTCCACCCAGATCGTCCCCCCCAGCCCCTCCACAATCGCCTTGGAGATCGCCAGTCCCAGCCCCGTTCCGCCCACGCTACGGGTCGTGGAGTTGTCCGCGCGAAAGAACTTGGCAAAGAGCCGCCCCCGGTCCTCGGGCGCGATCCCAATGCCGGTATCGGCCACCCGGACCGTGAGCTGAGACTCGCTGGCGCTCAGCCGGACGATCACTTTTCCCCCTGTGTGGGTGTACTTGAGCGCATTGGAGACAAGGTTCATCAGCACCTGCGAGATCCGCGCCGCGTCCCCTAGGACCGTCGGGAGCTTCTCCGGGAGACTGAGCGAGAGCTCGATTCCCCGCGTGCGTGCTTGCTCCTCCATGGTCTTTACCACGAGCTGTGCCAGCGGGCCACAGTCCACCGAGGTGCGCTCCAGGTGCAGCCCGCTCGACTCCAGCTTGGAGAGATCAAGGATCTCGGTGATCAGCTCGGTGAGGCGCTGGACACTGCCCTGGGTGAGGGTTAGAAACTCCCGCTGGTCGTCGGTGAGCTTCCCGGGGCGCTCCGAGAGAAGAAGGGCGACATTGCCATGGATCGCGGTCAAGGGAGTGCGCAGCTCGTGGGAGACCGTCGAGGCGAACTCGCTCTTGAGGCGATCGGCCTCGGTCTCGGCGGTCACATCGCGCAGCACGACGATCCGGCCGATCAGGGTTCCCTCGGTGCGCACGGGTGCGGAGAAGAGGCGCAAGATACGGGGATAGGGCCGGGCGAGGGTGAAGGTCTCGGTGGCGACCCGCTCGGTGTCGCGCAGGACCTCGCGCAGGCGCAGGCGGGCGGTCTCTTGCTCGCTCCCCTTGATCAGCGAGAGCAGGCGCGGCCCGATCCGTGCGAAGCGCTGGCCCTCGATTGCCTCCTGGTCATGGCCAAAGAGCTCGGCGAAGCGGGGGTTCACCAGCAAGAAGCGCCCCTCCCGACTTAAAAGCGCGATCCCATCGTTGGTGGCATTGAGAACCGACTCCAGGCGGCGGCCCGTGGTCGCAAGCGCCTCGCTCCGTGCCTCCAGTGCCCGCTCGCGCTCTTGAACCGCGGTCGCCATGCGGTAGAGTGCCTGCCACAGCTCCCCCAGCTCATCGTCGCGCTTCCCCGCCTCGGGGAGCTCCCCCGCGACCCGGTCCCCCCGCTCCAGCTCCTCCACCGCCGTGACCAGCGCCTCCAGCGGCTCGGTGATGGTCCGGGCGATCGAGCGCCCGATAAACAGCGCACTGACCAGCGCCCCCAGCGGAAAGATCACCAGCGCCACATTGCGCAGGGTGTCAGCGATTAAGTAGAGCGGCTCGTAGCGATCTCGCTCCCGCACCACCCGGTCGTTGAGGCGTCCCAGGGTCGTGTCGATTGGCGAAAAGGTCCGCTCCAGCCGAAACCCCTTGCGGTCCCAGGTCTCAAAGTCCGTATTGACCCTCTCAAACTCTTGGCGGAGGGCCGGGTTGGGGTGGTCATCGAACCAGGTCATGATCTCCTGGTAGCGATCCTGGTAGATACGGCGTGCCTGGCTCTGGGTCTGGCGGAACTCAGGGGCTCCGAAGCGCTGGAAGCTGCGCTCGGCCTCGGCGACATCCTGGGCGGCGTGCATCAGCACATCCACCCGGCTCGCCAGCTCTTTTTGCGCCGCAAACTCCCCCCGGTAGCGCCCCGCAAACCCCCACAAAAAGACGGGAATGAGGAGCCCCGCAACCAGGAGGACAATCAGCGGAAGGACATAGCCCAGGACAATCTGCCGGGCGATTCCCCGGGGGAACATCGCTAGAGCAAGTTTTCTAGGCCGTAGGTCAGGCCCTTCAGGCTCGCGGATTTTTGAATCGCCAGCACGACTCCGGGCATAAAACTCGTGCGGTCCAGCGAGTCGTGGCGGAGCGAGAGGCGCTGGCCCTGTGCCCCAAAGATAATCTCCTGGCTGGCCACAAACCCCGGCAGGCGCACCGAGTGGACCGGCACCCCATCGACCTCCGCGCCCGTGGCCCCGGCGTGGCTCTCAAAGGCGGTCTCGGGCCGGGGAATCGGGGTGCCGGTGCGAGCCGCCGCGATCATCTGCGCGGTCTTGACCGCTGTCCCGGAGGGCGCATCGACCTTCTTCTCGTGGTGCAGCTCGATAATCTCGACATCGGGCAGGTACTTGGCGGCCTGCGCGGCAAACTGCATCATCAGGAGCGCCCCGATAGCAAAGTTGGGCGCGATCAAGCACGCGGTCTGGTGGGTCTCACAGAGCCCCCGGATCTCGTCGAGGTCCGCCGGAGAGAGCCCGGAGGTCCCCACGATCGGGATGACCTTGCTCGCCAGTGCCGTGCGGATATTGGCCAGCGCCGACGCGGGAATGGTGAAGTCCACCATGACCTGTGCATCGGAGTACTTCAGCTCATCCGCAAGGTTATCGCCCAGTTCGATCTGTGCGACAATCTCCATCCCCTCAGCGGCCTGGACCGCCCGAACCACTTCACTTCCCATCCGGCCCAGTGCGCCGGTAACAGCAACTTTGATCATAAATGTAGTGTATCAGAACCTACCCTTTTCCCAAGGAGTGTTGGTACACTTGAGCTCCATGCACGAGGCACTGGCAACCTATGTCGAGCTGTTTAGTCGGCTCCACCGCAATAGCAACAAGGCTAAGGGTGCCGCGCCGCACAAGCCGGTTCTCTTGCTGGCGATCCTGCACGAGCTGGACTCAGGACGCATTCGGTCGAACTTGGTCGCGCTTACCCCGGAGCTGGTGGCGGCGTTCCAGACCCACTGGCAGGCGCTGGTCCCCCCCGACTCCGGCTGGCAGCCCAAGCTCACCTACCCGTTTCGCTACCTTCAGCGCGACGGTTTCTGGACCCTGGTGAAGAACGGCCAGCCCGCGATAGTTGCGACTCGCTACGAGCCGACACTCAGCCAGCTCGCGGCCCTCTGCGATGGCGGGCGCTTTGCCGAGGAGCTCTGGGCACTCCTCCAAGATGCCCCGACACGGGAGATCCTGCGCCAGCAGCTGTTGGGCACGTACTTTGCCGGGACACTTCCCACGGTCTCGGAAGAGGCGAACGTAAGCTATCTCACGGCGCAGGCGGAGGCGCTCAAGCAGCAAGCGACAGCCCGGTTCAAGCTCCACCCGACTGTCCGGGAGCAGGCCAGCGATGGGTACTTCGTGCGCAGTCGGCTCTTTCCCAAAGTGGTGAAGGAGCTCTATGGCTTTTCTTGCTGTGTCTGCCAGGCAGCGGCGCGGCTGGGGAGTAGCAGCCTGATTGACGGTGCCCATATCCTGCCTTTTGCGGAGTTCCACAACGACGATCCCCGCAATGGGCTGGCGCTCTGTAAGAACCACCACTGGGGCTTTGACACGGGGGCGTGGAGCCTGACCGACAGCTACGAGATTCTCACCTCGCCGCGGCTGCTCAACGACCTGGTCTATATCGAGCCCGGCAAGCCCATCGCACTCCCCAAAGACCCCACCTGCCTCCCCGACCCCAAGGCCCTCGCCTGGCACCGAGAAAACATCCTAAGATAATCTCCCCTCCCTTCGTCCCACGGAACGTGGGTTTCAAGCGAAGGGAGGGGCCGGGGGAGGGATGTCGGAGGAATGCCGGAGGGATGCCTTACTCCGCCTCGGCCAGCGCTTCTTTGTCGGCCTCTTCAAACGGCCCGACCGCGGCGATCGTGAGCTTGCTGGCATCGGCGGGGAGGATGGCCTCCGCGATCGCATGGACATCGGCGACCGTGACTGCATCGATCTTGGCGAGCGCCTCGGCGAGCGGGGGAACCTTGTCGAAGTAGAGCTCCGCCTTGCCCAGGCGGGTCATGCGGCTGCTCATCGACTCCTGCGCCATGATCAGTGCGCCTCTAAACTGGTTCTTCGAGCGCTGGAGCTCCGCCTCGCTCACGCCGTCTTTGCGGACTTTCTCAAACTCAATGCGGATCAGGTCCAGGCACTCCTCGAAGTTCTCCGGCGACGTGCCCCCGTAGCCGGCGAAGTAGCCGCCCTCCCGGTGGTTCATGCAGTACGAGCCCACCGAGTAGGCCAGCCCACGCTTCTCCCGAATCTCCTGAAAGAGCCGCGCGCCCATCGAGCCGCCCAGGATGCTATCCAGGATCGCGAGCGGGTATTTTTCATCGTCGTGCTGGCCGTAGCCCCCCACCCCGACACAGAAGTTCACCTGCTCGGTCGGGCGGCTGTAGAGCAGGTGTCCGGGCGTGGCGACCGGGCGCGTGAGCGGCGCGTTGGGCTCGCCGGCGGGCAGGCTTCCCAGCATCTGCTCCGCTAAGGCGACCACGGCCTCGTGCTCCAGGTTCCCCGCGGCCGCGACCACCAAGCTCTTGGGGCCGTAGCGCCGCGCGACATAGCCGCGCAGGTCCTCCGGGGTGAAGGCGGAGACCGTCTCGACACTCCCAATCACAGGCAGCCCCAGCGCATGGTCCGGGTAGATCGTCTCCGCAAAGAGATCGTGCACCATGTCCTCCGGGTCGTCGTCGCGCCGCTTGATCTCCTCCAGCACCACTTTCCGCTCCTTGGCGGTCTCCTCGGGGTCGAAGAGCGAGCCGGTGAGCATGTCGGTGAGGATATCCAGCCCGACCGGGAGGTGCTCGGAGAGGACACGGGCGTAGTAGCAGGTGAACTCTTTGTCGGTGAAGGCATTGAGGTAGCCCCCCAGCGCATCCATCTCGTCGGCGATCTGCTTGGCGGTGGGGCGGCGCTCGGTGCCCTTGAAGAACATGTGCTCGAGAAAGTGGGAGATTCCCCGCAGGCGCGGCTCCTCATCGCGCGAGCCCGCACTGGCCCAGAGCCCCACCGCAACCGACTGGACCGTGGGAATACTCTCCGTCACCACCCGCACACCGTTGGACAGAACTGTCCGAGAGACATTTTCAACCATGGCGCTTAGTGTACCGTTTTTTTTCACTGTCAAGCTTGCCGGTTTATCGCCCCTAGCGTTGCTAGTTTCCCGGATGAAAGGTACAAGTTTACAACAACCATGAACAAAACGACCGGAAAATGGCTGAGCGGACTGGGGCTTGTCGCACTCCTGATCTCTTGCCCCGTCTGCCATCGCGGGCCGATTGAGCAGCACCTAACAGCGCAGTCGCGGACCGCGCTCACCAAGGCGGGCTTACCGGAGTGGGCGAGGAATGTCAGCTACAGCGGCTTCGATGCGACACTCTTTGGCCCAAGTGCAGAGGCAACCCGCGCCGGCAGTGTCGTGCGCCAGGTTCTCACGACAGAGGTCCCGTGGCTGGCAGACATCAAGATTTTAGGCAAGAAGTCAGGCTCGTCTACGCCCGCGACACCCGAGGCGCCCACAGCAACCGCAGAGCCCTCGGCGGCACCCAGCGAGAGCCCCACTGCGGCACCGACACCGAGTCCCGCTCCGGCGGCAAGCCCCACCCCCCAAGCGAGCCCCTTGGCTCTCGCTGCAGGCGAGGCGACCGGGCTGGTGCAGATTCTCTCCTACGAGGGGACGGTCTATGTCCGGGGGGTCTACCCCGACGATGCCAGCCGTCAGAGTGCGCTGCAGGCGGCGCGCGCGGCCTTTGGGAGCCGGGTGAAAGACGAGACGACGCTCAGCGGGAAGGGCGGCAGCCTAGGCTGGCCCGAGCAGGCCCTCAAGAGCCTCAGCGCCCTCAAGCCCGTGCGTGGCCTCGAGCTCTCCGCCGGGGGCGATCTGGTCACCTTAACCGGTCAAGTGGGCTCCGACGAGGAGAAGACAAAGCTGGGGGGGCTGGTCAAGGCCAGCCTTCCCGCCACGGTGACCGTGGAGAACCGCCTTACCCTGGCGGGAGAGTGTGTCTCTGTGCCGACCCCCGCCCCCACAGCGGCCCTGCCCGAGACCGAGCGCAAGAGCGCCCAGGAGAAGCTCAACACCGTGGTCGGTGGGGGTGAGGTGCTCTTTGCCACAGCCAGCTCCCGCCTCCGCGCCGAGGCCTATCCCTACCTCGATAGGATCGCGGAGGCGCTCAAGAGCCAGACCAGCGCGACTGTCGTGGTAGGGGGGCACACCGACAACCAGGGCGACGAGGGCAGCAACCGCCAGCTCAGCCAGAAGCGCGCCGACTCCGTACGCTCGTATCTGATCGCCCGCGGGGTTCCCACCCGTCATCTCTTTGCTCAGGGCTTTGGCTCCTCCCAGCCCATCGCCTCCAACGCCGCCGAAGAGGGTCGCCGCCGCAACCGCCGGATCGGCTTTGTGGTGCGCTAAAGGAATCACTTATGCTGAATCTTCTTACCTTTATCTGGTTCTGTTTGCTGATCGCGTTTCTGCTGGGTCTGCTACTGGGCTACGCCCTCTGGCACAACCACCAAAAAACGGCGCAAGCAAACGAGGCCGAGGACACGGATCACGATAAGCAGCTCACGGTGCTGCAAGCCGAGCGTGACAAGCTCCAGGAAGAGCGCGACAAGGCACGGGAGGAGACTCTCTCCCTCAACGCCCGTATCGATGAGCTCACGCGCAGTGTCGAGGACATCACCCGGCAGAAAGCGCTCCTGGAGACCGGCCCCCGCACCCTGGGCGACCTTGCGGGGATAACCGCGGAGCGCGACCAGCTCCGCGCCGCCCTCAACCAGGCCAATGCCAATATCCAGACCGCCAACGCCAAGCTCCAGGAGCAGAGCGAGCGGCTTCTGCTCCAGAGTGCCGAGCTGGAGCGCCTCCACACCGCGCTCCCGAGCCCCCCCACGCCTCCCACCCCACCTGCTGTCCCGGAGGTCGTCGCGGCGGCGCTGGCCGCTACCGGGCTGGTGATCCCTCCGGTCGAGCAGGGCCGTGTCGATGACCTAAAAGAGATCATTGGGGTCGGGCCCTTTATCGAGTCCAAGCTCCGTGGGCTCGGGCTGCAGACCTTCAAGCAGATCGCCCTCTTGACACCGGCCATGCTGGAGAAAGTCGCGGAGAATATCGAGTACTTCCAGGGACGCATTGGCCGTGAGAACTGGATCGAGCAGTGCAAGGCGCTCCACTTCGACAAGTACGGCGAGAGGCTCTAGATCGCCCCGGTTAGATCGCCCCCATGGACGGGGCGTCTTGCTGTCGTCGCAGGCTCCGACACAAAGGCCTCCGGCCATTACCGAATAAACGCGGGATGGGCGGGGGCCTTTGTGTTGGGAAGGGGCGATTTAAAAATTTAACAAACAGTTGTTTGATTATTCTAGAGAATGCCGCTATACTCTTGCCTGGAGGTTTGCTATGGAAACAGCAGAGATTGCAAATGGGCTCGTTGCCCTGTGCCGCGAAGGCAAGTTCGGTGAGGCGATGAAGGCGTACTACGCCGAGGGAATTGTCAGTGTGGAGGCCAATGAGTTCACGGTCACGGGCCTGGAGGCCTGCGAGGCCAAGGGAGTCGAGTGGCAGTCCGAGCACGAGGTGCATGGAATCGAGGTCGAGGGGCCGTTTGTGGGCACTGGGATGTTCGTCGTGCGCTTCAAGCTCGATGTGACCGTCAAGGCCAGCGGCAAGCGGCTGATCGCCGATGAGGTCGGAATCTACACCGTCGAAGCGGGTAAGATCGTCCGCGAGGTCTTTCTCTTTGCCGGGATGTAAAGTGCGCAAGAACGATCAGGCAAACACTTGGGGCAA
Source organism: Armatimonas rosea (assembly GCF_014202505.1). Lineage (NCBI taxonomy): Bacteria > Bacillati > Armatimonadota > Armatimonadia > Armatimonadales > Armatimonadaceae > Armatimonas > Armatimonas rosea. The sequence continues at coordinate 272,943 of NZ_JACHGW010000001.1, read as the reverse complement.
ACGGTAGAGTGTCTTTGTGAGGACAGCTACCGAGCACTTCTACCGAGAAGCGATCCAGCGGGCGATCAACGCGGCTTTTCAAGCCCCGAACACATCGCCCGCTACCCTCGCCGAGGCCGCGGGGTTCTCGGCGTTTCACTTTAGTCGGATGTTTGCCGGAATGGTGGGCGAGAGCCCCGGGGAGTTCCTGCGCCGCCTGCGCCTAGAGCGGGCCGCGCAGGCGCTCCAGACAGGGCAGCGGGTGACAGAGACAGCCTTTGAGGCCGGCTACGAGAGCCTAGAGGCCTTTAGCCGTGCCTTTCGCGCCGCCTTTGGCTGTGCACCGTCGGAGTTTACGGCCTCGTGCCTTGGCACGTGCCTCCCGACACCCACGAGCCTGCACTGGAGCGCTCCGGGAGTCGTGCCGGTGTTTGTCCCTCGCACGAAAGGAACTTTCATGGACGTTACGATTCAAGAGACTGCCCCCGCCTGGCGCGTGGTGGCGCTCCGCCATACCGGCCCCTACAACCAGATCGGCCCTGTCTTTGGCCAGCTCATGGGCTGGATGCAGGCCCACGGAGTCACCCCCGCCGGTCCGGCGCTGGCGATCTCCCACGACGACCCCGAGACCACGCCCGCCGCCGAGCTGCGCTCCGATGCCTGCGTGATTGTGGCCGATGACTTCACCACCGATGATCCCACGGTCCAGGTGCTCGATCTACCCGGGGGGCGCTACGCGGTCACGACACACCTTGGGGCCTACTCCGGGCTGGGCGCGACCTGGAGCCAGCTCATGGGCGAGTGGTTCCCCACCAGCGGCCACACGATCGCGTTCACCCGGCCCTGTTTTGAGCTCTACGTCAACGACTGCAACACCGTCCCGGTCGAAGAGGTCCGCACCGAGCTCTACGTCCCCATTCTCTAGCGCACCGCCCACTGAAAGTAGGCGTCTGGAGGCACTTCGTGCCAAGAAGTCGCCTCCGCGACTACCGAGTCTGAACTTAGTTCGGCTTCTGAGTCGCGGAGCGACATTGTGGCCGGAGGCCTCTTGACGCCTCGTTCACGGGGCGGAAAACTCCCGATTGAACGGTTCTCGCACTTTCCGGGTTTATTAGGGTGAGATGCGACGACCAACCGGGGACGATGACAGCCTGCTCCAGCGAGCGGTGCGCGGCGAGACAGCTTGTTTTACCGAGCTGATGCGCCGCCACCGCCCCTGGGTCTACCGGCTCCTCACCGCCCTGACCGCGGACCCCGACGCCGCCGAGGACCTGGCGCAGGAGGTCTTCACCCGCCTCCACCGCCATGCCCACCGCTACAGAGGCCGTGGGCAGTTTGTGGCCTACCTCAAGCAGCTCGCCCTGAATGTCGGACGGAGCTACCTGCGCCGGATTCCTGGTGTCACGCTCGTGGCCTGGGACGAGCAGACCGCGCCTCTTGAGGGCGATCTCCTCGATGCCATCCTGACCCAACAGGTCCAGGCAGAGGTGCGCGCCAGTGTCGAGGCCCTTCCCCCCGACCAGCGCGAGGCCATGCTCCTGCACTACTTCGCCGGCTGGACCATCCCCGAGATCGCCGCACGGGCTCAGTGCCCCGAGGGGACCGTCAAGTCCCGCCTCTTCCACGCCGTCCGCAAGATTCGTGCGGCACTCACTCCAACAACTCTGAAAGAAGAACAAGAACAATGAACGACGCCACGATTATCCGCATGGCCACAGAGACCATTCAGCACCTGCGCCACGCAATCCCCGTCAGCTCCTGCCCCTACATGGTGCCCTCCTACAACGCTCTCGTGAGCGCCGCCCAGGCAAACCACCCCGACGACACCTTCCTCAAGGTTCTCACTCCCCTCCCTACCACCGGCGACGACCGCGACTGTATCTCCATCGCCGAGATCACGGCCCTCTTCGCCCAGCTTTCTGTCGCGCTAGAGTCCCTTGCGTGAGCCCACGTCTCCTCCTCAGGGCAGGCGGGGTTCCCCTGCCCTGGTTTCTGGGCTGGACAACCCTCGCCGGAGCACTCGCACCGGGCTATAGTCCGCTGGCGCAGCATGCCAGCGAGCTCACCCAGAAGCCGGGCATACCTCACATGCTCGTCAATCTCGCCGCGCTGGGCACAGGGCTAGGGTTCTGTCTCTTTGCTGTCGGACTGTGGCGGGCGACAGGGCGACGTGTCTCCGTGGGAGCACTGAGCTGGTTTCTCTTCGGGATCGCCATGGCCTCCAACGGCATCTGGCCGATGGGAAGCCCGCTTCATGGGCTCTATGCCCTGGGGATCATCAATCTCATTGCTCCTGCCCTCGCCCTCATCGAGACCCCTACACTCCATGATAACCCACGCGCCTACGCCCTCACGGTCTTTGTCAGTCTCGCAGGGATTCTCTACCTCTGGCTCAATATCACCGGCAACGACCCCGACGGCTACCGTGGCTTGACGCAAAGAGTTTTCTCGTCGATCAACGCGCTCTGGCCTGCGGTGGTTGCCTACACGCTCGTTGGGGGCAAAGCTCGTGCTTAGCTCTTAGAGCTCACGGGGTACTGCACCTCTAGCACGGGGGTCTCGGCATCGGGGGGGCTGTGGTAGAGCTCGCGGTAGGAGCCCGCTGCCTCGTAGCCATTGGCCTCCATCCACTGGAGAAGCGCCTTATGCATCAGGGACAGGTTCTCGTAGCCGCCCTGGTGCACCACCGCAGCCACTTGGAGCGCGGGCACCTCGTAGACCTGCACACTCTCGGTCGCTTGGAAAGCACGATCAATCGGGACAATCACCTCCGCGACCTCGTTCTCCAGAACCTCCGCGCTCTGGTGCCAGATCGCACCGCACGGACCGACCGGTTTTACGCCGTGGGCATGGAGCTGACCAAAAACATCGCCAAAGGCGCGGTCTAGAAACGCCGACGCTTGGTCATTGGTGGGGATGGTCACGCGGCACGCCGCCACGAGCATGGGGGGAAGTGCCTTGATAGCAACATCAAACTCAGACATTCGACTCTCCTGTTCAATCTGATGGAGCCGAGCCTCGATTCGGCACAAGCGCGCCTGCTCAGCTGCCACGAGCTGTTCGGTCTCCGCCTGCTTGAGAGAGAGCATGCCCCGGAGCGCGTCCAGTGTCGGGTCGGTGTTCAGGACATGCTCGATCTGCGGAAGGGTAAAGCCCAGGTCTTTGAGGGCCATGATGCGATTGAGCCGTGGAAGCTGGGAGAGCGCGTAGTAGCGGTACCCCGACACGCTATCCACCGAGACAGGCTTCAGGAGCCCCACCTCCGCATAGAACCGCAGGGTGGGAACCGTCACCTGTCCCAGCCGCGCAAAGTCCCCAATCTTGATCATCGTGCCTCACCTCTCGTACCGAACAGGCTCAGAATACAGCCTCAAGTACAGGTGAGAGTCAAGGGGATTGGTAAACTTTTTTTCGCGTGGACGGTAAACGTCCCGCTATGGGGCGCTTCGCGCCGCCTCGCTTCGCTCGGAACAAACTTGTACCGACGAGGCACGAGGAGGCGGCCGAAGGCCCCAAAGCCCGACGATCTCCGTCGAGGCTAGCCACACGCTTTACACCAGCTTGAGCGAGCTAGGGTCTTTGAGGACCTTTGCTGCCACAACTCCCTCTACATCGGTGAGGCGATAGTCGCGGCCGGCGTAGCGGTAGGTGAGCTTGGTGTGGTCGATGCCAAGGAGATGGAGCATGGTGGCGTGGAGGTCGTGGATGTGGCACTTGTCGCCCTCCGCGAACCAGCCGTAGTCGTCGGTGGAGCCGTAGGTCGTGCCGGGGTTGACCCCGCCGCCCGCCATCCACATCGTGAAGCCGTGCGGGTTGTGGTCGCGCCCATCGCCGCCTTGGGCTGTGGGCGTGCGGCCAAACTCCCCACCCCAGAGCACGAGCGTGTCTTCCAAGAGCCCGCGCTGCTTGAGGTCCTTGAGGAGCCCCGCAATCGGCTTGTCTACTTCCGCGGCGTTCCTGGTGTGGCCGTTCTTGAGATCGCCGTGCTGGTCCCACTTGTAGGAGTGGGTCACTTGCACAAAGCGCACCCCGGCCTCGCAGAAGCGCCGCGCCAAGAGGCACTGCCGCCCGAAGTTGTCGGTGGGGTCCTTGTCGATACCGTACATGTCCAGGGTCGCCTGGGTCTCGCCGGAGATATCCATGAGCTTGGGGGCCTCGACCTGCATGCGGAAGGCGAGCTCGAAGCTCTGGATACGGCCCTCCAAGACCGGGTCCACGCCCCAGTGGCTGAGCTGCTCGGAGTCTAGAGCGTGGAGATTATCGAGCTGGAGGCGCTGGAGCGCCGCCGACGCATCGGCGTTGCCTAGGTGCGCGAGCTTGGCCTCTTTGGCCTTCACCGACGCATTGCCGATCGGGGTGCCCTGGGTCCAGGCGGGCAGGAACGCGGAGCTCCAGTTCTGGACACCGCCATGGCCCAGCGTGGGGCAGATGGTCACGTAGCCCGGCAGGTTCTGGTTCTCTGTCCCAAGACCATAGACCGCCCAGCTCCCCATCGACGGTCGAATCCCGACATCGGTGCCGGTGTGGACCTTGAGCAGCGCGCCGCCATGGGCCGGGTTGCTACCGTGGAGCGAGCGGATGACGCACATCTCATCGACACACTGGGCGACATTGGGGAAGAGATCGCTGACCTCGGTGCCGCACTTGCCGTAGTGGTTGAACTTCCACGGAGAGCCGAGCAGGTTGCCGGTCTGGGCAAAGACCACGCGCGGGCGCTGGCCGCTGTAGGGCTTGCCACTGTCGCGCGTGAGGAGCGGCTTGGGGTCGAAGGTGTCCACCTGCGACGGTCCCCCGTGCATGAACAGAAAGATCACGCGCTTGGCTTTTGCGGGAAAGTGCGGCTTCTTGGGCGCAAGCGGGTTCTCCGCCGCTTTGGCTTCGTCGGCGAGGAGCCCAGCAAGGGCGAGCATCCCAAAGCCCGACGCGCTGGTCTGGAGGAGCTCACGGCGCGAGAGGGCGCGCTGAAACCGATGGCAAGCGTGGTTCTTCATGACATCATTTTATCAGTTCTTCAGTTAAAATAACCCCGTGGAGAACTGGCATTTCGAGCTTTTTGGGGGAGTTCGTGCCCGGCGAGGGAGCCTGGTTCTAGACGAGCTCGCGGGCCGGAAGACAGGGGCACTGCTAGCACTGCTCGCCCTTGCACCAGGTCGCCTGCGCCCCCGCGAGGAAGTGATCGACCTCATCTGGCCCGAGATTGACTTCGACGATGCGCGTAACCGTTTTAAGCAGACCCTCGCCGTTCTTCGAAAACAGCTCGAACCCGCGGGCACCGCTCCGGGGAGTGTCCTGATCGCGGACCGCCTCCAGGTAGGGCTCGCAAGCTCCGTCCAGGTCGATGTGGTCGCGTTTCAGGAGGCGCTCCGGCGCGCCGCGAGTGCCAAGGACAGCCTCGCTCAGGCAGGGCATCTGGATAGCGCACTGGCGCTCTACCAGGGAGAGCTCGCCCCCGGCTTCTACCTGGATGCGCTGCTCAGTGAGCGAGAGCGGCTCGCCGCACTGGCAGAGAGCGCCCGTGAGCGACGACAAGCGCTTGAGCCTGCTCTGCTCCTGTCAGTCTTTACGGAGAGTAGGAAAGAGGAGGGGCAGGCACAGACGGAGTGGGCTCCGGTTCTCCAACGTCCTCTCAATGCCTTCTTTGGCCGCCAATGGGAAAAAGATGAGATTGTTCGTCTCTTACGCGAGCACCGGCTGGTTACCATACTGGGACCGGGTGGCACGGGCAAGACGCGGCTGGTGCAGGAGCTAGAGGGCATTCGCTTCCTCTCCCTGAGCTCCCTTCGCGAGGGCTCGCGGCTCCACGAAGCGCTGGTCGCTGCTCTAGAGCTACCGCCCTCCGATGAGGCCACACTCGTCCGTCTCCGGGCGGCCTTGGAGGGCCAGACACTGGCACTGGACAACTTCGAGCAGCTCGTGGCCACTGGCGGCCCCGAGGCAGTCGATGCGCTTCAGCGAGCGATCCCGACCCTGCGGCTGATTGTCACCTCCCGCATCAAGCTCAACCTCGCGGCGGAGCAGGTCTTCCCGCTCTCCCCTCTGGTCGCCGAAGACGCTGTCGCGCTCTTCTGTGACCGGGCACAGCGGGCTCGCCCGGACTTCACCCTCACCGATAAAAATAAAAGTATCGTCACCGACCTCTGTCGTCGCCTAGATGGCCTGCCCCTCGCTCTGGAGCTGGCGGCGGCGCGCATGGCTATTCTCACCCCCGCACAGATTCTGGAGCGCCTCTCCCGCCGCTTTGACCTGCTGGCGGACAAGCGAAGGGATCGAGAGGCACGCCACACCAGCCTCCGTGCCGCCCTCGACTGGGGCTGGAGCCTCCTGGCTCCCGATGTCCAGTACTTCTTCACGCAGCTGTGCATCTTCCGAGGCAGCTTTTCCGTCGAGGCCGCTGAGACGATCACCGGGGAGCTGCTTGCCATTGACTATCTCCAGGCCCTGGTAGATAGCTCGTTTTTAAGAGCTGACGGGGAGCGCTTTAGGCTCCTGGAGACCCTGCGCGAGTACGGCCTAGAGAGGCTCTCCCCCCTCGAGTCCGCGCGACTCACTCAGGCCCACGCCGAGTTTTTTCTGGCCTGCTTGAAAGACTGGCAGCCCCTCCTCACTGGTGGCCAGATCACTCAGGGCATCCAGTCTTTCAAGCAGGCCCAGGATAATGTCAGCGCCGCCCTTGAGCGAACTCTCTCCCTATCGCCTGCCCTAGCAACCGCCCTGTGCCTGGCGGCCAACCCCTTCTGGAAGGTCACCTACTCACGACAGCTTGCCTTGGCCTACCTCACCCAGACGCTTGCTCAGGCCACTGCCGCCGGTGTCGCTGAAGGGGAGCTAGCAGCCTTGCATGGGTGTCTGGGACCAGCCTACCTAGACCTAGGCGACTATAGCACCGCACGCTTTCACCAGCAGCAGTCCTACGAGTACAACCGGCGCTTGCTGGAGGAGCGCACGACAGCAGGCGCGAGTGAGGCTGCGCTTCTTCCCCTCCGAGAGACCATCGCCGAGGAGCTCAATAACCTAGGCAACCTACTCTACTTCGAGACGCGCTTCGACGAGGCTGTTGCCCACTACGAAGAGGCACGACTCTGCAACCAAGCCCTCGGCAACGATGTGCGGCTGGCGCGCAACTACAGCGGCCTCTTTTGTGTCTTCGCCTCCCGTGGCCACCTCACCACCAACGCGCAGGAGCGGCGCACTTACTTTGAACAAGCCCAGCACTTCGCAGAGGAGGGGACTGCCGTGTGCCGTCGTGCCCAGCAGGACTTTACCTTGTGCTTTATGCTACGCGGCCAGGCGTTTCTCTTGCCTCTCTTGGGCGAGCCCGAACGAGCCCTCCCCCTGCTTCACGAGGGATTTGCGCTCTCATGCGCCCTCGAAAACTGGCCTATTGTCGCCGACTGCCTGACATGCTACTGCCACCAGGCCATCCGTGGGGAGCACTGGGAGGAGGCTGCTCAGCTTCAAGGCGCGGAGACGGCGCTTCGTGAGCAGTGGAACACCCACGCAGGCTGGGAGGCTCCTCCCGACGACGAAGGGGTCCACACACGCCCCTTCGCCAACCTCCCGGAGCGCCTGGGCCAGGAGCGCTACGAGGCGCTCTATCAGGCAGGCTTCCATGCCTCGCTAGACTCCCTGAAGGCTTTAGTAGCCACCCTTCCCCACGCGAGCCCCTTCGAAAAATAGCTGCCTGCTTTTTTGATCGCCCCGCAAAAATTACGGAGACCTTACGATGGCCTCGTATTCTAGCGTCATACCGAGCACCCCACGGGGTGCCATTAAGGAATGGACGCGATGAACACTCTGACACAAACAACCACGGCCGACACCCCACTCTTCCTCAACTGCCTCTCGCGGCGAGAGCGCCTGCTCTGGCTACGGGAGCTGGATGCGGCGACCCCCTGCGGCTCCCTGCTCGTGCTGAGCATTGTCGAGCTGAACCAGCCCGCAGCGGGGCTCTACTCGCTCACTCCCTCCGAGCTGGAGGCCTACTTCGCCAGTGGCTACGAGATTCTCCCGCTCTCCCAGACCCCCTGCCACGAGGGAGTGGAGTACCGATTTCTCCTCAAGAAGCACAACTCCCTAGACCCAAGCCTGGTCGCTCAGGCGCTCTCGCAGCTCCGAGCCCACTAGACGAAAGAAGAAAATCACCATGCTCTTACCCCTGTCTTTGCCCCTGCCCGCGCTTGTCGCGCCTGCGCCACACCACACGCGCGCGGAGCCCACTCTTGTCCTGCCCAGCCTGCAGCTCACCACCCGGCGCTTCACGGGAGCCCGCGCCTGGTCTTGGGTCCCGCGCGCCGCCTTTGTTATCGCCGGCCCGTTGGAGGGCGGGAGCCAGCTCGTGATGAACGTGAGCAAGCCCGACGGCACCGCGTGGTTCTCCTCCCCGATGGAGACTCCCGAGCTGGCCGCAGGAGCCTGGGGAACGGTCACCCTCCCGGAGCTTGGCGAGGACAAAGCGATCTCGCAAAGCGGTACCTGTCGCTTTCAGATCGTCCTCAAGAACGCCCTCACCGGCACGAAGAAGACACTCTTCTCCGGTACGTTTTTAGTCAAGACTATCAAGGACCGCTTCGACAAGTCCCCTGGTGCGCTAGAGTTCTATGTGGATCAGGACTGGAACCTGCCGCTGGGCTACCTGGGGATGAACCTCCAGATCGACGAGGAAGCGCCGGTTCTGGAGATTCGGCTCTGGCTACGGGGGACGCCCGAGAGCCTGGAGGGACTGGGCGCCTATCTCTTCTACAAAGGCCAGCAGCTTGCCAGTAGCAAGCATCTGGGTGCGGGAGGAAGCCCCGACGAGATCTACCTAACCCATGACGAGCGCCTTACCACACCCGGACAGAACACGGGCGACCCCAGTTGGGTACGGCTCAAGCTGACCTGCGTGAAGGTTCGTCTGTACCGCGATCAGAGTAAGCTCTCCGCCAATAACTATAGCTCGCGGCACTTCCTGGCAACCAACCCGGGAAGCTACGAGCTCAAGCTCCTCCGTGACGGCAAGCCGATCCGCTCCGCGACCTTTACGGTAGATGAGAAAGGGCTGGTGGTCAACGACGGGATCGGGGCAAGGCTGGGGACGCTCTGGTACTTCCTGCCCATCAAGATCGAGCCCGGTGCGGAGCCCGCGACCAGCCTCGCGGCCTACAAGACCGGAGCGTTCTACGGCAACCCCATCCCCGGCTTTATCGCCCCCTAGCGGCTACTTCTCGACGCGGCGCCAGGTGCCGTCCCAGTCGCGCAATTCACAGGGGCGGAACTGGAGCTTATAGCCCATGGTCGGGCTGTTCTCCACATAGTAGCCCAGATAGACCCACTGCTTGCCCAGCTCGCGGGCGAGCAGGAAGGTCTGGAGCATGGCAAAGAGCCCGATCGAGCGCTCGCGCCAGTCCGGGTCGTAGTAGTGGGTGACTCCCGCGACGGCATTGGGCTCGACATCGGTCAGCACGATCGCCCGGAGCCGGCTGCCGTCCCAGACACTGATCTCGGTCATGTCGGTGGGGCCGACCAGAAACTCCCGGTGGTAGGCGGCCGCGTCCATGAGAGTGGGAGTCCAGCCCTTCTCCTGGGTCTGAGCGATCCGGTAGCGGTTGTAGAGCAGCAGGCGCTCCGGGTCGCACTGGGGCGGCGTGCCCACCTCGATCCGCAGCTCCGCGTTCTTGGCCAAGGTCCGCCGCTGAATCCGGTTGGGCTCCCACTCATCCATGGGCACCCGCATCGAGAGGCACTCCTGGCAGGTCGCGCAGACCGGGCGCTGGAGAAACGCCCCAAACTTAAACCAGCCCAGACGCAAGCGCCGCTCGTACTCGCCCGGTGCCATCTCGCCGATGTGCTGGTACTTCATGGTCCAGCTCTGATCGGCAAGGTAGGGACAGGGCTCAGGGCCGTTTACAATAGTCTGCAAGATTCGCACGGGGAGACACTATTGTACCCCACTCCCCGCAACTCCTCCCAACCGCAGGATTTCCCCGGCTCCGTGCCGAACGGTAACCCCGCTCATGACCTTACCCGACCGCATCGCAGCACTGCTTACCGCCGTAGAGAACCCGGCGACGCCTCCCTTGTCCCCCGAGGAGATCACCGCGTTGCTTGAAGAGCTGGTCGAGCAGGCACACTGGCTCGCCCGCCGCCCGATGGACTGGTTCGATGAGTCTGGCCCTTATGATGAGGAAGAAAGGGAATCCTATTTTGCCACAGACCAGCTTCACCAAACGAAACTCCTGGCACACCTCATCCTCCTGAAGCAGCGCCACGCTGCGACATTTTCCCCACCCGACCAAGCACGCCTCGAAACGACTGCTCAGTCCCTCTGTGTACGGGCTCGGTTTGTCTGTGATGCCCACCAGTTCTACGATCCTGAACCCTACCTCCAGGCTCTCGCTGTCCTGCGCTTTTTAGGAAACCACGATATTCAGCAAGATTTTGAAGATGCCGCCCATGAGTGGATTTTCCATGAGTGGGGCTGTGGAGCTCATCTCAGCCATCGTGATGAGCTCCTGACTCTTCTCTCTCTATTTCTCACCCTGGATACAAATCCCCCACGGCTGGCAAGCGCACTCTTCCAGCGCCTCATCCGCCTTGAGGAAAATATCGCCTGCATCTATGGGTATATCGACGAGGAAGACGCTACTTTCCGAAAAGAACTCCACACCGCAGAGGACACTCTCTTCGCGATCTTTGCACGGCTTGGTCTAGCAGAGCACCTCCCGCCTTTTGTCGCCTACACACAAGACGAGCTACTCATTCCCTGCTTTGACGGCGCGGTTGCCCGAATGTACCGAACTCCCAAGGGTGTGCTGAAAACGTACTCACACCATCCTCTGATCCCAAAGAAGGCAGTCGGCCTTCCTCCCTACATGGCCGTGTCGTGTTATTCCGAAAATGTACGGGAAGGCTTTAGTCGGTGGACACCCGGGTTAGCAGGAATGTGGGAGACTTGGACTCTTCAACGAGGCGGTGTGGCTCTGGCGCTCCGATCAGGAATGGATCGTAGTTTTGATTACTGGCATCGACCTGATTATCGCCATCCCATTGTCCACTGCCATGTACTCTGTCTCTCACATCCTGACAAAGCTAGCTGTGATCCGAAAGGTCCTACAATTCAGATTCGGACACCACAACTAGTCCTGCCAGGGTCTTCTAGCCTTCGGGTTCTTCTCTGGGCGATTTCCATGGAAGGGCCGATTGAGAACGAGCCGACTGTCGCGCCTGCGCGGGTGATTCCGTCGGTGCCGAGGCGCAGGGGCGAGGAGGCGTGGGATATCGACTGGGTGCTGCCGGGCGGGCTCTGGAAGGTGCGCGTGGACCCGCTGGCGAAAGAGCCACTATGTGGAAGATAGACAACACGCCGCCTCAGACCTACGACGCGCCGGGCTTTAGCGAGCCGGGCGTGACCGGGCTTTTCTACGACGGCCCAAGCTGGCAGGGGAAGCCCACACGGGTCTTTGCTTGGCTGGGAATGCCCGCGCCGGGTGCGGTAGCAGACGGCCAGAGAGTGCCGGGGATTGTTCTCGTGCACGGCGGCGGCGGCTCGGCGTTCTCCCGCTGGGTGCGGCTCTGGAACGAGCGGGGGTTTGCCGCGCTGGCGATGGACACCTGCGGCCACACGCCCGACTCGGGGAGCCTGCGCCGGGACCACCACGCCCTCGGGGGGCCGCCCGGCTGGGGCGCGTACGACAAGGCGCTGGAGCCGCCCACCGAGCAGTGGGGCTACCACGCGGTCGAGGCGATCCTGCGCGGCCACTCGCTGCTACGCGCGCAACCGGGCGTGGACCCACAGCGCATCGGGCTGACCGGAATCTCCTGGGGCGGGGTCTTAACCGCCATCGCGGCGGGGCACGACCCGCGCTTTGCCTTCGCCATGTCGGTCTACGGCTGCGGGTTTCTGGATCGCTCCCCCGGCCTCGGGCTGGACAAGACCGACAAGCCCCACGCCGAGCGCTGGATGCAGCTCTGGGACCCGTCGCGGCACCTCAAAGACGCCAAGATGCCGTTTTTCTGGATCAATGGCACCAATGACTTCGCCTTCACCCCACCCCTCTGGCAGGAGTCGCACCGGCTTCCCCGGGGAAAGAAGACCCTCTCCTTCAAGCTCCGCATGCCCCACGGCCACGGCGCGGCAGGCGAGAACCCCGAGGAGCTACGGGTCTTTGCCGCCGCGCAGTGTGGCCTCGGGGAGCCGCCGCTGGCCCGCCTCAAGAAGCAAGAGCGCAAGAGCGGCTGGCTCCGCGCCGAGTTTGAGGCAAAGGTCCCCCTCAAAGCCGCCGAGCTTCTCTTCACCAAGGACGCAGGCATGCCCTGGCCTGAGCGGCACTGGCAGGCACAGCCCGCGCTTCTCAGCGGCAACCTGGCATCGTCGGCGATCCCGCTGGAGACCACCGCCTGCTACCTCAACGTGATCGACTCCCGTGGGTGCACCAACAGCTCGGAGGTGGAGTTTCTAGTACAATAGCGCTATGTACCTCCCCCTCGTCACGACAATCCCCCTCGCGCTGAGCGCGCCCGCGCCCCTCTACGCCGTGCAAGAGCGTGTCACTGCGCCCAAGGCGTTCTTTGGGTTTGAGATCGGAGCCGACTACAGGCTGGCAAACTACACCCAGTTCACGGCTTACTGGAAGCTACTCGACAAAGAGTCCGACCGCGTCAAGGTCGAGGAGATCGGCAAGACCGCCGAGGGGCGGCCTCAGCTCATGGCGATTGTGACATCGCCCGCCAACCACAAGAAGCTCAAGACCTACCAAGAGATCGCCCAGCGCCTGGCGCGCGCGGAGGGCCTCACCGACACCGAGGCCAAGAAGCTCGCCGCGCTCGGGAAGGCGATTGTGTGGATCGACGGTGGCCTGCACGCCAATGAAGTGTTGGGAGCGCACCAGCTGATCGAGACCAGCTACCAGCTCGCGTCGTCTAACGATCCCGAGATCAAGCGCTTCCTCGACGACTGCATCATTCTCTTGGTACACGCCAACCCCGATGGCATGGAGCTGATCTCCGACTGGTACATGCGCGAGGCCGATGAGAAAAAGCGGGGCTTTAATATCCCGCGCCTCTACCAGAAGTACATCGGCCACGACAACAACCGCGATTTCTACATGGGCACCCAGGCCGAGACCAAGAACATGCTCGCCGTGCAGTACGAGCAGTGGTTCCCCCAGATTGTCTACAACCACCACCAGACCGGCCCCGCGGGCACCGTGCTCTTTGCCCCTCCGTTTCGTGCGCCCCACAACCACAATGTCGATCCGCTGGTCGTCACCGGGATCGACCTGGTCGGAACCTCGATGCACAACCGCTTTGTGCTGGAGAACAAGCCCGGAGCCGTGCGCCGCTCGCAGGCCAGCTACCAGACCTGGTGGAACGGGGGCCTACGCACGACCACCTACTTCCACAACATGATCGGCCTGCTCACCGAGGCGATCGGCAACCCGACACCAGTCGAGATCGCCTTCACCCCGGACAAGCTCATCCCCCAAGAGGACTATGTCTTTCCCATCACCCCCCAGACCTGGCACTTTAAGCAGTCCATCGACTACTCCCTCACCGCCAACTGGGCCGTGCTGGATATCGCGTCGCGCCACCGCGAGCAGTTTCTCTACAATATCTACAAGATGGGCCGCAACGCGATCGACAAGGGCAGCCGCGATACCTGGACCGACTACCCGCGCCGGATCGCTGAGGTCAAGAAGAGCGCCTCCCCGAGCTTTGCCGCCCTCCGCCTCCCCGAGCTGCGGGACCCGCGCGCCTACATCCTCCCCGCCGACCAGCCCGACTTCCCGACGGTCGTCAAGTTTGTCAACACGCTCCGCCAGAACGGGATCACGATCCACCAAGCACAAAAAGAGTTCACGGTCGGGGGCAAGACCTACCCGGCGCACTCGTTTGTGGTCAAGACCGCCCAGGCGTTTCGCGCCCATGTGCTGGACATGTTCGAGCCGCAGGACTACCCCAACGACTTCCCCTACCCCGGCGGCCCGCCCAAGGCCCCCTACGACAACGCCGGCTACACGCTGGCCTACCAGATGGGAGTGCGCTTCGACCGTATTCTGGAGGATGTCACCGCGCCGCTGAGCGTGGTCGACGGCCGGGCCAAGCCGCTGGCGGGCAAGCTGACACCAGGAAAGGCGGGCTGGCTCCTGGACCACACCTACAACGATGCCTTTGTGGTGATCAACCGCATCCTCAAGGCGGGCGGCGAGGTGCGCTGGACCAAGGAAAACGGCGCGTGGTTTATCGCCAGCACCGAGACCAGCAAGGCAATCGTGGAGAAAGCCGCCCCCGAGCTCGGGCTGGAGTTTGTGGGGGTGGACACCGCGCCCGCTGCCCCCGCGCTGCCTAAGCGCCCCCTGCGGATCGGGCTCTGGGATCGCTACGGCGGCTCGATGCCCTCCGGCTGGACACGCTGGCTCCTGGAGCAGTTTGAGTTTCCGTTCCAGGTGGTCTACCCCAAGGAGCTGGACGCCGGCAACCTCGCGGAGAAGTTCGATGTGCTGGTCTTTGTGGACGGTGCCATCCCCGCCCGCGAGACCACGCGCGCCGCCGCCACGCCGCGCACCGACACTATCCCCGCTGAGTTCCAGCTCTGGCTCGGCGCGGTGAGTGTGAGCAAGACCGTGCCGCAGCTCAAGGCGTTTCTGGAGGTGGGCGGGACGGTCGTCACCATCGGGAGCTCGACCAGCCTGGCGCAGCACCTGAACCTGCCGCTCCAGAACCACCTGGTCGAGCGCCTCCCCGATGGCAAGGTCAAGCCGCTGGAGGAGGCAAAGTTCTACGCCCCCGGCTCGATCTTGCAAGTTACTGCCAATACTACCCACCCACTGGCACAGGGAATCTCCCCAAAAGTCGATGTCGCGTTTGACAACTCGCCGGTCTTTCAGCTGGTTCCCGGAGCAGGCGCAGGGACCATCACGCCGGTCGCCTGGTTCGACTCCGCCACCCCGCTGCGCTCCGGCTGGGCCTGGGGACAGGGCTACCTCAAAGACGGTATCGCCATCGCGGAGGCACAAGTCGGCGCGGGCAAGCTCGTCCTGCTCGGCCCTGAGGTGGTCAACCGCGCCCAGCCCCACGGAACCTTTAAGTTCCTCTTCAATGCCCTCTACTACGGTGTCGCAAAATGACCGAACAAGAACTTTTAGAACAGCATCTCGCAAATATCGGTAAGCCGGTCGAGGCACAGAACCTGGCGATCTACGCCGAGACGCTGCGGGTGGAGTTTCCCTTCGCCCCCGACGGCCACACGCAGTCTCTCGACGGCCCCGAGGCCCTAGGCAAGTTCCTCGCCGCCATCGCCACCTTCACGACAGGACACCAGATCAACGACCTAGAGACGGCGATCTTCGAGGGCGGCTTCGTGATCGAGTACGAGGAATCGTCGACCTTTCGGAGCACCGGCCGCGCCTACGCCTCGCGGATTGTCTGGACCGCACAGACCGCAAGCGGCAAGATCACCCGCCTGCGCGAGCACTACAACCCGATTCGGGTCCTAGAAGCCCTCGGGGAGCTGGGATAAAATAGGCACATGGCAACTACCACCGCGTCGGAGACCTTGCCCGAGAGTGTCTGGCCGCTGATCCTGCGGATGCGCCCGGGCCTGCGTCTGACCGACCCAGAGGAGTTCTATGACTTTTGTCAGGCAAATGCTCCCTGGCAGTTCGAGCGCACCGCAAAAGGAGAACTGATCGTCACGATGCCAACAGGCGGCGAATCGGGCAAGCGCAATGCCCTCCTGAACTACCAGCTCGTGGGCTGGGCACTCCGCGACGGCTCGGGGAGCTACTTCGACTCCAACACGGGTTTCGAGCTTCCCGGTGGGGCAATGCGTGCCCCCGATGCCGCTTGGGTAACGAATGCCCGTCTTGCGGCTCTCTCTCCGGAGCAAAAAGAGAAGTTTCTTCCCCTCCTTCCAGATTTCGTTATCGAGCTCCGCTCCAAGACAGACCGCTTGGCCCCCCTCCAAGAAAAAATGGAAGAGTGGCGCGACACGGGCGTCCGTCTCAGCCTCTTACTTGACCCCACCACCCGCCGTGTCCATGTCTACCGACCCGGCACCGAGCCGCAGATTCTTGAAGACCCCGCCACGGTCGATTGCTCCCCCGAGCTTCCCGGCTTTCTGCTGGATACCAAAGCTATCTTCGACGTGACGTTGTAGCGCGAGATTTTCTGCTAGAATCTCCCTATGAACGATCCGATCTCGGCGCGTGCCCTCACGGCAGAGGAGCGCGACTCTTACAAGACCTACGGCTATGTGCTCCTCAAGGGCCTGCTCTCGCCGGAGGCCACGAAGGCCACCTACGATGATGTGATGTCCATCATGGATGCGATTGGGCTGGGGATGACGGCGCTGAAGCAGACCAGCGAGTACCTGGCGGGCTCGCCGCTGGATGCGCTGGTCAATAGCCCCAACCTGTGCGCGATCGCATCGGAGCTAATGGAGGGCGAGGCGCGGCTCTACCTGCCCTTTAGCGCGGTAAAGTCGCCCGGCGGCGGCGGGGCGTTTCACTTCCACCAGGACAACCAGTACACCAAGTTCGATGGCCCCGGCATCAACCTCTGGGTCGCGCTGGTGCCCATGACCGAGGAGAACGGCTGCCTCTCGATGGTGCCCTACTCACACTACTTGGGGACGCTACATCCCGTGGCGGGGACCAACCACAACAGCGGGCTAGAGCCCAAAGTCACCATCCCCGTGCCGATGGAGCCCGGCGATGTGGTCGCCTTCTCGCGCCTGACGGTCCATGGCTCCGGGAAAAACCTCACCGATGCTCCCCGGGTCGCCTACGCGATACAGTACGCCCGCCACGATGTGCGCTACACCCGCGACCTGGGCCAGACCTGGAAGACTATCGCCGACGACGGCCCCGGCTGGCGAACCGGCCCCGTGGACGCGATCACGATCCCCGAGAAGCGCGATGGGCACTGAGTTTCTCTACACTGACCGGCACCGCGAGGAGTACTACAGCGCGGGGCTGACGGTCCTGCGCGGGGTGATTCCGGTGTCGCTGCTGACAGACCTGCGGCGCGAGGCGGAGAGGGCGCGGGAGCTGGCGCGGACACTCCAAGGGCCGCAGACCCAGCGGCTCCAGCCGGTCTACAAGTACCCCGAGCTCAACCACCAGCCGTTTCATGACTTTCATGCGCTCCCCGGTATGCGGGCCGCGGTGGAGAATATTCTGGGACCGGAGCACGCGTCTAGCCAGATCATGGGGATCCTCTTCGAGCCGCAAAACGACGCCTGGTGCACGCACTGGCACCGCGACTGGGGCTACAATGTCCCCGGCCTCGACCTGCCCGCCTTCTTCCGGGCGATCCGCGACCTGCGGCTCTTTAACCAGCTCAATGGGGCGCTCTACGACGACCACTGCCTCTGGGTGGTGCCGGGGAGCCACCACCGCGACGATCTCCCCGAGGAGACCGCACACTTCCCCCGCATCCCACCCCCCGGCCCCGAGCTCACGGATGCCGCCATCCCCGAGGAGCGCGAGCGGCGCTGCCTGGACTACACCCGCGCCATGCCCGGCGCGACCCTGGTCCCCCTCTTTGCCGGCGATGTGGCGTTCTACCGCGCCTGCGGCTGGCACACCGGCAACTATGTCCCCTACACCCGCCGCGCCACGCTCCACGATGGCTACTACTGCCCCGAGGACCTGCGCTGGCAAGCCGCGGTCAAGGACAAGACAGTGGGAGAAGCGTTTTGAAGGGAACGACGTGCTCGGCGGAGAACCTGTGCCCATGAAACGATCCACTTTTGTCGCCGCCGCACTGCTGCTGGCCGCGGGCTGCAACCAGCCCCCTCAACCCACCACCTCACCCACCACCGGAACACTCAGCGATGCCGCGGTCGCCAAAGCGGGTGCAAACCGTCCCCAGATCGCGCTGGTGATGAAGTCGCTCGCCAATGAGTTCTTCAAGACCATGGAGGAGGGGGCGAAAAAGCACGAGCAAGTCAATGAAGATAAGTACAAACTAATCTCAAATGGCATCAAAGACGAGCAAGATATCGCCAAGCAACAGCAGCTTATCGAGCAGATGATCGGCCAGAAAGTCGCCGCGATTGTGGTGGCTCCTGCCGACTCCAAGGCGCTTGTCCCGGTCTGTCAGAAGGCCGCGGCGGCGGGGATCGTGGTGGTCAATATCGACAACCGCTTCGACGCCGACGTCATGAAAGAGAAGCAGCTCACCGCGCCGTTTGTCGGGCCGGACAACCGCAAGGGCGCAAAGCTGGCGGGGGATTTTCTCGCCACCAAGCTCAAGCCTGGAGATAAAGTCGCGATTATCGAGGGTGCGCCCACCGCGTTTAATGCCCAGCAGCGCAAGGCGGGCTTTGAGGACGCGATGAAGCAGGCAGGGCTGGTAGTCGCCGATAGCCAGTCCGCCAACTGGGAGACCGACCAGGCCAATAAGATCGCAGCCGCCATGCTCACCGCCCACCCCGACATAAAAGCCCTGCTCTGTGCCAACGACTCCATGGCGCTGGGAGCCGTAGCGGCGGTGAAGGCCGCGGGCAAGACCGGGCAGGTGCTAGTGGTCGGCTTTGACAATATCGGCGCGGTCCAGGAGCTCATCAAGTCCGGCGCGGTTCTCTGCACCGTGGACCAGCACGGCGACCAGCTCGCGGCCTTTGGGATCGACTACGCGCTGGAGATGCTCCAAAAGAAAGCCACCCCCACCGACAAAGAGACCCCAGTCGATCTGATCACCGCCGAAACGCTTAAAAAATGAAGCGCTCGCTGGTCGAGCTCGGGGGGCTGGTGGCGGCGATGGCACTGCTGATCGCGGTCTTCGCCTGGCGCTCCCCGACCTTTCTCACCCCGACAACCTTCCTGACGATCGCCAACCAGCTCCCTGAGGCGCTGCTTGTCGCGGTGGGGATGACCTTTGTGGTGCTGATCGGCGGGATCGACCTCTCGGTGGGCAGCGTCCTCGGGCTTGCTAGCGCCGTCTTGGGAGTGGCGCTCCTGCGTGGACATCTCCCTCTCCCGCTCGCCGCGCTCCTTGGCGCTTCCACAGGGCTCCTGGTCGGGCTGCTCACGGGCCTTGTCACAGTTCGGCTGAAGCTACCGTCGTTTATCGTGACCCTGGGCATGCTGGAGGCGGCGCGCGGCGCGACCTACCTGCTCACGGAGTCCCGCACACAGTACCTGGGTGGCCCCGTGGAAAAGCTCGCGGAGGGAGGGCTGGGTGGGTTGACTCCCCCTTTCTGGTGGGTGCTTTCCGCAGTGATTCTCGCGCAGGGAGTGCTGTCGCGGACGGTCTTTGGGCGCAACCTCTACGCCATCGGCGGGAGCGAGCAGACCGCGTTTCTCTCGGGAGTTCCTGTCGCGCGGCTGAAGATCACGGTCTTTGCGATTGCAGGGGCACTGGCAGGGCTAGGGGGCCTCTTCAACGCCGCGCGGCTCTCCAGCGCGGACCCCAACGCCGGAGTCGGGATGGAACTTTCCGCCATAGCGGCCGTCGTTATTGGAGGGACCAGCCTCACCGGCGGGCGGGGCTCGGTGCTCGGAACCGCACTCGGAGTGCTCGTGCTCGCGATCCTGGGCAACGGCCTCGCACAGCTCGGCGTCCAAGAGCCCCTCAAGCGCCTGCTCACGGGGGGAGTCATTGTTTTAGCAGTCGTGTTAGATCGGTTGCGGTATAGTGGAAGAATTGAGGAGTAGCAAAAAATGACCTTGAAGCTAGAAGTCTCAGAACGAACCCTGGCAGCCATTCAGGCAACTCCCGAAGGGATGAAGCGCGCACAAGCCTTGCTAGAAGCCGCTTTTGCCGAGGAGCTTCAGGCTCTCGCTTGTGAGGGGGAGGAGCTGGACGAGCTGAAAACGGCTCTTGCGGAGTCTGATGCAGATATCCGTTTCGGGCGTGTCATGAGCTGCGACGAACAAGATGCACACTTCGCGACTAAGTTTCCCTGGCTCAAACAAACACCCGAGAGAGCAACGTGAAACAGTTCCTCATTCGTCCTACCGAACGGATGACACGCGATGTGGAAGCAGAGCTCGTACGAATCTCCCAATGGAATGGAACAGAAGAAGACCCTACCCCTGCGGAGTCGATCCGGCTCGCTCAAGAGTGGCTGGCAGCGTATCAGAAGGCACGTGCTTCCCTTGCAATTTTTCCAGAGCGTTGCGCCCTAATCCCAGAACAACAGCACTTTAAAACCCAGACTCGCCAGCTTCTCTTTCAGCGTACAGCAGGAGCTCCTACCTACAGGATTCTCTTTTCGGTTGAAGAGGGCGATGATGGCCCAATAGTTTATCTACGACACCTACGTCACGGCGCAAGAAAGCCCATTACGAAAAAAGAGGCACACGAACTATGAGTCAAGAAGCAGTCTCCCGGCGTGGGCTCTTGGGCACCTCTATCAAATCCGCAGCGGAGCTGGTAGGGCCGAACCTGCCCTTGCTCAAGCAGCTCTCCGGCAAGCGGCTCCCTGTGGTGTACTGCACCGACGGTACCGATGAGCTCGCCGATGCGCTGGAGCTTGCCTGCCTCTACGCCCAGCCGGATATCGAGCTGCGGGGCGTGATCCTCGACACGGCGGTCGGCTCGGCGGGCTTCCGTACCGTACACCAGCTCAACTACCTCACGGGGCGCTCCGTCCTCGCTCTGGGCGGGCTCCAGACCAAGCTGCGCAACGAGACCGACCGCGCCCTCGACCAGCCCGCCGAGACCCAGCAGGGGGTGAGCTTTCTTCTCTCGGAGCTGGAGAGCAATAAAGAGAAGGTGGCCGTGGTGGTCGCCGGGGCGGGACGCGATCTTGCCGTGGCGCAGCTCCGCAACCCGCGCCTGCTCCAGACCCGCTGCCGCGCGGTCTACGCGCACCTCAGCGAGGCGAGCGATCCGCACGCCCACACCAGCCTGCTCCGCGCCGGCCTCCCACTCTACCGCCTCGCGGAGGCACGCCTGCGCTTGGGCGAGGTGCTCGGTGGCGCATCGGAGCCGCTGGTCAAGCTCTGCCACGGGCTCTGGCGCAAAGAGACCGGCGACCCCCTTGCCTACCTACAAACGCCCCTCGCACCCGACGAGAAAGCAGCTCTGCTGCACACCGAGCGCTCCCTCCGTGGCGGGGGGCTACTCCCGCACGGCCCCGCGGCCGCGGAGCTCCTCGCCCGCCTGCCGCTCCTTAGAACCGCATGACGATCGACATTATCAACACGGCCCTCCCTCCCAAGTTCGATGCCATTGGGCACTACACGGCCCTCTTCAGCGAGGAGCTAGCCCACTTCGCGGAGGTCCGCCTCCTTGCCCCCACCGGCCTCGACTACGACGAAGTGGTGGGAGTGCCCGTGCTTCCCTGCTTCTCGGTGGAGACCAAAGACGGCATCCGCGGCGTGATCGAGCCGATTGTTGCACGCCAGCCGGACTGGGTGCTGCTCCAGTACAACCCCTTTCTCTACGGCCACCGCGGCTACGCACCTCAGCTTGTCCCCACCCTGCGCGAGCTCAAGCGCCGCTGCCCCAAGACCAAGCTGGCCGTGATGGTGCACGAGAACTTTGTGCCCTGCTGGGAGAGCGTGAAGTTCACGGTCATGGCGTCGTGGCAGGTGCCGCAGTACTGGCAGCTCGGGCAGACCGCCGATATGTTTTTCACGTCGGCGGAGGCCTGGGCCAAGCACGCCCGCGGCTGGTTCAAGAAGATTCCCGTCCACCACCTGCCGGTCGGCTCGACCATGCCCCATGTCCCCCTCACGCGCAGCGAGGCACGCCAGCGCCTGGGAATCCCGGATAACGTCGTGGCGGTGGGGGTCTTTGGGACGGCGCATGTCTCGCGGCTCTTGCCCCTGGTGGCGAGCACGCTCAAGGATGCGCGGCAGAACAATGTCGATGCCCGCCTGCTCTATATCGGCCCGGATGGCGCTGCCGTGCGCGAGGTCCTGGGCGAGCTGGAGCCGCTCTGCGCCGATGGGCCCCTCCCCGCCGACGAAGTCTCGCGCCGGTTCTCGGCGATGGACCTCTATCTGGCGCCCTTTATCGACGGTGTCTCGACCCGGCGAACCTCGCTGATGACCAGCTTCCAGCACGGGATCGCGGCCGTGGGCACCGATGGCCACCACACCGACACGGTCTTTCGTGAGGCGGCGGAGAAGGCGATCCTGCTCGCGCCGGTCGGGGACGATGCCGCGTTCGCGCGCCAGACCCTCCGGCTCATCCAAGATGCCTCTCTGCGCGAGAGAATCGCGGCGGAGGGCAAGGCGCTCTACGAAGCGCAGTTTGACTGGAAGCCCGTGGTGCAGAGCTTCCTAGCGGGGCTGCGCGGCAAAGGCTAGGGTCTGCTGCCCGGTTGCCAGGTCGTAGACCCGCACTTTCCCCTCGAAGCTCCCCACCACAAGCCGCTGCGCCGCCACGTCGGCATCGAGAGAGAAGGCAAAGTCGCCGCTCTGCCCGAAGCTACGGATCTCTTTTTGACTCGTCAGCTCCAGCTGCTTGATAATTCCATCACTGGCGAGCGTGAAGACCTGGCCGTCCTTGAGGCAGAGCTGGTAGATCTCTTTTTCGCAGCCGTGGGCGAGGAAGCGTGCGTGCCCCTGCTTGAAGAAGCGGTCCTCCATATCGCCCGCATCGCCGGACTCGGCCTTGGCCTTCTCGGGCTCCCACTCCTGCACCCACTTGCCGCCGCCCACCGAGAGCGCCGTGCCACCGGAGAAACAGACCCCGTAGACCGGCGCCTGGCCCTTGTACTGCCCGTACTGCCGGTTGTGGCCGCCGTAGGTCGTGTAGAGGGTTCCATCGGCCTCGTAGACCTTGACCGTGTGGTCGCGGCTCGCCGACGCGACATACTTGCCATCGCCGCTAAACGCCACCGAGGTCACCCAGTCCGCATGAACGCTCATGCTCCAGAGCCGCTCACCGTTCTTGAGGTCGTAGCAGCGCACGCTCGCCTCCGCGCCGCCCGCCGCGATCTTGGTCTCATCGGTATTGAAGCGTGCGGTGAGCACCAGATCGCCAAAGGTATCCAGCACGCGCCGCTTGCCGGTTGCTAGCTCCACCAGCGCGACCTCACCGTACTCGCCCGGAATCCCGCCCCCCACGAGGAGTGTCTTGCCGTCCTTGCTCACCTGGAGGCTCTGGATGCGCTGTGGCAGCCCCCCGAGACGCCGCACCAGCTTGCCGGTCTGCGTGTCCCAGAGCGTCACCTCGTTGTAGCCCCCGACCGCGACCTGCTTCGCCCCCGGCACAAAGGCCAGCGCCAGCACCGGGACCGTCGCGCGGTAGCTCGCCGGTGCCGCAGGATGCACGCGTGGCCCTAGGAGTGTCTTCAGTAGCGCCGTCTTGCTTGAGCCGTCGAACTTCGCGCCCTCCGCAATCCAGCGCTTTACCAGCGTGAGCTGCCGCGCATCCAGGGCATCGTCGGACTTGGGCATCCGTAGCTCGGGGTCTTTGTGGGTGATGCGCTTGTAGAGCTCGGACGCCTCGGGCTTGCCAGGGACCACCATCGCCGCCCCCGATGCGCCAGGCTTCATGAGGGCCGCAAAGGTATGCGCCCGCCAGTCTCCCAGGTTGGTGCGCTCGCCATGACAGCCCGCACAGCGCCGCTGGATGATCGGGGCGATCTCTTTCGAGAAGCTCACCGACTGGGCGTGGGCTGGGAGGGCAGGTAATGTGAGGAGCAGAATCCACCCCCCTAACCCCCGCCGGGCGGGGGGAATATAAGGAATTTCGAGTTTGTCCCCCCGCGGAGCGGGGGTTAGGGGGCCAGTCTTTTTCATTTTTGGAAGAGAAACTCCTGGGTATTGACCACGGTCCAGAGCAGGTCGGTGACAGCGGCGGTGCGCTCGGGGGCGTTTTTCAGAAATGCGGTCGCGACCGTGCGCTCTTTCACCGTGGGGAGACGGCTTAGGGCCGTGAGGTAGAGCTCGTCGAGGAGCTGCGTGTCCGGCAGGGCGGCATAGCGTGCGGCCCCGGCAGCGACCGTCTCGTACGAGGTCCGTCCGTTGAGCAGCTCCAGCGCCTGCAAGAGTGTCGGGGTCTGGCGGCGCTCGCAGGTACAGGCGGTCTCCCGTGCGGGCTGGCCAAAGGTCTTGGTGAAGGCGGTCTGCTCCGGCCACGGGCGCTGGGTCGCGTAGGCCACCCGGTCTTCCAAAGTCGCTTTTTGGCGCAGGAGCTCGGTGCGCTCGGGATCGTTGGCGAGATAGAAATCATGAGCGGGCGCGGTTTTCTCGGCACGCAGCGCCTCGATCAGCGGGCTGGAGAGGCCGCTGGTATCGTCCTCCAGCGTCCACGTAAAGGTGAGGTTGTCGCCGGTCATGCGCAGCTCGATCGTGTTCTCACCCGGCTTGAGGGCAAGAGAAAGGGGGCGCCTGAGGTTGCCCATAACTGCCACACCATTGAGCTTGAGGGTCGCTTGATCGCTGAACCGTAGCATGACAGTCACGGTGCGCTCGCTATGGGAGTGAATCGTCCGCGTGAGTGTCCGTGTCTGACGCTCGGTCTCCTCAAAGCGGAACTCCTTCCCCTCCTGAATCTGTGTGAGAGGCGTGCCCGAGTCGCTCCAGGTACTCTGCCAGAGAGAGAGCCCTTTAGCCAGGCGAGTCTGCGCGGTGAACCAGCGGGTGAACTCCGCCTCCAGCGCACTGTCGCGCTGCTGGAGCTTGCTCTCCAGCGCGGCGAGCTGCGTAGGAAGAGTAGCGGTGGGGACGAGCGTGCCGGCTGTGACTCCAATCGCATCTTGGAGCTGCTCAGCGGTCAAGAGCCGCACTTTGGCGTGGGAGAAGAGGGCCTCATCGGCGGCGCTCGGGGCCACGGAGACACGCTGGTAGGTCTGGCTCTGGCAGATGAGCTTGATGAGCTTCTTGCGGTCGAAGCCGGACTTGACAAACTCCTGGGTCAGCCAGTCCAGCAGCGCGGGGTTGCTAGGCGGGTTGGAGGCGCGGAAGTCATCGACCGGCTCGACAATCCCGCGCCCGGTCAGCTCGGCCCAGATGCGGTTGGCCTCCACGCGGGCAAAGAACGGGTTCTGCGGCGTGGTCAGCCAGCGGGCAAAGGCGGTGCGTCGGTCTTCGGTGGGGGAGCCCGGCTTGGACCAGGGCTCCATGCTCTCGCCCGTGGTCGGGTGCTGCACCTCACCGGTCGCCGCCAGTGTCACTTTTCCTTTCTTTGCCTCCGTGCGGGCAAAGACCGCGGCGATCTTGTAGTAGTCTCGCATGGTCCAGTTCTCAAACGGGTGGTTGTGGCACTTGGCGCACTCGATCCGTGAGCCCAAAAAGACCTGCGCCGTTAGCTCCGTGCGCTCCTCGGGGGTCTTGATCGCTAAAAAATAACTGGCCGCAGGGGACTGCTCGGTGCCTCCCGTCGCGGTCAAGATCGCATCGGCGAGCTTGTCGTAG
Source organism: Armatimonas rosea (assembly GCF_014202505.1). Lineage (NCBI taxonomy): Bacteria > Bacillati > Armatimonadota > Armatimonadia > Armatimonadales > Armatimonadaceae > Armatimonas > Armatimonas rosea. The sequence goes on along the minus strand of NZ_JACHGW010000001.1, from coordinate 247,660 downwards.
GGCATGTTTTGACGGGTCGCCTCGACCAGCCAGCGCGAGAAGCGCCCCGCCTGCTCGGGGGTGAGATGGCGCGGCGAGACACGCATCAGGTCGGCTTTTTTCAGCGCCCAGAAGCGCGCAAACTCCTCGGAGGTCAGCAGGCTGTCGATCAGCCTCTCACGCTTGTCGGGCGACTTATCGGCGAGAAACGCCTTGCTGGCCGCCGCACCGGGGAGCATTCCGGTCAGGTCCAGGGAGACCCGGCGCAGGAACTCACTGTCCGAGCAGGTCGGGGCGGGGAGGCACTGGAGCTGCTTGAGGCGCGCATTGACCAGCCCGTCAATGGCGTTTTTCTCCGGCTGCGGCTTCCAGACAAAGCCCGGTCGCGGCTCGACCACCGTGAGATCCAGCGCCTGGACTTTGTCCAAGTAGCGCACCGAGACCGCGGCAAAGCCCCGGCTCTTGCCCGTGATCTTGCCATCGGGATCGACACTGGCGACACTTGGGTGCGACGATTCATAGGTCGCCAGGGCGGTCACATCGCGCTTGGTGCCATCGGTGAGCTCCGCGATGACGCTGATCTGCTGGTTTTTATACGGCGCTTCGAGCACGCGGCGTCCGCTGGGTGTCACCTCGATCTTGGCAACCCCCACACTCGGAACGCCTACCTCCGCGCCCTCAGCGATCCACCGGTTGAGGGTGGCGTAGCGCGCATCGCCCACCCGCAGGCGCTTGCCCCCGACATGGGGAATCGCCAGGGTCGGCTTCTTAAGGATCAGGCTCTCGGCGGGCTCTAGCGTATTGACACGGCGGCTAAACCCATCGCGGGTCAGCGCGATCCGGTCGATCTTGGGCTCGTAGCCAAAGAGCGAGAGCGAGAAGCCGCCCTTGCCGTGTGGCGAGCCATGACACGAGCCGCCCGCGCAGCCCTGCTTGGTGAGGATCGGGACGGTCTCAAAGGCAAAGCGCACGGGGTCGGGCTTGGTGGCACCACTGACGCTCACAGGAACCGTAAAGACCTTCCCCGCCACCTTCACGGTGACACGGGTCTTACCATCCCCCGCCACCGCCACCCGGCTCCCGACCAGCTTGGCGACCTTAGGGTTGTCGCTCACCAACACAGCCTTCTCTGTCAGATCGCGTGGCATCCCGCCAAAGAAGCCCGTCACCACCACCTGCCGCGCATCCCGCGCACTCGTCAGCGTCACCGACGGCGGCGTGACCACGACACGCTCCTGAGCGTGGGCTAGGGTAGGGAGGAGAATTAGTGCGAGGGCGGGAAGAGACCTCTCCCACCCCAGCCCTCCCTCTCCCGGGCAGTCGTTCCTCCTTGGGAAAGGGAGGGAGCCAGAGGACAGATTACGCCCTTTCACAGCCACCCAGAGGGTACCCGACGAGCGCCCGGGAGAGGGTTGGGGAGAGGTTAAAAAAATCTTCATCTAAAACAGCTCCGGGATGGGCTTGCCCTTGCCCGCGATAGGCACGGGGCGACCTTGTGGGGTGTGGAGCGGCTGGCGGCGGTCGATGCCCAGCTTCTCGTAGATTGTCGCGGCGTAGTCCTCTAGCGTGTAGGCCATCGGGCTAGTGATAAAGCCACCGTCGCGGTCGGTCGAGCCGATCACCGTGCCGCCAGGGACACCCGCGCCGGCGAAGGCGAAGCTAAAGGCATGGGTCCAGTGGTCACGGCCCTGGCGCTCGTTGATGCGTGGCGTGCGACCGAACTCCGTCACAAAGCAGACCAGGGTCTCTTGCAGTAAACCGCGCTGGGCCATGTCCTCGATCAGGGCGGAGAACGCCTGGTCGGTCGAGCCCATCATCGGCCAGGTCTGGATGCCCCAGCGCCCCGCGCCCGCGCCGCCACCGGGAATGTTGTTGGTGTGGGTCTTGGAGTAGATCCCATCGTGGTGGTCCCAGTTCATGTTGTTGCCACCGTCGTAGCGGACTTGCTTGCCATTGACATACGAGTTCATCGGCTCGCGGACATCCACGGTGACGTAGCGCACGCCCGACTCGATCAGCTTGCGGCCCAGCAGGTAGCACTGGCCACGGTGGCCCGTGCCGTAGCGCTCGCGCACTTTATCGGACTCCGTGCCCAGGTCAAAGGCCTTGCGGGTCAGCGGGTTGGTGAGCATGTCCGTGGCCTGGTGCATCAGCGACTGCATCGCCTCGACATCCTTGGGCGCGCTCCCGTGCACAAAGCCCACATCCAGCGCGGAGAGCAGGCTCTGTCGGTCCTTGAAGCGCCGCTCATCGATCCCCGTCAACAGCCCGAGATTGGGCACCTGCCACTTGGGATCGGCGGGGCTCCCTCCGGTCTTAAATGCGGTGTAGCCGGGGGGCATGAAGCCAATGCGCGAGCTATCGGCCTGCTCATCGGTGCCGGGCAGGAGGATATGGGCGGGTAGGTACGGTGCCTTGGTCCCGAGGCGCTGGGCGACAATCGAGCCGATATCGGGCATCTCCACCGGGCCGCCGGGTGCCTCGCCCGAGTAGACATACTGCGAGCCCTTGGGGTGCGAGTTGCCAATGCCTGGAGTCGGCTGGGTCATGCAGCGGACAATGGCAAGCTTGTCCATGTGCTGGGCGGTCTGCGCCAGAAGCTCGGTGACATAGACTCCGTCGGCCTTGGTCTTGATGGTCTTAAACGGGCTCCGGTGCTCCGTGGGTGCATCGGGCTTGGGGTCCCAGGTGTCGATATGGGAGACTCCCCCCTGCTCGAAGATCACCAGCACTTGCTTCGCCCGCGCTCCCGGCCGCGCCTGCCCCAGCGCCATGCCCCCGATCCCTAGAAAACTGCGTCGTCCCAAATCCTCACCTCACTCGCCGTACTGGTTGATTTTAAGCCGTCACACAAGGGTCGGCAATGGCCTTGAATGAAAATCACTGGTAAATATCGGCGATCCCTCCGGTACAATGGCAACCAGTTTCCCGATCTACGGGTCAGAGCGTGCGGAGGACAGACAATGTTTCAGAACCAACAACAGATGCACCCCCAAGAGGAGACCTCCTCGGGGTGGTCACGCGAGAAAGATGCGGTCGGGCTCCCCGGTGGGCTCGCCATTGCCATCCACTTAATCCTGGTCGGGATCGCGATTTTTGGCTTCGCGACCCAGAACATCCCCCTTGGCGTTGGCCTCATGCTCTTGGTTTTCTTCACGCTAGGCGGCTACTTCACCGTGGCACCAGGAGAGAGCTTTGTCTTGATGATGTTTGGCAAGTATGTCGGGACGGTCAAGAAAAACGGGATCTTCTGGACCCTGCCCTGGGTGGGCAAGCAGCGCATCAGCCTGCGCACCCGGACGCTCAACGGCCAGCAGCTCAAGGTCAACGACTCCATGGGCAACCCAATTGAGATCGCCTGCGTGATTGTCTGGAAAGTCACCGATACCTACCGCTCGACCTTTGAGGTGCAGAACTACGAGTCGTTTGTGGCGATGCAGTCCGAGACCGCGATCCGCCATATCGCCGCCACGCACCCCTACGACTCCGACGACGACAGGGCGATCTCGCTGCGGCGCAACGCCAGCGAGGTCTGTGATGATTTGGTCAAAGAGATCCAGGCCCGCCTCGCCCCCGCCGGGGTGACGGTCACCGATGCCAGCCTCTCACACCTGGCCTACTCCCCCGAGATCGCCGGCGCGATGCTCCGCCGCCAGCAGGCCGCCGCCGTGATCTCCGCCCGCCAGCGCATTGTCGAGGGCGCGGTCGGAATGGTCGAGATGGCGCTCCAGCGGATCGAGGAGAAAAAGATGGTGCAGATGAGCGAGGACCAGAAGGCCGCCATGGTCGCCAACCTCATGACCGTCCTCTGCTCCGAGCAGTCCGCCCAGCCCGTCGTCAATACCAGCGTCCAGGCCTCTTCCTAGCCGCCGGTTTCCAACCGGCGGCTAGCGCGCAAAGACCAGCTTGACCGCGGCGCGGGGCGTGAACTTTACGGCATTGGGGTCCCCAAAGAGGAAGTAGAGCTCCGTCCCCGCGCCGCCCGCATTGCGGTACGAGACATACCAGTTCGTATTGGGGGCCTTGCCCGGCTCGGTCTGGCTGACGACACGCCCTCCCAGCGTCCGGGTGCCCGAGAACTGGTAGTTGAAGGTCGCGATATGCTGCCGGTTCCAGCCGTTCTGCTCCTGAATCCCCCCTTGGTAGATCACATCGAGCCGTTTGAGCATCCGCACCGAGACCTGCGGGCCGAAAAAGCGCGTCGGGGCCCCGCCTTGGGTTCCGGTCGTAAAGTTTAGCCCGTAGCTCTTGAAGCGATTGCTCACCCCCGAGGTCAGCCGAAACCCAATCGTCCGGTCGGTCTGCTCGTCGAAGCGGCTGTGGTTGACATTCACCCCCAGGCTCCAGTCCGAGCGGGTCTGGAAGTTCACCCCCAGAGACGCGCCGCGCTGGAAGGGACGGCCGTCTTGGTGCCACCAGTACTGCGGCCCAAAGTCCACATTGAACGAGCGCCAGGCCCCCTTGCGCCACTCACGACTCCAGTTGTGGTAGCCCGAGAAGCCCTTGAAGTCGTTGAAGAAGACCAGCCCATTGGCATCGCGGAAGTCCTTGCTAGCTGTCAGATACTGGACACTCGTGAAGTGGTTGCCATCGAAGTACTGGAAGTTATTGGACGATGCATAACCGTCGGCCTTCTCGCCCTCGACCCGCCCGCCCGAGAAGAAGTGCTGGCTATCGAAGCCGACCTTCCCCCAGCGGTTGTTGGCAAAGGCACCGCCCACGCTGTTGTGGTCCCCGGCCAGCGCATCTTTCTGGCTCATAAAGACCCCCGCCTGGGCTGTTGGGGAGAGATCGCGGCGGTAGCGCGCCACTAGGTCGCTACGGTTGCCAAAGTCCTCGGTGAGCAAGACCCCGATCGTGTCCTGTGGGCTGAGCTTGCCAAAGACCTTCGCCCCCACATCGAACTTCTCGATCCGGTTGGAGTAGAACAGCGGCCCCAGAGAGAAGAACTGCCCCGTGCGGAAGTAGTCGCCGCCTTCGAGAAAGAAGGGCCGACGCTCCTCCACAAAGCGCTCTGAGCGGGAGAAGCCGATGCTCTGCACCGCGTTCTCGACAGTCGCAAAGTCTGGGTTGGCGCTCACCACCGCCGTGAGATCGGGGGTCGCTTGGTAGCGGGCATCGATCCCCATCCGCTCCACAGCAGGACCATCGCCGCCAAACGTGAGCGTGTAGGGCAGGGTGGAGAGAGTCGGGTGGAAGGCGCTTCGCGGCACCTCGACATCTTTCCAGCGCCCAATGAGGTTCGAGAAGCCCTGCAGGCCCGTGTTGCTCCACTGCGAGCGGATGCGTGTCCGGTACTGGAAGCGGGTGAAGTTGAGCCCGAAGTCGCGCTTCTGTCCCGCCTGCCCCGCAGGGTAGTTCAGCACCTTCCAGGGAATCCGTAGCTCCGCGCTCCAGCCGGTCGGGGTGCGCTTGACCGCGGCGTCCCAAGCCCCGCTCCACTCCGCCTTGTTGGCACGACCGCCCCCAAAGCGCGCCGAGCGGGTTCCCAGCGCATTGACCGCAAAGCGCGCCTGGTCGTTTTCTTTAAAGGAGAGAAAGGGATCGAAGGCGACCTCGATCCAGTCCTCGCTGTTGCGGTCGCCCCGGTAGAGGCTATCGCGCTCCAGCTCCCGCCCCACGATCCCCTCGGGCTGGCTGTCGCGGCACTCAATGGCGACATAGATACTCTCATTATCGTAGGTGAGCCTCGCCACGGTCGGGTCGGCGGCGAGCCTTCCGGTCTGGGGATCGGTGAACTCGCTGGCGGTGGGGACGTCTTTCCAGAGAGCATCCGTGAGCTCGCCATCGAGACTCGGGGCTGGGGCCGTGCGACGGTGTGCCTGGAGCGGACGGCTGCTACGCTCCGGCTCCCGGGCATGCAGAAGCGGCACGAGGAGACACAAAGAGGTAAGCAACAGTGCTGCGCGTGAAAACATATCGGGACAGTATCACTGAAGTTTCGTTTTTCAGCAAACAAGCGTATACCGGAGCACCATTTTGTTTTCATCTTTTGCTGGTATCATCGTCACCAGAATGAACCGACGTGGACAGGCGCTAGCGTTTATTGGGGTGCTTGCCTTTGCCCTGGTCGCGGTGCTCGTCTGGCGGCCGAGCCCCCTGCTTCCTGCGGTGGGCGATCTAGAGTGGCCTTTCTACGACTGGCACCTGCAGGCTAGCGCACGCAAGAAGCCCCTGACTATCGCCGAGTCGCCCGTGGTGATCGTCGCCATGGACGATGAGACGCCCATCAAGCTGGCCTTCTCCGAGGTTCTTGAAGACCCGTTCTATCCCCTCCCCCGCTCGTGCCATGGGGATCTCCTGCGCCAGCTAGAGCGGGCGGGGGTGCGGGGGATCGCCTTTGACCTGGTCTTTACCGAAAAAAGCGAGCACGACGAGAGCTTCCTCAGCGCCCTTAAGACGCGCCAAGGGACCCTTGCAGCCACCCGTCCGCTCCAGACAGAGACCGGGGAAGAGACCTTCGTCCCCCTCGCCTCGACCCTAGAGGAGGGCCTTACCCCCGCCTCCGTGGAGGTTCCTCGCTCCGCAGGCCGCAGCGTGCGCTTTATTCCCTCGCTTGTGCAGGACCAAGGCAGCACCCGCCTCGACCGGCATGTCCCGCATCTCGGGATTGCGCTGGTAGCCGCGGGGGAGGGCGTGCTGGAGCAGGCGGCACAGGTGACCGGGGGCTACTTCCTCTGGGGGACGCTACGGCTGCCAATCGCGGCCAGCTTTGGCTCCAATACAGCGCTCATTCGCTACTTGGGGCCAGAGAATACCTTTCCACGGGTGCGCTACGAGGATATCCTACTGAGCGACTCGCCCCCCGCAGAGCTCAAGGGCAAGCTCGTGTTTGTCGGGCGCTACAGCACGCTCGAAGACCGGCACATGACCCCCCTCGGCGAGATGACCGGCACCGAGATCCTGGCCAACATCGCCTACATGACCGCCACCCGCAACAGCCTACGGACCACGGAGGCCTGGAGCCTGTGGATTGGGCTGGGGCTGAGTGTGGCCTTTCTGATCCTGGTCTGGCGCTTCACCCTTCTCCCCGCTCTGCTCGGCGCGGGCCTGCTGGGCAGTGCCTGGACCTTGCTGACCCACGCGACCTTTCTTCGGACGGGGGTCTGGTGGGAGAGCGCCACGCCCCTCCTGCTGCTGGGCCTCTCGGTTGCGATAACCACCCCCTACGAGATCGTCCGGGCGCACCGCGCCTTCAAGACCCAGGTCTCGGCAGCGGCGGCCCATAGCGCCCTCTCGGGCAGGGGAATGCAGCTGGGGACCCAAGAGGTCTATGTCACGGTGGTCTTCTGCGATATCCGCGGCTTCACCAGCTTCTGCGAGACCCACAGCGCCGATGCGGTCGAGGCGATGCTGCGCTCGTACTTTGAGGCGGGCGATAGCGCGGCGCGGCGCTTTGGCTCGGAGCTGGATAAGTTCATGGGCGATGCGATCTTGCTCTACTTCTTCGAGCTTCCCAAGCAGGAGCCGGGTGCGGTGCGCGCGATCCGGTGGGCCTGGGAGATGCAGCGTGCGGCGGAGACCATCGGCATTCAGGTCGGGATTGGGATCGCCTCGGGGCTGGCGCGCGAGGGCTTTATCGGCACCCCGGGGCGGATGCAGCGCACGGTGATCGGGGACGTGGTCAACCTGGCCTCGCGGCTTCAAGAGGCCACCAAGACCCTCAAGACCCCCATTCTCCTCAGCGAGGGAAGTTTTTCGCAGCTGGAGAGCCTCACCGCTGAACCCCTGGGAGAGATCACCGTCAGAGGTAAACAACAGCCCGTGCGGGTCTTCCGGCCTGCCCCGGTCAAGGAGTGACAACCATGCAGTCTCCCCCCTTTGCCCGCATCGCCGATGCCTTTGGTAGTGTGGAGAAAAAGCTCCCCGGTAGCACCACGTTTCGTCCCCTCTCCATCGGGGATCGTGTCCCTGCGGCCACTGTCCTGCGCACCGCAAGCGATGCCGCCCTTCTGATCGAGCTCCCCGACAAGCATGTCGTGCGGGTCGGGGCCAGTAGCACTGTGGTACTCAACCAGCTGGGGCAGGATAAGCAGTTTGCCCTCAAGGTGCTCAGCGGCCAGGTCTGGGCCTTGGTCAAGAAGGCCAACCACCCCTCCAAGTTCACTGTGGAGACCTCCAGTGGGGTCGCGGGGGTTACGGGGACCTTCTTTGCCGTGGGCCTAGACCAAGAGACCCAGGAGATGATTGTCAGCACGGAGGAGGGCAGTGTCGAGGTGCAGTCCTACGACGATGCAGGGGTGCCTCTGGGCCAGCCGGTGGCTGTCCGTGAGGGCATGATGGTTCGAGCCGCCCGCCAGCGCGCCAAGCTCATCGCGAGCCGTCAGCTCCGAGAGCACCAGGTCATGTGGAGCCTGCTCAACCGTGAAGGGGCCTGGGCGCAGCAGCGTGGTCAAGGCCCTCTCAAGCTCACCCGAGGCCGCGAGTCGGAGCTCTGGCGGTACTTGCACCTAAAGAGCCTCCCCGCCAAGCGCCCCGGAGCAAGGCCCGCTCCGCCCCTAAGGCAAAAAAACCGCCCCGGCGGCCCAAAACCTGGTATCTGGCGCGGCTAAGTGCTCAAAATCGACCTGAAGTTAATCCGGCGAAGGGCCATAATTCTCTTTGTAAGAGAGAAGCGGGATCACCCCTTGGGCTCGAACATGAAAGGTCACTAACTAAAAATGAAGTCTCTTCGCCGTGCGTTTACGCTTGTTGAAATTATGATCGTCGTCCTGATTATCGGTATCCTGGTCGCGATCGCTGTCCCCAACTTTGTCCGTGCTCGTGAGTCCGCTCGCGCTCGTGCTTGTGTTGCCAACCTGAAGCAGATCGACTCCGCCAAGGAGCAGTACGCCATGGACTACAAGCTGGCACAGGGCTCCACCATGCCCGCTCTGTCCGTGCTCTGTGGCGCGGGTACCACCACCTACATCAAGGGCGGTACTCCCACCTGTGCATCGAGCGGAACCTACACCGTCGGCAACCTGGGTACCGACCCGGTCTGCTCCATCGGTACCGGCGCGGCCGTTGCCCACGTCCTGCCGTAGGCTAGCATCGTTTTTTCAGAGGGGGTGCCCACGGTACCCCCTCGTTTTAATCTGTGCCTATCTGCCTAAGAAACCAAAACTATGAGGTCGCTTCGTCGTGCGTTTACGCTTGTCGAGATCATGATTGTTGTCTTGATTATCGGCATCCTCGTCTCGATCGCCGTTCCCAACTTTGTCCGTGCCCGTGAGTCCGCTCGCGCTCGTGCCTGTGTGGGTAATCTCCGCCAGATCGACTCGGCCAAGGAGCAGTACGCCATGGACTTCCGGTTGGCTCAAGGCGCAACCCTGCCTGCGCTCTCTGTACTCTGTGGCACGGGAACCGGCACGTATATCAAGGGAAACGCGCCTGTCTGTCCCTCGAACGGAACCTACACCGTCAACGTTCTGGGAACCGACCCCACTTGTTCGGTCGGTACGGGGGCAGCGGTCGCCCATGTTCTTCCCTAGCGAGAGACAAAAGATCCCCGGAGCAAGCTGCTTCGGGGATTTTTTACATTTAGGACTTATCTTTCCTAGCAAATCTACCAACATGTCTTAAAGGAGATGCTAAATTTTTTCCGTGAGCTTACACACCGCCCCCTAAACCGCAGCCAGCGCGAGCCACTCCTGGTCTCGATACTGCTCCTGAGTGCTTTTATCGGGATGGGCTTCTATATCGTCAGCGCCCTCATGAGTGCGCGCTCTCTTCGCGAACAGAATGCCCTCCGCAGAAACGCCACACTTGCTGTCATCTACTCCAAGATTGTCTCCAGCGATGTCCGCGACTCCCTAAGCCTGATTCACTCTTTTGAGGATCGTTTCTTCGAGAAAAAGATCCAGCTCACGAAGAAAGAACAAGATGCCCTCGCACAGTACAGCGAGATCTCTCCCCGGCTCTACCAGGCAACGGTGCTCTCCGCCGAGGGCGAGTGTCTCTACTCCACAGACCCACGCTTCGCTCACTTTCTCGTCGACTCGTTGCACCGAGCGGGCTTTCCACAAAACCCTCATCTTCCCTTGATCGAGAGCCTGGAGAACATCCCGACCTTCTTTAGCCCGGTTCCACGGCGCAATCCCCAAGGCTACTTGGTGACCTCTTTCCGCCCCGAAGGGTTCTCTCTCTGGCTGGCCGACTTTGCCATCACAGGGACTCAGGTCTTTATTATCCAGCGCGACGGCCAAGTGATTGTCTCGACTAACACGGAGGAGCGCTGGAAGCAGGTCCCCCTAAACTACGAGCCGCTCCATCGGGCACGAAAAGGCCTCTCCGATGCCACGATCGACCAGCATCCCTTTATGGCACGGCGCGCTCTGGTGGGCTTCGCGCCTATCCCTGAGACCCAGTGGTGCCTTCTGGTCGTGCAGAACGAGGTTGATGCCTACAACGAGGAAGACTTTCCTGTTATCAATCTCACCCGGACAACCGCGCCGCTGCTACTTTTCCTGCCCTTTGCTGCCTGGATGACCCTCAATCGCTACCATAAGCAGCTCCGTAAAGCGCAGGAGCTCTCGTTTCATAATGAGCGCCTCCATGTCTTTGCACAGGCTAAGTCCGACCTCCTGGCCAATGTCTCCCACGACCTGAAGACCCCGATCGCCAGCCTACAGCTCTCCCTGGGGAGCCTGCATGACCCTGAGCTTGCACACCAGCCCGAGCGCCTCCAAGCCTATGCCCTCCTGCTGGAGCAGGAGCTAGGGCGGCTCTCCAGCAAGGTGCGCAACCTGCTGGACATGTCCCGCTTGGAGCACATCCCCCCCGACTCTGGAGCGCCCCTCCTGGAGCTCAGCGAGGTCGTGGGGGATGCTCTGGAGAGGATGCGCCCCCTCCTTGCGGAGCATGCACTCCGCATTGACTTCCCTGCCGAGCCACTCTTTACCGAGTGCGACCCGGAGCGGCTCGTGACAGTGGTGATAAACCTCTTGGAGAACGCGATCCGCTACACGCCTCCGGGGAGTCCGCTCTTTCTCTCCGCAAGCACGACCGACCAGACCCTCTGCTTCACCCTCCGCGACTCGGGGCCGGGTATCCCGGAGGAGTTTCACCCGTTTCTGTTTGAGAAGTTCTACCGGGTTCCCGGCCAGCAGCTCCACGGAACGGGACTGGGACTGGCGATCTGCAAGAGCATTATCGAGGCGCAAGGCGGGACGATCACGGTCAGCTCGCCTCCCGAAGGCGGTGCGGCGTTTACGGTTACCCTACCCCGCTACGAAATGGAGCCCCCCGAATGAGTGCAGGAGTCGTACTGGTTATTGAAGACGATCCCCATCTCCAGCAGGTTCTGGCCGATCAGCTCCGGCAGCAAGACTGGACCGTCTCCACAAGCGCAACGGGCCAAGGCGGTCTGGACTCCTTCGCCAAGGTGTCGCCGGATATTGTCTTACTCGATATTGGGCTGGGAGACATGAACGGGCTCCAGGTCTGCCAGGCGCTTCGGCAGCAGAGCACTGTTCCTATCATCCTCGTCACCGCCGCCGATACCCCCCAGATGAAGATCACGGCTCTTGAGCTCGGTGCCGATGACTACCTGACCAAGCCCTTTTATCTGGGGGAGCTCCTGGCCCGGATGCGTGCGGTACTACGAAGAACACAGAAGGGGCAAAAAGTATCTCCAAATGCAGTAATCGAGATTGGGCCACTAAGAATCGACCTCAACAAACGCGAAGTTTTCAGAGAGGATGTATATATCAACCTCACAAAGACAGAATTCGATATACTACAAGCACTTGTAAAGAACATAGACGAAGCCATCAGCTATAAAAACTTACTCAAGCAAGTATGGGGTGAAGGATATGACGATATCAGATCTCTTCATGTACACTTATCACATCTTCGTAAAAAAATTGAGCCCGATGTTAGTGGACCCAGGTATCTCGTAACAATACCAGGTATGGGTTACCGACTAAGAAGCCAGCTAATATCATCCTAAAGATTCACTTAAGAAGCCTATACATACAAACTTCAAGTGACCACAATTAAGACATAGCCAGAGAGTTGCAACAAACTCTCAAATAAAAAAAGGTCACTTGCTAAAAATGAAATCTCTTCGCCGTGCGTTTACGCTTGTAGAAATTATGATCGTCGTCCTGATCATCGGTATCCTGGTCGCGATCGCGGTTCCTAACTTTGTCCGTGCTCGTGAGTCCGCTCGCGCTCGTGCTTGTGTTAAGAACCTACGTACGATCGACTCCGCCAAGGAGCAGTACGCCATGGACTACAAGCTGGCACAGGGCGGAACCTTGCCCGCTCTGTCCGTGCTCTGTGGCGCGGGTACCACCACCTACATCAAGGGCGGTACTCCCACCTGTGCATCGAGCGGAACCTACACCGTCGGCAACCTGGGCACTGACCCCACCTGCTCCATCGGCACAGCTGCCGCCGTTGCGCACGTCCTGCCGTAGCCTAGTATCGGCCTGTAAAACAAAAATCCCCGGAGCAAGTTGCTCCGGGGATTTTTTTGCCTTGACTAGAGCTCGCGCTGGATCTGGCGCATCTCGTAGCACTCGAGGATATCGCCGACCTGCAGGTCGTTGAAGCCACGGATGGTGATACCACACTCGTAGCCCGCCGCCACCTCCCGCTGGTCGTCCTTGAAGCGCTTGAGCGTATCGATTGGACCGTCGTGGAGCAGCTCCTTGCCGCGGTGAACACGGACACTGGAGTTGCGCTTGACCACCCCATCCAGGACATACGAGCCCGCGATCGAGCGCCCACCCGGGAGCCGGAAGAGCTGCCGAATCTCGACCTTGCCCAGTGCGGCCTCCTCGAAGATCGGGGGAAGCAGCGCCAGCATGCCCTCTTTGACCGCATCGATAAGCTCGTAGATGATCGAGAAGATCTTGATCTGGACGTGCTCTTTCTCAGCGTTCTTGGTGACATTGCCTGCCGTCCCGACATTGAAGCCCACGATCAGACAGTTCTTCTCGTCGGCCTGGTGGTCCGCGGAGGCGATCAGTACATCGCTGTCCGAGATCGGCCCGACGCCCGTGGAGAGCACCCGCACCCGGACTTCGTCGTTGCCCAGCGGCTCGACACTATCCCGGATTGCCTGGACACTGCCCTGCACGTCGGCCTTGATCACCAGGTTGAGCTCCTTGATGGGGCCGGAGTGGAGCTGGGCATAGAGCTGCTCCAGGGTGAGCTTGCCACCGCCTGTGAGGCGATCCTCGCGCTTGCGCTGCTCACGGCGCTCGGCCAGTGCCCGCGCCTCTTTCTCGTCCTTGGCCACCTCGATCCGGTCGCCCGCATCGGGGACACCGTTGAGGCCGATGATCTCCACCGGCGACGAAGGCCCGGCCTTGACCAGCTTGGTGCCGCGCTCATCGGTCATGCCGCGCACCTTGCCAAAGACCCCGCCCGCCACGACATTGTCGCCCTGGCGCAGGGTTCCCTGCTGGACCAGCACGGTCGCGACCGTCCCGCGGCCCTTGTCTACCTTGGCCTCGATAATGGTTCCCTGCATCTTGGCGTGCGGGTCGGCCTTGGGGTCCACCTCGATCTCGGAGACCAGCAAGATCGCCTCGAGGAGGTCGTCGATGCCGTCACCGGTCTTGGCGGAGATATTGACCGTGGGAACCGTGCCTCCGTAGGCCTCGGGGACCAGCTCGTAGCGGGTCAGGTCGGTGAGGACCTTGTCGGGGTTCGCCTCGGGCAGGTCGCACTTGTTCACCGCGACAATGATCGGCACCTTGGCCTTGAGCGCCACCTGGATGGCCTCTTCGGTCTGGGGCATCACCGAGTCGTTGGCGGCGACCACGATAATGACGATATCGGTCACCGATGTCCCGCGCTTGCGCATCGCGGAGAACGCGGCGTGGCCCGGGGTGTCTAAGAACGTGATGCGCTTGCCATCGATCTCGACCTGGTAGGCCCCAATGTGCTGGGTGATACCACCGGCCTCGCCATCGACCACGTGGGCCTTGCGCAGGTAGTCCAGGAGGCTGGTTTTGCCGTGGTCGACGTGTCCCATGATGGTGACAACGGGGGGACGTGGAACGGAGTCGGTGGGCTTGCCCTTACCGACAGCAGTGCGCGGGGCTCCCTTGGGGGCGGCGGTTCCCGCCCCTGCCGCTACAGCAAAGGGCTTCTCCGCGGGCGCGGTCTTGGGAGCGGTGGGAGCGGCCTCGGGGGCGGGAGTCGCCTCACCAACCACCACGACCTTGCCCAGCTTCTTGGCGATTCGCTGAACCGCATCGGGGGCGAGGCGCTGGTTCAGCCCGGCGAGCACGCCGAGGCCCATCAGAACCTTCTGCACCTCACTCGGGCCTACCCCGAGCTTCTCTCCCAGCTCTTTAACCGTCACATTGACCGGGATGGCAATGGTGGCTCCCCCCGCAGCGGCTTCGGGCTGGACGGGGGTGCTGAGCACCGCACGCGCCTTCGCTGCCAGGGTGTCGTCGAGCTCTTGCGAGGGGGCAAACTTACCCACACCCGCCTTGTCCAGACGACTGACGATCTCTTGATTGGAGATTCCTAACTCTTTGGCCAGTTCGAAAACTTTCACCGGCATCGCACACCTCTTTCCGATAACGCTCCTCAAGAGCGCAGTCACGTCCTTAGTCGTTCATTGGGACGCTCCTCGATACATAAGATTTTTTGGGGGAGGAAGACAACAAAAAGGGGGCCAAGGCCCCCTCGTATTGGTTCCAACCAGTTACTATATCGCACTTTCAGGAGGAATGGTACTGCGCAGGGTCTCGGCAAAGCCTTCGGGGAGGGTGATTTTAAGAGAGCGCTCCAGGGCCTTGCGCTTGAGAGCGAGCTCGATACAGGCAGAGGTGGGGCAGACATAGGCCCCGCGCCCGCTCTGTTTTCCGGTGGGATCGACCGCGACTCCCGCGCCCTCGGGGAGGCGGACGATCCTCAGGAGGCCACGCTTCCCCCCCGCCGTGCGGCAGGCGACACAGGTACGAACCGGCACGCGCCGTGCGGGGGGGAGCATTCTAAGCGCCTACTCCTCGTCGTCGTCGAAATCGGCCAGGGTCAGCGGCGGCAAGTCCGCCCCCTCGTCGCTCTCTTCGTCGGCCACGACCACAGGCTCAGCAGACGTTGCGGGCGCGGCCACACCGGCCTGGCGCTCCCGGGCGACCTGGGTCTCGGAGCGGATATCGATCCGCCAGCCGGTCAGGCGCGCCGCGAGGCGCACGTTCTGCCCAGCCTTGCCAATAGCGAGCGAGAGCTGGTTGTCCGGGACTACCACAAACGCCGACTTTTGCTCATCGTCGATCTTCACCGATCCCACCTTGGCGGGCGAGAGCGACTCGGTGATGAACTGGCGCATGTCGGGTCCCCAGCGGACAATATCCATCTTCTCGCCACGGAGCTCATCGACCACGGCCTGGACACGCTGTCCCCGGTGGCCCACGCACGAGCCCACGGGATCGACCCGCTCCTCTTTGGAGGCAACGGCGATCTTGCTGCGCTGGCCGGCCTCGCGCGCCACGGACTTGATCGAGACGGTCCCATCGGCGATCTCGGGGACCTCCATCTCAAAGAGACGGCGGATCAGGCTCGGGTGGGAGCGGCTGACGATCACCTGGGGGCCCTTGGCACCGCGGCGGACATCGAGCACCAGGAAGCGGAAGCGCTCGTTGTGGCGGTAGTTCTCGCTCTCAACCTGCTCTTTTTCGGGGAGAATCGCCTCGATCTTGCCCAGGTTGATGATGACATTGCGGCCCTCGCGGCGGTAGACCGTGCCGGTCATCAGCTCGCCCTTGCGCTGGTCGAACTCATCGAAGACCTTGTCGCGCTCGGCCTCACGGATACGCTGCACCACCACCTGCTTGGCGGTCTGGGCGGCGATTCGGCTCATGCGCTCCATGTCGCGGTCGCTGAGGCGCTCCTCGATCAAATCCCCGAGCTGGGCCTTGGCGTTGTGGTTGGCACGTGCCTCGGTCAGGCTGATCTCGGTGTGGGGGCTGGTGACATTCTCCACGACAGCACGGCGGCGGAAGTAGATCGGCTGCTTACCCGACGTGTGCTCGATCCGCAGGGTGACATCTTGATCTACCCCCAGGGTTTTCTTGTAGGCAGTGGACATCGCCGCCTCAAGTGCCTGCCAGAGCGTGTCGAAGGGGATATCCTTCTCGCGCTCGATCTGGCGCAGTGCCTCTATAAATTCCGCGTTCATGGTTCGGTCTTCTCCCCCTACAAAGTTTGTTTGAGGCACAGAATAAAAAAAGCGCGCCGGTCGGCTCGCTTGTTATTGCGCCTGATGTCAGTTGTGGAGTGCGTTACTGCTCCACGATTGCAGAGTAAGTCTACCATATCTTCCCTGTCACCCGCAATAACTCGTAGATTCAACAGGCATCGTTTCGTAGCGCCCAATAGAATTGGGCGTCAACAGTGGCGTCCCGCCGCAAAGCCCGTGCCGGGCTTACCTCCCCCGGCCTCGTGGAACTCGGCCACCCCCTCCGGCTTCGCGAAGGGGGGCGTCATTTTGTAGCCCGGCACGGGCTTTGCGGCCGAGGGACGAGGCCACTGCAGACGCCGGTTTTCCAACCGGCGCTGCGAACGTGGGTTATTTTCGCCAGAGCCAGCGCAGGGAGTCGGGGAGGAGGGCTTGGCCGTGCTTGCCGGAGTGGAAGCCTTGCCCAAAGACAAATTTAAAGTCGTAGCCGGCGTAGGCGAGGGCCTTTGCCATGCCCTGGTTGGCGAGCGGCCAGTTGCCAAAGGGGTTGTCCAGGTCGTTGGCGCCGTCTTGCAGAAAGACCCGGATCGGCTTGGGCTTGTCCTTGCTCTGGCGCACCAGGACCGGGTAGTTGTGGCCGCCGCTGATCCGATTGGCACCGCCTTGCAGGTTCACAAAGCTCCCCACCCACGAGAGCACCTTGGAGAACTGGTCGGGGCGCTCCCAAGCCACGGTAAACGCGCAGATTCCCCCGCTGGAGCTGCCCGCAATCGCCCGGTCGGCGGGGTTGGTGGAGAGGTTGTACTTCTTGGCCACCTCCGGCAGGATCTCGGTGAGGAGCATCTCGGAGTACTTGGGCGAGAGGGTATCGTACTCCACCGAGCGGTTGGAGCGGCCCCCGTCGAAGACTCCGGGCTGGATGAAGATTCCAATCGTAACCGGCATCTCCCCCTTGGCGATCAGGTTGTCAAAGACCGGCGGGATGTAGTTCTTCGGCCCGCTACCGTCCTGGAAGACCATCACCGCGGCGGGCTTGCTGGGATCGTACTGGGCGGGGACATAGATCCACCACGGGCGGCTGGTCCCGGCAAAGACCTGGCTCTTGAAGACTCCCATGTCCGTGACCGTGCCCTTGGGGACACCATCGTGGTACTTGGCATCGGCGGGGGTGGTGTAGACCTCCAGCTGCCCACCGCCGCGCTTCTCGCTCCCCACCTCGATGTGCCACAAGAAGCCCGTGCCCTCGGGGAGGGTCGCCACAGCAGCCCAGACATTGCTCGCCCCGACACGCTTGAGCGGGAGCGTGAAGCCACTGGTCTCGCTCACCACCTTGGGGTCTTTCTCGCCCTCGGCCAGCTCGATCGCAAACGCGACCGTGCAGTCGTCGGTCTTGACACCGCCCTTGGCGAGATTCGCCGCCCCAAACCAGCGGCGCACCGCCTCGGGGGTCGCCGCGCCGTCGCGGAGCTGTGCGTGGGTGAGCGGCGGCTGTTGCACCATCGAAACCGAGGCCACCAGAGGAAGCGTAAGAAGTAGAGTGTTCATGCTAGGCCGTTCGACAGAGCGCGCCGGGTTTCCTGCGAAAACCATTGCCTTCGACGACGACGCCTCGACGGACATCGTCGGGCTCACCCAGAGGGTACCCGGGCCTTCGGCCGCCTCCTCGTTCCTCGTCGGTAGAATTTCGCTGAAGGCGCGGCGGAGGAACGACGCCCCCGGGTACCCTTTGGGTGCGGACGTTTACCGTTCTGGCCAACGGGTCGGGAAAAAACAAATCGGGAACTCTTTGCCGGTTTGTGGTCTCCAAGGACTTGCCCCCGTTTTCCAAAAGGGGCAAGAAAAGGCGGTACTCCCCATGGAGAACCAACCCATCCCTGCGACGCTCCGTGCGAAGCATACTCACGGTGCCCTCACCCGCATGCGCCAGTCCGGCCAGACCGCTGTGTCCCTCTCCGGAAAAGGCATGGTCCCGATCTCCCTCTATATCGCAACGGCTGACCTTGAGAGCGCCCTCTTGGGCAAGTTCGGCGAAGAGGTGCAGATGACCATCGGCTACGACGGCACCGACTACCTCACTAAGCTCGCACAAGTAGACCGCCACCCGATCTCCCGCGAGATCATGACGGTCTCCCTCCAGAAGCTCGACTAGAGAGTCTCGGAGGAGAGCGCTGCCTTCGGGGTGAAACATAGCCCCGGAGGCAGTCCATTGGCAACACGAGGTTTGGTGGTAGCGAAAAACGGGGTGGCGGCGACCAGCCAGCCCCTGGCGACGGCGGCGGCTCTGGCGATCTTGGGGCGGGGCGGGACCTTTGCGGATGCGGCGATCGCGGCATCGGCGGTGCTGTGCGTGATCGAGCCCTGGAACTCCCACCTGGGCGGCGATGCCTTTCTGATTGTCCACGATGCCCAAACGCGCAAGACCCTGGCCTACAATGCCTCGGGGGCGGCACCCAAATCCGCGAGCCTCGCCAGCTACCGCGCTCCCCTCCCGATCCACGGAGCCCGCGCCGCGACTGTCCCCGGCCTGGTCGATGCCTGGTTTGCGCTCCACCAGCGCCACGGCTCCCTCCCCTTCTCCGACCTGCTCAGCGCGGCGATTGGCTACGCCCGCGACGGCTACCCGGCCGGCCCCCGCGCCGTGAAGAAGTTCGCCGAGTTTGCGCATCTCTCGGGTTTAGAGGCACTCGGCACGAAGACCCCGACGCTGGGCGAGCTCGTGCGACAGCCGGACTTGGCATGGAGCTTGGAAGAGCTCGCCCAACACGGCCGCGAGGCGTTTTACTCGGGAGCGATTGCCCAGAAGATTGTCGCGGCGTCGAAGGGGCACTTCACGCTCGACGATCTCGCTGCCCATAAAACGCGGATTCTGGCACCGCTCTCCGTGGGCTACCGCGGCCTCACGGTTCACTGCCAGCCGCCGCCGTCGCAGGGGATGATCCTGGCGCAAGAGCTGGCCCTGGCGGAGGGATTTGCGCTCGGAGAGCTGGATGAGGACGAGCGGACGCATCTTCTAGTCGAGTGTAAAAAACGCGCCTTCGCGGACCGCTTCGCCCACCTCGCCGACCCGGAGTGGCATGAGATTCCGCTGGAGAGGCTCCTGAGCGAGCCGTATCTGGCCAAGCGCCGCGCCGAGATCGGGGAGAGTGCCACCGTCATGCCCTCCCCCACACGTGGGGGCCAGGGGGCAGACGAAGGCCAGGACACGACCTATTTTCTGGTGGCGGACAAAAACGGCAATGCGGTGAGCTTTATCCAGAGCATCTTCCATAACTTTGGGAGCGCCTGGATTCCCGAGGGCACAGGGATTCTCTTCAACAACCGCCTCACCGGCTTCTCGCTCGACCCTAAATCGCCCAATGTCCTGGCGCCCGGCAAGCGCCCCGCGCACACGCTCAACGCCTGGCTCGCCACCAACCCCGACGGCACGCTCGCGCTAGTCGGCGGGACCCCGGGCGCCAATATCCAGGTGCAGACCAACCTGCAGCTACTGGTGAACACGCTCGATCTGGATCTCGATCCGCAAGAAGCGGTCGAGCGCCCCCGCTGGCAGCACTCGTCGGACGGCGGAAACACGGGCCAGAGCGAGGAGGGGCTGGGCATCCTGGAGCTCGAGGACCGCGCCGCCCCCGCCCTCTTTGGCGAGCTGGTCGAGCGCGGCCACGATGTCCGCCCCATCGGCGGCTGGGCCCACGGCTCGGCGGCGCAGCTCCTCAAGGTGCTCCCCAGCGGTGCCTACGCGGTCGGCTCCGATCCCCGCTGCGATGGCCAAGCGGGCGGGCTCTAAAAAATCCCCTTGACAGGGCAGGACGATCCGCGGTACCTTATTGGCGACAAAATAAGTCGGCGATTTAATCTATCGCCAAAAAAACAGAAAAGGACTCCCCACCCCATGCGCCGTCGTACCGCTTTCACGCTTATCGAGCTTCTTGTGGTAATTGCCATTATTGCCATCCTAGCCGCGATCCTCTTTCCGGTCTTTGCACAGGCACGGGAAAAAGCGCGGCAGACCAGCTGCCTCTCCAACCAGAAACAGCTCACGCTGGGCTTGCTGATGTACGCGCAGGACTACGACGAGCAGTTGGCGCTGATCCGCCGCGAGCGGAGCTGGGTCTACATGGCGCAGCCCTACCTCAAGAGCTACGCCGTGCTACGCTGCGCGTCGGACCCTAGCACAAACTGGGCACCAAACGCCGCCGTTTTTAATCCGGCAGACCCCACGACCTACACGACGGCCTTTCGGGTGACCAGCTACGCCCTCAATGGCTTTCTCTCCCCAGAGATCACCACCAATGCCTTCACGAGCCTGGCCAGTATCGACAAGCCCGCCAGCGTGATCGCCCTCGCCGAGAGCGCGACCAACTTTCGGGAGAACTACTTCCATGCCCATGTCTGGCCCACGCGGCACTGGATCGCGGCCACCAACCTCCCCGACGATGTAATCACGAACCAGCACGCAGGGGGCTTTACGGTGGGCTACCTCGACGGCCACGCGAAGTGGGTGCGCTGGGAGCAGGTCTGGTGGCAGGATGGGGCGCGGGGGATCGAGAAAGGCAGCTTCGATCCCCGCCAGTAGCCCTATTCTTCGGGCTGGAGATCCACGAGGGTGATGACCCCGCCCTTGCGTGTCTTGAGGACGCTCACCTGCTCGCCGACGCGAATGCGGCACTCGCCTGCGTTCTGCGAGACAATCGCAACGTCGGTGAGGACGCCGCCGCTCCACGCCAGGCTCACGAGGTAGCCGCCGCGGGCACGGAGCCCCGAGACCCTGCCCTCGGGCCACTGGGGCGGTAGTGCGGGAAGCAAGTGCAGCTCGCCCGCGTGGCTCTGGAGGAGCATCTCGCAGATCCCGCTCACCGCCCCGAAGTTGCCGTCGATCTGGAACGGCGGGTGCAGGTCGAAGAGATTGGGGGCGGTGCGCTCGGGGGTGAGCAGGCCTGCCAAGAGCGCGTGTGCCCGCTCGCCCTCGCCCAGCCGCGCCCAGAGGTTGAGCTTCCAGGCCAGGCTCCAGCCGGTCGCCATGTCCCCGCGCCGCTCCAGCGACTTGCGGGCCGCCCCCATGAGCAGGGCGCTCTCACGGGTGATCTGGTTGCTCGGAAAGAGGGCGTAGAGGTGCGAGACATGCCGGTGGTCCTGCTCCGGTGCCTCCAGGTCCCAGTCGTCGAGCCACTCCTGCAGCTGTCCCGCCTTCCCGATCTGGAGAGGAGGGAGCTTGGCGCGTGCTGTCCGCACTTTCACCACAAACTCCGGATCCCGCTTGAGAGTCTCCGCAGCACGGGCCACGCTCTCAAAGAGGTCCCCGATAATCTGGCTGTCCATCGCCGGCCCCGCACAGACACTCACGCCGGGGTGGTGGGCGTTCTCGGGGGAGACACTGGGGCAGGTGACCAGCCAACCGGTCTTGGGATCAGTCACCAGCGCATCCAGGAAGAACTCTGCCGCGCCACGCATGGTCGGGTAGTGGACAGCCAGGGTCTTCTTATCGCGGGTGAACTCGTAGTGGTCCCAGAAGCTCTTGCACAGCCACGCGCCCCCGCAGGGCCACATCCCCCAGAACGCCCCGTCCACGGGCGCGGTCCCCCGCCAGCCATCGGTGTTGTGGTGACAGACCCAGCCCCCCGCCCCGTACTGGGTGCGCGCCGTCCGTCGCCCGGACTCCGCCACCTCCTCGATCATCCGAAAGAGCGGGTCGTAGCACTCCAGCAGGTTGGCGGGCGCGGCGGGCCAGTAGTTCATCTCCGTGTTGATATTGACCGTGTACTTGCTGTCCCACGGCGGTGTCAGCGACTCGTTCCAGAGCCCTTGCAGGGTCGCGGGTGGGCCGCCGGGGTAGGAGCAGGAGATGAGCAGGTAGCGCCCGTACTGGAAGTGTAGCGCCGCCAGCGCCGGGTCGTTGCCCTGCGCGAAGCTCTGGACACGCACACTGGTGGGGAGCGCCGGCTCCGGTCCCAGCTCTAAGGAGACGCGCGAGTAGAGCTTCTGGTAGACCGCCAGGTGCGCCAGCCGCAGCCGCTCCCAGGACTTCTTCATCGCCCGAGAGAGAGCCTTGGCGTTCCAGGTCGCGGGATCGTCGGAGGTATCGTGCCAGTTGACATAGCTGGTCGCCATGGAGAGCAAGATCACCACGGAGCGCCCCCGGACAATCAGCTGGCCGTCTTCCGCGGTGATGACTCCATTGCCCTCGAGCTGCACCTGTGCCCGGGCCTCAAACGTGACCGTATCGCTCATCCCCGCCAGTAGCAGGGTCCTGCCCGACGCGCGGGTCTCGTGGGCCAGGTGCGGGCAGCTCATCGAGAGGCGCAGGTGCATCGGGGCGCTGGCGGTGAGGCGGAAGGCGATCACACCATCGGGCTGGCTGGCGAGCACCTCCCGCGTGTAGTCCACGCCTCCCTGGCGGTAGCGCACCCGGACGATGGCATCGTCGAGGTCCAGCTCCCGCTCGTAGCTCTCGATCTCGCTGCCCTGGGCCGGTGGCACAACAGTCAGCAGCAGGTTGCCCAAGGCCTGGTAGGGGCGCTGACGGAGCGGCTGGCCCATGAAGCGGGCATTGACCAGTGCCTGCGCCGCCGCGTACTCGCCGGAAAAGACCAGCTGGCGAATCTCGGGGAGGGCCTCCAGCGCATCGGGGTTGGCATCGTTGTGCGGCCCCCCGCCCCAGAGATCCCCGTGGTTGAGGGCCAAGCGCTCGCTATTGACCCCGCCAAAGACCATCGCCCCGATCGTCCCATTGCCAATCGGAAGCGCTTCGAGCCACTCTTGTGCGGGCTTGTCGTACCAGAGTCTCACGCCATTGTCTCCAGCATCTCCAGGCTCACGGCAAAGCGCAGGGGCACGCCCGCCTGCCAGCGCTCTAGCTCGTCGAGGCACCAGTCCGCCATCCGCCGGGTCTCGTCGTGGATGGAGCCCGCGATATGGCTACTAAGCCGCACATTGGGCAGCTCCCAGAGCGGCGATGTCGGCGGACAGGGCTCAGGGTAGACCACGTCCAGGAGCGCCGTGAGGTCCGGCCGAGCGCGAAAGACCTCCGCGAGCTCGTCCTCTTTCACCGTCAGCCCGCGCCCTGTGTTGATAAAGACCGCTCCGGGGCGGAGCTGCGCAAAGTGCGCTCCGGTCAGCATCCCGACGGTCTGCGCGTTGTTTGCCAGGTGGTTCGAGACCACAAAACCCCGTGCAAATGCCTCGTCGAGCCCCACTTTTTCCACACCCAATGCCACTGCCTCTTCCTTGCTTAAAAACGGATCAAAAACCAAGACCTTCACCGAAAACGGCTTCAGGAGCGCGATCACGCGCCGCCCAATCGCCCCCGCCCCGAGGAGTGCCACCTCCTCGCCGTAGCTCCCCGGCCCACGAAAGGCGCTGGCGGCGCTTCTGGTGGCATGGAGCTCCAGGCTATTGCGAAAGTACCCCTTGGTGCCCAGTAAGACCTGCGCCAGGGTGAACTCCGCCACGGGCACCGCGTTTGCCTGCCAGGCGCTCACCACCGTGATCCCCCGCTCTAGGAGGGGCCGTGCAAAGCCCTGCACCGAGCCCGCGGCATAGAACACCGCCGCGAGCCGCGGGAGTGCATCGAGCTGGGCGTCGGTGAGGCGAGGCATGCCCCAGGTGGAGACAATCACCTCCAGCTCGCCCAGCTCAGGGAGAGCCGAGTCGAGCTGCGTGGGGGCGATAATCTCGGGGCGGAGGGCCACAAGCTGCGCCAGCCTCTCGACACGCGGGGCATCGAAGAGGCGGCGGATCGTTTCGGGGGGGGCGAGAAAGGCGGCTGAGGTCACGGGGCGAGCGGGTCCAGCGCCACCCAGCGGCGCTCTTCCCAAGACTTTAGGCCCGCCTCGGCGAGCTGGACTCCCTTGGCACCCTCACGCAGGTCGTACTGCCAGGGGGTGTCTAGCACGACATGCTTCAAGAACATCTCCCACTGCACCTTGAACCCATTGTCCAGGATCTGGTTGGTCGGAACGGTCATCCAGTTCTCGTAGAAATCAATCGGGGAGTCGATATCGGGGTTCCAGACCGGACGCGGGGTCGCGCCGTAGGGCTGGATCGTGCAGCCACGGAGCCCCGCCACCGCGCTGCCCTTGGTGCCGTCTACCTGGAGTGTCAGGAGATCGTCGCGGCGCACCCGCACGGTCCAGCTAGAGTTGAACTGCGCGACCACACCGTTCTCCAGCTCAAACGTGGCGTAGGCGGAGTCGTCGGCGGTGCAGACATAGGGCTTCCCGCTCTCGTCGATGCGCTCCTTCACATGGGTCGCGCCCAGGCACGAGACTCCCTTCACCTCGCCAAAGAGGTTGTCCAGGACATAGCGCCAGTGGCAGAGCATGTCCACGATAATCCCGCCGCCGTCCTCTTTACGGTAGTTCCAGCTGGGGCGCTGGACCGGAATGGCATCGTGGCCGGTGTAGACCCAGTAGCCAAACTCGCCGCGTACGGAGAGAATCTCGCCAAAGAAGCCCGAGTCGATAAGGTTCTTCAGCTTCACCAGCCCTGGCAGAAAGAGCTTGTCCTGCACGACTCCCTGCTTGACCCCCGCCTTCTTGGCCGCCTCGTAGAGCGCATAGGCCTCCTCGGTGGTAGTCCCCGACGGCTTCTCGCAGTAGATGTGCTTGCCCGCGGCGATCGCCTTGAGGACGGCGGGAGCGCGTAGCTGGGTGAGCTGGGCATCGAAGTAGATCGGGTAGGCGGGATCCGCGAGGACGCCCTCAAGATCGGTGGTGTACTTCACGCCGCCCGCGCGCGCCGCCAGCTCCGCGAGCTTCTTTTCGTTGCGGCCCACGAGGATGGGATCGGGGACAATGCTCTCGCCATCGCCGATCTTGACACCGCCCTGGTCGCGGATCGCCACGATGGAGCGCAAGAGGTGCTGATTTGTCCCCATGCGCCCGGTGACGCCGTTCATGATTACCCCGATCTGCATACAAAACCCTTTCCGTGTCCGCCCCGTACCGAGGCGTCGTGAGATTTACGCAAGGATTGTATCGCAGACAAGCGGCCAATTTCAGCAACCGGTTTATATAAACTCAGAGGAAGATTCCTCCTCCTGTGCTTTTAGGGTGTTTTCGGTGGCCGTGGCACCAACCACTGGGGGTGTATTTCCGAGGCAGTGGTTGTGTGGGTTACGTTGACAGGCCCTGTTCCATTGGAATTTATCGTAAAGATGTCCCACGGTACCTCGTCGAGAGTGGCCCTGCGTCCTGCAAAGAGAAGCTTAGTACCGTCGGGTGACCAGCGGACAAACCCACGACGGAGTGGCTCCACCGTGATGGGGTGAAACCCTGTCCCATCCGCATTCATGATGTAAAGGTGAGTCACCGAGTTCTCGTGATTCCCTATTGCAACAATCGCTTTTCCGTTGGGCGACCACTGAGGAACGGACAGTCCGGGGATTGCTTCACTAGGCGAGCGTGGTACTATCGGCAAAACGGACTTTCCACTGCCATCTGCATTCATCACCTTAAGCTGAAGCCCACCACCACTGGAGTAAATGATCTTGTCACTTCTCGGCGACCAGCTAGGCGAGGCTACATTCTCCTCGTCATCAGTGGTTAGACGCTGGACAACTCTCCCATCCAAGCTAGATGTGAATATCTCACTGTGGGGTCTAGGTGTTGTTGCGACAATAGTATAGACAAGTTTCCGATCGTCGGGGGAGACATGCAAACTCCCTGCGGGGGTCGTTAGGATTCTTTTGGCGGGGCGTCCACGCTCCTGAGAATAGATCCCTTCCGTGTTTGAGTAGATCATCGTCTGTCCATCAGGAGTAAAAGCCAGACTTCGGAAAGTTCCAATGGGTGTAGGGGTTCCCCATAGATCCTGATCGTCGGTACCGTCCTGTTTGATCGAGCGAATCGAGTTTATGCCCGAGCTCACTCTCATCACATAAGCGATACGGGGTGCCTCGGAGATCGGTAGTCCGATTTGCGGTGTTCGGGCCTTGGCTTGGAAAAGCAAGGCTCCTCCAAGGAGGGTGATGACAGTAAATAGATAGTGTTTTTTCATCGCTTAAAGATGTAGCCCTGACAGTGGCACCAAGAACCAGAAATGTGCGGGCTCCCTTTCTCGTCTGCCCCGACCGTGTCTGTGGGGGGAGCTTTCCACCAAACAGATCGGGGCTGTAGAGCGTGCTGGAACTGTCTTCCCGCACAACACGATTGGCGTTGCCGGGAGTCGCAAGCACAATCCCCAATGCTACCGTCTCGTAAGAAACCAACAAGCCCTTGTTTCGGAGATATCCGAGGTATTCGTCAGGTTCGTCAGACGTCTCCCATCGGATTCCATCACAAAGATATCATCATACGACGTGGAAGGTGTGTAGTTACGACGGCAAAAAGAGAGCTGTGCCCCATTGGGCGACCAGCGGAGAGAGTTGTATAGAAAATCCCCACTTGTCAGCTTGATCTGCCCTGTTCCATCCACATTCATGACATAGATTTGTTCCGCATGGGGGCGAGCCTCGGGGGGAAGATCCAGTGCCGTTCCCACAAATGCAATTCGTCTTCCATCAGGGGACCATACCGCGCCGTCGTAGCGCATCCGGGGCACGGCAACATCTTCCGTCAACCTACGTCGCCCACTCCCATCTGCATTAATAACGACTAGACCATGCCAGCCAAGGGGATCACTGGTAAAGATAATCTTTTTCCCATCGGGGGACCAGGAAGGATTGACATCATTTTTGGGATCATTGGTAACACGCACCTCCCCTGTCCCATCCAAGTCAGACGTGAAGATATCGATCCCACCCGCTCTACCAACATCTTTCGTGTAGAGAAGCTTTCGGCCATCGGGCGAGACACTGAGGCGATCCACCGTGCCCATGATCCTACGGGGTTCTCTTCCACGCTCCTGTGTATAAGTTCCCTCGCTGATCGAGTAAATAAATGTCTGCCCATTCGGGGTGAAGGTGAAGCTGATGGTATTGCTTGTACTGAGTGGGGCACGCATCCCCCAAAGAAAATCATTTTCCGTTCCATCTGGTTTTACACTGCGCAGTGTATGATTAAACGGCGGCCCTCCACGCGGATCGGGGGTTCGAAAGGCTAGTCGCCAATCTTCCGAATAGGGAAGAGGGTCACGCCTAACAATGCCTTTCTGATGTGCCTTGGCCTGAAGAAGCAAGCCCCCTGCGAGTAGGGAGAAGGCTAGAGTTATATTGACTGCAAAACGTTTCATTTGTATTTCCTCTCGAACGGTTTTCCTACCGTACCAGTCGTCCTAGCGGAACAATCGGTGCTTTCCACTTAGGGGATTCTTCGGAGATGCTGGGGGTGTTGGTCAGATTGATCTGGTGGGTTCCGTCCGCATCCATGAGAAAGATATCGGTTTTCGCTGTACTAGCGCCTCCCATTTGTTTCACATACAGGATCTTTCTCCCATCGGGGGACCAGCATGGGTTCGCGTGAAGGAGTGCCTCAGTGGTTAGCTGTCGAGGCGATGTTCCGTCAGCGTTCAGGGTATAGATTTGGTAACTGGCCATGGTACCAATTGTTGTGTAGCCAATGGCGACAATCTTAGAGCCATCTGGAGACCATTTCCCACTGGAGAAATTGATCCGATCATGTACGGTAAAACTATCCTCCGTAATCGCATGTTTCCCGCTCCCGTCGGCCTCCATAATCATGAGCTTTGTAAAAACGGAAGAAAGGTTTGACTGTGAATAGAGAATCTTGCGCCCATCGGGAGACCAGCAAGGTTTAGTCTCTGATAGTGTTCCACCACTTGTTAGTTGCCGCTCGCCCGTTCCATCAATGTTACATACATAAATATCCATGTCGAATGAAGCTGCTGTGCGTGTATAGACCAGCTTGCGTCCATCTGGGGAAACATTTATGTTGCTAATGAGCGTGGGCATAATCCTGGTACGTGCACGACCAGCCGTCTGCACATAGGTGCCATCAAAGGCAGAATAAACCACGGTATTGCCATCGGGAGTGAGTGCATAGTCTATGCCAGTATAGCCCTCATTGGTTAGGGAAATTCGTGTTCCAAAAAGATCTACGGCAGCGGTACCGTCGGATCTCATCGAGCGAATAACGTAGTTGCGAGATCCGCCGCGTGGGTCGGGTCCTAGAAAAGCGATGCTCCACTCATTGAGCATTCTTCCTATATCTCGGACAGGATCGCTAGGGGGAGGCACTTGCGCCATGGCAGGAACCAGTAGTCCTCCACCCAAAATACAGGTGGCCGCAAGAGATATCATTCTTTTTGTTTTCAACAGAACTTCCTCAATTCGTACTTTATAGCGTTCTTTGTTGCCAGTAATATACTTAGCAACGTCGATTCGTTGGTTTGTAGACGCGACATGATAGCATAGCGTGACATCCTCAGGTGATTTTAGGAAGTGGAGTTTCTCACTGCTATCGCCACGAACGAGGAGCCATCTAGTAGGATGACGTCCTTCGCCGTTGACAATTCTCTCTTCGTAGAGCAGCCACTTTCCATTTTGCGAAGGAGTTGATGTATCGCGATAAGCAGCGGCCCGCCGTTGTGGCAAGACCCATGAATGGGCCTCTGAGATTTACTTAGGGATTGTATCGCAGACAAGCGGCCAATTTCAGCAACCCGTTTATTTCCCGAGCGGCAAGGCGTAGACTTCGTGGGAGTGATACGAGGCAGACTTAAGAAGATAAACCCAGTCTCTCTCAGGGGACCAAGAGAGAATCGACCAGGCGGGGTCCTTGGAGGCAGGGGCGGTCGCCACACAGCGTGGTTTCTCACCCGTGGTAGAGAGCAACCAAAACTCACGGTGCTCTTTTTTCCAGGCATCCCCTAAGAGAGCCGACCAGGTATCGGGATCGGGCAGGTCATAGTTCTTGACTCGCAAGACCACGAAGGTGCGCCACCCTACGCCGTAGGAGTGCGATCTCCAAGCCTCGACCTTCGCCCCAGCACGCCCCGGCACCACAGGCACTCTCGCTTTATAGGGATAGTCAGACACACCGTAGCGCAGTATCCCTGACCGGTCTGCATCCGTGAAAGAAATGCGACGCGCCACTTGGTCAATATCGCGCGGCATCGCCTGCCAGAGCGCAAGAGCAGTAACAAGAGCAACAAACCCCAGGGCGGCAAGGACGAGCTTGGTGCGGGTTTTCATAATTAAAGACCTTGCGACTTCCCCCCAGGATACCAATTACACATTCAAAATAAAATCACAAAACACCTTTATTTTTGACTATATCTAAAACACTACTAATATAGTAACGGGAAATTTGATCGCGATGAAGGTAACGATCAAAATATTCACGGGCATTATTTTGTATTTTTTTTCGCTCTAAATCATTATTCAAATAATAATGACAAATATCAACAAGGTTTGAGAAATCAGGTTCACAATAAATAATGTTTTTACCATGTATCAGTGGCTCATGCATTTTTGTACGATGAGGATAACTAACGACACAAGCTCCTATCGACAAATAGTCGACTAATCGAAAACAAAAATCACCATTACCGGGTAAATCAATGCATATCTTAGAGTTCGAGGCCTCTATTAAAGAGGCGCTATGTCGTATTAACGTAGCACTTACCTCGTAAGAAAATTTCTGTTGCACATTAAGTATATCAATAGCTTTCTTCCGAATATCACTAGCATAACGCATGCCGAATCGACCATAAACATCTCGCTTATCGTTCATACTATCAATATTAGAACGCAAAAAAGGAATATATTTATACACATGCGGGGAATTATTCGTATAACCACCCGGCACTATTCTTTTATCTAAGTAACCATCCCGATTAAACTGCATTTTAAAATAACATATTGAACAATCCAGGGCTTCATTATTAATATTTTCCATATAATCAGAGAAATCAAATGTTACAAAATAGGATTTTTCCATGTATTCAATCCTAATTACAACACAAGCATCTCTATTCATAATATTTAAACCTGCATCGTGTGTTGTCTTAAAAATCTTTTTCATAGACCAAAACATATGCTGAACCCAAGGCATAGATTCCTGCATCGTTTTCATCTCAGGAAAGAAGATATGTGTATGAGAAGCATCATCATTATCTATATTCCATGTAAAATCAGAAACAATGGAACTATCTTTACCCATCCTCATAAACAATTCTGCTTTTATGTCATTATAATTATTAAATACATTCCTCACTCGCTTAAGATCATATTTATTCATTTATTTCCCATCCCCAGTATTAACATCTAAAAAATACCTATAAATCTCAATAATTAACAATTCATAGCATTTGCAATACTTATAACTAATGAATGACAACATGATATTTATCCTAGGTAATCGCTCCACTTGACGGGTTAATTCTACCTTCTACAAGCAACAAGTCGCCGTCGCCGGGGGGGACGGTGTGGGTCTTGCTGACTTTTCCCGTGGCGGCGCTCTTGTGCGGGACATCGAGCTGGATCTCAAATGGCTTGGCATCGGGGAGGACACAGACCACGCGGCCTCTGTCAAAGTCCCGGTACCAGCCGAGGGGGTGGCCACGCTCCGCCATTCCGAGCGGTGTGCCGCGCTCTAGGGGCTTGCCCAGGGACTTGTTCCAGAAGTCGTACCAGCGGTGCAGGTGGTCGGGCTTGGGCAGGCTGTTGGGGTCGGAGAAGAGGCAGTAGCCATCCGAGAGGCAGAGAGTCAGGGTCGAGACCAGCCGCATGAGCTGGCGATCGTCGCGGCTCTTGTGCCACCAGCTCTCCACACAGTTGATGCGCGGCTGGCGCAGGTTTTTCTGGGCCCACTCCAGGGTCGTGGCGATCCGCCGCCAGTCCGCCGGGGTCTGGCTACGGTAGCACTCCATGAAAAAGCCATTGACCAGCGGCGCGGTGCGCGGGGTCTGCCGGTCGTTGGCATTGGCAAGGATCAGCGCCCCCGGCCCAATCGCCTCACGTACCGCTCGTGCCAGCGCCAAATGGTCGTCGTCGTCGTCCCACCAGTCGAGCATCACGCCATCGACAGCGCCGCTCGCGACCGCCGCCTTCGCTTGGGTCGCCACTTGCTGACGGAACGCGGGACTCGCGAAGTCCAGCAGAAAGTAGCCGCCCTCTTCCCAGCCTGGCACCCGCTTGCCGTCCTTGCCGCGCTTCCACCACGGATGGTCCTCGGGGAGGTAGCTCGTGTGGGCATCCCGGTAGCGAATCTCGGCGATCAGCACGGTGTTGGGGTTGCGAAACAGTAGCGCGGCGCGGCGCTTCTGCGCGGCTAAAACACTCTCGGGCGTGAAGCCCTCCGCCAGCCCGGTGGGCTGCTTGCTCCAGCGCAGGCCAAAGAACTCCGGGCTATGGAAGATCAAGTCATGGCGTGCCAGCATCGCGTCCGCCCCGACACCCGCAGGCTCATCGGCGGGGTTCCAGGCCTGAAACACCGACGGAAACCCCCGGTCGGCGATGCGGCGCTGCAGTGGCTTCTCACTCATGGGTCATTGTAACACGGGTACCTCTTTGCTTTTTTGCTAGCCTCTCCAATAATAGTGGTATCGAAGTGGACACGTTAGACACACTGCTTCAGCAAGCCCGCAGCCTCGCTCGGAGCGCTCCCGAGGAGTCCCTCGCGCTCGCCTACCGGGCACGCCCCCTCTGTGAGACTGCCGACCAGCACGCCCAGGTGCTACGCCTCCTCACACAGGTAAGCTTTGAGCTGGGGCGTGCCACCGAGTCGGAGCAGCTCCAAGCCGAGCTAGAGGCGCTCTTGCCTTCCTGCTCCCCCGCGGTTCAAGCACGCTGCAAGAGCGGGCTAGGCTGGGTGTGCTACCTCAAGAGTGACTACGCTCAGGCTCTCACTCTCACCCGCGAGGCACTCGATGCCCTCAGCCACTACGGCGAGACCGAGGGGGAGCTCTGGGCACGCAACAACCTGGCTTCTATCTATACCTCCCTCGGCTCACCCGACAAAGCCCTGGCACTCTATATCGAGAACCGCACCCGGAGCCAAGCCTGCGGAAATCGCCTGATGGAGGGCGGCTCCCTTCTCAATATCTGTATACTCCACAACGCCAACGCGGACTACCCTGCCGCACTAGACACAAGCCTGGAGAGCCTGGCTATCCTCGAAGAGAGCAACGACAGCTATGCCAAGGTCATGGTTCGAGCGCAGGTTATCAGCGCACTTCTCGGGCTGGGACGCCATGCGGAGGCACTCTGGCGCAGCGACGAGCTCCTGGGGCTTCCTCAGCCACTCCCGATGATCTCTGCGCTGGTTCACTGGCAGCGGGCACGGGTTTTCCAAAGCTGTCAGGCGTTTGATAAGGCGCTAGAAGCGGCGGACACCGGCCTTGGTTTTGTCGCCAACAATCCGGGAGAGGAGCGGTTCTTTCTTCTTAGTGAGAAAGCGCAGGCACTGGAGGGGCTCGGGGAGCTTAGAGAGTCCGCACGACTGCTCCGAGAGATTCTAAGGAACAGTGAGCGGCTTCGGCTAGAGACAAACAACAGCTCCCTCCTCGAGATCGCGGCGCGGGTTGCGGAGAAGCGCGGGCGCTACAAAGAGGCACTCGACTACCATAAAAAGCTCCATGCCTCAGAGCGCGCGCGGCTCGCCTCCCGCAGTGAGAACCAGCGTATTCTCTTCTCCGTCGAGCTACAGCTGGAGAAAGCGCGGCGAGAGGCGGAGCAGGAGCGAGCCCGAAGCCAGCAGCTGGAGCAAGAGGCCGCACGCGATGGAATGACAGGGCTCTACAACCACGCGACCTTTCAAAAGCTCCTCCGTGAAGCGTGCCAGACAGGGATGCTCAGCTTGGTTCTGCTCGATGTCGATCACTTCAAGAGCTACAACGATACCTACGGCCACCCCGCAGGAGACACGCTTCTCAAAGAGCTGGCCGCGCTTCTGACCGAGCAGCTGCGCACCGATGATATCCTTGCCCGCTACGGGGGCGAGGAGTTTGCTGTGATCCTGCCCGGAAAGAGCCTTGCCCTTGCCTACCAGGTCGCGGAGCGCCTGCGTGGCACCGTGGCCACCTGTCCGCGGCTGGCGCACCCGGTGACCATCAGTGTGGGAGTGGCCGCGACGCCGCCGCTCCCGCCCGAGCCGAGCCTGCTTCTCGAGGCAGCCGACCGTGCGCTCTACCAGGCCAAGCACTTGGGGAGAGATAAAGTCGAGGTCGCAGAGGGGCACGGCAAGTTCCGCTAGAGCAACTGCCACCGCACGACTTGAAACAAATCCCTCACACGTGGGATCTTTTTTGTGCGGTTTGTGTGGCGAGTGGACACCGCCTCGACGGAATGCTCTATGCGAACTTTGACCGACCAAGAACTACTGCGGCGCTACGTGCGCCAGCGCTCCGCCGAGGCGTTTGGGGAGCTGGGGAGGCGCTATGCCAACCTGGTATTCTCGGCCTGCCTGCGCGAGACGCACGACCGCACGCTCGCCGAGGACGCCGCGCAGGCAGTGTTTTTGCTACTCTCTCAGAAAGCCCACACCCTCCGCGACCCGAAGAAGCTCCCGAGCTGGCTCTTCTCCGTTGCCGTACTCACCAGCAAGAACCTCATGAAGGCTGAGCGCCGCCGCGCGGGCTACGAGGAGGCTTTTGCCAAAGAAGCCGCCGTGGTGACGCCTGCTGTGGACGTCGGCGAGGTGCTCCCCGAGCTAAATACCGCACTGACTCAGCTGAGGCCCGCCGAGCAAACCGCGATCCTGCTGCGCTTTATGGAGCAAAAGAGCCTGACGGAGGTGGGCGAGGCACTGGGAGTAAGTGAGAACACGGCGCGGATGCGGGTGAATCGCGCCTTGCAGAAGCTCCAGCAGCGGCTGGGTAAGCTTGGAGTGACGGTCTCCGTTGCAGCACTCAGCCTCGCTCTGGAGCGAGAGAGCGCCGCTCACACCGCCCCGGAGACACTAGTAGCCTTCACCGCGCAGATCGGCGCGGAGGGAATGATCGCAGGAACCGGCAAGGCGGTCTTGCTCACACAACGAATAGACCATCAGCTCCAAGTTGCAAGCCAGCGACACCGAGGACGCGCACTCACGGCAGGGTTGCTCCTAGTCGGAGTCTGCGCTCTCGGGGGGCATCTCGTGACCCAGTCCCCTACAGACTCCCGGCTTCAGCTCGCGCTTGCCGCCCAGGGAAACGCAGTCTTTGCCCCGCTGGCGGGCACCTGGGATGGGACGCTGGAGTACACCCGTAATGGGAGCCGTGAGCGCAGTCGCATTCCCGTTCGCGCCGCGATCTCTGTAGGAGCCAATGTGCTTCAGTGGCAGAATAAAACGAGGGAGGATCTTCCCATCGCGCAGCCGGGTCAGACGCTCTATCTCGATTACGGGGGGGGTGTCTCGCTGACCAACGGGGGGCTCGCCCAGCCCGCACAAGAAGTGTCGCAGCTAGTAGAGTTCACGAAAAAAAGCAGTGGCACGTTTATCTTGCTCGTCACCCACCCGACCCAGGAGATGCGCTACACGTTTACACTTCAGGGCAATACGCTGGAGTGTCTTTGGGAGAGACGCAACCCGGATCGCTCGTTTGAGCGGATGAACTACTGGACTCTCACGCGGAAAAAATAACTACTTTTGTGCGATCTGGTGAGCGTCAAGACACTCTATAACATGAAACGAACCTTTACACTGATTGAGCTTCTCGTTGTGATTGCCATTATTGCGATTCTGGCAACGATCCTTTTTCCTGTCTTCAACCAAGCACGCGAAAAGGCGCGGCAGACCACCTGCCTCTCCAATATGAAGCAGCTCGGAGTCGCCACACTGATGTACGCGCAGGACTACGACGAGCGCTTTCCCGGCTTTATCACGACACCTCCGATCAACGGGGGGACAGAGCTGATCATCCCCTACGATAGGCAGATTATTGCCTATGTCAAGAACGATGCGGTCTTCCAGTGCCCCAGCGATGGGCTCTACCGCGCCTCGGTGAGCGTCTGGGACGGCAACTACGCCCGCAACCCCAAGCCGCGCTCGTATAGCATTGCTGCCAATCTGGTTACAGAAAACAGTGCGCGGCAGAAGAAAGAGACCGATGAGAACACGGGCATTGTGGAGGCAGCACTGGCAGAGCTGGAGATGCCAACGGAGACCATAATGCTCACCGAGTCTTGGGCGGCGAATGTAGGGTGGCTCCGCAACGACAGCACACTGGGAGGAATCAGCGGCTCACTCCTCACGGGCTGCGATTTCTGGAAGCTGGCAGGCAGACCCAAGGGCACAGACCGGCTCACAGGCTGCGACTTCAGCGATGCTCCCACACGAGGCCACCATAACAAAGGCGTCTATGTCTTCACCGACGGCCACGTGAAAGCGCTCGACTGGCAGCAGGTCCGTGCCAACGACTTTCGGCTGTTCTGGCGGAAAAAGTAGCTTTATCGGGAACGGGCAGTGCGGCTGGGTCGTTGGGTTTGGCGTGGAGCTAGACCTACCCTCAGACCTAACAAACCGTGAGAAAGCCGCGCCAGCACTCGCTCAGGCACTCGCGGGCTGCTTTGTGGGCCCTCCGATCCCGTCGCCGATTGTCGGAGGGCGGCGGACGGGCCTCCAGAAGCTGCGAGTCTTCAATGCCCAGAGCTACGCGGCCACACGCAACGAGGTGGGCGAGCACTCCGGTGTCTCCCAGCTCTCCCCCTACATCCGCCACGGCTGCCTCACGCTCCCCGAGGCCAAGGCGCACGTGGTCTCGCAGCTCGGGGTGGCGCACTCGGTGAAGTGGATTCAGGAGCTCGCCTGGAGGCAGTTCTGGCAGCTGCTCTACACCCGCGACGGCGAGAAGATCTACGACAACTACGAGGAGCCGAAGGTGCCTCTGGGGTGCCAGAGCGCCCTCCCCGACGATATCGCCGCGGCACAGACCGGGCTGCGCTGCATGGACCTGCCCCTGGAGCAGCTCTACACCACCGGGTACCTGCACAACCACGCCCGGATGTGGGTCGCCTCGTACCTGATCCACCACCGCAAGCTCGACTGGCGGGTCGGGGCGCGGCTCTTTCACACGTTCTTGCTCGACGGAGACCCGGCGTCCAATACCCTCTCCTGGCAGTGGATCGCCTCGACTTTCTCTAGCAAGCCGTATATCTTCAACCGCGAGAACGTCGAGAGGTTCAGCCGGGAGCGGGACTCGGGCGAGACCCTGTGCACGGGCTGCCCCGCCGCACAGGCAAAGAGCTGCCCCTTTGAGGGATCGTACGAGGCCCTGGAGCGACGGCTCTTCGGAAGCACGCAACCACGGGAGCGGAGGCGGCGATGATTGTCTGGCTACACGCGGAGCACCTCTCGGAGGAAAACCCCGCGCTCCAAGCCCATCCCCAAGCCCCCGCGGCCTTTGTCTTTGACCAGCCGGCGCTCTTGCAGGAGCCCCTCGCCTTCACGCGCCTCTTCTTTGTTTATGAGTGTGTCGCCGAGGTCTTTGCCACGCGCTCAGGGCCGACCCACCTGCGCCTCGGGGCCGTCCCCGATGAGCTCGCAGCGCTCGCGGCGCTCTACCAGACCCGCTCGATCGTGACCACCTTCGCCCCCGGCGCACGCTTTGCCGAGCAGGTCGCGGCGCTAGAGGCCAAGGGGCTGAGTGTCACTGTCTTGGCCGTCCCCTACCTGGTCGCCTACGATGCGAGCCGGGTTCCGAGCCGTTTCTCTGCCTGGTGGCGCGAGGTCGAGAAGCAGGCCTTGGAGAGCGCCCCGTGACCCTCTTGATCCTAGGCGACCAGCTCTCGACCGATTATCTTGCCGCGCTAGGAGGCATCCCCGGACAAGACACTCTCCTGATGGTGGAAGACCCCGCTCTAGTCGCGCGGCGGCCCTACCACCGCAAGAAGCTCGTCTTGGTCTGGTCCGCGATGCGCCACTTTGCCCAGGAGTGCCGCGCCGCCGGGTGGGCCGTGGACTACCGACGCGGCGGCTCGCTGGCGGAGTGCTTGGCACCGCTCGACGGTGCGTGTGTCTGCATCCAGCCCCGTGAGAAAGGGATCCGTAGCCTGCTCCAGGCACACCGCGTTCGCACGGTCCCCGACCCGTACTGGGGGGTGAGCCCCGATGCGTTTTCCGCCTTGCTCGCGGCGCACCCCCACCCCAAGCTCGAGGACTTCTACCGCTGGCGGCGGCGCACCACGGGGATTCTCATGGAGGGAGGGAAGCCAATCGGTGGCGCATGGAACTACGACAAAGAGAACCGCAAGCCCTTCCCCAAGACCCACCAGCCTATCGCGCACTTCACGGTCCCCCCCGATGCCCTCACCCAGGAGGTCATGGCGGAGGTGGCTGCTCTCCCGGGCCTCACCGGCTCGGTCGAGGGCTTTGATATGCCCGTCACCCGCACCGACGCACAAGCGCTCCTGGCGGACTTTATCGCGCGGCGGCTCGCCCTCTTTGGCCCCTACGAAGACGCGATGAGCGCACAGGACCCCTACGGCTACCACTCGCTGCTCTCGCTCCCGCTCAATCTCTCGCTCCTCTCGCCGCAGGAGTGCCTCCAAGCCGCACAGGAGGCTCTTGCCCAGAACGCCGCGCCCCTTGCCTCCGTGGAGGGGTTTGTGCGGCAGATTCTCGGCTGGCGCGAGTTTCTCTACCACCTCTACGAAGCCTTCCCGGGCGACTACCACGCGGCCAATGCCCTCGGGCACCACCAGCCCCTGCCGGAGTTTTACTGGAGCGGCGACACTCCGATGCAGTGCCTGAGCCACGTGATCAAGCAGGTGCTAGAGAGCGGCTACAGCCACCATATCGAGCGCCTGATGGTGCTGGGCAACTTTGCGCTCCTTGCAGGCGTGAGCCCACGCGCGCTCAATGAGTGGTTCTGGTGCTGCTATCTCGATGCCTACGACTGGGTTGTCACCCCCAATGTGATCGGGATGAGCCAGTTCGCCGATGGCGGCTGGGTGGCGACCAAGCCCTACATCGCCAGCGGTGCCTATATCGCCCGGATGAGCAACTACTGCAAGGGCTGCGCCTTCGACCCGAAAGACGCCACCAGCGAGCGTGCCTGTCCCTTCACGACGCTCTACTGGGCTTTTCTCATCGAGCGGGAGGCGGAGGCACCGCTCTCGGGGCGCATGGCACAGAACTACTTCGGCCTGCGCGGGAAATCTGCCCAGGAGCGCGCGGCGATCCTGGAGCGTAAGAAAGGACTACACAAACTGCTATGAGCTATGCTCGCGCACGCCTCTGGCTGGGAATCACGGGGGTGGGAACCCTGGTGACCCTCGCGGCCTTGCTGCTTCTGTTCCAGTTCCCCCAGCGGTTTCTCCTCACGGAGCCCGCCGCGTTTTTCACGGAGCTGCAGCAGCTCTTTTTTGTCTTTGTCGGCTACGTCGCGCTCAGTGCTCCCTTCGACTTCTTCGGGGGCTATGTCCTGCCCCATGAGTTTGGACGGAGCCAAGAGAGCTTTGCACGGTTCTTTCCGCGCTGGCTACGGGGTGTCGTACTACACAGCGGGCTCTTGCTTGGCTTTGGGCTTTTGCTCCTTCATGCTGCCCGTGTGGGCGGCACTCTCCTGGCGCTCGGGGCGTTCTGCGGGCTCCAGCTTGCCTTGCTGCTGCTCCAGCCCCTTCTGGCACAGGGGATCGGGGGGCTGCGCTCCCACGGGGCAGCTTCGGCCTCGGGCGGGGGGCACTACTTCACCGGGGGAATCACGGGTCTTCCAGGGCGCGAGCGCGTTCTGATCCCGCAGCACTGGGAGGAGACCCTCACGCCCGAGCAGCTCCAGGTGGTTCTCCTGCGCCGACGCGGTGCCGTGCAGACCGGCGCACGGACCCGCGGCCTACTCCTCGCCTTCGGGTGGAACCTGGCGGGCTTTAGCCTCGCGCTGGCGCTTGCAGGTGGGCTGGGCGCGGTGAGCCAGCTCGTGACCGTGAGCCTCGGGTCTACGCTCTGGTCGTTTCTGGGAGTGCTCCTGCTCCCCGCGCCGTCGCAGCGCGGGGTCATTGAGGCTGATCAGTACGCCCTTAAAAACGGCGCGAGCCGGGAGGTCTTAGAGAGCGTGATCCGCCAGCTAGACACGCTTCAAGATGACGAGCCGGCGCGTAGCGAGCGAGTGGAGCGGATTTTTCACCCGCTCCCCTCCGTGCGACGACGGCTCCAGCACCTGGACAGCCCCAGCACCGGGTACGGAGCGTGGCACGGAGCCCGCATGGCGCTCTACTTTTCCTGGGCCGGCCTTGGCCTGCTCTCCCGCGCCGTGCACTGCAACGCTGGCCGACCCGATGTCTGGGTCTTCCTGCCGAGCGACTAAACCTCAGTCTGCCTCGATCAAGCGCAGGGTGTACTTGCCCGCCCCAGACTTGCTCGACACCCAGATGGTGTAGGTGCCCTCCAGCGGGAAGGTGAGCCCAAAGAGCGTGCTGGTCGAGTCGCCCTGATCCCGAGCGGCCAGCTCAATTCCATCGGGGCCGAAGATGCGCACGGAGGTATCGAAGTCAGGCAAGCGGACACTTAGTATGAGAGCCTGACTTGGTTTTCCGGTGAACGACCAGATCTCCGTTCCTTCCGCACTGAGTGTACCGATGCCGCGCTCTCCAAGCTTGAGCGGGCGCACGGGATCGGGGGCACGCTGGAGCTGGTAGGCCCCACTGCCCCCATTCCCAACACAGTTCACCCGGAGCAGATACTTGCCTGTCTGGCTGAGTAAGGCTGTCAGGAGAGCATTGCGTCCCTTGCCGCCGTCGTCGTTGCTCGTGAGCTTCTCTCCACGCAGGTTATAGAGCTCCAGCTCGATATCAAACTGCTCCGAGAGCCCCTCCAGCCGCAAGAGCTCGCCCGCCTTGCCGTCGATGGCGTAGTAGTCCGTTCCCCCGAGAGCAAGTGTCTCTTTTAGCGGCGCTTTTTGCTCCCAGCCACGCACGGTCTTAGTGGTGGTGAGTGTGTAGTCCGTCTCCAGCCCGAGCGGCTGTGCCAGAGTCAGCTCATAGGTGCCCGTCTTACGCAGGAGTGCCACGAGCTCGCCCTCGGTCTTTTCGCCCACCTCAAAAAGCGCAATCGCCTCCCGCGTATCTGTGTCGTCACTGTCGGGTGTCGGAATGGCCGCGAGCTGGGCATAGATCATGGTGCCCTCTGCCTTGGCATGGAGTCGGATAAAGTCGCCCTCCGTCCCTTGAAAGGTCCAGATATCAACCCCACCTGCTCCCAGCTTACGCGCCACGGGGGCCTGCCCTAGCGTGAGGGGCGCGACCCGTGCGGCGGCGACCGTAAAGGCATAGGGCCGTGTCGAGACCGCGCGCAGGTAGTAGTCGCCCTTGGCTGGGGTGCGAAACGAGGCAAGGGTGCGTGCGACTTGCTCCTGCAGAGAGCTACCGAGGGCAACGCTCTCGCCGGTCGGGGAGAACACGGAGAGCTCCGGGGCATTGCGGATCAGAAGTGTCTGCCCCGCTTCGGCGGAGAACCGGTAGAACTGCACCGATTTGCCCCCCGGCGGACTCGTCGTCCGCGCCCCGACTTTAATGTCTGTCGCGACAAACCGACGAAGAGTGAGCTTAAACTGCCCACCGCCCGCGCCCTTAAAGGCCTTCACGAGCAGCTTATACGAGCCCGCTTTGGCAAACCGGTAGACCAAGAGCGCATCTTGTACGCCCAGCCGGACATCGTCGTTTTCGCCCAGCACCTTGCCCTCTTTGTCCACGATCTGGATCGCCGGGTCGAAGTTGGTGGTGGTCGCCGCTGCGATAATCGTCTCCCCCTCTTTCATCGTGAACGCCCACTCGCTCTGCTGGCCCGGTGTGAGAATGCTGGTGGCGGTGGTCAGATCCGTATCTAGGGGGCGCCCACTGACGCCGCCAAAGCCACCTCCCATCATTCCCCCTTGCGCAAAGCTGGGCAACGCTGCTCCCCACAGTGCGACAAGAGCAACTAGAAAAGTACGCATGAA
Source organism: Armatimonas rosea (assembly GCF_014202505.1). Lineage (NCBI taxonomy): Bacteria > Bacillati > Armatimonadota > Armatimonadia > Armatimonadales > Armatimonadaceae > Armatimonas > Armatimonas rosea. The sequence goes on along the minus strand of NZ_JACHGW010000001.1, from coordinate 206,802 downwards.
AACTTCCTCCGTAAGCTTTGATCTGGACGCACTAGAGCGGCTTGCCAAACTCGGGGATATCGCCCTTCCACGTGAAGGGCTGGGCGCGGATCACCCGGTCCCAGCCCGAGCCGGAGTGGCGCGCGGAGTGGTAGACAAGGGTCTCCCCCACAAACGAGCAGTGGCCCGGGCCAAAGATCGCCTCGGTCTTGGCAAAAACGGGCTCCGGGTGCTTCTTCCAGGCGCTCGCCTCCAGCGGATCGCCGCCAGGGGCCAGCGTCAGGCGCCCCAGGCAGTAGTCATCGCACCACGAGCCCGCCGCCGAGTAGATCACATGGACCGTCCCGTTGCGTGTCAGCACCTGCGGCCCCTCGTTGATCGCCGGGAGCTTGCCCGGCCCGCCGCTGCCACGCTTCTCCCACTCCAGCTCCGGCGATGAGATCCGCACGCGCTCGCCGCTGGGGGTGACGGGATCGGCCATGGGGCAGATGTAGAGGTGCTGCGCCACATTCTCCGTCCCCTCCCACCCCGACCAGAGAAAGTAGAGGCGCTTGGTCTTGGGGTGCACGAAGAGGGTCCCGTCGATCGCCCAGCGGTCCGGGGTCAGTGCCAGCTTCCCCACCAGCGCATACGGCCCCCGTAGGCTCTCGGAGCGCAGGACAATCATCCGGTGGTTGGCATTGTCTCCGTCGTCGGCCGCGACATAGATATACCAGCGCCCCTCGTGGTAGTGGAGCTCGGGTGCCCAGATCTCTTTCGAGAATGGCCCCGTCTCCGGTGCCTTCCAGAGCGGCTCGGGGGTCGCCTTTGCGAGCCCCATCAGTGTTCCCGCCCGCCGAATTGCCACCCCGTGGTGGTGGCTCTGGCACAGAATAAACTGGCCATCGTGGTGGATCACCCAAGGATCGGCCCCTGGGCAGAGAGGATTTGAGACAGTCATTGTAGCTCCAGAGTACCCGATCTACAAAAATAACCTACAAAATTCACTAGGTTTTCCTCCAAAGTGAGGCTCCGTCTCTACGGATAAATTCCCTCCTGAACGAAGATCAAGCTCGGACCTCAACTATGCGATTATTTTTCACCCTCGCCCTTACCTCTCTCTCCCTCCCTTGCCTTGCTCAAAGTGGGGAGGCAGTTACCTACGGCAGCTCTTCGTCGATTCTCTGCGCCAGCCTCGGCTTTCTCACCGCAGTTGCGGCGGGGCTTGTGCTCCTAGGCTCAGAGACACGTACCGTGGGGACCTTTCGCGTGGTCGCTCCGCCCCCCGGCGAGGAACCTGAGGCGCTTCGGCAAGCGTGGGTGGGGTTAGAGCTCCCCCTGAGAAAGCACCAGAGTGGGTCGGCACAAGAGGGGTACCGCATCGACGGCCCCGAGGCAGTCAGGCTCCTGGCGGCGCACAATCCTGCCGCGGCGCAGTGGTGGCACACCCGCCTGCACCACGGGAGTGTCTACACCTTCCCCACCGAGACCTGCCAACTGTCAGAGCTCCCCCAGACCACCCCAAGCAGCGCCTCCTGGGCAAAGCTGAGCCAGCAAGCAAAAAGCTAGCGCTACGGAGCACGGTGTCCCCGAGCAAGGTCGCTCAGGCACACTCTCTTTAAATGCCCCCCTTCGTGTCTATCCCTCTTCCGATCCCCTCACTATAATGGAGAGGTGATCGAGCCAGAAGCCCTCAAACAAGCCCCTTCCGCTTGCCCACTCTCCCCCGCCATGTTGCGGCTACTCCAAGATGCCGTGGCTCTTGGCACCACGAACAATAAACTTCTGGCAAGTCATCGCGGTTGCCCTGAGGAAACCATCAAGAGCCTCTTTTATCGCATCAATCTCGCACTCGGAACAAAAAGCCGCTCAGAGGCAATAATGAAAGCCATTTCTGAAAAATGGATCGACATAAAATCTGACCAACACTAGATTGCACCTATTTAGGGCTGTCACAATCCAATTAACAATGTTAAAATCGCTTCATTAATCTACATGTCTGAAATAAATAGCACCTAATAGGTACTACTACTGTCTATAGTCATTATTGTACACCTCTCTGTTCAGTACTTGTTAATCCTACTGCTTTTTTCTCGGACTACCACATGGGAGATCCCTCTGGTTTCTGTTCTGGACACTTTTTTTGCAGATTACCTGCATAACACCAAGTGTATTGGGAATCAATCCCTCTACATAACCCGAGTCAATAGTGGCTCACTGGTTTCGCTCCCCATTGGGGAAATTAAAGAAAGATAAAGATGAACCGAAAACTTGTTATTTGCGGGATAGCAGCAATCAGCATTCTATCTACGCTTCCTATGGTATTTGCTCGGCAGGGAGTTGCTCCACAACCCTCAAAATCAGATCTAATTCCAGCAACGTCACGGGAGCTGGAAGAGTGGCGCAGGGATATGACTTCTGCCTCAGCTTTTGCAGCGAGCCCAGAAGTTGCCGCTGTTGTTAAAAAAGTTAATAGTGATCCTGATTGGGCAAGTAGAGCAGCGAAGTCCCCGGATGTGATTACCAAAGCGATTTCAAAAGCAAACCCTAATGCACGGATGTCCAACGAGTTCACCATCAAAGTGGAACAAGCAACTGAAGGAAGTGCCGAACAAGGCCCATCCTGCTGTAGCGTTACCAGCGGCCCTAAATGGTGTGTTTGGGTCTGTGGTAAGCGCTTTTGTATCCGTGTCTGTAAGTGGTAGATAAAATTCGTTGCCTCCGTTTGAGTAACTCTAGTCGCTCAAACGGGGGCAACGAATTTTGGTGATTTTTCAGGAGGAGTACACTCGTGATTCCGATTTTTTATTCCCTTGCCCTTACCGCTACTATAGCCGACGATGGGATTTCACTTGCGGCCAAGAGTGAGTTGGAGGCGGCAGAGGCAGCGTTTTCAAAGGTGATAGAGACGAAGGCTCCCAGAAATGTGGTGACGGATGCGGCGATTTTTGCTTCCCTCCGGCGCTACCGAACGGCTTTTAGCGATGGCAACACGCCCGCAGCGGCGTACTGCAACCGGGCGGCGGTGCGGGTGCTGCGGCGCAATGCCGACGGTGCACTGGCAGATTTAGATCAGGCGGCGGCCAATGCACCCGACTGGGGGCTGCCCTATCTCAATGGGGCGCTAGCGTGGCTGCTTAAGGGCAACGCGGCCAATGCCCTCACGCTCGCCAAGACCGCGCTTCGGCTGGGGGAGGACTCGGCGCAGGCCTATGCGGTGCTCGCGGAGGCGGAGGTGGAGGCAGGGCAGCTTGCGAAGGCACGAGAAGACCTCGCGCTCGCTGAGCAGCGCGACCCGAGCCTGCCCTATCTCTTGAGCGTTCGGGCAAAGCTCCTGAGCCGCCAGTCGCGGGTGGTGGAGAGCGAGCGGACCTATCTGCAAGCGCTGAGCCAGGCCACGACCGTGACCAGCGATCTCTACGGCGCGGCTCCCTGGCGTCGCACCGAGAGCGCAGGGGGGATACTGGGCGAAGGGCTGTTCCGGGTACGAAGCACAAGTAGCACTCTGCGCGTCGGGGCAGCTCTGATTCGGCAGCGCGTGGAGAACAATGCCCAAGCGTTTCAGAGCCGCAGCCACGCCGAGATCACCCTAGGAAGCCCGCGTGCCGGCTTTCTGATCGCCAGCGCACTGCGTGAAGAGGGAGGCAGGCCTGGCAGCGATAGCGCGGTCTTCTCCGTGCCCAACACCCCCGGCCAGAAGTACCACTTTGACCGCCTCTCGCTGGTGGCGCAGCGCACGCAGGCTCTGCACTCAGGGAAGCTCACGGGGCAAGTGGCCTACCGCAGGAGCAGGGTGACTCTCAAGCCGGTGAGTGCTCCGTCGCACACAGCGGTTGCCGATGACCAAGTGGTGGGTGAGGTGCGCTGGGACGCGCCCAAGCTCACGGCAGGAGCGGCGCTCTCACGGATTGGTAGGAAGGTGGATGGAGCGGCCCCCTTGCTGGCACTGGCAACACCTGTGGAGCCGCTGGAGCAGGTCACTCCCGGCGGTGCCACCCGCCAGAGCCTTGTCTATGCCCTCTACCGCCAGCCACTCAGCGAGCTTGCAACCCTTGCCATTGGGCCTGTGCTAGCAGGAAATGGCAAGACCCAGGTTGTTCAGCCGCTCGCAGATCTGGCCGTCAAGATCACCCAGAAGCAGGCCGTGCACCTGCGAACCCGCCCGCAGCTTGTCACAGCGGCCAGCGATCTCTTTCCCTTCGCCGTGGTCGCGCCGGTTCAGGCCAATCCGATTGACCAGGACCGTGAGCAGGCCAGCGGCTTTAACCGCGATCCGTTTCTGCTGGGCGCGGGCGGGAAAGTCCTCAACCACGAGGCTGTGCTCCCGACCCTCTTAAAGCGCGGCTTTCGCTTCTCGGGGACATTTTTTCGGCGGGAGCTGAGCGGGCTCTTTGCTCAGTCTGTCGACCCGCGCCTTGGGTCGCTGATCGGGCTGAGCCGTGCAGTCGGCCCCACCAAGGCCCTTGTCCTCACCCCAGTTGCCAGGGCACGCACCACGGGCCTTGACCAAGGCGTGCGCACGGAGCTTGGAAAGAGCGCCAGTGCCTGGCTGGGAGCGCGCTACCAGGAGACCACGCTTCCCAATGTCCCCAAGTGGCAGGGAGCCTTGACCCTAGACTGGCTCAGCAAGGGCTGGAGTGTCACGGCAGATGCGTTCTACCTAGGCAAGCGCCCCACAGCGATCACCACGGCACGACAGATAGACCAACCGGGAGGGCTTATGAACGACCTCGTTACCCAACGAGGTGTCGCGGAGGCAACCGCCGGGACCAACCTTCACCTACGGCGAGCACTCGCCGGGGGCGCGAGCGCCTCCCTCTCGGTCTACAACCTGGGTGGCGCACAGCTCTACCCCAACTTTAGCACCCAGACCACGGTGATCGTCGGGCTCTCCGCCCCGCTCTAAGAGAAAGTCATGATGAACAAGACAGCCCTTCTTCCTTTGGCACTAGCCCTCCTAGCCCTGCCCTGCCTGGCACAAAAGTCCAAGAAAGAGCCGGTCGCTCCGCCTGCGCCCTCCCTTCCCCCTCTCCCGCCCGTGCAGGGGCCGAAGAAGCGCCTCGCGGTGGGGCCGCTGGAGGTCAAGGTCCAGACCGTCCAAGTGAGTGTCCCCTCGATCTCGCAGCCCGGCCAGCTCACCAACGCGGTCGTTCAGATTCAGGCATCCGAGCTTGGAACCGGCCTGAGCGACATGCTGGCGACCGCGCTCGTGAGCGCAGATCGCTTTGTGCTCCTCGATCGGCTGAACCTGGAAGACATTATCAAGGAGCGCAATCTCGGGCAGGCTCCTGGAGCCACGCCGGAGATGGTCGAGACAAGCAGTGTCGTGGCCAGCAAGCTCCTAGGAGCCCAGGTCATGATCCGAGGAGCGGTCACCGAGCTGGCCTTTAAGAAATCGTCCAATACCCTCGGGGGAGCGCTGGGAAAGCTCGCGGAGGGCGTGGAGGACAAGTCCGATGCGATGGCCGCCATTGACCTGAAGCTTGTGGATATTGGCACCGGCCAGATTCTGGATAGTATCCGCGCCGAGGGGCATGTGGAGACCAAGGTCAAGTCGCTACGGCTCAGCCTGGGAGACTTCAAGATGGGCAGAGACAGTCTCAACTCCAGCCCACTGGGTCAGGCGGCGCGCAAGGCGATTATCGAGGGGGTTCGCCTGATCTGTGAGCGCATGGAGAAGATTCCCTGGCAGGGCAAGGTTGCCAGGGTTGTGGGAGAAGGAGATTCCGCGATCCTCTACCTGAGTGCTGGCCGAGAAGCCGGGCTGAAGGAGGGGGATATCCTAGAGCTCTACCGGCCAGGAGAGACCATTATCGACCCCGATACCAAGCTCGTGCTGGGGCAGATCGAGGGGAAAGTCGTCGGGAAGTGCCGCATCACACGCATCTTGGATAAGAACCTCAGCACCGCCAAGGTTACCGAAGGCACTCTGCCTGAGGTGGGCGACCAGGTGCGCTTTCTGGCTCCCCAAAAGGTCCTCCCATGATCCAACAAAAAGTCGAGCGGGCTCAGGTGGATGCACTGGCACAGTCCGGGTGGGAGCGCTGGCTTATCCGAGGTGCCTGTCGACGTGTGCCGAATCGGGCCTTCTGGGCAGAGCTGAGCTTCGGCCTTGTCTTTAGTGTTATCTTTGTGGTCCGGGGAGCTCAGCTCTCGTCAGATTACTTACTGACATACGGGTTCGTGACGATGCCTGCTGCCTGTTTCATGGTCTACTTCTACCGCTGCTGGGGCATTCTCTTGCTCCATCCCGAGCGCACTGCGGCAGAGCGTGGACGCTTCGCCGACTTTCTCTGGCGCACGCGTGCACACGGGCGAGCCCCGCTTCCTTCGCGTCTGCTTATGGCGGTGGGGCTCTTGATCGGGGTTATTCCTTTTATCGCCCCCTTGGCCATCTCCCTTCAGGCATGGGGAGCACTACTCGTCGTTTTCTGGTTCGGCGGAGCTTGCTTGAGCATGCGACGCGCCTACCTTGCTCTTCTGGAGCGGCGTGACTGAAGGAGATCGCTAGAGTAGCTGTCCTTGAAGCGCGTCTTCGGCGAAGTTGAGCCAGTGGGCAAAGAGCTTGTTCTTAGGGAGCGCGATCAGGCCCGGTAGGTAGTTGCGGTGCCCACCCGAGAAGAGAGTCTCGGGGGTGCTCCAAGTCGCGCCACCGTCGTGGCTGAGGGAGAGCTTGATGTCCAGGTGAAGCTTGGGGGCCGGCGTGCCGGGCTTGTCAGGCTTCTCCTGGGCTTCATCGGTGCCGAAGATGCAGGCCAGCGTGCCATCGGTGCGCTTGACCAGAAACGGTGAGAGGGCCATGTGCGGGCGCTGCGGCGCTTGGAAGAGCAGGCGGCGCGGCTGCCACGTCTGGCCGTCGTCGTCGCTGGTGACCACGCGGATCACGCCGGGGTGTGGGAGCTCGGTGGCCACACTCTCTAGGGCGCAGACCAAGCGCTTCCCGACACTCACGAGCGTCCCCATGCCGTCGCGAGAGAGCTCCCGCCCCTCCGCGCGACAGACCACCACCGGCTCGCCCCAAGCCTTGGTTTTTGTGTCCCAGAAGCGCCCCATGAGCCACTGGTGCCCCACAAATCCCCGCAGAAACGGCGTGTTTTCATCGTCGTAGATGCAGAGTAGGCGTCCGCCGGGGGTCTCGAACAAGAACGGTGCCCAGAGCCCACGACTCGGGCCTCCTGGCTCGGTGACCGTGTGGGCCGTGACGCTCGAGTGCGCCTTCCAGCTCTTGCCGCTGTCGGTGCTCTGGTAGACCTCGATGGCGTAGGATCTTGCAGCGTGGTGGTTGTGCCGGCAGACATAGAGCAGACCGTGGCGTCTACTCTCCAAGAACGCCCCATCCCCCAGGTCGGTCGTGCGATCGGGGTCGCGAACAATGGCCACCGGCGCGCTCCAGGTCTTGCCCATGTCCTGGCTCTGCGCCGCCAAGACGACCGCGCCGTCTTTTTCGTGCTCGGTGCGCGCCCCGAGGAGCGCACCACTGGGCCGCCGGATCGCGCCCCGGGTGACCGGAATCTTGGTGGGTGGGATCATTGTCTACGTGCCCCGAGGCGTGGTAAAAGTGCCATTTGCCAGGTCATCGACCACCTGCCCCAGCTCGCTGACCGTGTTCATCACCGACGACCGGTACTGGAAGATGGGCTCACGCAGCGGGGTGGCACACAGGAAGATAAAGCGCGCCTCGGTGTCTTGAGGGGCAGTCGCGGCCACGACATCTGCCTCCGGCTCGGGGATGGGCTCATCGGCGAAGATCGCCAGGTGCCCTGCAGTAACTGTGCGCTCGCCAAAGTGCACACTGCCTCGGTAGACATAGGCAAAGGCAGTCTGGGAGCGGGGTGCGGACAGGGTGACACTCACTCCCGCCGGCAGGGTCACTGCCAGGTAGGTCACGTGAATCCCCGTGCGGCTCACCGGCCCTTGGACCCCGTCCCGCTCCCCCGCCACGACCACGACTCGCGCGCCGCCGGGGAGCGTGAGCTCGGGGAGCGCGCTTGCTTCGACCGCCTGATACTCGGGCGGGGTCATTTTCAGCGCCGCGGGGAGGTTGAACCAGACCTGAAGTGCCTCGCTGCCCGCGCTCCCTGCCTGGAGATACTCCTCGTGGAAGATGCCACTCCCTGCGCGCATCCACTGGACCCCGCCGGCCTCGACCTGGCTATCGCTCCCCAGAGAATCCCGGTGCTTCACCCAGCCCTCCACCACAAAGGTCAGGGTCTCGATTCCCCGGTGGGGATGGCGAGGAAATCCGAGGTAGGGCTCGGCTGACGGGGCAACCGTCAGATGGTCCAGCAAGAGAAAGGGATCGAGGAGAACGAGGCGCTCACTTCCCAAGGCGCGTAGGATCGTCACCCCCTCCGCCTCCGCAGCTCGTGTCGGCTCCGCGATCAGTGCGAGTGTTCGTATAGACATTTCCTACAGTTTACGGCAAAAAATACCGATAGGTTCTTTAATAAGGATTTTGGAGGTATCGGTGAAGATCATTCTCAAACCCGCAGGGGCAATTATTGTCCTTGCTGCGCTAGGCGCACTGGCCTTTATGGCGTTTCGTCGGTCAGGAGCAAACGCGGGAGGTGGATCAACCGGCGATCTGACGGCCTCGTTGAGTGGCGCACCGCTCCAGCCGTTGGCCTTCCCGAAGCAACCCGCGCCAGGCTGGCAACTCAGTGCAGATGGCAAGTCCCTCACCAAAGCCGATACCAACAATGGCGAGTGCCTCTTCCCCGAAGTCGCGCTCACGGCGGAGACGGGCGAGGTGCAGGTCAAGGTGGCCTGTACGGAGCTCGCTCCCAATGCCACGTACCCCAAGTACGGCTTGCGTGTTAAAGGCAGTGCAGAGGGCGATGAGCTCGATGTCTGGATCGACCCGCAGGCCAAGGTTCTCACCACCCGCGGCCGTGTCGGGGGGACAAACTACGACTGGCACCCCTCGCCCCTACCCGATGGCTTCGACATGACCAAGGAGCACACGCTCTCCATCCAGTGGAGCGGCGGCGGGAAAGAGTGGAAGTTCCTGGTGGACGACGACCGGCACAGCGCACAGAGCAAGCACCTCTTCGCCCAGATGAAGCCGTCGTCGCCGCTGGTGATGAACTACCTCGCCAAGCCGGTCTACAGCGCCCTCGCGATGCGCTAGAAAACACCGACAGCAGGGTCAGGCGACACGGGTTCCGTGGATCGCCTGGCCCTGCTGGTTCTTGCCCTCGTAGCGGGAGAGATCGCCCGCCAGGGTGAGCTTGTCGATCCACGCGCCCCCCGGGGCCTGCTCCGCGGGCCAGCGCAGGGTGACGGTCTGTCCTTCCCGTGTCCAGGTTCCCCCCGGCGCACTGGTGGAGCCATCGGCCTTGAGCTGGAGCATGGTCGCCGCGCCACCATCGGGCTGGTGCTCCCAGTCTCCGATCACATCAGCCCACTTTGTTTTTTTTTCGGTGTCTTTGAGCGCCGGCCAGCCGCCGTCCCAGCGCAGCGACGACATAAACAGGGTTGGGATTCCCTCGTGCTGGGCATCGTAGGAGTGGCACAGGAACGTATCGCCCACCACGGCGCAGTGCCCCGGCCCCCGCCAGCGTCCCTGGCTCTGCGAGACCGTGGTCCCCCCGCCCGCGAGCAGCGCCTTCCCAGCGCGGTCTACGTACGGCCCTTCGAGTGTCCTGGAGCGCCCTACCACACTCTTGTAGGTGCTATTGACTCCCCGGCAGCAGAAGTCATGGCTCACAAAAAGATAGTACCAGCCCGCGCGCTTGAGGATAAACGGGGCCTCGATCGCGGTCGAGCCGGGCCGAGCCGCGATACACTTGGGCTCCGCGTTTGAAACGGGCTTACCGGTCTTGGGGTCGAGCTTGAGCAAGAAGATCCCCTGCCAGAACGAGCCAAAGGTCAGCCACGGTGTCCCGTCTCTCTCCACAAAGACATTGGGGTCGATCGCGTTGTAGGGATCGCCACGCTTGGAGACAAAGACCGGGCCATCGTCGCGCCAGCCATCGCCGCCGAGCTTCTCGCAGCTCGCCATCCCAATCGCCGAGTGCTGGCTCCCAAAGGTCGAGACCGAGTAGAGCAGCCGCCAGCGCCCGCCCCAGAACGAGATATCGGGTGCCCAGGGATTACGCGTCCCTGGAATCACCTCTTTATGCCAGGCAGGAAGGGTAGAAAAGATCTCTTTGACATACCTCCAGTGAATGCCATCGTCGGAGACCCGGTACGGAATCCCATTACCTGTTGAGAACACATGCCACTTTCCACCACTTATTGCCAGTACAGGATCGTGGACATGCTGAATATCGCCCGCCAGCTCTCTCATTGTATGCTCGTTATTCCTTCAGCCCCGACGCCGCCATGCCTGCCAGGATATGCCGCTGGAAGATTAGAAACGCCAGGATGGTCGGGAGGGTGCAGAGTGTTCCTGCGGCGAGAGTCAGGCCGTACTCGCTGGCGTAGCTGCTCTGGAACAGCGCCACCCCGACCGGGAGCGTGTAGTGGTCCACGGAGTCGAGATAGACCAGCGGGCCTAAAAAGTCGTTCCAGGAACCCACAAACGTGAAGATCGCCAGGGCGGCCAGAGGCGCACGCGCCAGGGGGATCACGACGTTCCAGAAGATCCCAAAGCGCGAGCAGCCATCGAGCTCGGCGGCCTCTTCCAGCTCACGGGGGATGCCCGTGAAGAAGCTATGGAGCATGAAGAAGCCAAAGGCACCGCCGCCCACGGGGACGATCAGCGAGAGCGGGGTATCGAGCCAGTGAAGGGCGTTGAGCTCCAGGTAGACCGGCACCAGCAGGATCTGCCCTGGCACCATGAGGGTCCCGATCACCACCGGAAAAACCCATTTTTTCCCCGGCAGGTCCAGCCGTGCAAAGGCATAGGCCGAGAGCGACGAGACGGTCAGCACCAGCACCGAGGTGGCCGTGGCGATCCCGAGCGAGTTGAGGAACCAGCGCAAGAGCGGGATCTCCTCGGGGGTTCCCAGCACCTCCTGGAAGTTGCCCAGGGTCGGGACACGCGGCAGGATGCTCTCGAACTTAATGACCTCGCCATCGGGCTTAAAGGCCATGATAAAGATCATCGCCACCGGAAAGACAAAGACCAGCGCCGCCAGGGCGATCAGGAGCTCTGCCAGAGAGAGTTTCCGTCGCTTCATTTTATGCTCCACTCCCGCGCCAGCAGGCCATAGAGGGCGCTATCGGAGACCTCTCCCGCCACACACCAGCGCTCACGCAGGTAGCCATCGCGCTCAAAGCCTAGGCGCTCTAGGAGGCGCTGGGAGCCTGTATTACGCGGGTCGATATCGGCCTCCAGGCGGCGCAGCCCAAGTGTCGTGAAGGCATAGTCGATCACCAGCGACGCGGCCTCGGTCGCGAGCCCCTGTCCCCAGTACGACCGCCCGAGCAGGTAGCCCACCTCAGCGCGACCATTGCTGAGATCAATCTGGTGTAGCGTGCACATTCCAATCAGCTGGTCATCCCCCACGAGCGTGATCGCCCAAGGGAGTGCGGAGCCCGCGGCGCTGGATGCAAGATCGCCGGTGAGCTTCGCCTCGGCCTGCGCCCGCTCCGTGTAGGGGGGATGCGACCAGTAGCGCATCGCCTCCGGGTCGGACCAGATCGCAAAGACCGCATCGGTATCGGTGAGGGCGACACCGCGCAGGCAGACACGGTCGCCGGTGAGTCTCTCCATCTACTTCTTCTCCCGCATCAGCCGGAACTGAAGGATGGAGAACACGGCGATCACCAAGAAGAGTAGCCAGGAGATCGCGGCGGCGTAGCCCATGCGGTAGTTATTGAAGGCCGTGTCGTAGATATACTGCACCAGGGTGCGGGTCGAGAGCTCCGGGCCACCGCGGGTGATCATAAAGACCTGCCCAAAGACCTGGAACGAGCCCACGACATTCATCACCATGGAGAAGAGCAGCACGGGCCGCAGCAGCGGGAGGGTCACGCGCCAGAAGATCTGCGGCTCGGTGGCACCATCTATCGCGGCGGCCTCGTTGTAGGAGGTGGGGATGTTCTGGATCGCCGCGAGGAAGACCAGCATCGGGCCGCCCAGGGTCCACCACAGGGTCATGATCACGATCGCGGGCATGGCCCAGTTGACATCGGAGAGCCAGGCGATCTTGGGGAGCCCCAGCGGCACCAGGTAGGCGTTAAAGAGGCCAAACTCCGTGTTGTAGAACCAGCGCCAGAGGAGCCCGACCACGCTGACGGTCAGCAGGTGCGGCAGGTAGCACAGCGCCCGCCAGAACGCCCGCCGCCGCTCCGAGACCTGGGAGAGCCCCACGGCCAGCAAGAGCGCCAGAAAGATCGTGGAGGGCACTGCCATCAGCACAAAGCGCACGGTCGCCCAGAGCGCCTTGGTAACATACTCGTCCTTGAGCGCCTCCTGGTAGTTGGCCGCCCCGACAAACTGCGCGGGACGTGTGGTGAGGATATCCCAGCGAAAGAGGCTCAGCCCCAGACCAAAGAGCAGTGGCCCCAGAACAAAGGCGGCAAAGAGAGCCAGGTGTGGCGCGGCAAAGAGCCAGCCGGACGCTGCCCCCCTAGTCCCCACCCGGCGGGGGGATTTATCGATCATGGGGTGGCCTCCCGTTTGATGATCTCATTGACCCGTTTCTCTGCGGCGGTGAGGGCCTCCTCAGGGCTGGCCTTGCCGCGCAGGATCTTCTCCACCGCGAGGTTGTACTCGGTCTGGTACTCAAAGATAAAGGGCAGGCGCGGCTGGTACTGGACATAGGGCACCTGCTCGGCGAAGGCACTCTGCACGGACATGGCCTTGAAGCGCGCCGTGGCACGCAGGCTCGGGCGGGTCGGGATCTGGCCCCCGTCGGCCCAGTCGACACTATTGTCCGAGAGAAAGCGCATGAACTTCCAGGCCGCGCGCTGCTTGTCGGCGGGGAGCCCCGCCTTGAGGCAGAGGTTGTGGGAGTCGGCCCAGACCGCTTTGTGGTCGGTCACCTGCGGCACGGGCGCACCGGCAAAGTCCAGGTCTTTTTGCTTCTGGAGGTCGGCGAGCATGTAGATTCCCTCAAAGACCATCCCGATCCGTCCCTGCCGAAACCCGATCCACGAGTCGATATTCTCCGGCGAGGGCACGAGGCCGTCTTTGATGAGGCTGCGGCAGAACGTCAGCGCTGCGATATTCTCCGGGCTCGCCAGGGTGCAGCGGGAGTAGTCCGGGGTAAACGGGGAGCCGCCAAACTGTTTCAGAAAAGTATAGGTACAGGTCTCAAAGTTGGTGAAGACATAGCCCCACTGGTCGGGCTCGCCGTTCTTGCCGGGCTTCTTGATGCGGCGCATCGCCTCGATAAACTCGGCGCGGTTTGTGGGCGGCTTGGTGGGATCGAGGCCCGCCTCGGAGAAGAGTTTTTTGTTGTAGTACATGCCCATCGCATGCACATCGAGCGGGAGGCCGTAGTGGTTTCCCTGGACCTTCGCCGCCTCCCAGACATTGGGATCGAGGTCGTTTGTTGCGGCGGGAAAGTCGCCCAGGAGCGGATCGAGGGGCTCGGCAAAGCCTGCGCGGGCGAAGCGGAGCAGAGCGCGGGTATGGAGGACAAAGACCTCCGGTGCGCGCCCCCCCAGCCCCCCGACGAAGAGCTTGTTGTAGTAGGTGCCCCAGTCCATCCGCTGCATGAGGACCGTGATATCCGGGTTCTCCTCGTTAAAGCGCCGGACAAGCCGAAGCATCGTGCGTCCGTCGGGGCCGGTAAAGCCGTTCCAGAAGCGCACGGTGGTGCGTGTGCTGCCCCGCCCACAGCCCGTGAGCGAGGCAAGCCCGAGCGCACCGAGAAAATGCCGTCGTGTTAGCATGTAGTACGCTTAGCGTCGGCCGTAGCCACCCTGCTGCTGTCCCCCGCCGTAGCCTTGCTGACCACCACCGTAGCCCATGGGACGCCCCCCGCCGTAGCCGGGCTGTCCTGGTCCAGGCCCTGTGGGGCGCTGCGTCCCTGCGGGTGCCTGGCCATAGCCCGCGGCACTCCGCTGCATATACTGCTGCGAGATCTTAGGATCGATCGTCCCATGGCCATCGTCGCCGGCAACCATCTTATAGACGAAAAACCCGATAAGAAGCAGCACTGCGACGACTGCTCCGATAATTACACCCACTGGTATTGATTGCTTCATAGTCTATCCAATCCCTTTTCCTTCTGTCACTGTTGTTACGGTATCCACTGCCACGCCCCCCAGCTTCTCCACAGCCCCGGAGGGCCAGCGGATCTCGACGGAGTCGACAGTCGTGGCGGCTCCCAACCCAAATGTTGGGGCACGCTCGCTCTCGGAGAGAAAGCTCCCCCCACTGCGCACATAGCGTCGCTGCTTCAAGTTCCCTGTCGTCACGGTCACCAGTGCCCCAATCGCATCACGGTTTGACTTTGTCCCGACCAGCTTGAGCCGAACCCAGTGGTTCTGGTTTCCCCCCTCGTTACGCAAGAGAAGAAACTTCCCATTGTTATCGACTACCCCAATATCGAGGTCGCCATCGTTGTCGATATCCCCGTAGGCAGCACCACGTCCCACTATCTTATAGTTAATTCCTACATTGTGGGTTTCATCCACAAATTTTTCGCCGCCTTTATTTTCAAAGAGCAAGGGCTCTTGCTTAAAGGTTAGGTTTGTCTTGTAGGTATTGACAATGTCGTCTACATGCCCATTTGTCGCAAAGATATCTTGCCAGCCGTCGAGGTTGTAGTCAAAGAAGAAAGTGGCAAAGGTGACATTTGAGAGGCTGGCAGCCACAACTCCCCGGCTCTGGCCCTTCTCCTCAAACATACTGTTGGTGCCTTCCATGGGCTCAAAGAGCGAGAGGCCCTCCTCCGCGAAGTTACCGATCACCAGCCCGAGCTTGCCATTGTTGCGAAAGTCTGCGACATCGATCCCCATGCCCGCCTTGGCTTTTCCGCTCATGGAGAAGGCGATCCCGCTCTCGACTCCCTTGTCGGTGAAGTGCTTGCCTCCCTCGCTCATGAAGAGAAAGTTCGCCCAGGTATCGTTGGCGACCGCGATATCCAGCCAGCCATCGCCGTTGTAGTCGGCCACGGCGATCCCAAAGGACTTCCCAAGCGCACCATCCAAGATCCCGGTCTCTTTACTGACATCGCGGAACTTGCCACTGCCCTCGTTGTGGAAGAGGGTGCAGCGCGCTCCTTCGAAGTTCCCCGGAGGACAGTAGCCGCGGATGCCGTTCTTGCCACAGTAGGGGTCGACCTCGGGGGACCACTTCACGTACTGACAGACAAACAAGTCCAGCTTGCCATCGTTGTCGTAGTCCAGCCAGGCGCTACTGCTGCTCCACTTGTGCTCCAGCTTGGTCCCAGGCAGCGGCACCCCGACCGTCCCGCTCTCCGCGGTGACATCGCGAAAGCCCTTACCCCCCTCGTTGTGAAAGAGATGGTTGGGCCCGACCGCAGTGAGGTAGAGATCCTCAAAACCATCGTTGTCGTAGTCGCCGACCCCCACTCCCATGCCGTACATCGTTATGGCCAGCCCCAGCTTCTCCGTGACATCCTCAAACTTGCCCCCACCGAGGTTATGGTAGAGCTTCGGGGTGGTCTTGATGGGGTTAGGGTCGCCGGGCCAGGTCGTGCTGTTCATGACCAGCAGGTCCAGCTTACCGTCGTTGTCGTAGTCAAAAAACGCCAGCCCGGAGCCGACCGTCTCGGGCATGAGCTTGCGCCCGCGCCCCCCGTTAACATGCTGAAAGTCCACTCCCGCATCCTTGGCGATATCGGTGAAGGTAATCGGCCTGAGGGCTTTGGGTTCGGGCGAGGCACTCTTCTTGCCCGCCTGGCAGCCAAGGAGAGAGAGGGCGAGAAGAGAGAGCAGGAGGACCTGTCTCATGGGGCCAGCCCCTCAAGGCTCTCCAGCTTCTGTGTCATCCCTAGGCGACGGTAGAGAAGGCGGAGGATATTCCGGAGCTGAGCGTCCTTCACGTTGAGCCCGTAGGCCTTCTCATACTGGGTCAAGGCATCGCTGGTGGCTCCCATGTTGAGGAGCAAGTCCGCGTACTCCGTGATCTGAGCGGCGGTGGCATCGGCGCGGCGGGCACGGGTCTGGAGGGTCTGGCGCTTTTGCTCAAAGGCGACATACTTCTGGTAGAGCTTGAGCATCTCCTGGCTCCCTGAGGCATTCCCCGCACGCGCGTAGACCTGCCCAAGCTGAAGATAGGCGGGACCATTGCCAGACTCCAGGTCGATAGCGTGCTCGATGCAGCGGGCCGCCTTCCCGAGCAGGTTCTTAGCGGCGTAGCACTGGCCGAGCGCGAGCCAGATATCCTCTTGGTCGGGAAGCTTGGCAACTGCCTGCTCGTAGAGCGCTGTCGCTTTCTCTAAGCGTCCCCCCACACTACTGCGGGCGAAGTAGAGGCTGGCCAGGTCCTTGGCGTAGGTGGGGTTCTCCGGCTCGACCTTAAGCGCCTTCTCCAGCTCGGCCTCGGCCTCATCGCGGCTCCCAATCTTCTCCAGGATCAGGGAGCGCTGGTAGCGGACATTGGCCTCTTGCTTGGGATCGAGCTTGATGATCTTATCGAGGCAGGCCAGGCGCTCCGGGTACTTGTCCATCACCTCGTAGGCACGGGCACGCAGCACGAGGTCATCGACTGTCTCCTGCTTGGTGGCCTCAAAGATCGTGTTGAAGTACTCTTGTTTCTTCCCTAGCCCCAGGTAGGCCTCCGCGAGGGCGGTCTGTCCCCGGCGCTTCTTAACAGGATCGGAAGAGGCCACGACCTTCTGGGCAGTCGCCAGAGCGTGGGTATAGTCGTGCATCAGGCCGGCGGCGACTGCTTCCCAGTAGTTTGCATTGTCGGTATCTTTGAGCTTCTGGTAGGCCTGCATGACCTGAATGGCCCGGTTGGTGTCCGGGTTGGCGAGGGCGAGCTGCTCCAGTGCTACAACCGCCCGCTTGAAGTCGCCACGACGGCCATACTCAAGGCCGATCTGCTCGTAGATATCGGGGGCGCTGGGGTTGAGCTGGTTTGCCTTCTGCCAGACCTTCAGGGCACCGTCGTAGTCCTTGAGCTTGCTCAGGATCAGGCCATAGAAGTACAGCGCAGCGGACTCGTCGGGGGTTGCCTTGAGCGCTGCCTCCGCATAGCCCTTTGCCAGTGGGATCTCTCCCGCACTGAGCGCACTACGCGCCGCCAGGATCTGGCCCCCGGTTCGGTCGGGAGCACTCTCGACTAGCAGCTTGGCGACCTCGAACGCGGACTTATTGTTGCCAGACTCCGAGAACGCCAGGCTTAAGCGCTCCAGCTCTTGTGGAGTGAGAGATTTTTTATCGACCCCCTCCCAGAAGCGCAGCAGGACCTCGTTGGCCTTCTTGGAGTGGTTGTTATTGATGTGGTAGCCTGCCAGGTTGGCGACCGGCTCCCACTTTCCGGGCAGGAGCGCCACGGCCTTCTCTAGCTCGACGAGCGCACGCTCGGACTCAGCCAGGTGCATGAGGGCGCGCCCCAGCGGACCACAAACAAGCGTATCGGGCACGCCCAGGGAGCGCGCCGCATTCAGGTGCCGCCGTGCGGAGAAGTAGAACCCTGTCCGTTCCTCAAGAATGCCCAGCTGTAGGTAGGCCTCTTTATCGGAGACATCTTTCTTGATGCGGTCTTGCCAGTAGCGCTGCTTAACATCCACACTGGCAGAGCTAGGAGGAACGGGGGGCTTGCGCGCCATCCAGCGGGTAAGAGCAAGCGCGCCGAGTGCAAGTCCCAAAAAGAGACAGAGGAGAGGAAGGAGTGCGTTACGACGTTTCGGGGGTGTCGTGCTAGAACCGGACGAGACGATATCCATTAGCTTAAAGAGCCAACAACGCCGGGAGAAGGACTCTCCCGGCGTTGCAATCTCTCAGGCGAACCTACCAGGCAGAGCCTCGGTTATCGTTACCGCGGACACTGTCATCGGCGAAGATATCGTTGGGACCACCAAAGTCGTTCTTGGTATCGACCGCAGTGGCTTTGTTGACACCAATACGGGTCTTGCCAGGGATGATCCAGTACTGGCTGAGCTTGATCGCCTTGGCATGGCCATCGAAGAAGACCACGTTACAGAACCCACTGTGGCGAGCCACGGGCGCCATGAAGGGATCACCGCCACCGTCCCAGCTGGAGCGCAGGGGGGTCTCAAAGCGAGCGCAGGGTGCTGCACCGTAGCCGTTCGGGCCCTTGTAGTTGTCCGGGTTGGCGCGGAAGTTGGTACGTGCTTGTGCATTGGCAGACCACATCGCGCTATCGGGCTGACCGGTGGGCACCAGCGCACCTGCATCGGCGAACATCACCGTGTTGGCAGGGCGGGTGTAGGCTGCAAAGCTAGAACCCGAGCCATCCCAGCGGGTCATCGGGTCGTTGATACCGTAGCCGATACCCTTACCACCGCGGACGTTCTCTGCATCGTCGGCCCAGTCCGGCCCCTGAGGAGCGGAGAGGCTAGGACAGACCAGGATATTGTAGTTCTTCAGGTAGGGCTGGATGATGTAGTGCCAGAAGCGCTTCCAGTCCGCCACAGAGCCTCGACCAGGGCCGTTTCCGTTGTAGACACCCGATGTGCCGTAGCCAAGCTCACTGTCCGCATAGCTCATGTGGGCAGGCAGGGTCTCTTCGTCGTAGTCCTGCGCGTACATCAGAAGGCCAAGACCTAGCTGCTTGGTGTTACTCAGACAAGCAATGGAGCGAGCCTTCTCACGGGCCTGGGCAAACACCGGGAAAAGAATTGCTGCCAAGATCGCGATGATCGCGATCACCACGAGTAGTTCGATAAGCGTAAAACCGGCCTTCCGGCTTGACTTCAAAGTCATCTTCATTTAGAAAAACCCCCCTGTAAAATTCAACAATGACAGTGCATAAGAACCAGCTTAAGGCATTCACAGCCCTTTTTAAAAACTAGTTTATTTAATCTACCACATCCCTGCCTTCGGGTGCAATGGTAGAATTATACACACCGAGCTTTTTTTTAGCCATGAGCGAAACCCAACTCCCCCTTCGTGAAACGCAACAAATCGGCGATCAGACAAATGAGTTTCTGGTCACGTCCCAGCAGCTTCCCCTCTTGACGGAGTACGGATTGGGGATGGTAGGCCGCTCTGAGGCCAGGGAAGGATTCCGGTTCGTGCGCCTGCGTCCTCGCTTTGCCCAGGTACTGGTCACCCTCTCCGGCTGTGGGATCGTGCGGGTGGGAGAGGCCTGGCGAGAGCTCAAGCCGGGGATGGCCTACCTCATGCCCGCAGAGACCCCCTCGGCCTACCATGTGCTTGCAGAGAGGGACTGGACCCTGCTCTGGGTGCACATCAATGCGGGAGCCCTGCGCTTTCCCTCCCCCGTAGCCACTATGGTCGAGCAGGAGGCACAGGGGCTCCAGTATAGCATCGGGGGGCTCCTCCACGAGGCCCTGGGCTACGCCGAGCCCGAGCCGCTTGCCGACTGGATTCGCCTCACGGCCTGCGAGGTACGCCGCCTGGTCTGTGGAACCGCGCGCAACACCAGCCGCCTATCCCCGCTCTGGGCCGAGGTTCAGGCAAATCTGGCGCACCCGTGGACACGCGACGAGCTCGCGGGGCGTCTTGGCCTCAGCGGCGAGCGCCTCCGCAAGCTCTGCCAGGACTCCACCGGAATGAGCCCGATGGCCTATGTCACCCGGCTTCGGATGCAGCACGCCACCGCTCTCCTGGCCTCAGGGCGCTACAGCGTGACACAAGTCTCGCTACGGGTCGGCTACGACAACACACTGGCCTTCTCCACGGCCTTTAAGCGTGTCATGGGCATGCCGCCCTCGTCGTGCCTCCCCCGCAACCTCTAGCCATGCTTGGAGCCCGTTTAGGTCAGGGCAGGGTCACCCCCGCCCGACGCTCCAGCTCCTCCAGTAGCTCCGTGTTGCCAGCCAGGTTCGCCCCCCAGCGGATGGGTCGCTTGCCGTCGTGGGTCTCCACATAGAGGCTCAGGTCATCGCGCCCGAGAGCGGTCAGCTCCTCGAAAAAGACCTGCTTCTTCCCCCAAAGCCCGTAGGAAGTCAGGCTCTCCCGATCCAGCACCAGCCGCGCCGCCTTGTAGCGCCAGAGCAGAAACGCCCAGGCCACCACGCCCGCAAGTGCCAGCCCAACAATGATCCCAAGGCCATCGAGAGGCAGCTCGCGAAGATCAAGGCCGTAGCGCACCCACGTGGCCACAACTCCTCCCAGCGCTAGCACACAAAACAAGGGAATGGTCCAGAGCATTCCCAGCCCGCTCCGGTTGCTCCGCGTGCGGTAGTGAAATGTCCTGCGCCCCCCATCCCACTCCGTTGAGGCCAGCGCGTCATGGGGCCGAGGGCGGTGAAGCTGTCTCACCCCTTGCGGAGCATAGAGCGCGATCATGCTCAGAAACACGCTCTGGTCGGTGAGGGCGGTGTTAAACGTGATCGCTCCCTTGGTGGTTTGCAGCGTCCCGCGGTAGAGAATCGCCCCGTTTGCCTGAAGTGTTTTCGTGCTTGTGGTCTCTAGCTCGCTCCAGGCGATATGCTGCGGCTCACCATCGCGCCAGAAGGTAAATCCCTGCTCATCTGCCTCGAAGCGCTCCTGGTGTTCCCATCGCTCTCGAATATCGTGGATCGTGCGACGTGTATCTCGGATGAGCTGAAAGCTCCCAAAGGCCACCATGCTGACAATAAGGCCCATGGCGGCACGCGCCGCGCCAATCTGGTCGGGGCGCTTCTCTAGAGCGGCGAGAGTGATAATGCCTATCGCGAGGGCCGAGAAAACCCCCAGAAATGCCCCTAGGCCTATCTTCTGTGTCCGAATCGCGCTCTCGGAGTAGGTAAACGTGTGGGTTCCTTGGATCGTGCCCTCTTTGCCCCGGATCAGCCAGCCACTCGCGGCGGCGCTCTTTGCGTGCTCCACAACCCAGGCCTCTAGGCGCTTGAGGTCGTTCCAGTCGCTGCCCAGTTTGAGCTTTCTGCCATCCCGAAAGACAATCATGTTGCTGGAGCCAAGGGTTTTATCGACCACCCGAAAGTAGTCCGCAACGTCGTCCCAAGCGGCGCTCTGCCAGGGGCCAAGGCTCTTACGCCAGCGCAGGCCGCTTGCATCGGCGACTACCGTGGTACGCAGGCCGTAGAGCAGCGCCGAGATTCCTCCGGGAAGAAGAATGGGCAGGAGAAACCAGCCGGTCTGGCCAGTCTTGTCGGGGGTCAGACAAAAGGGTGCCACGCCGAGGCAGGGGGCGGCGATTGCGAAGAACACACGCGAGGGAGTAGCGGCGATACGCTGGGGCCCGTTTTTTCTCTCCGGGCCTTGCTTCTGGAGACTCATGCCCTCTCCGACCCTGCAAACGAGGGCTGGGTTGCAGCTTTTACGCCGCGTAGATCGTGTCTCGGTTTTGCAGGTGGCCCTTGAGAATCTTGCGCGCCACGGGCAGCTTGCCATCGACAACGCCCAAGGCCTTGTCCATCGCGACAAACTTCTCCGCAGCCTGCGGGGTCCGCTCCCCGATAGCGACCCCTTGAGTGTAGAGCGTGTGGTCGAAGTCCTCGCGGGGGTGAACCATGCCATCGTGGATGTGTAGGGTTGGGAAGAACAGCGAGCCGTGCATGCGCGTGTCGAACTCAAAGGCCATCGGGTGGACCGTGGCACCCGTCTTGGCGACAGCCTTGAGCTGAAAGACCGCAAAGCCATAGCGTCGGTAGCCCGGCACCTGGTCCCAGACCTCGGTGGGGAGGACAAAGCGCGGGTCGAGCCGGGCAAAGTCCGCAAGGGTGGGCACAAAGCTGGCCACAAAGTCCCCCACCTCCTCGACCGGCAGCGCCGGGTCGGCGGCCTTGGCTGCGGGCGCAGGAGTCCGACCCCCTGAGCGGGTCGTAGGCGCGACCGGAAAGCCTTTTTTGAGATCGTCGAAGAAGCTCGCATAGCCCTTCAGGTTGATAAAGCGCACGGCATCGGGCTTGTCCTGGACCACCGGGACGGGCAAGATCATGGCGACGGGCTTCTGTGCCTGCCAGCGCATCTGGTAGACCACAAACTGGCTCCCCTTGCCCGTCAGCCGCGCAAAGATGCGCGTATTCGTGACGCTGTCCACCGCACCAGAAAAACAACACATAAGAAATGCCTCCAGAGAGTTGGACTCCCTGGAGGCGGGAGGGCTTCATTTAGCCGGGGCCTGAAAGTCCCCGTCTAAAGCCGCCTTCGGCGAAGCGGGCCGAGCCCGCAGCGGAGCTATTTTTTGCCGTAGAGGGCCTCGGGGTCGGTTAAAACAGGAGCGATCTCGGCCCACTCACCGCTCTCTTGGGCCTCACGGTAGTAGCAGGACTCGTGGCCGGTGTGGCAGGTCGGGCCGATGGGCTCGGCGAGGATGAGGAGCGAGTTGTTCTCGCAGTTGACCCGGATCGAGCGCACCAGGAGGAACATCCCGCTGGTCTCGCCCTTGAGCCAGAACTTCTGCCGTGAGCGGCTCCAGAAACAGACCTTGCCCTCGTTGACCGTGCGGAGCAGCGAGTCGTGGTTCATAAAGCCGAGCATCAGGACGGTCTGGTTGTTGACATCCTGCACAATCGCCGGGATCAGCCCGTTGTCGTCGAAGCGAAGCGTCTCAATAGGAAAGCTAGTCATGGGATAGTTATGGTATCAGATGGGATTTGTCAGGGCTGAAAGTCCCTGCCTAGGCGACGCTTCGCGTCAAGCGGGCCGGGCCCGCGGGGAATTCGGTGCGGCCTCGGGCCGCTTCGCCGAAGGCGCACCCAAAGGGTACCCGGGCAGGGACTTCCAGGCCCTGACCTATTTTTGCCTTGGGAGGTTGCGCGGCTGGCGGCGTGCGACGAGCCACAGTGCTTGGTCGTAGCCATCGCCAAAGTCGATTCGGGTGATATCGGCGCAGGAGAACTTATGGATATCGCCCCACTCGCCGCCACGGGAGACCGCTTGCAAGTGGACTTTCTTCTTCCCAAAGCCGACCACACGCCCAATATAAAACGAGGGATTGGTCTTTTCCTGGTAGACCTCCAGGAGTGGAAAGTGCGCCCCCACCGACGAGAGCAGGCCGGGAATATCCACAAAGAGCAGGTCGGGCTGGGGCCTCGGGCGCTCCCCCATGAGCTTGAGTGCAGTCGGGGCGAAGGTATCGTCCTCGGTGCACTCCTGAATGTCCTTGAGGCGTATGGCGGTGTAGCCATTGAGCCGCATGGTCCCCGAGCTCAGCACATGAAAGACCACCAGAGTCTCGGAAACCCCCACCACAAACCCACGCCATGGCCGGCCATCAAAGGCCCTCCGCACCCAGACCAAGCTCTCGGTGGTGTAGGCCAGCTCCAGCGCGCGAACGATCTCCCCACGTTTCATGTCACAAACCTCCTACTTTCTCTATCGCCTACCTACTGAGGCAGGTTAAAACACGCCGCCTGGTTGCCGCCCATCCAGCGCCCCGCCACGGCAATCGCCTGCTTCTCCGTGAGGAGCGCCTCGTCTACCTCGGCCTGGAGCGCCCGCGTGAGCCATGTCCGCGCTTGAAACGCATAGCTTACCGCCACATTGGGCCAGAACGAGTCGCCGCCAAAGGCAAAGAGCTTATTCGCCGGAACCGCGTGGATGGCGTGGCGCACAAAGTCGCGGGTGGCGTACGGGTCGATACTCCAGGCCCAGCAGAGATCCAGGAAAACATTGGGAAAGTGCTTGGCGAGGGCAATTTGTTCGTGGCCGTAGGGATAGCTCGTGTGCATGAGCACAAAGCGCGCCGCGGGGTAGGCCCGTAGCAGGCCGGTCAGCAGCCCCGAGGGCACCCGCTCGATGGGCATGTAGCTATGACCGGCGTAGTAGCCCGTGTGGATCTTGATCGGAAGCTCGTGGCGAGTCGCCTCCTCAATGCACCGGGAAAACATCCAGTCCCCCAGCGCGAGCTTCTCCGACTCCGTGTGTTCCGTCTTCCCTAAAAGCGGCGCGATCTCGCTGTCGGTGCGCGCCTGCCAGAGCAGCGTGCGATTGTAGGCATGCTGGCTCTTGATGGCAATCGCTTTGGGTGCCCACTGCGCGAAGCGAGCGCCGATATGCTCCCGAACGGCGTCAGGAGTCGTGCAGCCCTCGGGTACGTTGCCCTGGACGAGCCCCACGACACTGATGTCGTACTGGAAAAAGCCATCGTCGCTGGGCGTGCACTCCCAGCGAAAATCATCTATCTGGACATAGGAAAGATTCGCAATATCTCGCAAGAGCCGTAGCCGCTCGCCCGGTCTGCGAAAGCTCTCCGCAATTTTCTGCGCCGCGGGGAGCGCTTCGGGGACAAGCTCGTCAAGGCCATAGACACGCTTTGCGGTCAGCCGCACTGCCTGGCCATAGCCGGTGTGCTGGATCGCCTCCCAGGCTGCGCGAACGCCTAGAAAGCGCCCTGCCAAGTCCGGATCGCTCGCATCCGTCAGCTTCTTCAGCGCCTCAGGCGTTGCCCCTGCCACCCGCAGGTCGGCCTGGGTGTAGTGGTCAAACAAGTCCTGCAAGACATCCGGCGACTCGGCGAGAAATTTCTCCTCGCTATGAAGATGCTCATGCGTATCCGCCAGCGGCGTCGCCGCGATAAAAGCGCTAAGGTCGGTCATAGATTTTCCTCCAAGAATCGAAGGCGCTCCTCATAAAGTTGAAGCAGCTCCTGCTGCCGAACGATCATTTCTTCGAGAAGAGTTTGGTAGGCAAGCTGAGTTACCTCTTCTCGGCGACGAAATACGAGCGCCTCGCGATTTAAGTGTTGAAGCGCAATATGGAACCCACCAAGAGATGTAATAGCTACCAATAACCCACTAAAACTATCAAGTGTAAAGTGTATTTCTAAACGATCTTGCCGAGGATGAAGAACGCGTGCTTGGCTTTCCGGATGGTTGCCACCCCAAAAATCTCCTTTGTAGAGGTTGCAACGAAAGCAAGCGTAAACAAGGTTTTCTAGATCATCGGTGCCTTGTGCGGAGAGTGGCTGGTAGTGATCAACTGTCAGCTCGCCCCCCGCTTGATGTTCAGATGTGCCATGTCCTACGCCGTATGAACTTGGGGAGCCTGGCGGAGCTGGGAAAGTTGCTCGCGTAGCTGACTTCCACGCTCCTGCAAACGTGAAAGCTCAGCCTCTAGCTCCTGGATACGCAGCTCGACGCCCCCCTGATGGGCTCTCACTTCGCTAAGTTCCTGGGCATCCAGCTCGGCTAAGGTCGTTTGATAGAACGCAAAGTCATCGGCAGACAGAACCTCACCTTGAACATGACGCAGATGCAGGTCTTGGAAACGGCGGGTTTGGGTTGCGTTCATAACAGTATTTTACAGCTTCCGCACCGCGACGCCATTTTCTGCCAAATAGTCTTTGAGCTGCCCGACCGTGTACTCGCCGTAGTGGAGCATGGAGGCGAGGAGCACTGCATCGGCGCGGCCCTCGGTGACGGCATCGACTAGGTGCTGCGGGGTCCCCGCTCCGCCGGAGGCGATCACGGGAATGGGCACAAGCTCGGAGACCGCGCGGGTGAGCGGCAGGTCGTAGCCGGTCTTCATGCCGTCAGCGTCCATCGAGGTGAGGAGAATCTCGCCCGCCCCGAGCTTTGCGACTTTTTCCGCCCACTCCAGCGCGTCGATTCCTGTGGGCGTCCGCCCGCCGTGCGAGTGCACCTCCCAGCCCGATTTTGTGTTGCCCGTTTTCTTTGGGTCAATGGCAACCACGATGCACTGGCTCCCGAAGCGCTCGCTAGCCTCACGGATCAGGTCGGGGTTCTTGAGCGCGGCGGAGTTGATCGAGACCTTATCGGCACCCGTGGCCACCATGCGCCGGACATCGTCCACGCAGGTGATCCCGCCGCCGACCGTGAAGGGGATAAAGACCTGCTCCGCCACCCGGCTGGCCAGCTCGAAGATTAAGCTGCGCTTGTCCGATGAGGCCGTGATATCCAGAAAGACCAGCTCATCGGCGCCCTGGGCATCGTAGCGCGCGGCAAGCTCCACCGGGTCGCCCGCATCGCGCAGGCCCAGGAAGTTGACGCCCTTGACGACGCGGCCCTCTTTGATATCGAGACAGGGAATAATCCGGCGGGTTAGCATGACTTTCATTCTATCGCGGCGAATTATTGGGACAGTATGAAACAAGAATCCACCCTACGTGTCCCCGCCTTCACCGCCTACGAAGAGCAAGGGGTCACGGTCTGGTACGGCGAGCTCAAGCAAGCCGGCTCCCTCACCCTCGACCTGGAAGGCAGGCAAGGCGAGCTGTTTGTCGAAAAAGTGCCCGCAGAGGGTATCCGCATGCCCCGT
Organism: Armatimonas rosea; assembly: GCF_014202505.1. Taxonomy (NCBI): domain Bacteria; kingdom Bacillati; phylum Armatimonadota; class Armatimonadia; order Armatimonadales; family Armatimonadaceae; genus Armatimonas; species Armatimonas rosea. Next base: position 180,654 of record NZ_JACHGW010000001.1, on the reverse strand, counting down.
GGTGCCGGCAAGCGCTTTGTCGGTGCCAAAGAGACGGTCACCGTCACGACTGGCTACTGGCGCTTCACGGTACGCGGAAAAGCCGAGGCGCTGCTACTCTCGGGTCCGGCCGCCAAAGACGCGCACTTTAACCTCAAGGAACGCAAGAATGCGGCCTCGGTGCACCTAAGCTACGCGCTCGATAAAGAGATTAAGGCGGAGTGGTTCTACAACGAAGTCACCGTCCGCACCGAGCCACTGCACTCGTACTACATGGCCTGCGGGTTTAAGCGCGGCTACTTTGGGATTCAGGTCAACAGCCCCACCGAGCGGCGGATCATCTTCTCGATCTGGGACAGCGGCAACGAGGGCGTGGACCGCAGTAAAGTCGCCGACGAAGACCAAGTGAAGCTCCTAGCCAAGGGCGACGGTGTCGTGGCGAGTGGCTTTGGCAACGAGGGGACGGGCGGGCACAGCCACCTGGTCTACCCATGGAAAAAGGACACGACCTATAAGTTTCTCGTCCACGCCCAGCCCGAGTATGTCGGCATCCGTCAACTGACCGTCTACTCAGGCTACTTCTGGTTCCCCGAGAAGCGTAGCTGGGGCCTGATCGCCCGCTTCCGTGCGCCCAAAGACGGCAGCTACCTCTCGGGCTTGTACTCGTTCAACGAGAACTTCTGGGGCGATAACGGGCAGCTTCTTCGTCTGGCGGAGTTCGGCCCAAGCTGGGTGCGCACCAGCGACGGCAAGTGGCAAGAGCTAGCAGCAGCCAGCTTTAGCTGCGATGCAACGGGTCGCGCCAAGGACCGCCTCGACTTTGCCGCAGGGGTCGCCAAGAGCGGGCGCTGGTATCTTTCCAACGGCGGCTTTGTCAAGAACGGGATCGCCTACAAAGACCCACTCCCGCCCCGGACGCTCCACGGCATGCCCCCCGAGACCCTACCCGCGTAGCATGCGCCGGCTCAGTGCCAGCGTGAAGCTCCCTAGAACCAGTGCTCCCAGGCCCTCGACCCGAGGGCCTTTTGGCTGTGCCTGAAGGACTGTCTGACGAAGCGACTCAGCGCGGGCGCGCTTGGCCCCCGCCACCGTCACCGCACAAAAACCTCCAAAGAGGCCGAGAGTGGACAGCGCCATCATTGCCGCCACAAATTTGTCTTTATTGTTAAGATAGCCCACGATGACAGCATGCTACCCACGACAACCTATGTTTAACACTATATACAAGCATAAACCCGTATTCCTACGGATAAAGATTTAATTTTCCAGGAGAGTCGGGGATTAAAATCCCCGGCTCCCGAAAAAAAGCGTCCCGAGGACGCGGAAACAGGCTCGCTCCACGCGTCCCCGGGACGCTCCCCAAAGTGCAGCCGGGGCTTTCAATCCCCGGCCTTCCATACCCGGCTCGCTAGCGCCCCAGGATCTGCATCTGGGTTGCCAGGGTGAAGGGCTTTCCGGGCTCCAGCTCGTAGGTCAGCTCCCCGTAGCAGGCGGCGAAGCCGGTCTCTGGGGCTTGGTAGCGCCCCCGGGCCTGCCTCCCCGCGGCCGTGATCTCCTCCGATGTCCACTTAGAGTCGCGGAAGTCGGTGGTGGCGGAGGTGCAGCGGAAGATTCGCGCCGAGGTCAGCGGGGCATCGCTCTCAACCAAGAGCTCCGCGGTGCGCTTCGTGGCTGTCCACTTCCAGCGGGGAGCGGGCCATTTTTTCTTTGCGGCCAGGGTGCGCGCAAAGGCGGAGAGAGTAGTCAGCAGCCGCCCGCGGTCTTCCATGCCGTGGCCTGAGTTGGGAAGATAGAGCACCCACTTGCTCCCCTTGAGATCGTCCCAGTAGAGATTGAGCGCATCCTGGGACCAGTAGCGGTCGTTGGTGCCCAGCAGGAGGAGCTTGGGCAGGGTCAGCTGATCCCGGTAGGAGATCGGGTCCTCTAGCTTCATCAGATCCTTGCCACGAGGTGCCAGCAGGAGCTTGTCAAACCCGACAGCCGTGTAGTCGGCCACCTGCTCGCTGGGCTTGCCGTACATCTCCAGCTGGTGCGGGATCTGCTTGGGCACATTGAGGATATCGATCACCATGGGAGCGATCCCGACGACGCGCTTGTCCTCGCTGGCTCCCACCAGCCAGGTGGTCCAGCCGCGCTTGCTCGCGCCGGTGATCAGGAAGCGCCTCAGCTCGGGGCGAAACGCCTGGAGCGCGTCCATCGCCTTGATCACCGCCTTGGCCATCGGGAAGTGGAGCGGCCAGGTGTCATCGCCGTTCTCTAAGAATTTTTGCCAGGTATAGACAATTAATGCATCTTCCGTGAGGCCACCGTAGAGCGGCTGCTTGGGGATGTGGTAGAGGATCGCAAAGACATTGCCGGTGTTATTGGCCGCCGACATCCCGATCAGCTCCTCGCTCACATTGCCGCCGCCGCCCGTATTGAGCAGGGTACAGAAGTCTGGGGAGGTAATCTTAGCGGGCACAAAGAGCTGGAGCCGGTGCTCCCAGACATGCTCGTGCCAGGTCTGGGAGACCAGCCAGAGGTCGTAGATCACGCCCCCCGCGAGCTTCTTCTCGCCGCGCTTCTCCCACTTGTAGACAGGCTCGGGGCGGGCGATATAGCCCTTGAGTCCCCCCTCGAAATTTCGTGTAAATCGTCGTCGGTTCATGGTTGTCTATGATACCCTGAGATCGTAATGAACGACCTCGATCCCTGCGTCTTTGTTCTCTTTGGCGCAACCGGCGATCTTACCCGCCGCAAGCTGACTCCTGCCCTCTACGCCCTCCACCGTGAGGGGCTTCTCCCCAAGGACTTTGTCGTGCTGGCCTACGCCCGCCGCGATAAAGACGACCTGGTCTTCCGTGCGGACCTCAAGGCCAACATGGCCGAGTTCGCCCCCAGTATCCCGCTGGACAAGTGGGACAGCTTCGAGCAGCGCTGCTTCTATGTCCGTGGCGAGTTCGACTCTCCCGAGGGCTTTGCCGCGCTCCGAACCAAGCTGGAGTCGCTCGATACGGAGACCAACACGCACCACAACTGGCTCTTCTACATGGCAATCCCCCCGGAGCAGTACGAGGGCGTGGTTGGGCACCTGGGCGCGGCGGGGCTCTCGCGGCGCGGGATGACCGAGCAGGGCTGGGCGCGTGTGATTGTTGAGAAGCCCTTTGGCTACGATTTAGAGACCAGCCGCCATCTTAACGCGGCCCTATTGGAGCACTTCACGGAGGACCAGGTCTACCGAATCGACCACTACCTGGGCAAAGAGACCGTCCAGAACATCCTCTTCTTCCGCTTTGCCAATGAGATCTTCGAGCCGCTCTGGAACCACAAGTATGTCGATCATGTCCAGATCACGGTCGCGGAGAAGATCGGGGTGGAGGGGCGCGGCAACTTCTTCGATGCCACGGGAATGACGCGCGATGTCCTGCAGAACCACGCCCTCCAGATTGTCTCTCTGGTGGCGATGGAGCCGCCGGTGCGCCTGGATGCCAACGCCATCCGCGATGAGAAAGTCAAGGCGATCCGGGGAATCCGGCCGATCCCGCGCGAGGATGTCCACAAGCTCACCGTGCGCGGCCAGTACGACAGCTACCGCCACGAGGAGGGGGTTCCGCCCGGCTCGGACACCGAGACCTTTGTGGCGATGAAGTTCCACATGGACAACTGGCGCTGGGCGGGAACTCCGTTCTATGTGCGCTGCGCCAAGGCGATGCCCAAGCGCACGACCGAGGTGGCGGTGCAGTTCCGCGCGATCCCGCAGGTGCTCTTTGCCAAGATGAAGCGCGATGAGGTCCAGCCCAATGTCTTGGTGCTGCGCATCCAGCCCGACGAAGGCATTTTCTTGCAGATGGGGGCGAAGCAGCCGGGGCCGGACATGACCCTCCACCCCGTGAATCTGGGCTTTCTCTACCGCGATGAGTTCAAGGACATGCCCATCGCCGATGCCTACGAGCGCCTGATCCTAGACACCATCCGCGGCGATGCCAGCCTCTTTGCCCGCGGCGACGAGGTCGAGGCGGCGTGGAAGCTCCTGACCCCGGTCCTCGAAGCCTGGAAAGAGCGCCCCCACGATGTCCAGCCCTACTTCACCGGCACCTGGGGCCCCGAGAAAGCCAGCACCCTCCTAGAGCCCGGCCAGACCTGGCGCGAGCCCTAGTTTCGCCCCTCCGCACCCCCAGAGGGGGCTCTCCGCCCCCTCTCACCTCATAAAACCCTTCAATCCTACAGATCATTATTCAGAAAAATCCAATCAATACAAGGCATTGTAATTATTAAATTCACAACTACAGAGAACTAAAACACTATAACATATTTCAAACACCTAAAAATCATATCAAAAATCAACATAATAAAAATCAAATCTCCAAACTAAAAAGACAAAACAATACTTATCACTCTATACAATAACTTTAACATCAATATAAAAACGTAATAAAAGAGTAAAAAGCGTCTTCAAGCAATAATTCAAAACATTCACTACTCTATCTCAAACCTTATTTCTGGCCCCCTTCCGCCGCAGGGTAAAATGAAGGCATGCCTTCGTATGTGCTCTGTCTGCTCGCGTTTTTTGTGGGTGCCATTCCGTTTGGGCTCCTCATTGGCAAGCTCAAGGGAATTGACCTAAGAGAGAAAGGCTCGGGCAATATCGGTGCGTCCAACGCCATGCGCCAGCTGGGCAAGCCGCTGGGGATCTTGGTCTTTGTGCTGGACACGCTCAAGGGGCTCCTGCCGACCCTGCTGGCCCACCAGCAAGCGCTGAGCCCCGAGTGGGTGGTCGGGGTGGGGCTGGCGGCGGTCTTTGGGCACATCTACTCCCCCTTTGTGCGCTTCAAGGGCGGTAAGGGAGTGGCGACCACGCTGGGGGTCTTGCTGGGGCTGGACTGGCGCGTGGGGCTGCTGGGCTTCGGAGTGTTTCTGGTGGTCACCGCTGTTACGGACTACATCTCTGTGGGCTCTATCACGGCCGCTGTGGCCCAAGCGGCGCTCTTTTGGGTCTTTGGCGACCCACTGCCCATGAAGCTCTTCGGGGCGGTCGTGGGGGTGTTTGTGATCCTGCGCCACCGCAGCAATATCCAGCGGCTCCTCAAGGGCGAGGAGAACCACTACCGGAAGAAAACACCAGCCCCCTGACCCCCAAGATTGGGGGGCCAGGCCTTACTGGGCGCGCTTGGAGAGGGCGTCGTGGTTGTGGACCGTGATGTGGTAGGTCGTGTCCACGGTGATGTAGCCCTTCTGCTTGAAGTAGCCCATCGCCTTGTTCACGGACTCACGGGACGCCCCCACGAGGCTCGCCATATCGTTCTGGGTGAGGCGCAGGCCGATCAGCCGCCCGCCCTCGACATCGGTGCCGTGGGTCTGGGAGAGGTGCAGGAGCTGGCTGGCGATCCGGCCGTAGACATCCTGGCTGGAGAGCGAGCGAATCCAGCTCGTGGCGCGGCGCAGGCGGCCTGCCAGCTGCTTGAGAAGCTCCACCGCGATCGCAGGAACCGCGTGCAGGCAGGCGTGGAAGTCGGTGGCGGAGAGAACCAGCACCTCAGTAGACTCTAGCGCGACCACATCGGCGGAGCGCTCCTCGCCATCGAGAACCGAGAGCTCCCCAAAGAAGTCTCCAGGGCGGTAGATGGCGATAATGGTCTCGTCCTCGGAGTCTAGGTAGGCGCACTTTGCCTTCCCCGATGTCAGGATAAAGAGGGAGTCGCCGGGGCTATCACGGCGGACAATCACCTCACGCTCGGCGTAGTTTCGTCGCTTCAGGTGCTTTGCGACATACTCCAGCTGCTCTTCCGTGAGCCCTGAGAAGAGTGGGACCGCTCCCAGTACCTTTGCAAGCATCATACCAGTGTTATACCTGAGCCTGAGCCAGTGTGGCAAGAATGCTCTCGAACATCACGGCACCATCGGCGGAGCCCAGTGCGGCCCGAATGGCGCGCTCGGGGTGGGGCATCATTCCCATCACATTGCGATTGGGCCCCCCCAAGATCCCCGCGATATCGTCGAAGGCACCGTTGGGGTTCCCATTGGCATAGCGGAAGAGAATCCGATCCTCCGCGATCAGCTGGGCATGCGTGGCCTCATCGCAGACATAGCGCCCCTCGCCGTGTGCAATCGGGATCGAGAGCAGAGCCCCCTTCTCGCTGGTGCAGGTAAAGGGCGAGCTGGTTGTCTCCACTCTCAAATCGACATGCTTGCAGGCAAACTTCAGCCCCTCGTTGCGTGCCAGGGCACCGGGCAGCAGCCCCGCCTCACAGACAATCTGGAAGCCATTGCAGATCCCCATCACCAAGCCACCGTCGTGGGCAAAGGCCGCGACTTCGTCCATGATCGGCGCAAAGCGGGCAATCGCACCGGCCCGGAGCGCATCGCCGTAGGAGAAGCCTCCGGGAACGATGACGATATCGACCCCTTGCAGGTCCTTGTCTTGGTGCCAGAGCAGCTTGGCCTCGCCACAGCCCAGCTCGCTCCAGGCATTTGCCGCATCGCGGTCGCAGTTGGAGCCGGGGAAGACAATCACCCCTGCTGTGAAGCCACTCACCCGTCCACCTCGATCTTGTAGGACTCCATCACAGGATTGGCCAGTAGCTTCTCGCACATCGCCGTGACATCCGCCGGATTGGCCGTCTCCAGCTCGATCACCTTGCCGACACGGACATTGGCGACATCGGTATAGCCCAGGCTGTGAAGGGCTTCCTGGATGGTGCGGCCTTGGGCATCCAGAAGAGCAGGCTTGAGCGTGACGGTAACGGTGACTTTGGGCAAGAGAGGTTCCTTTCGAGAGTGCTGAAAATACGGGTGGGACGGCTCTCAGTATGCCATGCCATCGGCCTCACTGTCAAGGCAAGAGGCGAGCCTCGAATCTCGCCTCGCGCTTCTTTCTTAGTTTTCTACTCTTTCTTTTTTTATTACTCTTAGTAGTAGTAGTAGGGGAGAGCCCAGCCTGTGGATAACTCGGCAAAAACAGGCAAACGCTTTGACTGACAAAGTAAAAAAATGCTCTAAAAAAGGCAAACAGAGCACAAACAAAAGACACTCTCTATCGAGAGAAAAACTAGATTTAGGGGCAAACAGAGTTATCCACAGGCCTGTGGATAACTCGCTCTAGCCTGTGGATAACTCGGCAGTTATCCACAGGCAGGCTCTGAGTTATCCACAGGTTATCCACAGGCAAACGCTTTTCAAACGAAAGTTATCCACAGGCCGCCCGAGTTATCCACAAGTTATCCACAAGTTATCCACAGGTTATCCACAGGTTATCCACAGGTTATCCACAGGCCCTGTGGATAACTTTTTTTTAATTCTTCGGGGGAAACAGGTAATTTCTGTAGGGTTTTACTTGAGACAAATATGAGACATAAGAAGATATGTAGAAAACTATAGAGGTTTATTCAGACGCAAAAAGACAGATCAAGCAGCAATGCTCGATCTGTCGCTCTTAGGGAGGCCCTTAAGGGGGTTATGTAGGGCTAAGGAGTGGCTTCGTGACGGATTTCTGTGGTTAGCTCGCCGACCAGCTCGCGCAGGGTGTCGTCGCCGGTGAGCTGCTCGCGCAGGCTGCTACAGGCGTGCATGACGGTCGTGTGGTCGCGGCCGCCGAAGAACTGCCCGATCCCGGGGAGGCTGGTCTCGGTGAGCTCGCGCATGAGCAGCATCGCGACCTGGCGGGCACGGGCGGTCTCTTTGTCGCGCTTCTTGCCCTTGAGCGCCTCGGGATCGAGGCCGTAGCGGCGCGCCACGACCTTCTGGATGACCTCGGCGGTGATCCGGCCGCGTGGACCGCCTGTGGCGGCTTGTGCGGCCTCCAGGAGGGCCACGGGGGCGTCTTCTGAGTCACCGGGAAGGGTTAGGCCCGCTGAGGCAAAGTAGCGCTCCAGGATGTCCGAGGCGAGCTCTTCCGTCACGGGGGAGTTGACCAGCGACGCGTAGGCGACCAGCTTGACCAGGGCACCCTCTAGGGTTCGGATATTGCTCTGCACCAGGCGCGCCATGTACATCAACACATCGTCGGGGATGCGCATGCGCTCCAGCTCGGCTTTTTTCTGTAGGATCGCCAGGCGCGTCTCAAGGTCGGGCGGCGCGATATCGGCGATCAGCCCGGACTCAAAGCGCGAGCGCAGGCGCTCGTCCATCATCTTCAGCTCCCGGGGGCTCCGGTCCGACGAGATCACGATCTGCTTGCCGGTCTGGTAGAGGGCGTTGAAGGTGTGGAAAAACTCTTCGTTGGTCTTGTCCTTGCCCGCGATGAACTGAATATCATCGAGAAGGAAGACATCGACATTGCGCCAGCGGCGGCGGAACTCCTCCATCTTGTTCTCGCGGCTGGCTTTGACAAAGGCGGTGGTGAAGGCCTCGCCGGAGACATAGCAGACATGCTCCGACCCCCGCTGCGCCGCGATCTCGTGGCCGATGGCGTGCATCAGGTGGGTCTTGCCGATTCCAGGAGGGCCGTAGAGAAAGAGGGGGTTGTAGACCTCGCCGGGGGCCTGTGCGACCGCGTGGGCACCACCCTCCGCCAGTCGGTTGCTGCGCCCCGTGACAAAAGAATCGAAGGTGTAGCGGGGGTTGAGCTGCGGGGAGTCCGGGTTGCCGGGCTGTGAGTGCGTGTTGGCACCCGTGCGCGGGAGAGCGGTCTGTGCGGGTTTCGTGCGCGCGGGGGCAAGAGAGACGCGTGGCGCGGGGACGACCACGATCTCGGGCTCAAGGGTGAGGATTTCCCCTTGAGGCTCTGGCAGTGCGGCTACCAGAGCCCCAGTGGGTGCGGATTCCTGTTCGAAACGGGTGAGCGCTTCGGTCGGAGCGAGGAAATGACCGTCGGTCGGTGCCTCGAACAGGCTTGGTGTGATCGCCCTTGGTTGGCCTGACTGCTCGGCAAAGGTGCGGCTTTGCGGTTGCAGCAAGGCAAACTGAAGTCGGACCTCCCGGTCCAGGATCTCTTCGAGCAGTCCTTGGATCAGGGGAGTGTGCCGCTTCTCTACCCACTCACGGGTGAAGGCCGAGGGGACTCCCAAAACAACCTGGCAGAGAATCCGTCCTTCGACCATGGGCTCGTGGAGCGCCAAGGGCTTCAGGGTGCGGATATGTGCCTCAAACGTCGGCTTATTCACTCGTGTTGCGAGCATCCGAAGTGCGCGGTCCCAGGCGCGCCGCAGGACGATAGGAATCTCTTCGTCCTCAAATTGTAGTTGCTCGCTCACGTCGTCTTTGTGCTCCCCGTCCCAGATCCACCAGGCAGATTCTGGCGAGGAGACGGAGGGGATTCTAGCCCACGTGGAGGCAAGCCGCAAGGACGTCGAAACCGTCGTTTGCTGTGTTTAGCCAGCGTCAGAAGTGTTAAATTCGCGCGAATAGTAGCATTAAAATTTTTAGCTTGCAATACCTGCGAAACCTGTACACATTGCCTCTAGACAGGGTACTATGCGTCGGGTGAACATCTGTTCATAATATTTTTAAATGATAGATATAGATACTAAAATAGGTCTAATAGTATATCGGATAGTGCTTCTCTCCGTGATTGTCTCCGTTGGCTTTTCGTTTGCCTGTTCGCATTGGGCAAACTCCGATGGGCGCAGTGCGATTGTCCTGAATCTCTTAAACTTGGCTTTGTTTGTTTTATACACGATCAAAGCCCGCCAGAAGGCACTCGCTTGTTTGCTTTTCTCCGCCGCTGTCTTTGGGCTTGTGGAGCTCCTGGCCGACTTTCTGTGCGTCCGCAGCACGCGAACTCTGGACTACTCCGTGGCCCGCTCGCCGCTGCTCTGGGAGTCGCCGTGGTGGATGCCGCTCTCGTGGGCGATTGTGGCGCTCCAAGTGGGGGTGCTCGGGAATCGGGCGACCGAGCGCTTTGGTTTGGTACGGGGTGCGCTACTCACGGGGCTGCTGGGTGCCTTGCTGATCCCGTTCTACGAAGAGATGGCCTGGGGAGCGCACTGGTGGCGCTACCAGAACTGCTGGATGCTGGGCCACACACCGGTCTATATCATTGTGGCGGAGTTTGTGATCGGGGCGGGCTTGGCGCTCTGGGGGCACTTTACGCTCCGCACCGAGTCCTACCGCCGCGCCGCTCTCCTTGGGGCGCTGGCAGGGCTGGTGACGGTCCTGGGGGGCTTAGTGGGCTGGGGGCTGGTCGAGTTTCTCGGGCGTGGTGCGCGGCCGGTATGGCCCCTGGCCTCATGAACGAGGCGGGCACGCTTCGCTTCTGGCGTCCCGCCACGATGTCGCTCCGCGACTAGAGCCCCTACAAGTAGTTTTCTATTTCGGCGGCGTCTATTCGGCGGGGGAGGATCAGGACTCGGACTTGGTAGGTGAGGGTCTCGCCAGCTTTGAAGACAATCGGCTCGTGGAAGAGGGGGGCGGGGCCGAAGAAGTTGTAGTCGGTCTTGGCGGCGCCGTAGAAGGGCTCGGGGTAGCGGGTGTTCTCAGGCGAGGGGAGAAAGACCACGGCGCAGTCCTTGCCGTCGGGGGTGGTGCCCTCAATTCCGCCCCACTTGTAGCGCTCGCCGGTGCAGCGCGTGGTGATTGTGCCGTCATCGAAGACCAGCCGCGGGTTCTCTAAGTCATTTTTGAGGCGCACGAAGAGGCCGCCGTAGCCGCCCCAGGTGGTAAAGGGCGTTCGGTCGAGAGTTACGTCTTCGAGTGCTTCTAGCTTCGTGTAGCACTGGAGTAGGCTCGCGCCCGATTTATCTATCTGATAGCGCCACTCACGGTAGTCACGAAGACGATCCTGGTCTTGGTCACGCCAGTTTGCAGCACTTGTGATTCGAAAGGAGTCATCGGGGAGCGCACTGCACTGTGGCGTGTTCATTGTCTCCTGTCGCCCGAAGATTTCATCCCGCTCTTCCCAGTAGTTGATGCCATTGACGAACTTAAACGCAAACCAGAGGCCGCGGTGCCAGATGTGGTCGGTGGGCTCGTGCTCGGTGATGACGGTGCCGTCGGGGAGGCGTAGCGGGTGGACGAAGGGCTTGGGGGCCGACCCGTAGTCGTAGCGCAGACGCTCGATCCCGTTGTCGTCGGTGAGGCCGATCCACTGGCCGATTTCGTGGGTGATTCTCATGGCGTGATTGTACCGTCGGTGATGGTGAGGGTGGGCCAGCCCGCAGCGGAGCGGTGGTAGAGGGTCGGGTGGGCGGCGAGGGCGGCGTCCTGGGTGGCCGTATCGAACATCGAGAGCCCGGCGAAGTAGTGGTGGCCGTTGCGCTCGACACTCTCAATTCCGAGGGCGGCCATCACCGCGAGGTCCTGCTCCAGACAGACCGGGCCGACACAGGTGAGGTCCTCGCCGGAGAGAAGGGCACCGCGCTTTTTGGCCAGACAGGCGTTGGTGACTCCCTTGAAGACTCCCTTGCAGCCTTTGTGGCTCGTCCCGGCGTAGCCCAAGGCCAGTGCGCGCGGAAAATCCCCGATTGCCCCGTCGGACTCGTCGATAATAATGGGCGGGTGCCCTTCCCACGCCGCGAGCCCCGCTCCCGCCGCATCGGTGAGGGCGTGGTCGCGGTGGAGCGGCTGCTCAATAAAGAGGCAGCGGAGTTTGTGGTCCGTTGGTAGGCCGTCCCAGAAGGCGCGAACCGTCGCAAAATCCGTGTAGGACTCATTGGCGTCGAGTGTGAAGGCCCAGTCAGTGGGCGCATGAGCGGCGCAGACCTCCAAGACGGCACGGGTGCGGGCGATATCCGCCTCGACATTGCCCCCGAGCTTGAGCTTGAAGTGCTTTAGCCCGTAGGTGGCTATGTTATCCTCCAGGGTCAGAGGAAGTCCATCATCAATGCTGGCTCCCCCATTATTGGGGGCGGGGGGGGCCAGCGGATCAGCCATCCCGACCGTGTGGCGGAGCGTGATTTGCTGGCGTGGCGCTTCGGGGAGCCAGTCGGCGGGCTGCGTCCCCGCCAGCTCGGGATGCACCGCGCCCAGCTCGATCCCGAAGGCATTGGTCTTGAGAAGCGCGTGGAAGGGCTGGCCGGTGGCGTTGCAGAGCGCATCAATGACGGCACGCTCCACTAAAGTGACCGGAAAGTGTGTCCAAAGTCCTGGCAGGCCCGTCTCTTGTGCATAGGCCGCTTGCTTTTCATAGAGTGCCTGCCAGAGGGCAAAGGCGGTCGGTGCCTCTAAGCCCGTCGCCCACTCCAGAACTGTCTCGATCAGCGCGATCAGCTCGGCGTTGTCGGCCTCTGGCGAGGTGTCCGGGCGCTTGTAGAGCCACTTGGGCGAGAGGTGCTCGGCAGCGATCCCCGTGGCATGTTGGCCGTCTATTTCCACCTCCGCCTCCACAAAGGCATGCGTGAGGTCGGTGACCGTGGCGATCCCGTAGCGAAAAGGCAGGCGCAGGCGCAGGTCTTGCAGGCGCAGGCGACAGCGGGCGATGCGAATCATGGGGAGATTATAGCGGATCGCGTCGATTTAGATCGCCCCGGTTAGAGCGGGGCGTCTTGCTGTCGCTGCGCGACACGAAGGCCTCCGGCCATACCAATTTATGGGCGGAGCCCTTTGTGTCCGAGGAACGAGGACAGCTAGACGCTCCCGTTCATGGGAGCGAGACGCGGGCGGGGTAAAATACCCCGTGAGTTTTCCTCTTCCTACCTACCAGGGCCAGACCCCCGATCCCGCTGCGGCCACCAAAGAAGCCGTCGCGATCTGGAAGACCGGCAAGATTCCCCTCGTGGAGATCTTCTACTCATTGCAGGGCGAGGGCGGGCGCGTGGGCCAGGCGACCGTCTTTGTGCGCTTGGCGGGCTGCTCGCTGGCCTGCTCGTTCTGCGACACGGACTTTCGGGTAAAGCGCGTGCTAACGATTGAGGAGATCGTCGCCGAGGTCTTGGGGTTTGGTTGCGAGTGGGTCTGCCTCACCGGCGGCGAGCCGACTCTCTTTGACCTCAAGCCGCTCTGCGATGCCCTTCACGGCGCGGGCCTAAAGCTCCAGATCGAGACCAATGGCATGCACCCGCGCCCGGAGTGGGGGCTGGAGCACATCACAGTCTCGCCAAAAGAGACCGAGGGCGGTCATATCAAGCCCTGGTACTTTGAGCACGCCACGGAGTTTAAGTACGTGGTGGATGACGAGGCGGATGTATATCGTGCACAATGTTCTCTTTTCCCGGGGACGATCTATCTCCAGCCCAATGCCCTCAACCCCGCTGCAACTCCGCTGTGTATCGAGGCCGTGAAGAATCAGCCCCAGCGCTTCCGGCTGAGCCTCCAAACCCATAAATTGCTGGAGATTCCGTGAGGCACCATGGCGCGTAAGTTCACCGTGAGCCCGACCAAGCTTCGTACGTTTCACCAGTGCCCAACCAAGTACAAGCTGGAGTACATCGAGAGGCTCGGTCGGTTCTATCGCAAGCCACGGGCGGGGTTCTCGTTTGGGGCATCGCTGCACAATGTCCTGGAGCAGTTTCATACCCAAGGCGGCCCCGAAGCGGTGACGGTCGAGGCGCTCACGGAGACTCTGGCGAGCAAGTGGCAGTCCCAGGGCTATAGAGACGCGGAGCAGGAGCAGGCCTACAAGGCCGAGGCGGTCAAGATTCTGGCGGCCTACCATGCCCGCGCGGTCGAGGTGCCGATCGAGGAGGCACCCGTGACTCTGTACTCGGAGAAGACCCTCAACGCGCCGCTCTCGCCGGAGATTGTCCTCTCCGGGCGGGTGGACCGCGTGGACCAGCACCCGGATATGTCGCTGGAGATCGTCGATTATAAAAGTGGCCGGGAAGTGGTCGAGCCGGAGCACGTCGCGGGGGCGCTGGCGATGAGTATCTACCAGGCGCTCCTCAAGCACCACCACCCGGAGCAACGGGTCTTTGCGACAATTATCGCGCTCCGAACCGGCTCGCAGGCCTCCCATGAGCAGACCCCCGAGGAGCGTGAGTGGCTCCTCGCCGACTGTCTGGAGACCGCCGAGACCCTGCGCAACAAAGACTGGGACGGTGTCCTGCCCGTGCTCAACGACCACTGCCCCGACTGCGACTATCTCCCCCACTGCGAGCGCTACTGGAAGCGCCAGCGACGCATGGAAGGATATGTCGATGAGTCGTGATCGATTCTCCACCCCGGTGTGGGTACTAACGGGGCTTTTTCGGAGCGCGCCGGGAACACTTGAGCTGGTCCAAGGACGCTTACGACTTTTGAGTGGAGGCGAGACTGTCTTTGATGTCCCACGGGAGTCTCTCAACCGTGTCTATTTCCCTTGGTACTACTTTGGTGCAGGGGTGAAGCTCACGCTGGAAGCAAAAACCTATCGCCTCTCGTTCGTCGAGCCAGGTGAAAACGGCGATTTGGTGCGTGGATGTGCAGCAGGTAAGAGCTGGAAAAACCGATTGCGACCCTGAGTCAGCTCCCGCCTGTTGGAGCGTGTTGTGCTAAAATACGGGCATGGCAAACCAAGCTGACAAGACATTTTTCGCACGAGCCGATGCCCACATCAAGCTCTCCAACGAGCAGATCTCCAAAGAAGTCAGCCGCGGCAAGGTGAGCGCGTCGATGCTCTACGCTGCCGCCCGCTTCAATGCCTGGGTCAGCGCCACGGGGTACCTGTCGCGCACCGAGATGGCAAAGGGCCGCGAGGAGACCCTCGACTATTTCTGCGAGCAGTACCGCAAGATGCTGGAAGAGAACCTCGACGACTACATCGAGAACTACGAAAAGTACATGGGGACGATCCAGTAAAGTTTCTTCCGCGTTGCCGCCTCGCAGAGCGGAGGCGGAGTGCCCCGCTATGAGCTCTGACCCCTCTCCCTCCCCGATCTCCGAGGTCGTGGACACACTCTACCGCACCGAGTCGCGGCGCGTACTGGCGACCCTTATTCGGCTTTTGGGCGACTTTGATCTGGCCGAAGACGCGCTCCAGGAGGCGTTTGCGGCGGCGCTGGTGCAGTGGCCGCGGGAGGGAGTGCCTAAAAATCCCCGTGCGTGGCTGGTCTCGACCGGGCGCTTCAAGGCGATCGACACGCTCCGGCGGCGTGCTCGCTTCTACGCATCGCTCCAGGGCCTCGCCGAGCAGCATGCCCAGGAGAGCACGCTCGACGATAGCAATATCACCGATGACCGGCTGCGGCTGATCTTCATCTGCTGCCACCCCGCGCTCCCCGCCGATGCCCAGGTCGCCCTCACCCTGCGCGAGGTCTGTGGGCTGACCACCGACGAGCTCGCCCGCGCTTTTCTGACATCGCCGACCACCTTGGCGCAGCGCATCGTGCGGGCTAAGGCGCGGATTCGCGACAAGAAGCTTCCCTACGAGGTGCCCGACCACGCCGCCCTCCCGGAGCGCCTGGAGGCGGTCCTACGCGTGGCCTACCTGGTCTTTAATGAGGGGTATTATGCGTCGTCGGGGGCGGAGGCCACCCGGCAGAGCCTCTCCCAGGAAGCCATCCGCCTGGCCCGACTGCTCGCCGAGCTCCTGCCCGAGCCGGAGGTGAAGGGCCTGCTCGCCCTGATGCTCCTCCAAGAGTCCCGCCGCGCCGCCCGCACAACCCCCGCGGGGGACCTGATCCTCCTCGATGACCAAGACCGCTCGCTCTGGAGCCAGCCGCTCATCGCCGAGGGCACGGCGCTGGTGCAGCATGCGCTCCAGGTCGGCTCCCCCGGCCCCTACACCCTCCAGGCCGCGCTCGCCGCGGTGCACGCCGCCGCCCCCCACGCCAGCGCGACCGACTGGGCTGAGATCGTCCGCCTCTACGACCAGCTTGTTGCTGTCAGTCCCTCGCCGGTTGTCGCGCTCAACCGTGCGGTCGCCGTTGCCATGCACGCTGGCCCCGCCGCCGGTGTGGCGCTGGTCGAGGCGCTCTTTGCCCAAGGCCACCTCACCGACTACGGTCTCGCCCACGCCACCCACGCCGATCTCTGCCGCCGCCTCGGGCGCATCGCCGACGCCCGCACGTCCTACCAGCGCGCCCTTACCCTTGCCACCCAAGAGCCCGAGCGCCGCTTTCTCCAAGAGCGCCTCCTCAAAATTCCGTGACGGTAAACGTCCGGCTATGGGGCGTCGTTCCTCCGCCGTTCGCTTCGCTCAAATATTACCGACGAGGAACGAGGAGGCGGCCGAAGGCCCGGGTACCCTCTGGGTGAGCCCCGAGGTTTACCGTCGAGGGCAATCACCAAAAATAATTTTGCCGCGTCGCGCTTTTGTCGAAGCGCCGCTCGTCGGAGCGACTAAAGGTACGCTTGCTAAAAGCGAGAGAGGAAAATGAAATGACGTTTTTATGCCTTGGTTACCTGAATATGGAGCAGTTCGACGCCGTGCCGGAGGCCGAGAAAAGCGCTGTGCTCAAGGAGTGCTTCGCCCAGTGTGAGGTGCTGCGTGCCACTGGCAAGATCAAGCTGGAGGAGGGGCTGGTGAACACCCGCCTCGCCAAGACCATCCGGCCCCGCAACGGGCGACCGTCGGTGACCGATGGCCCGTTTATCGAGACCAAGGAGCAGCTCGGTGGCTTCTTTATTGTCGAGGCGGACAGTATCGACGAGGCCGTGGAGATCGCCTCCAAGCACCCCGCGGCGCTCCTGGGCGAGCAGTACGGCTTTGGAATCGAGGTGCGCCCGATCCAGTAGCGGCCCAACTGTGTTATAAAAAAGGGGATGAGCCTGCCGCTTGAGACACAAGACTACCGCCAGTGGGTCGAGGACCTGGGGGTGAAGCACCGTGCTAAGGCCGCCCAGCGCTCCCTGATGGCGGCGGGAGCGCTGGCGAGCACGGCGCTGCGGGAGGGCCTGCACCACCCTGATCCCACGGTGCGGGTCGGCTGTTGCGTGATCTTAGACCACCATCTTGATACCGAGGCCATCCCCGACCTGCTCGCCAACCTCTCCCATCCCCACGAAAAAGTCCGCGCATGGGCCATCCACGCGCTGGCCTGCGACCGCTGCAAAGAAGGCACCTGCCGCCCCGGTGAGGGCGAGATCATCCCGGTCGCCGCCCAGATGCTCCTTTCGGACGAGAGCCGCTGGGTGCGCCAGATGGCCGCCGGACTCCTCGGTCCCAGTGTCCTGCGCCACCCCGCC
Organism: Armatimonas rosea; assembly: GCF_014202505.1. Classification (NCBI taxonomy): domain Bacteria; kingdom Bacillati; phylum Armatimonadota; class Armatimonadia; order Armatimonadales; family Armatimonadaceae; genus Armatimonas; species Armatimonas rosea. The sequence continues at coordinate 163,722 of NZ_JACHGW010000001.1, read as the reverse complement.
GTCCTCCCCGCCCTCCAGCACGCCCACACCCACGACCCGCACCCCGTGGTGCGCAAGATCGCCAGCTGGTATGTCCCCGGCGGCCCCATCTACAAGCGGCTTGCAGCGATGGCACCTAAACGTGAATAATAGCGACTTGGAGGCACAATGCAAACACATCCCTTTGGTTCCTGCTGTGATGAACTTGCCGAGGTAATGAACGCGGTTCCTAACTCTTTCTTTCGGGTCGAAGAAAATGGAGTTCTCTACCTGACAATCGGCTATGTCGAGACCGAAGAAGGGCCAGGATTTTTTGACCAGGCTGTTCTCTTCTGTCCTTTTTGTGGGAAGGAGCTACAAACCCGGTTAGAAATCGCCCAAAAATCAGATAGGTCAGTGTAGTACTTGGCGAGCTTACAAGTTTGCCGACTGAGGAACCCATGCCCAAGCACCACTGTTGCTCCCTGATGACTGCCCAGGTTACCTTCACCTGTGCCGAACACCCCAACCCCTTTGACTGCCCCGATTGTCTCATTCACTACTCGGAGCGCTTTGATGAGTACGGCCTCATCCTGCATGATGGTGGCACTGCTCGTCTTACGATTGACTTTTGCCCCTGGTGTGGCACGCGTCTGCCCGAATCGCAGCGCGACCGCTGGTTTGAGGAGCTGGCTGCCTTAGGCTTTGACGATCCCGGCGATCAAGCGATCCCAGAACGCTACCAAACGGGGGCTTGGTACCGGGGAGGAACTAGGTTTCAGCGCTAAAAGAGAGAGACATGGGAGTCTGGAACTACTACCTTGTGACGGACACGAAGCCGCTCTCCCCGGAGGGCCTCATACGCTGAGGGCCCTTGGTGTCCCACCTAGCCCCTATCTACCGAGCGAGGAACGAGGGAGGCGGCGCGAAGCGACCGGGTACCCTCTGGGTGAGCCGGATGATTTCCACCCTGGCTTGCGGGGCGTTTACCGTCCACGCTAACCACGTGTTTACCGTGCAGGCTTAGGAGCCTTTGCGATACAATTTCCTATGCCCAGCCCCTTTCCTGGAATGGACCCTTATCTGGAGGATCGTCGTGTCTGGGAGGATTTTCACACGACCTTTCTGGTGACCCTGCGGGCGGCACTGAAGCCGCTTCTTCCCTCGGATTTTGTTGCACGGCTTGAGGAGCGGGTCTACATTGTCGAGTGGGAGCACCGTTTCCGTGCCGATGTCGCCGTGGTGCGTCGTGAGCGCCCCGACTCCAACTCGGGGGGTGGGGTAGCCACTTTGGAGCGCACACATCTCGCAACACCCCCACGCTACTTACGGGTCTATGAGGAGACAGCACGGGAGGTCTTCTTGGAGATTCGCCGGGTACGTGAGCCGGGCGAAGTGGTGACGGTGATTGAGCTTCTGAGCCCTGCTAATAAAGAGTCTGGGAGGGGGCGCGAGGAGTATCTGCGCAAGCAGCACGACTTACTTACCAGCGACGCCCACCTGATCGAGCTTGATTTTCTTCGAAGCGGTGAGTACACCCTTGCTCCCCGTGAAGCGGCCCTACGGCGCGAGTATGGCCACTGGGACTACCTTATCTCCCTACACCGCGCTCCTGCTGTCCCTGGCTTCCATGACTTCGCCGTCTGGCCGCTCACCCTGCGCGACCGCCTTCCCGAGATCCTGGTTCCCCTCACCGACAACCTCCCCGATCTCGCCCTCGACCTGCAAGCTGTCTTCAACCGCACCTACGACGAAGGCCCCACCGAGACGCTCGACTACACCCAGCCCTGCAACCCACCTCTTTCCGAAAGCGACGCGGAGTGGGCACGTGACCAGTTAGAAGCCAATGGTTACTCTGGCTGAGGCGCCCGCAGATTTTGTTGATCACTTACCGCAGATTCCGGAGAGTGAGCTGACGATTCTCTGGCACTGCGATTACTATGATGGCCCTCGTAGCGGGGTGATGCATTATCAGAGCAAGCCCTACTGGTTCACCATTCGCGAGAGAGCCGATATATTTGAGCACTACACTGACGACGAGGGCCAGAAATGGATAGCTTGGCACCAACACTTTCTCTTGGTGGAGCTCACTGCGGCACAGTTCGATGAGCTACAGTGGCGCAACGAACTTTTCCGTCGCTTGGTCGGAACCTACTGGGACTATGATGTCGAAGGCCGAAGAGCGGGCGGTCAGTTTCATCCGAGCTCCTCACAGCAGAAGTTCTACTCCCTCATCAAGTACATGAAGTCTGTTGACCTCTCTCAGAACCAAGTGATCGGCTGGTTCGAGTGGGTTTCTCATGCGGAAGCAGAGCACGAATAGCATCTTTACCGAGCGAGGAACGAGGGAGGCGGCGCGAAGCGCCCCAAAGCGGGACGTTTACCGTCCACGCTAGCCCAGGGTGCGTTTCGCAAAGCCTCACGTGCGATTGGGCCATTCCCAGCGGGGCGCGTTTCGGGTACCCTGTCTGCCATGAGCATTCCAAGACCTGAGTATCCCCGCCCACAGTTTGTGCGGGCGGACTGGCTGAATTTGAATGGGACGTGGCAGTTCGAAGCGGACTACGGCGACTCTGGCATCGAGCGTGGGGTGAAGGACCGGGCGCTGACGGGGACGATCACGGTGCCGTTTTGCCCCGAGTCCAAGCTCTCCGGGCTGGAGCACGTGGACTTCCTCAACGCGGTCTGGTACCGCAAGGAAGTGGCGGTTCCGGCAAGCTGGGCGGACAAAGTGGTGCTGCTGCACTTTGGCGCGGTGGACTACGACACGACTGTTTGGGCCGATGGGGTGGAAGTAGCACGCCACCGGGGGGGCTTTACGCCGTTCTCCGCCAATCTAGGCAAGTGTGCCGGGCAGACCGTGACGATCGTGGTGCGCGCGCGCGACAAGCACGGCATTCCCCAGGCGCGTGGCAAGCAGGCCAACCGTTTTGCACCGTACGCCTGCTTCTACACCCGCACCACGGGAATCTGGCAGACGGTCTGGCTGGAGCCGGTGAGCGATATTGCCATGAAGCGCCCGCGCATCACACCGGACCTGGCCAACTCCCGCTTCGAGCTGGTCGTGCCGCTGACCGCGCACGGGCCGGGACCGAATGCGGAGGGGCTGACCGTCACCGCGACCCTGACCGATGCCGACGGCGTGGTCTCGAGCGCAACCGTGCGCGCCGATCTGGACTTTGCAGCGCGACTCATTCTCGACGTTCCCGAGGACCGAAAACGGGTCTGGAGCACGACCGATCCGCATCTCTACGGCATCAAGCTGACGTTGCTGAGTGGCAAGACAACAATTGACACGGTCGAGAGCTACGCCGGTCTGCGAAGTGTTGCGCTCTCGGGGATGGCGTTTAAGCTCAATGGCGAGGTGATTTTCCAGCGCACCGTGCTCGACCAAGGCTACTGGCCCGAGTCGGTGATGACGGCACCCAGCGACGACGAGCTGCGCCTGGATATCGAGCGCTCGCTCGCCGCGGGCTTTAACGGCGCGCGGCTGCACCAGAAGGTCTTTGAGGAGCGCTTCTTCTACTGGGCCGACAAGCTCGGGTACTTAGTCTGGGGCGAGTTTGGCGACTGGGGCTGTAGCGGCTTTGGGCCCTCCACCAACCACCAGCAGCCCGATGCCAGCTATGTCGCGCAGTGGCTGGAGGCGGTGGAGCGGGACTACTCGCACCCCAGCATTGTCGGCTGGTGCCCCCTCAACGAGACCTACCAGGAGAACTCCGACCAGATTCGCCCGCTCGACGATGTCACCCGCGGGATGTGGCTCGCTACCAAGCTCGCCGATGCCACCCGCCCGGTGCTGGATACGTCGGGGTACGCCCACCGGGTCCGTGAGTCCGATATCTACGACTCCCACGACTACGAGCAGAACCCGGAAAAATTCGCCGCGAACATGGCGGGGCTCGCCGATGGCAAGCCCTACATCAACAACGGCTGGGACGGCAAGCCGACCAACATTCCCTACGGTGGACAGCCCTACTTCTGCTCGGAGTTTGGTGGCATCTGGTGGAACCCAGCGGCCTTCGACAACAAGGAGAGCTGGGGCTACGGCGAGCGGGTCACCTCCCTCGACGAGTTCTACGCCCGCTTCGAGGGCCTCTGCGATGTGCTGCTCAATGATCCCAAGATGTTCGGCTACTGCTACACCCAGCTCACCGATATCTACCCGGAGGAGAACGGGGTCTACACATTCGACCGCCAGCCTAAGTTTGATAACGAAAAGCTCAAGGCCGTGCAGACCAAACGCGCGGCGATTGAGAAGCGCCCCGGTTAGAGCGGGGCGTCAACGAGCCTCGTTCCTCGGCTAGAAAGGCCTTCGGCCATACGAAATTCGGTATGGCCGAAGGCCTTTGCGGCGGAGCTTGCGACGCCCGTTGACGCCTCCCTCCAACGGGGGCGATCTCGCGGGGTCACCCCCGTGACGGTTCGTTCATCTTCTCGCGGGCGGCGCGGGCCAGCTCCGCAAGGTGGCCGTCGTTGGCGCGCACTTGCTCTAGGTGCCGTAGGCGCTCGGGGGTGGCGGTGGCGATCAGGGTCTCGTGGTAGGCGCTCTCCACCCAGAAGCGGGCACCGCCGCTGAGATAGTCGCGTAGCTCTTGGAGCTTGTCGTCGGGGTAGCGCTCGCAGAGGTTCATCGTGAACATCCGCCGCCGGGTGCCGCCGCCAAACGCGGCGTGCTTGGTGTTGTGGTTGAAGACCAGCACATCGCCGGGCTGGGTCTCGAGCGCGACCGCGGGCACTTCGGGGCCGGTGACGCCCCACAAGTCGCGGCTCTGGCGCAGGCTGGCTTGTAGCTCCTCCGTGTAGCCCTCCCCAATTCGGTGGCTTCCGGGCATGACACGCAGGCAGCCGGTGTCTTTCGTGAGTGGGTCGAGGTAGAAGGCAATCTTCACATGACGAAGCTCCCGGTGCCAGCCGTCGGAGTGCCAGCCGGTATCCCCGACATAGTAGTTGCCGTCGCTGCCCATGTAGTTGAAGTCATCGCCACAGAGCGCCTTGGCGATCCCCAGAATCCGGGGATCGTCGAGCAGGGCGCAGAGCCGCTCGTGATGATCCAAAAACTGCGCGATACACGAGCGGGCCGTCCCCTCATGAGGACGACCCGCGTGACCGCCGCCGTTCTCTTGCCAGATCGCCTCGAAGCCGTCGATGATCTCGTCGATACAGTCCGCAAGAAGGCCCGGAAAGCCGATGTAGCCGAAGGTCTCAAAAAAGCGCCGTTGCTGCTCAGTCATGCCCTGGAGTTCGCCACGAGCTCATAGAATTCCTGTGGAGCTGTCACGAATCTCTATACAGTTAGGACGTACGACTCTGGGAAGAATGCTTCCTGGATATAGGCGGGGCTCGCGTAGGCAAAGCCCTGGTCGCCCCAAGCCGTTCCCCAGCTATTGCGCAGGATAAAGCGCCCATCCGCCGTATAGCCGACGACGCACACGGCATGTCCTCCACGTGTGGTGGTTGGCTGGAACGTGTCTAGCTTCCCCGCTCGCTCCGCCGCCGTGTCCCACTCTCTATCCACACTCAACCCCACCAGAATGGGCTTACCACTTGCCAGCGCTTGCCTCCACTGATCTAAGTCTTTTTGTGCATTAAAGTAGCTCGCAGCCCGTCGCTGTGCGGCCTCCGCATAGAAGGTATCCTCGTCTCCGAGGTACATGTTGCTACTGACAGTAAAGGGAAGACGGGGCTCCAGAACGGTTCCGTACTTGCGGCAGATATCTGCAGCCGCTTTGAGGGCGGTTCCTGCCGTCTCAATAAAGCTCTCAGGACGTGTCGTGAACTGGTCGGTCTCCTTGGAAGCCATCCAGATAAAACGTGGGGAGAGTCTCTCTGTTTTCTTTAGCTTGTTGGCATTGGTCAGTAGATAGCGCATCACCCCGTCAGCGGTGGCCCAGCCCACGCACGACCCTGTGCTCCCTTGGTCACCGACCTTCCACCAGGTGGCACGTAGGTCCACCGAGGGAGGGAGGGCTGCCACGGCACCCAGGGCTCCCGCCATTAATCCTGAGTCGATGGACCAGTCGGTCTCAGTGTCCTTAGAGGGGATCAGGTTACAGATACGCTCTGAAGGTTTAACTTCCTGCTTTGCCATTTTCACAAACTCCTCATGGGTAGATAGCCTGCGTGATACCAGCATAGCATTGGCAATTCGTTGACAAGGCGAATTGCCCGTGGCTCTACTCGCTTAGGTAGGCCAGTCCGAGCTTGGGCTTATGGGCACCCCCTCAAGTGGGCTCCTATAGGGGCGAAGATCTGTTTTTAGGGGGTGACGCTGTACAGATTGACCCTGAGGCTCCCCATCGCAAGTGAGGAGGCACCCAGGGTCGGGCCGAACCGGTGCCGCCCGTAGCCCTCCACCGCGAGACGATAGCGTCCGTAGCCGCCTTGAACCGCGACGGTCTGGGTGGTCAGCGTGCTTAGCGACGAGGTCCCGGTGGCATTGATCCCAAACTGGCTCATGCTGGAGAGGGTGGCAAGGGGGGCGATAGTGACGGGGTTGGCTGTGGTGTCGTAGATCGTGACCGTGTTGCGGGCGAGGCTATCGTTCCAGAAGGGAAGGCCGGTCTTTTCGAGTTTTGAGCTGTTCTGAAAGATCCAGGTCGCCACACTCGGGGGAGGGCTGGTTCCGATCCAGCGAAACTCGATATTGATAGTGTACGTAGCCACTTCTCGCGCGTCGCCACGGGTGACATCTGCCAAGCGTACCTCACCCAGGAGGAGCTGCTCGGTGACCGAGGGCACCCCCGAGTGCGTGACGCTCCCACTGAACAGAAAGCCCGGGAGGGTGCTGGAACCCATGGGCACGCTGTAGGTGCGCATATAGTTGGTGAGCGCGTGGGTCGGGGTGGTCGAGGCCAGCGGATCGTACTGCGTCGTTCCAGAGTAGGTCGTGCTCACCTGCCACTGAGCGTGTGCGGGAAGCTGGCTGAGCAGGAGCAGGGCCGCTCCAAGAAGATAGTGTCGTCGCATGGGATGGGTATCCTTCCTCCTAAGCACTGGCCAGATGCCAGCGGTAGCCGATTCGGTAGGTGCCGCCATGCCCACGAATATCCTCGGTACGCAGAGCGGGGCTGTCGGAGCCACCGAACTGGTTGGGGCTATTGAGTGTCAAGCGCACCCCGTAGGCAGGGAAGTAGTCCTCGTCAAAGAACATCCCGATAAACTTCCCAATCGCATCGATGATCGCGCCCACCAAGACTCCCGTCGAGGCTCCGGCAAAAGCACCTACGACAAGTGTCGCAACTGTCTTGAGGGCACTGGTCAGGTTCCTCGCAACCTCGGCATCGTCGCTATCGGACTCCACAAGCATGAAGATCGCATAGAATGTCTTGGGGTAGCCTGGAGTGGAGTTCAGGTTGTAGAAACCGAGCGGAAGCTCGCCGTAGTTACTGAGCTCGCCCCCTTCGAACTCTCCGCAGACCACTCCCTTCATCTTGGCAACATTACCGCTTGCCCCGATGAGTAGCCCTCCTAGGACCATGTCATCGGTGCCCCCCTTGGGGCTAGTCTCCTCTATGCAGTGGAGGCGACGCAGGGTCAGGTCCAGCCGATTGTAGCCCTGCACCGCCGTGTCACAAGCGGCAGGAAGAGGCTCACCACTGGGCTTCTCCGGCCCGAGCGAGCCCCGCTTCAAGACGGAGGCCGGCAGGCGGAGGGTGCTTTGCGTCAGCTCCGTCTTCAGATCCAACCCGCTCAGGCTCCCTAGTCCTTTCTTCAGCCGAGCCGGGGTCTTGAGTGCACTCTCAAACCGAGCAAGTGTCTTTGGAGCGAGCGGCTCAACCAGGGAGTCCGCGAGCTGCTCCAGCGAGCGCGCCTCTTTGGAGAGCGGGTAGGCACCCGGATCTTTACGGCTCAGCAGAACCTTGGTAAGCAGGGCAACGGTCGCCTCGGAGATCTGGATTGCCCCCTGTCGGTCACTAGAAGAGAGAGAGGAGAGATCGAACCGGTCACTCTTGCTCTCCTTGAGCTCCTTAATGTCGGCGGCGGAGCCCTTGGTCTTCGTGGGGCGCACAAGCTCATCGCGACCTAGTGCATTGGCGAGCTGTCCCCGCTGGGCCGCTTTGCCTGGCTGTGCCAGGAAGCCGACTGCAAGAGGCGTGAGGGTCGAGAGAGTCAAAAAGTCTTTGCGTTTCATGAGAGTTCCCTTTCAAGACAGATTCTCGCACCTCCCTGAGGACACCAGCGTGGTCAAAAACAAGGAAAAGGTGTGGTCAATGGGGAATTTTCTCGCCATGGCACGGCTGACCCTGCGATTTTTTGGTCCGCCTGAGGTGCGCCGCTCCGATGGCGAGCGGCTTCCTACGCTTCGTACACGCAAGGGGCTCTGGTTGCTGGCGCTTCTGGTGCTCCGCGCGGGGAAGACCGTGGAGCGGCTCTGGCTAGCGGGGCAGCTCTGGCCGGATGCTCCTGCGGAGACGGGGCTTGCGAACCTACGCCGCTCGCTGACCGACCTCCGGGGGGCGCTTGGCCCCGATGCCACGCGAATCTCCTCGCCCACATCCACGACACTTTGCTTCGATGCCCAGGGGATCGACTGCGATCTCTTAGCCTTCGATGCCGATCCCCTAGGGCAGCTTGCGCTCTACCGTGGCATCCTCCTGGAGGGCTGCGACGAAGAGTGGGTCTTTGTGGAGCGGCGGCAGCGCGAGGCGCGCTACAGCGAGGCCCGGCTTGCCTGTGCACAGAGCGCTCCACCCGCCGAGGCCTACAGCCACCTAAAAGCGCTCCTAGAGACCGAGCCGACCCACGAAGAGGCAGTTCGTCGGCTAATGGAGCTCGGGGGGCAGCTGGGGCGCCAGAGCGAGGCACTGACCATCTTTCGGCGCTTTCGGGAGCAGCTCAGCGCCCAGCGGCTGGTCCCGGACCCACAGACTCAGGCGCTCTATCTCTCCCTACAAGAGAAGCTTCGCCAGCCAAAAGCGCCCCCGATTCGCCCCAAGTGGACCGAGACAGTGCGCCCGGCTCTGCCGCAGTCGCTCACCCCGTTTGTCGGGCGGCGCCGGGAGCAAGCGGAGCTGATGGCGCTCCTGCTCTACGAGCCCCTGGTGACCCTGCTGGGGATGGGGGGGCTGGGCAAGACCCGCCTGGCGCTGCGTGTGGCGGAGGAGCTGAGCGGGGAGTTTCCCGAGGGGGTTGTCTTTGTGGAGCTGGCACCTCTCGCGGCGAGCGACACCCTGGTGACCGCGGTCGCACGGAGCCTGGGGCGGCGCTGTGAGAGCCTGGAGGAGCTGGTGTCGGCACTGGCGGGGCAGAGGCTCTTGCTCGTGCTGGACAACGCCGAGCATGTCCTGCCTGCCTGTCGTGTCCTGATTCAAGCGCTCCGTCAGAGAGCCCCCCAGCTCCGGTTCTTGGTGACCAGCCGTGAGCCTCTGGAGCTCCTGGGGGAGGTGCACTGGCGCCTAGAGCCGCTCCCCGACGACGATGCGCGTCGGCTTTTTTCCCAGTGCGCGATCCGCGCGCGTCCGACAAGTGCCCTGGAGGCCGGGAGCGTGACCAGCCTCTGTCAGCAGCTGGAAGGGATCCCCCTGGCTCTAGAGCTGGCCGCTGGGCGCCTGGGAGTGCTGACACTCAGCCAGCTTCTGGAGCGACTGACCGAGCGCTTTCGCCTGCTCCAGGGAGGGACAGCCCACCCCGAGCGGCACCGGACGCTCCGCACCGTGTTGGAGTCGTCGTGGGAGCAGCTATCCCCCGACGATCAGCAGGCACTGGCATGGCTCTCTCTCTTTCGCGGGGGCTGGTCGCTGGAGGGGGCAGTGCACGTTGTCTTTCCCGATGAGGATGAGTTCACGGCGCTGGATCGGCTCACACGCCTGGTCGCTCGCTCGTTTGTGCTGTCGGAGGGGGGACGGTTTCGGATGCTGGAGACCGTGCGCCTCTTTGCGGAGCAGCACCTGGCTCCGGCAGATCGGCTGTGTGCCCAGACACGGCTCCTCACCTGGTTTCATGAGCTCGCCCTCCGTGACAGCGAGGACTCCCAGCAGCAGCTCTGGCTGGAGCGCATGGAGGCGGAGCGGGCCAACCTACGGGTCGCACTGGACGCTGCCGGGGAGACTCCCGAGCTCCACGCGCTAGGCTTGCAAGTTGCGATCCGCACCTGCTCTCTCTACCGCCTCCGCGGCGGGATTACCCAAGCACGGCAGGACCTGGCACGGTTTCTGGCAGCCCTTCCCGCAACTGACCCGGAGTACACACGCGGACACTGGCACCTGGGGAAGCTCGCCCACCTTCAGGGAGACTTTGCGGCGGCTTGGGAGTACTTCGGCCAAGCAAGGAAGCCACTGCGCGACTGGGGGCAGGTCTATGTTCTGGAGGCACGTGGGGTTCTGGCGCGGGATCAGGGGGAGCTGGAGCTCGCGGAGACCGAGCTGCTGGCCGCGCAGAGCCTCTGCGACTCCCTCGGCGGGAGCCCGCTTTGGTGCCACAGCGCACGGGCCACCCTTGCCTGGCTCCGAGGCGACTACCCGCAGGCCCGCGCTCTCCTGGAGCCCAGCATCGCACAGCTACGTGCAGAGAACAATCGCATCTCGCTCGCCTCCAGCCTGCTTTGGTGGGCAAAGATCCAGCGCGATAGCGGGGAGGAGAGCGACGAAGAGGCCACGCTCACCGAGGCTTTGGCGCTCTCCCAAGAGCTGGGCTACACACTCGGCGAGGTGGGAGCACGCTACGGGCAGGCAGAGCGGCTCTTGCGTCTAGGTCACTTTGTCCAGGCCGAGCAGCTTGCCTCCGAAGCCAGCAAGCGCCTCGTGGGCGAGCCAAGCGCAGGGGCTCTTCCCCGGCTCTTGCTGGTTCAAGCCGCCGCGTGTCGTGAGCTGCGGGAGCTCTCCCGCGCCGAGGCACTCCTGGACGAGGCACAGAGGGCACTGCAGCACTGGGATGCCCCTGAGAGCAGGCTGCTCGTCCAGATAGAGGCAGCGCTACTCCGCCAGGCGCAGGGAGAGCCTGCCCAGGCCCGGCTCCTCTGGGACAGCGCGGAGGCTCTGCGCCAGCGCCACGGCTTTGTCCTCCCCCCGTTTCTGCGTCTCCCAAAGGAATCTGGCTACCCGCCGCCGAACCCTGAGCCATGAACCCACTCCTTGCCCTGCTTGTCCTTGCAGCCCTCCCGCCAAAGCCCACGACACAAAGCTGGAAGCCGGACCTGAGCGCCGACCACCGCGCGGCGCTGGAGCGCATCTCACCGGACTCGCTCAAGGGCAACCTCTCGTTTCTGGCGTCGGATGCGCTCGAAGGTCGCGCGACACCGTCGCCGGGGCTGACCATCGCCGCTGAGTTTATCGCGGCGCAGTTTCGCAAGGCAGGGCTAGAGCCCGGTGTCGGCAGCAGCTACTTTCAGACCACGACCCTCAAGGCGCGCGGCTCCGACGAAGAAAAACCAGTCTCTAATGTGATCGGGGTGCTACGCGGCTCGGACCCAAAGCTCAAAGACAGCTATATTATTGTCACGGCGCACTACGACCATATCGGGATGAACCCCAACGTGCCCGGCGACGACAAGATCTTCAACGGGGCCAACGACGATGGCAGTGGGACGGTGGGGGTGATCGAGCTGGCGCAGGCGCTGAGTACGCTGAAGGTGCGGCCCAAGCGCAGCATTGTCTTCATGACGTTCTTCGGCGAGGAGCGCGGCCTGCTGGGCTCGCGCTACTACGGCAAGAACCCGATCTTTCCGCTCAACCAGACTATCGCGCATATCAACTTGGAGCAGATCGGCCGCACCGACGACCGCGAGGGTCCACGGGTCAGTGGCGCGTCGATGACCGGCTTCGACTTCTCCGATCTCGGCCCGATCTTCGCGACGGCGGGCAAGGCGGTCGGGGTGGAGATCAGTAAGCACCCGAAAAACAGCGATGCCTTCTTTGGCCGCTCCGACAACCAAGCCCTCGCCGATCTCGGGGTTCCCGCCCACACGCTCTGTGTCGCCTATGTCTATCCCGACTACCACGGGGTCGGCGATCACTGGGAGAAAGTGGACTATCCCAACACGGCAAAAGTGCTCAAGGGAATCGCGCTGGGCCTCCTCACCCTCGCCGACAGCAAAGACGAGCCCCGCTGGAACGCGCAGAACGAAAAAGCCGCTCGGTATTTGAAAGCCTGGCAGGAGCGCCAGGCACCCAAGTGAGCGAGGAGCGCGACGCCAGCGAGGGGCTCGCACGAAAAGCCCGCTCCGAGGCGCGCCTGGGAGAGACCAGCGTGCTTCTCAACGAGGCACTTCCCTGGATCGGGCGCAACGGGATACGCTCCCCTGAGGAGATCGCCGTCCGTGCCAGTGCGCTGATCCTGGTTGCGGTTCGGGCGGAGATCTGTCTCAGTGGACAGCACCAGGACACTCTTGCCCAGGATGTTCTCACGAAACGTAATCTCTGGGACTCGGTGACGCCACGCGAGCGAGCCTTTCTCGAAAAAGATGAGCCCACGGAGCATGAGGCGCTGCAGTTTGTCTGGCGCTATGAGGGGGTCTTGGTTCTGCTCTGGGCGCTGGGGCTGGCCGAGGAGCTGCCCTATCCCACGGATATCTGCAATGTCCCCTGGCTCGCCGCCTTCTTTCGTGACCATACGGTCGAGATGATTCTTGCTGAGGCGAGGCCGCGCTCCGAGGACGAGCTTCTCGATGCCTGTGACTATATCTTCCGCCTACACTGGGCGGTGCGCAATGCTCAGTTCGGTGGCACGGCGCATCCCGAGGGAGTGGACGGTGGCGTGGTCTACGAGCGCCACTACGCGCTCAACTGGCTCACCCGATTTTTCGATGCGGAGTGGGACGACACAGACACCCCGACCTAGAACGGCACAACGAAGGAATCAACGATGAACAACACACTCGCAAACCTAGCCACGCTCTCGACCGCAAAGAGCAAGCGGCTCTCGTCGTATGATCGCACGGGCGGCAACTCGGACCGGGTGGGAGTCGAGCCGGGCGCGACCCACACGCTCGCCGCGATTGAGGGGGCGGGGCAGATCACGCACCTCTGGATCACGATCGACTGCGCCGATCCGCTCTACCGCCGGAACTTAATCTTCCGCTGCTACTGGGACGGGGAAGAGAATCCCTCGGTGGAGTCGCCGATTGGGGACTTCTTTGGCAATGGCTGGGGGATGCACTACAACTTCTCGACCCCGCCGCTGGCCTGTGCGCCCGCCGGGGGCAAGGCCCATGTCTGCTACTTCCCCATGCCCTTTGGTCGCGGTGCACGCATCGAGATCGAGAACCAGAGTGTCGAGCCGATTCGCTCGCTCTACTACTATGTGGACTATGAGGAGTGGGAGAGCTGCCCCGACTCACTGGGGCGCTTCCATGCCTGGTACAACCAGGAGCTCACGGCTCCCGAGAGCGAGCAGGGCAATGTCGAGAACGAGTGGGGGCTCTTTGGCGACGCCCCCAAGAACGCGTCGGATGCGAACAACTACCTCTTTGCGGAAATCGAAGGCACGGGCCACTTTGTCGGGGTGAACTACTATGTCAACTGCCCCAGCCCGATGTGGTACGGCGAGGGCGACGATATGTTTCTGGTCGATGGCGAGCCGTGGCCGGGGAGCGCACACGGCACGGGCACGGAGGACTACTTCAACATGGCCTGGTGCCCGCGCGAGCCCTTCTCCCACCCTAGCTTTGGCTTTGGACGCGTACCAGGAGAAAATGGCGGCGACAAGCTCGGCTGGCTGGGCCGGACGCACTGCTACCGTCTGCACCTCACCGACCCCGTTCGCTTCACCAAGTCGCTCCGAGCGAGTATTGAGCACGGCCACGCCAATGTCTTAACGCTGGAGCTAGCGACGGTCGCCTACTGGTACCAGAGCGAGCCGCACAAGCCGTTTCCCGCGCTCCCGAGTGTGGAGGCACGCAAGCCGCGCCCCGAGATCACCGCCGTGGACATCCACCGCTGGCGCGATGCCTGGCGCAAGTCGGTGGGGGGCGCGAATCCGTGGGGCGACGAGAGACCGAGTGGCGTGTAGGCGGGGTATAATTTGGTATGCCCTACTCAGCGGAGATCAGCCGTGCCAAGCCGACGGCGTTTTGTTTCCTTATTGATCAGTCTGGCTCGATGGACGACCCGTATGGGATGGACTCGGGGAAGCGCAAGTGCGATGCCGTGGCCGATGCGGTCAACCGCCTGATCGCCACGCTTGTCCTGCGTTGCGCCAAGGGAGAGGATGTCCGCGACTACTTCCAGCTCGCGGTGATCGGCTACGGTGGCGCGGTCCGGCCCGGCTTTGGGGCCGCCCTCGCAGGTCGCCAGTTTGTCCCGATCTCCGAGGTCGCCGATAACCCGCTGCGTGTGGAGACCCGGGCGCGAAAAGAAGACGATGGCGCGGGGGGGCTGATCGAGCGACAGGTGCGCTTCCCGGTCTGGTTCGAGCCCATGGCCAATGGCAACACCCCCATGGTGGCGGCGATGGAGGAGGCCTACCAGATTGTCAAGGCCTGGACCGAGCTCTACCCGCTCTCCTACCCGCCCAGCATCATCAATATCTCCGATGGCGAGCCCACCGACGGCTCCCCGCGGCCGGCCGCCGATAAGCTCAAGACCCTGGGCACCAACGACGGTAAATCCCTGCTCTTTAATATCCATATCTCGGGAGCCGCCAAGCGCCCCATCGAGTTCCCCGACACCCAGCTCGGGCTGGCCGATGAGTACGCGCAGATGCTCTTTGAGATCAGCAGTGTCCTGCCACCCAAGCTGCGCGACGAGGCCCGCCGCGAGGGCTTCACGACCACGGAGAACTCCCGTGGCTTCGCCTTCAACGCCGACCTGCGCTCGCTGGTGCAGTTCCTGGATATCGGTACCCGAACGGCGGACCTGCGCTGATGAAGCTGGTACGTGCGCTCACGGCTCCCAAGGACGGCAACTCCGACGAGCAGTACGAGGATGCCTGGGCCCTCTCCGAGACCCAACCCACCCTCGCCGTGGCCGATGGCGCGTCGGCGGCGGTCTATGCCCGCGAGTGGGCGGAGCTCTTGGTCGCTGACTTCGCCAGCGGCGCGCCCTTCCCCAGCGACGACGAGGCGTTCTGGCACCGTGTCAGTGGGCTTGGGACCCAGTGGCAGAAGACAGTCGGCACCGGCGCGACCTCCTGGTACGCGCAAGAGAAGCTCCCCCAAGGCTCGCAAGCCTCGCTGCTGGTCCTGGATGTGGACTCCGAGACACGCCAGCTCACGGCCCGCGCGATTGGGGATGTCTGCCTATTTCTGGTGGTCGACGATAAGCTGCACTACGCCTTCCCGCTCACCAAGTCCAAGCAGTTCAACACCCACCCTGGCCTGGTCGCCACCGATCCCACCGCCCTCAAAGACCGCCCGGAGATCGTCCGCTTCACCGCCAAGCTCCCTCCGGCTCCGGTGCGCCTCTTCGCCTGCACCGATGCGGTCGCCGCGTGGTTTTTACTAGAGTACGAGCGTAAGCGCAAGCCCTGGAGCCTGCTCCCCCCCGACCCCATCTTCCCCGCCTGGCTCAAGGGCACCCGAGACAGCGGCGCACTCAAAAACGACGATGTCACGATTATCGAGCTGGAGGTCTGAGCAAGCCAGAGGCAAGCTGGCAAAAATATCGCAACGATTTGTAGCACCTTCAGAGCTGTTTGCACCAACGTCGCAACTGTTTGACTTACCGTTGCGCCCATCAGTCTAGGGTGCGGAAAGATTTGCTTCTCCCTCAGAGCTGTCTGCCTCAACCTCGCAACGATTTGCCCCTGCCTCGGAATCCTCTGTCACAACCTAGAAACGATTTGACGAACCCTAGAGAGAACTCGAATGTCCAACGAACCCATTCCCCAATCCGAAGCTCAAACCCCACCAGCGGCCTACTTTCTCTCCCTCAGCATTGCTAACTTCCGCTGCTTCAAAGAAGAACAAACCCTTGACCTCTCCGACGGTAACGGCAAGCCCGCAATGTGGACAATTCTGCTAGGAGAGAATGGAGTTGGCAAAACAACACTTTTACAATGTTTACCGACATTATGTGTTGAATCTAAAATGGATTGGGTTAGGTTTAATGATGAATTGACTGCATTTATTAATGCAAATATCGATCATAAAAATCAAAAAGTCCAAAAAAAGATTTTTAAATCAGGTTTGAGAGTAGAATATAAATGTAAGCTCTCCGCTAAATTTAGCGTAGGGGGTAAAGAGCAGGAATACACCCATATTTATAAAGATGGGGGTATTAATTTTTTTTATAATGAAGATATAGATGTTGAAAGAGATATTGACAGGTCTATTATTTTGAATTTTTGCAACTGGTATGGATATTCTGCATCTCGAAGAGTTTCTGATGTCCCGGTAAGGAATATCAATAATTCCTTTTTGCAGTCCAGTCCTCTTTATAACGAAAAAATGGATTTATTGAATGGTGAATATTGGTTATATCAGGCAGATTACTCTTCTCGAATATCAGAAAGCAGTAAGGCAGAGACCCGGAAAATTCAAATACAAGAAATTTTGAAAAAAATTCTTCCAGACGTTCAAGATTTCAGATTTGTGTTACTAGATGAAGTTGCCTTGTCGCCTTCTATTGAAGTGAAAACGCATTACGGCTGGGTTAGTATGGCGAACCTTTCTTTGGGATATAGAACCGCTATAGCATGGGTTGTGGATTTTGCATCGCGTATGTTGGATCATTATCCTGATTCCCCTAATCCGCTCACCGAACCCGCGGTTTGTCTTGTCGATGAGATTGATCTTCATATGCACCCCAAGTGGCAAAGAGAACTGATCAAGACACTCTCGGAGACGTTTCCGAAGACGCAGTTTATTGTGACGGCCCACAGCCCTCTCATTGTGCAAGCCGCGCCGAATGCAAATGTGGCGCTTCTGCGACGTGAAGGCGACCATGTGGTGATTGAGAACGGTTGGGAGAAGGCGCGTAACTGGCGCGTGGACCAGATTTTTGCCAGCGATCTCTTCGATGCAGGAGCCCTCTCCGACGAGGTACGCGATGCCCTGCGGCGGCGGCGAGAGCTGGCGCAGAAAGCGGGACGCACGGAGGCGGATGAGGCGGAGCTGGCGTCGCTCAATGCAAAGCTCGATGCGATGCCCAGTGAAGCAGGCGCAGAAGCGGCGACTGTCGATGAGATCCTACGCTATGCCGAGGTCTTGCTACAGAAGCCATGATCCGCATCCACCGACCAAAAGAAATCCCCGAGATTCTATTGACACGTGGTCCTGCGGCTCTGGAGCGGCTGAGGGAAGCGGTGGCGCGGGGGGAGGAGACACTGAGCTTTTCAGAGATCTATCGAGACCCTGAAGTCAAACAAGCACTTCGGCAAGCCCAGCAGGAGAAGTGCTGTTTCTGCGAGGCGCGGATTGGTGGTGAAGGGGATATTGAGCACTTCCGCCCCAAAGCCGCGGTGCGACAGTCCGAGACGGAGCCTCTAGAAAAGCCCGGCTACTGGTGGCTCGCCTATACTTGGAGCAATCTACTTCTCTGCTGTACCCACTGCAATCAGCGCGAGAAGAAAAATCTCTTTCCTTTGACCGATTCTACGCGACGCGTCAAAACCCCCGACGCTCCACTCACGGACGAGGAACCACTTTTCATTGACCCAGCTAGCATCGATCCGAGTGAGCACCTGACGTTTGATCGCGACGAGCCACGTGGTCTGACGGAGAAGGGGCAGAGGACCATTGTGGCACTGGGGCTGGACGACCCAGAGCGTGGGATGTACCTTCGGCGACAAGAACGCTGGCAGCGCATTCAAGAGTGTCAAGAAAAGCTACAGCGACGAGGAGAGCTGGAGAGTACACCGGCGGGTAGGGCAGTGGTCCTTCTGCTAGAGCGCTGGCTACACGACTGGCAGCAGCCGAGTGCAGAGTTCTCCGCCATGGCCTGCTGCGCACTTCGTAGCTCTGCGCTTTCTTGACGACAACTATAGTCAGTGGTATCTTGCGGCTATGGGACGACGACCGGGAAATGGAGCGCTGGGGGAGCAGGAGACCGAGCTCTTGCGCTTCGTGGCGGAGCAAGACGCGGCGCTGACGGTGCGCGAGGCGGTGGCCTCGTGGGGCGAGCCGCGGAGCCTGGCCCGGACGACTGTCCTGACGATGCTGGAGCGTTTGCGGGAGAAGGGGCATCTCGTGCGCGAGCGCTCCCCCGAGGATAGCTGGGCGTACCGGCCCGCCCGACCCCGCGCTGAGGTGCTCAGCGGCCTGGTGCAGAGCTTTGTCGAGCGCACTCTGGGCGGCTCGGTCTCTCCGTTTGTCTCGTACTTGGCGGAGGGGGGCGCGACCCTCACCGCCGACGAGCGCGCTAAACTCAAGGCGCTGCTGGAGACCCTGGAGTAGCCATGTTTTTAGAGCGGCTTGCCTGGGCATCGCTTGGGGGAACCGCGCTCGCGCTCGGGGTTTGGCTACTCTGTCGGCTCTTTCCCAAGACTCCCGCCGCCGTGCGTTTCTGGCTCTGGTGGGCGGTGCCTGCCAAGCTCCTCCTCGGGCTGGTTCCCGCGCTCTCCCTCGCGGTCCTGCCCGCCTCCCCGGTTGCTCCCATGCAGCGTGCCTCTGTCGCGGTGCACTCCTTGGCCGTTGCGGCGCGCCCTCGCACCGCCCCCAAGCGTGTCCCCGCTGCTCCCGAGCGCTTCGCCACGGCTCCTAGGGAGCTCACAGGTGCTCCCGCACGTGCCGTCGCGGTTCCTGTGTCTCTCCCGGACTCTCTGCTGTTCCTTTGGCTTGCCGGAGGGCTCGTTGCGCTGGCTCGCTCTCTGGCAAAGATTCCGTCGGCAGGCGCTTTGGCCGGAGGGCGCGTGGGGGAGGGCTACCTTGAGGTGCCTGGGTTGGGCCCCTTGGTACGCGGGCTCGTGCGCCCCGTGATTGTCCTGCCTACCGGCCTCACGGAGGGGGAGAGACAGCTCGCATTGGCCCATGAGCGTGCCCATATCCAGCGCGGCGACCCGTGGCTGGCGCTGGTGCCGCTGGCGGCGCGTGTGGTCTTCTGGTTCTTGCCGACGGTCTCGCTTGCCGAGCGGGCACTCGCCACGGCACGTGAGGAGGACTGTGATTTCCGGGCGCGGCGTGCGACCGGAGCGAGCGCGCGGGAGTACGGTGCGCTCTTGCTCAAGCTGACGCACACCCCTGCCGGCACGGGGAGCTTGGCGATGGCCTCACCCGCCTTCTCCCAGCTCCAGAGCCGCCTCAAGACCCTCGCCGTTCCTCAGAAGAGAGTCCCGCTCTGGCCGCTACTTCTCCCCGGAACCCTGGTGCTCCCCGGCTGGCGCCTCTCCGAGCGGGGGCAGCTCGTGCAGAGCCCATCACCGCTGCCCGTGCGCTACCGCCGCGAGAACCTCGCGACACTGGGCGGGCGCTACAGCGATGCCTTCGCCATCACGGACTCGGGGCAGGTGCTCGGGGCCGCCAATGGGACCGACGGCAAGGGGCGCGCGACACGCTGGCAGGACGGTACCATCACCCCGCTCTCCGACCAGCGCAGTATCGCCTTCGCCGCCAGTGCGCTTGGGGAGGTTGCGGTGACGGCGCTTAAATCCGGGGGGCACCGGCGCGCTCTCTGGCAGAGTACCCATGGTGTCCAGGAGCTCTCCGGGCTCCCTGGCTTTCCCGAGACCGTCGCCGTGGGCGTGACGGCACAGGGGAGCGTGGTGGGAAGTGTGCTACGGTCTCAGGGAGCGGGCTCCCGCGCCGTGGTCTGGGAGGCGGGTGTGGTGCGCGAGCTCGGGACCCTCGGGGGACCATCGAGCCAGGCAAGCGCGGCCAATGCAAACGGCTGGGTTGTCGGAAAGGCCGACCTGAGCGCGACCCAGACCCACGCCTTCCTCTACGACGGTACCCGCCTGCGCGACTTAGGAACCCTGGGTGGGCGCAATAGCCGCGCCACGGCGATCAATGCCCGTGGGCAGGTTGTGGGGGTGAGCGAGACGGCCCACGGCGAGCGCGTCGCCTTTCTCTGGAGCGAGGCGACCGGGATGCGCGCCCTGCCGGGGAGCAATGGGATCGCCCTTGCTGTCAATGATGAGGGGCAGGTGGTGGGGCAGGCCGACAGCCACGCGGCGCTCTGGTCCCCCGACGGCACCCCAGTTCCCTTAGAGCCCTCGCTGGTGGTCGCTCGTGGGATCAACCAGCGGGGCGAGCTCGTGGGGCAGGGCTGGGTCGGGGAGGACCTGCGTGCCTTCCGCCTCACCCCGATTGTCGCTCCCTAGCCCTTGCTTGCCGAAGAAAAACGGTCGGGGGAGAGCAGCTCCAGCGCGATACTTGGGGACTGGTCGGCCAGAAGCTCGCCCACGAGCTTGCCCGAGACTGGCCCGAGCGAGAGCCCCATCATCGCGTGGCCGGTCGCGACCACCACATTGCTCCACTTTGCGGGGCGCCCCAAATACGGCAGGCCGTCGGGGCTGACCGGGCGCAGGCCGCTCCAGGGAGTAAGCCCCGCGAAGTCGTCTTCCGAGAACGCCGGGAAGTAGCGCGGCACGGACTTGACAATCCCCGCCACCCGGCGCGGGTTCACCGAGAGGTCGTTGCCCGCGATCTCCATGGTTCCCCCAACACGGAGCGTCCCGCCCATCGGGGTCACCGCGACCCGCGCCTCCACAAAGATCGAGCAGAGCTCCGGGAGCTGCTTGGGGTTTTCCAGGGTGAGCGAGTAGCCCTTGCCCGCCTGCATCGGCAGCGAGAGCCCCAGCCCCTGCGCCGCCTCCGGGCTCCAGGCACCGCCCGCCAAGACAAACTGGTCGGCCTCAAACTGCCCGGCGGGGGTCAGCGCGGCGCTCACGCGGCCTCTGGTGGTCACCCAGCCGGTGACGGCGGCGCTGTAGATGATCTGCACCCCGCGCTCCCGCAGGCGCTTCGTCAGCCCCGCGACCAGCTTGCCCGGCGCGAGGTGGCAGTCGTTGGGGAAGTAGACCGAGCCTGCGACATCCATCGTGATCGCGGGGTCGAGCTGGGCGGTCTCCTCGGGAGTCAGGGCCTCGGCGGGGATTCCCAGTGCCCGTGCCTTCGCCGCCATGGCTATCTCTTCGTCGAGGGCGTGCTGGGTCTTGGTGAGCATGAGCAGGCCGCGCTTGACCAGCCCAAACTCATTGCCAAACGCTTCCGCGAGCCGCTCGTACTCCGCCCGGCTGAGGTTGTTGAGATCGCGCAGCAGGGGAGCGCTCCGCTCGACATGCTCCTGCGTGGCGGACTGCATGAACTTCAGCCCCCAGTCGATCAGCTCTTTGGTGGGCTTGGGCCGGATCCAGAACGGGCTCTCCGGGTTGGTGAGCTGCTTGAGCCCGTAGGCCATCATCCCCGGTGCCGCCAGCGGCACAAAGTGGCTTGGGACAATCATCCCCGCGTTGCCCAGCGAGCAGCTATCGCCGCTCTCCGGTCCCCGCTCCAGCACCGTCACATCGAAGCCCTGCTCCGCCGCGTACCACGCCGAGCAAAGGCCAATAATCCCCCCGCCAATAATACAAACCGTCACTGCACACGCCTCCCTATCCAACTTCAACGAGCTGGCGTGACCTGGCAGCCAGCTCCCAGAGAAAATGATTCCAGCCCACGATAGAGACCGCCAGAACCAGAGCCAGATAAGCCAGACCATGGTGCTTCGACTGTTTTACGAGTGCCGCAACACCGACAGGAATCCCCAAGACCCACGCCGCGATCCACCAGCCGCACGAGGCAAGCTCAATGTCTCCGTAGATGTAGTCACCCATCGAGCGATTGATCCAGTAGAGTCCGTGACTTCCCACGCCGCCCCAGCAGATCAGGGCAATTCCAAGCGCGAGGTGGGGTAGGAAGTGGGTGAGTTGTATCGGGAAAGAACGCATGGTGAGCTAGCTCTCGGTGATCATTGTATCAAACGCAGAAATTCAGACAGGATAGGTATACTAGGACAGTATGGATGTTGCGGTTCTAGGAGCCTCAGGGGACTGTGGGCGCGAGATCGCGGCCCAGCTGGTCGCGGCGCGCCTGCTTGCCCCCACGGAGTGCTTGCAGCTGGTGGGGCGTCAGGAGGGACCCTCCGCGCGTCTCCTGCATGGGTTTACCTGCGATCTTGTGGATGCCCACGCCGAGTATGTTCCCGAGCTGGCGGTCGCGCTTCGCCCCGAGGATGTTGTCGCCGATGTCTGGATTGTGGCGGCTGGGGGGACGATGCCCACGCAGGGCGGCCCGGTCACCGATCGGGCGACCCTCGCGCGGAGCAATGCCCAGGTTTTTCAGACCTACGCGAGCGCACTGGCACGCTATGGCAATGGCACCGAGCTCGTGGTGGTGGTCTCGAATCCTGTGGAGCTGGGAGTGGCAATCTTCGCCGAGGCGATTGGCCGCGAGCGGGTGATTGGGATCGGGGCCTACCAGGACACGCTCCGTTTTCGCCGCGAGATCGCCGCGGACCTGGGGGTGCGCCGCCAGCGTGTCGGGGGCTTCATGCTGGGGGAGCACGGCGCCGCGCAGGTGCCGGTCTGGTCGAGTGTCACCCTCCATGGCCTCACCGCGGGCGAGGTCTCGCAGACCATCACGACCCTGCGGCATGGCACGGAGCAAGACGACTTCGATAGCCTCTGTCAGGCGGCGCGTGCCCACATGGAGACTCTCTTGGCGCTGGGACAGGTTGCGGAGGCCTTTGCCTGGCTCGATCAGCTCCCCCCCGATGCGCGTGTGGTGCTCAAGCCCCTCCTGACCCACTTCTCGGGTGCCAAGACCGTCCGCGCCACCGCCAATGTCACGGTCGATCTGGTGGCGACCCTGCTGGATGGGCGGGAGATGCTGATCGCTGGTCAGGTCGAGGTCCACTCGGGCGAGTTTTATGAGCTCACGGGGCCTCTGGGAGTTCCTGTGATCGTGGGGCCGGAGGGTATTCGGCGCATTGTTGAGATTCCTCTGACCGAGCAGGAACACCTGCGGATGACCAAGATCGCCACCGAGGTCAATACCAAAGTCGGGGTGTGGCGGGCGAGAGAGAAAGAGTGAGCCACGCGATGAAAACCTATGCCTTTTTGCTGAAGCTGCGCGACAAGCCGGGCGCGATGGAGGTGATCGCGGCGACCTTTGCCCACCGTGGCATCTCGCTGGCGACCATCCTGGCCAACGATGCGGCCACGGCCCCGGATAGCCTCGCGACCGTTCTGGTGACCTTTCGGACGACCCGCTCGCGCAAGGACGGTGTCAAGGCGGCACTGGCTCGGCTCACGCGCGTGGTCTCGATCACGGAGCGTGAGGAGGGCGACCCCACTCTCCAGCAGAGCGCCCTCGTGCGGCTCGCTCCGGGCGCGGCCCTACCCACCGATCCGCAGGTACAGCTCACGCGCCTCGGGGTGGACGCGGCCACGGGGGAGACCCTCTGGGCACTCTTTGGCCCCTTGCTAGCGGTCGAGGTGAGTGTCGAGGTACTGCGCGCCAGCGGAAGCCTCAGCGCCCTCTCCATCGCCACCGTCGCGCTCTAAATTGCCCCCTAGCCCCACCCGCCCCCTTGCCCCCACAAGTGGGGGGCACGGGGCGGGCGGGGCATCGCCTAGATTCCCCAGCAAAACGGGTCGGTGTCATCGAGGAGCAGGGTCGCCTCCGCGCTGATCCACGCCCGCCCGGTGATGGTCGGAATAACCCCCTCATACTCACCCTCTTCGCGAAGCCGCACCCAGAGGGTACCCGGGTCGCCGTCTAAGCGGCGGGGAGAGGCAAACTCGACGCTGCCCTCAAACACGCTCCCAATGACGCTCTCTTGCCGCCAGAGCTCCCCCGCCGCGAGCTTGCCATCGGCGGCGAGGCAGGCGAGCTTGGCGCTGGTGCCGGTGCCACACGGCGATCTATCGTAGGCGCCGCCGGGGCAGAGGACGAAGCTGCGGGAGTGGTTGGCAGGGTCGCCGGGTGGGGCGAAGAGCTCGATATGGTCCAGCTCCGGCCAGGTCTTGTTGGCCTCGCGCCGGATCTCCCAGGCAAGGGCGGTCAGCCGCTCGACATTGCCGACATGGACCTCCTCGCCGTGGTCCGCGCAGAGAAAGAACCAGTTCCCGCCCCAGGCGAGATCACCCGTGACAGTCTTGCCGCTGGGAAGAGTCAGTGCCACAGCCTTCTCGGTGCGGTAGCTGACCACATTCTCGATACTCACGCGGCCATCGGGGTGCAGGGTCGCGCTCACCACCCCGACCGGCGTGTCGATCTGGTGCGTCCCAGGGCCCAGCTTTCCCTGGTAGGCAAGGGTCGCCACCAGGCCAATGGTCCCGTGGCCGCACATCCCTAGGTAGCCGACATTGTTGAAGAAGAGAATCCCGCAGACACAGCCCGGCGCGTGCGGCTCGACAATCAGCCCCCCGACCAGCACATCGGAGCCGCGCGGCTCGTTGACCGTGGCGCGGCGGTAGTGGTCGAAGTCCCGCTCAAAGCGCGCAAGCCGCTCGGAGAGGGGGCCGTCGCCCAGGTCCGGGCCGCCAGAGACAATCAGGCGGGTGGGCTCGCCGCCGGTATGGGAGTCGATAACAGAGATTCGCTGCATCATTTTGTCTCTCGTTTTACCACGCGCCTCCAAGAGAGAGGGAACCTTGCGGGCGGGAGTTTTCTCTGTGCAGTGACGCTTGCGAGCGTAGGAGAGAAAAAAATGAAACACGAGACAAATTCCGACGACACCATGGCTGAGGTGCCCCTCACCACGCCCGAGTCTGAGCACCATGTCAACCCCGATGGCGAGACCGACGCGAAAAAAGGCGCACGGCTTGGGGGGATTGGCGGCGCGGTCACCGGAGCCGTGGCGGGCGCGATGGTGGGGCCTGGTGGCGCGGTGCTAGGCGCGGTCGTGGGGGGGATTGCGGGCGCGGTCGCCAGCGGCCTCGCCGTGACCGAGGTGGATAAGGTCGACGGCGACTCCAAAAATGACCCCTTGCCGCTGGAGACCGCAGAAGAAGAAGCACAAGCATAGCCCGCGACTGTATTTTTCGCCTCTTCTCCGTGTTCTTTTGGGAGAACACGGAGAAAGAAGAGGGAGTTTATGTTTTCATCAACGGCAAGAAAAGACCATGTCTGGAGCCTTAGGGATGTCCTAAGCCTCCTGACGCTCTTGGCAATGGTTCCTTTTTTGCGAGTGGCCGAGGACGAGGGCTAGGGCAAGATAGTCGTACCGCCGCTCATGAACTTCTTGACATAGTCCTGGCTGAGAAAGCTCTGGGGAAAGCCTAGCTCGATGGCACTCACGGCATTTAGGCGCGCATAGTGCTCGGGCGCGAGGTTGACTCCAAAGCACCCCAGCGAGTCCTCTAGCTGCGCCGCTGTGCGCGCTCCGATAATTGGGCTGGTAACACCCGGCTGCTCCAAGAGCCAGCGCAGCGCCACTTGCACCGTGGTCGCGCCCAGCTCCTCCGCGATCGCCTTGGCCTCATTGGCGATTGCCAGAGTGCGCGCATTGAGCCGCCCATTGGTCTTATTTCGCTCGTGCCTACCTTCAGAAGTTCCCCCACTTGTGGGGGCGGAGGAGGCCAAATCGGCTTGGGTATAGCGGCCGCTGAGCACGCCTTGTGCCAGCGGGGACCAGGGGGTGACACCCAGCCCGAGCTCGCGTGCCATCGGGATCAGCTCGCGCTCCACCGTGCGCTCAGCGAGGCTGTACTCGACCTGCAGGCCGATAAAGGGCGACCAGCCCCGCCACTCCGCCAGCGTGTTGGCCCGCGCCACCCGCCACGCCGGCATGTCCGAGATGCCGACGTAGAGCACTTTTCCCTGCCGCACCACATCGTCGAGGGCACGCATCGTCTCCTCCAGCGGCGTGATGCCATCGTCCATGTGCACCCAGAGCAGGTCGATATAGTCGGTCTGGAGGCGCTGGAGGCTGGCGTTGACATTCTGCACCAGGCTCTTGCGGTGGTTGCCGCCGCCGTTGGGATCGCCATCGCGCAGGTTCAGCGTGTACTTGGTCGCCACCACGAACCGGTCGCGCTGCCCCTGCAGAAACTCCCCGAGGAACTTCTCGCTCGTGCCCTCGGTGTAGAAGTTGGCCGTGTCGATAAAGTTTCCACCGCGCTCGGCATAGAGATCGAGCTGCTTGCGGCTCTCGGACGCATCCGCGCCCCAGCCCCAGTCCGGCCCAAAGGTCATCGTCCCCAGCGCGATCGGCGAGACACGCAGGCCGCTACGGCCCAGAAGTCGGTAGTGATCCAGTTGCATGACAGACAAGACCCCGAACCTCGCTTTAGAGTTCCCCGCGAAGAGACCTAGCGTGGTTCCAGCACCCGGTCCAGGCAACGCCGTAGAACCGCGGCGACATTTTGGATATGGGGCTCGTTGAGCATGTTGGTATGATTCCCCTCAATTGGGTGTATCTCCAGCCCAAAGCTTGTCAGCTGGCCCCACACCAAGCGGGGATCGTCTACGCTTCTGTGCACGGGGTTGGCGGTCATGAGCTGCGTGATGGGGCCAGGATAGGGCTGCGGCTTGTAGCTGCGCAGAGCCGCCTGATTGGTCTCGGTCACGGTGCGAATGGTTGGAGAGAGGGGAGCGTTGCTGGTAGGAGGAGTCGCCTTTTTGGGGCGCGAAGCATGCTCACGCTTCCCGAGGAGGAGTGGCCCTAGGCGACGGTCCAAGCGCTTGAGGAGGGGCAGAGGGGTTGTGCGCTGTGCCGGGTAAGCGGTGTCCAGGAAGACTAGCAGCGCGATCTTCTCTCCTTGCTGTTGAAGCTGTCGCGCCATCTCAAAGGCAATGGTTCCGCCTGCCGACCCGCCACCCAGCCGGTAGGGGCCATGCGGCTGGACGGTGCGTAGCTCGGTGAGGTAGTGCGCGGCCATCTCCTCCACCGAGGAGTGGGGCGGCTGGAGGCCATCGAGCCCCTGAGACTGAAGGCCGTAGAAAGGCTGATCTTGGCCTAGGTGCTGTGCAAGGAGGCGGTAGTTCAGCAGATTGGCACCGATGGCGTGCACACAGAAGAACGCGGGGCGTGCTCCGTTGGGCTGAATGGCTACCAAAGAGCGCCAGCTCTGGGAGAGTTCTGTCTGGGGATGGAGCAGGGCCGCGAGCTGGGAAAGCGTGGGGGACTGGAAGAGAGTGGCGAGCGGGATCCGCACGCCAAAAGTCTCCTCGATAGCCTTAAAGAGCCGCATCGCTAGAAACGAGTGCCCTCCCAGCTCAAAGAAGTTATCGTGCCTGCCTACTTGCTTGGTACCAAGGAACTGACACCAGAGCTCAGCGAGGCGTTTCTCCTCTGGTGTCTCGGGTGCGAGTGAGGAGCCGAGCTCCTGGGGAGCTCTCTCGGGGGCGGGGAGTGCCTTGCGATCGACTTTACCGTTTGGGTTGAGTGGAAAGCTCTCTAAAAAGATAAATCGCTGGGGAACCATGTAGTCGGGCAGAGTCTTGGTGAGAAAGGCCCTTAGCTCTAGAACAGGAATGGGCTTGGAGGCAACAAGATAGGCGACAAGATGCCGCTCCGTGATCGCGTCTTTGTGGGCGACAACCACGCACTGCTGGACCTGAGGGTGTCTCTCCAGAGCTACATCTATCTCCGCCAGCTCGATTCGAATCCCCCGTATCTTGACCTGATGGTCGAGGCGACCTAGATAGAGCAGATTGCCATCGGGGAGCCACTTGGCGAGGTCCCCTGTTTTGTAGAGCTTTCCTTCCCCAAAGGGATTGTCGATAAAGCACTCTGCCGTGAGCTCGGGGCGATTTAGATAGCCGCGTGCGAGCTGAGTACCGCCGATATAGAGCTCCCCAGACTTTCCTAAGGGGACCAGCCGCTGCTGTGCATTTAGGACATAGAGCTGGGTGTTCCAGAGGGGCTTGCCGATCGGGACAACGTCAGGGCTGGCATTGGGCAGGCAGGGCCAGTGGGTAACATCGACCGCGGCCTCAGTGGGGCCATAGAGGTTGTGAAGCTCTGCTGTAAGGCTCTGGTGAAAGAGCTGCACGACGCTGGGGGGGAGTGCCTCGCCGCTACAGAGGACACGCTTTAAGGTCGTGCACTGGCGGTGGGTGTGCTCCTCTAGGAAAATCTGGAGCATCGACGGCACAAAATGAACCGTGGTGATCGCCTCCTTTTGGATAAGGGCGATCAGCCCAGGAGCATCGCGATGGAGGTCGGGTGGGGCCACCACCAGAGTCGCTCCGATCATCAGGGGTAAGAAAAACTCCCAGACCGAGACATCAAAGCCATAAGGGGTTTTTTGGAGGATACGATCCGCCGCTGTCAGCTTGAGGGCCGCCTCCATCCAGAGTAAGTGGCTGACAATTCCCTGGTGGGAGTTCATCGCGCCCTTTGGGGTTCCCGTAGAGCCTGAGGTATAGATGACATAGGCCAGATTCTCGGGCTGGACAGTGACCTGAGGCTTGAGCGTGCTGAAGGTCTCGTTTGCACTCCAGTCGGGATCGTGTGTGATGAGCGCGACCACGCGGGCTTCTTCGGCGATTGTCTGGCGACGGTCCTCGGGGTACTCGGGGTCGATGGGAACATAGGCCGCGCCTGCTTTTAGGGTCGCCAGGAGGGCGACTACCATCTCCACGGAGCGCTTCAGCGAGATCCCCACCAAGGTGTCTGCACCGGCTCCTAGGCTCTGGAGCCGGTGCGCGAGCTGGTTGGCCCGCTGGTCGAGCTGAGAGTAGGTAAGGCTCTGGTCCTCAAAGACAAGCGCGATCGCATTGGGCGTTTTCCCGACTTGCTGCTCAATAAGCTCATGAAGGCACTGCTGGGGAATCTCCATCTTGGTTGCATTGAAATCAACCAGAAGCTGCTGCTTTTCTTCGGTCGGGAGGATCTCTAGCGAGAGAAGGGGCGCATCAGGTGCTTG
Source organism: Armatimonas rosea (assembly GCF_014202505.1). Lineage (NCBI taxonomy): Bacteria > Bacillati > Armatimonadota > Armatimonadia > Armatimonadales > Armatimonadaceae > Armatimonas > Armatimonas rosea. The sequence continues at coordinate 135,093 of NZ_JACHGW010000001.1, read as the reverse complement.
AACAATAGCCTCGAGCAGTGTCTCCCAGTGCCGCTGCATCCGTGTGATCGTGCTGGAGTCGAAGAGATCGGTATTGAAGTTCCATTGAAACTCCAGACCAGTGGGAGTCTCCTGGAAAAACAGGTTGAGATCCATGTCCGTGGTGTCTCGAGCAACCTCATGGTCGGAGACGGTGAGCTCCCCGCAGGTACACCCTTTCAGAGGGGGGTGGTGCTGGATAAGCATGACTTGGACCAGTGGACTTCGGCTCATGTCTCGCTCAGGGACAAGGACTTCCACAAGGGTCGAGAAGGGCAGGTCCTGGTAGGTATAGGCCTCAAGGGTGCGCTGGCGAACACGCTCTAGGAGGGCCTGAAATGAGGGACGCCCCGAGAGGTCAGTGCGGATTACCAGGGTATTGGTAAGGAGCCCGATCATACTCTCCAGCTCAGCTTGGTTACGGTTGGCGATCGATATTCCCAGAGGGATGTCTTCCTGGCCGCTATAGTGCGAGAGCAAGGCGCTAAGGGCCGCAAGCAGGGTCATAAAGAGCGTGCTATTGTTTTTGGTGCTGAGGTCCTTGAGCGCTTGCGTGAGCGGTACAGAGAGCCGGGATCCCAGCGTGGCTCCACGCTCTGTCAGGAGTGGAGGGCGAGGGTGGTCGGTCTCTAGTTGTAGCAGGGGAAGATCTGCGAGTTGCTGGACCCAGTACTGGAGCTGCTCGTCGCGTGAGGTCCCTTGAAGCCACTGCTGCTGCCAAAGGGTAAAGTCGGCGTACTGGATGGGCAGGGGGGCAAGAGGGGAGTCTTGGTTCAGGTCCGCTTCAAAGGTGGCGTAGAGCCGAAGGAGCTCCTCGTAGAGGATCTTCTTGGAGCCATCGTCGAAGACAATGTGATGCATACCAAACAGGAGGTAGTGCCGGTCTGAGAGTGTGCCACTCTCCACCTGAAGGAGCTGGGTGCGCCAGAGTGGGCCGGTGTCAAGGTCGTAAAGAGGTTGTGTAAAGCGCGTTAGACACGCCTCTAGCTCATCTTCTTGGATGGTGTGAACCGTGAGTACCAGCGGCTGGGTGGGAAGGATGGTCTGGGTGGGCTCTCCCTCAACAAGGGAGATGGTGGTGCGGAGCGCCTCGTGTCTCTCTCCCAGTGCAACAAGCGCACGCTCCAGTGCCCTGACCTTCAGGGGGCCATCGAGCCGTAGAACATGGGTCTGGTGGTAGGCACGGCTCATAGGGTCGAGCTGGCTAAGGAACCAGAGGGCTTTCTGGCCAAGGGAGAGTGGGGCGTTGTGACGCGAGTGAGCCACCAGTGGTAGCAATGTCGTGTGTCTACCACGCGAGACAGCAATCTGCTCTGAGAGGCCCTGCACCGTGGGATTCTGGAAAAACTCCACAAAGCGAACCTCGACAGCGAGCAGGCTACGGACACGGGAGAGGAGCTGGGTGGCCAGCATGGAGTCGCCGCCAAGCTGGAAAAAATGGTCGTGGATACCGATGGGGGAGACACGGAGCACCGCCTCCCAGAGCGCGACGAGCTGCTCCTGTTGCGGCGTCTGCGGGGCGACATAGGCCACGCGTTCCGTCGGGATACTCTCTTGGAGAGGCTCAACCCCCAACCTCTCCGCCATCCCGATGCGCTGCAGCTTACCCGTTGCCCCTTTCGGAAACTCCGTGAGGAACAAAATACTCTCAGGAAGCTTGAAGTCTGCTAGCGTATCGGTGAGAAAGAGCCTTAGCGTCTCTGAGGAGAGCTCACGCCCCTCGCGCAGGATTACCGCCGCCCCGACCGTCTCCCCCAAGCGCGCGTGCGGGATCGCAAAAGAGACTGCCTGTGTCACATCGGGGTGGTTGAGCAGTGCCTCCTCAATCTCACGGGGGGCGATCTTCTCCCCGCCTCGGTTGATGATCTCTTTGAGCCGTCCCGTGAGAAAAACATAGCCTTCGGGGTCGATATAGCCCTGGTCTCCCGTCCGAAACCACCCCTGTGTGAAGGAGCTGGCGTTGGCGCTCGGGTTGTTTTCGTAGCCAGGCGTGACATTTGCGCCCCGGACTACCAGCTCCCCAACACTCCCCTGTGGCAGGAGCTCACCAGAATCGTCCATCACCGCGACCTCTGGCCCTGCCGCAATCCCCACCGAACCAGGCTTACGCACCGCGGGGGGCAGGGGGTTGCTGGCGAGCTGGTGGGAGCCCTCGGTCATCCCATAGGCCTCCAGAGCGGGGACCTGAAAGACCGACTCCAGCTCCGCCATGACCTGGGGGGGGAGCGCCGACGACGCCGAGCGGATGAAGCGCAGCGAGTGGTGCGCCACCGGGCCCTGGGCTCTCGCAAGGATCGCTTGGTGCATCGTGGGCACGGCCGTGTACCAGCTCGGGGTGAACTCGGTGAGCCAGGGGAAGAACTGCGGGGCATAGAAGCCAGGGGTGCAGACCACGCTTCCCCCCGCCGTGAGACTCGATAGGACCGCCGCGATCAGGCCATGGATGTGAAACAGAGGCATCACGTTCAGGCAGCGATCCTGTGGGGTTAGCTGGAGTGTCTGCGCGATGTTCTGCGCCGAGTGGCAGAGGTTGGCTTGGGTCAAGGGGACGATCTTAGGGCGTGAGGTGGTTCCCGATGTATGTAGCACCAGCGCGATATCGTCGGGCTGGGCAGGCTCTTGGGGAGTAGGCGGGAGAGCGAGAGCTCCAGAGAGCTGAAAGCGTCCCGCGCCTTCGTCGCCCCGAGGAGTCAGAGTAAGTACAGGAATCTGGCGCTTCTGTGCCACGGCGAGGGCCGGGGAGTCGCTTCCCTCCAGCACTACCAGTGCGCTCGCCTGAAGGTCCTCCAGGTAGAAGTCAAACTCTGCTTCTCGATAGCTTGGGTTGAGGGGGGCGGTGGTGAGATAGCTCCCAAAGCTGAGAAAGGCGAGTGCCATCTCGGGGCCATTGGGCAGCACCAGCGCGACTCGTGCGCTCCGTCCGAGCCCGTTTGTGTGCAGGAAAGCCTCCACTTCCTGGCACTGTAGCAGGAGCTGGCGGTACGTCAGGGGCAGGCGCTCTGGTGCTAAGAGGGCGATCGCCTCTGGATTCAGGCCTGCGGAGTGTTCCAAGAGTTTAATGAGGGTGGGGCGGGCTAGGGGTTGAGGAGGCACAGATATTCCTTAATGATGACGGCGATGTGGTCGCTCGGGACTGGTCAGAGGCCCTTACTATTTGCAACTAAACTACTGAGGCGATAGTTCTTGTGCAACGACCAAGGAGGTACAATCGCGCTATGACGCATCGGCTGATCCTTGGGGGGCACTCGTTTATCGCGCAGCTGGGCTCCGATCCCGCGCCGGACGAGAGGACACAGGACGCGATTGTCGCGGCGTGCCTGGATGCGGGCATCACGACCTTTGACACGACCTACCTGCCGGAGCGGGTCGCGCTGGGTAAGTCTCTCAAGCGCCTGGGCCGCCGCGCTGAGGCGCAGCTGATCGCCTGGAACTTCTTCACTGACTTCGGCCCCGATGATTCCGTGGGCGGCCACGCGCCCTACCAGCCGCACCACCTCGCGCAAATGCTGACGGAGCTCCAGAGCGAGCACATCGAGCACCTGGTTGTCCATCCGGTGAGCGACCCCGCGGCGCAGGCGGCACAAGAGGCACTGGCAGTCTCCTGGCAGCAAGCGGGCCATGTCGGCCGACTGGGGACCTGGATGCCGCCGCTCGACTCACCCCAAGCCAGCCCCTACGCCTTTGCGGTCGCACCGTGCAATGTGACCTGCGCCGCCGATGCCGCGCCGCGCTTTGCCGCCTACAAAGCCCTCGGCTGGGAGACCCTTGCCACGTCGCCGTTTGTGCGCGGCTGGGAGCTAGACAAGCAGGCCCAGCAGCAGGAAAAAGACAAGGCCACCCTCGCCGACGAGCTGCTGCGCTTCTCGGCGTTCTTCCCGAATGTCGATAGGCTCATCGTCGCCATGCGACGCCCGGAGTGGGTGGCGATCAACTGCGCCAGCGTGGCGCGTGGCGGGCGTTAGAGGCGGGCATTAGAAAATACCCGCCTCGGATTTTGGGAGCGTCCCGTGGACGCGCAGAGACGTTGTGTTTGTGCGCCCACGGGGCGCTCCCTCTCTTGTGCCGGGGATTTCCCATCCCCGCACCATCCACAAAAACTAGCGGGACTTAAGGGGAGCAAACTCGGGCCAGCGGGTGCCGTTGCTCTTCCAGAGGGCCTCGATCATGGCCCGGCACTTCTCCGCGTCGCCGTCGTTGAACGCCTCGCGGGGGATCCAGCAGCCCGCGTTGACCAGCTCGATCATGAGGTCACCATCCTGCACAAAGACGCGGCGGATGGCGCTCCAGGGGAACATATTGGTCTTCTCGGGGAGCCGGTCCACGATCCCCTCCGCGCGGATCTCGGTGGTGACCGGACGTGTGCTCGTGGGCGTGGGGCAGCGGGCAAGGATCGCGAGCCAGGTCATGGCGAGGATAAAACCGCCCACAGCGGCGGCGGAAAAAAGAATGGTGAGCGGCAAGACACTGAGCGCGATCACGCTTCCTTGCTTCTGCCAGAGAGCGGCAGTGAGCGGGAACGTGACCGTCACCACAAAAGTGATAAGAAGCTTTCTCATAAAGTGGGCGTGCTTGAGAGCGGCGAGCTCCCCGCGCCAAAGAGTGGCGCGGGTATTGACATACGAGATCGCAATTCCCGCTTCAGTGCTCTCTGGTGTGGCCGCAAGCGGGGCAGGCGGCGGGTTCTTCCGCTTGAGAACCTGCACGGTGACCAGACCAATGATCCCAATGAGTGTCACCACAAGTCGGTAGATAGCGACATTGCGAGCATGCTCTGCATCAATGGCCTGACCGCGCTGAAGATTGGTCACCACGATCATGACGAAGAACCCAGTCTCCCAGTTTGTCCAGTTTGTCGAGTTTTTCACGGTTGGGGGTACTCCTTAGCCGGCATTTTACCGGCTACGAGGCTCCACTCCCAGTAAGTTCTTGACAAAAAAGTCCATGCGGCGGCGCTTGCCGTAGGGACTCTCGCCGGCACCGTGGTTGGCGCCGGGGAAGACAATCAGCTCGTAGTCCTTGTTGGCCTTAATCAGCGCATCGGCGACCTGCATCGTGCTGGCGGGATCGACATTGCTGTCCACCTCGCCGACCGTTAAGAGCAGCTTGCCCGTGAGCTGGTGGGCGTTGACCACGTTGGAGCTCTCTTCGTAGGACTTATCGACCGGGTAGCTCATCCACTGCTCGTTCCACCAGACCTTATCCATGCGATTGTCGTGGCAGCCGCAGTCGGCGACCGCGGCCTTGTAGAAATCCCCGTGCCAGAGCAGCGCGGCCAGCGCGTTTTGCCCGCCCGCGCTCCCGCCGTACACCCCGACTCGCGTGAGATCGAGCGACGGGTACTTCTGGGCGAGCGCCTTCATCCACAGGATACGATCGGGGAAGCCGGCGTCCTTGAGGTTCTTGAAGCAGACATCGTGGAACGCCTTGCTCCGCCCGTCGGTGCCCATGCCGTCGATCTGGACCACCAGGAAGCCCAGCTCGGCGAGCTGCTGGGGGTTGCCGTAGTTACTGCTCCACTGCTTCGGAACAAAGAAGCCCTGCGGCCCGGCGTAGATCTGCTCAATCACAGGGTATTTTTTCGCCGGGTCGAAGTTCGTGGGGCGCCAGAGCACGCCGTAGATATCCGTCGTGCCGTCGCGGCCCTTCGCCACAAAGCGCTCGGGCTGCTTCCAGCCAGTGGCTAGGAGCGCCGACGCATCGCCCTTCTCCAGAGTCGCGAGCTTCTTGCCGTCGGCGGTGCTACGCAGCTCCGTGACCGTCGGCAGATCGACGCGGGAGTAGCTATCGAGGTAGCGCGTCCCATCGGGGGAGAGGGCGATCCGATGCGTGCCGTCGCCGTCGGTGAGGGGCGTGAGCGCTCCGGTGGCGACCGAGACCCGAGCGAAGTGGACATGGTAGGGGTCCTCGCCGGGCGTGCGTCCCGCGATACGGAGTAGCAGCTCGCCCTTGTCTTCGTCGAAGCTCTCCACGCCGCGGACGGTCCACTCGCCCTTGGTGAGCTGGCGCTTCACCTGCCCGCTGGTCGCATCGTGGACAAAGAGATGGTTCCAGCCGTCGCGCTCGCTCATCCAGACAATCTCATTGGACTTGGGTAGGTAGCGCGCCCAGAACTTGCCGGAGTAGTGGATGAAAGTCTTGGTCGTGTCCTCAAAGAGCGTCTTGGGAGTCCCGCTGGCCGCATCGACACTCACGACCCGCATCACCTGGTGGCCGCGCTGGTTGTAGGCAAAGAAGAAGCGCGACGAGTCCGCGGCCCAGGTGACACCCGCGCCCCAGCCGGAGTCCCCGAGCGCGGGCAGGCTCCACGGGTTGGGAAAGAGCGACTCACTCAGCGCAATCGCTTTCTTATTGACCACATCAAAGAGCACGGGGCGTGGGTGCTCGATCTTATCGCCGGGCTTGAGATAGTCCAGGGTGACGAGCTTGGGCTGGGTCTGGTCCCGGGGCGACGACGACACAATATAGACCTTGTGCTCCTGCGCAGCCTCGGTGCGGAAGGCGACCAGCTTGGTGCTATCGGGGGACCAGAAAAAGCCCGTGCCGTCGTAGGAGTCCTTGGGCTTGCCATCACTACTCAGCGCGACCGCCTCGCCGCCCGCCGTGGGGCGCACCCAGAGGTTATCCCCCTTTAGAAACGCGACCCACTTGCCGTCGGGGGATGCGCCGGGATTTCCCCGCTGCCCCTCGCGACGAGTCGGGGCGGCGCGCTTGCCATCCACGACGACCGTGCCGCCGAGCGCGGGCGCGGTGGCATAGCCCAGCACCTTGCCGCTCGCATCGCGCACCTCCCAGGCATGGCCGCCAAACGTGCTCTGGCTGTACTTCTTCCCGGGAGCTACTTTCCCGTAGGGCGTCCGGTCGCTGCCACTCACCCAGAACAGCGTAATCTCGCTGCTGGTCTGGTTGTCAAACACCAGATCGACCCGCTCACCCGCCTCGCCGGGCTGCGGTCGTGCGGTGAGGCGCTGGACAGTCTCGGTGCCGAGCTTGCCGCCCAGTGCCGCCTTGAGCGCCGCCTCGGTGGGGAAGCGCGAGAGCTTGCCGTCGGCCCCGACCAGCACCCACTCAAAGGCATTGGTGCCCGTCTCCACCCGGTACCAGAGCCGCCCACTGTCGAGCCAGTTGGGAGACACGCTCGCCCGGAAGACCTTCCCCCGCGACAGCTCACCCAGCTTCGCCGCCCGCTCGTAGTCCGCCTTTGTCCCCTGTGCCTGTGCCATCCCAATCCCTCCCAAGACGATGGCGCTCAGCGCCAGTGCAACCATTCCTCGCATTATGTTCCCTCTCTAAAAGCCTACGCGACCCAAGTCGATCGCAGCCCAACCACAACCCACTCTGCTCCGAACTTGCGGAGCCGAAGATCAAACCCTTCCGCATTGAGCATCCCGTAGTAGCGATTCAGGCTGATCTTTGCCTCGGTATGTGCCGCGTTCCAGAGAATCCAGTCCTTAATTTTCTTCCGAGGAAGCTTTTTCCCCGCAAAGTCGTATTCTGGAAGATGAAAATGATAGGCTGCTGTGCCTTCACCGATACAGGATGTCAAGGGCGTTTTCGTCGCTACATAGGGCAGAGCAAAGAGCCGCCCATTCAAGCCGAAAAACTCCAACGGGCGCATGCCTTTGGGAGTCTCAATGACGCAGGGCCAGGCATTGTAGCTTCTAAAGGCGTACAGGGCCTCAAAGCTCGCCACGATGATCTTCTCCTCATCGGTGACCGGCGGCCGTGGCGCGGCGAGAGGGTTTCTATCTTCGCTATCGGTGAGGCCGTCGCCATCGGAATCGGGGTTGTTGGGATCGGTGCCAAGGCGCTTCTCCATGAGCTCCGTGAGGCCATCGTGGTCGCTGTCTTGGGTGAGCGCCTCGTTGCCCACAAAGCGAGCGTACCAGTCAAGCGGATAGCGGATCGGAGGCGGATTGGGCTCTTTGCGTGTGGGGCCCTTCCAGGGAGTTAGCGTCTCGCCGGTGAAGCGCAGGTCGCTCCAGTGCGCTCCGTCCCAGCGTGCCACCCAGAGATCGTCGCCATGGCCCAGCTCCCCGTTTGTGAGCAGAGCCCAATCTTTCTCCAAGGCGATCACCTCCGTTAAAATTCTACTATGCCGGCTCTCCTCTTTCGAGAGCACGCGTGGGGCGAGGCGCTCCAGCTGTAGACGCTCAACAAAGCTACCGGAGACCCGGCGCTGGCGCTCTTGGTTTCGCACGGCTAGAATTGTCGGCACCATTGCGGCGCCGCCCGTCCGTCCCAGGTTCAGGAACGCCAAGCGGCGCAGCTCGGGGGGCGCGTTCGGGTTTGCCAGTGCCGCCTTGAGAAAGGCAAGGACAGCGGGCTGGCGCGAGTCGGCGAGTTCTCTGTCCCAGCGCACGTTCTCCAGAAACCCCGGCTGCAAGAGGAGCTCTTGGTACTCCATGAGCTGCCCCGGTCTTCGCACACGGTCCAACAGCTCGATCGCCTGTGAGAGAGCACGCTGCGGCTCATCGGTTCTGTAGAGTGCCAGGTACTGTTTGAGGAGGGGGAGGAGCTCGGTGTGGGTCACCGAGCCAAGGCGGACGAGGGTTGTGATCTCCGCTTGGCTCAGTGTTCCCAGGTTGGCAAGGAGCTGGCGTGCTTGTGCGTGTCGCTCTTCCTGGAAAGCGCAGGTGCTCAGTACGAGTGCGGGAGGAAGAGGCGGCAGCATGAGCTTAGAGGGTGGGGCGCTCCGCGATTCCCTTGTGGATCAAGGCGAGGATCTCGTCGCGCTCCGTGCCCGCCAGAGTCAGGCGCGGCGCGCGCACCCACTCGCTCCCGAGCCCCACTTCTTGGAGCACCAGCTTGATCTTCTGAACAAAGTGCGGCCCGATATCCAGGGTCATCAGGGGCAGGAACCAGCGCCAGAGCTCGCGTGCCTTGTCCCACTCACCGGCCATCATCAGCTCCCACATCCGTGCATTCTCTTTGGGGAAGGCCAGCCCGACTCCCGCGATCCAGCCGGTCGCGCCCATCAGCACGCACTCGGGGATGAGCGTATCGACCCCGCCGTAGAGGGCGTAGCGGTCCCCGCAGGCGTTGTAGAGCTCGGTGATGCGGGTGGTATCGGCCGACGACTCTTTAATCGCGACCAGGGTCTCGACATCGGCGAGCTCGGCAAACATCTTGGGGGTGATATCGACTCCATAGCCGACCGGGTTGTTGTAGACAATGATCGGGAGCTTGCTGGCGGCTGCGACCGTCCTAAAGTGCGCCATGGTCTCGCGGGGATCGGACTTGTAGACCATCGCGGGGAGGACCATGACGCCATCGGCCCCGAGCGCCTCCATGTCCTGGACATACTGGCACGCCGCCGCCGTGCTCATCTCCGCGACCCCGGAGAGCACGGGGATACGCCCTGCGGCCACTTCCTTGGCGTGCTTCACCACCGCGCGTTTTTCGTCGGGGAGCAGGGTCTGGTTCTCCCCGAGCGAGCCACACAGGATCAGGCCATGGATGCCCGAGTCGATCAGCACCTCAAGATGGTGTGCTTGTGCGGCCCAGTCGATACTCTGGTCGGCGTGCATCTGGGTGGTGACGGCGGGGAAGACTCCGCGCCAAGAGATAGGGGAGATAGGTTGGTTTGCCATAGTGGTTCGATTATATTTCACATTGTGTGCAATGTCAATTTTATGATTTTCTACGTGTCTTTGCTGGCGGGCTTGGTGGGCACGAGCAGTGCGCTGATCGCCGAGCCGATCAGCAGCCCTGCCAGCAGGAAGAGCCCGGTCTGGTAGCCGTGGGTGCGGTCCTTGAGCCAGCCCATCGCGTAGGGCCCGGCAAAGCCGCCCAGGTTGCCGATCGAGTTGATCGCCGCGATCCCGCCCGCTGCCGCCGCGCCGCTGAGCAGGCTGGTCGGCATGGCCCAGAACGGCCCCTGAACAATCCCGCGCCCGAACTCCGCAACTGTCAGTGCGGCCAGCGTGACATAGGCATTGGGCGAGAGCGCCGCGCCACTGACTCCAATCGCCGCGAGTGTCGTCCCAAAGGCGACGTATCTCTTGCGCTCGCCCGTCCGGTCCGAGTGCGCCGAGGTCAGTAGCATCGAGATCGCGCCCGCGATTCCCGGGAGCGCGGCCACCAGCGCGATAGTCTGGGAGCTCCAATTCGTCTGGGACTTGTAGATCTGCGGCGCAAAGAAGCTCACCCCATAGCCCGCCGAGACATAGAGAAAGAAGATCAGCGCGAAGTGCAGGAGACGCGGGCTCTTGAAGGCATCGAGAAGCGAGAGGTGCTGGTGGGTCTCCTCCCGCTCCTTGCGCTCTCTCTCCAGCTGCCCCACCAGCCAGCTCTTCTCTTCACCGCTGAGCCACTCCGCTTTTTCGGGGCGGTCGGTCAGGTAGCGCAGGGCCACGGCACCGAGCAGGCACGACGGTAGACCCTCTAGCAGAAAGAGCCACTGCCAGCCCTTCATGCCAAGCAGGCCATCGAGCTTGAGCAGTGCGCCCGAGAGCGGCCCCCCCACAATCCCCACCAGCGCTGAGACCGCGACAAAGCGCGCGACCGCCTGTGCGCGCTGTGCGGTGGGGAACCAGTAGGTCAGGTAGAGAATGATCCCGGGATAGAAGCCCGCCTCCGCGAGGCCCAGCAGAAAGCGCATGCCGTAGAACACCGGCGCGGTCTTGACAAAGAGCATCGCCGCAGAGACCGCGCCCCAGGTCACGAGAATGCGGGCGATCCACTTGCGCGCGCCCACACGCTCTAGGATCAGGTTGCTGGGAACCTCAAAGAGAAAGTAGCCCAGGAAAAACACCCCGGCGCCAAGCCCATAGACCGTGTCGGAGAAGCCGAGGTCGGGCTTCATGCTGAGCGCGGCGACACTGATGTTGGTGCGATCTAGAATATTGAAGGCGTAGAGCAAGGCAATGAAGGGGATCAGTCGCCTCGACACCTTTCGTAGGGTAGCCTCTTGCATGGCTTACTATACCCGTGTCCGGTACAATCGGCTCTGTCTGGTATGTCAACAACTCTCTCACAGTTCATCGCTGCGGATCTGACGCTCCATCCGCCCGCGCCCGACCAGCCCCTCACCCTGGCGGCGCTGGCGGCACGCTACAAGGTCAGCCTCACGCCGGTTCGCCAGGCGGTGCGGGAGCTGATCGCGGCAGGCGTGCTGGGCAAGTCCGCGACCGGTCGCCTGTGCTACCTGGGCAGCCAGCCCGCGCTCGCGCCCACACTGCCCCGGCGGGCCTGGGAGGCCGAGCTGCGCCGCGATGTCCTGCACCGCTCGCTCCTTGGGGACCAGGAGTTCCTCCGGGAAGAGGCCCTCGCCGAGCACTTGGCCATTGGACGCACGGTCCTGCGCCAGGAGCTGCACCGCCTCGCGGGCCAAGGCTTTGTCGAGCATGTCCCGCGCTGTGGCTGGCGTGCACGCACCCTCACTCTTGCTGAAGTCGAGGACTGGCTGCGGATTCGGGAGCGCCTGGAGCTGCTCGCGCTGGAGCTGGCCTGGCCCCACCTGGAGCCCGAGACCCTCACGCAGCTCCGTGACAGCAACGCCGGTGCCCGCCTCGACAACGCCCTCCACGGCTACCTAATCGAGTGTGCCCAGAGCCCTCTGCTGGCGACTCTCTTTACCCAGCACGGGGCGTACTTCACCGCCCTCTTCGACCACGCAGCCCCCGAGACCCGGATGGAGGAGACCATGGCTGCCCAGCACCGCGCGATCCTAGAGGCGCTCCTCGACCGAGACCTCGACCGCGCCACCGCGACCCTCTCCGCCCATATCCGCGCCCAGCGCCGCATTGTCGAGAAGCTGCTGGGCCAGCTCCGCGGAGAGAGCGAACAATAAAAAGCGCCGCGGGGGCAAGCCCCCGCGGCGCTGGAATTTTTACGCAGGTCTAGCGCTGGATGGCGCGGATATTGGCCTTGATGAGCGTGTTGAAGGGGATGCTCTTGAGGAGCTCGGGCTTGATGAAGTAGTGGACACTCTTGGCCTTGATCCACATGGCGCGGCGGCCGATCTTATGCGTCCCGTACTTGATGTACATAAAGCCACGCCCACTGCCGTAGTCGCAGCTCTCGCCCCAGCCGGTTCCCCAGGAGTTCTTGATGATCCAAGCGCCCTTGTTATCGTCCCAGCCCACGATCAAGATCGCGTGGTTGGTGTTGTTGTTGGCAGTATCGACATGGTCGAAGATGCCGCCCGTGTAGGCGATAAAGTTACCATCGGCATAGACACTGGCCTCGACCGGCCCGTGCTCACAGAGCGCCTCTTTGATCTTCTGCACCGACGGAATATCCGCCGCGGCATCCACAAAGCCCCAGGCAAGGGCATCGTAGGGAGTGGCCGTGCTGGCAGGAGTCGAGGTGGTCATGGTGGCGTTGTAGGGGCAGGTCGCCTCCGCGGTCGTGCCATTGGCGACAAGCCAGGCATTGGCAGGAGCGCGATCCCCCCCACTGGTGGTGCCCGCGCCGCTGTAGGAGACCATGAACTGCTCCGAGGCATCGACCGTGACATTGTTGCGGATCAGCCACGACGACTCCAGCGCTCCCATGGCGGAGAACGCCCAGCAGGTGCCCGCCGGGTTCTGGTCCTTAACCGGGCTGACCTTGCCCTGAGTCCGCCAGTCCCAGCGCTTCATATTGGGGTTGGCAGGGATCTGAAACTCGTAGATCTTGCCCCGTAGCGCGGGATTGATCTTCACAGCGCTCTCGCGCTCCAGCCGGTCCAGCTCCAGGACGCGCTTGGAGATAGGCTCCTGCTGGTCGGCGATCTGCTGGATATTGGGCGGGATGATATCGCCGGTGAGCTGCTTGATATCCTTTCCTAAGACACTGGTCTGCCCAATGGTGAAGCTGATTTTCTGCTTCTGAAGGTCGAGCTTGAGGGTATTGAGGTCGGGGATCTTCTGGAGCTGGGCGGAGGCAACAGCAGCAGCGGTGGCCAGGGTCGTTGCTCCCAAAAGACGGACTAAAACGGATTTTTTCATGGTGACATATTCTCCTAAACCGCAGGATACCCAGTCCTGTTTCTGACCAAACCAAACCGAACCTGGTTTTCCTGCAAGTTTAAGGTACTCTGAGCCATGTCGTTTCTGTCGAGTGTCTTGCTCTCGCCGCCGCGCTGTCGGCAGGTAGCGCAGCTGAGAGCGGCGGTGGCGGGAAAGACAGTTCTCATCACGGGGGCCTCGTTTGGGATCGGGGAGGCGACTGCGCTCTTGCTGGCGGAGGCGGGGGCGGAGGTGCTCCTGATCGCCCGGAGCGCGGAGAAGCTTGAGGCCCTCGTCGCGCAGATTCGCGCCCAAGGCGGCAGGGCCACGGCCTACCCTGCGGATCTCTACACGCTCGAGACTCTCCCGGCGCTCCTGGCGACCATCACTTCCCACCACCCCAAGATCGAGCTACTTATCTGCAATGCGGGCAAGTCGATCCGCCGCCGCGCCACGGAGTCGTTCGGCCGGGACGATCTCGCGCGCTCGCTGGCACTGAACCTCACGGGCCCCGCGCAGCTTGTCGCAACCCTGGTGCCGCTGATGCAAGCGCACGGCGGCGGTCAAGTCGTGAGTGTCTCGACCGTTGTGGCACGGCTCCCCGGAGCGCCACGCTGGGGGACCTACCAAGGGAGCAAGGGCGGCTTCGACCTCTGGTTTCGGAGTGTTGCCGGGGAGCTCCGGCCGCAAAAGATCGTGCTCTCGTCGGTCTATCTCCCGCTGGTGCGCACCCGGATGAGCGCCGCCAGTGGCCTCTTCGACCGCGTGCCCGCCCTGACCGCCCACGAGGCCGCGCAGGTGCTCGCCTATGCGATCGTGCGCCGTGCAGACCGAGTCGCTCCCTGGTGGCTCCGCCCCTGCGAGCTCCTGGCAACTCTCTTACCGACCCTGGTTGAGCGCACCCTCACCTGGGGAGACCAGCGCTCCCCATGAGCCTGCTCCGCGCTCTACTCGGGCCTCGTCCTCTCGTAGCGGTGTTCTCATTTTTAGCCGCCTACCTGCGGCACGGCGGCTCGCTCTACACCCTGGTCGCCTGGCGCGCACGCCAGACCCCCGAGGCGCTCGCACTGGTCGAGCCGGAGGGGACACGGACCTTCGCAGAGCTGGAGCAGCAAGCGAGTCGCTGGGCAACACGGCTCGCTCTCCAGAAACCTGGAATTGTTGGGATTCTCTGTCGCAACCACGCGGCCTTTGTCGAGGTTCTCTTGGCCTGCGGGAAGCTGGGCGTGGAGGCAGTCTTGCTCCACACCCACTTTACGGCCGAGCAGCTCACGCGGCGCAAGCTGGATGTCCTGGTCTGTGACCGGGAGTTTGCCGCGCTCGCTGCGGGGCAAAACACGCTCTTTACCGATATGGCACTGCCCCCGCCCCGCGCCACGCCTCCCCGCCGCGGTCGAGCGAGCCTGACGATCCTGACCTCGGGGACCACCGGAGCGGCCAAGCCCGTTCGCCGCCGCCCGACCCTGACCCAGGCCCTGCGCATGGCACGCGCACTGCTGACCCAGCTGACGCTTCGTCCGGGTGAGCCGACGCTTTTAACCCTCCCCTTGCTCCATGGCCATGGCCTGGCAACCCTTGCACTGAGCTTGGTCTTGGGCTCGCCGCTCTATCTGTTTCCACGGGCCACCGCGCGGGACTTTCTCCAGTGTATCGAGGCCCACGCCATCCAAGTGGTCGTGCTGGTTCCGACAATCCTCTACCGTCTCCTGCAAGAGCCCGGCGCGTGGGAGCTCTCGTCGCTGCGGGTGCTGGTCTGTGGCTCCGCGCCACTGGAGGGACGGCTCGCCACGGCGGCACTGGAGCGCTTTGGCCCGACTCTCTTCAACCTCTACGGCTCCAGTGAGGCGGGCGTGATCTCGCTGGCAACCCCGGCGGACCTGCAACTCGCTCCGGAGAGCGTGGGGCGGGTGCTGCCAGGGGTGCGCGTGGAGCTCCTCAATGAGCGCGATGTCCCCGTTGCCGTGGGGGAGTGGGGGCGGGTCTGTGTCGGTGGGGAGCAGGTCGTGGGAGGAAAGCGCTTCGAGACCGGCGACCGGGGGCGCTTCGACACAGAGGGCCGTCTCTACCTGCAAGGCCGCCTCGATGACCTGCTGATCTGCGGCGGGGAGAATGTCTTTCCCCAGACAATCGAAGCGGCGGTCTGCCAGAACCTCCCGAGTGTCCTGGAGTGCGCCGCGGTGGGGGTGCCCGATCCGGAGTTTGGGCAGGCGATCCAGCTCTTTGTGGTGCTAAAACCGGGCTACGAGACCTCCGCCGCTGCCCTGCTCGACCAGCTGAGGCCCCTCTTTCCGCGGGCTGTGCGTCCTCGGAGCGTGACGATTCTAGAGGCGCTTCCTCGGAATCTCTCCGGCAAGCTCCTGCGACGGGAGCTACGCTAGGCTATCGGTGCGGCAGGCGAGGCGCCCCTGCTTGGCGTCCCAGACCACCGAGAGCGTTCCCTCCAGGGTCGCTTTGAGAGCCTCCCCTAAAAGCTCACCGCGCCAGCCCGAGAAGAGTGAGCCGACAATCTCCGGGGTGCGCTGGATGGCGAGCTGACGCAGGGCATCGGCGGGGGCGAGGAGCGAGGGCGGCAGGTCCTCTTCCATCGCACGCACCTTGACCACCGCGGAGAGCAGCTCCAGCAGCGCCGCTCCGTTTTCGTCCAAGGGCGGCGACGACTCCACGACAGGCCACTCCGACTCGGGGACCTCTAGGCCGCGCTGGATCGCCTGCACCAGCTCCTCGGCCTGGCGCGAGCCCACGCCATTGACCGCCCGGAGCTCGAGGACGGCCGCGGCGGTCTTGGGCTTGCGCTTGGCCAGCTCTACCAGCGGCTCGTCCTTGAGGACGGTGCGGCGGGGCTTGTTGCGCCGCCGCGCCTCATCGTCGCGCCAGAGCGCCAGCTCCTGCAGGACCGCCAGGTCCCGGCGGCTGAGCCCCTGCTTGCTCCCCACTTTTTTCCAGAGGTCTTCGATGGGCGTGGTCTCCGCCGCCGCCGTCAGCATCCGCAGGGTGTGCTCCTCCGCCCACGAGACCCGGCCGCGGCGCTGGAGGCGTGTCATCAAGCGGTCGTGGAGGCTATGGAGGTAGCGCACGTCGTCGGCGGCGTAGCTACACATCGAGGCGGTCAGGGGGCGGCGCGACCAGTCCGAGAACCCCTCTTCCTTGGAGAGCCGCACCTTGAGCACCGACTGCACCAGCGCCCCGTAGCCAACTTGCGTGCCGTAGCCCGAGAACGCCGCCGCGATCTGGGTATCGAAGAAGGGCTGGGGCATCTCGCCCAGGAGGCTGGTGAGGATCTCCATGTCCTGTCCGCCCGCATGAAAGATCTTCAGAATCTTCGGGTCGGTGAGGAGGGGAGCGAGGGCACCCAGGCTTCCCAGAGCGGGAATATCCAGCAGAGCGATCGTCCCATCCGCAGTTCCGACCTGGACCAGCTCCAGAACGGGCTCGTAGGTGCGCTCACGGATAAACTCCGTGTCCAGCGCGAGGCGTGGGTCGTCTGCGAGGCGAGAGGTCAGCTCTAAACAGAAAGCGTCCAGCTCTGCTTGGCGGGTGAGAGGCTGCATAGGAACCATTAAACCATCTTTCCCTCCAACCTTCTCCTGGACATTTTCGAATTCTAGGGCAATTTAGGCGTATAATCCCACAACCTCTGGAGAGAGAGCAGGTGCATGCGGATACTGTTTATCGGGGATATTGTGGGAAAACCGGGCCGAGAGGCGGTGGCGAGCCTGCTTCCGGGCCTGAAAGAGGAGCTTGCGCCTGAGCTGGTGATTGTCAATGCGGAGAACGCGGCCGCCGGGCGTGGCGTGACCCGAGCGATCGTGCGGGCTCTCTTTGCCAGTGGAGTCGATGTGATCACGACCGGCAACCATGTCTGGGCCCGGACCGAGGAGCTGGGGCTGCTCGACGACGAGCCGCGGGTGCTTCGTCCTGGCAACTACCCACCGGGCTCACCGGGGCGCGGGTGGGGGGTCTTTCGCACCACACGCGGGAATCTTATCGCCGTGGTGAACTTAATTGGGCGGGCGCTGATGGAGCCGGTCGATGACCCGTTCCGCGCCATCGACGATATCCTGGCCGCTACGGCGCTCCAGACCCCGCTGTGTTTTGTGGACTTCCACGCCGAGACCACCAGTGAGAAGGTCGCTTTTGGCTGGCACTGCGCCGGGCGGGTCTCGGCGGTGGTGGGGACCCACACCCATGTTCAGACCGCCGACGAGCGCATCTTACCAGGGGGAACGGCCTACATCACCGATACGGGAATGTGTGGCCCCGAGGACTCGGTGATCGGGATGGAGGTGGAGGCGGCGCTGGCGCGGTTTCGCACGCAGCTCCCACACCACCTCAAGGTCGCCGAGGGAGTCGCAACCCTCTGCGGTGTCGTGATCGACCTCGACGACCAGACCGGCAAGGCCCATAGCATCCAGCGGCTTCGCCGGAGCGAGGAGCTCTACCCCCGCGAGCCCCAAGAGAAGCTCTAGGCACCTGGCTTTAGGTACTGGCGAATCATCAGGCCAATCGCAGCATCGCAGGCCTTACTGGCTTCGTCCCCGACAATATTCGTGGCGACAAGGGCCGCGAAGCGCCTCTTGGGAGCGACCCAGGCGACGCAGAAGTTCATGGTATTGCTCCCCGCATGGGTCAGCACGCGCCCTCCGCCCCAGCCACGCGACGTAATCACCCAGCCGCCGTTGTACTCCCCGCCCAAGACAGGGGTGGTGAGTGCGGCCATGGTCTCGGGGGAGAGGATTTTTTGATGGTCCGGATCGGCAAAGGCCGCGACAAACTTCGCCCACTCTCCCAGGGGGAGGTGCACCCTACCTGCCGGCCCCATCAGCGGCGGGTTGTCGGCCTTCTCGCGTGGGTCGATGGGGACGGGCTTCTTCTCCTCACACAGGTGCTGCCAGACCACGGGCGGAGCACCAAACCCTCCGCCTCGGATTCCCAGCTGCTTCCAGAGCCCCTCCGTAAGGAGCTGCTCCCAGGGCTTGCCCGTCAGACGCTCCACAACCACTCCTAAGATGGCGTAGCCCGCATTGGCGTACTGGTACTTCCCCACGGTCTCGTCGGGGAGGTCCGCGAGGCGCTCGCGGTACCACCGTGCGCGCTGCTGCATCAGAGGCCCCGTGAACTGGTGGAGATAGAGCAGGTTCTTGCCCTTGGGCTCATCGCGGGTAAGCCCCGCTTGGTGTGCCAGCAGGGTCTCGATTGTCGTGGCTTTCCAGGCGCTTGGTGTCTCGGGGAGAAGCTCGCCCAGGGTGCTCTTCAGGGTGAGCTTCCCCTTGTCGATCAGCTGCCCAATCAGGGTGGCGGTCATCGCCTTGGTCTCGGAGCCGAGGTGAAAGGCATCGCCCGGAAGGACGCGCTCGGTTCCCTCCCACTTGCGCATCCCCACGACGCCCACCTCTTGGGGCTTGCCATCGACCACCGCGACCATTCCTAGCGCGGGGAGGCCATGCTTTGCCCGTAGCTCCTCCAGCTTGCTCTCTTGTGTCATGACACGACGATCATACCCCGAGCCGGAGCTGCTCAGCCAGAGCACGCGCATCGCTCCGCCCTTTGGTGACGAGCTCCGTGGCCAGAAAGCGCTCGCACAGCGGCTTGAGAGAGGGGGTCTGCGCCAGGCGTCGCAGGATCGGCTCCAGGTAGCGGCCCTGAGCAGCAAGGGTGGCAAAGTGCTTCTCCGGGTTGCTGGCAAAGCCAAGGAGCGCCGCACGGACCAGGGCCTCACGCTTCTTAGTCAGCCCCTCGATTCGCCCAACCATCACCCGCACGAGCTGGTCGGGCTGAGGGCGCACATGCAGAGGGATAAAGCGGTCTGTCCAGGCCTGGGGCAGGATAAAAAGCACCCGGAAGCCATCGTGCTCAAAGTAGCTAGAGCGCCAGGTATTGACCAGCGCGCGGGCCTCATCGGGGAAGAGCCCACTCTGGATCAGGCCGCGTGTGAGATAGAGGGCTATCTCCTCGACGCTCCCAGGGCGAAGCCCTGTTCGCACGCCGTCGAGTATCTGCCCCGCCTTGAGCGCTATCACAGGCCGCCAGGTGAGCTTGCCCTGCTCGATATTAAGGAGGATCACCCGCTGGACAGGCACGTGCGCCACGAGTCGCCCGGCGTTTTTCTCCGGGAAGAGCTCCACCGGCAGGTTTGCCTTGCCCAGTCCCCGGTAGAAGAGAAAGCGCTCGACCTCGCCATTGCTGGTCACGGTCGCCGCCGCCGGGACCTGGCGGGCGAAGCGCCAGAGAGAGTCCGCCGCGAGCTCGGGCAGGCTGTCCGTGGGCGAGGGCGGCGCGAGCTGGGTGATCCACCCCAGATGCCCGTTGGTGTTGGGCGCAGAGCCGGAGAAACGCCCCGCGCTAGCAGCTGAGGGGAACCAGTGGGTCCAGGCTCCGCTGGGAAAGTCCACTCCCACCAGGACCTTGCGTGGCTTGTCGGTGTAGAAGTAGATCACCGGAGTCTCCCCCTTGAGTGTCGGCCACTTCGGAAAGACACTGTCTGCCTTTGCGGCGTGGACAAAGTCCGGGAGCGGGTGCTCCTCGTGCGACATTCCCTCCAGGGTGACTCCATTGGAGCCGGCGATCGCAAGGAAGGTTCCCCACTCGTGGACAATAAACGGTTGTGGTTTTTGCATCTGATTTCTCCTAGATTCCAAGCTGTGAGGCGCCTCCCCACAGTAGCTTAAGCTTGTCGCGCCAGAGCGCGAGGGCGTGTGAGTCGAGCGCGAGCACCTGCGCGCGGGTGACGCCTCTTGGGAGGGTCGTGAAGGTCAAGAGCTTGTCGAGAACCGCGGTGCGCTCCGCACCGCTGACTCGTGGCAGTAAGTGAAAGAGCGTGAGCGTGTCCTCGGGCTTTTTGAGAGCCTCCAGAAGGGGGGCAAGCGCATGGGTGCTGTCGTAGGTGAAGACAGCGGAAGACGCCGCCTCGAAGGCGGGGAGGGTCTGGTGGCTATCGCGTGTGATCACGACAAGGGCACCCGCCGGCACGAGAACGACGTTTTTATTCTTATCTTCCAGCTCAACATAGCCAGAGACCACCCGTAGCGCGGAGCCAAGACGACGCCGGAAAAAATAGAGCCAGGGCTCGTCGCTGGCGGAGAGCGTGTACTCACAGCCGAGGTCGGTCGCCGTGGCAAAAGGGGTCTCCACCACAAAGAGCCGCGGCGGCGCACTGACCTTCACCTTCAGCATGCCGGAGTCGAGCGCGAGGCGCTGGCGGGTTTTGTGGCTCTCGAGCACCCGGAGCCTGCCTTGGGGCTGGAGCTGAACACTGCCCACGCCCGCCGCCGTGAGGGTCAAGGGCTGACGCTTGGCCTCCAGCGCCTCTCCCAGAGCGAGAGGGCGGCCGTTCAGGTACCAGGCGGAGGGCGGCGCGTGAGGCCGAAGCATAAAAAATCCCGCGCCCACTGCGGCAGCCATAACCACAGCCACCCCGAGCGCAAAGTGGCGCTTCCGAGGTAGCCTCGCGCTCTGTCGGCTCTCCAGGCGCTCCCAGAGCCCCTCGGGCGCGGGGGTAAGTGACGCGGCTTCTTGGAGACGGCGTTCGACCTGCGTGCTTGGGGGTAAGTCTTTGTTCATGGTGATGAAGGCTCCTCTCCTAAGTACTTTTCGAGGCGCTTTAGCCCCCGGTGTAGGCGTGTCGCCACGGTTCCCGAAGGACAGCCCAGTGCGTCCGCGATCTCGTCGTAGCTCAGGCCCTCGAAGTAGCGCAGGAGGATCGGCGCTCGCAGGGCTTCCGGGAGGCTCTCCAAGGCTTCATGAAGCTCTCGGCGTGCGGAAAACTCGCTCACGGCGGCGGGCTCGGGGACGAGGCGCTGGGCACGCTGCCGCCGCCGGAGCTCGTCGCGGCAGATATTGACGGTCACCCGGTGCAGCCATGTCGTGAGCTTTGCCTCTCCCCGAAACTGCCCTAGCTTGCTGGAAAGTCGCACAAAGACCTCCTGGGTCGCATCTTCCGCCGCCGCTTGATCCCCGCTCAGGCAGGCGAGCGCGGTGCTAAAGACACGGTCTTTGTGGGCATCAAAGACCGTCTTTAGCTCTAGGCGTCCCTCGTGGCGGCGGGTGAGTAGCTCTCCAAGCATGGCGTTATCTCTTAGACGGTTCTCTCTCGCGTTTTCTTTCACCTTGGGGAACTTTGTTTGCGCTCTTGCGTATGAAAAAGACGAAAGGAACTCACTCAAAATGGCAGGTATTCGATTACTGAATCGGCCCGCGGCGACTCTGGGGACGCTGCTGGCAGGAGCGGTGGCAGGGGCGTGTCTGACGGCACGGGGGGGGAGCGTCGAGTCGCTCCTGCCAGGCAAGGCCGCGGTGGCGGCTCCGCCCTACTCCGCAGACAAAGAGCCCATTGTGCAGGCCGCGCGCCTTGCCTCACCCTCGGTGGTGGCGATCGACACGACCGCAAAACAGAGCCGGACGGTCTTTGACAGCCGAGAGGACTGGTTCTTTGGCCGGGGGCGGCGCGAGACACAAGAGGTCCCGACCGGCTCGGGCTCGGGGGTCTTGCTGGAGGGGGGCTATGTCCTCACCAACCAGCATGTCGTGGGCGATGCCGTGCAGACCGGGGGGAAGATCACGATCACCCTCACCGATGGCCGTGCCTTCTCTGCCCAGCCGGTGGGAGCGGACCGTGCGACCGATGTGGCACTCCTGAAGGTGCAGAACCCATCGCGGCTCCCCGAGGCACAGCTAGGAGAGAACGACTCGCTCCAGCCGGGGCAGACCGTGCTAGCGATCGGAAATCCGGTCGGGCTCTCGCACTCGGTCTCGGCGGGCGTGGTCTCGGCGCTGGGGCGACCCCTGGTGCTGGAGGACCGGACCTACGAGAACCTGATCCAGACCGATACCGCGATCAACCCGGGCAACTCGGGCGGGGCACTGGTGGACCTGGCAGGCAAGGTTGTCGGGATCAACACCCTCGTGCGCACCGATGCCCAGAATATCGGCTTTGCTATCCCCATCAAGACCGCGATGCAGATCGTCGACGAGCTCAAGCGCAATGGGAAGGTTCGCCGCCCCTTTGATGGCATCGTCCCAACGGAGCTGACGGCGCGTCTGACACGCATGCTACGGCTTCCGTCAGAGACCAAGGGAATTGTGGTGCGTGCGGTCTACCGGGACTCTCCGGCCGCAGACGCGGGGCTCCAGCAGGGCGATGTCCTGGTGAGCCTGGCGGGTCAAGCGATTAGTGATGAGGCGAGCTACCGGCGGGCCCTTGCGGGGCTACGGATCGGCCAGACTGTTGAGGCGGTCGTGATCCGCGACAACCAGCAGGGGACGGTCAAGCTACGGCTGGCGGAGGCACCCTAGCCTCTGCCTAGTCTTCGTCGTCGAGCACGGGACGCTGCTGGCGGCTATTGAGCTCCTCCACGAGGGCGCGTAGCTCCTCGGGGATACTGGTTTTCTTGGGGCTTGGGGCGGGGAGGGGGAGCGGCCGGGTCCAGCCATCGGGCAGGCGGTCGTTCTCCCAGCGGTTGCGTGCGCGGACCCGGAGCTCCCGGAGGGCGTCGTTGTCTTCCTCAGTGGACTCGAAGTGTAGCTCCACGGTCTCTCCCCGTGACTCGCGGTAGACAGCCTCCGCGATGGAGACATAGAGGACATCACCCCGCTGCACACTGGCTCCAGACGCCAGGTCGGGGTGTCCTATGGTCCGGGCTGGTTCCCGTTTGCGCGAACTGCTCACGATGATTAACCCTCCTGCTGTGGTACGAAACCGCGGTGTGTCTCCAGCGTGTTCTGGTCTCCCAAGGGGGCTCCCTGCTCCCTGGAGCCGCCCTCCGACAACGGTCAAGAGCCGTCGTGGGGGCGGTAGCACGAGCAGACCTGCGGGTCCCTGGTCGGGTGTCCAGAGACGTGGCGTCAGAAGCTCGGGCACACGTGCTAACATCTTGTTAAATCTCTAGCCAGCGCTTGTTACTCTAGTATCGGCGACCTTTGGCTCAGATGCAAGTCTTTTTCTCATTTGTACCTCACGAACGGGCTCTAGAGTCAGGATTTCCTCGAGTGCTCTAAGAGAGTAGGTTGCCTCCTCACAGGCAGCACTACCCACATAGACGCTGCACCAGCCCGCTGCGTTCGCCCCGGCGATATCGGCCTCGACCGAGTCTCCTGCAAACAGTAGTTCACTTTTCTCCAGCCCTAACAGCCCCGCCGTGTAGGCAAAGAGCGCGGGATCGGGCTTGGGTGCACCAAAGTCCACATCGGCGACGACCACCTCAAAGAACGAGTCCAGCCCGACCTGAGTGAGCTTGGCCCGCTGAAAGAGGGAGGGACCATTGGTGATGATGCCGAGGCGAAAGTCTTCCTTGAGCGCAGTCAGCAGCGCAATCGCTCCGGGGAGAGGCTGCAGGAGAGAATCCTCGGTGGTCTGGTAGCGCTCCCGCACGGCCGCGATGAGGCTTTGGTCGGAGAATCCCAGCAGTCCCAGCGCCTCGACCGTGAGTGCGTGACGAAGCTCCTCGGGGGGGAGGGTCTTTAGTTGCTGGTAGCCATCGCTGGGATAGCCCCAGAGGTTCTGATAGCCCTGCTTGAGAGCGCTCGCCAGCGCCAAGGGAGTGGTGCCGGGCAGGAGCGGCAGGGTCGCGGTGATCGCGGCGTGCATCGCGGCGGTGGAGTTGACGAGTGTATCATCGAGATCGAAGACGATCCCCTTCAGGCGGCCCATGCCTGGTTATACCGCATTTTAGGCGCTACTAGAGCTCAAACTCGTTGTCGTCGGCATCCACACGGGGGCGCACAAGGGTCACCCGCACGGAGTCCTCGACAAAGCGGGTGATCGCCTCTTCCTGTGCGAGGGCCGCGACTTGCTGCTGGAGCTGCTCGATCCGCGCTGTGTCTCCTCGCTCCCGGGCATCGGCGAGGCGCTCCTCTAGGGCGAGGCGCAGCTCACCCCAGGTTGAGGCGCGTGGGCTCCCCGCAAGGAACTCGTCGAGGATCTCTTCTTCGGGGTCTAGCACGTGAGGCTTACCTGCTCCGCGATATTGGTGCAGTGGTCGCAGACCCGCTCCAGATAGTGCGCTACAAAGAGGAGAGAGATCGCCTGCGCCACAGAGTGGGGGTCGGTCTCTAGGGTCTGCTTGAGCTCGTTACGCATGTGTTTATAGAGCGCATCTGCTTCATCGTCGGCCGCGATCAAGACTGGAGCCAGCTTTCGATCTCGCCGCACAAATGCATCTAGGGTCGTTCGGAGCATGTTCTGCGCCACCTCACCCAGGTGCGGAATATCGACGAGGGGTTTGTAGATCGCCTCTTGAGAGAGCCGGCGTGCCGCCTGTGCAATATCGACCGCGTGGTCCGCGATCCTCTCGATATCGCTCGCCACCCGAAGCGCCGAGGTAATATGGCGGAGCTCACTGGTGGAGGCCACTTTTCGTGCGAGCAGGCGCAGGCAGTACTCTTGCACATCGTGCTCAAGACGGTCTACGAGAGAGTCCCGCTCGATGACAGCGTCCGCAAGCTCGGTGTTCTGGCGAATGAGAGCGGTAATGGCATCTCCCACCATCTCCTCAGCGGCCACTCCCATTTCGAGGAGGGTTCGCCGGAGCTCCTTGAGTTCTTCCTCAAATGGTTGTTTTGACTTTGCCACGTGAGCCCAGTATATCAAAGACTGGCCACTCTCGCATTAAGACCATGTTAAGCGAGGAAAGACCCGGGGACCCCGAAGACCTCTTCCAGTACCTTGGTGGTGAGGAGCTCTTCGGGAGTCCCCTCTGCCAGGAGCCCTCCCCCGACCAGGAGAGCCAGGCGGTCGCACCACTTCCGTGCTAGGCGGAGATCGTGCAGGACCAGGGCGGCACTCCCCCCTTGTTGACAGTGCGCCTGCAGGTACAGCAGGAGCCGTCGCTGGTAGCGCGGGTCGAGGTGGGTGAGCGGCTCATCGAGCAGGAGGCAAGGCGCTCCTTGTGCCAACACCCGTGCAATCGCCGCGCGTCGCTGCTCCCCACCGGAGAGGCTTGTTAGCGGGCGCTCCCGCAGAGCAGGGAGCTCCATGGTGTCGAGTGCCTGCTCCCGCAGCTCTTCTGACCGAGCCCGGAGCCCGACAAGCTCCTCTACCGTGAAGGCAAAGGTGACACTCGTACTCTGGGGGAGATACGCGAGACGCTCGGCCCGCTCGTGGCTACTCCATCGCTGAAGAGGGATCCCGGCAAGGACAATCTCCCCTGCGTGAACGGCGAGATCTCCACTGAGACAGCGCAGGAGGGTCGTCTTGCCCGCTCCATTGGGGCCGATGATTCCGGTGAGCTGCCCTTCTGAAAGGGAAAGAGTCAGCTCCTGAAGCAAGGAGCTGACTCGAATGGACTGCGCGGAGAGCTGCATGGTAAATGTTTCACGTGAAACAAATTAGAGAGATCGACGGTTGGTGAGGAGGCCGGAGATTCGGCTGCCGCCGGTTTTTTGCGGTGTCTCTGCACTGGGCAGAGGGGCGGGTGGGGGATCTAGCCGCACCAGAAGCCCTTCAAGCTCCTCCGACGAGAAAAACTCCACCTCGATCTTGCCCTTGTCCTCGGTACCCGTGAGCCGGACGCGAGTGCCCAGTGCGGTTCTGAGCCGGTCTTCCAGGGCTTTCCAGTCCGCGGGAGTCACTTTAGAGGCCGCCGAGGCTGCTCCCGATGCGGGAGCCGGAGGCGGAGCCATCATGCGCTCGACATCGCGGACGCTGAGACCCTTGTTAACCGCCTGCTGGTAGACATCTTGCTGGCGCTTGAGAAAGCTGCCGTCTTGCCGGCTCTTGCGGTCTCCCAGGAGCGCACGGGCGTGCCCCTCGCTGATGTCCCCCTTCTCTAGGCTTACCTGGATGGTGGGAGGGAGCTCTAGCAGGCGAAGCGAGTTCGCAATGGCGGGGCGGCTCTTGCCAACCCGCTGCCCCATCTCCTCTTGTGTCCAGCCAAAGTCGTCCATCAGGCGACGGAAGGCACGGGCGGTCTCCATCGCCCCGATATCCTCACGAATGAGGTTCTCGATAAGGGCAAGAGCGAGCGTGTCCTCATCGGTGAGCTCCCGGATGACCACCGGGACCTTGACCAAGCCCGCTCGGAGCGCTGCCCGGTAGCGCCGCTCGCCCGCGACAATCTCATAGCCCCCCGCGATTCGAGGGCGCACAAGAATGGGCTGGAGGATGCCATTCGCCTTGATGGAGTTGGCAAGCTCCTCAAGCGGTCCCTCGTCAAAGCGCGTACGGGGCTGGTTGGGATTGGCATGGAGGCTCGCAATCGAGATCTCCTGCCCCGCGACAGGCAGCGCTAGCTCCCCGTCGATTCCTACCCCTAAGACATTAGCGGCGCCGCCACCAACGGGAATCAGATCGGCCAGACCCCGTCCCAGTACCCGTTTTCCGCTCGACATGCGCTATCAACTCCTTCGCAATAGATTCGTAGGCCAGCGCTCCCTTAGACTTGGGATCGTAGGCCGAGATGGGCTGTCCAAAGCTTGGAGCCTCAGAGAGCTTGATATTTCGTGGGACCACGGTGGGGGATACCGCCTCGCCAAAGTAGGACTTCACTTCCTGCATCACCTGATTGGCCAGGTTGGTTCGTCCATCAAAGAGGGTCAGCACCACGCGCCCAATCTCCAGATCGGGATTGAGTCCACGACGAACCCGGTCGATGATCTCGAGGAGCTGGGTAATTCCCTCCAGGGCAAAGTACTCACACTGGAGCGGGATAATAACCTGGTTTGCCGCGGTGAGGGTGTTGACGGTAATCATCCCCAGTGAGGGGGGAGAGTCGATCAAGACATAGTCATACTCGTCTGCGACCTCCGCGAGGGCTTTCTTGAGAATGTACTCGCGCTCGGTACGCGAGGCGATCTCAAGATCGGCTCCCGCGAGGTTGATGGTAGCAGGAACGAGATCCAGGTTGGGGATAGCAGTCTTGCGCCGGGTATCGGCGATACTGTCTCCCTGAACCAGGATCGAATAGGCGTCCTTCTCCACCTCAGCCCGGTCGATTCCCAGGCCGCTGGTGGCATTGCCTTGCGGATCCGTATCCACAAGCAGGACGCGTCGCTCCCGAGCGATATAGGCTGCCAGATTGATAGCCGTGGTAGTCTTACCGACGCCACCCTTCTGGTTGACGACGGCCCAAACAAGCGCCATAACGCGTTGTCTCCTCCCGTGGCACAGCATACCACATCTGTGCCACGTAAATGTTTCACGTGAAACATCTGACGCAAAAAGAGGCAGGTCGGGGCAACCTGCCCGACCTGCCTCTCATAAAAGACGGCTCTCTGGTAAGCCTACACGCTAGCGCATCCTGTCGGCGAGGGCACGACGCACCATCATCTCGGCGATCTGCTCGCCAGTCACCTGGTAGCTCCCCGACTCAATCCGCTCTTTTAGGCTCGCAACGATCTGATCACGCGTGTCAGGTACTCTTGCCAGTGCATCGCTTATCATTTTCATATCTGACGACTCTAGCGCGGAAACCACGCTCTCTTCAGGTAGGTGGACACTGCTCGTAACCATGCACCCCTCCTCGATAACCGCCCCACGGCTGCCCTGATCGGCAATTCGCCGTAGCTCCTCATTTGAGATTCTCATGTTCTTGCCTCGCTTTTCGATTGAAAATCATAAGCGCGGCAACCCGGCTACCAGGACTTCCCCGAGAGGAAGACAGAAGGCCCGTGGTTTTGCGTCACGCCCTTTCGGGACGCTTTGCCCTGCACGCTTTATTATCGTATCACATCACTCCTAGGAGCAGATTTGATCTACGAAATTCCTAAAATACCGCAATTGCTGAAAGGTAATTCTGACAGGTTCAGGGCCAGGCTATAGCGATGTACTATCTCTGCACTGTTAACGACGCCAGTTTTGTTGCGATTCTGCACCATGTGTGATAGACTTCGTGAAAATTCGCACAAAGTAGCCTGGATATGTCTGACCTACTCACTGCCTCTAACACAAGCTCCGCGGCCTCGCCCACGCCACGCTCAAGTACGTTTGAGCGCGAGCCTGGTGTCACCGCGATCCGTGTTGAGCACCAGATGGCGCTGGTGAGTGTCCGGTTCCTCGATAATATCCCCGCACAGCGCCTGACACTGCTCCAGACCCTCGCACAGGCACGGGTGCCCGTCAACCAAGTTAAGCTCCTTCCCGAAGGGCTCTGCTTCGTGATAAGCGAGAACCATGCCAGCGCCTGCAAAAATCTCCTCCGTGATCAAAAAGGCGAGGTGAGTGTCCTGGGGAACATGGCCTTGATTAGTACGATTGCCGGCGCGATGCGCGATCTCTCCGGGGTGATTGCACGTATCTGTGAAGCGCTCCTGAGCGCCTCGATCCCCAATCGCCAGGTGGGGGATGCCTACGATGCAGTGCTCTGCTTGGTGCCCGCAGTCGATGCACCACGTGCCCTGGCAGCCCTGAAAGAGCAGTTCCAGCTCAGTGACGAGGCGCTCGTATGAAGATTCTCGTGCAGAAGTTTGGCGGGACCTCGGTCGCGACCGAAGAGGCTCGTCAGAAAGCCGCAGCCAAGGTTATCCGTGCGGTTCAAGCGGGCTGGCACGTAGTCGTGGTGGTGAGCGCTATCGGGCGTGCGGGAGCACCCTATGCCACCGATACTCTGATCCAGACCCTGCGTGATGTCGATCCGGGCGTGCAGCCCGCTGCCCGCGAGCTGGACATGATGATGGCCTGTGGGGAGATTATCTCCACGGTCGTTCTGGCACATACCCTCCGCGCGGCGGGGCTCGAGACCATCGCGCTCACCGGGCTCCAGGCGGGGATTCTCACCAACTACCAGTTTGGCAACGCCCGCATCCTCGATATCGACCCACGCTACATGGTGGAGATGCTCGGGCAGGGAAAAGTGGTGCTGGTCGCGGGGTTTCAAGGGGGCACCGAGCGCGGCGCGATCACGACCCTGGGACGCGGCGGCTCGGACACCACGGCAGCGGCTCTTGGCGCGGCCCTCAAGCCCCACGCCGAGCAGATCGAGGTCGAGATCTACACCGATGTCAATGGGGTCAAGACCGCCGACCCGCGCCATGTTCCCACCGCCCGCACCCTAGCCCGTGCCACCTACGATGAAGTGGCGGAGATGGCTCACCAGGGAGCAAAAGTAGTTCACCCGCGTGCGGCTGAGATCGCGGGGATTCATGGGGTTCCGCTCTGGGTGAAGAACACCTTCGACGATGAACAAGGGACCTTGATCACGTCGGACTCGGGCAATGGCCAGGCACGCTTTACCGGGGTAACCCACACGGGCAAGCTGGTCTACCTGCGCTTTCCCTTGCCGCTAGAGAGCCCTGAGGCCGATCGCGCACGGGTCGAGGTCGAGGTCTACCGCCTCTTGGAGCGCGAGAAGATCGCGGTGCACCTCACCAGCGCCAGCGATACCGACTTCGCCTTTGCGGTCGAGCGCACCCACCTGCCGCGCCTCAAAGAGCTCCTCGATGGCCTGGTGCTCCCCGTTCAGCTCGGGGTTGTCCGCCGTCAGCCGCCCTTCGGGACGATCTACCTCCTGGGAATTGGGCCCAAGGGAAAAGGGTTTGTGGCCCAGAGTGGGCTCCTGGAAGGGGCGCGTGCCTATATCGCGCTGGGGCATGTCCAGGCCGAGGTGATCGAGAACTGTACCATGGTCTCGGTGATCGCCTCAGGGCTGGAGGACATCCCCGGAGTGGTCCTACGCACCCTGGGGACCCTCAATGCCCAAGGAGTCCCGGTCTACCAGATGGCCGACTCCCGACACTCCATCTCCGCCCTGATCCCCGAGGCCGATGCCCAGAAAGCCACGCGAGCCCTTCACGAGGAGTTTGGCTTGGGAGGGGAGACAGCATGAGTGTCGCAGAGAGTGAGGCCGACTCTATCCCAGAGCCGCAGCTCCCGGCCCGGCCCCGGTTTCCCGACCCACCCCGTGTCGGCTACCAGCGCCCAAGGCCGGTCGAAGACCCTGCCGAGCGCTTTCTGAGCCGTCGTGGGATCGGTGGGAAAGATGCAGGGAATATGGGCAAGGCCATGGGGGTGGGAACGGCCCTGGTCGGCTCAATAGTGGGAGGGGTGATCTTGGGGTGGCTCGCAGATACCTATCTCATCAAAGCCGCGACCCCCTACGGCCTGATCGGTGGGTTTATCCTGGGGACATTCTCCGGGTTTGCCAACTTGATTAAGCTAACCAATGATTTGAATAAGTAGATAAAGTAGCATAGAAAGATGGACGAGACCTACGACTATGTGCGAAAGACGCTCCGTGCGGTAGCGATCTTAGCGACGTGTAGTGCTCTCTGTCTGGCAAACTTCGGTTTGTCGTGGGCAATCGTCCCGCTGTTGGCGGGATTAGCGCTCGCCGTGGTACTCTTGCTCGGCTGGTGGGGGTTCATCTACGCGCTGGTTCAGGCCGCCAAAAAAGCGGTGGGAGCGAGCGCGAGTGAAAAAAGTAGGCGCAAGATGCGGACAACAGGCCTGTTTCTGCTGTTTGCTCTGGTAAAATACCCGCTGGTCGGAGCGCTGATCTGGTGGCTGACGCGTGTGTGGAGCGCGCGGGAGCTGGCAGCGTTCGTAATTGGATTTTTGTTGTTACATGCAGCAATCGCTCTGCGCGCGGTAGGTAAGCTACTCACCGAACAGGGCACGACGGATAAAAAATGAGCTTGGCGACGACACAACTAAAACGAATAGGGGCGAGCCTGATAACCCTGGCTCTCACCACGACATTTGCCTGGGCCCAGGAGCACGGCGCTGAGGCGGGCGGGGAGCATGCTGCAGGTGGCGAGCATGAGCTCGTCAACCCCCTGGCAGAGCACCAGCCCTGGTACTACAGCCTCGTGGGCTTGGGCGTGGCTGCGGCGATCCTGATTGTCTTTGCAAGCCGCTCGCGCAACCTCTCTGTTCGTAACCCGAGCCGCGGTCAGCTCCTCGCCGAGCAGGCAGTCGCTTCCATGCAGCACTTCTGCCGTGGGGCGATCGGAGCAGGGGGAGAGAAGTTCACCGCCTTTGTGGGGACGCTCTTTGCCTTTGTGCTCTGCTCCAACCTCTGTGGTGTTCTGCCGTTCTATCTGAAAAAAGGACACGAAGAGGGCGCTCCTGCGATCTCCTTTACCCCCGCACCGAGCGCCAACCTCTCGATGACCCTGGCGCTGGGGGCGATTGTCTTTGTTCTGTTCAACGTGGTGGGAATCAAGGCTAACGGGCTGAAAAACTACTTGGCGCACTTTGCAGGCCCTCTGCCTGCGCTTGCGCCGCTGCTCTTCCCGATTGAGATTATTGGGGTGATTGTTCGCCCGATCTCGCTTGGGATGCGCCTTTTTGGAAATATCTTCGGGGAAGAGACCGTGATCGCGGTACTCGTGACGATGTCTGCGGCGACGTTTATTGTCCCGCTACACGCCCCGATGCTGGCTTTCGGTGTGTTTGGTGCGGTCGTTCAGGCGGGGGTCTTCTCGATCCTGGCTTGCTCGTATATCGCGCTGGCCATCGGTGAGCATGATCATGACCATGGTCATGGTCACGACGAGCATGGGCATGGGAACGATTCCCACGCCCATCAGGACGCAGCGCACGCACACTAAACTCGCGTCGCGCGGCAACTTTTTGGAGGAAAAGTAAAATGCTGTATCTGGCTCTTCTTGGTCTTGGTGTTGCTGTTGGTCTGCCTATCGCCGTCATCGGTGCAGGCCTCGGTCAGGGGAAAGCGGCTGCCGCTGCGCTGGAGGGTGTTGCCCGCCAGCCGGAGATGGCTAGCAAGCTGCAGACGATGATGATTATCGCTCTTGCAATTATCGAGTCGCTCGTGATCTACGCCCTCCTGATGTTCTTCATGCTTCAGGGCAAGCTGCCTCAGTTCACCGCTGAGCAGGCTCTCCAGCTTAAGTAAGCATCGGGCAACCAACGCTGAAACGGGGCACGCGCTCTCGCGTGTCCTGTTGCGTGCTTGTGTGAGCACCAAGCAAACGACGTGGAGTTTTAATCTACTATGGCAAATATCCTGAGCGACCTAAACATTGACCCGCGGTTGATTCTTGTCAATATCGCGGGTTTTGGTGCGCTCTACGCGATCGCCAAAAAGCTGGTCTTTGATCCCATTGGAACCCTTCTGACGAGTCGTGAGACGGAGATTGCGAGTACCTACGACCGGCTTGATGCCGATCAGCGGGAGATGCAGCGTCTCAAGAGCGACTATGAGTCTCGGCTTGAGGCAATTGAGTCCGAGGCACGCGAGAAGATCTCCGCTGCCATCAAGGAGGCTCAGGCCACCCGTGACAAGATCGTGAGCGATGCCACCGTGCAGGCTCGCGAGATCGTCGCCAAGGCGGAGGCCGATGCGGAGCGTGAGCGTGAGCAGGCAATGATCACTCTGCGCCAGCAGATCGTCGATCTGGCGCTGGGGGCGACCACCAAGGTCGTGGGCGAGAGCCTCGATGCGGATCGCCACGGCAAGCTGATCGATGAGTACATCGCCAAGGGCGTGGCGGAGGCGTAATGCGCGAAGAGTCTGTCTCCCGCCGCTACGCGGCCGCCCTCTTCAACCAGGCAAAGGCCGCCGGAACCCTGAAGGAGACTTCAGCGGATCTGGCCTACGTGGCCAAGGCCTTGGTGGAGAACCCCGCGATGGCACGCATGATTGGGCACCCGCTGGCGACCGTGGAGCGCAAGAAGACGGTACTGAGTGCCGCCTTTTCGGGGGCGGTCTCTCCGGCCTCCCTAGCGTTTCTGAACCTGCTGGCCGACAAGCGCCGCACCGACCTGCTGGCCGGTGCCAAGCAAGAGTTCGATGAGCTCCTGCGGGCGCACAACAACATTGTCTCGGCCACAGCAACCACAGCGGTTCCTCTCACGGCGGCGCAGCTTGCGGCGCTGGAGAAGGCGCTCGAGGCGCGCACCGGGAAAGACATCGAGCTGACAACCAGTGTCGATCCTTCCCTGATGGGTGGCATTCTTGTGCGTATCGGCGACACGGTGCTGGATGGCACGGTCAAAGGCAAGCTGGATCGCCTGCGCGAGCAGCTTCTCACCAAAAAGTAAAACGGAAATATTATGGCAGTAAGACCCGATGAAGTCACCAGCATCCTAGAGCGAGAGCTGGCAAGTTATCAGAGCGGGGTCGAGGAAGTCGGCGTCGGTACCGTCCTACAGGTCGGTGATGGCGTTGCTCGTATCTACGGCCTGAGTGATGTCGCGGTGGCGGAGCTTCTTGAGTTCCCCGGCGGCGTCATGGGAATGGCGCTCAACCTGGAAGAGGACAATGTCGGCGCGATTATCCTGGGCAATGCCGAGGGAATTCGCGAGGGCGACACCGTCAAGCGTACCGGACGCATTATCGAAGTGCCTGTCGGCGAGGGGCTCGTGGGCCGCGTGGTCAACACGCTGGGCCAGCCTATCGACGATGGCGGCCCGATTGTCGCGGCCGAGCAGCGCCTCCTGGAGATCAAGGCTCCCGGTGTTGTGGACCGACAGCCGGTCAAAGAGCCGATGTACACGGGAATCAAGTCGATCGACTCGATGCTCGCCATTGGCCGTGGCCAGCGTGAGCTGATCATCGGCGACCGCCAGACCGGAAAGACCGCGATCGCCATCGACACGATCATCAACCAGAAGGGGCAGGATGTCTTCTGCTTCTACGTTGCGATCGGACAGAAGGCATCGACCGTCCGTATGGTGGTGGAGGCCCTGCGTGCCAACGGCGCGATGGAGTACACCACCGTGATCGCCGCGCCCGCGTCGGACCCCGCCAGCCTTCAGTACCTGGCACCCTACGCCGGCTGTGCGATGGCCGAGTACTTCCGCGACTCCGGCCGCCACGCGCTGATCATCTACGATGACCTGTCCAAGCAGGCCGTGGCCTACCGCCAGGTCTCGCTTCTGCTGCGCCGCCCACCGGGCCGCGAGGCGTACCCGGGCGACGTCTTCTACCTGCACTCCCGCCTGCTGGAGCGCGCAGCAAAGCTCTCCGCTGAGCGCGGTGGTGGCTCGCTGACCGCTCTGCCGATCATCGAGACCCAGGCCGGCGACGTCTCCGCCTACATTCCGACCAACGTGATCTCGATCACCGATGGCCAGATCTTCCTTCAGACCGACCTCTTCAACTCCGGTGTCCGCCCGGCTATCGACGTGGGTGTGTCGGTGAGCCGCGTGGGTGGCTCCGCGCAGATCAAGGCGATGAAGGACAAGAAGGTCGGCGGGCGCATCAAGCTGGAGCTGGCGCAGTACCGTGAGGTGCAGGCCTTCGCCCAGTTCGCCTCGGACCTGGACAAAGCGACCCAGCAGCAGCTCAACCGTGGCCAGCGCCTGGTCGAGCTTCTGAAGCAGGACCAGTACGCGCCTATGCGTGTCGAGTGGCAGATCATCTCGATCTACTCCGCCACCTCGGGCGCCCTCGACGACCTGCCGGTGGACGCTGTCCGCAAGTTCGAGAAGGAGTTCCTGGCCTATGTCGCGGACAAGTACCCCGACGTCCCGGTGAAGATCGCCGAGACCAAGACCTTCTCTCAGGACATCGAGGACAACCTCAACCGCGCTCTAGGCGAGTTCAAGGCCGCGTTTAAACCGTAACCAAACAAAAAAGCCCCCCGCTTCACCCGAAGCGGGGGGCTTTTTTATTGCGTTACTTCGCGCGGAAGTCCTTCATCTCGTCCTTGTCCATGTTCTCTTTGGTCATGAGGACAACACCCGTATCGATCTTCTTCTCGACCTTCTCGCCCTTTTTCGCGGCGATCAGTGCCTTGACCGACTCATAGCCCATCTTGGCGGGGTTCTGGATCACGACCGAGTCGATGGTTCCCTCGGTGATGCCTTTTTCCATCTCGGTGGTGTTGTCAAAGCCGATGATCTTGACCTTGCCCTTGAGCCCCTTGGCCTCGACTGCCTTGAGAGCGCCGATCGCGCAGGGCTCGCAGGAGCCGAAGATCCCGACCACATCAGGGTTGGCGGAGAGGACATCCTGGCTGACATTGAGCGACTTGCTGCGGTCCGACTCACCGTAGTTGGAGCGGATCACGGTCATGCCAGGGAACTCCTTCTTAATGGTCTCCTCAAAGCCCGCCTCACGATCCATGGTCGAGGCCGAGTTGGCGGCGTTGGGCACCAGCACCACCTTGCCCTTACCGCCGCAGATCTTGCCCATCTGCTTGGCGGCCATCTCGCCGCCCACGCGGTTGTCGGTGGCAACAAAACTCACGTATTGATCGTCGCTGACATCCGCTGCGGAGTCGAAGATCACCAGCGGAACCTTGGCCTCGTGTGCCTTCTTGATCACCGGAACCAGCGCGGCCTTGTCCAGAGGTGCCAGCGCGATCCCATCGACCTTGGCGGTCATCTGGTTCTCGACCACGCCGATCTGTCCGGCGGTGTCGGTCTCTTTTTGTGCGCCGACCCACTTGATCTCCGCGCCCAGCTCCGCGCCGGCCTTCTCCGCACCGGCCTTGACCGACTGCCAGAAGACATGGGTCATGCCCTTGGGGATCACCGCGAGGGTCAGCTTGCCCCCTGCGGGAGCCGGAGCGGTGCCGCCCGCGGGCGCGGGAGTGTCCCCGCCCGTTGTCGCGGGCTTTTGGTCGCAGCCCACCAGAAGTGTCAGCGCCACCGCGCCTAGAGAGAAGAGCGCCGAGCGGCGGGTTGTTAGAATACGCATAAAATCCTCCTATGGAATCTTTCCGTGGCCCTAGGTTCGCCGTTTTAGGGGGGCTTTCCTCTCTGGCTGAAATTGCAGGTGGGTAGTCTCCACGGTAGAATTACAGGAAATCTGCGCGAAAACCCGAGCGAATCCCGGTTATTGGGAACACCCAACCGATTGGGAGCGTATAGGGGTGCGTATAAAGTTTTCATTATGGAGTGTCTTTCTTGAACCTCAATCGTATTTCATGGAGTGGTCTCTCAGCCCTGGCAGTTGCCTCGGCGCTGACAGCAGGCTGTGGGGAAAAACCCTTTGCTAAGGTCAATGGACAGGTCATTACCAAGGACGAGTACATCAGTGCTCTGGAGCAGACTCTAGCAGTCGCGGGGCCCAATGGTGCGGTTCCTGTTCCAGCAGGGCGCCTGGTGCTAGAGCAGCTGATCGGGCGCAAGATCATCCTTGCGGAGGCCGCGGCCCAGGGAGTGGTCCCTTCCG
Source organism: Armatimonas rosea (assembly GCF_014202505.1). NCBI lineage: Bacteria > Bacillati > Armatimonadota > Armatimonadia > Armatimonadales > Armatimonadaceae > Armatimonas > Armatimonas rosea. Next base: position 99,131 of record NZ_JACHGW010000001.1, on the reverse strand, counting down.
ATGACGATGTCAACAAGGCGTTTATGTACCGCAAGGACATGCTGGAGCAGAGCCAGCCGGGCAAGACCTTCGAGGAGGAGCTCCAGAAGCAGGGGACCACACCGGAGGTCTTTAAGGACAACCTGCGCGCCGAGCTCGCTGAGGTCGCGGTGCTGATCAAGCAGCTCAATGTTGGCAACGACAAAGTGACCCAGTACTACAACGACCATAAGGACGAGTTCGGGCTCCCCGCGCGCGTCCAGCTCCGCCTCGTGCTTGTCGGGGCCAACACCCCGCAGTTCGCCGAGGCCCAGAAGAAGCTCAGCGATCCAAAGAACTTCACCGAGCAGGCCGCCCGCGAGCTCAATATCATCCCCCAGCTCAAGGTGAGCGGTGGCCTCCAGGTGCTTGCAAACTCTGCACTGCCGCCCTCGCTCAAGGACAAGATCCAGCAGGCTGCCCCCGGAACCGTGATCGGGCCGGTGGACTGGCCCATCCAGGGGGGGATCGCCAAGGCCTGGGTCAAGGTGGACAAGAAGCTTCCTCAGTACAATGTCCCGGTTGAGTCCGCCGCCCCGATCGCACGCCAGCGGGTGATCCTCCAGCTCCAGGCAACGGGCGATCCTAAGTTCAACCAGATCCGCAACGAGATCATCAAGAAGAAGTTCGATGCGACAGTCGAGACCTCCAGCCCGGTCCAGGAGACTATCTGGAAGGCCGTGAAGCAGAGCGCACAAGACGCCGGTCTGGACAAGCCTCCGGTAACCCCGCCTGCTGCACCGGCCGCACCGGGTGGGCTGACAGCGGCGGGGGGCATGGCACCAGCTCCTGCCGGTGGCGCGGGAGCTCCTGCGGGCAAGCCGGGCGCTGCGGCACCCAAGTAGACCGGATGCTCTATCTTGTTGGCCTGGGGCCGGGGAGTGCGGAAGCGCTCCCTCCCCGGGCTTTTTCCTTACTGACCGGCGGGCTACCCGTGCTTGTCCGCACCGAGCGTCACCCGGTTCTCCATAGCGAGCCGCTCGCCTCAGCGCTGGCGGGCTGCGATGTGACGCCCCTCGACGATGAGTACGAGGCGGGGGCGTCCTTCTCCGATACCTACGATGCTATTGTCGCACGGGTGCTCCGTGCACATGCGGCCCAGGGGAGCCTGGTCTATGCCGTCCCGGGGCACCCCCTGGTAGGAGAGACCACGATTGCCCGCCTCTTGGCCGAGACCAAGCGGCTCGGGGTGGAGACCCAAGTGATCGGGGCACCGTCGTTTGTGGACGCCTGCCTGGAGGCCATCGGCGAGGCGGTGACGGGCGATCTCCACGTGATCGACGCGCTTCTGCTCGACCCGGAGGCTGCTGCCCCGCCCGCCGCGCTCCGCACGGGCGGCCCGCTCCTGCTCTACCAGGTGCACAGCCAGGCCGCGGCTAGCAATGCCAAGCTCGCACTGAGCCGCGCGGGCTATCCCGACGAGTTCTTGGTCACGGTGGTGCACGGTGGTGGTATTCCCGGCCTTGAGCAGACCGCGACTCTTCCCCTCTATGAGCTAGACCGCAGTGCCCACCGGAAGCTCATCGATCACCTCACCACGGTCTGGGTGCCAGAGCTCCCCGCCGACCAGCGCCGCGCCGACTTCGATACGCTCCTGGAGGTTGTCGCCCGCCTGCGCGACCCTGAGGGCGGCTGTCCCTGGGACCTAAAGCAGACCCACACCAGCCTGCGCCGCTACGTAATCGAAGAGGCCTACGAGGTGGCGGAGGCGATCGACCAGGAGGACCTAGAGGCACTCTGCGAGGAGCTGGGCGATCTCTTGCTCCAAGTAGTGCTCCATGCCCAGATCGCACGGGAGAGTGCGGACTTCGATGCGCTCGATATCTGCGCCGTCCTCTGCGAGAAGCTGATCCGTCGCCACCCGCATGTCTTTGGCGATGCGAGCGCACGCGACTCCGACGCGGTCTTGGCACAGTGGAACGCAATCAAGGCCCAGGAGAAGCAAGAGAAGGGGAAGGCCCCTAAGCTACCCTCGGTGCTCGACGGGATTCCGACCAGCCTCCCGGCGCTCTCGCAGGCGCTGGAGACCAGCAAGCGCGTGGTCAAGGTCGGCTTTGAGTGGCCCGATGTGGACCAGGTCTTTGTCAAGGTTGAGGAGGAGCTGGCGGAGCTCCGCGCCGAGCTGGCTGCGGGGCGCACGCAGGGAATCTCCGACGAGCTGGGGGATGTCTTATTTACCCTAGTCAATGTGGGGCGAAAGATGGGAGTCGATGCCGAGGAGGCACTCCGGGTGGGGGTGTCACGTTTCTCCGGTCGCTGGCGTTTTATAGAGGAAGCTGCCCACGCGCAGGGCCGCTCGGTCTCGGAGCTCACTCTGGCCGAGCAAGCGGCGCTCTGGCAGGCAGCCAAGCGTGCACAGCGAGGAGAATAGACCTATGCAGCGTGGATTGACCCAGAATATTGTCACCGACCGGTCGCAGTACCCTCCCCAGCGTGCGGTGGAGCTTACCGTGCGCCTCACCAACGGGAGCCCGTCCCTGGTCACCTACCAGATAGGGGTGCGGCGTGAGTACGAGATCACGGTCCGAGACAGTCGCACTCGCAAGGTGGTCTGGACTTGGTCCCGAAACAAGCCCGCCCCCCCGAGCACGGAGATTCGCCTCGCGCCCGGCCAGTGGCGCGAGCACAAAGAGCTCTGGGACCGCCGCGACGATAGCGGTAGGCGAGTTCCGGAGGGAACGTATGAGATCGAGCTGGTGCACCTGCCGTTTCGCGAGGCGGTGTCTACCCAGGTCTATCTCGCCGAGCGTGGGCAGGGCGGCGACCCTGGTGTTCCCAGCCCGCCCGGCACCCCGAAAGGAAGAGGTCCTCAGTTGCAAGCAACCCTACAAACCGACCGCCGCACTGCCCGTGTCGGGGAGAGCGTTCGTCTGACCTACACTGTCACCAACACCGGCGACCAGCCAGCGGTGCTCACTTTCCCCACAGGCAACCAGTACGATCTTGAGGTGCGCCGCCGCCCGGAGCCCAACGCACGCTACCGGGAAGGTGCGCTGACGATCTGGCAGTACTCTCGGGGGCGCTCGTTTATCCAGTCGTTTACACGCCTTAGCCTGGCACCTGGGGAGAAGAAAGTCTTCACGGAGTCCTGGACCGTGCCACCAGGAACTCCGGCGGGCACCTACGACTTGGTAGGGTATCTTCCGACCCCTGCGACCCAGAAGAGTGCCGAGGCAGTCGGAGCTCTGACTATTCTCTAGACTCTGTCACAAAAAAAATCACCCCGTGAGGATCATTCCCCACGGGGTGATTTTTTTTCGTCACTCCCGGCCTTGCTGGACGATGGCTTTCGCCGCTTGTAGAGCGAGCAGGTACGACATCGCCCCGAAGCCTGCGATCTGCCCCACGGTGGCCGGGGCCACCACCGAGGTTCGCCGAAACTCGTCGCGGGCGTGGATATTGGAGAGATGTACCTCGATCGCGGGGAGGCGCACGGCCTTGAGGGCATCGGCGATGGCGTAGGAGTAGTGGGTGTAGGCACCAGGGTTGATGACAATCGCATCGGCCCAGTCCGCGGCCTCGTGGATCGCGTCGATGAGCGCCCCTTCGTGGTTACTCTGCAGGGACTTGAGCTCGATGCCGATCTCTTTAGCGTAGTCCCGGATCCGTTTGTTAAGCTCCTCAAAGGTCATGGTTCCATAGATGTCCGGCTCTCTCTGCCCGAGGAGATTGAGATTAGGGCCATTGAGGAGCAAGACACGGAGGCTACCAGAGGGAGTGAGTTGCATAGTTTTTCCTTGAGAGATTTATTTTTGTTGCGCGGCGGGTGCCGGGGCCTTGAGATCGTCGGGCCGTAGATCTGGGAATCCCTCGGTGAGCGGGAAGGAATGCCCTGCGGCGCAGCGCAAGACCGTCCCCTCTGCCACAGGGCTCAGGGGGGAGGGGGGATGGCAGAGGGGACAGCGAAGCAGGTTTAGAAGCTCAGGCGAGAGATTCATAGTAAATTGTACCAGATAGGGAACATGTCCCCCGGTTGCATCGTCAACCCAGTCAATAGTATAATGCCCCGAGCAGGCCGACGGTGAGTCTGCGTTGAAGATTTAGAGGATAGAAGTTATGACATCCAATCTGCGAGTTCGCAACTATCGTGCGGCCTTTACCTTGATTGAGCTGCTTGTCGTGATCGCGATTATCGCGATTCTTGCGGCCATTCTCTTCCCGGTTGCCGGGACCGTGCAGGAGAGCGCACGTCGTGGAGCCACGATGTCGAACCTCCAGAAGATTCACCAGGCGATCTCTGCCTATGAGCTCGACAACCGGGAGTACCCCGAGTTTCTCTTTGGCCCGGCGATCTGCCGCACCAACGGCCTCCCCGATCCGAGCTGCTCTGACTTCTACACCATGAAGGAGACCGCGGCGCTGGTGACCGGGCGCTACCGGAGCACCGACCCGGAGTATGTCGCCTCGCGCAACGCCCGCAAGATCTTCACCAAGTCGCTCTACCCCGAGTACATCCGTGATCTGGATACCTTCCAGTCTCGAAACAACGTCGTGGCGACTCCCAGTGTGACGGGCAAGGTTGGTCTGGCGAGCCGCATCAGCCTGCTAAACCCGGCGGGCCCGACTTTCTACGTCCCGCGGACCGCCGCGCTTGGGCTGGGCGCACAGCAGATTCCCTTCTACGCCTACGATGCCTTCGATGCCAGCCCTCTGATTACCAATATCAACAACAACACGATCGACAACAACACCCTGGTGGCACGCTACTCCCGGCTCTGGATGCCCGTGGTGGACAACACCACCCTGGATAGCCTCTCGCCGGCGAACCTGCAGCTCTACCAGCGCCAGCTCCTGTGGGCTCGTCCCCCCGCCGACACGGTCGTGACCATGACAACCCACCATGTGCCGAAGGGCAAGATCCTGGTTCTCTTCCAGAGTGGCACGGCCAAGGTGCTGGATGTGCGCAAGCTCAGCCCGCTGCCGGCCAATCCCGCGGGGGACTCCCAGTTCTGGCAGCTTACCAACTAGTGTCTTGCGGAGGGGAACAATCTCCCTCAGGCAGCGGTCGAAGAGGAGCCTGTACGCACCCGCGGCAGGCTCTCCCAACTCCATAAAGAGCAAAAGCGCAGCGATGAAAACGAGAGCAGCGATGGATAGAACAATGAAGCAATGTCGGCGAGCCACCTCCCTGGTAGAGGTTCTGGTGGTTCTGGTCATCCTGCTGATCGGAGTCTTTTCGGTCATCCGGGTCTTTCCGCTGGGCTTCACGTTTTTGCGCAATAGCGAGAGCCGCATGCGTGGGACGCGTGTGGGGCATGGCTTGCTGGAGAAGGCTCAGAACGAGGCCGCCAACCTGCCCGATGCCATCGCCTACTCCTACTTCTCGGGCAACTCCGGGAGCATGGTGCGCTCGTTCGTCGTAGACGAAGATCCCGATGACCTCACGGGTGACCCTGCGAGCCCCTACTACAGCGATGTCAACAAGTTCCGCTTTATTGTCGGCGAACCGGTGAAGATCGGGCTGCCGACCCCCACCGCGACCACCTCGGGCTCGATCTACATGGCCAAGCTCGGGCCGATCTACATGGACGCTCTTGTCGGCAACCCCGCCAACGCCCCGGCGACCGCGGCGGACTCGCTCTACTACAACTTGTTTCTGTCGATCCGTAGCGCCCCGCTCAATGTCGCTCCTGCCTTTATCGCACGCGATCCCTACTACCAGGCTAGCTCGGGCCAGCCCTTCTTCTTCTCCGACTACTACCGGGCGCGCCTGACCGGGCCGACCAGCTGCTTGGTGGACGAGAACGAGGATGCCAACGGCGGTGCCTGGATGCTGTTCTACCCGTCGAGCCGTGACCGCGTCTTTACGGTGCGCTTCATTAAGCTGGTCAACGACCACGACGACGACCCCTACGACAATGCGGTTGCGGTGACGGATCGCTTTGTGGTGCCCGCGAGCACCCAAGCGGTCTGGATTCGCCTCTGTGATCCGTCGCACCTGAGCTACAATACCTTGGATCCCGCTACGACCTTTGCGGCCGATGATGCCATTCAGTCGGGCAGCGAGGTGGTCACCCGCGAGTTTACGCGTCTGGCAGCCGGCGCGGCCTGGGACCCGGAAGATCCTTATCAGTACCAGCTCGTCTCCAACAACCTGGATGCGGCGAGCGGCAAGAGTAGTGTCGCCAACCCTGGCATTGTCGCCTTCAACCCGGTGGGTGCCCGCTTTGCCAACAACGGCCAGGACCCCTTCAAGGCCTACATGGACTATGCGGTTCTAGACTGGCACATCATCCACGACGACCGCGATGTTCCTGCAGTGGCGATCGGTGCCTACGGCGAGGTGCCGCTACGGACGACGCTCACCCGCATCAAGTCGCTGGACTACATCAACCCGGACAACACCTTCTACGAGGGAATCTTCCCCGCAGGTGATACCGATGCGAGCAAGAACACCGATATTATGATCGTCCGCCTCGACACGGGCGCGATCCTAAACCCCGGTGCCAGTGGACGCCCTGGCGACTACGGCTTGCTCCAGGCGGGCGATCCTGCTCAGGTAAACCAAGACTACTGGGTCAACACCGATCCCAAGACCGGCTCGTACGCCACGGGGACGCTCTACATCAATACCAACCGTGTGGCTCTGGGGACGCCGATTCGCATTCTCTACAAGGCGGAGGGCGAGTGGGGCGCGGCGCTAAGCAAGGCCATGGCCACCTACCGCGAGGTCACGGCGATGCCGTCGAACTGGACCTTGGACGCGCTAACGGGCCTGACAACGTCGCCGGACCGCCCTGACCTGTTCTGGCGCACCACGGCGGGCTCTGGGGCCGCGGCGGTGGGAGCGCTCAACTTTGCCGGAACCGAATTGAACAAAGGTGTCACCGTTGTCTTCCAAGTACTAACAAACGGTTCTTGGCGACGAAGCGCGGCGGTTCAGCTTGCGATCGACACTCCCAATGTTCAGCTGAACGCCGCCAACGAGCGCCGTGTTATCAGTGCGTCGGTGGATGTCACCAAGTTCCTGAAGCCTCTGGGCTGGGACGGTACGCATGCCAACTGGCGAGTGGCCACCGACATCAAGGGCGCGACTGCCAAGAGCCGTGTGATCTGGAAAGATGGGCTGGAGCGCAACGCTCCGTGGCGGATTCAGGATCTGGATACCTACTTGACACAGGGCGTTCTCCAGTAGACTGAGCGAAAGACTAAGACCGATGCAGCGAAATTTAGCAAAACTTATCCGGGTTCAGCGCGGCTTTACCATGACCGAGCTTCTGGTGGTGATCGCCATCACCGGAATCTTGCTGGGGTTGCTCTTTGTCCCCATCATCCAGGGCTTCAACCTGACCCGCAAGGCGCAGAACCAGGTGCAGGCACAGACCCAGGCGCGCAATGGTCTTCACCAGATCTCTCGTGAGCTGTCCCAGGCCGTGTTTGTCTTTGACAACACCACGACCCCGGTGATGTTCCCCCTGAAGTTTGCGGTCAATATCGGGGTGGGGGGAGCGGCGACCACGCCCTATGGCTACAACTGGGCGGGGGGTGTGCAGGTCTTCCCCGCTCCCGTGCTCTTCAGCAAGGTGGACTTTATCCCGTCGGGCCACCTGCCCTCGGGCGGCACCAAGGACCCGACCACGGGCGATACGATCGGGGGCTCCGATGTGCGCTTCCCGCTCGCGCCGGGGACGCGGATCGTGCGCTACTTTATCGGCCTCAAGGACAACACCCGTCCCTACGAGAATGTCTACCAGCGCCGTGTCGCACAGTTCTCCGCCGATGGCCGTCACAATCCCTTTGTCCTCTACCGTGTTGAGTTCGATCCGACCGACCCGAAGCTGATCAACCAAGCTAACTACAACAGCATGCTGCCTGATGCGGGCGGCTTCAACGATCCTAACTTTTTCTACAACCCGAACCTGGCATCGAACGGGGTGAGCTATGCTGCCAACTGGAAGGCGATTGCGTCTGCGGTGGTGGATGGTCCGAATCAGGATGTGGTGAACTGGGTCAAGGACGACACGGGCGATCTCGTGCTAACCACGCCGTTCCGGCCTCTGGTCTCGTTCGCACCTGGCGCGGTGACCGGCGACAACGCGACCCCCGGCTTTATGACCGCCGCCGCCGCCGAGGTCCCCAACGCCGTCCCGACCATCTACTCGTCGCAGCAGGGCCACTGGAGCCTGCCGAGCTCGGTGACCTTCTACCGGGCCGCGAGCCGGGTGGGGAGCTCGGACTACGGTGCACTGCGCGTGACGGTCGACTCGGAGCTGCTCCCCGATGGCACGACCACACCGCATGTGCACCTGGACACGGCGGCGACCGGTGGGGTGCTTGCCACGTCGGACGCAGTGCTCTACTGCGCCCGTATCACCAGCACCAATGAGATCTTTGTCAAGACTCCCAACCTGACCTTCCTGCTCAACATGGAGCGTGGGACCATCAAGACAGGCTTTGCGCCGCTGGCGGGAGACAACACCGGCGTGCCGCTGATCCGCCTCGCCAATGGGACCGTTCGCTCCATGGTGCCGGGAGGCTTCCCCGATGCCAACCCGGGTGAGCTGGTGGAGACGCTCTATCGCCTCAACACGCGCTTCCCCGATGCGGACTCCGACGTGAACACGCCATCGAACCAGGGTTGGGGAGAGATCAACCTCCTCGACGACTCCACGCTGCGCTACTTCCGTGCGGATGGCTCGGACATCGCGCTGACGACACCGCTGCTCACGACCCAGGCAGGAACGTATACTTCGCCGCTGGTGGTCTTTGGCAATGTGGGGGCGGGCGGTCTTCAGCCCGGTGGTGGGCTGATGCTCGCGGCGGGCAGTGAGAGTGTGGTTGGCCCGGACATGAGCGTGACGGCGGGTAGCAGTGGTCTTGGAAACGTGACCTACTACCGTGCGCCCGGAGCGCTGACCAGTGTGGTGAAGAAGGCAACCCTGATCACCGATCCTGCCAACAGTGTGCGCAAGCGCTGGACACCGATCGTGGGACAGCGCACCTACCTGCTGGACCAGGACACCCGCATCAATGGGACACTACCGACTGCCTTCCTGCGGTTTGACAACCCCGGTGGCCCTGGGCTCCCTGCCCGCTCCTTCACCGACCCCGCCGCCGTGGCGGAGCGTGAGGTTCAGGTGACCTACCTCTGGCAGAACAACTACGCGCGTCGTAGTGGCGGGGCAGACAATGGCAAGCCCGTGGATGCACAGGGGAGGGTCCTTGGCGACAAGGCGATTATCGCGCCTGAGCCGGATGTGGTGAAGGTGGACTACGCCACCCGCGACCTGCTGACGGTCAATGTCGGGGCGCTGGTCTACGACTCCAATACCCACCAGGGGACCTCGATCAACCTGACGGACAAGGTTCGCATAGGGAACACGATACGGTGACGACGATGACAAATCAACCCATTCCTTCTCCGGGACGCCCACGGCGACGAAACCGGGCGGCACAGTCGCTCACGGTCGCGATTATTGTCCTGTTCCTGTTGCTCTTTCTGGGGGGGCTCTTTATCGCCTTGATCGTCAACAACATGCGGGCGACCAGCACCTCGTCGAAGGGTGTTGCGGCAGATAAGCTCGCCGAGGCAGGGATCAAGTACCTCGACGATGAGCTGACCAAGTCGCCCGAGGGGGCCGACTGGCGCCCTGTGCCCTTTGTCGCCGACCCGGATGATACCAACATAGCTTTAACGGGGCAGGCCTACGACGACCAAGATAGCGATGGGGATGGCATCCGCAATGCCGAGCCGCTTCGTCCTAGCGATCCTGACTACGACTGGCTCCGTCCCTGTAGTGCCTCCAATGGCACCCCACTCAACCCTGAGCCTTGTGGTTACTCCCGTGTGGACTTCGGGGGACGAACCCCGGGCGCGGGCAACCTCGGGGGGCGCGCGCTGGTCAAGATCGTCTACAAGCCCGATAGCCGCGCGACAGCAGCGCCGGATCGCTCCGCAACCAACCGCTTCCTGAAGCTACTCTCCATTGGCCGGGTGGGAATTGTCGATCCAAGCGATCCCACCACCTTCGCCAGCTCTGAGGGCAAGGGCGCACGCCGCGAGCAGGTGGCCTACAAGCAGATCGGGACGGTTGAGTTCCTGCGCCATATCACTAATAAAGACAACCGCTCGGTCGTGGCCGCGCTGGGCTCCGCGAGCAAGGTGCTGGACTCCAACTTTATCTCGGGAGGGCGCGATACCAGCGCACCGACCGCACGACAGATTGAGTCGGTCTACCATGGCCCGATCCACTCCAATGCCGCTCTTACCTTCTTTGGGGTAAACCGCTTGCTCCTCGATGGACAGCGTGGCGATGCGCTGACGGTCTCGTCGAGCCTAAACATTCCCGCCAATAACTCTCAGGTCTTGCTAACGGAGCTGGGAGGTGCGTTTACCAATGCCAGTGTGGTGGCGAGCAACGGAGTGTTCAACTCCTACCAAGGTCTCGTCCGCGACCATGCGCCTCAGACTACCGACCCGCTCCGCCGGGTCGCACGGACCACCGCGCCGCTGATCGACCAGAGCATCGGCGATAACGGTCTCACCCGCTACCGTGCTCTCACCCGAGACTCCGAGCCTATCGATGCCCGGTACGTTGCGGGCAATACGATCGCCGGCCTGGGGACCACCCAAGCGGGGCGGATCGGCTGGGGCGCGGGCCTCTACCTCGACAACCGCGAGGACATGCAGAACGCCTCCGATAGCCTGATCGGTGCCTACTCGCCGCGCTCCAACTGGGTGGGTGTCGATCGCACGTGGTGGAACGGCGACAACCGCTACGTCCCCCCGGCCGTCGTGATCACCCTGACGCCGCGCGCCATGATTATCCAGCGCTCCGCCAGCAGTGTGAACCGCTCGTTCTTGCGTGACAACACCGGTCGCCGAATTAACCAGTCCACCGTGATCCGCTACTCCGGCCTGGGAAATGGCACAGCAGAGGCTGCTGCCGATATTCCTAGTGCAGGGCTTCCCGCCAGTGTTCGCAAGCTGGAGGGCTATCCGGCCCAGCAGATCCAGCCTGGTGTCTGGCAGGGTGAGTACGTGGTCTATGCCGAGGGCAATGTCCGTATCCGCGGAACGGTCGGCGGCCTGGATCCTCAGACCTTGCGCTACTACATCCGGCACCTGACCGTGGTCTCGGGCGGCAATATCTACATTGATGGAAACCTCCTCAAGGACAATATCCCCGATGGTTCGGTCCCCGCGACCGAAGAGTTCGTGCGTGGGAAGTCGTCGATTGCGCTCCTGGCGAAGAACTATGTCGTGCTCAACACCACCCAGTTCTTCAACCCTGGCGACAACGCGGCTGGTCCCGAGGCATCTGGCTCGGATGCCCGTGCGATCTTCTTAAACCCGGCCTCCCCGACCTTTGCCATGCGCCTGAATCAGGCACCGGTTCAGACCTACCTGCCCAATGGAATGCCCAACCCCGTGGGGCGGCTTGCGCCTAGCTACATTCCCCAGCTCTACCTGCGCCACTCGGCGGCGGGTGTGGATGGGGCCACGGCGATGCGGCTTGCGGTAAACGCCGATCCGAGCCTCGCGGCTCCCTTTGGGTTCTTCCGCTTCCCGATTGATATGGCTTGGCCCAACGCCAATCCCAGCCTGACCACGCTGGCGATGGGCGGCCCGACCAGCACCGAGCCCGGGATCTACTTCGACCATGTCTTTGATCTGAAGGACGCTGGCAATAACCCTGCGCTGCTCTACCCCGATCAGACCGTGCCCTACGCTCAGGTGCCCAAGTTTGGGATCGACAACTTGTTGAACCTCTCGGTGGACGCGAATGCGGGCGTTCCCAACCAGACCGACTATCGACTCTCTCGGGCGGGGATTGCGCCGGCGGACATCCGAGTCGAGGCCCTGATCTATGCTCAGGAAGGCTCGTTCTTTATCATCCCCGGGCCGTGGTTCAACCCCGATCCCAACGATACCTACGAGAACTACATCAGCCTTGACTCGACCGGGCAACCTCTCTACCGCCGTCCGGGGGATAACCTCCTGGCACAGGGCGTCACCCGAGGGCGAATCGATCCGCGCTTCCCGTTCTACGGCCAGCCCATGGATATCCGCATCACGCTCTTTGGCGCGATCACCGAGAACATGCCGGCTGAGGTGGGGGACCAGGGAGCGTGGCTGGAGAAGTGGGGCTGGATACCCAACTACTACGGCTCGACCGGGCTACCGTCGGCACCGGGCTATGCGAGCCAAGGGGCTACTGGGCTGGTGAGTATCCACGGGGCCCATGGTGCTCTTCCTGGGCCGCAGCCTGGTGGAGCGGGCAATGGCGGCGACAGTGGAATTGTCTACCTGTACGACGATAAGCTGGTCTCGCCCTACGATGCGAACAACAATCCGCTACGACAAGATGCATACAGAAATATCCTGCCGGTGGCACCGCGCCTGCCGGTAGCGCCAGGGCTCCTCTATGCAGGGGAAACTCCAGGGGCGTAAGGAAACAATTATGGCGATGCGAACGAAGATATTTGGGGCTGCGCTCTCGCTGTTGATGGTCGGGTGCTGCCTGGCTGGGACTGTGGTTCGGGCACAGGTGGCGACAACCTACTCCAGCAATAAACGGACACTCAAGGTGGGGATTCTCTTACTGGACTCCACCACGGATGCCGACCTGGACGGGGTGATCTCGCCGGCAGAGGCAGCGCGTGGGCCGGAGAACCCCGACCCGTTTATCTTCTATATCGCCGATGCGCGTGTCGATCTCAAGCCACAGAACTGGGAGTTTATCAACCCCCTCTCGCCTAAGACCGTCACCAACGATATCGCCAACCGGTGGACAGCGCGAACGGGGGGCAATGGACCGCAGTACCAGGTGGGCCAGCAAGTCACCAAGAACATGGCGGCCTACTGGGAGGTCTCTCTGACCGATACTCCCATCCAGGACCTGCTCCAGTTCGACCTGCTCTTTCTGACCAACCACCGGGTGACGCGGCTGACCGCCGCCGATCGCGAGAAACTCCGCAAGCTGGTAGATGCGGGCGGTGTCCTCTGGCTAGAGGACTGTGGCGGGATGCGGATGGACCCGAGTGGCCCTCTCTTCATGGACCAGCTCCAGTTTAGTGGGGGACGTGGTGAGGCGACTACCGGGACACCAGGCCCGAAGGTCAATGTCCCGAACCACCCCATTCTCAACAGTCCCAACCCGCTCAGCCCACAAGAGATTGCAAACCTAGGGGACAAGGACTACTCCAACTACGCCCTGACCAGCATCAACGATGCAACCCTTCCGCCGAACCCCGAGACCTTGGTAAATGTGGTGGGGAATACAGGCCGCGGCGACCTGCCGTACATTGCGGCGGGAACCTACGGAGCAGGCCGTGTGATCGCCACCGCAGGAGACTCCGGCTGTGATATCAACGACTATGCCGGTGGCGTGCGAACATCGTCGGGAGGGAACTCGGGGGCGTTCTGCGGGGAGAACCTGATCACGGCCCACGCGGAAGATCTCAAGTTCCTCTATAATGTTGTGTCTTGGGGGAGTGCCAATAGCCAGTACCGCAAGGATCCTCGTCGCACCGCCTCCTCGTTTGAGTCGATTGGTGCGCCCCTGATCTCTGCGTTCCAGGTACCCGGCACCGAGCTGCTCCAGTCCACTACCGCGCCGTTGATCGCCAAGGGAGCGGTGTATGTTACCGGGGTTGTCGGGGGGACTGCGACCGTTCGTGCCTACAACGCCCATCCGTCGCTGATCTCGGGTGATGTCGGACTTCGTGACCTGGCACTGGGGACGGCCTACGACGAGATCTGGCGCTGGGCAGGTGGCTCTGGGATGCCCTCCTCGCCGGTCTTGGGGACGATCTTTAATTCCGGTGCCTCGGATACGCGACTTCAGTACGGCGACTACATCTTTGTCACCCTCGCGGATGGCTCGCTGGTGCGTCTGACCGCGCTGGCTGCCGATCCTGCGGGCAACATCCTACCTGCGCCGGGCGCTGCTTCAAATGCCGCTGTCGGGGGTGGGGGAAGCTACACCACGCCCACAAGTGCACCGATGCCCGCACCTGCGCCGGTGTTCTCCGACGGCAAGGTCTATGTGGTCGAGCCCAATGGCTTGGTCCGCTGTGTCAATGCATCGACCATGGAGACTCTATGGTACTCCTTCGCGGCTGCGCCCGATAACCTCTACCACCCCGCTGGTACACCGAGTCTTGGCTTTACACGAATTGCCATCACGGTTCCACAGAACAACCCCGACCCCAATTCTCAGCCAAGTGTTGGGGCACGGTCGGCGGGTAATAGCAACGATCTGATGCTCTATGTTCCGGTCTGGCAGGAGAACCCCAGTGGGGGCTTTACCCACCGGATCATGCCCTACTGGCTTGGGGCACGCCACGAGGTCTCGCTGATCGATCAGCCCGTGGGAAGTGGTGTCTTTAAGTCACGCGCTGCCGCCACACAGAATCAGTACGTCGCGCTCAATCCGGGCTACCCGGGAGCCGCCCCCGCAGGCTTTCCCTTTATCCGTCCCAATGTGCGGGTCTACACCAATACCTACGCGGCTGGCGTTCTTATCTACACGGCTCAGGACAACATGAACGCGGGCCGGATTAGCCCGACCTTTACGGGTCGTTTTATCGACCAAACCGGGTTTGTCCAGGTGCAGGACAGTGGGGGGAACCCACCGAGCCGCTCTGGCCCGACTCCTGACAATGCGATTGTCTCGCTGGACTACGATGTCTACTACGTGACACCCAGTGCGACTCCGCCGGGGCTGACGGGACCCAACACCGATGCGGCTCGCCGTGCGAATTTGCTGACAGCGGGCTTCCTGGGTGGTGCGGAGGGCATTGCCATGACGCCCGACGACATCCTGGTGAGTGCTGTCCGTCATGTCAACCCGAGTGTGATGGGAGCAACCCCGGTCACCACGATCTTGGGCAACTACGAGCAGAGCAACGGGGGCGGTAGCTTGACCAAGCTCCGCCAGGCTCTGGGAATCTTTGAGACTCCAGGAGGAGCGGCTCAGCAAGCGATCGTTGTCAATAACCAACCGGTGATCGAGCGTCCCACGTTGCGAAACCGCCTCGTGTTCTCGGGGCCGCTCCAGGAAGACCTCAGCACAACCGCGACTCGGCCGGGTGGCTACGAAGGCCTCACCAGTGTCACTCCTGTGGGGGCACCGGTGACCACCAATGAGGGGACGGTCTACCAGGTCCTTCACGCGAGATCTGCCTTTAATGGTGACGTGACGGTCGTGGCGGCCCTGGACATGAAGAAAGAGATTGTCCTGCGGCTCCCGAAGAGCTACGATCCTGCGGTTCCCCCGATTATTCGGCAGATGGACATGTCCGCCTTCGATCCTAGCACACCGGACACGCCACGGATCCTGATGGCCTCCGTGCCACAGACCGCTCAGGTCACGAACGCGATTATCGGCGACCCGGATCGTGGACGTATCATCATCAATGACATGCGGACCGGCGCGAGCAACTTCTCGTCCAGTCTTTCCTTTGTGGTGACCTACACGCCTGCGGGCTCGAAGCAGCCTGAGGTGGTTGTCCTTGCACCCAGTGCGTTTCTTCCTAATATTGGAACAGGAACCGACATCGATCCTCGTGAGGCAGGGCTTCCTGACAATGGAAACTACTCTCCCTTGCTCTGGTACTATGTCCTGCCGGGCCGCCCGACCTCGTCGCTGACCTTGAATGGTGATCTGCTCTACCTGGGTGTTGCAGGGGCGGGAGCGACCGGGATGGTGGTCGCGCTCGATGCCGATCCTTCGTCAAACGACCCCTCCGTTCGCACCGGTCTGGGCCAGCAAGTCGAGACCGTCGTGGGGAACTTGGATGGAAATACGCAGAAGCTGAGCCATGTTCGCTGGGTAAAGCGCACCGAGGGCCAGGTTGTGGGGGCACCGGTCGGAAGCCAGGGCACCCTCGCGGTGGCAACGCTTGCAGGGGTGGATGCCTACGAGAGCGGTGTTACCCTAGTGACCGATGCCAAGCGTATTGTTGAAGTGGATGCGGGCAGTAGTGCTATCTGGACCCTGGATGGGACGATGCGCTACCTCGTTGCGGGGGGGCAGGTACCCTTCGCGGGAGTTGGGGGCGTCACAACGGATGGCAATGGTCGCGTGAGCGTGGATCGGAAGCCTCTCTCCCGTCCTGCGCTCGCCCGGCGCCTCTCCCCGACCGACTACCTTATCTGTGATACGGGTAACAACCGCGTGGTTCGTGCCGATCGTAGTGGGCTGGTGCGCTGGGAGCTGACCCTCCTCAACGACGGTTTCGGTGTCCTGAATACATCGGATCCGACCACCCTCAATGGGCCCACCGATGTGCAGATCTACACCACTCTGTCGCCAGCCAACGCGGGCTACGAAGTGCACTACCTGATCGCCGATGCGGGCAACAATCGCATTGTCGAGGTCGCGGACTACTTTGATCGCGATGGCAACATCCGCACGATCACCACTCCCAATGGCCCGATCCGTGGGGAGCAGGTCGTTGTCTGGGTGAGCCGGACCACACAACGGGAAGGGCGCTTGCTGCGCTTCCAGAGTGTTCAGCGAATCCTGGTCACCGGCGATCCGCGCCTTGGCCAAGATCCCACCCTCTACGGGTATCCCACGATTGTGGCGGCGGTGGGGAACTCCAACACAGCGGGTGAGTCTAGTGGGGACACGCGAACCGACTTCACCGGAGGCTCGGTGCTCTCGCTGGAGTACTACCCAATCAACACGGTTGTTCCTCTCTTCAACGCCGGAGGGACCCCCGTGACAACCTACAACCTCTGGTCGTTCGGCGGCAATGAGCCCAAGCGCAACGGGCTTGTCGACCGCACCATGAACGAGCTCGTGATGCCGGTCGATGCGATCGCAGGGACTCCTGCAGGACGGATCCGTCGGATTGCACGACCTACCTACATCCAGCAGATCAGCGTCCCAACCGGGCTTGGCACGCAGAAGTCCGCCTTCCTCATCTGCGACTCCAGTGGGGTCTACCAGGCTGAGCTTGGCACCGACAGCCGCTGGTACGTCACCTGGTACTTCGATGCCCGGGACTACCGTGCTTTGATGACCGGACGCCTACAAGGGCCATCGGACTTGGGCTTCTTGCCCACGGCGGTCAAGCGCTTGCCGAGTGGGGACTACCTCATCACCAATGCCTGGATTGGCGCGAGCCAGCTCTTTACTGCGGGGCAGTTTGTTGGGGAGGTGTTCCAGGTCACCGGAGCGCGCCGGTTCGACACCACGGGGGCGCAGCTGGATGCGGGAGTGCCGCTCTACGCGGGATTCTCCGCTCCCAATATCGCGCTCACTCGCAACACCATGGGCGTGGTCGTCCGGCGTGAGCAAAAAATGGGCACGGTCAACAGCAATACGAATCTGCTGGAACATCCCCTCTTTGGAGACCGTCAGTAAAACCAATCGCTTCTGTCGGGTCGGGTATCAGGCCCGACAGAAGCATGAAATCAAAGTGCGATTTAGCCAAACCATGAAATCCTCTGAGTTCTGTACGACAATCACCCGAAGCTGCAAAGAGCGCCTTAGCACTCTGCAGGGACTGGTTGGCGCGGTGGTCTTATCGCTTGCAATAGCGCTTCCTGCTGTTGCACAGACACCACCCGGCGATCCCCTTCCCAAGGCAACTGAGACCATCAGCCCTACCGTGGCCCGCTCGCGCGTCACGGAGCGGCAGTCGCAGCTCAGCCCTGCTCCCAAGGCACACGGTGATACCACGAACCGTGGCCGCATGAGTGCGGACTTCCTCTGGGGAGTCACCAACGGGAATCGTACCTACAAAAAGCCACCGATGGGACGTATTCCCAATCAGACATTTGACAACTCGATCCAGCCCGATGGGTGGTCGTTCCCCTACAACGTTAGAAATGAGGGGACTGTCGCTGCGCCTATCTACCGACGAACCACAGCGACAAATAGAAACCCTAGTATTATCTTCGACGACGAAACGAATGGGCCTAATGTTGTCTCGCTGACGCATCCCGTCACCGCTCTTGGGCTTGTGGGAGGCTTCTTTGCAGGGGCGAACTGGGCCGTGGTGACCGCTCCTACGCCCAACGGAGGTGCCGGCTATGTGGGGACGCAGTACACCCGCTCGCCTGCGCAGGCCCGGCCAGCAGGAGCGCTCGCGGATCCCAACGACCCCAACGATCCCAACAAGTTTATCTGGTACCCCACCGTACCGGGTGGCCCAGGGGAGGTTCGTTACTACTCGATCAAGCTCCATATCCCCATCGCGGATACCACAGGCGTTGAGACTCGCATCTCGGATGCCCGCTATATCGTCTCTTATGTGGTGCAGAAGTCAAATGGCACCTACCTGCACAAGCAAAAAGTCTGCACGCTGAGCCAGGTGACGAGTGGTGATCTCTGGTTGGTGGGCGACGATGGCAAGCCGGCAGTCTTTACGTTCTTTAGCGACGCCACCTACAATGATCCGACCCTCAAGACCCAGGCCTTTGCCAATGGGCTGACCTATGGCGATCCCCTGACTCGTGCCCGCGTCACGCTGGACAATACCACCGAAAACGACATTAATGGCACTCAGTTTGTCATTGCCGACCAGATTGCGTTTGTTCAGAGCCTCGCGGGGGGGAGCACCCGTGGCACCCCGACCCTGACGCCGCCGCATGGTGGCCGAAAGGTCGACACCACGCAGGCCAAGCCTACGCCACCCGACGCGGACCCCTATGACCAGCCTGCTAAGGGAGCCAATACCTATGCGCTCAACATCTGGAATCCCAGTGGTACCGGGCTCGCCTTCCTGAACGACTCGTTCAACTTCATCAACAACCCCCGCGACCCCGCCTACGCTACTCTGGGCGACCCTCTCTTTGGTAAGTTCGATTCGTCGGACCCTTCGGTGCTCTTCCGTGGACCAGAGTCCCTGATCTCTCCCAAGGATGCGCTTGGAGTGACCGTGACCGCAGTCAATGCGGAGAACCACCAACAATACAGAGATAGCCTGGGAAATCCGGTTCCCTTCTTCTCCCACATGCAGGTTCTGGTCAATAAGACGGACTATGTGATCGACCCCGAGACTGGGGTGCCCGATTCGCAAGTCGATGGAACCAAGACCATTGAGGTCGGATCGATCTCTGCCTTTGACTGGGTAACGGGGACGCAGCTCTGGCGCTTCCCTGACAAGACCTACCTGCCCGCACTGCCATCGGGGGCTGCCTGGCGCCACCCTGATAATTCATTGATGACGGGAGCGGCTCTCCGAAACCCGTATGACAATGTCTCCAAGTTCAACCTGATTCCTGGAATCAGTGCGGTGGATGTCAATGGGAATGGGAAGTACGACGACGACGAGATCTTCTTAGTTGGCCAGGGAGCCAATCCCAATGGCGGCTTGTCCGGCTCTCCGACTATCGTGCCCAACATGGAGGTCATGGGCGATGTCCAAGTGCCCGTGTATACGGCCTTGGGTGGTGGGCGCTTCGATATCAACACGGTGACCTCTGCGCCGCAGTACCGCTACTACCAGCCCGACCCGATGAACCCTCTTACAGGGCGCTTGCCAATCTACATGCCCCTGGCCTTTATCGGGGGCAACAACGGTGTTCTCTACGCACTGGATCCCTTTGGCAACAACGATAACCAGTACATTGAGCGCGCTCCAACCTCACCGGGGGTCTACCGGAGCTTAGGTGAGTTCCGGCCTGGAACCACCAACCTGCTCTGGACCTTTAGCCCGACATCGGTGCCACAGGTCATTAGTGGACCCTTCCGCGAGACTCGGGATAAGTACAATCTGCGTCTAAAGGGTGAGATACCAACCCCGAGTGCCTTCGGAGGTTCATCCCCGGTCGTCACTTGGGCCAAGCAGGACGATGACGACACCCTCAATCGGCGCGCCGAGGAGCCACGTCTCTTTATTGGAAACCAGAACGGTATTGTCTATGCCCTTGATCCTCGTGCGAATGCAGGGCCGGACTATGCGACCGGAACTGGCATGGCGACCTTGCCCATTCGCAAGGGAGAGCAGGTCAATCACAATGCTGCTGCCTACAATACTCCCGGGGTAGCTCTGCCTCCCGCCACGCGGCACCGGATGGCGCTGAAGTGGTGGTTTGAGACCAACGGCTCGATTAACTCCACGATCGCGGTCTCCGATACTGCCTTCCCCCGCAACGCGGGAGCCGCTCCTATCACGGCAAGCCGCCGCCTCTACACCACGACCGCTGAGGGGCGTGTCTACTCCTTGGACTGGGATGGCCCGGTGACCAAGATGGACCATGAGAAAAACATGGTCTGGGACGGTACGAGCGGTGTTGAGGCTTTCCTTGGTACTGCGCTTCCGGTGCCTGTGACTCGACCCAACTTTGGGACCGCTGCTGCACTCAACGACAACAGTCGCTTCCACGACTCCGTCTATGCCGCACGTCCTAGTGCTCGCCCTGATCTCACCGAAGGGACGATCCGCCCTGTCTGGGCCTTCCCCAATCGTTATGCCGATATCACGGATGGTGGTACTAGTGCTCGAGACAACCGCCGTGGATTCGATCAACCTGACTTTAGCTTGGCCTATGCGGGGTCCAACTCGCGCCTGGCAACTCCGGACACCGGCTTGGCTGCCTTAGACAGTGCTCCTGTTCTAATGGACTTTGCTATCCAGGACAGCGATAGTGGTGTCACGGGTCTGACGGGGATTCGGCACTATGTTGTCGTTGCTGCCAACGACCAAGATAGCGCCACGGGTGCTGCCGCCAAGGGGCGCCTCCTGCTTCTGGATCAAGAGGGGGATCGCAATGACTTCCTCTCCAACCCGATGCCGACCCGAGCCTCTGCAAAGTTCGTTCCCTCCGATCCTGCTGTCAATACCTCCCGTCCTTCTGGGCCAACGGCTAAGCCCAACCCCGTCGTGGGGGCATTGATCTACAGCCAGCAGCTCGACGAGTTTGTTTGGGATACCCCGTTTGGCAAGGCTGCACCCGTCTGGACCTACCGTTCGATCTACGATACCTACGATTCAAGCAGTAGCAGTGCACCATTTATTAATCGGAGGAACCGGCCGACTCCGGGTGTGGCCTCTGAACCCACCACTGGTTTGCCAGCACCTGTCTCTGGCGAGCCCGCACGTCGCATCCTACCAACCGTGTTTTGGGGTGGCCAAGGTCGGCTCTTTGCCCTTGATATCGACGCGGAGACCGGGCTTTTCCTGCGCTGGCGCAAGGCGACCGACCCACAGCCCTCGCCGATCCCGCTGGATGGGAGTCTACCCATTCCACCGAGTCTGACCGCGGCAGCTTCCAATGACTTCTTGAACCCCAGTGAGCCAATCACAGGGAACCCTTTCAGCCCGATCTTTAATGTGGGGAACCAGGATACTCTTGGCCTTGCACTCAAACATGTCATGGCCCGGACGGTTCCGTTGCTTGGTGACGGAAGCTCTGTCGATGGTCAAATTGTGGTCACGGGTGGTCCGGTTCAGAACCGTAATAACTCTAGGGCAAATGTTGTAGCCGCAGCCTTAACCAAGACGAAACGCCCCCCGCTGGTTAATGGTACCGATCCCACCGCTCCTTTGATCCCGACACTGGATGCGCCGATCTACAAGCCAATTCTAACCCTAGAGCCGCCTGTTATCGTCAATCCCGTTGGCCCCGTGATCTATGATCTGCGCCCCTTTGGATTCGACCTAGACCTGACTTCGTCGTTGGCACCTGCGATTCCCTTTCCGGATGCTGTCATTCTGCCCATCGTGGACTTGACCGGGCGCTTTGTCAATCAGGATATTGGCGATCCGCTTGCGACCACGCGTGGTTCGTGGCAGTCGCTCACGGTTGCGCCAACCCTGGCAGAGTCACAAAACCTTGCCTACCAGTACCCAACCCTGATCGTGACGACTCAAGGAGGCTTCCTCCACGAGATCAGTACGAATATTGAAGGCCAGGATCCCTCCGTTGCGACCGATCCGACCGTTAAGGGGGCTGGAACCGTCGGGAACCAGTTCGGACCACTCGGCTGGGCATTCACCGATGACATCAATGCGTACAACCCGCACGGACATGTCCACCTCTTCTCGATGGTGGGACCGGGTGGGGCACTAAGTGGGATCTCGGTGGTGACCAATGCCTACTTCCCCTCACTGGACACGGGCTATGCACGCCGCAAGGATCGCCTGACCAAGCAGACCCTGCCGACGCCCAACCCCACAGGGAAGTTCTTGGCCTATCCTAAGGACGAGCCACGCTCGCTGACCAGCACCTTTGGCGACGGACCCCGTCCCGGCTTGCTGCCACGCTCGCTCTACCCTGGCAATGCAGCCGATGCTGCCACGACGCCACCAACAGCTCAAGTGGACCCCGATTGGCACACCGGTCAGACCGGCTTCCCACTTGATCTCAATGGCTTGTTCTATGACAAGCGTTATGCAAGCGCTAGTCCGACGAACCACAACGCCGATGGCCAGCTGAAACTGCCTGCCTACGATCAACAGGGAACGCTCAGTGTGACGCCTCCTGTAACGACGGGAACGCCTGAGACGAATGGTGAGCGCCTGAGCCATAAGCTCGCGATGACCCTAGACGCGAACGACAACGCCGCTGGCCAGAACGTCACCTGGATCTATGCCACAGGCGAGGATGGTCGCTTCTTCGCCTACACGCCGGTCTTCAATCCCCAACTTGGTGGTATGCCCAGCGGTTTGGTGGATGGCATTCCCAACCAAGTGACGGGCGGACTTATCGCACAGCCCCGTGTGGATGTCTTTGACGACCAGGTCTTCACGGCCTTGCGCAATGCTGCTCGTGCTGGTAACCCGGTTCGTCCCGACCGTGATGGGACCGATGCGGCTTGGGTAAATGCGGAGGAGAGCCTCAATCCCTTTGGCGGGCCGATGGCAATGCCTCCTTACGGGGCGGGCCGGACGGTTACCGATCCTAACATGCGCTCTGTAGCCGCCAAGGGAAGTAAGAATATCTACGAGTGGGGCGAGACCCTAAACGTGGTTGCTTGGGATGTGACCGTAATTGCCTCCCAGCCCGCTCCCCCGTCCGGTGTGCTCTCCGCAATTCCTGCTACCTGGAGCGCTACTATCACGCTACGTCCCACAAAGGGCGGACCGATTAAAACGATCCCGGTCAGCTTGGAGCGCAATACGGGAACGGGCCTGGTTGCTACCTATCCTTATGTCTCAAGCTACTCGAGCAGTGGAGCACCCACACCAAGTGGAAATCGACCAGCACAGCTTGGACTTGCGTTTTCACAGATCAAGCTAGACGACTCTCTGGGGATCATCATGACTCCAGGAACGCCTATCGAAGTCGATATCCAGATAAATACTCCCATTGGGCAGACGGGGGCTACTAATCAAGCCACACTCAATGGGGGAACCCTCTCGGAGCAGACTTCGTTCCTGAAGCCGCAGGTGTTTATCGCCAACCCGCTTGCTGTGCAAGGCTTTGTGGTTAGCACGAACACAGGGCTACCGGTTCAGGCAGCGAAGGCTGCAGGGCAGCCCGTGGCGGGAGGGATCGGCCCGTTCCGAACACCCGCGACAAACAACTACCTTGATCCTTTCCGAAGCCGTGTTGCTGGGCAAAACCCGACCGCTGCAATGGATCCTGATCTGACAGGCTACGAGTACAGCCAGGCACTTGCCAATGGCAACACCATTCAGCGCTACGACTACGATCAGTACCTGCCTGCCGGGATGGGAGCAGTCACGCTAAACCGGTCGTTTGGTCAGCCTCTGCAGGCAAATGGAGGGTCGGATGCGACCTTCTCGATTCCGATCGCGGCGAGTACGGGCTACATCGGTCACGGCCGTACCGGCTCGACCGACCTGTCCGCGACCCAGCGCAACCTGCGCATTGTCAACCGGGCACCGATCAACCTGTCGAATGTCCGCGTTGAGGTGATGGACGATCTGGTCTGGCGCTGGTGGCCGGGTCGGATTCCCAATGCGGATACCGATCCCACCTCCAACCCGGCGATCACGCCGGTGGGGATGCGTGGGGATGGCCGAATCAACCCGCTACCCTGGGAGCAAGATGTCGCTCAGGCGCAGCCTTGGCGTCGCCGCACGACCGGAAATATTGTCTCCCTGGGCAATATCAGCCCGGACTACCCGGACATCATTGCTGCCTCAACAGCGCAGCAGGGCCGCCAGGCGGTGAGTGTGCTGGTCTCGGGAGCCGATGCCGTTCAAGGGCCCGTCTCGCTTCCCAGTGGACAGCTCGCCAATGTTGCCAATGGACAGGCTGCCACCCTGCCCTTCCTGCCGGGCAACTACTCCACCTTTGGGGCAACGGTCAGTGTTCGTGTGCCACTCTACCAGCCTGCAAACCTGGTGGCGACCCACAGCATGACCTCGACCTATGAGGCTCCGAGTAGGGAAGATGGTGCACAGCCGTTTATCACCAATGGCAACACGCAGCTGCCACGTGGTCTCAATAGCCGTGATCTCCACCAGTACAACCCGGGCAGTGGGCTCTTTGATGGAAACTATGCCATCACTCCGTTTGGCTACACGTCCCGCCTGAGGGTCTTTGTCGACTTCGGAAGTGGCAATAACAACAACAACTACAACGGACGCTGGGAGAGCGGTGAGCCTTTCCGAATCGTCGAGGTCTGGACGGGAGTTCCTGTCGACATGGGCCTGAGGTCGACCGAGTCTCCGGTTGATCTTGGGGCGCTGCCGGCTGGCTTTGGGATCCAGAACGGTCTCATGGGCTACCAGTCCGGGGCATCCAATAACCCTGGCTTCCTGCCCGACCCGATTGGGCGGCTCAACCCTGCCGATCCGAACGACCGGGCACCCTTCGATAAGTTCTTCAAGAAGATGACGATCCAGAATATCGGGAACGTCAACCTCTACAACCTGCGTGCTGCGCAGAAGACGGAGACCCTTACCGATGTGGATGTTCGCGATGTCAAGTTCTTCGGCTACTTCGGGCTCGTCTCGGAGACCGTGGACTCGCGCTACGGCATCCAGGCAGTCGGGGCCGACCCCAGCCTGACCGCCAATGTGCCCTATACACCGGCGACTCTGATGCCTCAGGTGGTGACATCGCTGGATCGCCAGTTCGATGCGGCGTTCAACAACTACCTGCAGACCCAGTCCACCCTGCCGACCTCCTGGCTCTCCCAGGTGACCGACACGGGCCAGACTGTCTACCAGCGCTACTACGCGGGGCTGGCTGGTCGGCATACCCTACACAAGCCGTCGGTCGGTAGCGCCACTCCCTCGGTGTTGAGCCTGCCCGACGTGCCAAGCAATACGGTCTTGGTGCCGGATCTGCCGACCGTGCCACAGCCCGATGCCACCCTGCCTGGGCTTGGAGTTGCGGTGCCGATTGGAACGCCGGTTGGAGTCTACCGCTCTGTCACGACGGCCTCGGCGACCGCGCCACCGTCGCTGGCAGTCTACGAGGACCACGACACGATCCTGCCCACGGGACATCCGCTCTCAGGCTCCAACTTGGTTGGCTATGTCGGTGCTCCCATGATTATAGGTAATGCCTCGGTCAGTGGGGGGGCACTGGTTGCTCCTGCAGGGCCACTCTATAACGGCCAGAACGTCCAGCCACCCGGCTTGGCACCGATCCAGCCTGTAAACGCCGGGGTGAGTGCGGAAGGAACCCTCCGTGCACGAAACTTTGGTATCAATGGCAGTGGTGTGATGACCGCGGTGGAGTTCCAGCCGCACACCAACCCTGCGGTGGATGTCAAGGTGACCGTCACCGAGACCCCGCTGACCGGTCAGATCGCCGACTATGCCCTCTTTGGCTACGACGGTATCTTCTCTGGCTTGCTCAATGGAATCGACTCGAAGCCCTTGGTGGACAATCCGGATCGCCCGCTCTCCGTGGTGACACCGGCGGCCTACCGTGGCGCAAACGGGCGGCTCAATGTCTACTTCTCCCGCAACAGCCGGCCTCTGGGATCGGACCCGACCGCCGTCGGCGCACCGTTTGGGCTCTTCCACAGTCACATGAACTGGGATCCCACGACGGGCTCGTTCCAGGCGGTTGCCCCGGGCTCGCCGATCCTGGCACCGCAGGCAAATGATGCCCAGATGTTCACGCAGCCGACGGTTCTTCCCACGGCGAGTGCGGACGATAGCAACATCTATCCCTCGGTGCTCCAGATCGATCCACTGGCAACCCAGGCGACTCTGTTCTGGGTGAACTCCCAGCTCAATGCGGGGGCGCTGCCAACCGATACGATCTTCTTCTCAAGGCTCGATGCCAACGGTAACCCGACCGGAACACCGACATCGCTCTTGAGCACGATCCTGGCCAACTACCAGCCCGACCCGACTATCCGTCGCTACGGCCCACGTGCCGCCTTCGATAGTGCTACTCGAACGGGCTTTGTGACGTTCTACGGAGGAGCACCTGGAAAGCTGGGGCTGTACTACATCCCCTATGTCGGTGATCCCAACGGGGTGCCGAGTATCGTCACGGGCCGCCGAGGCTCAGGCGAGGTCGCGTTGCCCGTTCCTCCGGGAATAGTCACCGCCACTGAGCCTAACCCGGTTATCCGACGGCTTGTGATTCCGGACTACAGTCAGGGGAGCTATGCGGGGTCAGTCTTTACTCCCACGGTGAGCTCGACAACTCCGGTAGTAGACGTGATCTACACGGGTGTCCTCCGCAACACCCAGACCCCGGATCTCTTTATGGGACGCTACCGGACGGTTGGGGCGGGGCCACTCGCACGGCTAACCCTGACCGCGCTTCCGCAGATTGGGGTTCCCCATGCGAGCGGTGAGCGACTGGTGCAGGTAGGGCGTGATCTGGTATGGCGCTCCAAGCACATCGCTTGGTACGTCCGCTACAACCCCCAGAACACGACCAACCCGGTAGAGAACCTCTGGGTCCGGGTGAGGCAGTCCAATGGGACTGTGCGCTACGAGACACTCGACAATGCCTGGGACTACGATGCCAATAGCCGGCGCTGGGCACAGGTCATCCGGCGTGGAAATAGTGTCCTGTTCGTCTATGTCGATCCGGATACGGGCGAGGTCCGCTTCCGCGGTGCCGATGAGCCTCAGTCCACGGATACGGTGGAGGTGAGCTACCAGCCCACCACCTACCGGCTCACCCCGGATGCCGCCTCCGACTCGGGAGTCTTCGTCGCGACCGATAACCGGATGACCCCTGCGGTTCCCAACGCACAGGTCTACCGCTGGATGCAAGCGGGGGCTCCGCTGGCACCCGCCGCTGCCCGACCCGGTCTGGGACGGCAGTGGTTCACGTGGAGCAAGGGAGCGGAGCCTAACCGCCCCGCCCGCCTCTACTACGCCGCACGGCGTATCGGGGTGGACCTGCGCTCTGTGAGCATTCCCGCAGCGGGACGCTTGAACACCCGGGAGTCGATTGCACTTTCTGTACGGGATGCCCAGGGCAACCAGATTCCGCAGGTAAGCGGTGTGGTCATTCCTGGGATTGGCTCGGTACCCTACGAGGTAGACTTTGTCACCGGACGGATCTACGTGGACTCGCTCTACGAAGGCTTGGGTGTCCAGATAGAGTACACCGCGGCACAGGGAGCGACCACAACCACCCGTCAGGTACTTACCCGCCTCGACTGGGTAGAGGAGCTCGCGCCCTCGGATAACTACTCCATGGGGGTGCAAGCGCCCATGCAGCAGACCATCAACGAGGCGCAGGTCTACAGCTTTGTCGATCTCTACAGCTACGATCCGACCCAGCTCGATCTGCTCCGACCGATGCCAAGTACTCGTGTGCCCGACTACCACGGCGACCCGACCCTACAGCCCGGGAAGCTCTGGATGTTCTGGACGAGCTCGCGGCCCAAGGCTGGCTTGGTACCGTTTGGTGGTGGACTGGTACGCGTCCCCAGTGGGTTCCAGTTGTTCTACCAGACCATCGCGCCCAAGTTTGAGATTCCTAGCTTCTCTACCTTCGGGCAGTAGGAGCACCGCTAAAAGCCCCTGTCTGGCGGCTGCCAGGCAGGGGCTTTTGTCTTGATCTGGTATAGTGAGGGCGGAGAAAAACATGGCTATCTACACCGTCACCCTGGATGGCGTGGCCTACGAGGCCGACACGATCGACACCCTGGAGCAGTGGACTGCTGAGGGGCGCCTCACCGCAGATACCGTGATTACGGACACGGGGACGGGAATCAAGTTCACAGTCGCGGAGCACCCCCAGCTCCGCACACGCCTGCCCCAGCGCGTTGCACCCACCGTTCCTCTTCCCCCCAATCTGGGAGGTGGCTATGGTCAGGCGCAGCAGCAGCGTCCCCAGGCCTACACCCCTCCCAGCCAGAGCTACAATGCCGGCACACTCACGGCGGCGAATAAGCTCCCCGCCGGCATCTGTGGGATTATCTTAAACTGCCTGGGGGTCCACAAGTTCATCCTCGGCTACACCACCGAGGGGCTCATCATGCTCTTCGGCTCGCTCCTCACCTGTGGGGCGGCCCTGCCCATTTTTGCCATTATTGGGTTTATCGAAGGCATTATCTACTTGACAAAGTCCGATGAAGAGTTTATCGAGACCTATGTCAAGCGGAAAAAGGGCTGGTTCTAGTTCAGCGAGAAGCGTGAGCCATCGGGGCCTTTGGTGATCTCGATCCGGGTGGGGAAGCGGTCCTTGAGCTCCTCGATATGGGTGATTACCAGGATCAGCTCAAACTCCTCCGCGATTGCCTCAAGCGCATCGGCGATTGCTTCGCGGCCGCGGGGGTCTTGTGTGCCAAAGCCTTCGTCGAGGATGAGCGTTTGTAGCGGTGCCCCGGCGCGCCGTGCGAGCATCTTGGAGAGGGCGACCCGTAGCGCCAGATTCACCCGAAACGCCTCGCCGCCGGAGTACATCTCGTAGGCACGGGTTCCCAGATCGTCCTCGATAATGATGTCGAGGGTCTCGATGGGGCTGGCTGACTTGGTGCGAGCCTCGCGGTGGGTCTCGAAGGTCACCCGCATCGCGCCGCTGGTCATGCGGCCCAGCAGACGATTGGTCTCCTCTTGAATCTCCGGGAGGGCGTTCTCGATAATCAGCGCCTGAACCCCTTTTTTCCCAAACGCTGCGGTCAGCTCCGCGTAGAGAAGCTCGTCGCGGGAGGCCGCCACGCGGTCGGACTCGATCTTCGTGCGCTCGGTGAGCCGGGCTTGAAGGCGGTCCCGCTCAGCTTTCAGGCGCCCGATTCGGGTGTGGGCTTGGTTGGTAGCGTCGTTCTGGTAGCGCAGGGCGCCCTCGGCCTCCGTGAGGCTCTGGCGGAGCAGGGGGAGGTTGGCGGCGCGCTGGCGCATCTCCTCGACACGGGGGCGGGCTTTTTCTATCTTTGTCGCGAGGCTCTGGGCGCGTGTCTCCAGCTCACTCAGGCGCACTGGCTCCTCCAGCAGAATTCCCTCAGCCTGCGTGAGGCGAGCGCGCTCGTGGGGGAGCTCACGGTAGGTGCTGGCCTGCTGGCGCAGGGCGCGAAGCTCTTCTTGGGAGCGCTCCAGCTTCTCCAGGTGGGCGGCGAGCGCCATCACCCGCTCTTGCGCATCACGGGCGAACTCCCCGGACTCCAGCTGCTGGCTGAGCTTCTCCCGCTGGCGCTCACGATTGGGGAGCTGCTCAAGGCGCGTCCGAATCCGAAGTGCCTCCTGCTGGGCGTGGGCGTTGCGGTTGACCAGCTGCGCGACCGTGCGGGAGTCGGTGAGGGCTTGCTCGGAGAAGGCCCGCCACTCATCGGCGAGGCGCTTGGCATCGCGGCCCTGTGCGCCGAGCTGGGCCTGGTACTCGCCGTTTGCCTCCAGTGCCGTCTCTGCCTCGACAATCGCGGCCTGGCGTGCCTTGGGGGTGAGCGGCTGGCCGCAGAACTCACACTGCGACGAATCCGACCCGGTGAGGGCGGAGAGGCGCTTCTCCAGGCGCTCTTGCTCCGCCTTGGCGGTGTTGCGCTGTGCTTTTAGCTCCGTAAACGCTTCATCGGCCTTGGCACGCTCCGCCTCGGCGTCTCTCCGCTTGGCCTCGGGGTCGCCGTAGGAGGCGATCTCGGCCTCCGTGGTGGATCTCTCGGCCTCGTAGCGCTCCAGCTCCTTGGCCTCTTCGTGGAGGTCCTGCACCTCGCGGGTTACCCGGTAGAGCTCGCGGTCCAGCTCGGTGCGGGCGCGCTGGATCTGCTCGGTGAGCTGCTCGCGCTCCCGGTAGAGCGCCGTGGCCTCGTCGACCTGGCTCTGGAGTACGTTCAGGCGCTGCTCGAGCGCGGCGGCCTCGCGCTCTTGCTTCTCGATCTCTGGCCGACGTGTCAAGATGGCCTCGGCGGCGGCGATACGCTTTCGCAGCGCCTCGGAGTCCCGCAGAGCGATCGCGTGGTCTTGCTCCAGCTCGCGCAGCTTCTCGTCCCAGTCCCGTGCGAGGTTCGCATTGTTTTGGCACTCCTCAAACGCGAGATGGGCGCTGTCTCGGGCGAGCTGGAGCTGGGTGAGCTGTGCGGCGGCATCGGCGAGGAGCGCCTCGGCGGACTCCAGCTCCGCATCGATCCGATCTTTGTCCTGGAGCTCCTCGTCGATCAGGGTGAGCTGGCTCTCGGCGGCACTGCGGCGCTCACGGGCCTCGCGCTGGGTCTCACGGGCACGCTTTTCCAGCTCGTCGTAGCGCGAGAGGTCCAGAATATCGGCGACAATCTGCTTGCGCTCGGTGGGCTTGGCGCGGGCAAAGATATCGGCGCGGCCTTGGGCCAGGTAGGCCGTGGCGAGAAACATCTCGTAGTTGAGCCGTAGCAGCCCTTCGAGCTTGCCCTTGGTCTCGCGCCCGTCGCTGATATTGCGCAGCGTGTCGTCGTCCTGCCACGCCGCCAGGCTCCAGATCGGCGATGTCCCCTTGCGGTCGCGGCGCTTGGTGACCCGGTACTTGGTCTCCCCGAGCTGGAAGTCCAGCATGACGCTGCAGCTAGGCGCCCCGAGGCGGATCACATCGTCTTCGCGGGGGGCGCGTGTCTCGCCAAAGAGCACCCAGGTGATCGCATCGAGGATCGCGCTCTTGCCGTTGCCATTGTCGCCGGAGAGGCAAGCGAGGCGCATGTCGCTGAGCGGCAAGGGCGGGACTCCCTTGCCGTAGGACATGAAGTTTTCGAGCTGGAGCTTGAGGGGGATCATGGGGCCACCTCTCCCCCCCGGCCCCCCTCACCTAAAGGCAAGGGGGGAGAGGGAGGGGGTTTTCGAAGCCCCTTGCCTTTAGGTGAGGGGTTGGGGAGAGGTATTCTCACGCTAGTGCCTCCTGTCGGAGGTCGTCCATCAGGCGGCGGGCGGCGGCCATGAAGTCCTCGCGCAGGGGGGCGAGGTCGGGGCGGCGGGTGTCTAGGTAGAGCGTCAGCGCCTGCTCGGGGGTGAGCTGCTCGGTGAGGCCCTCGGCGCGGGTGGTGAGGGTCTGGCCGGGGAGGTCGCGGGAGATGGCGACCACGCTATGCGCCTCGGAGAGGGCTTTTCGTAGCTCTTCCTCACGCACCAGCGGCGCTTTCTCCCGGGGGACCTTGTAGCTCAGCTTCACCACGGCGTCTTTGAGCGGGCGCTTGGCCAGCTCGGCAAGAATCTTCTCCGTGGGCTCGTCGGCATCGGTGGCGTCGATCGCGATCTCCAGAAACGTGCGGACATCGACATCGACATAGCGAAACTCAGCGTTTTGTTTGGAGATATCGGCTAGGACGATCCCCTTGTTTTCGTCTTTTTCGCCGAAATCGAGCCGGTCGATCGAGCCGCAGTAGACCACGGGCGGCTGGCGGCGGCTGTTGCAGTCCTGGCGCTTGTGGATATGGCCGAGAGCGACATAGTCGAACTGGGGCAGGGCGAGCGCGCTCACGGGCACCTGCGGCTCGGCGGCGTTGAGCAAGACCCCCTGCACCCCGACCCGTGCATCGGCGACCGTGAAGTGCGCGGTGAGCAGGGCGATGTGCTCGGGGTGCTCGGCGGCTTGGTGCGCCAGGCTCGCAATGTACTCAATGTACTTATCGCGGATGAGCTGAGCGATCTCCTCGACCGTCTTGTTCTTGGTCTCGTCCTGGGTGAGCACGCGGGCGCGGGGAAGATAGGGCATCCCCCCGACCAGCACCTCACCGCGCCGTGTCTGGATCGGGATCAGCTCCGGTCTGGAGAGAATCTGCACGCCTGCACCGCCGAGAACGTCGTAGATCTCGAGCGCGTGGGCGCGGCCGCGGGTGTTGGGGATATCGTGGTTGCCCACCAGCATGACCACGGGGACACCGGCATCGGTCAGGCGGCGCAGGCTCGCGGCAAAGAGCTTCTGGTGGGTCTGGCTGGGGTCGCGCGCCTTGTAGGCATCGCCCGCAAAGATCGCCAGGTCAATGTCTGCCTCCAGCGCGAGGGAGATGCCCTGATCCAGCGAGTTTTTAAAATCTTCCAGGCGCGTGTTGAGGCCGGTCTCGGGGTTGAACTTGCCGTGGGTCTCGACACCCAGGTGGACATCGGCGAAGTGAAGCAAACGAATTTTCTCTGCGGGGTGGGGCACGTCGCAATTATACCGGCTACGATAAAATGCGCCCATGACTGCACAAAAATTTGCGATCTGCAACGAGACCTTTGCGCCGCTGGGAGCCACCGACCCCTGGAGCTGGGAGCGC
The DNA here is from genome assembly GCF_014202505.1 of Armatimonas rosea. Lineage (NCBI taxonomy): Bacteria > Bacillati > Armatimonadota > Armatimonadia > Armatimonadales > Armatimonadaceae > Armatimonas > Armatimonas rosea. The sequence goes on along the minus strand of NZ_JACHGW010000001.1, from coordinate 66,651 downwards.
ACCTGCGCGTTTCTCTCTCAGACAGGCTACGACGGTGTCGAGCTGGCCCCCTTTACCTTTGCCCCCGATGTTCGTGAGATCTCCGTGGCGCAACGCAACGAGATAAAGCGTGTCGCAAGTGACCACGGCCTTGAGATCGTCGGGGCGCACTGGCTCTTGGTCTCCCCGCCGGGCCTGCACCTGCACACGACAGACACTGCGCTTCGTCAGAAGACTCTGGACTACTTAAAAGCCTTGGTCGAGTTTGCCGGCGATGTGGGCGCTCCGGTGCTCGTGCTGGGCTCGCCCAAGGCAAGGACGATCGAGAACGGCGACGAAACCGGGGCGTGGCAGCGAATGTGCGAGACACTGGCGGGGCTCACAGAGACTCTGACCGCGTGCAACGCCGTGCTCTGCCCGGAGGCGCTTCCCCGGCCCGAGGCGGACTTTCTACTCACCCAGTCCGATGCCTGGCGCATGGTCGAGGAGATAAACCATCCCGCCATTCGGATGATGCTGGATGTCAAGAGCATGTGCTCCGAGGGGCCCGATGCCCCCGCCGCGCTCTGCCGCCAGTTTGGTGCGCGCACGGTCCATGTCCACGCCAACGATGCCAACCGCCGCGGTCCCGGCTTCGGCGAGATAGACTTTGTGCCCATCGCCGCCGCGCTGAAAGAGGTCCACTTTGCAGGCTATGTCTCGGTCGAGGTCTTCGACTACAGCCCCGACCCGGAGACCATCGCGCGGGAGAGCCTCACGTACCTGAAGGCGTGCTGGGAAAGAGACGACGAAGGGCCTCGGTGATCATGATGGGGCTCAGTGAGTTTTGCTTGACCAGAAAGAAGCGGTGCTCGATCCCGTGGGGGCAGGGCTCCGACGAGAGTAGGGTGAGCTCGTAGCCGCTGGCGAAGTAGGCCCGCAGCTCCTGTGGAGTGAGGGAGTAGAGCCCCTCGACCGGCTGATGCAGCTCGATCACACTCAGCACCAAGAGCGAGCCACAGGGAGTCTGGGCGTCTAAGGCCCGGAGCCAGGCGAGGCGCTCACGGAGCGAGAGGGTATTGAGCGCGCTCACGTCGGCGTGCGGGGTGTCGAGGGAGGTTGTGGTCAGAGTCATGATGCTCCCATCTTAGGCCCCGTGCGTAAAGCCCCAGTGAATGTCGCGTAAAAAAAACGTGAAAAATCAGCGAGCGTTCTAAATTATTCGTGACGGGGTGTCGCGGCCCGCCGTAGGCGGTCCCGAATCGCGTCCCACTCGGGGCTGTCTGGGACAACCGGGAGCACGATACGTGCGACATGGGGGTCGCTGTCGAGCCTCCGTAGCTCGACATAGAGCGCCTGGGCCGCGGCTTCGGGTGTGGCAGGGAGCGTCAGCCACGCATCGCCTTCCACTTGTGTGTACTTCTCGCCGAAGCCTAGCACCAGAGTGGGCTTCTTAGGCGCATAGTGCCGCAGCATCTGTCCCGGCGAGCGTGCAACGTCCCCCTTCGCGGAGCCGGAGGGGGTCACGAGCGGTGCGAGTGGGGGGAGGCACATCCCCGGCCGTAGGACCCGCGGCGGCTCGCACGTGACATCTAAGACCGTGCTCTCGATCCCCACATCGCAGGCACCGCCATCGAGGATCAGCAGGTCGTCCACGAACGCCCCGAGTGAGTCCGCGACATGCTGGGCACGCGTCGGGGAGATTTCCTCACTGCGATTAGCCGAGGGCGCGGCGACCGGAACCCCCGCGAGGCGCAGGAGCTCAAGCGCGACCGGGTGACTCGGGATGCGGATACCGACCGTCGGGCCGCCTGCGGTGACACTATCCGGGACGTGGTTGGCTCGCTCCAGCACCAGGGTGAGCGGCCCCGGCCAGTGCGCGGCGGCCAGCTCGTCGGCGAGGGCGGGCCAGGTCTTGACCAATGTTTTCGCCTGCGCGACACTCGCCACATGGACGATCAGTGGGTTGGTCGCCGGGCGCCCCTTGGCGGTGTAGATCTTGGCCACCGCCACCGCATCGAGCGCGTTGGCCCCAAGCCCGTAGACTGTCTCCGTGGGAAACGCGACCAGCTCCCCGGCCCGCAGGCGCTCGGCGGCCTCGGCGAGCGCGGCGGGTTCGGGGAGAGCGATTCGGGCGGACATGCCCTTATTTTATCGTGCCAGGGCCTGAAAGTCCCCGGCTTGGCCGCTCCGTTCGTTCCTCACTCCGCGAAGCGGCCCGAGGCCGCGTAGAAAGATTTGGTGTGGGCTCGGCCCACTTCGCGCTTGCGCGGCTTTAGGCGGGGACTTTCAGGCCCTGCCGACATGGGCTATACTCTAAGCGTTATGAGCAATGAAAGCGTGATGGGTTCCTCGCTGGGCGGGGACCGTGTTTTTCCTCCGTCGCCGGAGTTTGTCGCCCAGGCCAATGTCGCCGATGCCGCCATCTACCAGACGGCCGCCGCTGACCCCGAGGCCTACTGGGCGGAGTGGGCAAAGAAGCTGGACTGGATCGAGCCCTGGACCGAGGTCTGTCAGTGGAACCCGCCCCATGCCAAGTGGTTTGTGGGGGGCAAGCTCAATGTGAGCGCCAACTGCGTCGACCGGCACCTCAAGACCGCGCGGCGCAATAAAGCGGCGATTATCTTCGAGGGCGAGCCCGGCGACTCCCGCGTCTTGACCTACCAGGACCTGTGGCGCGAGGTCAATAAGTTCGCGGGCGTCCTGACCAATCTTGGCGTGACCAAGGGCGATCGCGTGACCATCTACCTGCCGATGATCCCGGAGGCCGCGATTGCGATGCTCGCCTGCACCCGAATCGGGGCGATCCATAGCGTGGTCTTTGGGGGCTTCTCCGCCGATAGCCTACGCGAGCGCATCAACGACAGCAAGTCCAAGGTCGTGGTGACTAGCAGTGGCAGCTGGCGACGCGGCAATATCGTCCGGCTAAAAGACACCACCGACGCCGCCCTCGACGGCGGCGCGTGTCCGACCATCGAGAATGTGGTCGTGCTGAGCCGCGCGATCGACCCGACCATGGTGCGCATGGTGGAGGGCCGCGACCACTGGTGGCACCGCCTAGAAGAGTCCGCGCCGCGCCTCACCGAGCCGGTGGCGGTGGACAGCGAGGACGGCCTCTTTATTCTCTACACGTCGGGCTCCACGGGAAAGCCCAAGGGAATCTACCACACGACTGGCGGCTACCTGACCCAGGCCAACGCGACTTTCCAGTGGACCTTTGATATCAAAGACACTGATATCTTCTGGTGCACCGCCGATGTGGGCTGGGTGACCGGTCACAGCTACGTGGTCTACGGTCCCCTCGCCGCCGGTGCGACTGTCCTGATGTACGAGGGCGCCCCGGACTGGCCCGCCCGCGACCGCTTCTGGGCGACTATCGAGAAGTACGGCGTCAGTGTCTTCTACACCGCCCCCACCGCGATCCGCTCGTTCATGAAGTGGGGGACAGAGCATCTGGAGAAGCACGATCTCTCCAGCCTGCGCCTGCTGGGCTCGGTCGGAGAGCCGATCAACCCCGAGGCCTGGCTCTGGTACCACGAGAATGTCGGCCACAAAAACTGCCCGATTGTCGATACCTGGTGGCAGACCGAGACCGGGGCGCACATGATCACGCCGCTCCCTGGCATTGTCGCCACCAAGCCCGGTAGCGCCACCCGCCCCTTCCCCGGTATCACCCTCGCCGTGGTCGATGAAGAGGGCAACCCCACCCCCGCCGGGAAAGATGGCCTGCTGGTGATCCAGAAACCGTGGCCGTCGATGCTACGGACTCTCTGGGGCGACGACGAGCGCTACAAGAATGTGTACTGGAGCAAGTTCGGGGAGAAGAACCTGTACTTCGCCGGCGACGGTGCCCGCCAGGACGAAGACGGCTACCTCTGGCTCTTAGGGCGTGTCGATGACATCATGCTGGTGGCGGGCCACAATATCAGCACGATGGAGGTCGAGTCCGCCCTGGTCGATCACCACGCGGTCGCGGAGGCTGCCGTGATTGGCCGCACCGATGCGATCAAGGGCCAGGCGATCTGCGCCTTCGTGACCGTAAAAGAGGGCCAGACCGCCGATGAGGCGCTGATCAAGGTGCTCAAGGCGCATGTGGGTGTCAAGCTCGGCCCCATCTGCCGCCCCGATGATATCCTCTTCACCGCGGAGCTCCCCAAGACCCGCAGTGGCAAGATCATGCGCCGCCTCCTACGAGACATCGCCGAAGGACGGGCGCTGGGCGACACCACCACCCTCGCCGACCCAAGTGTTGTCTCCGGCCTCAAGGACAAGTACGAGCAGAGCGAAGGGTAGGGCAGCTCCCCCGCCGCTTCGCGCCATCTCCCTGCCGCTGAGACGGCTTCCCTCTTCCCTGTGTCGCTCGTGCCTCGCTAGGAAGAGGGACTCAGCATTAAGAATCAAAACGCCGAGTTTTAAACAAAAACTCGGCGTTAAGAATTAAATCTCTGTTCCTAGGGCTAAAACTGCCAGAGATAATTTATTTTCTGGAGAAAAGATTCTAGGGTCGGATTTTTAGATTAAAGCTCAGTTTTTTGATTTAAAAGGTCTCCCCTCTAAGCCTTTTTCATGAAAAGTCCCTCTTCCCGCGACGAAGGAGCAAATCGGGGAAGAGGGAAGCCGTCTCAGCGGCAGGGAGATGGCTATCTTCTTTTCGGAAACGATTTATCCGGGTACGGTGGCACCTTGATCTTGGGAACCGGGTTCTTCGCCAGCTCCTTGAGCAAGTGCTGGATCGCCGCGTCGAGCTGGGCGTCTTTGCCGTCGTAGGTGGCGCGGGGGAGGTTGTCCACCACGATATCCGGCTCGACTCCGTGGCCCTCGATCAGCCAGTTGCCCTCGGGGCCGAAGACACCAAACTCGGCGGCGGTGGCGATTCCCCGGTCCACGAGGGTATTGGACGATGTCAGCCAGACCTCGCCGCCCCAGGTGCGGGTGCCGATCACTTTTCCGAGCCCAAGCCGCTTGAAGCCCTCTGCGAAGGCCTCGCCATCGGAGGCCGTGCTCTCGTCGCAGAGCACCACGACCTTGCCGCGGAAGGCGTACTGCATGTTCCAGGTCGGCGCGCCCACGGGAGCCTTCCAGAACATCCAGGCCTTGCGTGCCAGCTTCTCCAGGATCCAGCTATCGATATTGCCGCCGTTGTTGTGCCGCACATCGATAATCAGGCCGTCGCGGTTGAAGACCGGGTAGAACTCCCGCTCCCACTGCGCGATATCGCCGCTACCCATCGCCCGGAGGTGGACATAGCCCAGCTTGCCCGGCGCGGCTTTCTCCACGGCCTGGCGGCGGGTAAACTCCCAGTCGCTGTAGCGCAGGTCCCACTCCTGGCCGCCGGAGATCGCCGTCACAATCACATCGCGCGCCTTGCTGGAGTCGCCGCCGGGGAAGAGCTTTAGCCGGACCTGCTTATTTGTCTGGGCGCGCAAGAGCTGCGCGGGATCGTCGAGTGAGAGTGTCGGCACCCCGTTGATCTGTGCGATCACATCGCCCTCGCTCGCCTCCACACCGGGCTTGAGGAGCGGGCCGAGCTTCTCGGGCATGTCCGGGTCGGTGCGCCAGAGGCGGGTGATGCGCCAGCCGCCCTTGGCCTCGTCCTTCTCCCACTCCGCGCCGAGGGTTGCCACCCCGACACTATCCGTCCCGCCGCGCTGGTCGCCGCCATAGACAAATGTGTGCAAGACCGAGAGCTCGCCCATCAGCTGCGCCAGCACATCCGAGAGATCGGCGCGGCAGGCGATCCGTGCGGCGAGCGGGCGGTACTTCTCGCGCAGAGCGGGCCAGTCCACGTTGTGTAGCTTGGGATCGTAGAAGTAGTCCCGGTGGAGCCGCCATGCCTCGTCGTACATCTGCTTCCACTCCTCTTTGGGATCGAGGGAGAAGCTCCAGCGGTCCAGGAGCGAGACCCGGCTACGGGCGGGGTCGGGGCCACCGCTGGCATCGAAGACCAGGTAGGCGTTGTTCTGTCCCACCAGGAGCTTCTTGCTATCGGCGCTCAGCTCGTAGCTCCCGATCCCCGTGACCAGCGTGTCGAGCTTGATGTCCTCGCTGCGGATCACGATTGCCATCAGGTGGGTGCCGCTATCGGTGTTGGCGGTCAAGAAGAGCTTCTTACCATCGGTCTTGAGGTTTCCGTAGCTGCCTGCGGGTACGGGGACCAGGCTTAGGCGCGTGGCGATTCCCTCCGTCACGATCGCGGGCAGGCCCGGCTCGGGCTTCTTCTCGTCGGGCTTTTTTTCCTCGGGCTTCTTCTCTTCTGCCTTTTTCTCGGCATCCAGCTCGTTCTCGGGCAGGAAGGGCGAGCGGTTTCCCGGCTGGAGGCTGAGGGCAAATACCTGAGTCTGGTTCTCAAAGAAGGGCTCGGGCTGGCGCGGTCCCCACGGCGAGCCGACCTTGGAGTTGAACGAGCGGTCGGAGAGGAAGTAGAGAAACTTGCCATCGGGGGAGAACGCCGGGTCGGAGCAGTCGTAGCGGTCCGTGGTCAGCTCGGTGGTCTTGCCGGTCTTGATATCGTAGAGGCGCAGCTGGCTGAAGCTATTGGCGCAGGGGAAGCTAAAGGCGATATAGCGGCTGTCCGGGGAGAAGGTCACACTGCCGATGCCGCCATCGTCGCTCGTGGCGATCACCTTCGTGGTCTTGGCCGTGGCATCGTAGAGGTGGAGCCGGTTGAACTTATCGGTGTGGGCGATCCACTTGCCATCGGGCGAGGGGGTCGTGTCCCAGCGCAGCACCTGGCCGTCTTTGGTGAGCTGCTCCCGTGGCGCGGTGACCTCGCCCGTGGGAGGCAGTTTCCAGAGCTCGACCTCGCCGGACTCATCCGAGAGCGCGACCAGCCCCTTGCCATCGGGGAGGAAGCGCGCCTCGCGGTAGCGGACACCGGGCTTGCGGGTCGCCTCGACAATGCGGCCTGTCTTGCCCGTGGGCACCACAAAGACCTGGCCGCGCGCGGTCAGCACGAGCTTATCGCCGCTGGGGGAGAGGTGCGCGGCGGTCACCCAGTCCAGCGGCCGGGTGATCCAGCGCTCGCGTAGCTGGTCAAAGTCCGAGCTGAGGGTGATGCCGAGCTTGGTCGAGGTGCCCGTGGCGGCATCGGCGACATAGAGATCGGCACCGTGCTGGTAGATCAGCTTCCCCGTGGTGGTGTCGAGCTGGGGGTTCTGGACATCGAAGCCCGTCTCATGGGTGACCTGCTTGACACTCTTCCCATTGGTGTCCATGCTCCAGACATTCATGATGCCATCGCGGTCCGAGAGGAAGTAGACACGGTCTTTCCAGACCATCGGGTTGCGGCTGGTCCCCTTGAAGTCCGCGGTCAGCGCGACCGCCTCCGTGGCACCGGGCGCGAGCTTCCAGAGGTTCTGCGCCGTGCCGCCCTGGTAGCGCTTGGTCTGGCTGCCCTGGAAGTCAAAGCGCGTGAAGAAGAGATTGCCCACGTCGTCGTAGACACCGTCGCTGGCCTGGGCGAGCGGGATGCGGGTGCGCTGCTTGGTATTGGGATCGAGCGCGACCAGCTGCGTGCTGGGCAGCGACGAGTGCTTGCCCGTGGCGTAGAGAATCTTGCCGTCTTTGGTCCACCCCGCCACGGTGCCGCCCGCGCCAAAGGTCAGCCGGGTCGGCTCACCGCCTGTGCTGGGCATGACATAGACCTCGTCGGGGCCCTCGTACGACGCCGAGAACGCCACCCACTTCCCGTCGGGCGAGAGGGCAGGATTGCTCTCCTCGCTGGGGTGCGTCGTGAGCCGGGTCGCCCCCCCACCCCCCACCGCGACCCGCCACAGATCGCCCTCCGCCGCAAAGACCACGGTCTCGCCGCGCAGGCTAGGGGTTCGGAAGTAGCCACGCGGGGCCGCCTGCATGGGCTGGGAGAGCGCTAGAGTCGCCAGAAAGAAGGGAGCGGGGATTATCATGCGGAAAATATACCCAATCTTGCCTTGATGGTGAAGATCACCCCAAGAAAGAGACTCCTAGTGGCTATGAACCGAAGAAAACTTCTCGCACTGACCGGGCTGATGCTCCTGCCGCAAACCAGCCGCGCCCAGAAGACACCTGCGCTTAAAGTCGACTTGGTGCTGGCCGATGCGCCGATTCGCACCGCCTTGGAGCTGGTGATGCGGGGCTTTGGGAAGAATAGCTATGTCATCGACAACAATGTCGCTGGCTTGCTGACCGCCCGCTCCGCCCAGCTCCCCTTCGACGAGCTCCTCAAGAGCCTGAGCAAGAAAGCCATCCGCCCGTTCCAGTGGACACAGGCCAATGGGGTGGTGATTATCAAGCCCCAGCCGGACTCGCCAGTGCCTTCCCTGGACGACCTTATAACACGGCTCCAGCAGGCAAAGCTGCCGGTTGTGGAGGGGATTCCGTGCCGGATGGCGGGGGCTCTCTTCCAGGGCTCCACCGCGCTGGCGATCCTGGAGGTAGGCACCCCACCCGACTCCGACGTGCAGATTGTCACCGAGGGCAGGCAGATAGAGGTCTTGGGCGCACGGTATCAAGTCAGCAAGATCACCCCCACGGAGCTGGCTCTGGTGGGAGCGGAGAAAACCCTGCGGGTGCCCCTTGCCCCCCTCCTGACGCCCAAGTGCTAGGCGAGCCCGAGGTGCTCACGGAGGGCGGTGGGCCACTTGCTGAGCTGGAGCCCGTGCTGGGCGAGGAGCGCCAAGACAATGCGCTCCATGCCAAAGCCAATGCAGGTTGTGTGGGCCGCCGCGCCATCGGGGGTGCGGATATCAAACAGGTGCCCGAAGTGGTCTTTGTGGTAGTTCGACGACATCACCGCGGTCGGGCGCGTGTCGGAGACAATCGGGATCAGTAGCTCGAACTTGAGGGTTTGGGCCGCCATGAGCCGCTCGCCCGCGCCAAAGAACGGGTCGTCGGCCGGCGCGACCGTGGCAGAGAGGCCAAGACGGGCGAGAAACGCTTGGGCACGCTCGATCCAGGAGTCGCGGAAGCCCAGCGCCTGCTCTGGGGTGCCCGCGTGAACAAACTCCCGCATCCGAAAGGCACGCATCCGCATGGGGTTCAGCGACGGCTCGTGGCGGTAGCACCAGTTCTCGATATCGGTGGTCTTGCCCGCCTGTGGGAGAGTTCCCGTGAGGTAGGGATAGACATAGTAGCAGGCCGCCGGAGCCAGCACGACATCGGAGAGCTCGAGGTGGGGGAGTAGGTCCGCGCCCGAGTCCACCGCGCTGAGGAGCGCCTCGTGCTCGGTCGTGCCGCCGGTGAAGCAGCACATGCAGCCCAGCAGGTTGGGAAACGACTGGAAGTAGCCGCACTTCTCGACAATGCTCCGTGGCAAGACCGGCGGGCAGCGCAAAATCTGCGTGCTCTCCGTGCGGCCGTAGCGGGTGATGGCGCGCTCCAAGCCCTCCATGAGCTGGGTAAAGGCCGAGCCACGGGCATAGATGCCAGGCAGGTTGGTAGGGAGCAGGAGGCGCGCGGCAAGGAGGCGGTCCAGATAGGCCTCTTCGGCGGTAGCGGTATAGGGAGTCGGAGCACTCATGGGGCAGATTCCTTGCTAATCATCACTGATGTAAATATTTCAAGGGCAAAAACCATACCAAACGTGAAAAACGCGTAAACAGGGGCAGGTAGAATAGGGTCATGAAACTAACCGATTCGGAGAAGACGAAGGGGGCACTCTCCGGGGAGCGTCTGCAGGAGGCGGTGCAGACCTTCAACGATGTAGGCTACGTAGTGATTGAAGACGCCTACGACTTGGCATTTCTCGAGACCGTCCGCGTGGCCTACGAGGTCGAGCTGGAGCGCTTTATCGCGGGCAAAGGCGGGCTTGCGGCGCTGGAGGGCAAGACCTTTGGTAAGAACCATATCGGGTTTTTCCCCCCACTGAACCTCCCGGTCGCCGACTCGCAGCTGGCCGCGCAGCCGATTGCGGTGCAGGTGATGAAGGCGCTCCTGGGCGATGACCTGCAGTGTGCCTTCTTTCATACCAACACGGCGCTCCCTGGCTCGGGGATCCAGCCGGTCCACCGTGATACAGGGCACCTGATGGGAGTCCCACACCCGGTCGCCACACTGGTGCTAAATATTCCGCTCTGCGACTTCACGGTCGCCAATGGAGCGACCGAGGTCTGGCCGGGGACGCACCTCACGCTCGGCCCGGTGGACGATGCCCGGGCGGCGGCGTTTCCCTCCACCCGCACGGAGGTGCCGGTCGGGAGCTTCATCCTGCGGGACATGCGGATGTGGCACCGCGGCATGCCCAACGATGCCGACTACCCCCGGACGATGTACGCGATTGTCTACGAGCGGGGCTTTCTGCGCACACCGACGATCACCGTCCCCAAGACCACCTGGGAGTCGTGGAGCGAGGACGCGCGGCATATCTTCCGGCACAACCAGGTGGTCGACGACGAGGCGCACTCGCCGCGGGTCTGGGGCTCATGAGCCTCCACACGATCCGGGACTTCCTCTGGCTCGACGAGAACCTTGGCACATCGGGGCTGGTGCGCCCCGAGCAGCTGGAGCTGGTCGCCGCCGAGGGCTTTGCGTGCGTGATAAACCTCCTCCCCGATGAGTCCGATGCCTGGTTCCCCGAGGAGCCGGAGCGGGTCGCTACGCTGGGGATGGAGTTTGTGCGGATTCCCGTGCTCTGGCGCAGCCCGACGCGGGAGAACCTCGACGCGTTCTGCGCCGCGATGGACGCGCGCCAGGGCCAGAAGCTCTTTGTCCACTGCGCTGCCAACATGCGGGCATCCGCGTTTCTCTACCTCTGGCGCCTGCGCAACGGCTTTGATCCGACCGAGGCCCTCGACGACCTACACGATATCTGGCACCCCGACGGGGTCTGGGCGGAGTTTATTGAAGCAAACCGATAATCCGGCCGATGAGAACGGCCGGACTGGAGAGCGCCGCGCTAACCGGGGGGACACTCCGCTCACTGAGACCGTCCGTGAGTACGCGCTGACGCTCTTTGACGCAGTCGGCTTTACCACGCCCGCCGCGCCCGGTCATGCGGCCTTTGTCGATGCCTGGCTGGAGGCGGGCTACCACGGCGAGATGAGCTACCTCAAGACCCGCAAGCGCCTGCGCGGCGGCCCGCTCAACTCGCAGAAGCTCCTGGGAAAAGCCCGCAGTGTGATCGTGGTCGCCCAGAGCTACGATTTTGGCCCCCTAACCCCCGCCGAGCGGGGGGAGTATAAGGAATCGGATTCCTCTTTGTCCCCCCGTTCCACGGGGGTTAGGGGGCAAGCGGGGGCAGGGGGGGGACAAGGCCAGATCGCGCGCTATGCCCGCGGCGCGGACTACCACCAGGTGATGTGGGAGAAGCTCAACACGCTGCGCGACTGGCTGGCGGAGGAGTTTCCGGGGACGGTCAGCCGGGGCTATACGGACTCCGGGCCGATCCGCGAGCGGGAGCTGGCGGCGCGGGCGGGCTTGGGCTGGCAGGGCAAGCACACAAACCTGATCTCGCTCAAGCTGGGGAATTTTTTCTTCTTAGGCGCACTCCTGACCTCGCTGAAGCTAGAGCCCGACCCGCCGTTTGACAAGCACCACTGCGGCACCTGCACGCGCTGTATCGCCGCCTGCCCCACGGGCGCGATTGTCGCTCCCATGACCCTGGATGCCCGCCGCTGCATCTCGTATCTCACCATCGAGCTCCACGGCAGCATCCCCGAGGAGCTGCGGCCGCTCATGGGGGACCATATCTTCGGCTGCGACGACTGCCTCGCGGCGTGTCCCTGGAACGACAAGGCCCAGGCGGCAAGCGAGCAAAAGCTCTACGGCGGCGAGGGGCGTGTGGACTTGGTCGCGCTACTGGCTCTCCTCGCCACCGACGAGGCCTTTGAGGCGCGCTTTGCCGGAAGCCCGATCCTGCGTACGGGGCGCACGGGGCTGCGGCGCAATGTCTGTGTGGCGTTGGGAAATGTCGGGAGCCCCGAGGCGATTCCCGCGCTGGAAACCGTCGCCCAGACCGATCCCTCCGAGATGGTGCGCGAGCACGCCCACTGGGCGCTTACTCGTCTATGCGTTCGACCGTGACCACGACATCGAGCTTGCTGGCGGGAGGGCCTTGGTAGAGCCCGCGGACCGGAGCGACATCGCTGTAGTCCCGGCCGGTGTGGGTGCGGATGTAGGCATCGTTGACCACCATATCATTCGTGGGGTCGAAACCGTGCCAGCTGCCATCGGGGAGGAGGCACTCCACCCAGGCGTGGGTCGCATCGTTGCTGACAAGCCCATTGTGGCCCGTGTAGAGGTAGCCGCTGACATAGCGCGCCGGGATTCCCTGGCTCCGACAGACCGCCAGCATTACCTGGGCAAAGTCCTGGCAGACCCCACGGCGGTAGATAAAGATCTCCTCGATCTTCGTGTGGACATGGGTGCTGCCCGGCTCGTAGCGGAACTCCCGGTGGAGCAGCTTGGTCAGCGCGACCAGAAAGGCCGCCGTGCTACAGCTCAGCACCTCCTGCCGCGCCGACGCCGCGATCTGCTCGCACTCCAGCTGGATATAGCGGTGGTTGGGGACACGCTCCGTGGGGTCGAGGTACTCACAGAAATTATTGTAGAGGCTCGGCTGGAGATAGAATGGGCTATCGTCGGTGATGAGATCCAGGTGCGAGAAGGGGTTGTTCTTGCAGCTCTCCACCTCAGACTCCGCGACTATCCGCAGGCTATGGTGGGGCAAGCGGTGGCTGAAGTGGTGGACCGCGCCACCCGGTAGCTCGTAGCTGAAGAGGCGTGCCTCCGGTTCGACCCGTAGCTCGAAGCGGCGGCAGGTCTGCCAGAGGTCGCTCAAAGGCTTCAAGCGTAGCTCGTTGTGGCTGTTACGCACCAGACCGGGATAGCGGTATTCGGTGCTATGACAAATGCGATAGATCACGATAATGTTTCGCGCCCGTTTTGTATCGCCCCCGTTGTAGGGGGGCGTCAACGAGCCTACGGCTAGGAAGGCCTTCGGCCATAGGGAGCTCTCCGCGAGTTGTATGGCCGAAGGCCTTTGCGGCGGAACGCCCGTTGACGCTCCCCTACAACGGGGGCGATCACTGATACGAGAGATACGTTTTGGTGATACTACCGCCAATTTCCGTACAGCGCTTCTGAACACTCTGGAGGTACTCGTGCAAGCCCCCCACAATGATCTCATCGGCGCGGGCGTAGTTGAGCTCAGCGCGGAGTCGTCCGACCAGCCGCTCGGGGTCGCACGTGGCAGGGCTGCTGGGCGAGGTCCCGCTCACACGCCGTAGCGCCTCCTCGGTCTGGCCGATACTGTAGCGCACCGATGCCGGGAAGATCGGGTTGAGCACCAGAAAGTCCACGACCCCCGCCGGGTGAATCCCCTCACGGTGGGTCTTGCGGTACATCTCAAAGGCACTCACCGAGCGCAGGACCGCGATCCAGCCATGGATATCCGCCGGCCCACCGACGCCCAGGCCACCGATCTCGGGCTTTCCCGCCCGGGTGGCGGGAAGGAGATCGTGGTACTTGACATCTAAAAGCCGGACGGTCTGGTCGGCGCGCTCCAGGAAGGTGCCGACACGGAGCCAGTCGCGGGTCTCGTTGAGCAGCTGGGTCCGGTAGGTGATCCCATGGAAGAGATGCGCCGCGTTCTTGATCTTGGTGAAGAAGGCATGCGGAGTCCCAGCGAGCGCCTTATCGACATCCCACTCCTTCAGCTCCAGGTAGATCATGTTCAGGCACTCCCAGATCTCCGAGGCCACCATCTCCCGGATCGAGCGGGCGTTCTCACGGGCGTAGGTGAGGGCGGAGACAATCGAGCCGGGGTTGTCCGTGTCGAAGACAAAGTACTGGATGGCGGTGCGCTCATTGAGCTGGTCGTGGCGCTTGCGAAAGTCTGCGGCGCAGTCGGCGATCGCGAGGACGGACTCCCACTCCAGCATGCCAGGAACCCCTTCGAGAGTGGCGTGGTAGTGCACGTCCAGCATGCGCGCCGTGGCCTCGGCGCGCTCGACATAGCGCCCGATCCAGAAACACGAGTCGGCCTCTCGGCTAAGCATTGCGGCTCTCCTTTCCAAGCACCCAGGTATCTTTACTTCCGCCGCCCTGCGACGAGTTCACGACATACGAGCCTTTTCTCAGCGCGACACGGGTGAGTCCGCCGGGGACAATGGTCACGCGCAGGTCCCGGTCACAGAGGGCGAAGGGGCGCAGGTCGATATGGCGGCCCTCAAAGTGCCCTGGCTCCACGAAGGCGGGGGCGCGGGAGAGATGAATCAGCGGCTGGGCGATATAGTTGCGCGGGTTGGCTTTCACCAGCTCAGCAAAGACCTCGCGCTCTGAGAGGCTGGCCTGCGGCCCCATGAGCATCCCATAGCCCCCGGACTCGTTGGCCGCCTTGACCACGAGCTTGTCTAAGTTGTCCAGGATGTACTCACGGTGCTTGTCCTCAAAGGCGGGATAGGTCTCGACATTGGGCAGGATTACCTCCTGGTCTAGATAGTACTTGATAATCTCTGGCACATACGCATAGATCACTTTATCGTCGGCGACCCCCGTCCCAATCGAGTTGGCGAGCGCCACATTGCCCGCGCGGTAGGCATTGACCAGGCCCGCCACCCCCAGCTGCGAGTCCGGGCGGAAGATCAGCGGGTCCAGAAAGTCATCGTCCACGCGCCGGTAGATCACATCGACCCGCTTGAGGCCGTGGGTGGTCTTCATGGAGACAATGTTCTCCTCGACAATCAAGTCCCGGCCCTCGACCAGAGGAATCCCCAGCTGCTGCGCCAGATACGAGTGCTCGTAGTAGGCGCTGTTGTAGACCCCCGGTGTCAGGAGCACGACCGTGGGATCGTCGCTGCGGTGTGCGGGAGCGAGGGCGCGCAGGTTGTGGAGCAGGTGCGACGTGTAGTCGGCGATGGGGCGGACGCCCATGTCCTGGAAGAGCTGGGGCATCACGCGCGCCAGGATGGCACGGTTCTCCAGCATGTACGAGACACCCGATGGCGTGCGGAGGTTGTCTTCCAGGACATAGAACTTGCCGTCGGTGTCGCGGATCAGGTCGGTGCCGCAGATATGGACATAGACCCCGCCGGGGGGATCGGCCCCCATGAACTCGCGGCGAAAGTGAACCGCTCCCATCACCAAGGCGCGCGGAACGACCCCATCTTTGAGGATCTTCTGCTCGTGGTAGATATCCCAGAGAAAGAGATTGAGCGCTGTGAGCCGCTGGGTGAGGCCCTTCTCAATGGTCTCCCACTCGCCGGCGGTGAGGACACGGGGGACGAGATCAAAGGGAAACGCCCGCTCGACCCCACCCTCGGCACCATAGACATTGAACGTGATTCCCTGCTGCATCATCAGGGTCTCGGCGAGGCGCGCACGCTGGGCAAACTCGGTGGGGCTCATCGCATCCAGGTGCTCCGCGAGCGCGCGGGAGTGCGCACGCGGCTTGCCCGAGGGGAGCATCAGCTCATCGTAAAAGATACCCGGCTCATAGGTTTCCAAAAGCGACACGTTCACAGCCCACTTTCCGACGCAATAGCGAATTTTGGGCCACATTGACCACTCTGGTGCTAATTTAGCCGCTCACTGTTTCCAGCGTGTTTCCAGTCTCCCCCCCCCGGTTGGAGCGGGGGGGCTGGCGAGCGTCGCAGGCTCTCCTGTCCGGCCGTTCTCATCGGCCGGACTACGCGTACTTGGCCGGCACCGCGCGGCCTTTCTGGGCGCTCTGGACGGCCAGGTCGAGGATATGCACGGGGCGGCGTGCCCACTGTGGGGTGATGATCAGCTCCTCTTTTCCCTCGAGTGCCGCCGCGATATTGTTGTAGAACTTCTGTCCCTCGCTCGGGGCGTTCTTGCCCTCGCGGATCGTCAGCTCCGTGCCCTCGTGTTTGCGGATGATAAAGCGGTCGAAGTGCATGATATAGGTGCCCTTCGTCCCCGTGATCTCCAGGACACCACGCTCGTTCTTCGGGTGGCTATCGAGGTGCGAGACATTGAGCGAGAGCCAGCGGCCGTCCTTGAAGCGTGCCGTCAGCTGCGCCTCGTCCTCGTTGGTATCGTCGCCGTAGGGAAGCGAGTCTTGCCAGAAGCCGCTCTTGGCGTAGCCGCTCACCTCAACCAGCTCGGAGGGCTGGAGGATCTGGAGGGCGTACTCGAGAAGATGCACGCCCCAGTCGTAGAGGATCCCGCCGGAGATGCTCCGCTGGGTGCGCCACCACTCCCGAGGCTGGCCCCAGCCGCCCATGTGCGCCTCGATCTTATAGACCTCCCCGATCTCGCCGCTACCAATCAGCTCCATCGCCTTGAGGATATGCCCGTCCCAGTGGCGGTTGTGGTAGGTCGAGAGCAAGACCCCTTGCTTCTCGGACTCCGCGATCAGCCGGTCGCACTGGGCGGTCGTGATGGTCATGGGCTTCTCGATCACCACGGCGCGCCCGGCCTTCAAGCACTGGAGCGCCAGCGGAGCGTGCGCCACGTGCGGCGTGATGACCGTCACCAGGTCCACATCGGTCTTGCTCAGGAGCGACGCCACCCGGGTGTAGGTCTTGATCCCCGGAAAGTCCTGCCGCGCGGCCTTGAGCCGCTCTTTGTCCAGATCGCACACGGCGGTGGGGACCATCCCCGCCCGCTCCATCTCTCGTAGGTGATGCCGGCCCATGTTAAACGCAGCCCCATAGCCGATCACCGCAACTTTCTTTGCCATGCGAAGATTATGCACTCCCAAGCTCGTCTACGCTAGCCCTTGCCTCATTTTTCTAGTTCTGCATACTTTTTCCCCCACTGGAAGAGTGCTGCATTCAGCAGGATGCTAATGACTGGTAGGGAGGCTTTCCAGAAGAAATCGAAGGATTGTCCCGGCATAATCATTCGGATCCCTAAGCTAATCTGATACGCTGTGAGAAGAGAAGATAAGCATAAAGAGATCATCCATACTTTTTTTAGTTTATTACTGATAATTGTTGTGATGATCAAGAAGGATACACTAAAAGCCATCTCAATCCACATCCATAACATATTAAGCATTTTTCCAAACAATGAAGCGACTATGAATGGTATGTAGTATGCAGCTAATGCTGCCGCTATAGTAATAAGGGAGAAACGACTGAGCTTCGAAAGCTGCAATAAAGAATCTTTAAAATCTGTTTGCTGGACATCTAGTTTTTGGTGCATCATTTTGGAGTCACCCCTTTCGGGTTGTTATGTGGATCGGAGACAAACAAAAGGTTCCAGGTCATAAGATACGAGCCTTCTCCGTGGGTTTGTACGGGTGATGTAGAAGCGGAGCCATCCAGGCGGACGCGGATCACCCGTGTGGGCATACGGCAATCTGAGAAGTCTGGTGAGCAGTTTTTCGGATCGATCCCTTTTCCCGTAAAGGGCTTTACCCGCTGGTCTGCGTAAAAGATGCTGAGGAGTAGTGTGGGGTTCTGGTTGCCCAGTGTTCGATACCAGTCCCAGCCCTCTTCTGTGTCAAAAGGGGCCACTCCACCCGCGTAGGCATAGGAGCCAATCAGAGGGTCTCGCGAGTAGTCTGAGCAGGACTGACGCCAGTTATCTTCTAAGTCGCAGGTGGGCGAGCTCTTAAGGACACTGCGAGCAATCGCGAGGCTGGGAAGGCTATCGGTACTATAGTCTTCCATGTACATGCGTAGAGACATTCCACACTGGCGAATATTCGACAGAGAGCTCGTCTGCCGAGCAGATCGTCGTGCTTGAGTAAAAACCGGAAATAGTATACTGGAAAGTACACTAATGATAGAAATAACAATCAACAACTCGATAAGAGTAAATGCTTGATATTTTTTTAGAGACATGTGCGTGGCCTTTATAATTTATAAAGAAACCCCATCTACTCATTTATAAGTAGATGGGGATATCTACCCCTAGATTAGTAGGACTGCTGGCAGCTCATATTCGGGCAATGAGGCGCGCCATCAAGGTTGTTGCAGCAGCCTCCATTGAAGGTCGCGCTACAGGTATAGTTTTTTGCAGAGACCAGGTTGTTGGAGGGATCGTAGCAGCACTCCCACGATGCGTTCCAAGTAATTCCTTTATTGGGGCTAATAACGTTACAGTACTGTGCGTAGCATCCCGTACCACCCGTTGCTCCCGCTTCAAGACAGTGGATCGCAGTGGCTGTTCCAGCGAACGCAATATTGGAGCTACTAAACCATAGTCCCGTGCAGGCAAGCGTTGCGAGAAGACCGGTAAGGGAGAGTCGAATCTTATTTGTTTTCATTGGTTTTCTTTCGTAAGAGAGGAGGTGTTTGAGCTAAGAAGAGTTGCTCGAAGCTGTTGCAGAAGCGTGTCTCGCTCTGCTCCAGGGCTCGGCCACCCGTTATACTGGAATGTGATGACACCTCTTTCATCAACTACCAGCAGCATAGGCGTTGGGAAACTTAATCCTGCGCCATTAAAACAGTTTTCAGATTCTAAGGTATTGCAGATTGGAACTTTTCTCCAAGATACTCCAATTTTTGTTAGGTCTTTAGATGCTATATCGCATGAACTGCATCCTTTTTGGCTGACTAGTATAAGCGTTCTTGCCGGGACTTGACTCTTGTAAGAGATGTCAGACCATTTGCGTCCAATAATATTGGGAACATTTTCCTCACCTGGCTCAAGCTTGACTGTCCCGTTTAAAACAAGACCTTGCCGGATAAAAAGTAGAGATAGCCAGATGATAGAAATGGTTTTTAGACTATTGGGTGTTTTGATACAGATGACTTTCCCTGAGTTGATGGCTTTTAAAGATGCAGCTGAGTATAGGATTGAAGCTACTGTCATGAGCATACAACCAAAACATAGCTTAGGTTCAATCAAAAGAAGAACTGACTGGATGATAGGAAATATTCTCGACGCGAGTAGGCATATTATATAACTCCAACGAGGGAAGTTTTTTCCTGAGGAGAAGATACATGCGCTAAAGATTGTATAGAGTAATCCAAAAACAGGTACTAGGGATAAGATTACATTGTTTGTTCCTGAATGGCAAGAGATACATTTTCCTAAAACGGCACTTAATCCGAATAAGCAGAAGAAAACAGCATATCCTACTGATTTGTAGATCTCATCGGTATACAAGATGCCTAGGCCTACGAATAGAACAACGAGAATAATTGCCACTCGTCCTTTTGTAAAGGGGGACTCCTTTAGTAGGGCCGATTTTACGGATTGTTTGACTGCAGAAACGCCTGATACAATAGTTGTATTGTTATTATTTGTCCATACTAGTGTAGGACTGGAAATTTTATCTAATCCTGTCAGCTGTCTGACTTTTTTACCAGCACCTGGCTGGCTTAGGTCTACAGAATATGTTCCGAAAGCTTGGACGATGCCTTGTGCGAGAGTTGAGTGTGATTCACTTTTTCCGTAATAAAATAGTGTTGCTTTTTTAATTGCGAGTATGGATTCTGATTGTTTTTCTGTGAGAGTATGAAACGAAAATAATCCAGATAAAAATATTGTTATGAAATATAGTATACTGTTTACTGTTTTTTTATATTCTTTATTTTTCATATTTTTCGATCTCATGACGGTGTGAGGTTTTATTCATCTTTGGAGATTTTCCTAGGGCGTTTGTCATGACGAGAGTATAGGCAGATTGGATTACAGAAAGCTTACAAGTCCAAGGCCTCGTTTTGAGAAGGAATTACAAAGCTAGGTGTCTTATCTACGTAAGCAGGGGGAATGAGGAGATGGTAGATGGCTCAGGCGATGTTACGTGTCGAGATGCTGGGGGGATTTCAGGTAGCGGGAGTAGGGGGAAGCTTTAGTCGTTTTCGGACGCGTCAGACGGCATCCCTATTTGCGTACTTAGTCTTCCACCGAGGGAAGCGTCTCTCTCGTGAAGTGCTGGCCGAGATGTTCTGGCACGATGCTCCCCATCCCGATAAGGCACGCGCGAGCCTCTCGGTTGCGGTCTCATCACTACGTAGCCAGCTAGAGACGGAGCTCGTGGGACAGGTTCTCCTTGTCGATCCACGTACTTTAGGCGTCAGAGCCGAGGCTGTGAGCAGCGATGTGCTGGAGTTTGAGCAGGCGCTCGATGGGGTTTCCAGTGACAATACCCCCGAGGCGATCAACACACTACGCCAGACACTAGCTCTCTTTCGAGGGACATTTCTCCCCGGTTTCTATGATGACTGGGTGCTGAGCGAGCAGGCACGCCTAAGGGATCGCTTCACGGCTGCCGTGCGGCGACTGGGAAGCTTCTCCGAAGAAGAGGGAGATATCGACGAGGCCATCTACTGGCGTCGCCAGGAGCTGCTCTATTTTCCAGAAGATACAGGCGCTCTGGAGCACTTGATCCAGCTACTGACGGAAGAGAAGCGGATGGAAGAGGCGGCTCAGGCCTACCACGACGCGGTGCGGCGCTGGAAAGACGATGGCTTGGGGAGCTTGCCTGCTTCGGTGGAGCGGCGTGCGCAGGCGGCTTTGGCGCTCTATCCCACGGCGAGTACTCGAAAGAAGCCTCGGCCTGCGGCAGCTCCAGTTGTCTTTGCGGCTCCTGCTCCCTCTCCCCTAAGAGAGACGCCACCGCTGAGCCGCGTGTCCGCCCTACCGCTGGATATCACCCATTTTGTGGGGCGTCAGGAGGAGCTGGCGCAGCTGAAGGGCCTACTGGAGCGCGAGGAGGTACGCCTTCTCACCTTGATTGGGCCTGGAGGAATTGGGAAGACCCGCCTCGCGCTGGAGCTGGCGCGACAGGTTCAGCAAGAGGGGGGGAGTGCCTACTTTGTCTCCTTGCAGGAGGCGCGCCACGGGCAAGGGTTTCTTCAGGCGATTGCCAGTAGCCTGCAGGTCCGCCTCCCCTCGGGGCAGGGGGGTGAGCTACTGGAGCTCGTCTCCTCGCTTCTCAGTCAGAGCGGTAGGGTTCTGCTTGTTCTGGATAATATGGAGCAGCTTCTTGAGTCCGATGCCCTTGAGTGCCTGCGGGCTCTCTTGCAGCGTGCTCCCTCTCTCCAGTGCCTGGCAACCTCGCAGAACCGGCTCTCCATCCCAGGCGAGCGGCTCTTTCCCCTCGCCCCCTTGCCAACCCCGCCTGTGGAGTCTCTTGCTCTGGAGGAAGAAGACCCTGCACAGTTTGAGGCGCGCTGGCCCAGTGTGGCTCTCTTTGTGGATCGTGCGCGTGAGAGCGTGCCGGACTTTCATCTACACGCTCGTAACCTGGCGATTGTTGCTCGTATTGTCCATGTCTTGGAGGGGATCCCGCTTGCGCTGCTGCTGGCAGCGGCACGCGTGCAGGTAATGTCCCCCCTGCAGATCCTTGAGGGGGTCGAGGCACGGTTTCAGCTCCTGGCGACAACTCGAAAGGGCGGGCCGGAGCGACATCGCTCTCTCTATGCCAGTATCTCGTGGAGTTTTGATCTTCTGCGTCCTGAGCTAAAAGTTTTCTTAGCGAGGCTGACGGTCTTCCGGGGGAGCTTTGGCCATCTCGACGTGGAGCAGGTACTCGGAATCCCTCTTGCGCTGGACTACCTTGCAGAGCTGTGTGACTGCTCCTTTCTCACGACAGAGCTGAGCGAGCATCGGGTGTGCTTTGTCATGCTGGAGTCGTTGCGGCTGTTTGCGGACCAGCAGTGGGGGCCTCAGGAGCGTGAAGAGGGACGTCGCCGACACGCGGAGTACTTTGCCGGTCTTGCGGAGCAGGCGCGCGGGCACTGGCGTACAGACCAGGAGTCGCTTTGGATGGAGCGCTTAGAGAGTGTCCTACCGAACCTGCGTGCTGCGATGGGCTGGAGCCTCGAAGGGGAGGAGCCTGAGCGTCTGGAGGTCGCCTATAGGCTGGGGAGTAGCCTGGGGCGCTTCTGGTGGATAAATGTCTACCATAAAGAGGGGCAACGCTACCTTGTAGAGCTACTCCAAAAAGAGTCACTACACCAGGTGGTGACTGTCGAGCAAGTCGTTCGCCTGAAAATCAGTCTGATGACTCAGCTACTAACGGGTGGTGAGTACGAACAAGTTTGTCTCTGGGGAAAAAAGGCTTTAAGTCTAATGAGCGAACGGGGAGATGAGATACTAGAAGCTATAATATATGCAAATATGAGCGCCGCTGAGGTGAGTACCTATGGTGTTGATAATTTTATAACTTATTCAAATCGATCCTTTTATTTGCTGCGAAAAAATAGTGATTATGAAAGACTCATAACAGGTTATTATAATGCTGCTATGGGTTATATTCGTATTGATAATATTGAACAGTCGATAAAATTTACTTGTAAGCACTATTTATTGGCGCGCAGGATACGTAATGGGGCATATGTTAATGGCTCTATCATAGCCCTTGCCGGTTGTTTAATGACCTATGGAGATGAACGGCATGCTTTGATTCTTTATAAGAATGTAATTAAAAACTGTTTGCACTCCAAAAATTTCTTTGAGATGCTTGGGGCTCTGATCTGTTATTGCTTGATCCTGTATAGAGCTAATCCCACGCCTGAGCTACGAGATATTTTGGAATCTATATATGGCATGAGGCAGGTTTTAGGTTTTGAGTTTGGTATTGTCTCGTCCCGTTTTATAGCCCAACATGAGCTGCAGATCACCCCGAAAAAAGTGACCTCGCTTGAGGAGACGAAGAAGACGATCCTAGCTTGGGCGGAGGAGCTGACACAAGGGCAACCTGACCTCACCGATGAGCAGCTACGAAAAATTGTAAGGGAGTTTGTAAGAAGCCTGTAAAGCAAAGCTGTTACTCTCATTACGTCAATGAAAATGACACTCAGATAGAAATCGTTGCCGAGGAAAATGAGATGAAAGTTACAGGTTTTCACAAGATTATCGCTTCAGGAGCGTGCCTACTCATCGTGGCGCTAGGCGCTCTTGGAGATAACGTTCAGCCGACCGATGTGATCTTACCGACACTGGTCACTGCTGGCACTACCGCGCCTTGTGTCGTCACGGTGGAGGGCAGCGGGGTCGCGCATCTGCACAGTATCCCCTCGGGGGTTGTCGAGATGGATATCACGGTGCAAAACGGCGGCAACTATGTCTCTGTCCCGTTTGCGACCGGCTACGTGGGGCCGGTGACGGTCTACGCCACCGTCGAGGGAAGCACGCAGGTTGTCGGGACGACCACGGTGGTCTTGCCTAGCTAGGCGGAAGAGCAACAGGCTTCCTATGTCTGGTCGTCAAGCCACCGCCTACGGCTCTCCCTTGCTGACCGAGGGAGCAGCAAGCGTTCTCAAGAACCTAGCTTGGTTTGAGGCGGTGCGCTTGGTCGACCCTGAGCAGACCTCGTTTGAGGAGCTACGGCGGTTCCCCCATGACCTCTTGGTGTACTTCCCTGAGGGAGTGGCCGCCGCCGAGGTCAAGGACTTTGATGCCTACATCATTGTCAGTGATGTGCCTCAAGACAGCGACGCGCTGGTTGTCTTGAGCCCTTTTGACTCGGTCAAGACAATCCGCGTGGGGATTCTCTCGGCGCTATCGGGGCAGTACTACCGCTCCCCCCGGCTTCGTAGGCAGTCGTGCTAGCTCTGCGCCAGCATCGGTAGGGCAAGCCGGCGCGGGTCTTCCAGCACGGCACGGCTATCGTCGCGCTCGATCACGTTGTAGAGGGGGTCGCGCTCCACCGGGTCGCGGCCCGCCTCGACAATCATCTGGACTAGCTGGCGCTGGCTCAGGTTCTGCCCCTCGTTGTCGTCGTCGATCTCGTGCGTGATGGTGTACTCCACAATGGTGCCGTCGATATCGTCGGCGCCGTACCACTGCGCGGTCTGGGCCACGGGGGGGGTGATCATCATCCAGAAGGCCTTGATGTGCGGGAAGTTGTCCAGCATCAGCCGCCCGATCGCGATCGCCTTTAGGTCCAGATAGCCGGTCGTGCTGGGGATATGCGAGAGCTTGGTGCCCTTGCTGGAGAAGGCAAGCGGGATAAAGGTCAGAAAGCCCCCGGTCTCGTCTTGGGCCTCGCGCAGCTTCATCGTGTGGATCACGCGCTCCTCCAGGGTCTCGATATGGCCGTAGAGCATGGTCGCGTTGGTGTGAAGCCCCGCCCGGTGCGCGGTCTTGGCGGTCTCCAGCCACTCCGCGGCGGTCTCTTTGCGCGGGAAGATCGCATCGTGGACCCGGTCGGTGAGGATCTCTGCGCCGCCGCCGGGCAGGCTACAGAGGCCGTGTGCCTTGAGCTCGAGGAGCATCTCGGTCATGGGCTTGTTGGCCAGGGTCTGGATATGCAGGAGCTCGACCATCGTGAAGGCCTTGATATGCGCCTCGGGGCGGGTAGCCTTGACGGTATCAAGGAGCTCAAGGTAGTAGGAGTAGGGGAGCTTCTTGTTGATCCCCGCCACCATGTGGATCTCGGTGACCGGCAGGTGGCGTGTGCGCTCCAGCTTCTGGCGTACCTGCTCCATGCTCATCGTGTAGGCCGAGGGGCCGTCTTTTTGGGCGTAGAACGAGCAGAACTTGCAGCCCTTGTTGCAGAGGTTGGTGTAGTTGATGTGCTGGTTGCGGACATAGAACGTGTCGTTGCCGTTCTTATTCTCGCGGACGATATTGGCCAGCGCCCCGATAGCCGTGAGGTCGTCGGACTTCCACAGCGCCAAGCCATCGTCGAAGGAGAGCCGCTTGCCCTCCATGACCTTACCGTAGATCCCGGAGAGCTCTCCACGCTGGAGGTACTGGTGCATAAAAAGTGACGTTGCCATTGGTTTGCCTGACTTTGTGAACTTGTTCACAAATTCTATCGCTGCCGGAAGGGGCTGTCAAGCGGGCCAGCGCTTCAGGTGGTAGGTCAGGTGCGCCTCCAGCATCCTCAGGTAGCTCTCGGCATCCAGCGCGCCAAAGACAGGGTGCTGTGCGACCCGCTCGCCGGGCGCGGCGGTGGCGAGCGTGGCCTGAAGAGTCTCCCGGCTAGCGGCCCAGCGCGCCTTGAGCTCGGAGAGGGGCAGGTCGCCGCGGGGCTCCTCACGCGCCTTCGACGGAATCGAGACCGCGGCGCGGAGCAGGGCGCAGCCGACGTAGAAAACAGGCTTGCGCCGGGTCGAGCTACCATCGGGGGGAGCGGGGAGCAGCTCCTCGGCGCGCATCAGGTGGTAGGCGACCTGGGCCGCTGACCAGTCGCCCTGCTGTGCCTGCGTGGGCGTGAGCGCCTCTAGGCGACGGAGCACCTCGGTTTTTTGCTGCTCGATGGCTTGCCAGTGTCTTTGCTGTCGGGTCATGGCTTAAAATTTACCTTGGATTCTGTTAAACTGCCGTGTCTTTGGTAGGGAGCGGCGCGTCCCGTGCCGAAACTAAGCTTAGGAGGTTTGTCATGCTACTGATTCCTGTCTTTGTCGCTCTGGGCACGCTCGCTCAAGGGCCGACTTCTCCATCCACGCTTCTTCCCGGCTTTACGGTCACGACAAAAGTGCTCGAGGTCCCTGAGGCGACCAAAGTGACGCTCGAGAATATCACGCGCTTACCCAACGCCAAGACCGTGGTGCAACCCAGCGTGAGCATGCTGGCGGGCAACGAGGGCAAGACCGCGATTCTTAGCCAGCTCGAGTACCCGATCACGGAGACGGCAAAGGGGCAGGCACAGTGGGGCTGGAGTATCGCCGCGACACCCACCGAGGAAAAAGACGGGACGATCCGGCTTGCCTTCCAGCTGGAGCATAGCTTTCTCGCGGGCTACAACGGGACGCTCCCCACTATCACACGGCGCTCGGTCCAGACAACCTACCGGCTGAAGTCGGGCGAGAGCTTTCTTCTGCCCCTGGGTAAAGGGGAGAACAAGGCCCCGCTCTATGCCCTCGTGAGTGTCACGCGCGACCGACGCTGAGCCTACGGGGACTTTATGGCCCTGCTCTGGTAAAATACCGGGCATGAAGAAGGTGTTTCTGGCGGCAAGCCTTGCCATGATGAGTGGGGCGACCTGGGCACAGGGAATCTCGGTGACGGTCAACGGGAATCCGGTGGCGTTTCCCAAGCAAGGGCCGATCCAGGCACCCGATGGCAGTATCCTGGTGCCTCTGCGCGAGGTCTTTGAGAGCCTGGGGGCATCGGTGCAGTTCTTGCCCAAGACCCGCACGATCACCGCCACCCGCGGCACCACGACCGTCGCGCTGCAGCTGGGCGAGTCGGTGGGCTATGTCAATGGCAAGCCCAAGAGCCTGCCGACTCCCGCGCAGAATATCGGGGGAACCACCATGCTCCCCCTGCGCATTATCTCCGAGGCGTTTGGGGCCGATGTGAAGTGGGACGCCAACGCGCGGCTGGTGGCGATCCTCCTGGTGGGAGCCAAGCCCGTGACCAGCACGGGAGTGGGGGGTGGGAAAGTGCCGCCGCCACCCGCCCAAGAGAAGCCCATTGTGATCCCCGTGAAGGGCCTGACCCCCGAGGAGATCAAGAACGCGGGAGGGGGCACTGCGCCGCCCACCCAGCCCTTGCAGCTCAACACGCCCGCCGTTATCACCAAGACCGAGCCAGTGGCGGGAACCCTCACCGCCATGGCGCCCGATAAGCTCACGGTCCAGCCCGCGACGGGCCTCCCGGAGTCGCTGCCCCTCTCCCCGGATGTGATCGTCCTGGTGAAGGTGGGCGATGCGCCTCAGGTGCGCCAGGAGCTCGCGGCGCTCAAGACGGGCGATGCCGTTCAGATCAAGCGCGATAGCCTCGGGCGGGCGTTTCTGATCGAGGTGAGCTACGACGAGCGGGTGGGGGTACTCAAGAGCCTGGAGGCGCTGGGCGACCACTGGATCGCGCTCTTTACGGAGGGAAGCGCCGCCGAGGTCGAGACCCTCGCCGATATCAAGCGGCTCGGCAACCCGTCGAGCCTGAGCGAGGTCAAGCCCGGCGAGCGGGTGCGCCTGCGGATCAACCCCGTGAGCAAGCGTGCCGTGGCCCTGAGCGTGATCGAGGGAGAGAAGCCCGCCACGCCGCGGGTGGAGGTGCTCAAGGTGGTCCACAACGCCAGCCCCAAGTGGGTCAAGGGCGGCGATACGATCACCTTCACGGTCACCGGAACCCCGGCCGCCAAGGGGACACTTCGGGTTCCCGGACTCGCGGGAGCGGAGGCGCTCCCCCT
Organism: Armatimonas rosea; assembly: GCF_014202505.1. NCBI lineage: Bacteria > Bacillati > Armatimonadota > Armatimonadia > Armatimonadales > Armatimonadaceae > Armatimonas > Armatimonas rosea. The sequence goes on along the minus strand of NZ_JACHGW010000001.1, from coordinate 39,764 downwards.
GGTCGAGACCAGCCCCGGGAGCTATATCGCCAATATCACGGTCCCTGCCGGTGTCGCGCTCAAGGACGCCACCGCGCTGGCGACCCTGGCCCTCGACTCGCTCTCGTCGCCGACCGTGGCATCCGCGGAGACCTTTGTGATCGATGCGGTGGGGCCGACTATTGGAACCCTCACGCCCACGGAGAGCAGCGAGCTCACCGATGCACGTCCTAACTTCACCGGCACCTACGCCGACCAGGGCAGCGGGATCGACCCGCGCAAGATGCAGCTCTCGATCAACGGCGAGGATGTCACGGGCCGCGCGATCTTCACCGATACCTACTTCACCTACCAGCCACCCACCGACCTGCCACAGGGCCCCGTGGTCGCCAAGCTCACGGCGCGTGATGCCGCCGGTAACGAGACCAGCCGCGAGTGGCGCTTCACGGTGATCCCAACCGCCCTGCTGAGCTCGGTTGTCGCGCTGCCCGCGGACCGCCCGCTGAACTTTGGCGATGTCCTGACGATCAAGGCCGTGGGTGCGCCGGGCTCGAAGGCGACCTTTACGCTGGGGGCGAAGGTGAAGGACCAGCCGCTCAAAGAGGACTCGCCGGGGGTCTACGTAGGGAGCTACACGGTGCAGAAGCAGGATGTTCTGGTCGCCGCGCCGCTGAGCGTGACCGTGACCGACTCCCGTGGGCGCACCGCCACCCAGAAGGCGAGCAATGCCATCACGGTCACGGCGGGGCCACCGGAGATTCCGATTATCGACCAGCCGCAAGACGGTGCCAGTGTCGGGGGGAGTGTCGTGCTCTCGGGGCGCAGCCTGCCCAATGCCACGATTAAGGTGACCGTCCGCTACACCGGCAAGCGTGCCAGCATCCTCACGGCCTCCGGGCTGGTCGGGGAGGTGACCGCCAAGTCCGATGCCACCGGCCGCTGGTCCACCCAGCCCATCGTGCTCCGCGTCCCCAAGGAGCTGACCAGCCTGCTCTTCACCGCCGAGGTCACCGCCACGGGCACGGGGGGCAAGGACTCCAGCACCGCGACGGTGAAGTTCAAGAAATAATCGCTCTAAGCCGGGGCCTGAAAGTCCCCGCCTCAGCCGCGCAAGCGCGAAGCGGGCCGAGCCCGCAGAGAAGCCGAATCGGCGCGGCCCCGGGCCGCTTCGCGCAGAGCGCGGCCCAGATGTGGCCTTTCAGGCCACCGAATCTTCGTTGTTTTTGGCGGAAAGGTGCTGGTTGATCTCGTCGCGTAGCTCGGCGACATTGGCGAGGGAGTGCCGCCAGCGGATCGGGCGCTCGCCGGAGCGGGTCACTAGCGTGTCGCTCTCCCGGCTTATTTCAATCGCTTGAATCTCCTCGAAGAACACCCGCCGCTCCCCTAGCAGATGAATCCACGTCACCGACTCGCGGTCCACGATAATCCGCTCGATCTTGAAGCGGCGTAGCTCGATAATCCAGATAGCCAGGCACAAAAGACCAAAGCCACTGAGGACAACGCAGACCTTATCCATGTCTTCCAGGCCGTAGCGATGGCTGAAGAGGGCAAGCCAGATACCCATGGCCAGGGAAGAAATTCCGGTAAGCAAAGGAAGTGCAAGCATGCTTCGGTAGAATCTTGTTTGGTAGTGGAAGGTGCGCTTGCCGTTGTCGCGCTCGGTGGGGATCAGAAGCTCGCGAGGGGGTGTTCGTAGGCGGCCCATGGATATCTGGGGGGCGTACTGGCGGATCATGGCGCGCAGCAGATTGTGGTCTTTCAGCGCCGACGAAAACGAGGCGCTCCAGTCGCGGGTGTCGAGGGTGAGGACATTGCGCTGGAAGATGAGCTGGGGATCGTGGAGGGCGAGGACCTCGCTCCAAGCCGCCTCGTGGAGCGTGTGACCGTCGAAGTAGCGCACGCCCTGCTCATCGGCCTCGAAGCGCTCGGTGCGCTTGGGGCTTTTGTAGCTAAAGACATGCCGCCCCGTGATCGTCCCTTCTTTGCCCCGAAGCAGCCACCCGGATGATTTTGCCTGAGTCGCCTTCTGCGTGACAAGCTCCAGAAACTCAGTCTGGTCGCCCCAGAGGGTAAACGAGAGGTCTAGCTTGCGCCCGTCGCGAAAACGCAGGCAGTTGGTCGTGCGTGCGCCGCGCTCGCTTGCCTGGAAGAAATAGTCGTCGATCTCGTCCCAGCGCGCCGCGTGCCAGCGCCCAAAGTGCCGCCAGCGCAGACCGTCGTCGTCGGCCACGAGCCGCGCGCGCGCCTCCCAGAGAGCAAATGCCAGCGCAGGGGGAAGCATGACAAGGGTGAAGAGTAGAATAATTTCGACCGGGATTTCGGTCTTTGGGAACTGGGAGGTCAGCAACATGAGGAGCCAGAAGAAAAAGAGGATACGTCCCATTTGGGCGATATACTTTCCCGCCCGAAGCTGGACGGTAGGTGTCTCTTTTTCTTGCTGGCTCTGGGTTTGCATGGGGGGCTTAGAGGCGCGCGGCGAAGGTGCGGACGATCTGGGTGAAGTCGTTGTCGGCGCGGTAGCCTAGCGCGAGGGCGCGCTCGGGGGCGAACTTGGTGGGCCAGGTGGCGACCAGCTTGGTCACGCGCGGGTCGGGGACATCTTTCACCAGCGCGAGCGCCTCCGGGCCGCCCACTTCGAGCAGCGAGTCTAGCATCTGTGAGACACTCACGCACAGGCCGGGCAGGTTGACCGCGGGGCCGTAGACTCCGCCGTGAAAGACCTCATGATCAAGGGTGAGCGTGTGGCGTAGCGCCGCGACCGCCGAGTCCGGGGAGAGAATCCAGACCGCGGTGTCGCGCGTGACGGGGAGCTCGGAGACCTTTCCCTGGAGCGGCTCGCGGATGATCCCACTGGCGAAGCTGGAGAGCGCCGCGTTGGGCTTACCGGGGCGGACACTCACGGTCGGGAGGCGCACGGCGCGGCCATCGACATACCCCTTGCGGGTGTAGTCCCCGATCAGATACTCGCTCATGAGCTTCTGCACCCCGTAGGAGCCCTGCGGCGCGGCGACCGTGCCATCGGTGACGACCTCGGGGAGGTTGCCGCCAAAGACCGCGACGCTCGACGTGAACACCAGCCGGGCAACGGGGCCGCCGCTGGCGCTCTGGCGGCGCAGAGCCTCCAGAATATTGCGCGTCCCCTCTAGGTTGGCGCGGTAGCCCAGGTCGAAGTCCGCCTCCGCCGAGCCCGAGACCACGGCCGCGAGGTGGTAGGCCTGCTCGACCGGTGCCACCTGCGCCAGAGTCGCCGCCAGCCAGGCAGCATCAGAGAGATCTCCGACAAACGCGGTCACGCGCTCGCTGGCAAAGGAGAGAGGCACGACATCGAGTGCCGTGATGGTCGCGTCGGTCTGGGCAAGGAGGGTGTCGATCAGCAGCCGTCCCAGAAAGCCACCCGCACCGGTTACAAGGATATGCATGGCACTAGGTTGTCCAGCGAGGGCGCAGATTCCTACATCCCCCCGCTCGCACCGCTCGCGACCCCCTTCGCCTTTTCGCTCCTTCGTCGCTGCGAAGGGGGTTGGGGGGCTTCCTTAATCCCCTTCGCCCCGCGGAACGCGGGTTTCAGGCGAAGGGGGTCGCCGTCTAAGCGGCGGGGGGATGTCACTCCTTCGGCAGTGCTGGCTCGATGTGCACCAGAACACGGGCGAAGCGCTTATCGGTGATCTGGGCGCGGACAGCATCCTGCACCTCGTGGGCGATCTCATGGCCGTGAAAGACCGACAGCTCGCCGTCTACCCGCACATCGATCTCGACATAGTAGTCAAAGCCCATCTTGCGGATAAAGCACTTGTGCAGGTTCTCCACTCCCTCAACCGTCAGCGCGACCCGGCGGACCTCGGCCTCCAGCGCGGGGTCGGGGTGGGCATCGGTGAGCTCAAAGAGGGCGCCCCGCAGGACACCGATCCCGTTGTGGAAGATCACCAAAGACGCCATGAGGGCGGCCCAGTCATCGGCGCTAGGCCAGCGGGGATCGGGGTGGAGGCGGCTGCCCACCAGGGCGACCGTGATTCCCACAAAGGCGGAGATGCTCGTGATCGTGTCGGAGCGCTGGTGGAGCGCATCGGCCTTGACCGCGTTGCTGCCCGTCTCCTCCCCGACCTTGAGGGAGAAGCGCACCAGCGCCTCCTTGATCGCAACCACCCCCAGCAGCACGATCAGGGTCCAGGGAGCGGGCATGCGGTGGGGAGTGCGGATGCGCTCGATACTCTCGTAGGCGATCCCAAAGGCCGCGACAAACAAGAAGATCGCCACTACCACGGCGGCCAGCGGCTCGGCCTTCCCATGCCCCTGCGGGTGGTTCTCATCCGCAGGGAGGGTCGAGACCTTCAGGCCGAAGTAGACCAGGATCGACGAGAGCACATCGAGGCCGGACTCAATGGCATCGGCGATCAGAGCGTAGGAGTGCCCAAAGATCCCCGCAAGCATCTTCCCGATGGCCAGGAAGATATTGACTCCAATTCCGATCAGCGTCGAGCGCATCCCCTGTTCAGCGGGGTGGGGGACAGACATCGCCCCCATTGTATCGCCTTCTAAGGAACGGGCACCCAGACAATCGCGTGGCGCTCCCCGGTGGGCAGGGTCGCGGTCCCGGAGATATTGCCCTGGGCATCGACCCCCGTCGCCGTGGAGCTGGCAAAGCCGGCGGGGAGCAGGCGATGCAGGTCGGTGAGGGTGTGGCTTGCACCGGTCCAGGCGATGGCATGGCGGCTCGTGATCGTCCCCGTGGGAATCCCAATCGCCCCGGTGCCGCAGATCACGCTCCCCGAGACTCCTGTGGCGTAGGTGTCGCGGAACGACGACGAATCCAGGGTCTGGAAGCTGGTGGCCGTGCCGCTCCAGAGCATTGCGTAGTTGAAGCGCACGCGCCGTCCCCGCTTCTCTACATAGATCTGCACATCGACCCCGGCGTAGCCCACTTGGGAGAGGCCATCGGTTGCGCTGGCCACCGACGCGTCGTACGGGGCGGGGTGGAGGGAGACCATCGAGCGTGCGCTCCCTGACCAGACCACCGCGCTTGCCTCGCTCTTAATCTCGTAGCCGACCTGCTTGCCGCCGCCCACGCCCAGCGCCACGGTGCCATTTCCGCCGGGATGCAGGTCGGTCACCGCGCCCGAGGCCGCGTCCCAGAGCAGGGCGTGCTGGGGGCCGTAGGAGATCACCTCGCGCTTGGTGGTGATGGACTGCGCCTGCCCCACAATCTGGCCGCCCCCGACCGCGTTGGCCTGAGCGCCGTAGTGGTCAAAGGGAACGAAGAGCACCGATGCGCTCTCCGCAGTGCCCGTCCAGCAGAGCGCGGCGAGGCGGTTGTTTGTCGCGGTGCCCGTGCCCGAGCCGACCTGGTAGCCCTCGGCCTGTGCCAGCAGGGTCGAGCGGCCCACAACAGTTGCTGTATTCAGAAAGCTAGGGTGCAGATCGAGCGTGGTGCCGTCTTGCGAGAAGAGAGCGGCATGGGAGCTGCCCGCGGAAGTCAGGCTCCCGGCTGCCTGCCCGGCAAAGATCCCATTGGCGGCGGCAGTGCCTCCCGAGGGAGTGAGGTCGATTGCCTGGTAGGCGGTCTGTGCGTGCGCCATCACGGAGAGGGAGAGCACGGCAAGTGTGGTGAAGAGTTGCTTGACGTTCATGCTCCAACAGAGAGGGAGCCAGAGCGTAAAAATACACCCGCGAAAAGAAATTTTTTATGGCATAACGTGTTGAGATGCGCCGCCTTACCCCCCAGACCCCCGACCCTGAGCTCCTGCGTGCCTACCGCGCGGGCGAGCTGCGGGCGTGGGACCTGCTCGTGGCGCGCTACGAGGTGCTGGTCTGTGCGATCCCGCGCCGGATGGGGCTCTCGGCCAGCGATGTGGAGGATGTTGCGCAGACCGTCTTTATCGCGCTCCTGAACCATGTCGACAAGCTCCAGCAAGAGAGCCGCCTCTCGGCGTGGCTGGTGACCACGGCCAAGCGTGAGTCCTGGCGCCTCGTGCAGCGCCAGCGCACCCGCCGCCTCACCGAGCTCCCCGAGACCGAGACCAGCACGCTGGAGCAGCTCCCGGACTCCGAAGACGCCGCCCTCCCCGAGGCGAGTGTGATCGCCTTGGAGGAGCAGCACCTCGTGCGCCAGGCGCTCTCCCAGCTCCTGGAGCGCTGCCGTGAGCTCCTCACCCTGCTCTACAAAGACGATCCCCCGCTCGCCTATGCCCTGATCGCCGAGCGCCTCGGAATCCCCGTGGGCAGTATCGGTCCGCAGCGTGCGCGGTGTTTAGAGCGCCTCAAGAAGATCCTCCATACCCTGGACTTCTAATCGTGTGATAAAGCCGCCAGAACGATAAACGTCCGGCTTACCCAGAGGGTATCCAGGCCTTTGGCCGCCGCCTTGTGCCTCGTCGGTACAAAGAGGCTCGTTGGTACAAGAGAATTCCGAGCGAAGCGAGGCGGCGCGAAGCGTCCCATAGCCCTGAGGTTTACCGTCGAGGGCAATCACACAATCTCCGACAAAAAGAATTTTCCTGTGCGTGTATTTTCTCGTGTCTTGCTCCCTCTGTACAGGCGGGACTCATCCTCCCCAGCTGCAATCTTAAACGAAAGAACGAGACAATGAAGAAATCTCTGATAACCCTTCTTGCGACGGTCAGTGTGCTGCTTCTGCAGGCACAGACCTTTGCGCAAGAGTATCACTACAACGATCTCACCCCTGCGGGCAGTACCTCAGGGCGACTGAGTGGGACCGCGGGCGGCTCACAGGTCGGGGCCGCCACGGTTGGTGGCACCTCGCATGCGGTATCGGTGGGGAGCAATGCGCTGACCTCCATCGACCTAAACCCGGCTCTGTACTACAACTCCATGGCCATGTGCACCGATGGCACGCAGCAGGGTGGCTGGGGCTACTCCAGCCTCAGCGGAGGCGTGCATGCCTTGGTCTGGAATGGCTCGTCGTCCTCGTACGCGGACCTGAACCCTAGCGGCTACATGTTCTCCTACTGCCTCGGGGTGCGCAACCACAAGCAGGTCGGCTATGCCCAGAACCAGGTCTACTTTGTCACCGCCTCCCATGCCATGTGCTGGCACGACTCTGCGGCGAGCGCGGTGGACCTCCACCCGATCTCTGCCTATCCCTTCTCCCGCGCCCTCGGCTGCGACGACAACGAGGAGGTAGGGTATGTCTCGTCGCTTGCCTACCCGGACGGCGATGCGGCGGGCTACCACACGACCAGCCACGCCATGCGCTGGGCAGGGACCGCCGCGAGCGCCGTGGACCTGCACCCGGTCGGCTACGATGCCTCGGAGGCGAGCTGTACGAATGGTACGCAGCAGGGCGGCTGGGGCTATATCGCCCTGGGAACCAGCCACCAGCACGCGCTTCTCTGGAGCGGCAGCGCCTCCAGCGTGGTCGATCTGCACCCCAGCGCCTACACCGACTCGAAGATCACATCGCTGAGCGGCGACAAGCAAGTGGGCGAGGGCTGGGTCGGGGCCGCCAACACGGCGGGCTCGGTGCGCCATGCCCTGCTGTGGACGGGGACGCCCGAGAGCGTGATCGACCTGAACCAGTTCCTACCCGCCGGCTACACCAACGCCGTGGCGACGGGAATCGACGCCAATGGCAATGTCGTGGGCTACGCCTACAACGGAGCGCATCCCTACGGCCTCGCGATCCCCGCAGGTGCCATCGCCGTGGTCTTTGCACCGGGCGCTCCGGCTCCCGTGCAGCTGGCCTCGCTCACCCTGGACCAGGCCAATGTCGCCCCCGGCACGACACTCCAAGGCCAGGTGACACTTGGTAGCCCTGCTCCTGCGGGCGGCGTGAGTATCCAGTTCCTGAGCACCGCGACCGCTCTGGTGCCCACTCCCGCCTCGATTGTCATCCCTGAGGGCGAGACCACCGCGACCTTTAATGTACCGACGGATGGTGCCACGCTGACAACACCGGCGAGCCTGAAGCTCTACGCCACCGATGGAACCGTGAGCCGCGCGACCGCACTGACCCTCACCCCCGTGGTCAAGCTGGCATCGCTGGTGGCCAACCCGGTGGAGGGCGGCTTCAACACCACGGGAACCGCCTCGCTCAATATTCCTGCCCAGCTGGGCGGAGCGAGTGTGGCCCTGACCAGCGGGAACCCGTCGCTGGTGAGTGTCCCGGCGGCCTTGAACTTCCTCCAGGGCTATACGACCCTGAGCTTTGCCATCACCACGGCATCGGTCACGACCACTACCGTGGTTCCGATCACCGCGACCATGGGAGGAACCACGATCTCGGGGAGTGTTACCCTGAGCCCTGCCCCCGTTGTCGCGCTGAGCAGTGTGAGCGGCCCCGAGACCGTGGGCGGTCAGACCATGCCCGTGACGGTCACGCTCAATAACTTCCCCCGTGCGGCGGCCGGTGCGGTCATTACCCTCACCAGCAGCGACCCCGCGACCCTGCAGGTTCCCGCAACGGTGACCGTCCCCTACGGCACCTACAGCACGACAATCAACGCGACCACGGTCGTGGTTCCAGGCCGCAAGGGCGTCACCCTGAAGGCGACCTACAACGGCTCCACAGTTAGCGCAACCGTCTTTGTGGTCCCTATCCCCACGGTCGTGATCACCCAGGCGGACTACATGCTCGACACGAAGATGCTCAAGGTGCAGGCAACCACCACCTACGCCAACAGTGTCCTGACCTACGGCGATGCCAATGGCCCCTTCGGGACGATGCAGTTTGAGCTGGGAGTCTTCAAGGGCTCGATCCTCCTCGACACCCCGCCGACAACGGTCACTGTCTGGAACTCGGTGGGAGGACAGGCAAGCATGGCGGTTACCATCAAGACCGGTCTGGGAGGAAACAGCGGTGGAGGCGGCGGCGGTGGTGGTAGCACCACCAAGTACAAGCTGACCCTGGTGACCAACGGCAAGGGAACCATCACGGCAAGCCCCGCGGCCAGCACCTACGCTCCCGGAACCGTGGTCACCCTGACCGCCACTCCCGCCTCAGGCTCCCCCTGGCTGGGCTGGTCTGGAGCGGTCTCGGGAACCACGAATCCCATCGCGGTGACCATCACCAAGGACACGTCGGTAACCGCAAACTTCCGCTAAGCTCCTTGGTGGGCTGGTGGAAGACGATCAAGTGGTGCAGCTTCTCAGGGAGCTGCATCACTTGATCGTTGGTGCAGGCCCGGTCCGCACAAATAAATTGACCCGAGTGTATTTCTTCGAGGTAGAGATGCATTCTTTAAACCGATCCGCGGGAATACTAACCCTATGACACACTGTCCTTCCCTACAAGACTGGCTCGACCTAGCCGAGACGCGCACAACCCCCGCGCGTGCGGCGGAGCTTCAGGCACACCTGGAGAGTGGCTGCGCGGCGTGCACGGCGCAGCAGGCTTGGATTGGGCGGACGCTGGCGGCGTTCTCTCAGGTAGCGGCTCCTGGCCTGGCTGAGACAACCCGGCGGGCGCTTCGGGAGCTAGCCGCGGCACGGCTGGAGGCACGCGAGCGGCCTCTCTGGATCGCCACGCTCCTGCGCGATACCCGCCTGCAGCAGGCCGTGGGAGCACGGGGCAGCGACGAAGGCATTCAGCTACGCTACGATGCGGGCGAGTACGAGATTCGGCTCTGGGCCGAGGCGACCGAGGTGGAGGCCGTGGAGCCCTGGTACCTGATTGGTCAGGTCTACGACCGCGCGACCCAAGACTTTCTCTCCCCCGAGGCGGTGCTGATGGTGGGAGCGCAAGGCAACGCCCAGACCGCCCACACCGAGAACCAGGAGTTCCACTTTGGGGCCGTGGCGGCGGGAACCTACCGCCTCGCCGTGCGCCTCCCCAACACCGAGCTGCTCGTCCCCGAGCTCACGCTGGAGGGGGTGTGAGCGAGCTGCTACAGCAGGCGCTGGGGCTCCTCTCCACGGACCCTGCGGCGACGCTCCGCCTCGCCGACGAGGCCTTGGGCGTGGAGGCGACACCGCTTGCCCACCGCATCCGTGGGCAAGCACTGCGCGCGCTCTCCCGCCACGCCGAGGCTGTCGAGGCCTTCTCCGCCGCCGCCGCGCTCGCCTATGCCCTTGGGGACACAACCCAGGCGGCGCTCGTGCAGGTGGGAAGTATCGACTCTCTGGGGATGCTGGGCCGCTACGACGAGGCCGAGGCGCTGGCACTGGCGCTGGAGAGCGCGCTCCAGGCTGTTGGGGCGAGCGAGGCCGCAGCAAAAGTAGTCTTCAATCTCGGGGGCCTGCACTACCGCCGGGACCGCTATGCCGAGGCACTGGCCTGCTTCGAGCGGGCCGCAGAGCGCTTCGCAAGCTCGGCCAACGCTGCGTTTCTCCTGCCCCATGTCTGGACCAATACCGCGCTCGCCCTGACGTTTCTTGACCGCACCGACGAGGCCCTGGCCCTCTACGAGCAGGCACGGGCGGCGTTCTTAGAGACCGAGCAGCTTGTCGAGGCCGCGACAGTCGAGGCCAATATCGGCTTTGTGCACCATGTCTCCGGGCGCTCGGTGGCGGCGCTGGCGGCGCTGAACCAGGCGCGGGCGCGCTTTGCGGAGCAGGGGCGGCTCCACGATGCGGCACGCTACGCGATCGATGCGGGCGATGTCTACCGAACCCTGAACCTGGCCCCCGAGGCACGCGAGTGCTACGAGCAGGCGCTGGCGGTCTTTGTCGAACTCCCCCTCGACTACGACGAGGCCCGCGCCCGTCTCGGGCGCGCCGCGACCCAGCCGCTGGCACCGGAGACGAGCGCGGACCTGAACCGGGCAGAGGCGATCTTCGAGCAACAGCAGGTCGCGCCCCAGCGTGCCCATGCCCAGCTCCTGCGGGCTCGCCTCGCCTTGCTCCAAGGCCAAGCCGATGAGGCCCGGCGCATGGCCCGAGCCGCGGCGCGCGCCTTCGCTCAGGCAGGCCTCCAAGGCTGGGCGGCGGAGGCAGCGCTCGTGCTGGATACGCTCGGCCCCAGCCAGCCAGGGCGCCTCCAGCGCGTCCGGCGCACCGCGCAGCAGACCGGGCGCGGCTGGCTGGAGTGCCGGGCCCTGCTCGCCCTTGGAAACCATGCCGCGGCCGCAGGAAAGACCCGCACCGCCCTGCGCTACCTGCGTGCCAGTGTCGCGGCGCTGGAGACCGTCCGGGGCCACCTGGCACAGGAGGACTTCCACACAGCCTTCCTACAAGACAAGCTCGGGGTCTACGAGGCGCTGGTGGCGCTCTTGCTGGAGCAGGGAACCCCCGAGAGTGTCGCCGAGGCACTGGAGCAAGTCGAGCGCTCTCGCTCCCGGCTCCTGCTGGAGCGTGTTCTGGCCGCGGTGGAGGAGAGTGTCCCCGTGCTGCCCCAAGAGCTCCAGGGCCGCTTGAGCGCGCTCCGGGCACAGCTCAGCCGGGCCTACCACCGTGAGATTGTCCTAGGCGACAGCGAGGCGCGCCGCCTGACTCTAGCCAGCGCGGGGCAGCTCAAGGGCCTGGAGCACTCCTACCGCCAGCTCCTGCGCGAGGCTGAGCTCAGCCAGCCCGCCAGCGCCAGTGCCCTCGCCCCGACCGTTCCTATCGCGCTTCTCGCCCAGAGCCTGTGTCCAGAGCAGTGCTTGGTGGAGTACTACCTGCACCGGGGAGAGCTGGGGGCCTTTGTCCTGACAACCCAGGGCGTGCGCTTTGTCGCGCACCTCTGCACGACCGCGGCGCTGGAGACAAACCTGCGCCGCCTGCGCTTCTACCTCCAGACCGCCGCCACCGATGCCGAGCACGGGGGAGAGTCGCTGCCACAAGCGGGGATTCAGCAGGTCCTCGGGCTCCTCTACGACCAGCTCCTGCGACCGCTGGGGCCGCTGACAGGTATCACGCAGCTGGTGATCGTCCCGCAAGGCCCCCTGCACCGGGTGCCGTTCCACGCGCTCCACGATGGCACCGGCCCGGCGCTGGAGCGCTGGGAGCTGACCCTGGCCCCCAGCGCCTCGCTCTGGCACACGCTCCAGCAGCGGCCCCGCCTCGCGCTCGACAATCGCCTGCTCCTCTTGGGGGTTCCCGAGCCCGGAATCGCCCAGGTGGCCCAGGAGCTGGCGCAGCTCACCGCGCTCCTCCCCGATGCGATCTCGGTCTGTGGGCCGGAGGCGACCCTGGCGACCTTCCTGCAGCACGCCCCCGGCAAGCGCCTGCTCCACCTGGCGACCCACGGCCTCTTCCGCGCCGACAACCCGCTCTTCTCCGGCCTGCGCTTCGCCGATGGCTGGCTGCTGGCGCGCGATCTCTATGGGATGCGCCTGGACGCCGAGCTGGTCACGCTCTCGGCCTGCCGGACCGGGGTCTCGGATGTGGCGCCCGGTGACGAGCTCTTTGGGCTGGTGCGGGGCTTCTTGGCCGCAGGGGTCAAGTCCCTGGCGGTGAGCCTCTGGCCCGCCGACGATACCGCGACGGCGCGGCTGATGGGGTTGTTTTATGAGGCACTGCTGGCGGGGGAGACCCCCAGCGCCGCGCTTCGTCGTGCACAGACAACGCTACGTGCGGAGCTTCCGCACCCGTACTACTGGGCACCGTTTTGTGTGATCGGCTCGCGGTAGCCACCGGTCAGAATGGTAAAGAACAATGAACGTACTTAAGGCAATTCTTACACTGAGTTTTCTCCTGCTCCTCGCGCGCATGGGGTGGGCGGATGGAACTATCCTAGGGCATGTCCTGGTGAAGACCAAGCCAGGGGTCTCGATTAGCGCGATCGCCAATACCTACCGGGTAAAAGTGGACGACCAGGTGCCGGGGACTGCGGTCTATAGCCTGACCGTGCCCGCAGGCCAGACCGAGGCGAGCTTTGCCACGCTCCTCAACACCGACTCGCGCTTGGTCTTTGCCGAGGTGGATACGTTCTTGCTCAACCCGGAGATCAAGGGCGACCCGGTCCATCTTGCCTTCGATTTTGCCGCCGCCGATGCGGGGTTTTTGGCCCAGTGGACCGCGCCGCTCGGGGTCTACACCGACTCCAGCCCGCTACGACAGGTCAACCTGGGGCTGGCGCAGGCGCGAACCCGGGGCGCGGGCGTGCTGGTTGCCGTGTTAGACACGGGCCTGGACACATCGCACCCGCTCCTCCAGGGCCACTGCCTACTGGGAATGAACGTCCTCAACCCGGCGTACCTCCCCGGTGAGTCCTACGACGGGCTAACCAACGCCGCGATGGGGCACGGGACCATGGTCGCCGGGATCATCGCCCGGATCGCCCCCGATGCCCAGATCCTCCCGATTCGTGTGCTCAACGCCGATGGGCTCGGGAGCGCACTCAATGTTGCCAAGGGGATTCAGTACGCACTGCGGAGCGGCGCAAAGGTCGCCAACCTCAGCCTGACCTCGTCGGTGCGCTCCAAGACAATCGACGATGCCATGGACGCTGCCGAGGCGGCGGGGATGACCTGCATTGTCGCCGCAGGCAACAACGGCACCAGCGAGACCCAGTACCCGTCGTCGCGCAAGGAAGTGGTTGTCGTGGGGGCCGTGGACAGCAACAATATCAAGGCCCCGTTCTCCAACTACAACCGCTCGGTCTCGGTGGTTGCGCCCGGTGTGGAGATTCGCAGCACCTACCTGAGCGGCGGCTACGCCACCTGGGCCGGCACCTCGTTTGCCGCGCCCTTTGTCACCGGCGAGGCCGCGCTGGTCCAGTCCCTCCACCCCGAGTTTCTTCCTGCCAACACCAAAGACGCGATCCTCAGCTCTGCCCGCTCCGTGGATAAGTTTAACCCCGCCTACAAAGGCAACCTCGGCAAGGGCATGATCGATATCGCCGCCACCGTCAGCCGCCTCTAGAAATAAGAAAGCTCCCCCGCACGCCGGTGCGTGCGGGGGAGCTTTTGCAGGGACTACTCGCTGGGAGTCGTGTTTTGCTTCTGGTCGGACTGGAGCTGATCGCCGATCAGACGGGTGGCGAGGAGGCTCTGGACGATTCCGGTGAGCTGGCTGGCTGTGTCGCCCGCCGCGCTGCCGCCGCCCCCGCCGCCGCTGATATTGACCATCTTGGCCTGTGCGAGCGCCTTGGCGATCTCGGCGGTGATCTGCGGGGTCATCTCCAGCTGCTTGAGGCTCAGGTAGGCATTGCCGCCCTGCTGAATGGCTTCGTTGACCGCACGGATCGCCTCGGCCTGCGCCTGCCCGACCGCACGAATCTTCACCGCTTCGGCCTCTGCCTCGGCCTGTGCGATCTTGAGGGTGCGCTCTGCCTCTGCCTCAGCGGCGATCTTGGTGCGAGTTGCCTCAGCGCCCGCGGTGATGGTCACGCGGTTGGCCTCTGCCTCGGCGTTGATCTTCATCTTGGCGGCATCGGCCTCCGCGGCGACACGCTTGCGCATGGCCTCGCCCTCGGCATCGACACGGGCCTTGGCAAGGTCGGCGTTGGCCTGGGCGATCAGGGTGGCGCGGAGCTCGGCCTCACGCTGGATGGCAAGCGAGTTCTGGCGCTCGGCCTCGGCCTGTGAGATCGCGGCGGCGTTCTCGGCCTTGCGGCGCTCGAGATCACGCTGCTTGTCGTTGACCGCTTGCTCGGCCTGGAGCTGTGCCTCTTTGGCGCGGCGCTCTTGATCCGCGGCGACAATATCGGCGTTGGCCTTGGCCTCGACCGCGGACTGGCGGCGGCGCGCCTCCGCCACCTCGGACTGGACCTCTTTAATGTTGAGCGAGTTAAACACCAGCCCGAGGTCCTGGAGCTCACGGGAGCACGCGCCCTTGATGATAATCGCCAGGCGGTCGTCCTCCTCCGGCCCCGCCGTGCCCGTCCCCCCCGCGGAGAAGAGCTCATCGTGGTTGAGCAGGTTGATCGCACGTCGGCCTGTGGAGGTCAGCAGGTCGGAGAGAATCCCGTTTTGCTCCTCCATGTTCTTGGCAAAGAACTTATTGGCCGCGGTCATGATCATCTCGTTGGAGTCGCCCACCGAGACAATGGCGCTGGCAAGCACGCGCACCTTGATCGGGCGGGGAATCCCATCACTGCCCATGTCCGCGGTCTGGTCGGAGATATCCAGGTCGATATTGATCGCCTTGGAGGGAATGGTCGTCCCCGTGGTGAGGATGGGGATCTCAAACGCCTTGCCGGGGCCACGGAAGATACTCGTGCTCCCGCGCCACCCGGTCACCATGCGGATCGTACCGGCATCGACCGTGGTAAGAAACTGGCCCACACTGACAAGAATCAGCAGTATGGCAACCACCACGACAATTGGAATAATGAGCCCTAGAGGCATCTTGCTTTCCTATTTTCTTTCTTTAAAACCTATCTAGAGCCGGGCGATACGGCAGGTGTTTCGCCTCGGGTCTACATCCACAACGACAACTCTCTCGCCCACTTGGAGGGAACGGGGGTTTTCCTCGGTCTCGGCCAGGGTGGCCAAGACGCGCCGGAGCTGACCATCTACCGTGATGCTCACCATGCCCTGTCCTTGGGAGTCAAACCGGCTCTGGACAATCGCCTCGGTGGCGCGGGCCCCTTCTAGGTTCTGGGCGGGCTCTGAGGCGAAGCGCATCACGAGCTGCTCCAGAGGTTCTACGATCAGCTTCCAGAAGACAATGCCTCCCAGCAAGGCCCACCACCAGCGCCCCGTGAGCATCCCGACCGCCCCGGCTCCGAGGCAGATCGCAAAGAGGTTCATCGGGGAGAGCAGGCCCACCAGTGCATCGAGCAGCGAGCCTCCGACCGCGCCTTTGCCACGGCCGCGGCCTCTTGCGTGCGCCCGGCCTCGGCCCCGCACACGCCCCCCGCGTCCGCCGCGTAGCCCCGAGAGGCTCATCACCAGGATGCCGAGGAGGCCAATCGTAAACAAGCTCTGGTAGATCATAGCTTTGCCACGGTCGCGGTATTGCGCCGCATGTCGATCGCAATCACCACGAGCTTCTCGCCCGCCTCGACGGCTTCGGGCGAGCCCTCCAGAGTTGCCAGCAGGCGCACAAGGTGCCCGTCCACCACTAAGGTGATAATGCCTCGCCCGGTTGCATCGAAGCGACTGTCCGCGGTTGCCTCTTGCCCGACTGCTCCGGAGAGCATCGTGGCGGGCTTGCTGGCAAAGTGCAGGACAAGGGCCATGAGCGGCTTGATCACGGCGCGGTAGAACAGCCAGCCCGCGAGCAGGGCCAGCCCAAAGACCAAGACGGGGGGGAGCTTGAGGGCGCTCTCCAGAGCCAGTCCTGCGCCCCCCATACCCAGGCTAAAGCCAAAGAGGCGAAGGGGCGAGAGAAAGAGAAGCCAGAAATGCCCACCGTCGTCGGGGAGCGAGTGGTCGCTGTGCCCGCTGTGTCCGCTGTCGCTGGTGGCATCGCCATCATGGTGTGCGGAGCCAAGGACCGCTTGTACGAGCAGTCCTAACCCTCCCACCGTGAACAGAACTTGATAGAGCATTTTGGTTTCCTCCGGTGCAGACGTTACAAATTTGGAAAGGTTGCTTTTTTATTTTACGTCGAGCGTCGTGGCTGTCACGCGGAGCTGCCAGCTTCTCTTGCCCGGCGTGTTTACCTCGACAAGGACCTCCTCGCCGCGGGTGCGGGCCGTGAGAGTGGTCCCACGGGGCGCGATTGCCCAGACCCAGCGTGCGCTCTTTTCCACGGTGCGTGCCAGGAGGATCGGGACACGGTCCTCGCTGCTCTTGCCCATCCCGGTCGCGATCACGTAGCGGGTGGGGGTAGTCAGCGGGACGAGCGAGAGGGCAAACCCCGACGAGTCGGTGTAGGATGAAAAGCTGCTGGTTTGCTTGGCGGCTTGCAGGTAGCGGTAGCCTGGTTTGTCCGGCAAGCTCTGCACGTCTCCCGGTTGCATCAGCCAGCTCTTGGGCTCGAAGCTGGGGTGGATCGCGAGGTCGAGCAGGCCGGGGGCTTTTTGCTCGGCGTGGTCCACGAAGACTGCGGTGTCGCTGCCCAGCAGAAACGCGGCGCGCTGGAGAGTGGTGCCCTCGTAGGCGGCCCCGGCATCGGCGAGGGCGGCGGCCCAGCCCGTGCCGGTCTTGAAGTCCAGGAGCCTTCCTGTGGCGGGAGCTTGGTTGGTCTCGGCCTGTACAAACGTGTTGTGCGCCAGGGTGGTCTTGTACCAGCCGAGGTGGGCAGGAATGCCATAGACACTGGTCCCCGGGTCATCGAGGAGCGTCTTCCCGCCCGCAAAGAAGACCGTGTTGAGCTTGTCGGCGTGGCCGTGGCCGCCGCCGTGGGGGCCGTACTTAAGGATCAGGGTCGCGCCGGGTGCACGGAGGTAGGCATAGCCCACCGCCGCAAAGACCTCGGAGGGGAGTGTCTGGCTGGCTGTTGCGGGAAGTGGGGGAGCGCCGGCCAAGAACGCGGGGAGGGTCTTGCGCGGGCTGGTGGTCAGGGGCAGGGCGAGCTGGGGGTCTTGGAAGCGTACGAACGCGGTCTCGTAGAGCGGGTTGCTCATCGCGGTGGCGGCGTTGGAGTCGTTGAAGGCGGGGAGCTGACCGCCGGGCAGGGCCATGCGGATCGCGGCGAGATAGAGCTTCTTGTAGCGCTCCCCGAGCGTCCCCGAGTAGAGCGGGAGCCCGGCGTGGTAGCCCGCCTCCATCAGCGGCGCGAGGGCGCTCATCGTGTAGAAGTGGTAGCTCCACGCCCCCTCGTACCACGGGCCATCGTCGGTGATTCCCTCGCGTAGCTGGCGCTGCAGCCCACGCTCGGGATCGTCGATGGCTTCGGCGAGGAGCGCCTTGTCGCCGTAGAGCAGCGCCACCAGCCCGACCGCGCTATTCTTCCAGCACTGGATATTGTGGACCCCCATCTTGTGCTTGCGAATGACCTCGGCGGCGGGGAAGAAGAGGTCGGTCTTGAGGGTGGCGCGCTCGCTCTCGGAGAGGGTCTCCCAGACTAGGTCGGCCCCCTGCGCCATCGGGATCAGCCAGACTGCTTCGTCGAGGGTCTGCGGCCCCACTTTACCGCCACCCGTGCCGGTCTTACCGTCTTTGTCGTGGTAGGCGTAGCCGGGGTACTTGACGGCGTAGGCGAGCAGGATCTCCCGCGCCTTCTGTGCGTAGCGTCGCTCGCCGCTGAGCTGGTAGGCCAGCCCGAGGTCGCGCAGTGCGCTGGCCCAGTCGTTGTGCTCCGCCAGGAGCGGGACATCGTCGTAGGGCCAGCCCGTGTAGACCTGCCCATCGACCGGACAGACATGGCGCGTGGGCGACTCGGTCTTGAGGCGTGCGCCGTGGGTCTTGCAGGCGTACCAGTGCGGCCACTGCCCCCCGCGCTCGGGTAGCACGACGGGCTTCTTACTCAAGGTCTCGGCGCGGGCGAGTAGGCCGTCTAAAAACGCCTTGTTCTCGGGCTTGCGCTTGGCCGCTTCCAGCTCGGCCTTGGTCGCCAGCAAGCGCGGGTGTGCGGGAAGTGCCGCGAGCTTGGCATCGGTGACCAGTGGGGGTGTTTGGAGCGACGTAATGGCTATCAGAGGCATCATGTCCTCAGTATACAACTGCTTGCAAAGCGGTAGCCTCATTAAAATCAGCGTGCCTGCCGATATCTTAACCATAGATAGTCACGTTTTATGAGTAGTGCCGTCCCTCCCTCCCTAGGCTCTTCCCTAGACTATGCACTCCGTCGGGGGCGCTATCTGCTCTGGTACGCCGACTTCATCCCCGGGCTCTGGAAGACAACCGTCTTGAATGAAGAGGCGGCCCATACCTGGCTGAGCATTCCCCGGCAGGAAGGCCACAGCTATGCGGAGGACCTTTTCTGGGCACGCTCCGCCGAGGCGCAGCGTGAGGGGTGCCGGATAATCGACGAAGCCTTGGCGGCGAATCTCTCCTCGGTGACCCGCGAGTTCGAGCTCATCCAGACCGATGGCTCAGTGCTCTGGGTGCAGGAGTCGATCGAGCTGGAGCAGCAGACTCCGGGCTACGGCCGTGCGGTGGGGGTCTGGGTCGATATCACGGAGCGCAAGAGTACGGAGCGCCAGCTGATCCACGAGGCGCACCACGACCCCCTCACCCAGCTCCCCAATCGTGCCTATCTCTCCAAGATTCTGGAGAAAGACCCACGGAGCGCACAGCGCCTCTTGCTCTTTCTCGATCTCGATAACTTCAAGGCCATCAACGATAACCTTGGGCACCCCATGGGGGATCAAGTACTGGTGGAGGTGGCAAAGCGGCTCCGGCAGAGTGTGGGCGCACGCGGCGATGTCATCCGGCTGGGCGGCGATGAGTTCACGGTGCTTCTGCGCCCGGACGCAACCCACGACGAAGCCTGGGCACTGGCGGAGCGGGTTCAGGAGCAGATCAGGCTGCCTCTGTCTCTGCCGCTTGAGCTGACGGAGCGGATCTATCTCTCCGCAAGCATTGGTATCTCCTTGGGCAGCGACCAGGGAGCAACCGGGCTCCTGCGCAACGCCGATATCGCCATGTACGCCGCCAAGACCCGTGGCCGTGGCCGTGCTTGTGTCTTTGATGCGCAGATGGAGCAGGAGACTCGCCTTCGTTTTGAGCTGGAGAACGCCCTGCGGGTTGCTATCGAGCGGGAGCAGCTCACCCTGGCCTACCAGCCTCTCTTTCTGCTGGAGTCAC
The DNA here is from genome assembly GCF_014202505.1 of Armatimonas rosea. Taxonomy (NCBI): domain Bacteria; kingdom Bacillati; phylum Armatimonadota; class Armatimonadia; order Armatimonadales; family Armatimonadaceae; genus Armatimonas; species Armatimonas rosea. The sequence continues at coordinate 20,328 of NZ_JACHGW010000001.1, read as the reverse complement.
GAGCTGTGGTGGGGCTGGAGGCACTGGCACGCTGGCAGCACCCTACCCATGGCAATATCCCTCCCGATCAGTTCATACCGATTGCGGAAGAGACAGGTCTGATTGTCCCGCTGGGGTTCCAGCTCCTGCGCCAGGCGTGCCACTGTGCGGTTCGGTGGCGGCAGCTTGCTCCGCACCTCAGCATGGGGGTGAATATCTCCGTGGCACAGCTTCAGGCTCCTCACTTTACCCGCGAGGTACTCGCCACTCTGGAGCAGACCGGCCTCCCCCCCGATAAGCTCGTGCTGGAGGTAACGGAGAGTATCTTTGCGCTGGGGCGTGAGTCCGTCCTGCCGCAGCTACAGGAGCTCTACGATGCAGGCGTGGCACTGGTGCTCGACGACTTTGGGATCGGGTACTCGTCGCTCTCGGCCCTGAGTGAGCTCCCTATCCATGCCCTGAAGATCGACCGCTCGTTTCTCTGGAGCGCCACCGATGCGCTCCCCGTGCGTGCCCAGCGCAACCAAGCACTCCTCCGGGCAATGGTCTCTGCGGGGCAGGCACTGGATCTCTTGATCGTGGCAGAAGGGATCGAGACCGCCGCCCAGCGCGAGCTTGCGCGCTCCATGCGTTGCGCGTTGGGCCAAGGCTATCACTTCCAGCGCCCCCTGGCCGAGCACGATGTCGCGGCCTTTTTAAGCACCACAACCCATGCGTCCGCCACCGAGGCGCTGAGAACCGCACTCCGCTGGGCTGCCTAGCGGGATATACTAAGCGTGTATGCAGCGCACTCTTGCAGAGGCCATGGAGACCTACGGTCCGGTGATGCGACGGCGCTTTGTGCCCGCGTGCAAGCGGGCGGGGATCGCTTTCCCTCCCAAGCGCCTGCTCCTGCTGGCCTTCAAAGACGAAAAATCCCTGGAGGTCTGGGGAGCCAATGGGGGCGGTCGCTACAAGCTTCTCACGCGCTACTCTGTCCAAGCCGCCAGCGGGAGCCCCGGAGTGAAGCGCCGTCAAGGCGATCGCCAGGTCCCCGAGGGGTTCTACAAGCTCACCGCTCTCAACCCTAGCTCCCGCTTCCATCTCTCGTTTCGGGTGGACTATCCCAACAAAGACGACCTCGCGCACGCGACCGTGCCGCGGGAGCAGCTGGGCGGGGATATCTATGTCCATGGGAACTGTGTCTCAATCGGCTGCCTCGCGCTGGGAGATGCGAGTATCGAGGAGCTATTCCCGCTGGTGGCGACTGTCGGGCTGAAAAATAGCCGTATCTGGATCGCCCCCTGCGACCTGCGGAGCCGACCCGCGCCTCCCGCCGACGATCCCTGGGTGGCGCGGCTCTACCAGCGCTTGACCCTCGCCCTCAAGCCCTTTCGGCGCTAGCTCTCCAGGCGGTGCCGGCTGGTCGCCTCGGCATCTAGGGCGCTACGAGTCCAAGGAACCCTCCGGTAGCGACGACGACAGGCGAGGGGCATCTGGTCGGTGTAGTGGGGCGAGTCCGGGTTGTCCGAGTTGCCGTAGGGCTGGGCGGCCCAGAGCTCCGGTGGCGTGTCGGGAGCTAGCTGAGCCAGCATGCGAAACGACGACCCAAACGTCACGACCGTGCGGCAATCGGGGCCAAGCTCTCCGTCGTTGGGACAGAGCGACTCCCCGCCGCCGTCCATAGGCAGGTCGATCTTGCCCCGCTGGTGCCGGTGGAGCTCCCCCCAGGCAGTATCGAGGGGCAGGCCATGGCGCGAGAGCCGGGCCAGCGCCCGCACGACACTCCCCTCCCGACGTGCAAGCTGAAAGAGAGCCGCTCCACGGGAGTCTTGGGTGAGGGTCTTGTCCCAGCGTACGAGCAGCTCATGGGCGGGGCCGGTCTTTGCCTCGGCCAAAAAGCGCGGTAGGTCGGCCTCCGCATTCAGGTCGCGGCAGTCCATCGCGATGGTCTTGGCCCCCTCCAGATCGAGTGGTCCGCTGGCCTCTAGGAGCGCATGGAGCCGCTGGCCCCGCAGGGTCTGGGAGTCGGGGGCGAGCCAAGCGGGGAACGGGCCGGGCGGTGTGAGATGGGCCCCCGCCCCTGTGCGGGTGGGGCCATCGTTGCAGCTCTGCAGAAACCCGAGCGGCGGGAAACTGCACTGGGGGTGCTCCGAAAACGCCACCGGCTCGCCCCACTCAGTTGCACTCGTCCAGCCGGGAACCGGGCCGCTAAAATCAAACCCCTCCGGGCGGCGCGGGATTCGTCCGCCCCAGACATAGCCCACCTGTCCACGGCTATCCCCGAAGAGATGGTTGAACATCACGGTCCCACGCTGCGCGAGCGCCTCTCGGTACTCCTGCGTCGTTGTTGCCAGCCCCTGCGCTCGAATCTGCGTCACCAGCCCCGCATCGCTCCCCCCGACTCGGCGAAGGGCAACCCCCTCAGTCAGCATCGGCCCATGGTGTGAGTAGGCGATCTTGCGTGTCAGCTCTCCGCCGTCCTTGAGCTTAAAGACAAACTCCCGAAACTCCAGCGCACGGGTCTGGCCGTCGTACTCGTAGCCTGTATTGCCCTTCAGGCGTAGTAGGTACGCATCCGACAGATCCGGCTGGTTGACTGTATTTGCCCAGGCGAGGTGGCCGTTGCTTCCCATGCCAGGGTAGGGGAGCCCCACAAACGTCACCCCATGCAGGTCGAACTCTCCCCCCACCAGCCGCGCTTCGTACCAGCGGTAGAACCCCTGGAGGGGCAGGTGTGGGTCCATCGAGACAAGGCTCCCGTGCTTGCTTGCCAGGCGCTCGGGTGCGACCACAAAGGCATTGGAGCCCGCCGCGAGCCCTTCCAGCGAGAAGGCAAGGTTGACAAAGAGAGCGAAGGTGAGGATATCCTGTGGGGTGACCATGAACGCGCCAAGGGGACGCTGCTCCGGGAAGTCGCGCTGGTAGCGGTTGATCCCCGCCGCAAACGCCCCGATCTCCGCCCGCACCGCACCGGGCAGCGAGCGCCAGGCCCCCTGTGCCCGCTCGTGCAGGCAGAAGGCACGCACCGCGATATCGCCCTCCAGCGCCGTCGCCCCCTCTAGCTCCGCGAGCTCCCCACGGGCCTGCTTGAGGTTGCGAAAGAGCGCCTCCTGCCGGTCTTGTGCCTGGACATAGCCAAAGCCAAAAAAGAGCGCCGCGGCTGTGTCGGCGTAGAGATGGGGAACCCCAAAAGCATCGCGCAGGATCGTCACTGCCATCGCTGTCTTCTCCTCGGTTGCATCGTACCTGAAAATAAATTGGGTTCGGGGCCTGAAAGTCCCCAGCTCAGCCGCGCAAGCGCGAAGCGGCCCGAGGCCGCGGAGAAAGATGGGGTGCGGGCTCGGCCCGCTTCGCCGAAGGCGGCCACAGCTGGGGACTTTCAGGCCCCAGCGACTAGTGACGCTGGGCGAGGCGCTCGAAGGCCTTGGGGGCGAGGCGGTTGCGGCCAAACGACTTGGCTTGGTAGAGGGCGGTATCGGCCTCCGAGAGGAGCTGGTCGCCGGTCTTGCCATCGCCGGGACGAAGCGTCGAGGCGCCGATCGAGAGGGTGAGAATTCCTAGCTCGCTGCCTTCGTTGGGGAGGGCGGCGCTCTCGAGGGTCAGGCGGATGGTCTCCAGAGTGTCCGTGGCGGGGGGCGGGAGGCTCTCGATCACCAGGCAGAACTCCTCGCCGCCAAAGCGAAACGCCTGCCCGACTCCCTCGACCCCGTTGCGCAATATCTCCGCGACCCGCCAGAGGGCGAGGTCGCCCTCCAGGTGCCCGTAGCGGTCGTTGTAGCGCTTGAAGTAGTCGATATCGCACAGGGCCAGCGTGACTCCCTGACCCATGGTCTCGACCTGCTCCCGCAGGATGGCGAGCCGCTCATTGAGCCGCAAGCGGTTGGAGAGCCCGGTGAGCGCATCGGTGCGCGATGCTTCAAAGAGCCTGCGGTGGAGCGTGGTCACCCGCTCGGCGGCGATCAGCCGCGCCTGGAGGTGGCGAATATCCAGCGGCTTGACTAGGTAGTCGTCGGCGCCGGCCTCCATGCCGCGCAGAAAGTGATCCGGGCCGTCGTGGGCGGTGAGCAGAATGATGTAGGGATAGGGCGACGCATCGCTGCGGGTCTCGCGCAGGCGGCGGCAGAGGGTCAGCCCATCGGTGCCGGGCATCTTCCAGTCGGTGACAATCACATCGGCTCCGAGGCGCTGGTAGCTACAGGTCGCCTCATCGCCACTGGCAGCCGTGCGGACTCCATGGCCCAGCTGGGTGAGCTGGCTCGCCAGAACTTTCCGCGCCGAGGTGTCATCGTCAACAATCAGAATCTGCATGGTCGTCTAGAGATACGAAATGTCGTGGATTATCTTGCGCTGGTGTAGGTAGGCCTGCACCTGCGCGAGGGTCTCTTTATGGTAGTAGAGCCGGAGCTCACAGCCCCCCGTGAGCGCGTCCACCCCCAGAGCTAGGTGAGGCAGCTTGAGCTCCGCGAGCATCACCTCCGCGAGTCGCCTGGGACGAGTGGGGTTGTCGTAGGAGAAAAAAACGACCACCTCTCTGAGCTCTTGTGTTTGGTCCATCGCGCTGGCTACTCCGCAGATCCATAGACTGCAAGATTCATGCCCTGGTAACTCTGTTGGCTCTGGTGGCCCGCCCAGCGCCGGGTGCCGTACTCAAAGTGCCACCACTCGTTGGGGTAGTTGGCAAACCCGGCCTGGGTCATGGCGTGGTAGAGCAGGCGCCGGTTGTGGGTGAGGGGCTCCTGGGGGTAGCGCTCGAACCAGTCCGTGACAGTCGCATCGCAGGCTTCGTCAAACGCGGTGCCCATCGCCAGCTCCGCGCCCGTGGCGAGCTCAAAGAGCGTCAGATCGACCGCGCCGCCGGTGCGGTGGGGCGTCGGCTTGGTCGGGTCGGCGTTGGGCTCGGCGACAAAGTGGCGCACTTTCTCGTAGATCTCTGCCTGCGTGAAGTGCGGGTAGTCGCGGGTGACCTCGGCCCACTGCCAGTCCCAGAGCGCCTGCTGCACAATAAGGGGCCGGAAGCCGTCGTAGACCAGAAACCCGAGCGTCTCCGGGAGCGTCGCGAGGGCTCGCTCTAGGCGCTCCAGCGCACCTTGACGGAGGGTGATCGTGGTCGAGGCTCCCGCGAAGCCAAGCTGGGCGTAGACCGGCTGGAGGTGCAGGCGCGGACCTTCGACAAGAGTAACCAGCGGCTCGCCGCACTCCTGGCAGGGTAGGCTCCACCACTCGGGCTGCTCGGTGAGGGTGGGGATGACAAACGAGGCAGGTAGGGTAGGCACGACGGCCTATCCTACCTGCTTTTTTACCAGGGACGCAAGCGGCTAGTCTTTGACCCAGATCACGGGCAGTCGGACCACATTGCCATTAGACTCACGCCGGTCCACCCAGCCGACAATATCTCCTGCGCTGTTGATACCCAGGGCCTCGCTGCGGACGATCGTCCCGAAGCTGGCGGGGATAAAGCTCTCCAGGTTGATTGCCGAGGCCGCCGTGCCCGTCCAGACCGTCGCCGCCGAGGTCGTCCCGCTGGAGTTGCGGACAAGTCCTACCTGGTCGATCCCATTGGTGGCACGGATCAGCGAGTCGGTCTTTCCGAGCTGCGCCGGGTGGACATCCACGACCGACGCCGCCGTGCCGCTCCAGATCGCCGCATGGATCGAGCCGCCCGAGGGCTGGAAGGCCCCGACCTGCTGGTTACCCTGGACACCGAGGGCAAAAGATACTGCTGAGCCCGTGGGATTGAGGTCCACCGCGGAGGCCGCCGTGCCGGTCCAGAGGAAGGCGTGGTTCGTGCTGCTCGTGAGCAGGGCCTCGCCCACCTGGTGTGTCCCATCGGTGTCGTGTGCCTCGGAGTTGAGTGTCCCTGCGGGGTGGAGGTCCACAAACGAGGCCGCACTCCCCGACCAGAGCGCGGCGTGGTTGTTGAGAGTCCCCACCTGCTGACTACTGCTCATACCCTGCACCTCGGACACGCCATCCGAAGTGGGGTGCAGGTCGACCACGGAGGCGGCGGTACCGGACCAGAGGAGCGCGTGATTCTGGCCGGAGGATGGGGTGCCTCGTCCTGCTTGCTGAGTCCCGCTTAAGGCAAGGATGCGCGACGAGTTAAAGCCGCTGGGGTGCAGGTCCGTAATCGCTCCCGTTGCCGCAGTCCACAGGGTTGCGTGGGAGCCAAAGGACCCCTCCCCAAAGGTCTCACCGCCCTGCTGGGTGCCCTTGCCGGCGTTTGCCAACCCAAAAGGCCGGCTGGCGAGGGTCGTGGGGAGCACGGAGAAGGCATAGCGGCCCGTGGGAGCCGGCGTTGGTGTTGGCGTCGGGGTGGGGGTTGCGCCGGGTGTCGGTGTAGGCGTGGGATCGGTTCCGGGCGTGTAGCCGCCGCCGCCACAGCCGAGTACGAGAGAGAGGGAGAGGGACGCGAGCGCCACGAGCGCGGCGCGAGAGTAGTACTGCATGGATTCAACCTTTCGTGTCTGTTATCTGGTCGTTGTTACTTTCTTCGTAGAGTGGCTCCGTTGAGCTTGAGAACTCCACCTTGGAGCGTGAAATCGGTGACGGTCGTGCCGTTCTTGGCGCTGGAGAGAACCAGCTTCTTGCCCACCACAAAGAACTCGCCTTCGTCCTCGGTGGAGCTATCTTTTGCGAGGCTGGAGCCAAAGTCCCCAAACTCCCCGCTGGCGCTCACACTGCTCTGGGAGCGTGAGGCGAACCGGCCCGAGCCCTGGAAGACATAGCGGGTGAACGATGAGACACTCACCCCACCGATCCCCGAGGTCCGCGAGCCCTCGCTACGGCTACTCTCCCAGACCCCCATCAGCGGCGTGGCCGCGGTGCGTGAGGGCGCAAAACTGCCAAACTGCAGGCTGGTCATCAGCTCCTCGGCGGCGCGGAGCGTCTCGTTGCCCTGCGCGGGCTGGGAGAGCGCCACAAGGCCCGCCCCCAGCTGCTTGTCACTGAGCAGGCTGTAGAGCGCAAAGACCACGGGCTTGTCTTGCCCATTGAGCGCCTGCCCCTTGGCGACATAGAACTTCTTGCCCGCAAGAGTCCGCTCACCCTCCTCGCGCACCTCGATATTTTTGCAATTGAGGTCCTTGAGCGAGGCCGCCAGCCCCTTGACGAGCGTCTCTGTTTTTGTGTAGAGGCCCAGGTGGGCGATCAAGAGCGCCTCGACCTCACCGGAGCTGCTGGGAACCAGAACCGTGTTGTTGTCCTGTGCTTTCAGGACCTTCCAGCCGCGTGGGAGAGAGAACGTGATAGGAAAGATCGAGTTGGTAATCGGAGTGAAACGCATGGTCTTAGCCTTTCTGATGGGGTAGTATCTCACCCTCGCGTAGACGTAGCGTCATCGCAGTATCATCGGAGCGTCATTTTTGTTATAATTGTAAGGAATGACTCGTATCTTGCTCCTGGGCGGTCTGTGTGTTGAGGTGCATGGGAAGCGCTTTGAGACATTCCCACGGCGCAAGGCTGCAGCCCTGCTGGCGCTCCTGGCGCTCCGACCCCAGCAGCGGCACGCCCGTGAGGAGCTCGCCGTGCAGCTCTGGCCCGATGCCGATACCGAGACAGGGCGCCGGAACCTGCGCCAGACCTTGCTGTACCTGCGCCAGGCCCTCCCTGAGCAAGAGCTTGTCCACGCCGATAGCCACGCGCTCTGGCTCGCCGAGGGAACCACGACCGATGTGGCGACCTTTGAGGCGGCCTTGCTGCGGGGCGAGGGCACTCGGGCACGGAGCCTCTGGCGCGGCGAGCTCCTCCCTGGCTTCTTTGAGGAGGCGATCCTCACCGAGCGAGAGCGGCTCAACGCCCTCCTTGCGCAGGTTCCCGCCGCAGGGATTCCCGCTCCCTCCCCGCGTGCGGGGCTCCCCCTCTATCTCTCGGAGCTGCAGGGACGAGAGAGTGAGCTGGAGCGGCTCTCGCTTCTCCTGTCCGAGCCGGGCGTGCGGCTAATCACCCTCTTGGGCCCAGGCGGGGTGGGGAAGACACGGCTTGCGGTGGCGCTGGCAGCAGGGATGAAGCACGATGTTGTCTTTGTAGAGCTGGCAGCACTGTCCTCTGGCTCCGGTGAGGAGCGACTTCTTCAGAGCATTATCGAGGCGCTGGGGCTCTCTCTGCATGGGGAAGAGCCGCGCGAAGAGAGCCTCTTGCGGCTGATGGCGAGCCGAAATCTACTGCTAATCTTAGACAACGCGGAGCATGTCTTGCCTGCAACCAGTGCGCTGGTGCTGCGGCTTTTGCGTGCAGCGCCCCGCCTCAAGCTCGTGGTGACAAGCCGGGAGCCGCTTCGGGTGGAGGGCGAGCGTACCCTGGCGCTCCAGCCGCTCGATCCTACGGTCGCGGCCCGCTTCCTGCGGACATCGGCGCGCGCCGTGCGGCCGGACCTCCCCGACGATCCCGAGGCGCTACGGCAGATCTGTGCGCAGCTTGAAGGGCTACCTTTGGCGCTTGAGCTAGCCGCCTCGCAGTGCCGGAGCCTGTCATTGCGGGAACTCGCCCAGGACCTGAGCGAGGGGTTTGGGCTTGGGGAGACAGCAAGTGCCTCGCTGCCGACACGCCAGCGCTCTCTGGAGGCGACTCTGGCCTGGAGTGAGGCACTCCTGGTGCCCGAGCAACGCGCGCTGCTCTATCGTCTTGCGGTCTTTGCGGGAGGGGCCGAGCGTGCGGCGGTGCTGGAGATCTGTCAGGCGCGCCGCGAGTCTCTGGCGGCGCTGGTGGAGAAATCCCTGGTCCAGGCCCAGATCCAGCCCGATGGCACGACCCGCTACCGCTTTCTGGAGCCGATTCGCCAGTGGTGTGTCGAGCGGCTGGAGCGCAGTGGCGAGGCACCCGAGCTTCGTCAGCGCCACGCCCACTGGTACCTCGTGCTTGCCGAGAAAGCCGCCCCGGAGCTGCGCCGCGCCGAGCAGCACCTCTGGCTCAAGAAGCTCGACAAGGAGCAGGCAAACCTCCTGGCGACCTGGCCCTACCTCACCGGCCAGGAAAGCCTACGCCTCGCCGTCGCTCTAGGCCAGTACTGGCAGCGTCGCGGCCTGCTCACCGAGGGCATCCAGCGGACCGAGCAAGCACTAGCCGGCGTCTTGGAGCCGTCGGAGGTGCGCTTTGCGGCGCTCCTGGTGCTGGGAACCCTCTACAGTGCCGCGGGAGACAGCGTGCGTGGGCGGGCGTGCCTCACCGAGGCGGCGCAGGCGCAGAGCCGCACGATCGCGATCGAGGCGACCCTTGCTCTGAGCACCGATAGCAAGGCGCTTACCTACGAGAGCTACTGGGCATCCATACAGCCGATCCTGGAGGAGACCCGTGGGACGACTTGGGGGCGCTGGCACCATGCCCAGGCACTCCTTCAGGTGGAGAGCTTCCTCGATAGCCTCAACGACCATGCGATCAAGCTGGAGCGTGTGAGCCAGGCCACGGCTCTGTTTGAGGCAGAGGGCGATCTGCACAAGGTGATGGAGGGGCTCTATAGCCTTGTCGGGGTGCACCTGGTTCAGCAAAACTTTGTGGCGGCGGCACCCTTGCTCCAGCGGCTCCAGGAGACCGCGGCTCTGCTGGAGAGTACCTACATCGAGGTGCTGACCCTCAGCATGCAGATGCGGGCACAGCGAGCACGGCCTCACCCAGAGCCTGGTGCTTTAAGGACTCTTGTGGAGCGCCTCGTTGTCTTAGCGCCCCGGCTGGGTGTCCCCAGTGATGCCTTCAATGCCTGGCACGATCTGCTCCAGGCGAGTCGCCACCTTGCGCTCTGGGGCCAGGCGCAGCATGCCTTGGGGCAGATGCTCCACTTCCGTCAGCGGAACTTCACCCGCCCGATCCTTGGGGTCTATCTTCTTGGGGCGGTGGGCTCGTTTCTCGCCGATATCGGAGAGACCGAGCGTGGGGGAAGGCTCTATGGCTACCTGCTGGAGACACGCGAGCAGCTGGGGGCTCTCCCCAACCCACTGGAGCAGCGGGTCTACGAGCGGGACCTCGCCTGCCTGCGTGCCCCCGACCCCGAAGGGCTGGAGCGGGCGCTGGCGGAGGGACGCCAGCTAAGCTTTGAGCAGGCACTCGCCCTCGCACAGCAGCCACTGGCACTCCCCCCCGACGGCACCGCGCCGCTCCTGCCTCCGATCTAGCGCCTAGGAGTAGAGCACGGCGTCGAACGAACCCAACGTGGCATACTCATAGCAGGTAGCCGTCGTTCCCAAGACACTGCCTAGGCCCGCCCAGATCTCTAGCTCCGCGACAAGCGTGTAGGTGGAGATATCACCAGGACGGTCCCGGTTAAACTCGCAGCGTAGAGAGAGTGGCCCTTGGCCTGACTCTGAGGAGGCTCCACCGACCGGGATGCTAATGCGCTTCAAGCTAAGACGGTCACTGGCAACCACGCGAGAGCCATCCATCACGCGGAGATTGACAATGGTCTCGGTGTTGCCATAGCCCAAGACAATCACCACGCTCTGCCACCAGTTCAAGCTCGTGAGGTTTGCTGTGACACTCACACGGTTCACACCTGCAGGAACCGCAAGGCTCTGGGTAATGAAGCTACGGGCTTGATCGGATCCCACCCAGTACAAGGCGAGCGATGAGTTGAATTTTCCATCGGCTGCGGTGGCCTTGCTACTCCCCGAAGGACCACTCACGCCCGCTCCCGTGAACGGGGCTTTAAAGGATAGCTGCTGCGGGCCCGCTGGTGTTGTCTTCCCGCCTAGGATCTTGCCGATCCCTGAGATTCGTCCGGGCGCTGAGAGGGGCCTGTAGGTGACCTGAGACGACGATCCCTCGACGGAGCTGGAGTCTCCCTGGAGGACGCCATTCTTGAGCTGCATCCCCGCAAACGCTGCTCCCCCGGCTGCCTCACTGCCTGTCAGCCCCGTTGCACTGCGGAGTGACTCAATGGTTGAGCCCCAGCGCTGGAGAAACTGGGCGGTCGCTGCCTGGAGCGCTGCGGGGTCGCTGATGGCCTTGAGGCGCTCGGTATCGGCGCGGAGGGCATTTTCATCGAACTTGACGGCCTGGCGGGCCTTGTCGAAAGCAGGGCGGTTCTGGTCAAAGCCCTGCTTCAGGCTCTGCAGGCGATTGCTAATGCCACGCTCTTGCAGCTGAACGAGGGAGTCTGAGCGTAGGATCTCCAGGTAGCGCTCGGGACGCAACACGACCGGGGAGAGGGGGTTTGACTTCTGGATTAAGTTGACTTTTGAGTCTTGGGGGAGAGGACGTTTCATCGTAAGATACTGCTCCTTGTCACAGATTTTCTTGAGAGGGGACTATTTTTTGAGAGTGATGACCTCTTTGGTCACGCGGGCGATCTTGAGCCCTAGGCTCATGACCGCGCTGTCGTCTTGTAGGTTGGCCGCGAGCCCTTTGATGGCCTTGGGAGCGCCCTTGATGACGATCTCCGTGCGCTCGGGGGTGAAGTCGGCGATCTCGGCCTCGGAGATATCCTTGAGCTTGGCGATGGACTTTGCCAGGGTGTCGGCCTCTTTGAAGCTAGCGAGCCCCTCGACACTGAGCTTGATCGTGATGGCATCGTCGATCTCTCCCTCCGGGGCCAGGGGAATCTTGCCAAAGATCGAGCGGGCAAGCTGGCTGACCGCCTTGCGTGCCGCCTGTCCCGCCGCCGACTCGTTCCAGTCATCGGCCTTGGTAGTCGTGCTCCCTAGGCCTGTCGCCGCCACCGCCGCGCCCGCCAGGGAGTTCTTCTGCGCAAACGACTTGCCAAACAGGCTCTCCATGCTATCGTCGGCCTGGCTCTCCGTGACAGTCGTGGACGCAACCGCCAGGATATCGCCTGTCTCGACATTGACCAGCCGGACATCCATGCTCACCCGGAGCTCATAGTCTTTTTTATCGTCGCTGCTTTTCTTCTTCTTGCCAAGGAGCCCACCGATCTGGTTGGTTGCCTGGTTGACCGCGTTCTTTGCCACCGAGGCGTTCTTCTCAAAGACCCCAAACTCGGTGATCTTGCCCATCACGGCGACACTGGCTCCCTTGAGCTTGCCCAGCTCCTGCACGGCCGCTTGGCTCCCCCCGCCGTTTTGTAGGCCGCGCTCTCGCTCCAGCGCCGCCAGCTCGACCCGCTCGACAACCCGCGTCCCGATATTGACCAGCGAGAGGGTCATCATGTCGGCGACATCCTGGCCGATGGGGAGGTTGTTCTTGATCTTCCGATCCAGCTGCTGGAACGAGACCACCAGGACGCGCTTGGTCTTGGGGGCGACTTTCTCCTCGACGGGTGCCGCCTTTGCGGGAGGCTGCTCGGGGGGCGTCTGTGCCTGTGCGAGAGCCACGCCCGGCAAAGTGAGGGCGACAAGAATCGGAAAGAACTTCATTTTACACGTCTCCTTCAGTGAGTACTACAAATAGCATACCCAGCTTCTACTTAGGTTGATCGGAGAAATGTCGAAAAAAACAGAGGTTTTTAAAGGCTGCCCCACTACTCGTTTTTCAAGAGTGGGGCAGGGTATCCCGGCCCTAGGCGGCGTCTTCCGCGTGCGCTGCCCAGAGGCAGCCACGGGTGAGGAGCTCTAGGACGGCAGGCGGGGTGAGATCGCTTGCGCGGTGGCCCAGAGCGGTGTAGAAGACACGGCCCTCGCCGTAGTACTTGGTCCAGATGGTCGGCATGTCCACGATTCCGTTCTTGACATGCGGTCCGTCTGCGACAGGGAAGCGGGTGGTGCCCAAGACCCGAACTGCGGGATCGACATGGAGGTAGTACTGCTCCGACTTCACAGGGATCACGGCGGGGCAGCCCTGCGTGATGAAGTGGTCGGGGTCGCGGATATCGACCGTGTACTCCACCTCCGAGTTGCCGGGGTGTGAGACCCACTGCCCACCGGTCATGAACTGGTACTCGGTGCTGTTGCGGAAGGAGTCGCACATGCCGCCGTGGCAGCCCGCGATCCCGACCCCCGACTTCACCGCGCTGACCAGCGCTTTCTCTTGCTCGCCGGTGATCTGTCCCATGGTCCAGACCGGGACGATCACACTAAACGTGGTCAAGTCGTGGTTGAGGTACGCATCCAGCGTGTTCTCGACCACCACCTCGAAGCCCTTGCCTCGCAGAGCCTCGGCAAATAACTCCCCAACTTCTTTGGGCTGATGCCCATCCCAGCCGCCCCAGACGACCAGTGCTTTTCGTGTTGCCATGAGGGAAAGCATACCACATTCCCGGACAGCGAGGTTTGCCCGGACAACAAGATTCCCGGACAACGAGTGTCCGGGCTTAGGAGGGCTACGGCGACCTTCGTCGCCACTAGATTCGATTGACTGCATCTCGTATGATTGGCTGCGCAGGCCGGGTACCCGCTTGCGGGTGGATCGCCCTCTCAAGCCCAAGGACTTGTTCCTAGGGCCACGCGTTCCTAGGGCTCTTCGGGCTTTGGTAACTTTGGCAAAGGCCTCGGTGATACAATTCGCCTGTGCGACGACTCCCCTTTTTGCCGGTTCTCTTGGGCGCTTTGCTCCTGTGCCTGGGGAGCATTTTTGTCGCGGCACTGCTGGGGGAGCGCACGATCTCCGTGGCGGCGGCTTGGCAGGAGCTCCTCCACCATGGGGAGACCGTCTGGAGCGCGCGCCTTCCCCGGATTCTCGCGGCGGCCTTGGTGGGCGCGGCCCTCGCGGTGGCGGGAGTGGGGCTGCAGGGACTGACCGGCAACCCGTTGGCCGATCCCTATCTAGTCGGGGTTGCCTCGGGAGCGTCGGTGGGGGTCGGGGTCGGGGTGCTTGTCGGGATCGTGGACCTGCCCGGGCAGCCGCTTCTCTCGCTCCTGGCGCTGGCCTGCGCCCTGCTGGCCACGGGGCTGGTCTTTGCCCTCTCCCGCTCCGAGCGGCAGCTCTCGCTCTCGGGGTTTCTCCTGGCGGGAGTTGTCGTCGGAACCTTTCTCTCGGCGATCGTCAACCTCTTGCTCACCCTGGCCGGGCAGCAGCAGAGCCAGATCCTCCAGAAGCTCCTGGGCTACCTGGAGCTCACTGACCGAGACTGGCCCCAGATTGCGGTGCTAGCCGTGGTGACTAGCTTGGGCACTTTTGCGATGGCGCGCTGTGGCAAGGGGCTGGATGCGATGGCGTTTGGCGAGGCGACCGCGCGCTCGGTGGGGGTGGAGGTCGAGCGCTTCAAGCTGGGGGTGCTGGCCCTGATCGCCCTGCTGACCGCGAGCGCCGTGGCGGTCTCGGGGGTGATCGGCTTTGTGGGGCTGGTCGTGCCGCACCTGGCGCGGGCGCTGATCGGTCCGCCACACCGCCCGCTTGTCCCCGTGTCTGCCCTGCTCGGGGCGGCGCTCTTGGTGCTGGCCGATCAGCTCTCCCGCAGCGTCCTCCCCGACAAGCTCTTGCCCATCGGGGTGATCACGGCTATTTTGGGCGCGCCGTTTTTTGCTTTTTTGCTCCGCCGCCAGCTTGCGACTTAAGCCGCTTGAGCATATAGATCTTGGGGTGCATCCCGCCGACCGTGAGCGGAATCACGCGCTCGATCTGCCACTGCGACTGCGCCCCGATGGTCTGCTCAAAGAGCTTGAGCTCGTGGGTCAGAAAGACCGCAGTCCCGCCCACACGCAGGAGCCGTGCAGACTCGGTGAGGAGCGCGGGGTAGAGCTTGACATTGTCCTTGTGCGAGCCGATGCGCTGCCCAAACGGCAGATCGGCCACAATCGCATCCGCCCAGCCGTCTTCCAGCGGGACCGCGGTGGCGTCCCAGTCGGCCAGCTCCACCCCATTGGCGGCGGCGGCCTCGCGGGCGGCCTTGCTGGTATCACAGCCTAGTGCGCCCTTTTGCTCCCGCTCGATCAGGATCGTCCCCGAGCCCGCGCAGAGGTTCAAAAACCGCTCCGCCGGCCCGACTAAGCGGCCCATGGCGTAGCCGACACAGGCATTGACCGCGCCGGGGTAGTTCTCTTTGCGCCACGTGCGGGTCGAGAGCGGGCGCGGCGAGAGGCTCACCAGGCTCTCCCAGACCGTGACATACTCATCCACCTCGGGGGCATCGTCACGGGAGCGGCGGCGCGGCGGCTTCTCGACTTTCTTTTGGAGAGGGAGGAGTCGTACGAGAAGTGTCTGTGTCTCCTCGCCGGTTGTGTCGATATCGAGCTTGAGCTCCTTGGCGAGCTCGCTGGCGATCCGGGCCATCACGGCGGAGTCGCGACCGGCGGCGGCGAGGCGCAGCGACGTGAAACTCCCCTCGGGGTGCAGGGCGATCGCGGCGTTGCAGTCGGCGAGGATGGCGGAGAAGTACTGGTGCCCCAGGAGGCCGGTCGGGCGGGGGACGGGATGGACGCGCCGTCGGAAGACCGCCACGATCGAGCGCAGGGCCAGCAGGCGCTCCGCCTTTCCGGTGAACGCGAGGTGCATCAGCCCCGGCACGGTGCGGTCTTTCTTCGGGGGCGTCGTGAAGCGCTCCTTGATCTCCACACTGGCGACCGCCTCTAGCCCCGGGATCGTCTCCAAGATGTACTCAAACGCGGGACCCGCTGGCTTCTTCTCCGCCTCGGGCTTCGCCTTTGCTACGGGGCGGGTCTTGCCCCCCTTCAACGGCCTTCCCGGCTTCGCCGCAGGCTTCGGGGTGGCGCGGGCCGCGCCTCGTTTTCCCGGTTTACTTGGTTCTGATCGCATAATAAATCCTAGTGTTGCTCCAGGCTTGCCCGGGCGAGCTGGAGCTGTGCTTCGACCGCCACGCGGGCCGTGCCGCCTTGGCTGGTGCGGGCGTTGGCGGAGGCCTCGGGGGTGATGGCATCGAGCGCGGTGGCGGTGAAGCGCGGGTCGTAGGCTTGGAGCGCCTCTAGGGTGAGGTCTTCCAGGCCGATCTTCTCCGCGATACAGCCGCGCACGATCCGCCCAACAATCTCGTGGGCCTCTCTAAACGGGACACCGTCGGCGGCCAGCGCATCGGCGAGGTCGGTGGCGGTGGAGAAGTCGCCGCGCATCGCTTGCTTCATCCGCTCCGGCTTGAAGGCGGCGGTCTCCAGCATCCGGTGCATGAGCGAGACGCAGAGCGTGACCGTATCTGCGGCATCAAAGAGCGGCTCCTTGTCCTCCTGCATGTCCTTGTTGTAGGTCAGCACCAGGCCCTTCATGAGGGTCAGGAGCGTCGTCAAGTCGCCGTAGACACGCCCGGTCTTGCCGCGAATCAGCTCGGCGACATCGGGGTTTTTCTTCTGGGGCATGATCGACGAGCCCGTGGTGACGGAGTCGGCGAGCTCGACAAAGCCAAACTCGGGCGCGCTCCAGAGCACCAGCTCCTCGGCGAGGCGCGAGAGGTGGAGCTGCAAGAGGCTGGCATCGGCGCAGAACTCGACCGCGAAGTCGCGATCCGCCACAGCATCCAGTGAGTTGGGACAGACACCGTCGAAGCCCAGCTCCTTGGCCACAAACTCCCGGTCGATCGGAAACGGCGTCCCCGCCAGCGCCCCGGCTCCGAGCGGCAGGCGATTCAGGCGCTTGCGGCAGTCCGCGAGGCGCTCGTCGTCGCGGCTGAGCATCCAGAAGTAGGCCAGCAAGTGATGGGAAAGGAGCACGGGCTGCGCGTGCTGGTGGTGCGTCCGCCCAGGCAATACCGTCCCCAAGTTCGCCTCGGCCAGCGCGACGAGCTGCACGCGGAGCTTGGTCAGCTCGCTCTGCAACTCATCCAGCGCAGTGCGGAGCCAGAGGCGCACGTCGGTGGCGATCTGGTCGTTGCGGGAGCGCGCGGTGTGCAGCTTCCCGGCGACCTCTTTCCCCAGGCGCGCAAAGAGCATGCTCTCCACCGCGGAGTGGATATCCTCAGCCTCCGGCGGCAGGCTCGCCGCGCCGCTCGCTAAGTCGGCGTAGAGCGCCTCTAGCCCCGCGACGATCTTTGCGGCGTCGCTCTCGGGGACAATGCCCTGCCTGCCGAGCATCTTCGCATGCGCGATGCTGCCGGTGATGTCCTCACGCCAGAGCCTTTGGTCGAAAGGAAGTGATTGATTAAATGTCCAGACGAGAGCATCGGTCGTGCCCTCAAATCGTCCGCCCCAGAGTGCCATATCGGGGTCATGGTACCACGGCAGCGTTTCGGGGCGTTTTGTTTTCGGGCGGGAGACGGGCGGCTAAAGCGGCCCGCTGGTGCGGCAAGACCCGTAAACGGGCCTACTTGGGGGGGCTTGCTTTTTTGAACAGCGCGATCAGCTCTGGTTTTTTTGTCTCCTCGGCGAGCTGACGGGCAGTCATGTTGTTGTACTCTCTTAGCTTGCGATCCGGGTCGGCGCCATGGTCCAGGAGCCGCTTCACGAGGCTGAGGTTCTCGCTCTGCACGGCGATCCAGAGGGGAACCTCGGTACTCTCTTCGAGGTTCGGGTTGGCTCCGTGCTTCAGGAGCGCATCAATCGCTGCATCGTTGGCTTGTGTGCAGGCTAGGGCGAGGAGTGTGGTGCCAAAGCCCGGCCGAGCTGTCTCTACCCCGGAGAGCGCGGAGTTTATTTTTTCGAGGGAGCTAGGCTCCTGCTTCGATGCCGAGTAGGTGTAGTTGGGGTTTGCGCCATGGGAAAGCAGTACCTCAAGCTGCGCGGCACTCTGCTTGTCTTGGATGGCGCGGACGAGCTGCTGATTGAGGACATCAGGACTGTTGGCAAACATCCACCCTCCTCCCAGGAGCAGAAGGACGATCAGCGCGGCAACGATGGTAAGGACTCGTTTCATGGGTTAATGCATCCGGGAGGAACTAGGCAGCGGTACGCGGTCTTAGGAAGAGGGGACGCTCTTTTCCGGTTCGGGCTGGCCCCAGAGCTTCCAGGGAGAGGTCAGGAGGCCAATCGCCCCGACAATTCCCAGCAACACGAGAAAGAAACGCAGGAGTTTTTTCACTCCGGACCGTTGCCACAGTTGGGCCCATCCTCGTGGACAGTGT
Source organism: Armatimonas rosea (assembly GCF_014202505.1). Classification (NCBI taxonomy): domain Bacteria; kingdom Bacillati; phylum Armatimonadota; class Armatimonadia; order Armatimonadales; family Armatimonadaceae; genus Armatimonas; species Armatimonas rosea. Next base: position 2,549 of record NZ_JACHGW010000001.1, on the reverse strand, counting down.
AGTCTGGGAGATCGACCACAGCGGGCTTTAGGTTTAGGGTGACGGGCTTTTGCGGCGTGGGGGAGTGGTGGAGGAAGCGCTCAGCAAGCTGGGCGTAGCCAAGCGCGATCAGGATACCAAGGACGGTGAGAGCGTTTTTCATGGGCGATCAAATGAGTAGGTGTACCCATCTCCAACATAGGCATCCGTGAGGGTGAGCTGGCGCTGGTCGGTGGACTGTGTGAGCCAGTAGCGAATGCCCGTGCCATCGAGGCGCGTTAAGAGCTGCTGGTCTTGAACCGTAGACAGGGTGTACTCGAAGCGCTCTTCGCTCCCATCGGCGTGCTTCCAGACACCGCGACGGGGCTCTAGCGTGAGGGTTTCTCCCCCCGTGATGGTGGTGGTGGTGCCTGTAAAACCACCGCTTCGCTTGCGTAGGGGCCACGCGCTGTAGAGCGAGGGAATCTCCTGAGCCGAGCCACAGCCGGTGAGCGCCAGGAGGAAGAGACAGAGGGTTCGTCGGTTCATAGAGTGGCTATAGTTTACCTGCATACCGAGTCGGTCGGGTACCATGCCGGTGCTATGTCAACTTCCGCCGCTCTCGCCTCTCTTCCCTTTCGCCTCGCTGTCTTCGATCTGGATGGCACGCTCCTTGGGCCCGATAAGGAGATCTCTGCTGCCAATGTCGCGGCGGTGGGGCGGCTCCAGGCGTTGGGGGTCACCGTCATTCTCGCCACGGGGCGACCGCACTTCAATGTCGTGCGCTTCCACGAGCAGCTGGGGCTCTCCGGGCCGATTGTCAGTGCCAACGGCTGCCTGGTCAAGGTGGCGGAGACCGACGAGGTCTGGCGGGAGCTGCTCTTTGATGGGGAACTAGCGAGCGAGCTCCTCGACGAAGGCCGGCGACTGGGGATCACCCAGGTCTGGGACGGTCCTCCGGGGGTGGTGGGCTGGGAGCGGACACGGCACTTTGAGATTCTAGAGGTGCGCACCAAGGCCACGTATGAGGTCGTCGGGGACCCGCGCGTGCGCTTTCCCGGGCAGCCGCCTTTTAAGATTCTGTGGATCGCCGACGAGCCCCAGATCGCGACACTCGCAGAGCAGTGGCGAGAGCGGCTGGGGGAGCGCTGCTACATCACCATCACCGACCCGGAGTACCTGGAGTTCTCCGACCCGCGTGTCAATAAAGCCACCGCGCTTGAGGTAGTTGCCCAGCGTCTCGGCATCCCTCCACAGGAGATTGTCTTCTTTGGCGATGGGGACAACGATGCCGAGCTCCTGCGCTGGGCAGGTCTGGGGGTGGCGATGCCACACTCGCGCCCCATGGCGCTCGCCGCCGCGGACCGGGTCGGCCCGGAGGCCCCCCCCGAGGCGGCGGTGGCGGCAGCAGTGGAGCAGCTCCTAGCGGAACTGGTTGAGTAGGCGCAGGATCCAGCGGAAGAGCATCACGATATCGAGCAAGAGCTCGGTCGCCGCCTCACCGGGGGTCATGCGCTGCCCATCGTCTTGGAGCAAGCGGCTGGTATCAAAGAGGATCCAGGCCCCCATCACCACCGCCCCCAGCGCCGCGATTCCCAGGCTGAGAAACGGGATGTGCAAAAACAGGTTGAGGATAATCCCCACCAGCAAGACCCAGAACGACGACCACAGAAAGCCCATCAGGTAGCTAAAGTCCTTGCGGGTCGTGTGGGCATAGAGGGTCAGGCCGCTGAAGGCCCCCACGGTGAGGAGCACGCCCGGCAGAAAGACCTGCGCGTACATGTGTCCCAGCCAGCCCATCATGATCCCGGTCGCCACCGTGAAGAGGGGAAGCACCACCCGCGTGGGCCGACGCCAGCCAAAGCAGACCGCGATCCACATGATCAGGGAAAATAGTCCCCCCACCAGTGCAAAGAGCGGCGACTGCACGATCAGGTTGTAGGAGATCGCCCCAATCCCTGCCATCCCCAAGAGGCCAAAGAGGAAGAGGCGGTAGGTCTCACGCACAAAAGGGGTCAGAGCCATGCGAGACCCTTGGCTGGGCTGCGGCTCCATCTGGTACTGGTTATAGCTCATGGTAGTAGGTCTCTATTGTACGCCGAAAATATTTTCTATGCCCTCTGACGGCTCCTCGACAGGCACCCCTCACGCGCGCGAGCCTAGTTATAGGCTCGAGTGGACAAGGTGCTATCTACCGCCTGCGAGTGTCGTGTTGCTAAAGAAAAAGTAAAAAGTTTTACGGATTGTCTTGACAGAGGGTTCCCATTGCGATAATATCCTCCCTGCGCCTCGGCCAAGACCGAAGCAAGTAGCTAATAGAAATGATAGTTACTGACGAACTTTAACAATAAAATAGTGTTTTACAGATAGCTTTGTAAGTTGTGTTCTTTGAGCAACAACCAGAGCGAATGTACATAACTTCGGACGATCACTCTAGTAAAGTGATCTCCAAAAATGTTTGAAACTCAAGAGGAGCGATTCTCTTGGGGGCAACGTTTTTATCGAGCTTCAGGATTTACAATTTGCCAGCACCTAGCGTGACTGGCGCAAATCGTGGAATGGCAACATTCTACAAAAAACTGATTTCCCCT